>NZ_JACLGO010000002.1:0-241993 GCF_014219065.1 Halopseudomonas xiamenensis
ACTATACGCACGCATCGGCTTTATGTTTTTCAACCATCGGAGCTTGCAACCGGGGAGGAGTCCCTATACGCAATGACGGTGTTTGCCAAAGGCGGTCAAGGTGCCCACACACCGCAGCGTATTCCTCAGTCAGCGTCTGGGGCCTGGCTCTGGTTGTTCTTCTGCACCTGCTCGGCCATGCGCTTGAGACCCAGATGGCGGACGTTGGTGCCTTCGACCATATGGATCACGTGTTCGGCGACGTTGCGCGCGTGGTCACCGACCCGCTCCAGCGAACGCAGCACCCAGAGGATGTTCAGTACCCGGCTGATCGAGCGCGGGTCTTCCATCATGTAGGTGACCATCTCACGCATCGCGGTCTTGTATTCCTGGTCGACAATCTTGTCCTCGCGGGCCACTTCCAGGGCCTGCTGGCTGTCGTAGCGGGCGAAGGAATCCAGTGACTGCTGCACCATCTTGTGCACGTGGTAGCCGATGTGCCGGCACTCCACGTAGCCACGGGGCGCCTGGCCTTCCTCGATCAGGTGCAGCGCACGCCGGGCGATCTTCGAGGCTTCGTCGCCGATGCGCTCCAGATCGACGATGATCTTGCTGATGTTCACCACCAGACGCAGGTCGCTGGCCGCCGGTTGACGCCGCGCCAGGATGCGCATGCATTCCTCGTCGATCTGGCGCTCCATGGCGTTGGTAGCCTTGTCGTTTTCGCGCACCTTGTCCGCCAATTGACCATCGGCCTCGATCAACGCGGTCACCGCGTCATGTACCTGCTTCTCGACCAGGCCGCCCATTTCCAGCAGGCGCGTGCGCAGCGACTCCAGCTCCTCGTTGAACTGCTGGGAAATATGCTGCGTGAAGCTGTCTATGTCTTTATTCATGGCGACTCTCCCCAGGGGTTAGCCGTAGCGGCCGGTAATGTAGTCTTCGGTCTGTTTCTTGGTCGGATTGGTGAACAGCGTGTTGGTGTCGCCGAACTCGACCAGTTCGCCCATATACATGAAGGCAGTGTAATCCGATACGCGCGCGGCCTGCTGCATGTTGTGGGTCACGATGACGATGGTGAACTTTTCCTTCAGCTCGTTGATCAGTTCCTCGATCTTCAGCGTGGAGATCGGATCCAGAGCCGAGGCCGGCTCGTCGAGCAGCAGCACTTCCGGCTCCACGGCGATGGTGCGGGCGATCACCAGACGCTGCTGCTGACCACCGGACAGGCCCAGTGCCGATTCATGCAGGCGATCCTTGACCTCGTCCCACAGCGCCGCGCCCTTGAGCGCCCACTCCACTACCTCGTCCAGCGTGCGCTTGCTGTTCACGCCCTGGATACGCAGGCCATAGGCGACGTTCTCGTAGATCGACTTGGGGAACGGGTTGGGCTTCTGGAACACCATGCCCACGCGCCGGCGCAGGTTGGAGACGTTCACACCCTTGGCGAAGATGTTCTTGCCGTCGAGCAGGATCTCGCCTTCGATACGGCAGCCATCGACCAGATCGTTCATCCGGTTGAAACAGCGCAGCAGGGTCGACTTGCCGCAGCCGGAGGGCCCGATGAAGGCGGTCACCCGGTTGCGCGGGATCTGAATGTTGACATCGAACAGCGCCTGCTTGTTGCCGTAGAACAGGCTCAGGCCGGGCACATCCAGGGCGATGGTTTCCTGATCCATGCTCAGTTCCTGCTGCGAGCGACCCAGGGCGCTCATATCCATTGCATGGGTTTTGCTGCTATTGGACATAATCTGTATCCGCGTCGTAATGGTTGAGACGATCAGTTTTCCAGCGCTTTGTATTTTTCGCGCAGATGGTTACGTATCGCTACCGCCGAGAAGTTCAATGTGGCAATCACGCCCACCAGCAGCAATGCCGTGGCGTATACCAGCGGGCGTGCGGCCTCGACGTTGGGACTCTGGAAACCGACATCGTAGATATGGAAGCCCAGGTGCATGAACTTCTGATCCAGGTGCAGGTAGGGGTAGTTGCCATCCACCGCCAGCGACGGCGCCAGCTTGACCACCCCGACCAGCATCAGCGGTGCCACCTCACCGGCGGCCCGGGCCACCGCCAGGATCAGGCCGGTCATCATCGCCGGACTGGACATCGGCAGGATGATCTTCCACAGCGTTTCCGCCTTGGTCGCGCCCAGTGCCAGCGAACCCTCGCGCAGCGACCGCGGGATGCGCGTCAAGCCTTCCTCGGTGGACACGATCACCACCGGCACCGTGAGCAGCGCCAGGGTCAGCGAGGCCCACAGCATGCCGCCGGTACCAAAGGTCGGCGCCGGCAGCGCCTCGGGGAAGAACAGCGAATCGATGCTGCCGCCGAGGAAGTAGATGAAGAAGCCCAGGCCGAATACCCCGTAGACGATCGAAGGTACCCCGGCCAGGTTGTTCACCGCGATGCGGATCACCCGGGTGACCACGCCCTGCTTGGCGTACTCGCGCAGGTACACAGCCGCCAGTACGCCGAACGGGGTCACCACCACGGACATGATCAGCACCATCATCACCGTGCCGAAGATCGCCGGGAACACACCACCCTCGGTGTTGGCCTCGCGCGGCTCGTCGCTGACGAACTCCCACAGCTTGGCGAAGTAGTGACCGGTCTTCTGCAGCACGCCCATGCTGTTGGGCTGGAACACCCGCACCACCTTGCCCAGGCTGATTTCCTTCTCGCGGCCGTCCGGGACCCGCGCCATCAGGCTGTCGCGGTTGAACTGCTGGTACAGCTCCATCAGGTGCCGTTCCAGCTCGGCATACTCATTGTTCAGCGCGGTACGCTCGGCATTCAACTCCGCCTCGCGCTCCGGGGTCAGCTCGTTGCGCAGCTCATAGCCCCGCTCGCGCAGACGCAGACGCTCCAGACCGGCGTTGATGCGGCCGATCTCCTGCTTCTCCAGGTGCTTGATATCGTCCTGGATAGCCAGTGCGCGCTTGACCGCCTGCTGCAGCGCCGGCCAGGCCTGCTCACCCTGCGCGATGATCTCGCCATTCTGGCGCACGTCCACCAGGTAGCCATAGAAGTTGCCCCACTCGCGGCGCTCGATGACGATGACATCTTCCGGGGTGCGGGTGTTCTCCAGCCATTCGCCGACGATCCAGCGGAAATCCGCGCCATACAGATCGCGGTTGCCGACCTTGATCAGCTCACGCTCCATGAAGCCGTCACGCTCCGGGTCCACCGGCAGGCCGGCGCCGGCCAGACGCGCGGTGGGCACATCTTCGCGGGAGTTGACCTCGCCCATGATGACCAGCGCTTCCTGGCCGGGGATGCGATATTCCGCCTCGATCACATCCGACGGCCAGAAGTGGCTCAGGCCACGCACGGCGATCAGCAGCAGCAGGCCGATGGTCATGACCACGGCAATCGCCACCGCGCCGGCATTCATCCAGATCCACGGATTGCCGCTCTTGCACCAGGCTTTGAAAGTATTCTGTTTCACTGTGTCGATTCCTGTTGTCCGTGGGCCTAGAGCGATGCGTACTTCTTGCGCAGGCGCTGACGGATCAGTTCAGCCAAGGTGTTCATCACGAAGGTGAAACTCAGCAGCACCAGCGCCGCCAGGAACAGCACCCGGTAGTGGGTACTGCCGACCTCGGACTCGGGCATTTCCACGGCGATGTTGGCCGACAGGGTACGCATGCCCTCGAAGATGTTCATGTCCATGATCGCGGTGTTGCCGGTGGCCATCAGCACGATCATGGTTTCACCCACGGCGCGGCCCATGCCGATCATCACCGCCGAGAAGATCCCCGGGCTGGCGGTGAGGATGACCACCTTGCTCATGGTCTGCCAGGGCGTGGCGCCGAGTGCCAGCGAACCCTGGGTCAGGTGGCGCGGCACGCTGAACACCGCGTCCTCGGCAATCGAGAAGATCGTCGGGATCACCGCAAAGCCCATTGCCAGGCCAACCACCAGGGCGTTGCGCTGGTCGAAGTTGATGCCCATCTCATGGGTCAGGAACACCCGCATGTCACCGCCGAAGAACCAGGCTTCGAGGTAGATGCTCATGTGGAAACACAGCCAGCCGATGACCAGCAGCACCGGGACCAGCAACAACGCTTCCCAGCCATCGGGCACCAGGAAGCGCACCTTCTCCGGCATCTTGCTCCAGGCGAAGGCGAAGGCCAGGAAGGCGATCGGCGTGAGGATCAGCAGGCTGACCACGCCCGGCAGGTTGGCCTCGAGGAAGGGCGCCAGCCACAACCCGGCGAGAAAACCGAGAATCACCGTCGGCAGCGCTTCCATCAGCTCGATCACCGGCTTGACCTTGCGGCGCATCGCCGGGGCCATGAAGTAGGCGGTGTACACGGCTGCGGCAATCGCCAACGGGGTTGCCAGGATCATCGCGTAGAAGGCGGCCTTGAGCGTACCGAAGGTCAGCGGCGAGAGGCTCAGCTTGGGCTCGAACTCGGTGGTTCCGGAGCTCGACTGCCAGATGTAGTCGGGCTCGGGATAGCTTTCATACCAGACCTTGCCCCACAGCGCCGACCAGGAGATTTCCGGGTGCGGGTTGTCGACCTTCCAGAAGCTGATCTGGCCATCGGCATGCTCGACCAGCAGATCGCCGGCACGCGGTCCGATGCTGTAGGCCGACACCGGGCCCTGGTCCACTGGCTGAACCATCAGGTTCTGGTGTGCAGTGGTGTTGTAGAAGCCCAGCCGGCCCTGGTCATCGGCGGCCAGGAACACCTTGCGCCGCTCCTCGGCGCGGATATCGCGGATGGCGTTACCCTTCTGCGCATCGAAGCTGCGGATATGCGTCAGCTTCGAGGTACCTTCGCCGCGGACCATGAACCACTGGGCCAGGTTGCCCTGGTTGTCGCCGATGATCAGCGAAATGCCGCCCAGCAACAGATTGGCCGAGGTCACCTTGCGACCGGCCCCTTCGACCACCGCATAGCGCTCCAGCAGGTTACCGTCCTGGCGCAGCGCGTAGACGTTGACGTACTGGTCGCCATTGAACACATACATCCACTGCAGCAGCGGGTCGACCAGGATCTTCTGGATATCGCCACTGACCGGCGCCAGCGGGATTTGCCGGCGGTCCATGCTGACCTCACCGGTCATCAGGTTCTCGCGGCTGCTGATACGGGTATAGATGAGTTCACGGCCGACACTGCCGACCAGCGCCATGTTGTCGCCGTTGACCCGCAGCGTCACGCTGTCCAACGCGCGTCCCTGTTCGTCCAGGGTCATGGGCTCACTGCCATAGGGGTAGACCAGCGAGGGGGTGATCAGGCGCTTGTCATCCGGGTAGGTGACCCGGTAGTCGTGGCGGCCGATGATGACCTGGCCGTTGCTCAGGCCCACCACGAACTGGCGCGAGGTGGGGCTTTCCATGTTGAAGCTGGTGATCTGCACACCAGCAGGGATCGGTAGTTGCTGCTCGCTGATCAGCGAGCCGTCAGCGGTACGGAAGAATGCCAGCTGGCCACTGTCGGCCAGACGCACGGCGACCTCGGCCTGCTCCTCCATGGCCAACAGCAATGGCGCACCACTGTCGGCAGCCCAGCTCGGCTGGTAGCGGGTGCGCTCCTCCAGGTCGGCACCACTGAACAGTGGCAGCACCTCGGACAGCAGGTAGAGGAAGATCAGCAAGATGGCAGCAATCACACCCAGGCCACCAACCGCCACATACCAGCGGGTGAAGTGATCCTTGAAGTGACGTACCTTGCGGTGGCGTTGCATCGCTTTGGTGTCAAAGTCGATACGGGTGTCTTGGGGTGATGATTGCATAGTCATGGCCGCACACCCTACAGGGTCAATATGACAGATTAATTACAGAACCAAGGCAAAAAAGGGGTGTGCTCGATGCACACCCCTTGGGCTGGGCAATCCATCGCCCTCGCAGTCCTTCGCTTACATGCCAAGCTCTTCGTAGACCTTGTCCACGACACGCTTGGGCATCGGCACATAGCCGTCCTTGAATACCACTTCCTGGCCTTCCTTCGACAGCATCAGCTTGACGAATTCACGCTCCAGGGGCGCCAGCTCGCGGTTCGGCGCCTTGTTCACGTAGACGTACAGGAAGCGCGACAGCGGGTAGTTGCCGGAAACGGCGTTTTCCGCAGTGGCGTCGATGTATTCTTCACCTTCAGCGGCGGCCAGCGGTACGGTACGGACGCTGGAGGTGCGGTAGCCGATACCGGAGTAGCCGATGGCGTTCAGCGACTGGCTGATCGACTGCACCACGGAGGCGGAGCCGGGCTGCTCATTCACACCGTTCTTGAAGTCACCCTTGCACAGGGCTTCTTCCTTGAAGTAACCATAGGTGCCGGAAACCGAGTTGCGACCGTACAGCTGGATGTCGCGGTTGGCCCACTGGCCATCCAGGCCAGCCTGGCCCCAGGTGGTGATGTTGCTGTCATGACCGCACAGGCGGGTGGAAGAGAACACCGCGTCCAGCTCGGCCATGGTCAGGCCCTTGATCGGGTTGTCCTTGTGCGCGAATACGGCCAGGGCATCGATGGCGACGGGAATCTCGACTGGCTTGTAGCCGTACTTCTCTTCGAAGGCCTGCAGCTCGCTGTCCTTCATCTTGCGACTCATCGGCGCCAGGCTGGAGGTGCCTTCGGTCAGAGCCGGCGGCGCAGTGGAGGAACCGGCGGCCTGGATCTGTACGTTGACGTTCGGGTAGTGGCGTTTGAACTCTTCGGCCCACAGGGTCATCATGTTGGCCAGTGAGTCGGAACCAACGCTGGACAGGTTGCCGGACACACCGCCAACACGCTCATAGCTCTTCAGACTCGGATCAACATCGGCAAAACTGCTGCCTGCGGCCATCCCGGCAGCGGCAACAGCAATAGCGGCGCACAGTCGCTTCATTTTCATGTCTTTCTCCTGGTGAGGTAGTGTTAGCAACACGCGACTCAGTATCAGCAGTCGATGTGACAACTCTATTCAAGGATTATGACAATCAGGTTAAAAACAACTGTCGTTGTGCCGCCATGTTTTTTGACTGTTTTCAGCGTTGAGCGACTCGGCGCAATCCCTTAAGATACGCGGGCTCGTGTTGTCAACGACCATCACCGCTGTTTATCCAGCATGCACAACAACTACAACATCATCCAGAGTAGTTCATGCAAGACTTAGATCAAGACCCGGTGCCAAGGGGGGAACTGGCACTCAAAATCACCGCCCTGCCGCGCGACTGCAACAGTTTCGGCGACATCTACGGCGGCTGGCTGGTAGGCCAGATGGACATTGCCGGCACCAGCACCGCAGCGCGCATCGCCCGCGGCCGGGTAGCCACCGTGGCCATCGACCGCATGGGCTTCATGGTACCGGTACCGGTCGGCGCCCAGCTCGGCTTCCATTGCCAGGTGCAGGACATCGGCCGCAGCTCGATCACCATCCTGGTCGAAGTCTGGAGCGAAGACCACAGCCACGACGAAAGCCGCAAGGTGACCGAAGCCACCTTCGTCTTCGTCGCCATCGACGATCGCGGGCGGACGCGGGTCATTCCGAGCTGATCCTGGGTTGTCGAGCATCCGCTCGACGACAGGAGCTTGCAGCCACCTCAAGACCACAGGGCGAAACGCAAGGGCGTTACGCCTCCGGGGCATCCTACTGCGGATAACCCGCGTAGGAGTGCTTGAGCGTCGCGTGGTTGAGCAGCATTTCCGCCTTCAACTGACTGCCATCGGCGGAATAGATGCGGGTACGAATCCAGTAGGACTCGGTACGCTTGCTCTCCGACAATGCCACCACTTCCCGGCGAATCAGATAGTCCTCACCGACGAACAAGGGTCCGTCGACCATGCGGATTTCCTGATCGGCGAACAGCCCCACCACCGGCTGCTTGACCGGGAAAGCCGCCTGCGCACTGCTGTATTCAGCCAGCACGCTGACCATTTCCAACGGAATGATCGCCCGCCCCCAGGGAGAACCCTCCGCGCTGGAATACCAGGGTGAGTTCTCGGTGATGCGCTCCAGCTTCTGGTTCAGCGAGAACGGATACAGATTGCCCATATGCTGGTCGGCGTCCATGCGCACCTGCTCATCCGCGGCGCCCTGCATACCCACATGCAGATCGGCCAGGATAACCAGGCGCTCCGGCGGCCGCAGCCTGGCCATGCGCTCATCCAGCAGGGTGGGACCGTCATCCGGCCCCAGGCTGGCACTGGCTTCCAGTACGGCTGTGCCATCGGCCTTCTCCGCCCAGCAGCGCACCCGGTTGGCGCCCGGCGCTGGCCGCTCGACAAAGGCCCGGACCTGCTCGCCTTCCACCACCATGTTCTGGAAATGCGCGGAGAAACAGCCACGCTCGAACCACGCCTGCCCCCAGATCTCGGCCAGCAGGGGAACGAACTGGCTGAAATGGGTCGGTCCTTCGATCGGCCCGGCGCGGAAGCCGAGCTTTTCCGCCATATCGTCATCGTGGATCGAGGTATGGCCGCTGTATTCCTGGTCCGCCAGCATCTGCTTGGGTTCGCGCAACGGGCCGCACAGGTAAAGAGGGGTATCGAAACTCATGTCCAGCCTCCTTCTCAGCCGTTGATCATCTTGGTCAGCCGCTCGCGAATGATGCCTTCGGCTTCAGCCATGATGCGGTCGATCAATTCCTGCACGCTGGGGATGTCATGGATCAGGCCAGCCACCATGCCACAGGACCAGGCCCCGGCATCCATCTCGCCGGTCTTCATGATGCGCGGATAGACACCGGCGACTTCCTCGACGATGTCCTCGAACTTGATCGACGCACCCAGGCGTTTTTCCTTCTCCAGCAGACGTTCGACCGCGGCGTTGTTCATCACCCGCTCGGTATTGCGCAGCGGGCGCATGACCAGCCGGGTATCCAGCTCGCTGGCGGCAACGATGGCCTGCTTGACGTTCTCGTGTACCGGCGCCTCCTGGGTGGCGATAAAGCGCGTGCCCATGTTCATGCCCTCGGCGCCCAGTGCCAGCGCGGCGGCCAGCGAGCGTCCGTCAGCCATGCCGCCGGAGGCGACGAAGGGGATCTTCAGCTCCTCGGCGGCGCGCGGCAGCAGGATGAAGTTCGGCACATCATCCTCACCGGGATGGCCACCGCACTCGAAGCCATCCACGCTCACCGCGTCACAACCGATAGCCTCGGCCTTGAGGGCATGGCGCACCGCGGTGCACTTGTGGATCACCTTGATGCCGTTTTCCTTGAGAATCGGCAGCCACTTGGCCGGGTTGTTGCCCGCGGTTTCCACCGCCTTGACCCCACCCTTGATGATCGCCTCGATATAGCCCGGATAATCCGGCTGCTTGACCGATGGCAGGAAGGTCAGATTGACGCCGAAAGGCTTGTCGGTCATCTCCCGGCAACGGCGGATTTCCTCGGCCAGCGCCTCGGGGCTGGGCTGGGTCAGCGCGGTGATGATGCCCAGCCCGCCGGCATTGGCCACGGCTGCGGCGAGTTCGGCATAGCCGACGTGGTGCATACCGCCCTGGATGATGGGGTGCTCGATACCGAAGAGTTCTGTGATTCTGGTTTTCATGGATACCTGCCGAGTCGAGTTGGCAGCACGCCGAGCGTGCCTCTTGCAATGTCGACTGAGTGTAGGCGGCCCATGCGGGCAAACACCAGATTGAGGGGGTATTCAGCAGGTTTATGGGTAGGCCACCCGGGGCGGGTGGCCGTGCCTTCTACAGGACTACCTGCGCTCGGCTTTATCCTCGATCGCCTCGCCACCACGCTGAATATCCTTGCCGGCACCTGCCATGGTGTTACAGCCGGCCATGAACAGAACCATCATTCCGAGCAATACTGACTTCAGTTTCAGACTCATAGTGAACTCCAGCATTATTGTTGAGCACCAGTCACGCGCCGGGGGCAACGTGGGTCAGGCTGAATGGTGTGCAGCCAGAATTATTGACAGCGAAGGGGCAGGACAGGTTCATATCGTTGCGCTGGGGCCTGCGCGGCTCATTGCAAGATAACTTTGCGCCTCGCTCGGCCACCCCAGCGGGAAACTGCTACCCTGAGCGGCTGTGAAGCGTCAGATAACAAGAGAGCGCCGATGTCTGAGAATCCCAACCGCCCGAACATGGCAGTCACCGTACTGTGCGCCACCCTTACGTCCCTGGTCGTGATCGGGTTCGCCCGCCTGGCCTACGGCATCATCCTGCCGGCGATGCGCGCAGACCTTGGCCTGTCCTACCAGCAGGCCGGAATTCTCAGCACCGTTACGGCCCTGTGCTATGTCTGCTTTGTCATGGCCGGCGGCCTGGCCGCAGCCCGCTGGGGGGCGAAGGCCTCCATCCTGTTCGGCATGCTGACGGTAACGGTGGGGTTCCTGGGCCTGGCTGTTGCCAGCCACTTCTGGCTGGTGATGTTCCTCATGGGGTTGCTGGGGTTCGGTACCGCCTTCGCGTTCGCACCCATGGTGGCGCTGCTGGCGACCTGGTTTCCTGAACAGCGCGGGCTGGTCATCGGCTACATGACCAGCGGCGTCGGTATCAGCACCCTGGTGTCCGGTGTCCTGGTGCCCTTTCTGTTCGATGTATTCGGCGACCAGGGCTGGCGGGTCAGCTGGGGCGTGTTTGCCGCCGCCGCCCTGTCTGTCGCGGTCATGATCGCCCTGTTCGTACGCAACCCACCCAAGCCCAAAACCAGCAGCGCCGGTCCCCTGCCGTCGGAGGTGAAGTGGCGAATCTACCGCAACCCCCGGGTACTGATCGTAGCTACCACCTACGGCATCATCGGCCTGGGCTATATCGTCCAGACAGTGTTCATGATCAGCTTCATGGTCGAAAGCGGCCACAGCGAAGCCATCGCAGGACGCTATCTGGCAATGATGGGCCTGCTGTCCATCGCCGGCGGCCCGCTATGGGGCTGGTTGTCCGACTTCTGGGGCCGGGGCAACGCACTGGCCATGTGCATCTTCCTGGTGCTGGTAGCCGTAGCGTTGCCGATCATCGGCCAGACCCTGCCCCACTTCTTCTTCCACTTCCTGGTGATGGGCGCCTCGGTCAACGGCCTGTTCGCGCTGATCCAGACCAGTGCGACGGATCAGGTAGCGCCCCGCTACATCCCCATCGCGTTCAGCTTTGCCACCGTGTTCTTCGCTTTCGGCCAATTCCTCGGACCCGCCATCGCCGGCTGGTTGATAGAAACCTCCGGCGGCTTCATCGCGGCTTTCAGCTTTACTTTCGTGGTGCTGTCAGTGGGGTTTGGTTTGACGCTGTTGATACGGCGGTTTCCCAAGGAGTATGCGGTTGGGGAGCCGAAGGTGGGGGAGGTTCGCTCGTTGGCAGGGGCGGAAGTGGGGAAGTAAATGGTGTAAATTCAGCCGCCAAGTGGATGAATTTACACCATGCTGCCACGCCAGATTCGTGATGTTGCGCGGGATACACTCGATGATCCGGGACGCAGACAGGAGACCCCCATGATTCACCTGCATTGCACACAAAAGCTGTTCAGCAAACTGCCGGTCGATACCAACGGACGGCTGCCGAATACCCGAGCCCGACCGCTGGCAGCCAACGATACTGGAGATAGCCCATTGAGTGGCTGGCACGCCAACCTGCTTAGCCTGCAACGGCGCAACTGCCTGTTGTTCGTCCACGACACTACCCGCTTGCCGGTGCTGCTCACCTGTCTGACCAAATCGGATTTTGCCGAACTGGATTACCTTTTTCAGGATGGCTTGATGAATCTCCTGCTCAAGGGCGGCGCAAATCAGGCGCAACTGGACACAGCGGCTCGTGCTCTCACTCCACTGCAGTGCGACACCACCTGCAGCCGCTCGGTGCAAGGCACGCTGAATTATATGAAGCAACAGCTGGATCACCTGCTGTGGTACGACAACCTGGCAGTGACCGATCTCAGCTCTTATCACGCCAGCTTCTGGCTCGCTGATCGGCCATGCGGAGTGAAGGGCAGCAAGGATTTTATCTGGCCGCTGAAGGCCATGTTGGCGCTGTTGGATGAATTGGTTACGCGAGGGTCATCTGGGCTGGCGCCCCCCATGCGCTGACCGAGCAGCTGTCAAAAAACTCTACGGGTATTCCCGCCGAGCATGCAGCACCCGCAGGATATCGATGAACTCGATGTCCACCTGATAAACCACCAGATAATTTGGATGGACGACCGCCTCATGAGTACCGGGTACCCTTCCGTCTCTGAAGATAAGGGGCGCGCTCGGAAGGCTCTCAACAGTGCGCAATATCTCTGCGTGTAGAGAGGCCGCTGCGATGGAGTTACGCTGGTCTATGTAATCGATGATCTCAACCAGGTCGCTGGTGGCTTCCTCAGACCAGCGGACGGCCAGCACGAGCGTTCCTTCGCTTCTCAAGCTCCGTCCTCACTTTCGCCATGGCGTCATCGTGGGCCAGTCTTGGCTTGGTGCTGTTCATCGCTTCCTGCACCTTGGCACGGAACCAGCGATCATGGCTGGCTGCCTGCTCCTCGGTATCGAACTCGGAAACGATCGGTGATAAATGGGTACTCATGGTTTATTTCCTCTGTTCAACGCAGTATACAACTTCATTCAGCTACTGCTCAGAGTGGATGCTCATTCTGCGACCTGGTCGAGCAGAGCTATGTACCGAATAGCACTGGTGCAGCGAGAAGCGCATCCCGGCTGCCCTTGACCGGCCGTGTCAGAAAGATACATTGATGATTGCAGCTATCCGGCATCCCACTTACGATTGGGATTGACGGCAGCATGAGATCACGTTTGGAGCAGTGCGTGCATGGATACAACCGGCGTCAAGGATGGACCGCAGTCGCAATTCTGGCTGATGTGCAGGCGCTGCTGCATCATGGCTGGCAGCGTGGACGTCGCATTTTTCTTTATCTTTCATTACCTTGGTTCACCCATTCTGGCATGGGTGAACGTAGTAAGCGTCGCAATGTACGCGATTGCCTACCATGCCCTGAAACGGCGACGCAACCGCCTGGCCTTGGCACTGATCTGGCTGGAAGTCTTGGCACACACCGTACTGGGCACCGTGTTGATCGGCTGGGGCAGTGGTTTCCACTACTATCTCCTGATGTTTATCCCGGCACTTTTTGCCGGAAATCGATCGGTACGCACGGCTGGCGTTTCGGTGCTCTGCCTCTGGCTATTCTATGCCGCACTCAGCATCACCACGCATTTTGACCCCATCCAGCCGATCTCGGATGGCGCTCTCACCGGGGTGCATCTGTTCAATCTGGCCGTTTTGTTCTTAATGACCAGCTACCTCTCGGTCTACTACATGAACATGGTGAAGCGGGCACATCAGGGGCTGCGTTGTATGGCTACCACCGATCCGCTAACCCAGCTTTTCAACCGCCGGCATATGATGGAAATGGCTGCTCATGACATTTCCATCCATGACCAGCACAGCCGGTTGCTGGCTTTCCTGTTGATGGACGTAGATCATTTCAAACAGCTCAATGATCGCTTCGGGCACAACCTGGGCGACCGCGTCCTATGTAAAATCAGCGAGATCATCCAGAGCGCCCTGCGCGAAGACGATTATGTTGGCCGTTGGGGCGGGGAGGAGTTCCTCGCAGTATTGCCCGATAGCGACTCCCACCAGGCCGCAATGATTGCCGAGCGTGTGCGGGCTGCAGTAGCTGAACACGACTGGGGCCAGCTCGGTCTGAATACTGCTGTCACCCTGAGCATCGGAGTCAGCCACTACCTCCCCGGGGAAAGTTTCACTGAAAGCGTGGCTCGTGCTGACACCGCGCTGTACGTCAGCAAAGCAAGTGGCCGCAATCGGGTGGAAGCCGCAGACAGCATCAGAAATGCGCCTGTTGATGCAGTGAGTTCGAGCGTCTGACCCCATGCCAGGCTGGAGCGCCTGGTAACGGTGAACGCCATTTTCTATTCAGAGTTCCAGCGCCCCCAGCGGTCCATCTGACAGTGGCATCTCATGCAACAACACGCCGCCATAACACACCTGCAACCAGCCCTCGCGCTCCAGTTGCTTGAGCGCCTTGGTCACGCTCGGGCGGGCGGCGCCGAGCAGCAGGCCGAGCTGTTCCTGATTGACCCGGATCAGGCGGCGGTCAGCCCGCTCGCCAGGCTCGGTCAACGCCAGGTATTCGATATAGCGCACCAGGCGCTGTTTCAGCGACAGTACGCTGGCACCTTCGAGCGCGCTGAAGGCCAGGCGCAGACGGTGGGCCAGCATGCGGTTGAGGGCACGGGGGATTTCTGCGTGATGCTGGCACAGCAGGTCGAAATCAGCCTTGGCCAGCCACCGGGTGCTGACCTGGCCCTGGGCGATGGCGTGGTTGCCGCGCGGCAGGCCGTCGAGCAGGCTCAGATCGCCCAGCCAGTCACCGGGATGCAACAGGCTGAGCACGAATTCACGACCATCGGACGTGTAGTTGCAGATGCGCACGCAGCCCTGCAGCAATTGAAACAGGCCGGTGCCGGTTTCGCCGGGCAGGTACAGAGCCTGGCCATCGCGGTAGCGGCGCGGGTAGCTGCGCTCCTGCACGCGTTGAATCAGCTCGGCGGGCAGGCTGGCGGTCCAGTTGTGCAGATCGGTGGTGGTAGGCATAGGCGGCTCGGCGGTTGGAGCAGGCTCTAGCCATTGTCGTTCAGACTGGCGCCGGGCAACTTGATGAAGGTCAAATCGGCACGATTGTAACCTTGGTTGCAGACCGGCCAGCGTGGTCGGCTGAGGATGAGGGGTCCATTCCAATGGGAGCCCGTACATGCCACTGCCACCTGCACTGAAGCAGTATCTCAATATCGCCGACCTACACCACGAGGCACGGCGGCGCCTGCCGTTGCCGGTCTACCAGTATCTGGAGCGTGGCTCCGACGACGAATACAGCCTGCGCAACAACACCAGCGCCTTCGATCACTACCAGTTGCAACCGCATGCGCTGGCGGATGTCAGCCGTATCGACACCCGCACCCGGGTGTTCGGCTGCGAGATCGACTGGCCGGTGATACTGGCACCCACCGGCATGAGCCGGCTGTTTCATCCCGACGGTGAACTGGCGGTGGCGCGGGCGGCGGCGCAGGCCGGCAGCCTGTACTGCGCCTCGACCTTTTCCAGCACCGACCTGGAAAGCATCGCCGCCGCCAGCCAGGGGCCGAAGATGTTCCAGGTCTACGTGGTTACCGACCAGCAGCTCAACAACCAGTTGATCGAGCGGGCGCGCAACGCCGGCTACGAGGCCATGTGCCTGACCGTCGATACCGTGGTCGGCGGCAACCGCGAAGCGGTGGCGCGCGCCGGCATGAGCATACCGCCGGCCCTGAGCTTGAAGAGCATGTTGCAATTCGCCGCCCGCCCGCGCTGGGTGTGGAGCTACCTGAGCAGGCCGAAGTGGGATCTGGCCAACCTCTCCGAGCGCATCCGCCCAGGCCGGAACGGCAAGCGCGACATGGCCAGCTACCTTGGTGGTCTGCTCGAGCGGCGGCTCGACTGGACGCATGCCGAGCGCATCATCCGCCAGTGGAATGGGCCCTTCGCAATCAAGGGCATCATGTCCGTCGCCGACGCCCGGCGCGCGCGGGAGATTGGCGCCAGCGCCATCTTCATTTCCAACCACGGAGGCCGCCAGCTCGATTGCACCCCGGCGCCGATCGAACTGGTGGCGGAGATCCGCGCCGCGCTCGGAGCGGATATCGAGATCATCGTCGACGGCGGCATTCGCCGTGGCACCCATATTCTCAAGGCGCTGGCGATGGGCGCCAATGCCTGCAGCATCGGCCGGCCCTACCTTTACGGCCTGGCCGTCGCCGGTCAGGCCGGTGTCGAGCATGCGCTGCGATTGCTGCGCGCCGAGCTGGAACGCGACATGACCCTGAGCGGCTGCGCCAGCATCGCGGCCATCACCGCTGACCTGGTGCGCGACCCGGCGCCGCGGCTGCGCCCCATTCCGACTACCCGGGAGGTATCCCCATGAAGACCCTATTCGACCGCTTGCAACCGGGACTGCTCACTATCCTAGGTGACAGTGGTCTGCTGACCGGCGCCGATGTGGCGCAGCGCAGCGACAGCTGGACTGGCCGCGACCCGTGCCAGGCGCTGGGCGTAGCCCTGCCGCGGAATACCGCCGAGGTCGCGGCGATACTGAGGTTGTGCCACCGGGCAGGGCTGCCGGTGGTGCCGCAGGCCGGCAAGACCACCCTGGTCCAGGGCTGTGCGACCCGTGGCGAGGAGCTGGTATTGTCGCTGGAGCGGATGAATGCCATCGAAGACTGTGACGCCGTTGCCGCGACCATGACGGTGCAGGCCGGCGTGCCGCTGCAACGTATCCAGGAACGCGCCGAGGCCGAGGGCCTTATGTTCCCGGTCGATCTCGGTGCGCGTGGCTCCTGCACTATCGGCGGCAATATCGCCACCAACGCTGGCGGTATCCGCGTCATTCGCTATGGCATGACCCGTCAGCAGGTGCTCGGGCTGGAGGTGGTGCTGGCCGATGGCAGCGTACTCGATTCGATGAACGCCATGCTCAAGAACAATGCCGGCTACGATCTCAAGCAGCTGTTCATCGGCAGCGAGGGCACCCTGGGTATCGTCACCCGTGCCTGCCTGCGTCTGCAGCCGCGTCCGCTCAGCGAACAGACGGCGATGCTGGCGGTTGGCTCGTTCGCCGCCCTCGGCAAGCTGTTGCGGCGCGCGGGTGAGTTATTGGGCGGACAACTGAGCGCCTTCGAGGTGATGTGGCAGAGCCATTACCAGCTGGTGGCGGTCGACTCGGGCCGCCACGCTGCGCCGCTGCCCGCGCACTTCCCCTACTACGTGCTGGTCGAGACCCTGGGGAGTGATCCGCAGCGTGATACCGAGCTGTTCCAACAGGCCATGGAGCGGGTCATGGAGGAGAGTCTGGCCGAGGATGCGGTGATTGCTCAATCGAGGGCACAGCGTGACGCGCTGTGGGCGATCCGCGAGGATATTCCGGCGCTGATGCTGGCGATGAATTCGCCACTGTCCTATGACATCAGCCTGCCGATCGGGCACATGGAACGCTATGTGGGCGAGTTGGAGCAGGCGCTGCGCAGGACCTGGGGCGAGCAGGCTCGACTGCTGGTATTCGGTCACCTGGGTGACGGTAACCTGCACCTGGCAATCAGTGTCGGCGAAGATACCCCGGAGAACCGTGCCGCGCTTACCGAGCTGGTCTACCGGCCCTTGCAGGTACTCAATGGTTCGATTTCAGCCGAACACGGCATCGGCCTGGAGAAACGGGCCTACCTGGGCTACTCGCGCAATGCCGGGGAAATCGCCCTGATGCGTCTGCTCAAGCAGACCCTGGACCCCAAGGGCATCCTCAATCCGGGCAAGGTGCTGGGCAACTGAGAATGAGTGGGGAGCCGGCTGGCTCCCCACACACCCTGCTCGATCAGCGCTGCACCTGGGCTGGCTACGTCGCCACCGGTTCGATGATCGCTTCGATCAGCCGCGGACCGGGGGTCTTCATCGCCTCGTCGAACAGTTCGTGAAAGCGTTCGGCACTGGTGGCCCGCTCAGCCTGCATACCCATGCCGCGGGCGATCGACGTCCAGTCGATGACCGGGTTGGACAGGTCGAGCATCGACAGTGTCTTGGCGTTCGGTGCACTGCCGCCGACCCGCGCCAGCTCCACGTTGAGAACCGCGTAGCTGCTGTTGTTCAGCAGTACCACGGTGACGTCGGCCTGTTCACGCACCATGCTCCATAACGCCTGGTTGGTGTACATGGCGCAGCCGTCGGCCTGCAGGGCGATGACCTTGCGCTGCGGACAGGCCAGTGCCGCACCAAAGGCCACCGGCAAGCCCTGACCGATGGCGCCACCGGTCAGGGTCAACCAGTCGTGCGGTGCGGCCCCCTGGGTCGCCATGTAGACGCCAGCGCTGTTGGTCACGCCCTCGTCGGAGATGATCGCCTGCTCTGGTAGCAGGGCAGCGATGCTGCGTCCCAGGCTGTCCATGTTCAGCGCGCCGCCCTTGAGCGGCGGGATCATCGGCGGCTGGCACTGGGCCGGCTGGCTGGTGGCTCCGAGCAGCGTGGCCAGGCCTTCCAACGCGGCGTTCACATCATGCCGGTGTTCAGCCAGGCTGAGCAGTTGGCAATCTTCGGCGGCCAGCCAGCTGGCCTTGTCGGGATAGGCAAAAAACGCCACCGGCGCCTTGCTGTCGACCAGAATCAGTTGTTCATAGCCCTGCAGGAAGGCCTGCGCCTGCTCGGCCAGATAGGGAATGCGCTGTACCGCGACACGCCCGGCACCGCGCTGCAGGCGAGCAGGGAAGGTTTCGCAGAGCAATACCGCACCACTGGCTGCGGCGATGCGTCCGGCAATCTCCAGCGCCTGTTCACGCAGGGCGCGGCCACCGAGCAGCAGGGCACTACGCTTGCCGTTGCCGAGGGCGCTGGCGACCTGTTGCAGGCTGTCGGCGTCAGGCGCTGCCGGCGTTGCTGGTGGCAGCGCTGCTGCTGGCGTACCGGCTGGATTCCAGGAGCAGTCGGCGGGAGCGATCAGGGTGCTGATCTGGCCGCCGTTGGCATAGGCCTGGCTGACTGCTTCGGCGCCCAGCGTACTCAATTGGTCGGCACTGCTGGCCACCCCAACCCAGCCCGAGGGTAGTCTGACATGGCCAAGTAGGTCGCTGGTCAAGGGTGCATCGTATTGCAGATGGTAGGTGGCGTGGTCGCCGACGATATTGACCAGTGGCACACCCGCGCGTCGGGCATTGTGCAGGTTGGCCATGCTGTTGGAAAACCCCGACCCCAGGTGCAGCAGGGTCGCGGCCGGCCTGCCGCTCATACGCGCATAGCCGTCGGCGGCGCCGGTAACCACGCCTTCGTAGAGACAAAGCACGGCGCGCATGCCATCAGTCTCGCCGATGGCCTGTACCAGGTGCATTTCCGATGTGCCAGGGTTAGCGAAGCAGATATCCACTGCGCTGGCCTTGAGGGTGTGGAGCAGGGCTTGGGCGCCGTTCATGGGCGAATCCTCCGATCGTATCCTGCTCCCACTATAGCCAGCTGCACCGGCCGGCAATGTCAGGCAGATGACATTTGCCCGACAGTTCGTCGAATGGCGATGCAAGGGTCAGCGGCGGCGGGCACCTCACATCCGCTGATTCAGGCCCATATCCCAGAAGTCGATCTCCAACCGCGTGGCATCGCGGAAGATGCGCACCAGTTGCTCGAAACGACGCGGCGAGACATCCGCCAGTTCGCGGTTCAGCCAGGCGATTTCCGCGGCGGTGGCGCTCTGGAATTCGTCGCTTTCGTACATGGCGATCCAGGCTTCGTAGGGGTTGGCTTGCCCGCGCAGGGTTTCGCTGCGACTGTTCAGCCACTGGGCGACCTGGCCATAGCCTACCAGGCAGGGTGCCAGGGCTACATGCAGGTCGAGCAGGTCGCCACGGTTGCCGGTGTCCAGCACGTAGCGGGTGTAGGCCATGGTGGCCCGCGCTTCGGGCAGCGCCTGCAGCTGCTGTTCGGAAATGCCCCATTGCTGGCAATACTGCACATGCAGGCCCAGCTCCAGGTCGACGATCGCCTCCAGCCCGGCCTTGGCCTGGCGCAGGTCATCCAGGGTCGGGCTTTTATAGGCGGCCAGCGCGAAGGCGCGGGCAAACTGGATGAGGAACAGGTAGTCCTGTTTCAGATAGTGGCGGAAAGCATCGGCGGCCAGGGTACCGTCACCGAGCTGGCGGACGAAGTCATGTTGAATATAGGCGTCCCACTCGTTCTGGCACGCCAGGTAAAGCTGGTCGAAGCTGAAGGCCATGTTTATCTCTCTGATTTGAAAAGATTTTATCGGTGGCAGATACCATAGCGGGTCGGCCGGCGAAAGCAATAGACCAGCCCGGGCCGACCTGCCGGCAAGCCGCGCTCCAGCTAGAACTGCCGTGCCAGCGCCGCCGCCACTATGCCACAGGCGATGGCCGGCAGGGGTTTGCGCCACAGCAGCATGATGACCGCGGTGGTCAGCAGCGCCAGCCGGGCGCCGGTGTCGCCGGTGACCGCCAGCGGGGTGAGCAGTGCCACCAGCACCGAGCCGGACATGCCGTGGATGAAACGTGTCACCCGGTCGCTGATCGGCACGAAGGACATCACGTAGACGCCGCCCCAGCGGGTTGCCAGGGTCACCAGGGCCATGACCAGGACAATGACCAGCGCGCCCATGCCTGTGGTGCTGATATTCATCGTTTCCCTCCTCCGCTGAGCATGCCAGCCAGGCCACCCGCCAGCGCGCCTACCACCACGTGGCTGTTTTCCGGCAGGTACCAGTACGCCAGCAGCGAGGCCATGGCAGCGATGCCCCAGATAACCAGCATCCGCAGGTTTCTTTCGCCACCCACCACCATGGCCAGCAGGAAGCAGCCCATGACCATATCCAGCCCCAGGCTCGCCGGATCACTGATCGCATTGCCGAAATGGATACCCAGCCAGGTACCGACTATCCAGAACGACCAGAGCGCCAGGCCGCCACCCAGCAACAGCCCCAGCCCCGGCTGGCCGCGACTGAACGCCTGCATGGCCATGGCCCAGTTGGCATCCGATGCGGTGAGCATCACGCCATAGCGCTGGGGCGCCGGCAGGTAACGCAACCAGGGATACAGGGTGGCGCCCATCAGCAGATGCCGCGCATTGATGGCGAACACCGTGAGCATCATGGTGAACAGCGGCAGTTGCGTGCCCCACAGATCCAGCACGGCAAACTGGGAGGCCCCGGCGAACACCAGCGTGCTCATGCCGAGGATGGTCGAGTCACTCAACCCGACCTGCACGGCAGCCAGGCCGAAAGCGGCGCCGAAGACAATCACGAACAGCGAAATCGGCGCCAGTTGCTTGAAGCCGGACCAGACCAATGTTCTGTCGAGCCGATGCAGTTCAGTATCAGCGTTTATCACTTCAGAGCACCTCATGAGCATAATGCTGTTTACTCAACTTTCACCCCGTCATCCTTCATTTTCACCTCGTCGTCCTTCGCGAAGGCGAAGGATCCAGGGTGCCGGCTGACTCGGAGGGGCCTGTGGATCCTTCGCCTTCGCGAAGGATGACGGGGTGTGTGCCAAATGACGGGGGTGTTGCGCCAAATAGCGATGCGTTGCGAAGAGAGCGATGTTAGAAGAGAACGGCGTGAACTGAACCACATTCGCTTCATGAACAACACTTTCACCCTACTATGCACTCTGAATGTTTTTTAGAAAAACGCATAATCCATCAGGTGCTGGTGCGCGGTCCGCGCCAGCACCAGCTCACCGCCGAGAGCCAGGAGCTGTTGGGTTATGCCCGGCGCACGCTGGACCTGCATACCGAGACCCTGGGGGCCTTTCATGGTCATAAGCGGCCTGGCGGTGGCCGTGCTGTCCTGTGCAGCGTACCTGCGTACCTGAGCACCTGCAGACCCTGGGCAGCGAACATGGCCTCGGACCGCTCGAACCCATGGCGGTATCCGCCTTTCGCAGCCGGGTTTCACAGGGCTCCGAGGCGGTAGACAGGCTATATGAGCTGCTGGTCAGAACCCTGCGCATGTCAGAAGCCCCATAGACCGGCCGCGATCCACAGGGCGCCTGCCCCGGTCAGGTCGTTTCCAGCGCCGACTCCGCTGCTTCCGGGCGGCGAGCATAACGTTCGGCCAGTACCGCGCAGACCATCAGCTGGATCTGGTGGAACACCATCAACGGCAGGATCATCGCGCCCATGCTACCCCCAGCGAACAGTACCTGGGCCATGGGTACACCGGTGGCCAGGCTCTTCTTCGAGCCGGCGAACAGAATGGTGATGCGGTCCTCGATACTGAAACCCAGCCGCCGCGCCAGCAACTCGACCAGCAGCAGCACCACCGCCAGCAATATGCAGCAGGCCAGCACCAGGCCACCCAGCTGCAACAGCGGGATGCTGTGCCACAGGCCTTCCACCACCGCTGCGCTGAACGCGCCGTAGACCACCAGCAGGATGGAACCCTGGTCGACGTTCTTCAGCCAGGTCTTGTTCTGCTCGACCCAGCGGCCGATCCAGCGGCGGGCGATCTGCCCGGCGATGAACGGCAACAGCAACTGCACGGTGATCTGGCCGATGGCCCCGAGGGTGTCGCCACTGCCGGCATCGGCGCCGAGCAACAGCATGACCAGCAAGGGCGTGACGAAGATCCCCAGCAGGCTGGAGGTGGCCGCACTGCATACCGCCGCCGCGACGTTACCGCGGGCCAAGGAGGTGAAGGCGATGGCCGACTGCACCGTGGCCGGCAACGCACAGAGAAACAGCATGCCCAGGTACAGCTCATGCCCCATCATCGGCGCCAGCACCGGCTTGAGCGCCAGTCCGAGCAGCGGGAACAGTACGAAGGTACAGCTGAATACCAGCAAATGCAGGCGCCAGTGGGTGGCGCCGGCCCAGATCGCCTCGCGCGACAGCTTGGCGCCATGCATGAAGAACAACAGGGCGATCGCCAGGTTGGTGACCCAGCCGAATACCACCGCCACCTGGTCCCGGACCGGCAACAGGCTCGCCGTTGCCATCACGGCGATCAGGCAGAGGGTGAAATTGTCGGGTATGAAACGGGGGCGAGCCATGGCGTCTATCTCCTGGGCAACGAACAGCTTGCGCTGATGGACGCTTGAGTCTACTGTCGGGCAGACTTTCTGACTAACGCGATCAGGGCCTTCAATGTCGAGAAACGGACAAAGCAGTCCCATGCACCGTGCGGTCCCCCAACTGCCGCACCTGCCCCGCCCCTTGTATGCCCGGGTCGAATCCCTGGCACGGCCGGCCGCCACCGACTGGCACAGCCACCCCTGGGCCCAGTTGTCCTATGCCACCCATGGGGTGCTCTCGGTACACACCGCCAGCGGGCGCTTTCTCGCTCCGCCGCAGCGGGCGATACTGGTGCCGCCGGACCTGCCGCACGCCGTGCTCAGCTCGCCACGCACCGAGATGCGCAGCCTGTATCTGGAGCCGCAGGTGGTCAACTGGGCCGACAATCACTGCATGGTGCTGGAAATCACCCCGCTGTTGCGCGAGCTGATCAGCGCCTTTGGCCAGGTGCCGGCCGAGTATGCGATCGATGGCGCGGACGGGCGGCTGGTCGAGGTACTGCTCGACCAGTTGCAGGTAGCGCCGCGTACCGGCCTGTTCCTGCCCTGGCCAAGCGATCCCCGGCTGCAGGCGCCCTGCGAGCAGCTGTATCAGAACCCCGAGCACAGCATCAGCCTGCGGCACTGGAGCCAGCAATTGGGCATCTCGGAAAAGACCCTGTCGCGCATCTTCCTGCGCGAAACCGGCATCGGCTTTCGCGCCTGGTACCAGCGCCTGCGCCTGCTGCACGCCCTGCCCCTGCTGGACCAGGGCCGCAGCGTGACCGATGTGGCCCTGGCCTGCGGCTACGAGTCCACCTCGGCCTTCATCGCCGCCTTCCGTCAGCAGCTGGGCAGCACCCCCGGCGCCCTGGCGACCAGGGCCAGCCAGGGCGAAGGGCCATTCACGGCTTGATGGCGATCTTCAGCACGCCGTCGCGCTGGTTGGCGAACAGGTCGTAGGCCTCGACGATCTTCTCCAGCCCGTACTCGTGGGTAACCAGCACGCCCAGGTCCAGGCGATTGGAAGCCACCACGTTCATCAGCCGACGCATGCGTTCCTTGCCGCCGGGGCAGAGTGCGGTGTTGATACGATGATCGCCCAGACCGGCGGCGAAGGCACCCAGCGGAATGCTCAGGTCCTCCGAGTACACCCCCAGGCTGGACAGTGTGCCGCCCGGCTTGAGCACCTGCAGCGACTGGCTGAAGGTCTGCTGGGTACCCAGCGCCTCGATCGACGAGTCCGCACCGCGCCCGCCGGTGAGCTTCATCACCTCCTCGACCACATCGCAGTTGCGGAAATTGAGGGTGATATCGGCGCCCATCTGCCGGGCGATATCCAGCCGGTGATCGTTGCCATCCACGGCGATGATGGTGGTCGCCCCCAGCAGCCGCGCTCCGGCCGTGGCACACAGGCCGATCGGCCCCTGGGCGAAGACCACCACGGTATCGCCGATACGGATGTTGGCATTTTCCGCCCCTTTGAAGCCGGTGGACATGATGTCCGGGCACATCAGCACTTGCTCATCGGTCAGGCCATCGGGAATCGGCGCCAGGTTGGCCTGGGCGTCGGGCACCAGTACGTACTCGGCCTGGGTGCCATCGATCAGGTTGCCGAAGCGCCAGCCGGCGGTGGCCTTGTAGCCGTGGCAGCCACAGCGACCATCGGCGGTCAGGTAACTGCCATCCTGCGACGCCACCCCGTCCTGGGCGGCATAGGAATTGAAATTGGGGCAGATGGCCCCGGCAATCACGCGCTGGCCTTCCTGATAGCCCTGCACGGCACTGCCGAGTTTCTCGATCACCCCCACCGGCTCGTGACCGACGGTCAGGCCCTTGGCCACCGGGTACTCGCCCTTGAGGATATGGATGTCGGTACCACAGATGGTCGTGGTGGTAATGCGGATCAGCGCGTCGTTGGGACCGACGTCGGGAATGGGCTTGTCGGCCAGTTCGATACGTCCGGGCTCGACGAATACTGCCGCCCTCATCATCTCAGCCATGGGAATCACTCCTGGACAGTGGATAGGGAACAGCCTTCTGCGCAAGCACAGAATCCACTACAGCCTAGGTCAGTTCCGGCGAACGGGTGCTGATCTGGATCAAGTTGGTTGTCGGCGGACGGGGTGCTGAAATTGCCTGAAGCCACTCCCTCACCCCGTCATCCTTCGCGAAGGCGAAGGATCCACCGGCCAGTCCTAATCATCCGGCATAGTGATGCAGCTCACTTAAGGCATAGTCACAAGTCATTATTTCCACCACCCCTGCCGTAGCTTATAAATCCCAATGGCTTGACCAGCCAACACACCAGCGACTTGAAACAGCCTGCCAACCGGGCTTTTGGCAGTGGGGCAGGATATGCAGCGACATACAGCAAGGATGAGGCAGCGAGGCGCGGCCAGTATCGAGTTCGCCTTTATGTTCGTGCTGGTATTCATGGTGTTTTATGGGATGGTTGGGTATTTCATCCCACTCCTGCTCAGCGCCACCTACCACGAACTCTCTGCCGAAGCCCTACGTCAGGCAGTCAGCCTGCAATACGCGTCACTGGAACATGCAGAACTGAAAGATCAAGCCAAACGGGTCATACAGGACTCATGGCTGCCCGCCGTCTGGGCACAGCCATGCCCGGGCTATGGAGAAGATACTTTCCTGAAGATTGCTGGCAATACCTGGAGTACCTGCATTCGCCATGGCGATCCATCTGCGATCCTGACGCCCATTACCCTGCCCCTGCTCGACCTTGAGTGGCCGCCGCTGCCCAAAGAAATCCGCGGTGAAACGACAATACGACTGCACTGATTCACGCACGTTAACGCTGACCGGGCGCTGCCGCCAAGGAGTTCGACCATGCCCTGCCTGACAACACCACCCTCGCTCAAGGCTAGCCAGCGAGGTGCATTCAGCATTCTGACCGCCTTCACCCTGCTGATGCTTCTGCTTTTCCTGGCCCTGGTAGTAGATGGCGGTCGCTTGTATATGGAACAGCGGAAGCTGCAGAAAATTGCCGATATGGCCGCACTGGAAGCGGTGGCACGTCTTGAAAACGGCAACTGTGCCGCCGAACCCGGCAACGCTGCCAACTACGCTGACGAAAGCGCTTTGCGACACGGCTTTCCACAGGAAGGCGAGCAGCCGCTGCTCACCCAATGCGCCACGGTAACGCCGGGAGATGCCGCAGGCGACGGAAGCCGCATCATCACTGTCGACCCCGATGGTCTGGCAGTTAAAGTCACTGCCATCAGAAATGTGCAAAACAGCCTGATAGCACAACTGCTTGATCGCCTACCCACCGTTGACTTGAGAGCTGAAGCCACCGCCGTGCGTGAAGCTCCCACTGCCTCATTCAGTGTGGGTGCGCAACTGCTGCGCCTGAATGATAACAAGCTACTCGGCCAGTTGCTGAAAACCGTGGGGCTGAAGCCGGAACATCTGACCGTCCTCGACTCCGATGGTCTGGCCAGCGCTCAAATCACCCCAGCCGGCCTGCTCAAGGCATTGGGCATCAAGGTCGGCATCCATGAGCTCAAGGCTCTCAGTCCTCAGGGACTGGTTGATCTGGTCAATACCGAAGTGGGCCTGCTCGGCCTTGACCGTCTGATCGGTTTATCAGCCCAAGTAGTCTCTGACTCGGTACTATTGGCGCAGTTGGATCTGCTGCGCCAGGGTATTCTGACCAGCCCTATCCTCAAGGATGTCAACCTGCAACTGTTCGGCACCGAGGATCAACCAGGCCTGCTGAAACTGGAATCCAGCCCGGATGGCAGCCTGGGCGCCGCACTGGACACCCAGATCAACCTGGGCGATCTTTTGGGTGCCGGTATCCTGATCGGGGCCAATGGTCGTGCTCTGGAGGTGAATGAGCTGAACGTCCTAGGGCTGGCACAGGTCGAACTGGGTATTGTCGAACCACCTTCCATTGGTATCGGGCCGGTAGGCACCAAGGCCTACAACGCCCAGATACGCCTGTATGTTGGAGTCGATACCAACAAGCTGCTGGGCGGCATTCTTGCCTGGCTGACCGATACCGTACTGGGCACCCGTATCAATCTACCCATCTGGATCGACCTGGTATCTGGCGAAGGCACCCTGGAGGCCATCCACTGTGACGCCGGAACGCCCACTGCGGATATCTGGGTGGAAACAGACATACTCAATGCCTGCGTTGGCAAAATGCCCGAGGAAGGAAAATGGTCCACCAGCGGCAGCTGCGAAGTTGCCCTGCAGGAGGACGAGCTGATCAGGCTGTTGCATATTCCGGTACTCAGCGGCAAGACACATATCCCTGCGCTGGAACACGACTACGAGTTACTGGACATGGTTGCAGGTGAAACTCGCTCCACTACTGTCAACCCGCTTGCACTCGGCACCACAGTGGATAATCTGGTCAGTGGTCTGTTGGACCTGCTCAGTGGCCTGTTCCGCAAACCGGTCAATGATGATCCCCACCTGGATTACAGCCAGCAGGCACAAAACAAACTGATCGCCAGCCTAGCAGAACAATACCTGGAAGCCACTAAAGTTAATGGCTTCTATAATGTGGACAATGTCACCAAGCTGATCCTGCAAGGTAGTGATGAGCGTGATGAAAACGGTGATCAGATTCTACCACCACTGGTAAGTGCAAACTGGGAGATCCCAAACAGCATTCCCGTAACCTGTGTGCTGGGAGCATGCCCCCCCAGCGCTTGGAAAAAGGGGACCTTCACAGAAGCTTTTCATGCCTATACCAGCATTCCGTACGGCGTTCTGGATATTGTAGGCATACCCACTCTAGGTAAAGGTTACCTAAGCTGTGCAGGACTGCTCTCATCCCTGCTTAACTGGAACGGCTGCGTTCAACATAACCTGGCCAAATTGCTCCAAGACAAACCTGACAGCATCAGCATGAGCGTCAATAGCGACGGCCAGAATCTAGCCAACCCTAACAACACCGAAATCACGTGCTCTGGTGCGCTGTGCGTTATGCTGAAACCAGTGCTGGCACTGCTCAAGCCCATCCTCAACGGCATCGGCGCCCTGCTGACCACTATCCTCGCCAATGCACTCGGCCTGGAACTGGGCCGCACCGATGTCACCATGCATGCGATCAGCTGCGGCACGCCGCAACTGGTGCGCTAGACATTTCAGGGAATAAAGAATGTCCTTTATCAGATATCGCCAGAGCCGACACCAAGGAAGGTCCGGACTGCGGCGTCAACAACAGGGCGCAGTTGCCATCGAATTCGCCGTACTGTTCATGGTGTTTTTCGCCGTGCTATACGCGATCGTCGCCTACAGCATCCCTCTGCTGCTGACCCTTACCTTCAATCATCTCAGCGCAGAGGCAACCCGCGCGGCGGTCAGGATTGATCCGGCAATTGGGCTGGTGGCCTATAAACAATCTGTCAGCAAGGTTGTGCAAGATACCGTGGACAGCAGTTGGCTGCCGGAGAGCTGGGTAGACGATGAACGCTGTGCTCCTCCTGCCGATACCGGACTGCAATGGATAAATCTGGAGACCAGCCACGCTCTTCTCGCAACGGAGGCCCTGGGCACCGTAGAGCGTATGCAACTGCATGTCTGCCTGCAACGCGAATACAACCGCAACAACGCCATCATCCCGATATTGACCGTATTCGGTGTCGATATCCCCAGCCTGCCCAAGGATGAGGACGGCAACACCATCCTGCGCGGGCGCTCCACCATCCGCCTATAAATCCGCGCGCCCCGGTCCGCGTTCAGGCGCTACGCCGGAGTGGCCTGGCAGCCATGTCGTCGAGCGACAACCCCGGGTTGGGGCGCTACCGACGCCCACCCAGAGCCAGCGCCAGCAAGGTGCGGTTGTGCATGTTGGTGGCCCGCAGCACCTGGGAGACATACAGCTTGACGGTGTTTTCCGAGATGCCCAGCTCGCAGGAGATCTGGTAGTTGGTCAGCCCCTGGGCCAGCAGCTCGGCCACTTCGATCTGGCGCGGGGACAGCTTGGCGCAGCCGGGCAGGTCGGTGACCGACATCCTGCCGGCGACTGGCTCCGGCTCGGCGGAGGGATGGCTGCCACTCAGGGTTTCCACACCCTGCTGCAATTCCTGCAAGGAGTCGCTCATCTCCTTGAGCCGTTCGCCAATGGCACCCAGCTTCTGTGCTGCCGCACGCTGGCGTACCGCCCCCTGCAGCCGTTTGACGCCGGTCAGCAGGGCCTGCAGATCCAGTGGCTTCTGGTAGTAGTCGGAAATACCCGCACGCAGGGCGTCGATGACGTCTTCCTTATCGGCGTCACCGGTGAACAGAATGCTTTCGAATAGCCGATCCCGGGATTTGGTTCTACCCAATAGACGAATGAGCTCGATGCCGTTGATCTCCGGCATTCGGTAGTCACTCAGCACCAGGCCGATGCTCTCGTCATCATGGAACAGGTTGATGGCCTCTGTGGAGTCAACACAGCTGACGCACTCTATCCCATGCGACTCCAGAAACTCGGTCAACTCTTCGACAATGAAAGGCTCATTGTCGACAATCAGCACTTTGTTCAGATCATTCATGTTGCCGCCAATTCCGTCCTGCTCACCCTACCCAGTCTGCGCCTGACAAACAGGCCAACAGCCAAGCCATGAAGCTGAAAAACGCAGGGTTGCGGCCATTATAGGCACCGTGACGCAACTTATGGGTAATTTATCATTCAAAATTTGTTCCGGCCCAAATGCTCACCACAGACCTGGCAATTCGACAGTATTTGATGAGCCAGTCCCGCCGCTGTCGACAATCGCTCGCCCCAAGCAATGCATCCCCGCCAGGCCGATCTGCTGCCATACTGGCCATATTACCGGGCACGCATCGCGGAATAATGGCAATATGCCTTGACGACCACCCTGCTGGCCGCAAGGCACCTGTTCGGACCCCGATATGATCGACTACAGCCATAAACGTTTCCTGATAGTGGACGACTTCACCGACTTCCGCTCCGCCTTGAGCGGCATGCTGCGGCAGATGGGGGTGAATGACATCGATGCGGCGACCAATGGCGAGGAAGCCCTGGCGCTGTGTCGCAAGAACCACTACGACGTGATCCTGCACGACTACAACCTGGGCAAGGGCAAGAACGGCCAGCAGGTGCTGGAAGAGCTGCATCACGACCGCCTGCTCGGTCCGCACTGTGTTTTCATCATCATCTCTGCCGAGAGCAGCCAGGCCATGGTCATGGCGGCGCTGGAGTGCGAACCGGACAGTTACCTGACCAAGCCCTTCAACCTGGCCAGCCTGCAACAGCGCCTGGATCGGCTACTGGGCATGAAAAGCGTGCTGAAACCGGTGCTGGAGGCGCAGTGGCAGGGTGACTGGCGCGGTGTTCTGGAAGCGTGCAGCCGCATCCTTGCCGAGCACCCGCGCTATGCACCGCAATGCCGTCGGCACCAGGTCGCTGCCCTGGCAGCGCTGGGGCGTCGCGAGGAGCAGGCAAAACTGTTGCAGATGTTGATCAGCGAGCGCCCGCTGCCCTGGGCGCTGGTCGCGCTGGCCGATCTGTGGCGCGAGAACGGCCAGCTGGAGCAGGCCCAGGCGCTGTATCTGGACGGCATTCGCCAGTTCCCGATGATTCCAGCGCTGTATGACGGCCTGGCCGCCACCGAACTGGCCCTGGGCAATCCGCAGGAGGCGCAGCAGCAGTTGCAGCAGGGGCTGCGTATCTCACCCAACTCGTTGCTGCGCCAGGAGCGCATGGGCGAGCTGGCGCAGCGCAACGATGATCATGAGCAGGCGGCGCGGGCCTTTCGCCATGCGGTGGAACTGGGCCGCAATTCGCTGTTCCGCAATCCGGAGAACCACCTGAACCTGGTCTCCAGCCTGCAGGCCCAGGCCGGTGACAACGTGCTCGGACAACGGGTGCTGGGCGAAATCCGCCAGACCCTCGGTGAACTGGATCGTACCTGGCGCGACGATCCGGCGCTGGCAGTGCGTTCGCGACTGGCCCAGGCCGAAACCCTGGACAAGGCCGGGCAAGGCGCCGAGGCGCGCCGGCTGGCGGAGCAGGCGGTGGCACAGTTGGCCGAGCTGGAGGGTTTCTTCAGTGCCCCGGCGGCGCTGCGCGTGGCCGAACAGTTGCGCGCGCTGGGCCAGCCGCAGCAGGCCGACAGCGTACTGGGCAGCTGCGCCGAGATGTATGGCGACGATCCGCAGGTGCTGGCCGAGATCGCCACTCACACCGATGACCCGGCGATTCTTGCAGCAGGCTCCCAGGCCCTGGAGTGGAACCAGCAGGCCATCCTCCTCTATCAGCAGAAACAGTATCCCGAAGCCCTGCAGTTGTTCCGCCAGGCACTGGCCAGCCAGCCACGCAATATCAGCTTTGCCCTGAACACCGCCCAGTCGCTGCTGCGCCTGCTGGGCCGGCAGCCCGCGGCGCAGTTGCAGGAAGAGCCCGCGACAGGATTGCTGGACGAATGCCGCGACTGCCTGCAACGCGCCAGCCACATGCCTCCCGGCGATCATCGTCAGGAACGCTACCGCAAACTCCGTGAACGACTGGAGGCACTATGAACGACAGGGATCACCAGGGGCTGGATTTTTCCACCGTACTGGCCTCCACCGTGCACGACATGAAGAATTCCCTGACCCTGCTGATGCAGAGCTGGAACCAGTGGCTCGAGCGGCTGCCGCCGGAGCTGGCCGAGTCCGGCGAGCGTGGCGTGATCGAGTACGAGTCGCTGCGCCTCAACGGCATGCTGATGCAGATGCTCGGGCTGTACAAACTGCAGATCAATCAGCTACCGCTGCGCCCGGACTGGGTGGAGGTCGAGGAGCTGCTGCAGGAGCAACTGGCCCGCCATGCCGACATCCTGCAGGCCAGGGGCATCCGTGGCAGCTGCAGCGTGGAGGGCGCCGGATTGTTCTTCATGGATGCCGAGCTGATCGGTTCGGTGATCGGCAACGTGATCAACAACTCCATTCGCTACGCCCACTCGGCGATCCACCTGCAGGCCAGCCTGCACGGCGACATGCTGTTGCTCACGGTGAACGACGACGGCCGGGGTTATCCGGCCGACATGCTCGGGCGCTACGGCACCGGCACCCGCGATGCCGATGTCAGCAATGGCAGTACCGGACTGGGGCTGTATTTCGGCCAGTGCATCGCCAGCCTGCACCAGCGTGATGGCCAGTGCGGTTACATCGAGCTGGACAATGGCGGCACGCTCGGTGGCGGTGAGTTCCGTTTGTACCTGCCGTGAACAGCCCTGGCTTATGACCCATCAACACCGTGGGTTCTGACGGTTTCCCGGCTGCCCGCCGCATGCTTAGCTTGTCCGCTTCGACAATTATAAAGACCGTCTGCACGGAGTCCCTGCGTATGTTCGATCGTCATTACGCCGTCTGGCCCGACCTGGTGCCGCACTTCCTCGACCTGCCGGCCACCAGCCTGTATTCCAACCTCAGCGTGTCCGCGCTGCGTTATCCACAGCACCCGGCGATCATCTACTACGGCAGCACGCTGACCTATGCCGAGCTGGAGCGCGAGGCCGAGGCGCTGGCTGGCTACCTGCAACGCGCCGGGGTGCAGGCCGGCGACCGGGTGTTGCTGTACATGCAGAACAGTCCGCAGTTCGTCATCGGCTTCTATGCCATCCTGCGCGCCAATGCGGTGGTGGTACCGGTCAACCCGATGAACCGCAAGGCCGAACTGGAGTACCTGATCGCCGATACCGAAGCGCGGGTGGCGCTGTGCGGCCGCGAGTTGCTGGACAATATCAGCGGCCTGCTGGGCAACACCGGTCTGCAGGAAGTGCTGGTCAGCGCCTATGGCGAGTATGTTCGCGAGCCGACCGACCTGGCCCTGCCCGAGGCAGTGACGCTGTCCGCCGATATACCCGACCAGCCTGGCCTCACCGCCTGGCAGCAGGCGCTGGATGCGGCCTACGAGCCGGGCCCGCTGACCGCCGGGCCGGACGACCTGTGCGTGATCCCCTACAGCTCCGGTACCACCGGCAACCCCAAGGGCTGCGTGCATACCCACCACAGCGCCATGGCCACCACGGTGTATTGCTCGGTGTGGGGCAACAGCCAGCACGGCGGCGTACAGTTGGTGTCGGTACCCATGTTCCATGTCACCGGCATGCAGGTGTGCATGAACGCTTCCATCTACCTGGGCGCCACCCAGGTGATCATGACCCGCTGGGATCGCCGCACCGCCGCGCAGCTGATCGAGCGCCACGGCATCACCGCCTGGCGCAACATCCCGACCATGGTGGTGGACCTGCTGTCCGACCCGCAGATCGAACAGTACGACCTAAGCAGCCTGCAGGCCATCGGCGGCGGCGGTGCGGCAATGCCCGCGGCCATCGCTGCCAAGCTGGAGAGCAAGCTGGGCCTGAGCTATTCCGAGGGCTACGGCCTGTCGGAAACCCTCAGCGCCACGCACATGAACCCGCCGCTGGCAGCCAAGCCGCAGTGCCTGGGCATTCCGATCATCGGCGTGGACTCGCGGGTGGTGGATGTGGAAAGCCTGCATGAGCTGGGTGTCGGTGAGGTCGGCGAAATCATCCTGCGTGGCGAGCAGCTGTTCCAGGGCTACTGGCGCCGCCCGGAGGCCACCGAGGCGGCCTTTGTCGAGCTGGACGGCCAGCGCTTCTTCCGCACCGGCGACCTGGGCTACTACGACGAGCAGGGCTACTTCTTCCTGGTCGACCGGGTCAAGCGCATGATCAACGCCTCCGGCTACAAGGTCTGGCCGGCGGAGGTCGAGTCGCTGCTGTACAGCCACCCGGCGGTGCAGGAGGTATGCGTGATCTCGGTGCCGGACGAGCGACGCGGGGAAACGGTCAAGGCGGTGGTGGTGCTGGCGGCAGGCCAGGAGAACACCCGCGCCGAACAGATTCTCGACTGGTGCCAGGCCAACATGTCGGCCTACAAGTGTCCGAAGCTGGTGGAGTTCGTCGACAGCCTGCCCAAGTCACCCGCCGGCAAGATCATGTGGCGGGCGCTGCAGGAAGCGGAGTGGGCGAAGAGCTGATGGCAATGGGGTGTAGCGCACCTGCGCTACGCCTGCGGAGATGGAGCGGTTACGGTCCTGTCGGCGAGCAGGTGCTCGCCAACCCCAGCAAGGCCGAGCAATGAAGCCCCCTTGGAGCTGTGGGAGCCGCGCCCCACGGCGAAGCTTTCGCGCCGAGGGCGGCGCTCCCACAATGGCTGTAGTGAGGACTCCACAGGCAGACAGGCTCAGTCGGCGATATGCACCAGCTGCTTGCCAAAGTTCCTGCCCTTGAGCATGCCCTTGAACGCCTCGACGGCATTCTCCAGGCCTTCGGCCACCGTCTCGCGATACTTGATATTGCCGCTGGCGACCTGCTCGGCGAGCAGCGTGGTGATTTCCTGGTGGCGGTCCTGCCATTCGGTGACCAGGAAGAAGCGGTGCTCCGGCGGGTTCTCCAGCTTGCCGAAGATATGGAAAGGCGTTTCCACCTTGCTCGCGTCCTCGGCATTGTAGGCCGATACGTAGCCACAGATCGGCACCCGCGAGCCGGGGTTGAGCAGCTTGGCTACCGCGCGGCTGACATCCCCGCCGACGTTCTCGAAATACACATCGATACCCTTCGGGCAGGCCGCGGCCAAGTCCGCTTCCAGGTTGCCGGCCTTGTAATCGACGCAGGCATCGAAGCCCAGCTCCTCGACCACGAAGCGGCACTTGTCCGCACCGCCAGCCACACCCACCACCCGGCAACCCAGTTGCTTGGCGGTCTGGCCGACCACGGTGCCGACCGGGCCGGAAGCTGCCGACACCACCACGGTCTCACCCGCCTGGGGTTTGCCGACATACACCAGCCCGCAGTAACCGGTACGCCCCGGCATGCCGGCCACACCCAGGTAAGCCTGCAGCGGCACGCCACGCGGCTCGATCTTGTAGATCATCGGCGCATCGCCCGGTACGATGCAGTACTCCTGCCAGCCGGAATAGCAGGTGACCAGGTCACCCTCGCTGTAGTTCGGCGACTTCGATTCGATTACCCGGCCCACACTTTCACCGACGATCACCTCGCCGATGCCGATCGGGTCCATATAGCCCTTGGCATCGTTCATCCGCGGGCGCATGTAGGGGTCCAGCGACAGCCACAGGGTCTTGATCAGCACCTCGCCGTCACGCAGCTCGCGTACCGGGCTTTGCGCCAGGACCAGGTCACCGTCGCGTATTTCCCCCTGGGGGCGCTGCTCAAGAATTATTTTTCGATTGATAAGGGCAGACATGCTCAAGGCCTCCGAGCTGTAGATGGATGGGGCACAGGGCCCGTTCCAACCGAGCATAAACCACAGTGCCCGTCGGGCGGGGTGTTATTCATGTCAATGATTGCCTGTCAGTACCAGGCCGGTGTCGCCCTCTCCCCCGGCTCTTATCATGCTTGCTGTTGCAGATACTGGTCCTTCAACCGCACATAGTTGGCTGCGGTATAGGGAAAGAACTCCCGCTCGCGCTCGCTCAGGGGGCGTATTTCCTTGGCTGGGCTGCCCATGTACAGGTAGCCGCTGCGCAGGGTCTTGTTGGCCGGCACCAGGCTGCCGGCACCGAGAATCACCTCGTCCTCGATCACCGCCCCGTCCATGACGATGCTGCCCATGCCGATCAGGATGCGGCTGCCGACCGTGCAGCCGTGCAGCAGCACCTTGTGGCCGATGGTCACGTCATCACCGATGGTCAGCGGATAGCCATCCGGGTTGAACGGTCCGGCATGGGTGATGTGCAGCACGCTGCCGTCCTGCACGCTGGTACGCGCGCCGATGCGGATGCGGTGCATGTCGCCACGAATCACCGCCGCCGGCCATACCGAACAGTCATCGCCCAGTTGCACATCGCCCAGCACCACGGCGCTGGGGTCCACGAACACGCGCTCGCCCAGTTGTGGCGCCTTGCCTGCGAATCCACGTATATTCATCATTTGCCCCTTGAATTGCCCGGCTGTCGCCATCATCTATTCGGTATTGTCTCCCCGGCCGCGCCGGGTGCCAATGGCCCGCTGGTTCGCTACCATGGGCGCATTGTACGAACCCACGCTATTCAGGAAACCCCGCCATGTCCAATCCGCTGTTGCAAGCCTATGATCTGCCACCGTTCAGCCAGATCAAACCGGAACAGGTCAAGCCGGCCATCGAGCAGATCATCGCCGACAGCCGCGCGCAATTGGACAGGCTGCTGGCCAACCCGCCGGCGCAGTGGAGCTGGGCCACACTGATCGAGCCGCTGGACGAGATGGGAGAGCGCCTGAGCCGCGCCTGGTCGCCGGTCAGCCATCTGAATGCGGTGATGAACAGCCCCGAGCTGCGCGACGCCTACAACGGCTGCCTGCCGCTGCTGAGCCAGTTCTCCACCGAGATGGGCCAGAACCAGGCGCTGTATGCAGCCTATCGCCAACTGGCTGAGAGCGACGGCTTCGCCGAGCTGGACCCGGCGCAGCAGACCATCATCGAACACGCGCTGCGCGACTTCCGCCTGTCCGGTATCGCCCTGCCTGCTGAACAGCAGAAACGCTACGGCGAACTGCAGATGCGCCTGTCGGAGCTGCAGAGCCGCTTTTCCAACCAGTTGATGGATGCGACCCAGGCCTGGACCAAGCACATTACCGACCCCGACCAGCTCGATGGCCTGCCCGAATCCGCCCTGGCCCAGGCCAGGCAGGCAGCCGAGGCGCGCGAGCTGGACGGCTGGCTGATCACCCTGGAGTTCCCCAGCTACTACGCGGTGATGACCTATGCCAATGACCGCGCCCTGCGCCAAGAGGTCTATACCGCCTACTGCACCCGCGCCTCGGACCAGGGGCCGAATGCCGGCGACAACGACAACGGTCCGCTGATCGCCGAGATACTGCAACTGCGTCAGGAGCTGGCCAGCCTGCTGGGCTTCGGTAACTATGCCGAGCTGTCGCTGGCTACCAAGATGGCTGACAGCACCGATCAGGTGCTAGGCTTTTTGCGCGACCTGGGTCAGCGCAGCCGGCCGTTTGCCGAGGCCGACCTGCAGGCATTGCGCGACTTCGCCGCCAGCCAGGGCTGCGACGACCTGCAGAGCTGGGACACCGGCTACTACGCCGAGCAGCTGCGTCAGCACCGCTACGCTATCTCCCAGGAGGAATTGCGCCCCTGGTTCCCGGTGGACCGGGTGCTGCAGGGCATGTTCGATATCGTTGGCCGGCTGTACGGTATCGAGCTGCGCGAAGTCGCCGAGTTCGATCGCTGGCATGCCGATGCGCGGCTGTTCGAGGTGCTGGAAGGTGGCCAGGTGATCGGCCGCTTCTTCCTCGACCTGTATGCACGCAGCCACAAGCGCGGCGGTGCCTGGATGGACGGCGCCCGCGATCGCCGGCGCCTGCCCGGCGGCGAGCTGCAACGCCCGGTGGCCTATCTGGTGTGCAATTTCACGCCAGCTGTGGGTAATCAACCGGCGCTGCTGACCCATGACGAGGTCACCACGCTGTTCCACGAGTTCGGCCATGGCCTGCACCACCTGCTGACCCGGGTCGACTACCCGGCGGCTTCGGGCATCAATGGCGTGGCCTGGGATGCGGTAGAGCTGCCCAGCCAGTTCATGGAGAACTGGTGCTGGGAGCCCGAGGGCCTGGCGCTGATCTCCGGCCACCACGAAAGCGGCGAGCCGCTGCCCGGCGAACTGCTGGACAAGATGCTGGCGGCGAAGAACTTCCAGTCCGGGCTGGGCATGTTGCGCCAGATCGAATTCTCGCTGTTCGACTTCGAGCTGCATGCCCAGCCCGGGCGCAGCGCCCGGGAGGTGCTGCTGGCAGTGCGCGAGGAGATATCGGTGATGTCACCACCGGCGTTCAACCGCTTCGAGAACGGCTTCGCGCATATCTTCGCCGGGGGCTATGCCGCCGGTTACTACAGCTACAAGTGGGCGGAAGTGCTGTCGGCCGATGCCTTCTCCCGGTTCGAGGAGGAAGGCATCTTCAACACCGGGACCGGACAGTCGTTCCGCGACAATATCCTGGCCCGCGGTGGCAGCCGCGAACCCATGGAGCTGTTCGTCGCCTTCCGCGGCCGCGAACCTTCGGTGGACGCGCTGCTGCGTCACAGCGGCCTGAGCGAGGAGCAAGCGGCATGAACCAGCCGAACGAACCGGTAAAACGCTTCATCGCCGGGGCCGTTTGCCCGGCGTGCAGCAGGATGGACACCATCCGCATGTACCAGCAGGACGGCATGTCCCACCGTGAATGCGTGGAATGTGGCTATGCCGACAGCCTGGATGAACGCGGCAATTCAGTGCCGAAGGAAGTGCCGACGCGGGTAACCATACAGCCCTCGAGCAAACCGGCGGCCACCTCGCATGTGGCGCAGTTCTATCCGAATCCGAAGCTGAAGAAGAAGGACAGCTGAGTTTTCCGGCAGGCCCGCTATCGCGCCGGGGCGGCACGAAGCCGCCGTCATTGCGAGCCCGCAGGGCGCGGCAATCCATGGGTGCCGGCGACTCCGTGCCTGTGGATTGCTTCACCGCATTGCGGTTCGCAATGACCGGGAGAGAGATGGCCCCGACAGGCGCTAGAGATTATCCCGCCAGGTCAGTCCCAGGCCCAGTTCCTCGGCCATGTTCGGCCAGCGCCGCCACATCTCATGCCGGTCCTGCTCACCAACACCCGCCTTGTACGCCAGAAAGGCCGGACTGTTGAATACTTCCTCCGGCAACAGCCCCGCCACCGCCTCGTATACTGCCGCATCCAGCTGATTGGCATATTCCTCACCGAGCAGGTCGTGCACGATCAGGTTGGCCCGGGTATTGTTCATCGGGATCAGCGACTCGCCGCCATGGGCAACATAGCGGTCATTCACCTCCTCCACCAGGCGATGGGCCAGGTAGGCCTCGTCGAGCAGCAACAGCAGTCCGTTCTGGCTCTCGGCCACCTCCGGCGGCCGCAGGAAGAACTCCTCGGCCACCTTCAATACCGGTATCAGCTGCGCCCGCAGCTTGGCGTGATTGGCCACCGATTGCGCCGCCTCCAGCATGTCCGGCACCCGCTCGACATAGGCTTGGATAAAATTGAACAGCGTGGTGGCGGCATCATCGCGCGTGCGGATGGTGCGGTGCAGTTGCGGCAGCTTGCGTGCCAGCCAGCTGCGCAGTTCCTCATCATTGTTTTCATTTTCACGCGCGGTCCTGACACGCTCGCGTAACTCGGCAATCTTCATAGGCACTCCGGTGATGGCGAGTCAGGCGGCTCGCCGGTAAGGCATCGTTATTTGGCTGGAAGTGAAGCTAGCAGAGGGCCTGCATATCGTCAAAGTGACTCGACGACGAGCCGAATGCAGGATTCGCCAAGCGGGGTCCGGCTTCGCGGCAGGCTCGGGCCGAGAGCCAATTTCTTACATATTCGCGGCATTCTCCCCTTGACAATTTAATGAAAAATTAGACTCAAGAGGATTGCCATGATCGCCTTCAGGTCTATACTCGGTTCAGTCTGGTGCAGCTTCGCAGGCGCACCTGCGGTGATAAAAACAATAAATAAGGGGAAACCGGGATGTTGCGACATGCACACACCTGGCTGGGTGGCCTGTTTCTGACTGCACTCGGCGGGAATGCCAGCGCGAGCTGGACAGTTAACATGAGTCCGGGGGCAACGGAAGTCAGCCGTTCGGTCTTCGATCTGCACATGACCATCTTCTGGATCTCGGTGGTCATCGGCGCGATTGTCTTCGCCGTGATGTTCTGGTCGATGTTCATGCATCGCCGCTCCCGGGGGGCGGTGGCGGCCAAGTTCCATGAAAACCTCACCGTCGAGATCCTGTGGACGGTCATTCCCCTGCTGATCCTGATCGGCATGGCGATACCGGCGACCAAGACGCTGATCGAGATCTACGACACCGAGGATGCCGACCTCGACATCATGGTCACCGGCTACCAGTGGCGCTGGCAGTACAACTACCTGGGCGAAGACGTCAGCTTCATGAGTAACCTGGCGACCCCGCGCGAGCAGATCGCCAACCAGGCCGCCAAGGGCGAGCACTACCTGCTCGAGGTAGACGAGCCGATGGTGGTGCCCACGGGACAGAAGATCCGCCTGCTGATCACTGCGGCCGATGTCATCCACTCCTGGTGGGTGCCGGCGCTGGCGGTGAAGAAGGACGCCATCCCCGGCTTCGTCAACGAATCCTGGACCCGCATCGACGAACCCGGCATCTACCGTGGCCAGTGCACCGAGCTGTGCGGCCGCGACCATGCCTTCATGCCGATCGTGGTGGACGCCCGCACGCCCGAGGACTTCGCCACCTGGCTGGCCGAGAAGAAGGCCGCGGCCGCCGCCGAGGCCGAACTGACCAGCAAGGAATGGACCCTGGAGGAGCTGATGGAGCGCGGCCAGCGCGTCTACACCAGTACCTGCGTGGCCTGCCACCAGGCCAACGGCGAGGGCCTGCCGCCGATGTTCCCGGCGCTCAAGGGCAGTGACATGGTGCTCAACGACGTGGCCGCGCACATCAACGTGGTGGTCAATGGCGTGCCGGGCACATCGATGGCCGCCTTCGGCCGGCAGCTGTCGGAAGTGGATATCGCCGCCGTCATCACCTATGAGCGCAACGCCTGGGGCAACGACACCGGCGAGGTGGTCGCGCCCATCGATATCCTCAACTTCAAGAACGGCCAATAAGGAGACCTGTCATGAGCGCAGTGATCGACAATCATCACGCCGACCATGCCCACGGTCCGGCCAAGGGCTTGATGCGTTGGGTACTGACCACCAACCACAAGGACATCGGCTCGATGTACCTGTGGTTCAGTTTCGCCATGTTCCTGCTCGGCGGCACCATGGCGATGGTCATCCGCGCCGAGCTGTTCCAGCCCGGCCTGCAGTTGGTGCAGCCGGAACTGTTCAACCAGATGACCACCATGCACGGCCTGATCATGGTGTTCGGCGCGGTGATGCCGGCCTTCGTCGGGCTGGCCAACTGGATGGTGCCGCTGATGATAGGCGCGCCGGACATGGCCCTGCCACGGATGAACAACTTCAGCTTCTGGCTGCTGCCGGCGGCCTTCGGCCTGCTGGTTTCTACCCTGTTCATGGAGGGGGGCGGTCCCAACTTCGGCTGGACCTTCTACGCCCCGCTGTCCACCACCTACGGGCCGGAAAGCACCACCTTCTTCATCTTCGCCATCCACCTGGCCGGTATCAGTTCGATCATGGGGGCGATCAACATCATCGCCACCATCCTCAACATGCGTGCCCCGGGCATGACCCTGATGAAGATGCCGATGTTCGTCTGGACCTGGCTGATCACCGCCTTCCTGCTGATCGCGGTGATGCCGGTGCTGGCCGGGGTGGTGACCATGATGCTGATGGATATCCACTTCGGCACCAGCTTCTTCAATGCCGCCGGCGGTGGTGACCCAGTGCTGTTCCAGCATGTGTTCTGGTTCTTCGGCCACCCCGAGGTGTACATCATGATCCTGCCGGCCTTCGGCGCGGTGAGCATGATCATCCCCGCATTCGCCCGCAAACCGCTGTTCGGCTATACCTCCATGGTCTACGCCACCGGCGCCATCGCCTTCCTGTCCTTCGCGGTATGGGCGCACCACATGTTCACCGTCGGCATCCCGCTGACCGGCGAGCTGTTCTTCATGTACGCCACCATGCTGATCGCCGTGCCCACCGGGGTGAAGGTGTTCAACTGGGCGACCACCATGTTCCGCGGCTCGCTGAGTTTCGAGGCGCCCATGCTGTTCGCCGTGGCCTTCGTCATCCTGTTCACCATCGGCGGCTTCTCCGGGCTGATGCTGGCCATCGCCCCGGCGGACTTCCAGTACCACGACACCTACTTCGTGGTGGCGCACTTCCACTATGTACTGGTGCCGGGGGCGATCTTCGGTATCTTCGCCTCGGCCTACTACTGGTTGCCGAAGTGGACCGGCCACATGTATGACGAGGTGCTGGCCAAGACGCATTTCTGGATGTCCTTCATCGGCATGAACCTGGCCTTCTTCCCCATGCACTTCGTTGGCCTGGCTGGCATGCCGCGGCGGATTCCCGACTACAACATGATGTTCGCCAACTTCAACATGGTGTCATCGGTCGGTGCCTTCATGTTCGGCGCTACCCAGTTGCTGTTCCTGTTCATCGTCATCAAGTGCATTCGCGGCGGCAAGTCGGCTCCGGCCAAGCCGTGGGATGGTGCAGAGGGTCTGGAGTGGACGGTACCGTCACCGGCGCCCTACCACACCTTCACCACACCGCCAGAAGTGAAATAACAGAGACGGGAGGTTGCCATGAGTGAAGAAGGTCTGAGCACCGCGAGTCTGATCAAGCGCCTGCTGCTGCTGGTGGTCGGCATGTTCGCCTTCGGCTTCTTGCTGGTACCCATCTACGACGTGATGTGCCAGGCCTTCGGTATCAATGGCAAGACCGCCGGCTCGGCCTGGCAGGGCCAGGAGCAGGCGGTGGACATGCAGCGTGAGGTGCGCGTGCAGTTCGTCTCCAATAATGCCGAGGGTATGCGCTGGTCGTTCGGCCCGGAAGATAACGAGATCGTGCTGCACCCCGGGGAAACCCGCAGCATGAACTTCCTTGCCCACAATCCGACCGACCGGGTCATGGTGGCCCAGGCCATCCCCAGCGTGGCACCGTCACGGGCGGCGGCATTCTTCCACAAGACCGAGTGCTTCTGCTTCACCCAGCAGGTGCTGCAGCCGGGGGAAAGCGTGGAGATGCCGGTGCGTTTCATCGTCGATCCGGCTCTGCCCACTGACGTTCGCCGCCTGACCCTGGCCTATACCCTGTTCGATGTCACCGAACGCATGGCACCCAGCCTCGACCTGGCCGCTGTGCACCGTAACTGATTCAGGCTGCCGATAAGGAGAACAACAGATGGCAAGTCATGAAAAACACGAGCTGTACTACGTACCCGCGCAGAGCAAATGGCCGATCGTCGGCTCCATCGGCCTGCTGGTCTCGGTATTCGGTGCCGGTACGCTGATGAATGGCCTGAGCAGCGGCTCAGGCGCCTCGCCGGGCCAGTACATTCTCTACGCCGGCCTGCTGATCCTCGTCTGGATGTTCTTCGGCTGGTTCGGCAACGTCATCCGCGAGAGCCGCCAGGGCCTGTACAGCCCGCAGATGGACCGCTCGTTCCGTATGGGCATGACCTGGTTCATCTTCTCTGAGGTGATGTTCTTCGCCGCCTTCTTCGGCGCGCTGTTCTATGTGCGTATCCTCGCCGGTCCCTGGCTGGACGGGGTCGGTGAAAAGGGCTCGAGCAGCATGCTCTGGCCGGAATTCAACTTCTCCTGGCCGCTGGTCAACAACCCCGACCCCGGCGCCTTCCCCGGCCCGCAGGAGACCATCAGCCCCTGGCAATTACCGCTGATCAACACCCTGCTGCTGGTCACATCCAGCGTCACCCTGACCCTGGCCCACCATGCCCTGCGCGCCAGCAAGCGTAAGGCCCTGAAGAACTGGCTGCTGCTCACCGTGGTACTGGGGGTGATCTTCCTCGGTCTGCAGTTGGCCGAATACGTGCATGCCTACAACGACCTGGGGCTGACCCTGCGTTCCGGCATCTACGGCTCGACCTTCTTCATGCTCACCGGTTTCCACGGCTTCCACGTGACCATGGGCGCGATCATTCTCACGGTCATGCTGATCCGCGTGCACAAGGGACACTTCACCCCGGACAATCACTTCGGCTTCGAGGCCGCCGCCTGGTACTGGCACTTCGTCGACGTGGTCTGGGTGGCGCTGTTCATCTTCGTCTACGTGCTGTGAGCCGAAGCGCCGTGGTCAGTGCAGCCACGGCGCACCCCATTGCAACTGCCCGGACCACAGGCCCCAGGCGATCAGCAGCACCACCAGCACGGTCAGGCTGATACGTATGCTCAGGGCGTTGAACAGACGCCCACCGGAGCTGGCGTCACGCAGGAACAGGGCGCCACTGAACAGACTGACAACGATGGCGGCGAGCAGCAGTACGATGATGACTTTCAACCACATAAGCGATGGTCCATGTTCAATAGAATGTCCTGCAGTATAGACCTGGCCCGGAAACCGGCACATGCCCGATGGACTGACTGAGCCCATGCCACGGCAGCAGCGCTTCGCGCCCGGCTGGCCGCTGTGGCTGTTCACCCTGGCGTTGCTGCCAGGGCTGATCGGCCTGGGCTTCTGGCAGCTGGACCGTGCCGAGCAGAAACGCCAGCTGCAGGCCCTGATCGATCAACACCAGCACCAGCCGGCCGTGCCCCTGAGCGCCGTGGAGCCGTCGGCCGATATGGCCTGGCAACCCCTGTTGCTCACCGGCCGACTGGATGCCCGCCACATCTGGCTGCTGGATAACCGCACCCGCGACGGCCAGGCCGGTGTCGAGGTGCTGCAGGTATTCCATGACAGCGCCAGCGGGCGACAGCTGCTGGTCAATCGCGGCTGGCTGCGCTGGCCGGATCGTCGGCAACTGCCGGCGGTACCTACACCCGAGGGCAGTATGCAACTGCAGGTCGAAGTGCTGCCCGAGGCAAGCAGCGGCTTCACCCTGGACAGCCCGCCAGGCAGCGGCTGGCCGAAGCTGGTCGCCGCCATCGACCTGCCCGCCTTCGCCGAACAGGCCGGCGTGACGCTACAACCTTGGCTGGCGCGGCTGCGCCCGGGCAGCCAGGGCGCACTGCGCCTCGACTGGCCGCCGCTGCCAATGAGCGCCAGCAAGCATACCGGCTACGCCGTGCAATGGTTCGCCCTGGCAGCCGCCCTGCTGATACTGTTTATCTGGGCCGGCCTGCGGCCCGACACCCGGGGGAATAACGAGCATGATGAGCATGACTGAACATCCAACCGAGCGGAGCAGATCGCGCGGCCAGCTCAAGCTGCTGGCCATCGTCGCGGTGGTGGTGGGACCGATCCTGATCGCCTGGCTGATGGTGAAACTGCAGATCGGTATTCCGCAAACCCAGACCAACCATGCCTCGCTGGTCGAACCGGTACTGACGGTGCAGGACTGGCAGGTAACGCTGGAACCGCTCGGCTATGGCGCGCCCTGGCGGCTGCTGGTCACCGCCCCGGGGCAATGCGATGACGACTGCCTGGCGCTGGTACAGGAAGCGCGGCAGATCCATATCGCCACCGGCCGCGAAGCCGACCGTGTCGAGCATGTACTGGCCCTCGCCCAAGCGGCCCCCGCCGAGCTGGCCAGCCGCCTGCAGCGGGAATACCCCCAGTTGCAGCAGTTGCCACTGCAGCCGGCCCCCTATCTGCAGAGTCTCGATGCACACCCCGCCGACTGGCAACAGGGCCCGCAACTGTGGGTTATCGACCCGCTGGGCCGGGTGGTGCTGCACCGCGACCCGGGCAGCCCCGGCAAGCACCTGCTGGACGACCTGCGCCACCTGTTGAAACTGTCCAAGATAGGTTGATCGACCATGCGTAAACCCGGTTTCCTGTTTGCCGTTGGTGCCCTGCTGCTGGGCTTTGTCGTGGTAGTGCTGGGTGCCTATACCCGGTTGGTACACGCCGGGCTGGGCTGCCCGGATTGGCCCGGCTGCTATGGTTTTCTCAGCGTGCCGCGCAGCGATGCCGCCATCGAACTGGCGCAGCTGCGTTTCCCCGACGATCCAGTCGAGGCCTTCAAGGCCTGGGCGGAAATGATCCACCGCTATGCCGCCGGGCTGCTGGGCCTGGCTATCCTCGGGCTGGCGCTGTTCGCGCTGAAGCAGCGCGGTCGTGACGGCTATCCGCTGAAGCTGCCGCTGGGACTGCTGGCCCTGGTCATCTGCCAGGCGCTGTTCGGCATGTGGACAGTCACTCTCAAGCTGTGGCCGCAGGTGGTGACCGCGCACCTGCTCGGCGGCTTCGCCACCCTCAGCCTGCTGTTTCTGCTGGGCTTGCGACTGTCCGGGCGCCTACCGGCGGATGTCGGCCTGAGCGCCCTGCGCCCGCTGGCACGCGCGGTACTGGCGGTGGTCATAGTGCAGATCGCCCTCGGCGGCTGGGTCAGCAGCAACTATGCGGCGGTGGCCTGCGTCGATCTGCCGACCTGCCATGGCGAATGGTGGCCGGACATGGACTTTGCCGCCGGCTTCAACATCTTCCAGGAAATCGGTCCCAATTACCTGGGCGGCATGCTCTACGGCGAGGGCCGCACGGCGATCCACTTCACCCACCGGATAGGCGCGCTGGTGACCATCCTGGTCACCCTGCTGCTGGCCTGGCGCCTGTACCGCGCCGGCCTGACCGGCACCGCCGCGTGGCTGACGCTGGTGCTGCTGACCCAGGTCGGCCTGGGCATCACCAATGTACTGGCGCACCTGCCGCTGGCGGTGGCAGTGGCACACAACGCCGTAGGCGCCCTGTTGCTGCTGAGCATGGTGCTGGTGAACTACCAGTTGCGCCCGGCGCCCATCCGGGTGAACAGAAAGGGCACCGGTGGTGTCGGACACTGGACACCGGCCTGAGATCGGTAGCGAAGGTAACCGACTCGGCGACTGGCCAGTCGCCGAGTCATGACACATACTGGGTCAAAGCAATAACAATAAGCGCCCAAGGCGCGGGGGAAACGCATGACGACCATGACCAGAACCGCACGGGCTGTCGCCGGCTGGCGTGACTACCTGGAGCTGACCAAGCCCAAGGTAGTGGCGCTGATGATCATCACTTCGGCCATCGGCATGCTGCTATCGACGCCGGGCGCAGTGGCCTGGCAGGTGTTGCTGCTGGGTAACCTGGGCATCGCCCTGTGTGCCGGCTCGGCGGCCGCGATCAACCACGTGGTGGACCGTCGCATCGATGTGCACATGGCCCGTACCCAGCGCCGACCGCTGGCCCAGGGCCGGGTCAATCCGCTGCATGCCCTGCTCTTCGCCCTGGTTCTCGGGGTGGCCGGCATGACCATCCTGCTGCAATGGATCAACGCCCTGACCGCCTGGCTGACCCTCGGCTCGCTGCTCGGTTACGCGGTGATCTACACCTCCTTCCTCAAGCGGGCGACGCCACAGAACATCGTTATCGGCGGGCTGGCCGGTGCCGCACCACCGCTGCTCGGCTGGACTGCGGTCACCGGCCGGGTGGATGCCGAGGCGCTGCTGCTGGTGCTGATCATCTTCGCCTGGACCCCTCCGCACTTCTGGGCACTGGCGATCCATCGCAAGGCCGAATATGCCAAGGTGGCCATTCCCATGCTGCCGGTCACCCACGGCGAGCAATACACCAAGCTGCATATTCTGCTGTATACCTTTATCCTGTTCGCGGTCAGCCTGCTGCCCTATGTGATCCACATGAGCGGCACGCTGTATCTGGTCGCCGCCGTGGGGCTGGGCCTGCGCTTCATCGACTGGGCCTGGGCGCTGTACCGCGACAGCCGCAAGCATGCGGCGATCAAGACCTTCAAGTTTTCACTGTGGTACCTGCTGTGGCTGTTCGTCGCCCTGCTGGTCGATCATTATGCGGGAGCAGCCGGATGGCTTTGACGGGAGTACAGAAAACCGTTCTGGTGACGGTGGCGGCGGTGGCCCTGGTGATCGGCGTCACGGTGAACAAGATCATCCGCCCGGCGCCGCTGAATCAGGCACAGCTGGCCCAGGCCGGGGTGTTCCTGTTCGATGCGCCACGGCAGATCCCCGATATCCAACTGACCTCGGCCGAGGGCCAGGACTGGGGCAAGACGGACCTGCAGGGACAATGGAACCTGCTGTTCTTCGGCTATACCTTCTGCCCGGATATCTGCCCCACCACCATGGCCGAGCTGCGCCAGCTCACCCATGCCCTGCCCGAGAAAGACCGCGAACAGCTGCAGGTGACCATGGTCAGCGTCGATCCGAACCGCGACACCCCCGAGCAGATGAGCAGTTACCTGCAGTTCTTCGATGCCGGCTTCGCCGGCGCCACCGGCGACCCGGCGCAACTGGCCAAGCTGGCCCAGGCGCTGTCCATCGCCTATATCGAGCCGGATACCAGTGAGGCGAACTATCTGGTCGACCACAGCGGCCAGATAGTGATCGTCGACCCCCAGAGCCGTTACGTCGGCTTCATCCGCCCACCGCTGCGGCCCGCCGAGTTGAGTCAGTTGCTGCCGCGTATCATGGCCCGGCAATAAGTGATTGAGAATGGGTGTGGTTATGCTTAATGCTAGCACTTGAATACGCATAACCCATTGTAATTACTGGGATTTTACAAAAGGTTAACTGGCCATTGCAGCGGCTTTCCGGCACAATTGCCGGATTCAACCGAACCTTACTCATCGAGGTGGCGTCATGCAAGGGCATCCGGACATCGTCAATTACCTGAACGAGCTGCTGCGCGGCGAGCTCGGCGCTCGCGATCAGTACTTCCTGCACTCGCGTCTGTACGAGGACCTGGGCTACAGCAAGCTGTACGAGCGCATCAACCACGAGATGGAAGAAGAGACGCAGCACGCCGATGCCCTGCTGCGCCGCATCCTGTTCCTCGAAGGCAAGCCGGACATGCGCCCCTCACCGATCCAGCCCGGCTATACCGTGCCCGATATGCTGGCGGCCGACCTGAAACTGGAATACGAAGTGCGCGCCGCACTGGCCAAGGGTATCGCCCTGTGCGAACAGCATGGCGACTACCCAAGTCGCGACATTCTGGTCGCTCAACTCAAGGATACCGAAGAAGACCACGCCTACTGGCTGGAGAAGCAGCTCGGCCTGATCAAGATGGTCGGCCTGGAAAACTACCTGCAGGCGCAGATCTGAGCCTCAACTCCAGCTGTGGGAGCGCGGCCCGGCGCGATAGCAAGCCAGCTCATCGCGCCGAGGCGGCGCTCCCACGCACCGCTCCCGTCACTGGCGCCTTGGCGCCAGCAGCGACAGCATGAACAGCGCGGCCGCACTGACCACGATCGACGGCCCGGCCGGCGTATCCAGGTTCCACGACAGCGCCAGCCCACCGAGCACCGCCAGGCAGCCCAGGCAACTGGCGCCGAAGGCCATCTGCTCCGGGGTACGGGCGTGGCGCTGGGCCGCGGCCGGGGGGATGATCAGCAGTGAGGTGATCAGCAGCACGCCGACCACCTTCATCGCCACCGCAATGACAATCGCGATCAGTAGCATCAGTCCCAGGCGGATGCCGCTCACCGGCAGCCCTTCCACCCGCGCCAGCTCCTCGTGCACGGTCACCGACAGCAGCGGCCGCCAGAGCCAGGCCAGCAGCAGCATGACGATCACCAGCCCGCCGAGCATCCAGCCCAGGTCGGCGGAGGTGATTGCCAGCAGGTCGCCGAACAGGTAGGCCAGCAGGTCCACCCGCACGCTCTCGGTCAACGCCAGCACTACCAGCCCCAACGACAGTGTGCTGTGCGCAAGGATACCCAGCAGGGTATCGCTGGCCAGCCATTTGCGGTTCTGCATGGCCACCAGCAACACCGCCAGCAGCACGCAGCCGGCGGTCACCGCCAGCGTCAAATTGATCTGCAACAGCATGCCCAGCGCCACCCCGAGCAGCGCCGAATGCGCCAGGGTGTCGCCGAAATAGGCCATGCGTCGCCACACCACGAAGGAACCCAGCGGCCCCGCCACCAGCGCCAGGCCGAGCCCCGCCAGCAATGCGTAAAGAAGAAAGTCAGGCATGGTTGCAGGAAGATCCGTCCGGGTGGTGATGGGCAGCCTCGACGATTTCGCCGTGCATGTCGTGGCTGTGGTCGTGATGGTGGTTGTAGACCGCCAGGGCGCTGGCCTGCTCGCCGAACAGGGCGACGAACGCCGGATCGGCGCTGACCTGCTCCGGCCGACCGGAGCAGCACACGTGACGGTTGAGACAGACCACGGTATTGGTGGTGGCCATCACCAGGTGCAGGTCATGCGAGACCATCAGCACCCCGCAGCCGTAGCGGTCGCGCAGGCGGGTGATCAGTTGGTACAGCTCGATCTGGCCATTGACATCCACCCCCTGTACCGGCTCGTCCAGCACCAGCAGGTCCGGCTGGCGCAGCAGCGCCCGGGCCAGCAGAATGCGCTGCAACTCGCCGCCGGAAACCTGTTGCAGCGGCCGCTGCGCCAGATGCTCGGCACCCACCTCGCCCAGCGCCTGCAGCGCGGCGGCGCGCTTGACCCCCGGCGCCAGCAGCAGGAAACGCAGCACGGTCAGCGGCAGCGTGGCATCGACCTGCAGCTTCTGCGGCATGTAGCCGATGCGCAGCCGCGGCTGGCGCTGGACCTCGCCGCTGTCGGCCTTGAGCAGACCGAGCACGATGCGCACCAGACTGGTCTTGCCAGCGCCGTTGGGGCCGATCAGCGTGACGATTTCGCCGCGCCGCACCTGCAGCGTGATGTCCTCGAGGATGGCGTTGCCATGCCGGCGCAGGCCGACCTGGCTCAGGCTGAGCAGGGTGTCGCTCATGCCGCCTCCTGGCAGTGGGCGCACAGGCCGGCAATCTCCACGGTTTCCGACTCCACCGCAAAGCCCATGCGCTGCGCGACCTCGGCGATCGCCGGGTGGATCAGCGTCTGCTCCAGTTCGATCGCCACCCGGCAGTTACGGCAGATCAGGAAGTGCCCCTGGTGGGTATGCTCCGGGCTGGCACAACCGATGAAGGCATTCAGCGAGGCGATGCGATGCACCAGCCCATGCTCCTGGAGAAAATCCAGCGCGCGGTACACGGTCGGCGGCGCCGGACGGCGGTCATCCTCGCGCGCCAGGGTATCCAGCAGATCATAGGCACCCAGCGGCCGGTGGCTCTGCCAGACCAGCTCCAGTACGCGCTTGCGCAGGGCGGTAAGCCGCGCCCCGGCACGCTCGCAGACCTGTTCGGCAGCAGCCAGCGCATCGCTGACGCATTGGCTGTGGTCGTGCGGGCAATGGGGATCTTCCAGCGAAACGGATGTATTCATGCTGACCCTATAGCGGTTTTGTCGATGGCTGTTATCATATAACAATTCCCTGCCCCGAGGTATTATCGATGTTCCTGCGTTTCCTGCTTGTCCTGGCCTGCGGGCTTGGCCTGCCCTTTTCCGTCGCCGCGGCCCAGCCCAGCGTACTGACCACGATCAAGCCGCTGCAACTGATCGCCGCGGCGGTACTGGATGGTGTCGCCGAGCCCGAGGTGCTGCTGCCACCGGTCGCCTCACCGCATAACTACGCCCTGCGGCCCTCCGACCGGCGCCAGATTGCCGCCGCCGATCGGCTGTACTGGGTGGGACCGGAACTGGAGCGCTTCCTGCAGCGGCTGCTCGACGACCAGCCCACTGCCCGGCGCCTGGACCAGATTCCCGGCCTGACCCTGCGCTACTTCGGCGACCACGACCATGACCATGACCATGACCATGACCATGACCACCAGCATGATGCCCATGATCACCACGACCATGACCATGCCCCCGGCACCCTCGATGCGCACCTCTGGCTGTCGCCCGCCAACGCCCAGCGCATCGCCCGCTGGATGGCCGAGGACCTGACGCAATTGTATCCCCAGCACGGCGAGCGCCTGCAACACAATGCCAGTCAGTTCGGCCAGCGTCTCGACCAGTTGCACTCCCGCCTGCAGCAGCGCCTGCAGCCGCTGGCCGACAAGCCCTATTTCGTGTTTCACGACGCCTATGGCTACCTGGAAGACAGCGTTGGCATCCACCCGCGCGGCGTCTTCACCCTGTCGACGGAAGTCCAGCCCGGCGCCCGGCACACCCAGGCCCTGCGTCAGCAACTGACCGCCGCTGGCCCCAGCTGCGTATTCCGCGAACCGCAGTTTCCCGCCGACCGTATCGCCACACTCAGTGCCGGGCTGCCGGTGCACAGCGCCGAACTCGACCCGCTGGGCGTCGCCGTCACACCAGGACCAGATGGTTACGAGCAGTTGCTGGAGACCCTGGGCACAACGCTGGCCGAATGCCTGGAACAACTCTGACCTCCCCGCTCACCACCGTGTTCACATAAACCGTCATCTTGCCGAAACCATGGGTTCTCAGCCTGCACCGAGAATGCGGTGTAGAGAGTGAAGAAGTGCGGCCTGCCGCACTTTCCTCGGCCACTCAGCTCTCCCGGAAAGGCCGATATAGACCGGCAGCCACCCTTAACAACGGCTATGCTTGGATCCTATGGCCATAAGCCATCCAGACAAGGGATCGCTTTCCGGTGAAGTTTCCATTGAACAGGTGAAGATGGACATGATGAATCTGCGTAATATTTCTATCGCCACCCGGCTGGCTGGCGGATTTCTGGCCATGGCCATCGTGGTCCTGCTGCTGGGCGTCATGTCCTTCCGGGAAACCGACAACATCCATGAGCAGACCCAGGAAATCGAGACGCTGTGGGTGCCGAGCCTGCGCGAACTGGCGAGCATCAATCAGGACTTCATGCGCTACCGGATCTTCACCCTGCGCTCGGTACTGAGCGACAGCACCCAGGATATCCAGCTGCAACGCCAACGCATGTCCACGCTGGCACAGAGCCTCGGCGAAACGGAAAGCGCCTATGCGGCGATCGTCATCGATCCGGCCATGCAGCGCGCCTTCGAGGAGTTCCGGGCGCAGCGTCAACGCTACATGTCCGCTGCTGGCGAGTTGGCCAGCGAGCTGGATGTCGGCAACCGCGAGACTGCGCTGCAGATGCTCGATGGGCAGCTCAACCCGATCGCCGACGCCGCCACGGCCCAGCTGATCCGGCTCGAGGAACTGATCGTCGCCGGCGCCGATGCCGCCGCCGAACGAGCGGCGCACAGCTACCGCTCCGCCATCCGCCAGATAGTCATCGCCATCGTCGTCGCCATTGCCCTGACCCTGCTGCTGGCCTGGCTGCTGACCCGCAGCATCATAGTGCCGATCCGCCAGGCGGTGCGGGCCAGCGAGGTGATCGCCACTGGCGATCTGACCCACCCCATAGCCGCGGACGGTCGGGATGAAGCGGCCCGTCTGCTGCGCGCCCTGGCAAGCATGCAGGCTCAGCTGAGCGACACCATCCAGGGCATCGCCAACTCCTCGTCCCAACTGGCCTCCGCCGCCGAAGAGTTGAACGCGGTGACCGAGGATGCGACCCGCAGCCTGCAGCGGCAGAACGATGAAATCCAGCAGGCCGCCACCGCGGTGAACGAAATGAGCGCCGCCGTGGAGGAGGTTGCCAGCAATGCGGTGCACACCTCGGAGCAATCGCAGAGCACCACTGCCAGCGCCAACCAGGGGCGCGAGCAGATCAGCCAGACCCTGCTCAGCATGGAGCAGTTGTCCAACACCATCCACTCCACCGCCGATGAAGTCCAGGCGCTGGCCTCGCAGGCCCAGCATATCAGCGGCGTGCTGGATGTGATCCGTGCGGTCGCCGAGCAGACCAACCTGCTGGCATTGAACGCAGCCATCGAGGCCGCCCGCGCCGGCGATCACGGTCGAGGCTTCGCGGTGGTCGCCGACGAGGTCCGCGCCCTGGCGCACCGCACCCAGCAGTCGACCAAGGAAATCGAGGAGATGATCAGCAATATCCAGCAGGGCACCGAACGCACCGTGGCCGCCATGCAGATCAGCGACACCATGGCCAACAGCACCCAGCAGCAATCACAGATGGCCGGCGAGGCCTTCGCCCTGGTGTCCAGCGCGGTCGGCCAGATCAATGAGCGCAACCTGGTGATCGCCAGCGCCGCCGAGGAGCAGGCGCAGGTGGCCCAGGAAGTGGACCGCAACCTGGTGAACATCCGCGACCTGTCGACCCAGTCGGCCGCCGGCGCCGAGCAGACCAGTGCCGCCAGCCGCGAACTGTCGCGCCTGGCAGTGGAACTCAATGAACTGATCACCCGCTTCAAGACCTGATGCGCCGCCCGCTGGACTGACGCGACAGGCCGGCTCAGGCGTCGGTGTTGTCCAGGATCGCCTGCAGCAGCCCCGGGAAGCGACTTTCCAGATCCGCGCGGCGCAGCGAGTTCATGTGCGTGGTGCCCACGCCGTAGGTACACACCAACCCCGAGTCGCGCAGCACACGGAAATGGTGCGACATGCTCGACTTGGGCCGCCCGCCATCCAGTTCGCCGCAGCTGGCCTCGGCCACCTGCGCCAGATGCCGGACGATCTCCAGGCGTACCGGATCGCTGAGCGCATACAGCACGCGCTCCAATACGAAATCGTCAGGGTGGGGGTGTTTGAAGGGTCTCATGGGTCTGGATTCTACACAGGGGTTTACCTTTGATCCATTGTTCGAATATTATCGAACAACTGAAATACACCTTCACAGGAAAATCACCCATGTCTGCCCTGTTCCAACCCTTCACCCTCAAGGACATCACCCTCCGCAACCGGATTGCCGTACCGCCCATGTGTCAGTACTCGGCCGTCGATGGCCGGGTGAACGACTGGCATCAGCTCAACTATGGCGGCATGGCCCGGGGTGGCGCCGGCCTGGTCATCGTCGAGGCAACCGCTGTGGCACCGGAGGGCCGCATCAGCCCGGATTGCGCCGGCATCTGGAATGACGACCTGGCCCAGGCCTTCATTCCCACGGTGCGCGCGATCAAGCAACACGGTGCGGTGCCTGGCATCCAGATCGCCCATGCCGGGCGCAAGGCCAACGCCAACCGCCCCTGGGATGGCGACGACCATATCGCCGAGGACGATCCGCGCTACTGGCAGACCATTGCGCCCTCGGCCATCGCCTTCGGCAACAACCTGCCCAGGGAGCCCCGGGAAATGACCCTGGAGGATATCGCCCGGGTACGCGATGATTTCGTCGCCGCCGCCAGGCGCGCCCATGAGGTCGGCTTCGAGTGGCTGGAGCTGCACTTCGCCCACGGCTACCTGGCGCAGAGCTTCTTCTCCGAGCATTCCAACCAGCGCACCGACGCCTATGGTGGCAACTATGAGAACCGCAGCCGCTTCATCCGCGAGACCTTCGCCGCAGTACGCGAGGTGTGGCCAGCGCACCTGCCGCTGACCATCCGCTTCGGCGTACTGGAGTTCGACGGCAATGACGAGCAGACCCTGAGCGACTCCATCGACCTGACCCGGCGCCTGAAGGATGCCGGCCTGGACATGATCAGCGTCAGCATCGGTTTCAATACCCCCGAGGCGCAGATTCCCTGGGCACCTGCCTTCATGGGTCCGATTGCCGAGCGGGTACGCCGCGAAGCGGACATTCCGGTATCGTCCGCCTGGGGCTTCGGCGAGCCGCATATCGCAGAAAAGGCCGTACGGGATGGCCAGCTTGATCTGGTGATGGTCGGCAAGGCACACCTGGCCAACCCGCACTGGGCCTATCAGGCCGCTCGCGAGCTGAAGGTAGACCAGGCCTCCTGGACCCTGCCGGCGCCCTATGCCCACTGGCTGGCGCGTTATTGAGCAAACAGCTGCTCACCCGCTCGAAGGCCGGCACCACCGGCCTTCGTCGTTTGCCACAGCGGTAAAATTCCGACCGATAAACGCATGATGTTTGCCCTGGCTGATGCCATACTTTAGCCATTATCGAGCAGGGCGGCCCGAGGTATCCTGATCCATCATGCAAATCCACATACCCACCATGTTCCTGATGGTGATCGTCGTCAGCCTGACCATGGCCAGCTGCACTGCGGCGCTGTGGCGGCGTGACCAGCCCGAAGGCCTCGGTTACTGGACACTGGCACTGACCCTGCACGGCATCACCTTCATTCTCTACAGCCTGCGTGGGGTGGCGCCCGATCTGCTCACCGTGGTCGTGGCCAATCTGCTGCTGGTCTCGGTGTTCACGCTGTTCTGCGAGGCCATGCTGCAGTTCCAGCAGCAGCGCATGCAGCGCCTGTGGCTGTGGTGGCCGGTGCTGGTGGTGGCTCCGACGCTGATGCTGCTGCCCGATTCCCAGTCGGGGCGCGTGGTAGTGGTGGCCATTCTCAGTACCTATCAGACCGCCCTGCTGCTGGCGATCATGCTCCGCTACCGCCGGCAGACCGTCGGCCGCGGGCAGTATTTCGTCATGGCGGCGGCGCTGCTGGGCATCGCCACCATGTCCTTCCGCGCCGTAGGGACCGCGCTGGGCATGGCACCGATGCTGCAGATCACCAGCACCACCCCCATCCAGACGCTGACCTACCTGGTTTCCTGCATGGGCATGCTGCTTGCCAGCATGGGCCTGGTACTGATGACCAAGGAGCGTACCGATGCGCAGAACCGTACCCTGGCGATGCATGACGAGCTGACCGGCCTGCCCAACCGCCGCTACTCGATGGAGGTACTGACCCGACTGCTGGCGGCGCTCAGCCGCGGTGGCCAGCCGTTGAGCCTGTTGATGCTGGACATCGACCATTTCAAGCGCATCAACGACAACCACGGCCACCTGGTCGGCGACCACTCACTGCAACAGCTGGCCGCCACCCTGCGCACGCGCCTGCGCACCCAGGATCATGCCGGTCGCCTGGGCGGTGAAGAGTTTCTGGTGATACTGCCCAACACCACTGCCGCCGGAGCACGGGAACTGGCCGAAACCCTGCGCCGCAGCGTGGAGCAGCTCGGTACCGACGGGCAGGGCCACGCCCCGCTGAACATGACCATCAGCATCGGGGTCTGCACCCTGCAGCCCAGGACCCGCCTCAGCCCACCGGAGGCCATGGAGCTGGCCGACCAGGCGCTGTACCGAGCCAAGCAGAACGGTCGCAACCGGGTCGAGGCTGCAGCCTGAAGGGCGTACTACAGCGCCAGTGGCAAACCCAGGCTCACATCCCGGTGCCACTCCAGCAGCCGCTGGAAGTGCGCCGGGTCCTTGATCAGTACACCGTCGTGTTCGGCATGCCGTTCGACAGCCAACTGGCGTGACAGCCAGAAGCGCAGGGCGGCCAGGCGCAGCAGGTCAGGCCAGTGCTCCGCTTCCAGCGGTGTGAAGCGGCGCTGGCTGGCATAACCGGCCAACAGCGCCTCGGCACGCCGGGCGTCGAGCCCACCGCCATCAGCCAGGCACCAGTCGTTGACGCAGATGGCCACGTCGTACAGCGCCCAACCACTGAAGGCATTGTAGAAATCGATCAGGCCGGAGAGGTGATGACCATCGAACAGTACGTTGTCACGGAACAGGTCGCCATGCAGCAGCGCTTCGGGCAAGGCCGGCCGCTGCCGGCGCAGACGCTCCAGCACCGGCAGCATGGACTGCAACAATTGCCGGCTGCCCGGTTCGCTGCGCGCCAGCAGCCTTTGCGCCTCGCTGCTCATCCATTCCAGTCCACGGTCACTGCGCCGCTGCAGTCCACTGTCCGCGGTAGCCAGGTGCAACCGCGCCAGCACCTGCCCGAGCGCCTGGCAATGACTGCTGTCGGCCTGCTCGACATGCCGACCCGGCAGCCGCGGCTGCAGCAGAGCAGGGCGCTGGTTGAGCTGCTGCAGCGCCTGGCCATTGCGATCACGGATGGCATAGGGCACCGGCAGGCCGGCCTGCTGCAACCGGTCGAGCAGCTCGATGAGAAACGGCAACTCGGCGACCGGGCCCCGCTCGATCAGCGTCAGCACGTACTCGCCCCGCTCGGTGGCGACGAAGAAATTGCTGTTCTCGGTGCCGCCGGCGATGCCACTGTAGTCGACCAGCCGTCCCAGCTCGAAGCCCTCGAGAAAGGCCTCCAGCTGTGCCCGGTCGACCGGGGTGAACACCGACATGTCAGTCTCCTACCACTCGAAGATCTTCCATGACGGAATGCGCAGCCCATTGGGTTGGTCGGAGCGGGCGAAGTTGCCATCATCGTCCACCGCCACCAGGAAGTAGGGCGCGCCGTGCTTCGGGGTGATCTTGATGGCGTACAGGAAGCCATTGAGGCGATATTCCTCGACGGTCCGATCACCCTCCTGGCGGATGGTCACTTCCGGCTCGCCGGTCAGCGGCTCTTCCTGCGCCAGCACAGTGAAACTGGCAACCAATATCAGTGCAGCCAACCCGCGGCCTATCATGCGTGTCATGTTAACCTTGTCCTTTAGTGGAATGACGATAACCTCATTCTAGCCTCTTTTATTCCTGGAAACGCTGACCTGACGCATGACTGACTCTATCGCCCCGCTGATCCTCGTTGATGGCTCTTCCTATCTGTACCGGGCCTTCCACGCGCTGCCGCCGCTGACCACCTCCACCGGCGCCCCCACCGGCGCGGTCAAGGGCGTACTCAACATGCTCAAGAGCCTGCGCAAACAGTACCCGGATAGCCCGTTCGCGGTGGTCTTCGACGCCAAGGGGCCGACCTTCCGCGATGCGCTGTTCGAGGACTACAAGTCGCACCGTCCGCCCATGCCCGATGACCTGCGCGCCCAGATCGAGCCACTGCACGCCTGCGTGAAGGCGTTGGGATTGCCGCTATTGTGCGTCGATGGCGTCGAGGCCGATGACGTGATCGGCACCCTGGCCCGGCACAGTGCCGCCGCCGGCTGCCCGGTGGTGATCTCCACCGGTGACAAGGACATGGCACAACTGGTCGATGGGCACATTACCCTGGTCAACACCATGACCGGCACGGTGATGGACGAAGACGGGGTGCGCGAGAAGTTCGGCATCGGCCCGGAGCTGATCATCGACTTCCTGGCACTGATGGGCGACAAGGTGGACAACATCCCCGGCGTGCCCGGCGTCGGTGAGAAGACCGCACTGGGCCTGCTGACCGGCCTGGGCGGCGGCATGGACGTGATCTATGCCAACCTGGACAAGATCCCGGAGCTGCCGATTCGCGGTGCCAAGAAGCTCCCGGAGAAGTTGCTGGAACACAAGGACATGGCCTATCTGTCCCACGAACTGGCGACCATCAAGGTGGATGTCGAGCTGGAGGTGAAGGTCGATGCGCTGATGCCGACGACAGCCGACCGCGACGCCCTGATCGAACTGTACCGTACCCTCGAATTCAAGGCCTGGCTGGACGAGTTGCTACGCGAAGCCAAGGCCGCCGGGGATGCAGTGGAAGCACCGGGGCAGGCAGTCAGCGTCGAAGCCCAGTACGAAACCATCCTCGACCAGGCCCGCCTGGACCACTGGCTGCAGCGCCTGCGCGACGCCCCGCTGTTCGCCTTCGATACCGAGACCACCAGTATCTACGCGCAACAGGCCGAGCTGGTCGGCGTATCCTTCGCCGTCGAGCCGCACCAGGCGGCCTATGTACCGCTGGCGCACAGCTACATGGGCGTGCCCGAACAGCTCGACCGCGACCAGGTGCTGGCGGCGCTCAAGCCGCTACTGGAAGATCCGCACAAACCCAAGATCGCCCAGCACGCCAAGTACGACATGAACGTGCTGGCGCACTACGGCATCCAGGTGCAGGGCGTGGCCTTTGATACCATGCTCGAATCCTATGTGCTGGACTCCACCGCCACCCGCCACGATATGGACAGCCTGGCGCTGAAATACCTGGGCACCGGGACCGTGCGCTTCGAAGATATCGCCGGCAAGGGCGCGAAACAGCTGACCTTCGACCAGATCGCCCTGGAACAGGCCGGTCCCTACGCTGCCGAAGACGCCGACCTGACCCTGCGCCTGCACCAGACCCTGTGGCAGAAACTGCAGGGCATTACGTCCTTGGCCAAGGTACTGGAACAGATCGAGATGCCGCTGGTGCCGGTGCTGGCGCGTATTGAGCGCAGCGGCGCACTGGTCGATGCCAAGTTGCTGGGTATCCAGAGCCGCGAGCTGGGCGACAAGATGACCGCCCTGGAGCGCCAGGCCTTCGAGCTGGCCGGCGAGGAATTCAACCTCGGCTCGCCGAAGCAGCTGTGCGCCATTCTCTATGAAAAGCAGGGATTGCCGGTGATTGCCAAGACCGCCAAGGGTCAGCCGTCCACAGCGGAATCGGTGCTTGCCGAACTGGCCGACCAGGGCTATGAGCTGCCCCAGGTGATCATGCAGTACCGCACGGTGAGCAAGCTCAAGAGCACCTATACCGACCGCCTGCCGGAACAGATCAACCCGCGTACCGGGCGCATCCACACCAGTTATCACCAGGCGGTGACTGCCACTGGCCGGCTGTCCTCCTCCGACCCGAACCTGCAGAACATCCCGATCCGCAGCGCCGAGGGCCGGCGTATCCGCCAAGCCTTCATCGCGCCGCCCGGCTACAAGATCATGGCCGCAGACTATTCGCAGATCGAACTGCGCATCATGGCCCACCTGGCGCAGGATGAGGGGTTGCTGGAGGCCTTCCGCAAGGGCCTGGACGTACACCGGGCCACCGCGGCCGAGGTGTTCGGCGTGGCCCTGGACGAGGTCAGCAACGACCAGCGGCGCAGCGCCAAGGCGATCAACTTCGGGCTGATCTACGGCATGAGCGCCTTCGGCCTGGCCAAGCAGATCGGCGTCGACCGCAAGCAGTCCCAGGACTATATCGACCGTTACTTCACCCGCTACCCGGGGGTGTTGCGCTACATGGAGGACACCCGTGCCCAGGCAGCGGAAAAGGGCTTCGTCGAAACCCTGTTCGGCCGGCGCCTGTACCTGCCGGAGATCCACTCGAAGAACCAGGCTATGCGCAAGGGCGCCGAGCGCACCGCGATCAACGCGCCGATGCAGGGCACCGCGGCTGATATCATCAAGCGCGCCATGATCGAGGTTGATCGGTGGTTGCAGAGCTCTGGGTTGGATGCTCGGGTGGTCATGCAGGTGCACGACGAACTGGTACTGGAGGTCCGCGAGGATCTGCTCGATCAGGTCAGTGCCGGCCTGTGCGAGCGCATGAGTGCCGCGGCTGAGCTGGATGTGCCGTTGCTGGTCGAAACCGGCGTCGGCGACAACTGGGACGAAGCTCATTGAGCGGCGCGAAAGAATTTTCAGCGGCCGGGGAACTTCCCCGGAAACCGCCCGGTCAGAGACTATGAATGGCCAGTCAAGCCCTTCATGCTCCTTAGATGTGATTTAGTGTTGGCAGAATACCGGGCATCCCTTTCCTAGCACAGCCCGGTTGTTGAACCCCGAACCTTCCCTCCCCATAGAAGTTCGGGGTTTTTTTTGCCCGTTATTCGGCAGCGTCTGGCGGAGCCATTCCCCATGTATCTGGCCACTCAAGAAAATATATCGAGCATAAATTTTTCAGCGAGATCATTTTGCCAGTACCTAAATGGTTGAATTTATGTTCAACTTGATTTTTAATGCTGATGTTAGTAGTCAGACCGGCTAATGGATACCCACAAAAGCTAGGTCTTGTTAGCGCAGATTTCTGCCAAGGATTAGGGTGATGGAACGCAAAGGTTCGAAGCAGAGAGGCTTCACGTTGATGGAGCTGTTAATTGTTTTGGTGGTGATAGGTATTCTGGCGGCCGTCGCTCTGCCTTCCTATCGGGACTATGTGAAAAAAAGCCGAGCTCGTGCTGCGACGGCTGATCTGGTAGCCCTCGCGGCGGCCGTTGAGAATCATTTCCAGCGGAATTTGACATACCCTACCGATCTGACTGCTATCAACACTTGGCAACCAGCACATGACGATTTTTTTAATTACCAATACTCGGCTGATAACACCTACACGCTGAAGGCGAGTGGTAAAAGCGCCATGGCTGGATGCGATCTCACGTTGGCGCACGACAATACTCGCACAGCCAGTTCGGAATCCGCTTGCGGATTCGGATCATGGTAACCGTGGGCCGCGTTGTACGCGGTTTCACGCTGATTGAGATAATGATCACCCTGCTCATTATTGGAGTGCTCGCGCTGGTCGCAGGGCCTTTTACGATCAATTGGTTGCACCTATCCGATATACAACGAGCCAAGGGGCAACTCATCGAGACTCACGGGATAGCCAAGGCTGCTGCCTTACGTAATTCTGAAGCCTTATTCAATGATGACCCAGACAACCCGGTAGCAGTGACGGCTATTCGTCTGGACGTTGGTAGTAAACAACTCACTGTAGTCAAATGTTCAAGTGATGGAACCTGCAACGAGTCTCCATTCTGGAGTGAGCAACTGCCCGCCGATGTCAAACTGATATTTGACGATGACGTCACCAATGTTGAAGTTAAGCTGGACAATACTGGCAGGCTTCTGGGAAATAAAAGCTGGCTAGGCTACCAGATAAGCAAGGGGGGGCAGAGTGAAGAAGGCGGGCTTTATTAGACAGGCGCAGCGGGGATTTTCTCTAATCGAAGCAATGGTCAGCATTGTGCTGGTGGCCATTCTTGGTTTAGGCATGACCTATGCCGCCTCCCGAGTCTTGCAGGTACAGCGTTTTGCTACAACGCAGAGCTTGGCCGTAATACAGATGCGCGAGTATCTGCAGACCGGTGAGCAGCCAGAAGTAGAGGCAGCTCAAAAAACTGCATATATTATTGATTCCTCCCAATCTGGCGACGTTGCCATTAGCATCTCTGGCGCTCAAAGAAATATTTCTCTGTTCATCCGCTCACGCTCACTGGAAGTATCCAGTACCGAGCTGTTCAGCGGTGACGGCACGATGTCCATCGCCTACTAATCAGGTGTTTGCATGTATCCATTCCGACAGGCAGGTATTTCGCTGATCAGCCTAATGATTGGTCTGCTGGTATCCATGATCGCTGTGCTAGGCATGATGTCACTCTACAGTACCGTGGTAAAGAGCACGGTTCAGTCCACCCGTGACGCACGCATTGCTGGTGAACGCTCTGCAGCGATACTGGTGGCATCCAAGCAATTGCTGGGGGCCGGCTATGGTATTGACGCTACCCGTAGTGATGATCTTCTGCTCTTGACTGAGGCCACGCTCGCTCTGGATGGGGATCGTGGCAGCCTGAGCGGCGGTAGCGTTGTCGCTGGCAACGGTGATGGCAATGCTCTGATCTGGCGTGCTCGACCGGATGGGCTGAATAGCTGGTGCAGTGGTTTGTATGCGTCGCCAGCTAACGAACAGGTTGGACTTTATCTGCTACAACCACAACGATGTGGTGCCGTAACCGAGCCCGAGACATGGGAAGTACGCCCATTGCTTATGGACAACAATGATGCGGCGGATGAGCGATCGCGGTTGCCGGTAACCATCTCGATCAAAAGTGAGGAGTGTACGGTTTTTGGTATCGCTGGTGAGGGGGCGTTGTATGCGAGCCTGAGTACAACAGATCGCACTGGTAACGAGGTTATCAGTACTACTTGCCTGATCAACTTTTAATCAGGAATGAGATTATCGTCGTGAGAAAAATACACTCCAGCTACCAACGACAACAGGGTATAGCTGCCATCCTTATATTGGTGATGCTCGGGTTGGCATTGACAGCCAGCATGCTGGGTAGTGCCCATTACCTGCGCGCCAGCCAGCAGCAACACATGGTACTACACGCCCAAACCGCTGCAGAGGCTCGAGTTTGGACTGCAGCAGAGGCGCTGCGCCTTTATCTAGAGGCGGTAGCTCAGGCAGGTGAATGGGAAAGCTTTGCCAACAGTCTTGCCATACCAGAGCAAGTCAGCATGGATTTGGATGGCTTCGTTAAGGCTGACATCATCGCATTGAACAATACGCCGAACCCCCAGCTTACGGCACGCTTGGCAGCTAAGGCGGCAGAAAATAGTCCTGCCGAGTCCGCAGCAGTACTGGAAATGGTATATGACATCTTCCTAAACAGTGCGCCTTCTCCAGCGCCGGGTCCCCGTACAGGTCTGCGCCTTAATGCGAACCTGAATTATACTGGAGGCGGCTTGGAGATTGTCCAAGGTGAAAATATGGCTGACTTTGCCGTCAGCGGTAGTCTCACCGTTTCCAGTGGTTCAAAAGCAGTCACGTCAGGCTGTGCCAAAGGTGATATGCGTTATTCGGGAGGAGGTGTTGAGGATGGTGCAAGGCTGGTTTCCGAAGGCTTAATCTCATTGCAAAATATGACAGCACCTAACAACCTTATGTTGTGGGCAAAGAACATCAGCGCTCAACAGCACAATGGTACTTATAGCTCTATTCTTGCAGGCGCTTTTTCAGCAAATGTGCAAGCAGCCGGCAGTGTTATTGGTACAGTGGTTACAGGAGGCCAATTACGGAGCGATGATAAAATTATTCCGTCGAAAACAGGAGTCGCACAGATAACGCTGAACGACGGCACTAAGTATTATCTTCAACTAGATGCTGTTTCTGTAAATGATGATGCCATCATTACCAAAAATGACGCTGCCACTCGGATAACTGGAAGTAGCGAGCTTCCTGAATCTTTTTCCTTTATATATAAGGGCGTAGAGGGCGGATTAATAACTTTAATTGATGCTACGGTTAAGGAGATGTGGGGCAATAATATAAGCCTGCCTGACTGGCACTATCGAATCGATGAGCTCAAGGCGCACGGAAATATAGAGTCAAATACGGCTAGTATCGGGTATGTGCTGGCTGGGGGTAATTGGGTAGTAAAAAGCTCGGATCAGCCCACCCTCGACAACCCCAGTAAGCTAGGTGGTCTTTATACGGGCGGTAGCCCTCCAGTTCAGTTGGCAACAAAGACACCCGATGCCTCCCCAGGGTTGCCGGGAAACCCTATTTGCGAGGTCGGGCCCGATCAGATTGTTGTAGAGCGATATAAGGATGAAGCCAATTATGTTTTTTATTTTGAAAACAACAAGCCTATGCTTAAGGTTCAAAATCTAAAAATCTCTAGTACTGATGCTCCCATAAATGAAACGTACGATTTAAGTAGCGATGATATTCGTTATCTACATGGCTATTCATTTTTTCAGTGTGGGTGGTGGGAAAGTCATTGCTTTCGTAATGGTACTGCCTCTCCTAGCAAAGGCTGGAGCTTAACCGGCGTTCACAGTTTACCGCCAGGTATTCTCTGGTTTGATGGAGATGTTGCCTTTGATGGCATGACGCAAAATACACAGGCATTTTATAATAGTATCCTCACTACAGGCAATTTAACTCTGAAGTCTGGAGGGGGACACCAAACGCTCCGGGCTCCTAATTTTTCGGACCCGTCGCTAAGCTGTGGAGGTGCTTTCTATCCCGCGAATCTGTGCGATAGATCAGTTTCTCCGCCAGAATTTATAGTAGATAGTGAGGGTCGAAAGGGACTGCCGCTGGCGAACTCTGCCATTCTTATAGCAGGGGATCTTACGGCCAGCGGCTGGACAATTTATGGCAATGTCAGCCTGGGCCAAGGGCTGAAGACAGAAGGTGCGAAGGTGACTATTAACGGCGGGTTGTCGGTAGGTGGAAATAGCTTCAGTACTATAAATGTAGGAGCGGGAGGGCTTAAAGTAGACCTCTCAAATGTCACTCAGGATCAAATTCATTTCCCTGATGACTCTGATAATGATAGCGGTACCCCTGATAGCGCCTCGGCAGAGTTTAAGTGGGGACGTTATTTATGAGTATTCCTTTTTATTTTCTTTCTTAAAGTTTTGCAGCCTGTGTTAGAGCCAGAAGCTGTTGCCCCGCAATGGGATGACCGAAGGCAGCAGCTTTGGTTAGCCACATCAAGCCGGTGTTCTCGTCCTTTTGCACTCCGGTGCCTTTTATATATAGCTTGGCCAGATTATGCATGGCGTCGGCGTGCTCTTGGTCCACTGCTAGCTGCAGCCAATGCACAGCAATATCAGGCCTGTTCGCTTCCAGAAATAGCTGAGCCAGATCATTCTGCGCGTCGGCATCGCCCGCATCGGCCTCGGTGAAGATTTCGTAATCCTCAGGGTCTACCGCAACGCATAACAATGGGATGAGATCTGCAAAGGCGAGCATGGCCCTGCCCCGTGCATCGTTGACTTGGCGCCGGATCCGCCCTTCGTTCAGCCGCCGCCAGAACGTTCTTTTACTGATATCGGTAACAATAATCGCCGCATCCAAGCTGATTGCCTTTCTCACGTTTCCATCCTTTCACTAGTCAGGGAGTTCCAACACTGTGCCAAAATCAGATTGGCACACCTTCTGCTGTGCCAATTGGCCAGATGGCACAGCAGAAGGTGTGCCATTTGGCTCGAGTGGATGAAAAATAACATGTCAAATGGCAGAATTTTTGCCAACACGCTCTGATTATATGCTTTTTCCGATGGGTAGCCATGGATTGGACTGGTGGCATGAATCCTGCATTGTATATTTCAGCCAAACGGCTATCTCACATACAAACGGAGTTGAGGAATGAAAGCTCAAATGCAGAAAGGTTTTACTCTTATCGAACTGATGATCGTAGTGGCGATCATCGGTATTCTCGCTGCCATCGCGCTGCCGGCTTATCAGGACTATGTAAATAAGTCTGGTGAAAATGCCTGCCTGAGCGAGGCTAGCTCTTACACCAAGACACTCATGGCTGCACTTCATACAGACATGGCACGTCCCGATGCACAATTTAACAGTTGTAAGGCGCCTGAAGGTCTTGATAGCGCTAGCTTAACCACTACCAACCTGGCGTTTACTCCGGAAAAAGGAAAGGCAGGTTCGAGCGTCGTCTGTGATCTTTCGAAAGGTGGAACCTGCGAAGTCACAGGGGGCACAGGTTCAGATACTACTTCGGGTTAATTGATTTTTAGCTGCTCACTCCCTCGTGATGGACATTTTTCAAAAAAACGGTGAGTGGCTTTACTCGCAGGGCGCTATATTACAAAGTATATGCGCCCCGTTTTTTGTATTGTTTTTTCTCTCAGCTATATATCTAGGTCATGTGGATCTTGACTGGCATGACCAGCAACGCGTATCCCAGATCCTGTTACTGCTCGCGATAGTTTTTTTTTCGATTTTCTTTCCTCAGCAGAACCTTCCTAAGCCCGTTTCATACGCTTTGTTAGGAATCTTTGCTTCTGGTCTTATATCTTGCTTTTTCGCTGAGCTGCCTGGCTGGGCACTGAAGGAGTGGGCTCGCTATGTGGGGCTGGCTTTACTGGCAATAATACTGGGGTATTGCGCTCGCAAACCTGTTGTCCGCAGATTCATGCTCTGGGGCATGGCGTCAGTTGGTTTTATCCATGCATTCCAGTTTCTGGTGGCTTATGCGTCAGCTTTCCTTTCAGGCATGTACATGCTGGATGCTGGCATGCTGTTCCGCGGCTTTTCCAACCCACGTTTTTTCGGTCAGTTTCAGGTCATGCTGCTACCGGTTCTGGCGTTACTGATTCGGGAGTTCCGGCAACAGGGACGTCGCGGATTGACGGCTATCCTGTTGACTGTTCTGGCGGTGCAGTGGTGCATTGCCCTGACCCTGGGTGGGCGCGGGTTGTGGTTGGCGCTGGCGGTGAGTCATGCCGCACTCTTCTGTGTCAGCCGCTCGTTCTGGCGGTTGTTGGTAATACAGCTGATGGCCGGATTGCTGGGAGCCATACTGCTTGTGGTCATGTTTCATCTCATACCGGATTGGCTTGAGATTACGCCCAAAATGCGCGACACCTGGCGTTTCACCCTGTCAGGCAGAGGGCCGTTATGGCAATGGGCCTGGGAGATGGCATTGGCCAATCCCTGGTTTGGCGTGGGCCCTATGCACTATGCAGCTACTCTTAACCCGATTGCCACCCACCCGCATCAGGTGATTCTGCAATGGGCCGCGGAGTGGGGGTTTGTTGCCACAGCACTTGCCATGCTGCTGGCGGGCTGGGGAGTAATACATGGTGTTATGTATCTGCGCAGGAACATGGCCAGCCATCATGACGCTGCGTTGTGGCTAGCGATTGTCGGCGCCCTGGTGCTGGCGCAGGTCGATGGGGTGTTCGTTATGCCTTATACGGAGACCTGGCTGGCTATCCTAATTGGCCTGGTCCTGGCTCGATGGTCGACTGCGGCCAAGTCGCAGCCATTACAACGATATGCAAGTTTGCTACTGGCACTGCCCGTGATGGTCGTTTTCAGCTTGGTATTGCTTGAAGATGTTCCACGTCTTGCTGAAAACAAACAGGTTTACAGCGAAAAGCACGGAGGGTCTTTTAACCCCCGATTCTGGCAGCAAGGATGGATACCGTTGATGAGTGAGCCGGCTACTCACTAATATCTGCCTCGCCATCCGCTGTTGGCTCGTCCGCGGGATACAGCCAGCTTTCCAGCACCGCATGGGCTTCGTCGATGCCCTGGCGTTTGGGCGAGGAGAACAGCTGCACGCTGGCGCGGTTGCCGAACTCCTTGCGTACCGTGCTCTGCACCTTGAGCAGCACGCCCTTGGCCGCGCCGAAGGACAGCTTGTCGGTCTTGCTCAACAGGATATGCGCCGGCAGGCCGGTCACGTTGGCCCAGTCTAGCATCATGCGGTCGAAGGCCGACAGCGGATGACGGATATCCATCACCAGCACCACGCCGGCCAGTGAATCCCGCTGGGTGAGATAGGCGTCCAGATGCTGCTTCCAGTGTTCCTTCAGCTCCAGCGGCACCTTGGCGTAGCCGTAGCCTGGCAGGTCCACCAGGCGACGCTGCTCATCCAGGCCGAAGAAATTGATCAGCTGGGTACGCCCCGGGGTTTTCGAGGTTCGCGCCAGGCGGGCATGGGTGAGGGTGTTCAAGGCGCTGGACTTGCCGGCGTTGGAGCGGCCGGCAAAGGCCACTTCCAGCCCCTGGTCGGCGGGACACTGGTCCACCTGGCTGGCGCTTTTGATGAAGCTGGCGGTCTGGCAGAGGATGGCAAGAGGTGTAGCTGGGGGCATGGAATATCCGGTCTGTGTGGCTTGATGCATTCACGTCAGCGGCTAGCTTAGTATATAATGCCGCGGTTTTATATCGTGACAGTGCACTGCGACAGTATGACCATTGCACTGCCTCCGGTCGGCGGCTAGCATGGGCGCTTATTTGTGCCGGAGCGCCAGTGGTCTGTCGGCAACAGCATGCGAGGCGGCCTGCCCATAACGCGGTCATCAAGACCGGACGCAGACCAGCCCTGTTATTTTTTAGCCGTAATTGGATTAGCCGATGAATAAATTACTTGTAAGTCTGGTGTTATCCCTCGGTGTGGCCGGTTCGGCCCATGCACTGCAGGGTGATGCCGCTGCCGGTCAGGGCAAGGTGGCACTCTGTACAGCCTGTCATGGTGCAGATGGTAACAGTGCGATGCCAAACTGGCCCAAACTGGCTGGCCAGGGGGAGCGCTACCTGATCAAGCAGATGACCGATATCAAGGAAGGTACACGCCCGGTTCCCGAGATGACCGGCATGCTCGACAGCTTCAATGAGCAGGACCTGGCCGATATCGCTGCCCACTTCTCATCCCAGACCCTGGCCGGTGGTGTCGCCAGCCCTGATCTGGTCGAGCGTGGTGCCGCCATCTACCGCGGTGGCGATCTGGCCACCGGTCTGCCGGCCTGTACCGGTTGCCACTCGCCGACCGGTCAGGGCAACGCGCCGGCCGCCTATCCGCACCTGGCGGGCCAGCACGCGGCCTACACCGTCAAGCAGCTGACCGACTTCCGTGAAGGCGCCCGCACCAACGATGGTGATGCGATGATCATGCAGACCATCGCTTCGCGCCTGAGCAACAAGGACATCCAGGCGGTTGCCGACTACATCCAGGGTCTGCGTTGATCCCGGAGCGAAGCTGCAACAGCTGGTGATAAAAAAAGGGTGGCTGCGGTCACCCTTTTTTGCGACTGTTGAAAACCCAGGCGGCGAGCGAAACATGAGCGGCTGGGGAACCTTTTTGCCATCATGATGGCCTGAATGACACAGAATCCTGTCTGGAGAGATACATGCGTACGTTGTTGACTATCGGGTTGGTCTGGCTGCTGGGCAGCCTGTCACTGGTCCAGGCCCAGAGCAGCCAGTATCAGGCTGGGGTCCATTATGTCGAGCTGCCGGCAGTGGCGCCGACCCAGGAGCCGGACAAGATCGAAGTGGCCGAGCTGTTCTGGTATGGCTGCGGCCATTGCTTCACCTTCGAGCCTATCATCGGCCAGTGGAAGCAGGACCTGCCCGAGGATGTGAACTTCCGTCCGGTTCCGGCCTTCTTCGGCGGCACCTGGGACACCCATGGCCAGCTGTTCTACACTCTGGAAAGCATGGATCAGTTGGGTGAGGCCCATACCGCGGTATTCCAGGCGATCCACAACCAGGGCAACCGCCTGGCCGATGTCGACGCCATGGTCAAGCTGCTCACGCAATATGGCATCGACGAGGAAGAGTTCCGCAAGACCTGGGCTTCCCCCGGTGTGAAGCTGAAGATCAACCAGGCCAAGCGCCTGGCCAAGGCCTACCGTGCCAGCGGCGTACCGACTCTGATCGTCAATGGCAAGTACCGCATCGAAGGCGGTATGGCCGGCAGCTTCGAAGAAATGCTGAAAATCGCTGAATATCTGGTGGAACAGGAACGTCCCTGACCGAGGATGCAGTAATGATTGCCACGGGTAATATTCCATGGCGCCGAGCCACTCAGGGTTCAATGGCGCCCGCCTGCATGCAGACCAACCCGAACTGGGCCTGCAGTGAGGATGCACCGGCGCTGCCGGATGTATTGAAGCTGCTCAGTTTCAATATCCAGGTCGGCATCAATACCCAGCGTTATCATCACTATCTGACCCGTGGCTGGCAGCACCTGCTGCCCCATGCCCGGCGCCAGCAGACGCTGGGCCAGATCGCCCAGCTGCTGAATGACTTCGACGTGGTGGCATTGCAGGAAGTCGACGGCGGCAGCCTGCGCTCCGGCTTCATCAACCAGGTCGAGCACCTGGCCCGGGAAAGCCAGTTTCCCTACTGGTACCAACAGCTCAACCGCAACCTGGGCCGCTTCGCCCAGCATTCCAACGGCTTCCTCAGCCGCTACCAGCCGCAGTTGCTGGAAGACCACAAGCTGCCCGGCATGCTGCCCGGACGCGGGGCCATTCTGACCAGCTTCGGGCAGGGCCCGGACAGCCTGCTGGTGGTGATGATGCACCTGGCGCTGAGTACCCGCACCCGCGCCAGCCAGTTGGCCTATATTCGTGAGCGTATTGCCGATCACGCCCACGTGGTGTTGATGGGCGACATGAATACCCATGCCGAGGACCTGCTGGAGCGCTCACCGCTGAGCGGCAGCAACCTGCACACGGCGAGCCTGCCCGGCACCTATCCGAGCTGGAAGCCAGCACGCGTGCTGGACCATATCCTGCTCAGCCCGAGCCTGAGCATCGAACAGGTGGACGTGCTGCCGCAGCCGATCTCCGATCACCTGCCAGTGGCCATGCATATTCGCCTGCCCGAAAGCCTGTGCAGTCTGCCGGCCGCCAACCAGCAATAATGCCCCGACTGCTGCCGCGCCCACTCGCGCCTCTTGCCGGCCTGCTGTTCATCGTCCTGCTGCTGGCCGGCTGCAGCCGCGGCCTGCAGATCGACACCAGCCATACTGCCCGTGGCCAGGACAGCCGCGTGCAGTACGTGATCCTGCACTACACATCCTCCAACTCGGCGCGGGCGCTCAATACCCTGACCCTGGGCGAGGTCAGCAGCCATTACCTGATCGATAGCGGCAAGCCGGTGATCTACCGGCTGGTCGACGAGGACCGTCGCGCCTGGCACGCCGGCGACAGCAGCTGGCAGGGTCGCACCTGGCTGAACGCCAGCTCCATCGGTATCGAGATAGTGCATCCCGGCTACCGGGATACGCCGCAAGGACGCCACTGGTACCCCTGGGACCAGCAGCAGATCGAGCGGCTGATCCCCTTGCTGCAGGACATACTGCAACGCCACGACCTGCCGCCGGAGCGGGTGCTCGGCCACAGTGATATCGCCCCGCAGCGCAAGCTCGATCCCGGCCCGCTGTTTCCCTGGCAGCAGCTGGCCGAGGCGGGCGTGGCCATCTGGCCGGACGCGGCCCAGGTCGCCCAGTACCAGTACCTGCTGGCTGAGCAGACGCCACCGCTGGCCTGGTTCGAGACCACCCTGCAGCGCTTCGGCTACAGCACCGCCGGCCGACCGGGGCAAACCGACGCCCTGCGCAACGTCATCGCCGCGTTCCAGATGCGCTTCCGGCCGGCCCGGCATGACGGCCTGCCGGACGCGCAGACCGCCGCCATGCTCGCCGCGCTGGTGCCAGGCAGCTTTGCACAGATCGAGCGTTTCACCGGCCTGGCCGAGCCAGCCATCGACCTACCGTAGAAGGGACTAGCCGACACATGCTCAATGGAATCTGGCTGAGCTTCTTTCTCGCCGCCGCCGCCGCGGCGCTATGGCAATGGCTGGGACTCGGTGATGGCGAGGTGTTCAGCCGCCTGGTGACGGCGCTGTTCGACATGGCGCGGCTGAGCGTCGAGATCGTGCTGGTGCTGGTCGGCACCATGACCCTGTGGCTGGGCTTCCTGGCGATCGCCGAAAAGGCCGGGCTGATCCGCCTGCTGGCACGGGTACTGGACCCGCTGTTCCGCCGCCTGATGCCGGGCGTGCCCAGCGGCCACCCGGCGCTGGGGCATATCAGCATGAATTTTGCCGCCAATATCCTGGGCCTGGACAATGCCGCCACGCCGATCGGCATCAAGGCCATGCACTCGCTGCAGGAGCTCAATCCGCAGAAGGACACCGCGACCAATGCGCAGATCCTGTTCCTGGTGCTCAACAGCTCGTCGCTGACCCTGCTGCCGGTAACCGTGTTCATGTACCGCGCGCAGCAGGGCGCCACCGACCCGACCCTGGTGTTCCTGCCGATCCTGCTGGCCACCACCGCCTCCAGCCTGGTCGGACTGCTGTCCGTGGCCTTCATGCAGCGTCTGCGCCTACATGACCCTGTGGTACTGGCCTATCTGCTGGCCGGCGCCGTCGGCATGGGCCTGCTGCTGACCAGCCTGGCCGGGATGTCGGCCCAGGCGCTGGCGGCCACCTCGTCGCTGGTCGGCAACCTGACCCTGTTCGGCATCATCATCCTGTTCCTGGGTGTCGCCGCGCTGCGCCGGGTGCCGGTGTACGACACCTTCATTGCCGGAGCCAAGGAAGGCTTCAGCTTCACCATCTCGCTGCTGCCGTTCCTGATCGCCATGCTGGTGGCCATCGGCGTACTGCGCGCCAGCGGGGTGCTGGATGCCGGTCTGGAAGGCATCCGCTGGATGATCGAGGGCCTGGGCTGGGACACCCGCTTCATCGACGCGCTGCCGACCGCCTTCATGAAGCCACTGTCCGGCAGCGGAGCGCGGGCGATGATGATCGAGACCATGGACAACTTCGGCGTCGACAGCTTCCCGGCACTGCTGGCAGCGACCTTCCAGGGCAGCACCGAAACCACCTTCTACGTGCTCGCAGTGTATTTCGGCGCGGTCGGCATTACCCGCATCCGGCATGGATTGGGTTGTGCGCTGGTCTCGGATCTGGCGGGTATGCTGACGGCAATTGGTGTATGTTACTGGTTCTTCGGTTAGGTACTACTTCGCCATCCAGACCCGTCGCCAGGAGCTGGAGGATAGCCAGCAATTCAGCGCCCTATCCTAGGATGCCGGAGTGGAGTTCCCACTGGACTACAATGCTGCTTCACTTAACGCCGCCATCCTTCATTAAGCTCCGTCATCCTTCGCGAAGGCGAAGGATCCACCAGCCACTCCGGGTCAGCCGAAACCCTGGATCCTTCGCCTTCGCGAAGAATGACGAGGTAGAGAGCAATCCCGCATTGTTTAAGGTCAGCTCAGGAGTGGGATTAACGGCCAAGGATTAGAGTCCGGCGCATTTGCTGTGCAGCAGGCATTCAAACCTTACATCGACTCTCCCGCTGGCCGTGCTGCTAAGCTGTACCTGAGCCCATGACGGAAGTCGCGCATGCCTGCACCACGTTTCGATCAACTGCACCGCCAGTCCGGTCCTTTCTTCGTCGCTCTCGGCGGCGCCGGGATGTTCGGCGCCAATCTGTATCTGTATGGCTCCGGCGGACAGTGGATTGGCATCGATTGCGGAGTGGCCCTGGAATCCACCGCCAGCGGTGACAACCGCGTGTCGGTACCCAGCCTCAGCGCCCTGAGCAAACACGACATCCAGCTCAGTGCGCTGCTCATCACCCACGGCCATGAAGACCATATCGGCGCCATTCCCTTCCTCTGGCGTGAGCTTGGCTGTCCGTTGTACGTCAGTCCGTTCACCGCGCAGTTGATCCGCGGCAGGTTGGCGCCGAACCTGGATTGGCCGCCGCTGCATGAAATCAGACCGCTACAGGCCATTGGCCTGGGCAACTTCCAGGCCGAATGGATTCCGGTCACCCACTCGATCCCCGAGTCCCACGGCATTCTGTTGCAGGTTGCCGGCAAGCGCCTGTATCACAGCGGCGACTGGAAGCTGGATGCCCAGCCGCTGGTTGGCGAGCTGACCGCCGAAGGCCGCCTGCGGGCCATTGGCCGGGAGGGCGTCGATGTGCTGATCGGCGACTCCACCAATGCGCCCAACACCGGCGCCAGCCGCTCCGAAGCCGCCGTGCAGGATGGTCTGTCAGATGCCATACGCAGCTGCCACGGGCGGGTGATCGTTAGCTGCTTCGCCAGCAACCTGGCGCGCCTGCACAGCCTGGCGGACATCGCCATGGACACTGGCCGCTACGCCGGACTGCTTGGGCGCAGCCTATTGCGCATGCACAGCCATGGCCGGGCCCATGGCTATCTGCGCAGCCGACCGGGCTTTATCGGTGCCTGGGAGCTGGGATTTCTACCCCGGGAGCAACAACTCTGGGTCTGCACCGGTAGCCAGGGTGAGCCCGCGGCGGCACTGGGACGGCTGGCCAGCGGCAGCCATCCGCAACTGACCCTGGAGGCCGGTGACAGCGTGCTGTTCTCCTCCAGGCTGATTCCCGGCAACGAACTGCCGCTGGAACGTATCCGCCAGCAACTGCAGGGGCAGGGCGTGCATATCATCGATGACGACATGGCGCCCATCCATGCCTCCGGGCATCCGCCGCAGGAGGATCTGCGCCAGCTATATGACTGGCTGCGCCCACGCTACCTGTTGCCGGTACACGGCGAGCTCTACCATCAGCAGGCGCATATGGATTTCGCCAGGCGCCTGGGCATCGGTGGACTGATACCGAGCAATGGCGAACTGATCGACCTCAGCGCCCAGCCATGTCGCATCGCCGAGCTGCCCTGGGCGCTATGCGCAGTGGACCGCAACGGATGATGCCCGTCCGCCAGCGCCTCGATGCCCTGTTCAACCTGCGCCGGGGCGAGGCCGTGCCGGTGCTGCTGGCGGTACTGTTCTTCTTCTGCGTACTCACCGCGCTGATGATCCTGCGTCCGGCGCGTGACGCCCTGGGCATGCAGCGCGGCATCGAGGCGGTACGCTGGCTGTTCATCGGCACCGCATTGGTCACCCTGCTGGTCAACCCGCTGTTCGGCTGGCTGATCAGCCGTTTTCGGCGGCTGCAGTTCATTGCCGCCACCTATGTGTTCTTCGCCCTCAGCCTGGTCGGCTTTCATCTGCTGCTGGTACTGACCCCGCAGGCGGTCGGCGAACTCAGCGGCCAGGTGTTCTATGTCTGGTTCAGCGTGTTCAACCTGTTCGCCACCATGCTGTTCTGGGCGCTGATGGCCGACCGCTTCACCCTGGAGCAGAGCAAGCGGCTGTTCGCGCTGATCGCCGTGGGCGGCACGCTGGGGGCGATCTTCGGCCCCTGGCTGGCATCGCTGCTGGCCACGCCTTTGGGTACCCCGGCGCTGCTGCTGATCTCGGCCGGGTTCCTGCTGCTGGCCCTGCTCGCCGCCTGGGCGGTGGCCCGCAGCCAGCCGCAGCCCATGGGGCCAGCTACCGAGCAGCAGGCGGTGATCGGCGGCAGTGCCTGGCAGGGACTCAAGGCGGTGTTCCGCTCACGCTACCTGCTGGGCATTGCCGGCTATGTGATCTGCATGACACTGATGGCCACCCTGCTGTATTTCACCCGCTTGCAGATGGTCGCCGCGCTCGGTGATGACATGGATATGCGCACCACACTGTTCGCCCGCATCGATCTGCTCACCCAACTGACCACCCTGTTGCTGCAGACGCTGATCGCCGGGCGGGTGATGAAGCGCTTCGGCGTCCCTGTGACCCTGATGCTGCTGCCGCTGACCGTGATGCTGGGCTTCATCGGCCTGGCCATGGTCGCCAGCCTGGCCGTGCTGATCCTGTTCGAGGCGGCGTTCCGGGCGATCCAGCGGGCGCTGACCCGGCCGGCGCGCGAGACGCTGTATACCGTGGTCAGCCGTGAGGACAAGTACAAATCCAAGGCCTTCATCGATACCTTCGGCTACCGTGGCGGCGATGTACTCGGCGCCCAGCTCGAGGGCCTGCTCGGCCGGTTGGGCATGGGCCTGGCCGGGCTGGCCAGCGTCGCCATCCCGCTGGCACTGGCCTGGGCGGCGCTTGGCCTGTGGCTGGGCCGAGCCCAGCAGCGGCTCGCCGCCGCACAGGCAGATACGCTGCCCACCACCCCGGCGCATACACCGGACCCACCTTCCGCGACCAGGAGACAACAACAATGATCACGCGACGCGACTACCTCAAACTCTGTGCCGCCACCGGCGTGGCACTGGCCATCAACCCCCGCCTGCTGCTGGCCGACGACAGCCCGCGCCAGTTGCTCACCCGTACCATCCCCGGCACCAGCGAGCAGCTACCGATAATCGGGCTGGGCAGTTCGGCTTCCTTCTCGCGGATCGCCGGCGAGGGCGATAACGCCACTGTGCGCGAACTGCTGCAGACCCTGGTGGAGCAGGGTGCCAGCGTGTTCGACACGGCACCCAGCTACGGCGCAGCCGAGCGGGTAGCCGGCGAGATTGCCCGGGACAGCGGGCTCAATGAGAAACTGTTCTGGGCCACCAAGGTCAATGTCGCCGGGCGCGGCGGTGGCTCGGCCGATCCGGCGGCAGCCCGGGCGCAGATCGAGCAGTCCTTCGACTGGCTGGGCAAACCGGAAATGGACCTGATCCAGGTACACAACCTGGGCGACGTACCCACCCAGCTCGGCCTGCTGCGCGAATACCAGGAAGCGGGCAGGCTGCGCTACATCGGCGTGACCACCACCTTCCCCGAGCAGTACCAGGAGCTGGAACGGCTGATGAGCAGCGAACCGCTGAACTTCATCGGCATCGACTATGCCGTCGACAATCGGGTCATGGAGCAGCGCATCCTGCCACTGGCACAGGAACGCGGGATCGGTGTGCTGGTGTATTTGCCATTCGGTCGGACCCGCCTGTGGCAGTTGGTGGAAGGGCGCACGCTGCCGGACTGGGCAGCCGAGTATGATATCGCCAGCTGGGGCCAGTTCTTTCTCAAGTTCGCGGTCTCACATCCGGCGGTGACCTGCGCCACCCCGGCCACCAGCCAGGTGCGGCACCTGATCGACAACCTGGGTGCGGCCAGCGGACGGCTGCCGGACGAGGAGGGGCGTCAGCGCATGATTGCCCATATCGAATCGCTTTAAGAGGCCATCAAATATCTACGGGCCGACCGACATACGGCGCAGTCATCAAGGCGCTGATCGCTGCACCGCGGTCTTTCGATATACTGAGCAGCTTCGCCCGCCAGGAAAACACCATGAACACCATGAACGCCGCCGTACTGGCAGACTATGGCCAGGTGCCGACACTGGGCCAGCTGCCCGCCCCGCAACCGGCAGCCGGTCAGCTGCGGATCAGGATGGAAGCGGCCAGTATCAAGCAGCTGGACAAGCTGAAGGCCAGCGGCAAGCACTACACCCGTTATCCGGCATTTCCCGTGGCCGTGGGTGTGGATGGCGTGGGCCGTACCGAGGATGGCCGTCGCGTGTATGCCATGGGCGTGACCGGTATGCTGGCCGAGTACGCCCTGGTGGACGAACAGGACTGCGTGAGCGTCCCGGAAAACCTGCCCGCGTCACTGGCCGCCGTGTTACCCAATGCATTATTGGGGTCCGATGCAGCGCTGGTAGAGCGTGCGCACATACAACCTGGCCAGGTGGTATTGATCAACGGTGCTACCGGCGTTTCCGGGCGCATGGCCGTGCAGGCAGCGCGTATACGGGGTGCCGGTCGCATCATTGCCACTGGCCGCAACGCCAGCTCCCTGCAGCAACTGCATGCACTGGGCGCCGACCAGTGCATTTCGCTGCTCGACGACCCGGCACGGATCCTTGAACAGCTCACCCAGGTGCAGCAACACAGCCCGGTCAACATCGTCCTGGACTACCTGTGGGGCCAGCCCATGCAGATACTGCTCCAGGCTTTCGCCGGGCACTGCCCCGAGCCGGTCAGCATCATCACCATCGGCCAGATGGCAGGCGCCAATATCGAACTGGCCTCCGGCACGCTGCGCAGCCAGCCCATCAACCTGATGGGTTCCGGGCTGGGCAGCATCAGCAAGCCCCAACTGCGGCAATACAATCAGAAGCACCTGACGGCAATGCTGGCCAGGGCGGCAGCGGGGGAACTGGTGGCCGATTACCAGGAGTTCACCCTGGCCGACATCAGCCAAGCCTGGCAAGCCACTGTCGAACCCGGCGCGCGGGCCGTCGTGCGCATGGTCGGTTGAACGATCCAGCGGCCGACTGACCGGCTCCTCGGCCTCAGAAGCTCCCCTCCTTAAGCTTCTGCCACAGCATGCCCAACGCCAGCAGCGGCGCGCGCAGGCGCTGGCCACCGGGGAAGGTCATGTGCGGCACCTGGCTGAACAGGTCGAAGCCCCGACTGGCCTGGCCGCTCATGGCCTCACCGAGAATGCGCGCGGCCAGATGGGTGGCGTTGAGCCCGTGGCCGGAGTAGGCCTGGGCGTAAAACACGTTGGGCTGCTCGGGCAGGCGGCCGATCTGCGGCAGGCGGTTGGCGCCGATGCCGATCATGCCACCCCACTGGTAGTCGATGCGGGTGCCCTGCAATTGCGGGAATACCTTGAGCATCTTCGGGCGCATGTAGGCGGCGATATCCTCGGGGTCGCGGCCGGAGTAATGGCAGGCGCCGCCGAACAGCAGGCGCCGGTCGGCGGACAAGCGATAGTAGTCCAGCGCCACCCGCTGGTCGCACAGCGCCATGTTCCGTGGAATCAGTTGCCGGGCCAGCTCCGGGGCCAGCGGCTCGGTGGCGATGATGTAGCTGCCGGCGGCAATCACCTTGCCGCCCAGTTGCGGCTGGATACCACTGTGGTAGGCATTGCAGCCGAGCATCAGCTGGGCGGCACGGACCCGGCCCTGATCGGTATGCACGGTGATGGTCGGACCGTAGTCGATGCGGGTGACCATGGAGCGTTCGAACAGTCGCACGCCTAGCGACTGCGCTGCGGCCGCCTCGCCCAGCGCCAGGTTGAGTGGATGCAGGTGCCCCGAACCCATGTCGATCATGCCGCCGACATAGCGATCGGAGCCGACCACGCTGTGCAGTTGATCCGGCTCGACGATAGTTAGCTCATGCTGGTAGCCCAGCGACAGCAGCTCCTCGCGATCGGCACGGAAATCATCGAGATGACGCGGCTTGTTCGCCAGGTCGCAATAGCCCCAGGTCAGGTCGCAGTCGATGCCGAACTGCTCGATGCGCTGGCGCACCAGCTGCACCGCCTCGATGCCCATCAGCTTGAGCTCGCGCACGCCCTGCTCACCCAGCACCCCGGTGAACTGCTCCAGGTCGTGGCCGACCCCGCGGATCAACTGCCCACCATTGCGTCCGCTGGCGCCCCAGCCGATGCGCCGGCCCTCCAGCAGGACCACCGACAGGCCGCGCTGGGCCAGTTCGATGGCAGTATTCAGGCCGGTGAAGCCGCCCCCAACGATGCAGACATCCGCCTGTTCCTCACCCTGCAGGATGGCATAGGCCGGGTCGGCATTGCGCGAGGCCAGATAGTAGGAGTTGGGGTAATCGGCGGTGTGTATGGCTTGGCGTGACATGGAGGTTCCGTTGGCTGACAGCGATGCAAAGCGCAGGATAGCGGCATTTGCGCCGCCGCAGAAGGCTGTTCAGCCTATACTGGCCACGACGCCCCGACCAACGTCTACGACCATGGCTCGGATAATTTGATATTCTTGCCGCCGGCTTCCGCCACCATGCAGTTCCTGCGTTCCCAACAGCCCGTTTTCTCTGTGGATTGACCATGCGCCCAGCCCATGCTCTGATTGATTTGTCCGCCCTGCGTCACAATTACCGCCTGGCTAAAAGCCTGACCGGCTGTCGCGCGCTGGCTGTGGTCAAGGCCAATGCCTATGGCCACGGAGCGCTGGAGTGCGCTGCGGCGTTGAATGATGAGGCCGATGGCTTCGCCGTGTCCGCCATCGAGGAGGCGCTGGTACTGCGCGAGGCCGGCTATCGCCAGCCCATCGTGCTGCTGGAGGGTTGGTTCGAGGCCGCCGAGCTGGAGCTGATCTGCCGCCATGAGCTGTGGCCGGTGGTGCATCACCATGGCCAGTTGGCCGACCTGCAGCAGGCCGACCTGCGCCAGCCGCTGCACGTCTGGCTCAAGCTCGACAGTGGCATGCACCGCACCGGCTTCTGCGCCGCGGAGTACCCCGCCATCTGGCGTCAGCTGCAGGCCAGCAGCAAGGTCGCTAGCCTGACCAAGATTACCCACTTTGCCCGCGCCGACGAGCCGGAAACCGGCCGTACCGAGCAGCAGCTGGACACCTTCCTGGACGCTACCGCTGACCTCGAAGGTCCGGCCAGCCTGAGCAATTCGGCCGGGGTGCTGGCCTGGCCCGGCGCCCATGGTGACTGGGTGCGGCCGGGCATCATGCTGTACGGCTCCAGTCCGTTCGGCTTCGAGCAACCCCAGGCCGCCCAACTGCGCCCGGTGATGCAACTGGATTCACGGGTCATTGCCGTGCACCAGATCGCCGCCGGCGAACCGATCGGCTACGGCTCGCGCTTCGTCACCAGCCGCCCCAGCCGCATCGGTGTGGTCGCCATGGGCTATGCCGACGGCTATCCGCGCCACGCCCCGGACGGTACCCCGGTACTGGTGGACGGCCAGCGCACCTGCATCAGCGGCCGGGTGTCGATGGACATGCTGACCGTCGATCTCACCGACCTGCCCGGCAGCGGTCTCGGCAGTGCGGTACGGCTGTGGGGCGAGGGTCTGGATGCCGGCGAGGTGGCCAGCCATGCCGGCACCATTTCCTACCAGCTGTTCTGCAACCTCAATCGCGTGCCGCGTCACTACCAGGAGTGAAGGACGGGGTGGGGCGCGTTGAAGATAATGCACGGCCGTGCAACAATACGCCCCACCTGACTCTGCCTACCGTTGCCTTTCTGCGAGGATTCCGACCTTGGATGTTGGTGCCCGACTGAAGACCATCCGCAAACACAAGGGCCTGTCCCAGCGCGAGCTGGCCAAGCGGGCCGGCGTCACCAACAGCACCATTTCCATGATCGAGAAGAACAGCGTCAGCCCGTCGGTCAGCTCACTGAAGAAAGTGCTGGCGGGTATCCCCATGTCGCTGGTGGAGTTCTTTTCCCTGGAAGCCACGGCGAACCAGCCGCGCAAGGTGGTATACCGCGCCGATGAACTGCTGGATATCGGCAGCAACGAGGTAGTGATGCAGCTGGTAGGCAAGGATCACCCCGATCGCAGCCTGTCATTCCTGCGCGAAATCTACCCCCCGGCCAGCGACACCGGTCCGGACATGCTCCGGCATGAGGGCGAGGAGGCCGGTATGGTGGTGCGCGGCCGGCTGGAACTCACCGTCGGCGACGAGGTACATACCCTCACCAGCGGTGACAGCTACTACTTCGAAAGCAGCCAGCCGCACCGCTTCAACAATCCCTTCGACGAACCCTGCGAGCTGCTCAGCGCCACTACGCCGGCCAACTTCTGATCAGAACTGGACTCAGTAGTTGGGTGGGTAGTTGCTCAGCACACGTGCCGCCCGCTCATGCATTTCCTGACTGCGCTCGGCGGGTGACAGGCGATCGCGAACGATCTTGCTGTCACTGCCTCGCCAGACCAGCCGGCCATCGGCGGCATCCAGCAGATCGATCTGCAGGGTCATCACCTGGTAGTCCACGGTGCGCGTCTGGCTGTAGCCGGGGCCGCCCCAGTAAGGTCCCCAGTAGCCCCAACCGCCACCGTAGTGGGTGGTGACATTGTCCCGCCGGGTCTCCAGCACCACCGAGGCACGCACCTTGAGATCAGCGGCATCCTGCGCCGGGCGCAGGCCGCGCACATCCAGCTGGGCGGCGACCGCTTCCTCGACCCGCTGGGTGGTCAGGTCACTGGCCAGCCGTGGATCGTTGGCCGGGGCGTAGGTCACCGGCGTCTCGGCCCAGCTCCAGGTCTGGTATCGGTTGAAATCCCGGGTCGTATCGAAATCCGCTCGCGGCCCGGTGGCCTGACAGGCACCCAACACCACCAGCAGCGACAACAGCATCAATGAACGCAACATGGCAACCTCTGCTGTGTTGGTGGATATACAGAATCAGACTGCCCAGGCAGTTGATGGTTCTATGCTACGCCGCCGCGAACGGCAATAACAGCTCGAAGCGCGCGCCCGTGCCGGGATGCGAGGATACGCTGATCCGACCGCCGTGCAGCTGCACGATTTCCCGGCACAACGCCAGCCCGAGCCCGACGCCGCCACGGCTGCGGCCGATCTGCACGAAGGGTTCGAACACCCGCGCCTGCTGGCCATAGGGGATGCCCTCGCCCTGGTCCTCGACCACCAGCAGCAACTGCTCATCGCGCTTCGCCGCATACAGGCGGATCTCGTCGCCCGGCTGGCTGTGGCGGATGGCATTGGCCAGCAGGTTGTCCAGCACCCGCTCGATCTGCAGCCGGTCCAGCAGCGCCGGCGCCAGCCCCTCGGCACATTCGAGCCGCAGGCTGATGCCACGCTCGCCGGCACGGTCGGCAAAACGCTCGCGAGCCTGGGCCAGCAGCTCAGCGGCAACGCAGGGGCTGCGCTCCAGGCTTTGCAGGCCATTCTGGTAGCGGGAGAAATCCAGCAGTTCGTTGATCAGCCGCACCAGCCGGTGCATTTCCTCATCGACGGTGCGCAGCAGGTCGTCCTCCCGTGAGCCAGGGGCGAACTGCAGGCGTTCGAGCAACAGGGCGAAGGCCATGTGCATGCCGGCCACCGGGGTACGCAGTTCATGCGAGGCGCGCAGCACGAACTCGCTGCGAATGCGCTCGAAGGCACGCTGTTCGGTGACATCGTGCAACACCATGACCATGCCAAGCAGGCGCCCGCCGGTATGACTGACCGGGGTGATGCTGTAGGTCAGCAGGCGTGCGGTACCGTGCACATCCACCTGCAGGTCGCCCAGCACGCCGGACTGGGCCTGCCCCCGTGCCACCTGCCACAACTGCTCGTCCAGCTCCGCGCGCTGCAGCGCCTGGCCGGCGGTCAGGCCGAGCTGACTGACATCGCAGCCCAGCTGGCGGCCGGCCACCGGATTGAAATGCTGCAGGCGGCCGCTGCGATCGAACAGCAACAGGCCGTCGTCGATACTGTCGAGCACCGCCTGCAGGCGCCGCTGCTCGGCCAGCAGTGCCTCCACGTCACTGCTGCGAAACTGCTGCAACGCGGCCGCCATCAGGCCGAAGCGACGACTCAGGGTGGTCAGTTCAGCGACCGTAGTGACCGGCAGGGTGACCTGGAAATCGCCCTTGCCGATCAGGTCCGCGGCCTCGGCCAGCGCCTCGATCGGCTGGCCGAAACGCTGCGCGCTGCTGTGCGCGGTGACCAGCCCGAGCACCAGCACCGCCGCGCCAACCAGCCCGAGCAGGCCAGCAATCAGCCAGGCACGCTCGCGGGCATGTTGCTCACCGGCGCGCAGCTGCGTGAGGTACTGCTTGAGCAGGCTGTCGATATGATCATGGATGGCACTGAAATGCCGGCTGAACTGGTCACTGCCCAGGATCTGCTGGCGCACCGCCAGCGGCTCGGCCAGCAGGTCCTCGAATGCCGAATAGGCCTCGCTCAACTGCTCCAGAACCCGGCGGTCGGCAGTGTCGGGCATCTCCCGTTCAGCCTGCCGCAGCCAGTCATCGAAGCGTTGGTCGGAGGCACGGATCGCCGACAGGTCCAGCTCCTCGGCCAGCAGCAGCGCCACCTGGCGGTTCAGCTCCTGGCTCAGACCCAGGGCCGCATCAATGCTGCCCAGGCTGCTGCTCACCGTCTGGTTCTGCGCCCGGGTCAGGTGCAGCACGCTGAAGATACCCAGCAGCAGACCGATCAACGCCACCGTGAGCAGCGCACCGCTGCCGAGAAACAGCCGACTGCGCAGCTTCACAGGCCGAGCTGCTTGCGCTTGCGGTACAGCGTGGATGCATCGATGCCGAGTATCCGCGCCGCCTGGTCCAGTGTCTCGCTGTTGCCCAGCACCGCGGTGATGTGCGCGCGCTCCAGCTCCTCCAGACTGAGCTGGGCGCCGGCCCGAGGTACACTGTCGGCCGGTGCCGGGTCCAGCCCCAGGTGGCTGAGTTCGACCCGTTCGGCGGTGCAGATGATGCTGGCGCGCTCGATCACATTGCGCAACTCGCGGATATTGCCTGGCCAGCGGCAGTGCTGCAGCGCCGCCAGCGCCTCGTCGCTGAAGCCCCGGGCCGGCCGGCCATAGTCGCTGACGAAGCGGGCCAGGAAGCCCTCGGCCAGGGTGACGATGTCCTCGGGCCGCTCACGCAGTGGCGGCAGGGTCAGGGTGATGACGTTCAGCCGGTACAGCAGATCCTCACGGAACTGGCCTTCGCTGACCATCTCCTGCAGGTTGCGGTTGGTCGCCGCGAGAATCCGCACATCGGCCTGGCGGGTCAGCGGGTCGCCGACCCGTTCGTATTCCCGATCCTGGATGAAGCGCAGCAGTTTCGGTTGCAGCGCCAGCGGAAAATCACCGATCTCATCGAGAAACAGCGTGCCGCCATCGGCCTGGCTGACGCGCCCCAGGGTATTCTCGGTGGCACCGGTAAAGGCACCGCGGGCATGCCCGAACAGCTCGCTTTCCATCAGTTCGGCGCTCAGCGACGGGCAGTTGATGGTCACGCAGGGCCGCTTGCTGCGCGTGCTCCAGCCATGGATGGCACGGGCCAGCTCACCCTTGCCGGTACCCGACTCGCCGAGGATGAGGATATTGGCATCGGTATCGGCCACCTGCCGCGCGGTATCCAGCACCGACATCATCACCGGACAATCGGAGTCGAGCACTGCCGCCGCACTGGGTGCCTGCTGTTCCAGCGTCTGCAGCCGGGCGGCCATGCGGCTGGCCTCCAGCTGCCGCGCCGCGGCCAGGCGCAACTGCTCGGGACTGCAGGGTTTGACCAGGTAGTCCGCGGCGCCGGCCTGCATGGCATTGACCGCGGTATCCACCGCCGAATGCGCGGTGACTATCACCACCCGCATCCACGGTGCCTGCACCCGCAGCCGTGCGAGAACCTCCAGGCCATCGTCGGCGCCGAGGCGCAGATCGAGAAAGCACAGGTCGAATACCTGGGCCTGGATCAGCGCTTCGGCCTGGGCGGCACTGGCAGCGCTGGCCACTTCGTAGCCCTCATCCTCCAGACAATAGCGAAAGGTGCGCAGGATGGCCGGTTCGTCATCGACCAGCAGTATGCGTCCGTCTTTGGCATCGGTGGTTGGCATTGCCCGCTCCGTTGAAGGCCTGTGAATGATTAGTCAGCGGCGGGCCGTGCAAGTTGCACGATGATTTTCCGGGCGTTCTTGCATCATGCACGACAGCTATCGTGCAGAAAAAATACAACCAATTGATAACTAAAGACTTTTATTCCGCCAAAAGCTGGCACGCCAACTGCAATGATTACCTTCGAGCGGTTACCGCCAGACAAGAAGGAGTCATGCAATGCATACATTGAAGAAACTCGCTATTGCCACCGCCACCGTCGGTGCCCTGGCCCTGAGCCCCATCGCCGCGCATGCCGCCGATGGTGACCTGAGCCGGCAACTGACCGAGGCGCGTCAGGAAGGCTCGGTGTGGACGGCCTTTGCCCTGAACCGGCACCTGAGTCCCTTCAGCATCGATGTGGAAGTCGAGAACGGCATCGCCACCCTGACCGGCGAAGTCGAATCCGAAGTGGATCGCGATCTGGCCGAGCAGGTGGCGCTGGGCGTGGATGGCGTGCGCGAGGTCGACAATCAGTTGCAGGTCAGCGGCGAGGAGGTGAAGCGCAGCGCCGATGATGCCGAAGGGCGGGCCTTTTCCACGCGTTTCAATGACGCCACCACCACCGCCACGGTGAAGTCCAAGCTGCTGTGGAATCGCAATACCGAAGGCCTGGATATCAATGTCACTACCCGCGATGGTGTGGTGACCCTGGAAGGCCGTACCGATACGGACGCGAGCAGTGAGCTGGCCGAACGGCTGGCACGCAACACCGAGGGCGTACGCCAGGTCGACAACAAGCTGAACGTCAGCGCCGAGGGTGGCACTACCGACCGGGCGAAGGAGCGCGCCAACGAGGCCGGCGGAGCGATCAGTGATGCCTGGATCACCAGCAAGGTGAAATCCAGCTTCCTGTTCAGCAGCAACCTCGACGGCCTGGATATTTCCGTGGAAACCAAGAATGGCCAGGTCACCCTGAGTGGTCAGGTGGCCACTGATGCAGAGAAGTCGCTGGCGGTCGAGACTGCCGAGAACATCCGCGGCGTGCGCGGTGTCAATGCCGATGCACTGAGGGTCGGCGGCACGGAGAGCTGAAGTCGGTGCCGGGGTCTGTGGAGGCAATGAAGCCTGCATGGACCCCAAGGCATTGAAGCGCTATTCCATCAACCGAGGAGAAATACCATGCTGAGTTGGGCCATTACCTTCCTGATCATCGCCATCATCGCCGCGGTACTGGGCTTCGGTGGTATCGCCGGCACCGCCACAGGTATCGCCAAGATCCTGTTCATCGTGTTCCTGGTGCTGTTCATCGTGTCCTTCATCATGGGGCGGCGCCCCAAGCTATAGGCCATGCAACCACAGCGCAAAACTCAAAGACCGCTCCCGCTGGGAAGCGGTCTTTGCGCATCCGCGGCCCGGCTTTTGCAGCCACCTAACCCGCCGCAGGCGCCCCCGCCAGCGAACGATAGACATTGACCATCGCCAGGGCCATGTCGGTCCGGCTCTGCACCAGGCGGTCGCGCATGGCCGTCAACTCCTGCTCCGCAGCGAGCAGCTCGAAATAACCGATAAAGCCCTGCTCATATCGATCACGCGCCTGCTCCACTGCCTGGGTGGCGGCCTCGGTAGCGTCCTGCAGCAGTGCCACCCGTTGATGCGACTGCTGGTAGCGCAGCAGCCAGGTCTCGGTTTCTTCCAGCGCCAGCAGGACCGTCTGCCGATAGTCGGCCAGCAATCCGGCGGACTGCGCATCCGCGGCATCAATACGGACCCGCACCTGCGCCCGGTCGAGGAAGCTCCAGTCAATGCCCAGCGCTACCCGCCCGCTCCGCGCCCCGGCGCTGAACAGGTCCGAGCCATTGCCGGCCAGCGAGCCGAGCAGTGCGCCCAGCGTGAAACGCGGGAACAGGTCGGCGCTGGCGACACCGATACGCGCGCTGGCCGCCGCCAGCCGCCGTTCGGCGGCCTGGATATCCGGTCGCCGGCGCAGTACCTCGCCGGGGCTGCCCGCCGCAATCGCCGGGGTACGTTCCGGCAGGGCCGCCGGCACTGTCAGCAGCGAGACCAGCGTGGTGGGCGCCTGGCCGGTCAATACACCGATCCGGTGCATGGCTGCGCCGATATCGGCGTTCAGTTGAGGAATGATTGCCCGGGTGGCATCCAGTTGTGCACGTGCACGCACCTGATCAAACAGCGTGCCGCGCCCGACCTCCAGGCGCGCGCTGACGATATCCAGCGAGGCCTGCTGCAGGCTGATGTTTTCCTCGGCCACGCGCAGCTGCTGTTGCAGGCCTCGCAACTCGAAGTAGCTGGCGGCCAGCTGGCCAGCCAGTGCCACCTGCAATGCCTGCCGATCCGCGCCCGCGGCCTGCAGCTCGGCTTCACTGGCTTCGGTGGCGCGCCGCAAGCGGCCGAACAAATCCAGCTCCCAGCTGAGCATCACACCGGCCTGATACAGCTCCAGCCGCTCTTGGTCCGGCTGACTGCGCTCCACTTCCGCCAGCCGCTGTCCAGATACCCCAGCGCCGGCGGTCACGCTCGGCAACTGCTCACGCCGGGTGCCGCGCAACAGCGCCTCGGCTTCCTGATAGCGGGCCAGGGCCGCCTGCAGGCTGTGATTCTCCGCCATCGTCTGCTCGATCAAGCGCGCCAGCAGCGGGTCTGCAAATCCCTGCCAGAACAACTGCTCATTGTCCGGCGCTGGGCTGTCCCCAGCCGTCGCGGCTGCCTGGTCATGGGTAAAATGATCCAGTTGCGGTGATGCGGGGGGCTGGTAGTCGGGTCCCACCGCACAGGCGCTCAACAGCACAGCAATTGACAGAATGCTTGCGAGCTTATTCATCCGACTCTCCTGAGGGGTGTTCGCCCCGTTTGGCCAGGGTTCTCAAGGCCACGTAAAATACCGGCGTCAGCAACAAGCCGAACAGGGTCACGCCGATCATCCCGGTAAAGACCGTGATGCCCATGGCGTTACGCACCTCCGCCCCGGCTCCAGAGGCCACCACCAGCGGCACCACACCGGCAATGAAGGCCACCGAGGTCATGATGATCGGGCGCAGGCGTAGACGGCTGGCTTCCAGCGCGGCACTGACGGTGTCACGTCCCTGGATCTCGAGTTCGCGAGCGAACTCGACAATCAGGATCGCGTTCTTGCACGCCAGCCCCATCAGCACCACCAGTCCGACCTGAACGAAAATATTGTTGTCGCCACCCGCCATCCAGACACCGAACAACGCCGCGAGCAGACACATCGGCACGATCAGAATCACCGCCAGCGGCATGACCCAACTTTCATACAGGGCGGCGAGCACCAGGAACACCAGCAGCAATGCCAGTGGGAAGACGACCATTGCCGCATTGCCCTGGGTCACCTGCTGAAAGCTCAGGTCGGTCCACTCCAATGTCATGCCCGCCGGCAACACCTGGTCAGCGACCTGAATCACCGCCGCCAGGGTCTGGGCGGAGGACAGCATGGCCGGGTCGGACTGACCGATCAGATCCGCAGCCGGATAGCCGTTGTACCGGATCACCGGGTCCGGGCCGAAGCTTTCGCGCAGCGTGACCATGGTATTGAGCGGCACCATCTGGTTATTCGCGTTGCGTGTATAAAGATGATCGATGTCGCTGGGATCATTGCGAAATTCGGCATCGGCCTGGGCCATGACCCGGTAGGTGCGACCAAACAGATTGAAGTCGTTGATGTACTGCGAGCCAAAGTACAGCTGCAGGCTGCCGAACAGGTCCTGCAGGCTGACGCCCTGCGCCTTGGCCTGCATGCGGTCCACCTCGGCATCCAGTTGCGGCACGTTGGCCTGATAGGAACTGAACGGGTAGAACATGCCAGGTGTTTCACTCAGTGCCAGGGTCAGCGCATCGGTGGCGGTTTGCAGTTCACCATAACCGGCGCCGCGACGATCCTGTACATACAGTGAGTAACCCGAGCCCGCACCCAACCCGAACACCGGTGGCGGCATGAAGGTAATGGCGAAGCCTTCATTGATGCCGCCCAGCTTGGCGTTGATGTCATCGGAGATCGCCTGGGCGGTGCGGTCGCGATCCGCAAAGTCGTCGAACACCATGAACACCGTACCTACATTCGGCGTGTTGGTGCCCTGCAGCGCGTTGAAGCCGACAAAGGCCAGCGCGTCGGCAACGCCCTCGGTTTCCAGCGCCAGCTCACTGACCCGCCGCGCAACCGCTTCGGTACGGTCCAGCGAGGCGCCTTCGGGCAGGCGAATACTGCCGATCAGGTAGGTCTTGTCCTGGGTCGGAATAAAGCCGCCAGGCACCTGATTGAACATCAAGGCGGTGCCGCCCAGCAGCAGCACATACAGCCCGAACACCAGCCCCCGGCGGCTCAGACTGCGGCCCACCAGCCACTCGTAACGCTGGGCATTGCGCAGGAAGAAACGGTTGAACGGGCGGAAGATCCAGCCGAACAGGCGATTGATGATGCGCGCGGGCAGATCCGGCGCCGCACCGTGGGGTTTGAGCAGGTTCGCCGCCAGCGCCGGCGACAGGGTCAGCGAATTGATCGCCGAGATCACCGTGGCGATGGCAATGGTCATCGCGAACTGACGGTAGAACTCGCCGGTGATGCCATCCAGAAATGCCATGGGCACAAATACCGCGCAGAGCACCAAGCTGATGGCGACGATAGGCCCGCTCACTTCCCGCATCGCCTGGTGCGCCGCGGCCAGCGGCGCCAGACCCTGTTCGATATTGCGCTCGACGTTTTCCACCACCACGATGGCATCGTCCACCACGATGCCGATGGCCAGCACCATGGCGAACAGGGTCAGCGTATTGATCGAAAAACCCATCAGCAACAGCACCGCAAAGGTGCCGACGATCGACACCGGCACTGCCAGCAGCGGAATCAGCGAGGCGCGCCAGGTCTGCAGGAACAGGATCACCACCAGCACCACCAGGGCAACCGCCTCAAGCAGCGTCATGATCACCGCCTTGATCGAGGTGCTGACGAACACCGTCGGGTCGTAGGCGATTTCCCAGTTCAAGCCCTCGGGGAAGTCCGCCTGCAGCTCGGCCATCTTGTCGCGTATCGCTGCCGACACCTCAAGGGCATTGGAACCGGGCGCCTGGAAGATCGGCAGGGCTACCGCCTGGCGCCCATTGAGCAGCGCCCGCAACGCATCCTGCGACGCGGCCAGCTCGATGCGTGCCACATCCTTGAGCAGCATCACTTCACCCTGTTCTCCGGTCTTCAGCACGATGTTGCCGAACTCTTCAACCGTTTCCAGCCGCCCCCTGGCATTGATCGGAATCAGCATATCGGAGCCATCCGGCATCGGCGGCGCACCTATCTGCCCGGCCGAGACCTGGATGTTCTGTTCGCGCACCGCGGCGCTGATGTCACCAGCGGTCACCCCCAGCGACGCCGCACGTTGCGGGTCTATCCACAGGCGCATCGCATAGTCACCAGCGCCAAACAGACCTGCCTCCCCGACGCCGGGGATGCGCGCCAGTTCATCGCGAATGTGCAGCACCGCATAGTTGCGTATATAGGTCGCGTCCAGGCTGTCGTCCGGTGAGGTCAGGTGCACCGCCATCATCAGGTTGGGCGACTGTTTCTGGGTGGTCACGCCGAGCTGGCGCACATCTTCCGGCAACCGCGGCAACGCCTGGGATACCCGGTTCTGTACCTGCACCTGGGCCTGGTCGGGGTCGGTGCCCAGCGCAAAGGTCACCGTCAGCGCCAGACTGCCATCGCTGCCTGCCACCGACTTCATGTAGATCATGTTCTCGACGCCGTTGATGGCCTCTTCCAGTGGTGTGGCCACGGTTTCGGAAATGGTCCTGGGATTGGCCCCCGGATAACTGGCATTGACCAGCACACTGGGCGGCACCACCTCGGGATGCTCGCTCACCGGCAGCAGCGGAATGCTGATCAGCCCGACGACGAAGATAATGATCGACAGCACCGAGGCAAAAATCGGTCTGTCTACGAAGAAGCGCGAGAAATTCACGGCAAAGGCCTCCCGGAGCGCGTCTGCAAGACGCGCCCGTATTCAATGGGGCTGGAAAGGTAGTAAGTAGGAGCGCCAGCGCCTCAGCGGGCCAGGGCAACCACCGGTGCCGGGGCGCGGCGCATCTGCACCCACTGCGGTGCCACTTCGATACCCGGGCTGGCAATTTTCTGCAGACCGCTGACCACAACCCGGTCACCGGCGGCCAGACCTGCGGTAATCACCAGCAGGCCGTCCACCCGCCGACCGGTCTTGACGATGCGCCGCTCGGCACGGTTATCGTCGTTGAGCACATAGACGTAACGGCGATCCTGGTCGGTCATCACGGCTTTCTGATCGACCAGCAGGGCTGCCGCAGCAGCAGCTACCGGCATCTCCACCCGGGCGAATTGACCGGGGCGCAAGGCGCCGTCGGGATTGGCCACCTCGGCGCGGTATTGCAAGGTACCGGTACGGCTGTTGTACTGGTTATCGACGAAATCCAACTGCCCCTCATAGGGAAAGTCCTGCCCGCTCGCCAGCCCGATCCGTACCGGCACCGACGGGCCATGGGGGTTATCCTGCACAGTCTGCTGATCACTTTCGAAATACACATACAGCGGGTCGACCGATACCAGGGTTGCCAGCAACGTTGTGTCGGCCGTGGCAAGATTGCCGCGGGTCACCTGGGCACGGCCGATGCGACCGCTGACGGGAGCCCTGACCTGGGTATATTCCAGATCCAGCTGCGCACTCTGCAGCGCCGCAGCCGCGGCGTTGACCGCCGCCTGGGCCATGCTTCGGGCGGCATTGCGCTGCTCGAACTCCTCCCGGGAAATCGCCCGCCGCTCCCACAACTGCTCCGAGCGGGTTGCCTCGCTGCGCGCCAGGGTCAACTGGCTGCGCATGCGGGCCAGTTCGGCCTGCGCCAATTGCTCACGGGCCTGATATGGCCGCGGGTCTATAGTGAAGAGCACGTCACCCTGGTCAACTAATTCACCCTCCTTGAACGCCACCTGGTCGATGTAGCCGCTGACCCGCGGCCGCAGCTCTACCCGCTGGGGCGCCTCGACCCGGCCACTGAAAGCGCCCCACAGCGTCACCTGCTCGGCCTTGACCTCGGCCACCTCGACTGCAGGCGGTGGCGGCGTTGTACTATCCTGGCTCTGGCCCCGGGCATCGCAGCCGGCCAGCCCCATCAGCAGGGCTGCACCGAGCAAGGCCACTCTGGCTTGGTTGTAGGTTATTGCTTGCATAATCGTTCTCGCTTCCCCTCAGGGATCACTGGTCAGTCACAGCAGGCACAGGGCCTTGGTAGCGATGAACGATACGATCAGTTGCCTTGCAGCAGATAGCGCGTTACTGGCGCATGATTGCCTGATCCTATTTTTCCCGATTTATCAGCATGCATAGTCATGGCTGGAACAGTGCGCCCAGGAAAAATTTCAGCGTCTCTGCAGGTCACGATCAATGCAGGTTTGAGCGATCCTACTGGATCATTGCCTATTCCTGCAAAACGCAGCTGGAGGGCTTATGCCTTACCTGATCCTGTATATACTGCGTGCAGCCCTTGGAGGTCCGTATGAACACCGCCGCCTACTCAACCCCTGCAGTTGCCCCGTCAGAGCCGCCAGCCGAACCCATGTGCCGGCAACTGGCCGATCTGGTCTCAACCAGAGTCACCACGCAGGGCATCCACAAAACCAGCATTCCAGGGCTGGAGCTGTTTCGCATCGATGCCCCCTCCGGCTGCGTATCCAGCGTGTATGAACCGTCGCTGTGCGTTATTGCCCAGGGCCGAAAGACGGTCCAGCTGGGTGATCGCGAGATCGTCTATGGGGCACTCAGCTATATGGTTTCCAGCGTCGATCTGCCGGTCAATGGCCGCGTGATAGACGCCTCGGCAGAACACCCCTACCTGGCGGTGAAGATCAGTATCGATCCGGCGGAGGTGGCTGATCTGGTGCTGCAACTGGACGATGCCGAGGTGGCCAGGGAACAGACTGACTGCCCCTATTCCGCCTGCGGTCTGTGTGTCGCCCAGGTGGACCTGGGCATCCTTGATGCGATGACCCGCCTGGTTCAGTTGCTCGACTCGCCAACCGACGCCCGGGTGCTGGCACCATTGATCCAGCGCGAGATCATTTACCGCGCGCTGGTGGGCGAGATGGGCCCGCGCATGCGCGAGTTCGTCTCCGCCGACAGTCATTCACACCGCATCTCCCGGGTGATTGCGGTGCTCAAGACCCGCTTCGCCGAACCGCTGCGGGTGCGCGAGTTGGCGGAAAACGTCAACATGAGCGAATCGGCCCTGTATCACAGCTTCAAGCAGGTCACCTGCATGTCGCCGGTACAGTTTCAGAAGAAGCTGCGCCTGCATGAGGCGCGCAGATTGATGCTCAGCGAGGGCCTGGAAGCCGCTACCGCCAGCTACCGGGTCGGCTATGAAAGTCCCTCGCATTTCAGCCGGGAATACAGCCGCATGTTCGGTGCGCCACCACGTGCCGATGTGGTCAAACTGCGCGGGGAGGCACGCCTGCATCTGCCAGCCTGACCGGCAACGCACCCTCCCAACCGGCCACTGGCAACAGCGGCCGGTTTTTCTCATCTCCCCGGTTCGCTGGGGAAACGCACCCGCACCAGCAGCCCACCCAACCTGCCTTGCTCAAGACTGATATTGGCCCGATGGGCTCGACAGATCTCCCCGACAATCGACAAACCCAAGCCGCTGCCTTCGCCACCGTGCCGATAGAATCGCTCGAAGACCCTGGTACGCTCGGCCTCGGGGATACCAGGCCCGGTATCCTCGACTTCCAGAAAACGACCTGCGGCCAAGCGCAGAATTACCTGGCCGCCAACTGGTGTATGTGCCAGCGCATTGTCGATCAGGTTACCGAGCAGCTCCTGCAGCAGGGTCGGCTCGCCCCAGACGGTGAAGGGCTGCGATACCTCCAGCGCCAGTTCCACGCCGCGATCATAGGCCAGCGGTACCATGGCCATCGCCACCTCCTGCACCAGCGGCTGCATGGCGATACGTTCGGCGCTACCATCGGCTACCGCCCTGGCCCCGCGCTCGATGCGCGCCATGGACAACAGCCGGTTGGCCAGGGCGATGGTGCGGTCGGTGCTCCGTTCGGCATCCTTCAGCGCCTGGTGCCATTGCTCGGGGCGAGTGGAGCGTAGGCCGAATTCGATGCGCGCCTTCAGCGCCGACAGCGGCGTGCGCAGCTCATGCGAGGCCTCGGCGATAAAGTCACGCTGGCGCTCGAAGTTGTCCTTGAGCTGACTGGTGAAATGGTTGATGGCATCCACCAGCGGGCTGATCTCCCGTTGCAGCCCTTCGGTACTGATCGGGCTCAGGTCATCGCTGCGGCGCCCGGCCACCTCTTCCTTGACCCGGCGCAACGGCCCCAGCGCGGCGTTCACCGTCAGCCAGACCAGCAGCAGGGCGCTGATACTGAGCACGCCCAGGTTGATCAGCGAGCGATGCAGCAGGCTGCGCGCCATGCCTTCGCGGGCGTTCAGCGTTTCCGCCACGCGGATCTCCGCCATGCCATGCTCGTCACCGATGCGCACTGGCTGCAGCAGGCTGACCAGACGCACCTGCGCGCCGCGGTAATGGCCGTCGTAGAAGCGCGCCAGCGCCGGATAGTCACTGGTCATGGGGGTGCCCTGCGGTGGCGCCGGCAGGTCCTCGTAGCCGGAAACGGACAGCCCTTGCCGATCCAGCACCTGGTAGTACAGGCGGCCGGTGATGTCGTAGGCGAAGTTGTCCAGGGCGATATAGGGCACCTCCACCGATAACCTGCCCTCGGCGTCGAACAGGCGCTCGGCGATGCTCCGCGCCGAGGACAGCAGCGAACGGTCGTAGGCGGTATCGGCGGCGTTGCGCGCGTTCCAGTAGGCGCTGATCGCCGCCAATACCAGCAGCAGGCTGAGCATCAGCGCCAGCCGCACCATCAGCCGCCGGCGCAGGCTGCCGGCGCTGCGCCGGCGACTCATTCGCTGACTTCCAGCAGATAGCCCAGGCCGCGGAAGGTGACGATGCGCACGCCGCTGCCCTCGAGCTTGCGCCGCAGGCGGGAAATGTAGATCTCGATGGCCTCGGGACTGGCGTCCTGGTCCAGGCCGAACACCTTGCTGGCCAGCTGTTCCTTGTTCAGCAAGCGTCCCGGCCGGCTGATCAGGTTTTCCAGTACCGCATGTTCGCGCGAGGGTAACTGCAGGGGCGCATCGCCCAGGCTGAAGCGGCGGTCGGTCAGGTCATAGACCAGCGGCCCGCAACGCTGCTGGCGCTCGCCCCCCATCAGGCTGCGGCGCAGCAGGGCATTGACCCGCGCCTCCAGTTCGCTGAGTTCGAAGGGTTTGGCCAGGTAGTCATCGGCGCCCAGGTTGAGCCCGCGCACCCGGTCGCTGACCTCACCCCGCGCGGTGAGGATCAGCACCGCCAGGGTCTGGCGCCGCTCGCGCAACTGGCGCAACACCTCGAAGCCGTCCATGCGTGGCAGGCCGACATCGAGAATGGCCAGGGCATAGTCCTCACTGCGCAACGCCAGGTCGGCAGCCACACCGTCGTGCAGCGTGTCCACCGTCAAACCGCCCGCCTTGAGCGCGCGGGTCAGGCTGTCAGCCAGCTCCGGATCGTCTTCCACCAGCAGAATACGCACCGGCCCGTTCCTCCTAAGATCGTTTAACCGAGTTTACACCGCCAGTCGCGCTCCAGCAGTGGCAAGTTTCGATGACAGGTTGATGAAAGGTTTCCACATTAGGCTGCGGAACCTTACACCGAATATCACCCGATTCAGAGAGAGCGCACAGCGCTCCGTACAACAAAAATAATGGAGAAGCTGATGGCAGTTAGTTGCACACCCCTGTTATTGCGCGCAGCGCCACTGGCCCTGCTGCTGGGCCAGCCCATGGTGCAGGCCCAGTCCGACGACGGCTTCCTGGCCGGCAGCACGGCCAGCCTGGAGATGCGCAACATCTACTACAACCGCGACTTTCGCGAGGGCACCGGCCAGTCCAAGCGTGACGAATGGGCCCAGGGCTTTCTGCTCAACCTGCAGTCCGGTTATACCCGCGGCCCGGTCGGCTTCGGCCTGGATGCCCAGGGACTGCTGGGCATCAAGCTGGACTCCAGCCCGGATCGCACCGGCACCGGCCTGCTGCCGACGCATGATGACGGCCGCGCAGCCGATGAGTACGGCAAGCTGGGGCTGACCGCCAAGCTGCGCGCATCGCAGTCGCAGCTGCGGGTCGGCCACCTGATGCCGTCGCTGCCGACTCTGCGGCCGAACAACAGCCGCATCCTGCCGCAGACCTTCGAGGGCGGCATGCTGGAGGTCGGCGAGGTGGAGAATCTGGGTCTGTCGCTGGGGCGATTGACCAAAACCCGATTGCGCGACTCCTCGAATACCGAGGACATCGCACTCAACAGCAAGAACCGCCGCTTCGCCGGCGTGACGGCTGATCATTTTCAATGGGCCGGGGCGGATTACCAGTTCACTCCCGGCCTGGCGGGCAGTTATCACCTGGCACAACTGGAGGATATCTACCGCCAACAGGTCATGGGCCTGACCTACCGTCAGCCCCTGGGCGCCGGCAGCCTGCGTGCCGAACTGCGCGTGGCCGTGTCCGATGAGCAGGGCGCCGCCCGCGCCGGCAGCATCGACAACCAGGCCTGGCAGGGCGTGCTGGGCTACAGCCAGGCGGGGCACAAGCTGGCCCTGTCGTTGCAGAAGATGCGCGGGGACAATGCCTTCCCCTACATCGAGGGCAGCAACCCCAACCTGGTCAACTTCGTGCAGGTCAATGATTTCGCCGAAGCCGGCCAGCGTTCCTGGCAGCTGCGTTACGACTATGACTTCGCCCGGCTGGACATTCCCGGCCTGACGTTCATGACCCGCTATACCAGCGGTGACCAGGCCGAGCTCGCCGCTGGCGGGCAGGGCAAGGACTGGGAGCGCAACATCGAGCTGCAATACGTGGTGCAGAGCGGTGCGCTGAAAAATGTCGGGCTGCGCTGGCGCAATGCAACCTACCGCTCCAGCCATGCCCGCGACCTGGATGAGAACCGGCTGATCGTCAGCTATACGCTGGCGCTCCGCTAACCAAGCCTGATTGCTATTCTGATAACCTCCGAAGAGGAACTGCGACATGAAAACAACTCTGCGCACAGTACTGCTCGCCGTGGCCTGCCTGGGTCTGGCGGCCCCCGCCCTGGCCGATGAGCCACGCCGTCCGGAATGCATCGCTCCGGCCTCGCCCGGTGGTGGATTCGACCTGACCTGCAAGCTGGCGCAGAGCGCGCTGCTGGACGGCAAGTACATCAGCAAACCCATGCGCGTCACCTACATGCCCGGCGGTATCGGCGCCGTGGCCTACAACGCGGTGGTCGCCCAGCGCGCCGCCGAGGAAGGCACCATCACTGCGTTTTCCAGCGGCTCGCTGCTGAACCTGGCGCAGGGCAAGTTCGGCCGCTACGACGAGACCGCGGTGAAATGGCTGGCGGCCTTCGGCACCAGCTACGGCGCCATCGCCGTACGCGCCGACTCGGAGTTCAAGACCCTGGATGACCTGGCTGCGGCGCTCAAGGCCGACCCGGGCAAGGTGGTGATCGGTTCCGGCGGTACCGTCGGCAGCCAGGACTGGATGCAGACCGCAATGATCGCCCGCGCCGCCGGCGTCGATCCGCGCAAGCTGCGCTACGTGGCCATGGAAGGCGGTGGCGAACTGGTGACCTCGCTGCTCGGCGGGCACATCCACGTGGCCAGTACCGACATCTCCGACTCCATGCCGCATATCGAAAGCGGCGACATCCGCCTGCTGGCGGTGATGTCCGAGCAGCGCCTGCCGGGTGAGTTCAGCGAGCAGATTCCCACCGCCAGAGAGCAGGGCTATGACGTCATCTGGCCGGTGGTACGTGGCTTCTACATGGGACCGAAGGTCAGCGATGAAAAGTTCGCCTGGTGGAAGGATGCCTTCGACCAGATGATGGCGTCGGAGGAATTCGCCGAGTTGCGCAAAAGCCGCGAGCTGTATCCCTTCGCCATGAGCGGTGATGAGCTGGACGCCTATGTGAAAGAGCAGGTCAGCACCTACAAGGCACTGGCTGCCGAGTTTGGCCTGACCCGCTGACAGCTTGGTGCGGGCTGGCGTCCTGCCGGCCCGCCTGCGCGAGGATTCCCTTATGTATCAACGTCTGTTTACCGGCTTTCTGCTGGTGGTCTGTGCTGTCCTCGGCTGGATGGCCTGGGGCCTGGAAGCACCCTTTTCCTATGAGCCGGTCGGGCCGCGGGCCTATCCGCTGCTGCTGCTCGGACTGATTGCCGCCGGCGCGCTGCTGCTGTTCGTCAAACCGGCCCTGGAGGGCGGCGACTCCGCGGAGCCACCGCTGCCGCCGATCATGATTCCCAAGCTGCTGCTGTGCCTGGCGCTGCTGTTGGCGCTGGCGGCGCTGTTCGAGCGCCTGGGCTTCGTTCTCAGCAGCATCGCCTTCGCCTATGGTATGTGCCGCCTGTTCGGTGGTCGCAACCTGCAGGCGGTGGTGGTGGCGCTGGTACTGGGCATCGGCCTGTATTTCCTCTTCGATCGCATTCTGGATGTGCCGCTGCCGCTCGGCGTGCTGGCCGCCCTGGAGAACTGATATGGATACACTTCAATATCTCGGCCAGGGCTTCGGCGTCGCCCTGAGCCCGAACAACCTGCTGACCGCGCTGGCCGGCACCACCATCGGCACCATCGTCGGCCTGCTGCCGGGGCTGGGCCCGATCAACGGCGTGGCGCTGCTGATCCCGGTGGCCTTCGCCCTCGGCCTGCCACCGGAAACCGCGCTGATCCTGCTGGCCGCCGTGTACCTGGGCTGCGAGTACGGTGGACGGATTTCCTCGATCCTGCTGAATATCCCCGGTGAAGCCTCAGCGGTGATGACCACCCTCGACGGCTATCCGCTGGCACGCCAGGGCAAGGCCGGTATCGCTCTGTCGATCTCCGCCTGGAGTTCGTTCATCGGCGGTTTCATCGCCACCGTCGGGGTGGTGATCTTCGCTCCGCTGCTGGCCACCTGGGCGGTATCCTTCGGCCCAGCCGAATACTTCATGCTGATGGTGTTCGCCACCGCCTGCCTGGCCGGCATGGCCGGCGACAAGCCGGTGAAGACCGCGGTGGCGGTGCTGATCGGCCTGATGCTGTCGTGCGTGGGTATCGATGCCAACAGCGGCGTATACCGCTTCACCTTCGGCAGCCTCGGCCTGTCCGACGGCATCCAGTTCGTGGTGCTGGTACTGGGGCTGTTCAGCATCAGCGAGATCCTCACCCTGCTGGAACGCACCCACCACGGCCAGAAGGCGATCAAGGCCAGCGGGCGCATGCTGTTCAACATGAAGGAAGGCGCCTCGGTGTTCGCCACCAACCTGCGCAGCGGCGTGCTCGGCTTCACCTTCGGTATCCTGCCGGGCGCCGGCGCGACCCTGGCCAGCGCCATGGCCTACATGACCGAGAAGCGCCTGGCCAGCAAGGACAACCGCTTCGGCAACGGCGACCTGCGCGGCCTGGCCGCCCCGGAAACCGCCAACAGCGCCTCGGCCTGCGGCTCCATGGTGCCGATGCTGACCTTGGGCGTGCCCGGCTCCGGGACCACCGCGGTGATGATGGGCGCCTTGACCCTGTACAACATCACCCCCGGCCCGCTGCTGTTCCAGAACCAGCCGGACCTGGTGTGGGGCCTGATCGCCTCGCTGTTCATCGCCAACGTCATCCTGATCGTGATGAACGTGCCGATGATCAAGGTGTTCACCCGTGTCCTGGAAGTACCGAACTGGACCCTGGTACCGGCCATCGCCATCATCACCTCGATCGGCGTGTACGCGGTACATGCCACCACCTTCGATCTGTTCCTGATGATCGGCATCGGCGTGTTCGGCTATATCCTGCGCAAGCTCGACTTCCCGCTGTCCGGCGTGCTGCTGGGCTTCATCCTCGGCGGATTGATGGAAAGCAACCTGCGCCGCGCGCTGTCGATCTCCAACGGCGATCTTGGCGTGCTCTGGGCCAGCCCGATCAGCATGACCCTGTGGGCACTGGTGGCCTTCATCGTGGCGCTGCCGTTCTGGCGTGCCTGGCGCGCCCGCAAGCGTACCGCGACCATGCTGCCTGATGCCTGACGGCAGTGCGCTGAAGTACCTGGCAGCCCCGCTCGCGGGGCTGCTTGGTGGATGGCTGGCCAGTCTGCTCCAAATGCCCCTGCCATGGATAACCGGCTCGCTGCTGGCGGTCATCCTGGTGCGCTGCAGCGGTTGGCTGATCAGTGAGTTGCCCGGCGGCCGCCGGGCCGGCCAGTGGCTGGTCGCCAGCGCCATCGGCCTGCATTTCACCGCCCCGGTGTTCGAGCAGATGCTCGGGCACCTGTGGTTGATCCTGCTCGGTGCGCTGTTCACCTGCCTGCTCAGCCTGCCGGGCATCGCACTGCTGCGCCGCCATGGCGTGGACCGGCCCACCGCCTTCTTCGCCAGCATGCCCGGCGGCGCCAGCGAGATGGTGAGCTTCGGTCTGCGCCACGGTGCCAACCCGGCGCGGGTGGCTGCCGCCCACAGTCTGCGGGTACTGCTGGTGGTATTGACCATCCCGGCGATCTTCACCTGGAGCCTGCCGGCCACCCCGGCCCCGGCGGCGGCCAGCGACTGGAACTGGCTGCTGCTGTTGATGCCGCTGGGGCTGCTGGCGGCACTGCTGTGGCGCCGCCTGGGCCAGCCCAACCCGTGGATGCTCGGCCCACTGCTGTGTTGTGCCAGCGCCAGTGTCCTGTTCGATCTGGAAGTGGCCCTGCCACCGGCTGCCAGTGCCATCGGCCAATGGCTGATCGGCAGTGCCCTGGGTTGTCATTTCGACCGCAGCTTCTTTCGCAGCGCACCGGCATTTCTGCTGCGCGTGCTGCTGTCCACCCTGGCCGCCATGCTGGTCGCCGCCGGCGCGGCCTGGCTGCTTGGCCAGACTACCCAGCTGGAGGTGGCCGGGTTGATGCTGGGCATGATGCCCGGCGGCATCACCGAACTGTGCCTGACCGCCGAGGCGCTGCAGCTGTCGGTGGCGCTGGTCACCGCACTGCAGGTGGCGCGGCTGTTTCTGGTGATGTTCCTCGCCGAGCCGCTGTTCCGCCTGTGGCAGCGCCATCAGCCGCTGTGTCAGGCGCCCTGAGCGCTAACCGCCCGCGCCCGGGCCTTTGTAACTGCGACTTTCAGCCCCTTGCCCGGTCATGCACCCCGGCGTTAGCCTTGTCCGCCCATTACCAAGAGGAGTGCTGTTGCCGTGCGGATTACAGTCTGGGATCTGCCCTTGCGGCTATTTCACTGGTTGCTGGTACTGTGCGTCGCCGGCGCCCTGCTGACCATCAACCTGGGTGCCAGCTGGATCGACTGGCATGGCCGCTTCGGCCTGGCGGTGCTCGGCCTGATCGCCTTCCGCCTGGCCTGGGGTGTGCTCGGCTCGACTCATTCGCGCTTCGCCAGCTTCTTCCCCGGACCCGGCGCCATTGCGCGTTACTGCCGTGGCCAGTGGCAGGGACCGGGACACAATCCGCTCGGCGCCCTGTCGGTGTATGCACTGCTCGGGCTGTTCGCCGTTCAGGCGGTCAGTGGTTTGTTCACCAGTGACGAGATCGCCTTCAGCGGCCCGCTGAGCCGCGCGGTTTCCTCCAGTACCGTCAATACCCTGAGCAGTTGGCACCGGCAAACCGAGCTGTGGCTGTATCTGCTGGTCGGCCTGCATATCCTGGCTATCATCGCCTACCGGCTGCGCGGCAAGCGTCTGGTCGGTCCGATGATCCATGGCCAGGTCGAGGTGGATGCGCCGGTCAAGGCGCCGCGTGGCGGCGGTGTGCTGGCGTTCGTGGTGGCGCTGCTGGTAGCCCTGGCGGTGGTCTGGCTGGCCAATGGCAGCTGGATTCCGACACCGCCGCCGGCGCCAGCGCCGGCCTGGTGAACCTGTGCGGGCAGCGCCCGCACGGTCGAGGGATTACTTCTGGCGGTACTTATCGTGGCAGGACTTGCAGGTCTGGCCCACTTCGCCGAAGGCCACGCGGATCGCCGCCTGATCACCACTGGCAGCGGCACTGGCCAGCTTGCCGGTGGTCTCGTTCAGGCGCGCGGAAATGGCTGCCACGTCATCGAAGTTGTCGAACATCTCCGGCTTGACCCGGGTCACCCGGTCGCCCACGTTCCGCTCGGTGCCCGGCCCGTACAGCGCGCCCATGCCGGAATTGGCGATGGCCGCCAGGGTATTGGCCGCCGCGGCGACCTGCGCCTGGTTATAGGCCACACTCTGGTCAATGACCTGCGCCTTGATCTTGCCCATGTTCCAGGACATGTAGCTGTAGCCGGCCTGACGCAGCTTGATCTGGTCCTCTGGGGAAACGGCCTCGGCCTGCGCGGTCATGCTCAGGCCCAGCAGCATGGCACTCAGCGCACCGGCTAGCACGGATCTCATCACGTATTACTCCTTGTCTGTAGGTATTCGGCGACAGTAAATCTGCCGCTCCGTTGTATAACGGCGGACAGGAGAAAATGCCAGTGGCCAATGGTATCAAGCTGTTTGCGGTGGCGGATCGCTCGGCCGCTTTACCTCGCTGAGGGTATTGAAAGCGATATAGGTGCTGGGGAACACCTCGCCGACCTGCTGTTCGATCCAGTCGGTATCCTCCAGCTGGTCCATCACCGGGCCCTTGACCTCGGCCAGGTGGATATTGATGTCCTTCTCACGCAGACCCTCGCTCAGTTCGCTGAGCATATCCAGCCCGGTACTGTCGATGTGGTTGACCGCCGACAGGATCAGCAACAGCTCGCGGGTGTCGGGATAGTCGCGCAGGGCCTGCAGGATGGCCCGCTCGATGGCCTTGGTGTTGGCGAAGAAGATGTTCTCGTCGATGCGGATGGCCAGCAGCTGCGGCTCGGTTTCCACCAGGTGACGCTGGGTGTTGCGGAAGTAGTGGGTCCCTGGCACCCGCCCGACCACCGCCACATGCGGGCGGCTGCCACGCCACAACTGGGTGACGATGGACAGTCCGACGCCGAGTACGATGCCACCCTCCACCCCCAGCAGCAGTACCCCGGCGGCGGTGCAGGCCAGTGTCAGGCCCTCGCGCCGGTCGTAGCGCCAGGCCCGCCGCAGGCTGGCGACATCGATCAGCGGGGTCACCGCCACCAGGATCACCACCGCCAGCACCACCAGCGGCAACCAGGCGAACAGTGGCGCTATGGTCAACAGGATCAGCCCTATCACCAGCATCGACACCACCCCGGCGAGCGGCGTGTTGGCCCCGGCCTCGACATTGACCCCGGAACGGGAGAAGCCGCCGCACACGGCAAAGCCACCGGTCAATGCCGAGCCGACGTTGGCGGTGCCCAGCGCCAGCAGCTCGCGGTCGGGATCAATGCTCTGGCGCTTGCGCCGCGCCAGCGACTGGGCGATGGACACGCTTTCGACGAAGCTGACCAGGCTGATCAGCGCCGCCGGCAGCAGCAGCGCACGCAGGGTAGATATGTCCGGCGTGGACCACACCAGCGACGGCAGACCCGCCGGCAGGCTGCCGACCACGGGTACGCCGCGCGCGCCCAGGTCCCAGCCGATGGTCACCAGCAGGCCGAGCAGCACCACCAGGATCGGCGCCAACCGGGCCAGCAGCCGCGCTGCCGAAGCACTCAGGCCCAGGCGTTGCAGATGCCCGGCGAGCAGGCTGCGGGCATACAGCAGCCCGCCCAGCGCCAGCAATCCCATACCCAGCACCAGGCTGTTGACCGGCTGCCACTCAGCCAGCAACTGCGCCGGCGAGGCCGGCAGGCTGGCCAGGCCAAGCATGTGCGGCAGCTGGCTGAGCACGATGAGAATCGATGCCCCGCTGATGAAGCCGCTGATCACCGGATGGCTGAGGAAGTTGGCCAGAAAGCCCATGCGCAGCAGCCCGAGCACGAACAACAGCGCACCGGACAGCAAGGCCAGCCAGATCGCCAGTTGCAGATAATGCTCGCTGCCGATGGTCGCCAGCGGTGCCAGCAGCGCGGCGGTCATCAGCGCGGTCACCGCCACCGGGCCGACCGACATGCTCATGCTGGTACCGAACAGGGCATAGCCGAGCAACGGCAGCAGGCTGGCGTACAGGCCGATCTGCACCGGCAGCCCGGCGAGCATGGCGTAGGCCATGCTCTGCGGAATGATCATCACCGCCGTGACCAGGCCGGCCACCAGGTCACCGCTGAGCCAAGCCAGCCGGTAGTGGCGCAGCCAGGCCAGCAGTTCCTCGCCACCGGGCGGCTGCAGCCGCGGATTGTCGCGCATCAATCAAATTCCACGCAGAAATCTCCCACCCCAAGAAATGCCGTCCAGGCTCCTGGGCACAGTGTAGCGCCAGCCGCCCGGCTGCGCACCGGCGGCGCCGGTGCTGCAGACTGATCGGCCGGTATTCAGCGCAGCCAGCGCACTGGAGTCCCGGCGGCGGATCGTCGATACTCGAGGCAAAACAATCGATGGATGGAGAACCGCAGCATGAGTCAGCAACGCTTTGATCTGACGGGCAAGACCGCCCTGGTAACCGGCGCTTCCAGCGGCCTTGGCGCGCATTTCGCACGGGTACTGGCCGCTGCCGGTGCACGGGTGGTGGTCACCGCCCGGCGCATCGAACGCTTGCAGGCGCTGGTCACCGAGTTGCAGGACCAGGGCCGGCAGGCACTGGCCCTGCCCATGGATGTCACCGATGCGGACAGCGTCAACCGTGCCTTCGACCAGGCGGAGCAGCAATGGGGGCTGGTGGACATTCTGGTCAACAACGCCGGCATCGGCGACCCAGTGATGTTCCTCAACATGACCGAGGGCAACTGGCGCAGCATGATCGACACCAACCTGGACGGCGCCTGGCGCGTCGCCCACCGTGCCAGCCTGGCGATGGCCAAGGCCGGGCAGGGCGGCAGCGTGATCAACATCGCCTCCATCCTCGGCCTGCGCGTGGGCACCGCGCTCAGTCACTATGCGGTGGCCAAGGCCGGCGTGGTGCAGCTGACCAAGGCCATGGCCATGGAGCTGGCGCGCAACGACATCCGCGTCAACGCCATCGCCCCCGGCTACTTCCGCACCGAGATGAACGGCGACTACTTCGATACCGCCAAGGGTCAGGACTATATCCGCAGCAAGGTGCCGATGCGCCGCCTGGGCCAGCTCGAGGAGCTGGATGGTCCGCTGTTGCTGCTGGCCAGCGAGGCCGGCTCGTTCATGACCGGGACCATCATCAATGTCGATGGCGGGCATCTGAACAACAGTCTGTAGGGCAGGGGGTGAAGTATGCGCGCAGCCATTGCATTGCTGGTACTGGGGTGGGTAATGGGCTTGAGCCTGCCGGTGCAGGCGTCGATGCGCTGCGGCACCGAGCTGGTGCGCACCGGCATGCAGATGGAGGAGGTGCTCGAGCACTGCGGCGAACCCCAGCAGCGCTCGGTCGAGGAACCTGTGGATGAGCACGGTTACCTGATCCGCGGGGCGGTCACCGTCGAACGCTGGCGCTATGGGCCGGACAATGGCATGTACCGCTACCTGCGGTTTATCGATGGCCGGCTGGTGGAGATTCGCTCACGGCGTTCCTGAGGTTCCCCCGGGCTGGCCGGACGGCCAGCATCGCGGCGGGGCGCCGCTCCCACGGGGATAGTGACGTTGTGGTGGGAGCGGCGCCTCGCCGCGATGGCGCAGGCACCGACTGCTCAGCGCAACGCCGCCAGCACCGGTGCGGTATCAGGGCGCACGCCGCGCCACAGCAGGAAGGCTTCGGCCGCCTGTTCCACCAGCATGCCCAGCCCATCGATGCAGCGCGCCGCGCCCTGCTCGGCGGCCCAGCGGTTGAACACCGTGGCTTCGCTGGCATACATCATGTCGTAGCACCAGGTATGCCCTGGGCGGATCAGGCTGCTCGGGATTGGCGGCAGCTGCCCGTCGAGACTGGCCGATGTGGCGTTGATGATCAGGTCCACCGACTCCTCGATCCATTCGAAGCCAGCGGCGCTGATCGGCCCCTGGTCCTTGAACAGCATGGCCAGTTGCTCAGCCTTTTCCACCGTGCGGTTGACCACGCACAGCTGCGCCGGCTGCGCCTGCAGCAGCGGCTGGATCACCCCGCGCGCGGCGCCGCCGGCGCCGACCAGCAAAATGCGCTTGCCGGCCAGCGCCAGCCCGGCGTTGTGCTGGATATCCCGCACCAAGCCCTTGCCATCGGTGTTGTCACCCAGCAGCCGGCCATCGTCCAGCCGCTGGATGGTATTCACCGCGCCGGCCAGCGCCGCCGCCGGGGTGTGGCTGTCGACCAGCGCCCAGGCCTGTTCCTTGAAGGGTACGGTGACATTGACGCCGCGGCCCTGGCGCAGGAACTCGCGCAGGGTGCCGGCGAAGTCGTCCAGCGGCGCCAGCAGCGCCTCGTAGCTCAGCTGCTCGCCGGTCTGGCGAGCGAACATGCCATGGATCAACGGCGATTTGCTGTGGGCGATCGGGTTGCCGATCACGGCATAACGGTCCATCAGTCGACCTCCTTCAACCAGTCGCGCGGCGGCAGGAACTCGTCGGCCAGGCGTGCTTCGGCACTGCCCGGCTCGGGTTGCCAGTTGTAGTCCCAGCGCACCGTCGGTGGCAGCGACATGAGGATGGATTCGGTACGCCCGCCGGATTGCAGACCGAACAGGGTGCCGCGGTCCCAGACCAGGTTGAACTCCACGTAGCGACCCCGGCGGTATTCCTGGAAGGCCTTCTGCCGTTCATCCCAAGGCGTATGGCGGCGGCGCTCGATGATCGGCAGGTAGGCCTGCAGGTAGGCATCGCCAATGGCACGCATGAACTCGAAGCAGCGCTCGAAACCCCATTGGTTCAGGTCATCGAAGAACAGTCCACCGATGCCCCGGGCCTCCTGGCGGTGCTTGAGGTAGAAATACTCGTCGCACCATTGCTTGTAGCGCGGATAGACATCCTCGCCAAAGGGCGCGCAGGCCTCCCGCGCTACCCGGTGCCAGTGGATGCAGTCCTGCTCATCGGCGTAGTAGGGCGTCAGGTCGAAGCCGCCACCGAACCACCAGACCGGCTCGGCACCTTCCTTCTCGGCGACGAAGAAGCGCACGTTGGCATGGGAGGTCGGTACGTGGGGGTTATCCGGGTGCATCACCAGCGATACCCCCATGGCCTGGAAGCTGCGCCCGGCCAGCTCCGGGCGGTGTGCGGTGGCCGACGGCGGCATGCCGTCGCCATACACGTGCGAGAAGCCGACGCCGCCCTTCTCCAGCAAGGCACCGCGCTCGATGATCCGCGAGCGTCCGCCACCACCACCCGGCCGCTGCCAGTCATCGGCGCTGAAGGTCGCACCGCCATCGGCCTGTTCCAGCGCGGCGCAGATGCGATCCTGCAGGGTCATCAGGTAGTCCTTGACGGCAGCGATGGCGGCGGCATCGGGGATGGATTTCACAGGCAGGGACTCCTCTCAGGCGGAACGGATGATGCTATCGGTTTGCAGATCCCTGATCATACTGGGATTGCGCTGGCGACCCAAAACCCCAGGGACGATATCGTCCAGCTCGCCATGGAAATACTGCTCGACCCGCAGCCGGGTACGCGCCGCCGGCCGCCCCGCCGGGTTGGCCGAGGTCGACACCAGTGGCCCGCAAGCCCGGCACAGTTGCTGGACCAGCGGGTGATCGCTGACGCGCAGGGCGACGCTGGCATGATCGCCGGTGATCCACGGCGGCAGGCGTCCAGCGTGCGGTACCAGCCAGGTGTTGGGCCCGGGCCAGGACAACTGCAGCTTGGCCAGCTGATTGTGCGGCAGATCCCAGAGCAGGAATTCGAACTGCTGCATGTCGGCGGCGACCAGGATCAGGCCCTTTTCCACCGGCCGCTGCTTGAGCGACAGCAGGCGCTCCACCGCCGCCGCGTCCAGCGGGTTGCAACCCAGGCCCCATACCGCCTCGGTGGGATAGGCGATCACGCCCCCCGACTGCACCACCCTTCGTACCTGCCCCAACCGCCAACTCGCCAGCATCTGTCATTCCCCTGATTGCGAGAGGCGACATTAGCCGAGCCGGCCCCGCGGCTCAAGGCCGGAAATCGCCGGCGCGGCAATATCCGTGTGGACTGTGCTGCACATGGCCGTCCAGTTCCAGTTGCAGCAGCCCCTGCAATACCTGGTGGATCGGCAGCTCGCTCTGGCAGGCCAGCCAGTCGGCGCTGACCGGATCGTGACCGATCCAACGCCATAGCGGATGATTGACCTGCCTGGTGCTGGCCGGCTCGGCAAGCGCCGCGCGCAATGGCAACTGCAGCACCTGCAGGACGTCCTGCACGGTCTCCACCAGGGTCGCGCCATCGCGCAGCAACCGATGACAGCCGCGCGCCTGGGGATTGTGGATTGAGCCGGGCATGGCGAACACCTCGCGGTTCTGCTCCATGGCCAGGCGCGCGGTGATCAGCGAGCCACTGTTGAGGCTGGCCTCGACCACCAGGGTACCCAGGCTCAGGCCACTGATGATGCGGTTGCGTAACGGAAACAGCCCGGCATGCGGGCTGGTGTGCGGCAACTGCTCGGACACCAGTGCGCCCCCCTCAGCCACTATGCTGTCGGCCAGCCGGCGATGCCGGCGCGGGTAGCAGTTGTCGAGCCCGGTGCCCCACACGGCGATGGTCTGCTCGCCGGCATCCAATGCGCCCTGATGGCAGGCAGCGTCGATACCCAGCGCCATGCCGCTGGTCACCGTCAGGCCGTTTTCCGCAAAGCTGCGGGCAAAGGCGCGGGCGGTGGCGGCGCCGTGCGGGCCGGGATGGCGAGTGCCGACCATGGCGATCTGCGGGTCGCCCAGCAGCTGTGGATTACCGCGCACGAACAGCACCATGGGTGGGTCGCTGATCTCGCGCAGCAGCCTGGGGTAACGGGAATCGTCCGGGGTCAGCAGATGGCAGTCCGGCTGCTGCAGCCAGGCCAGGCTCTGCTCGATACCCTGCAGTACCTTCGCATTACCCTGCTGGCACTGCAGGATGGCGTGCTGCAGGCGCGCGGGCAGGCCCAGTGCGCCAAGGCTCAGCAGATCGGCACCGAGCAGCGCCGGCGGATCGGCGACCTGCTCCAGCAGTTGCCGCCGCCCGGTCGGACCCAGCCCGTCGAGCAGGCTCAGGGCCAGCCAGGCCAACCGGCGGTCGCGCAGATCGAAGGGCATGGGATGGGTACTCGACAACAGCGGGGAGCTACGGCGAGAACAGCACAGCGGCGCCACCCCGGGTGGCGCCGCTGATCATCAGGGGTTGCGGACCTTGTCCAGGATTGCCAGCTGGCGCTGGGCGTTGAGTACGATGCCGTAGCTCATGCGCTCATACACACGGAACACCATGAGCAGGCCGGCGCGCTCGTCGGGCAGTTGCACGCGCTCGTTCTGGATGCGGTCACGCACGGTCTCACCGGTCTTGTAGATCGCCAGCACATTGCCCTCTTCGAGGTTGTCCCGGGCACCCTTGTTGAGGAGGACCACATCGTACTGGCCGATCTGGGTCACGCCATTGGGTACGTCGAGGATCAGCCCCTCGATCTCGTCCTGCGGATCGCTGGGGAAGAAGGTCGAGGCCACGGCGCGCTCTTCGGTCTCCAGCAGGCGGTCGCCGACGCGCACTTCCTGGCGGCTGCGGCTGACCATCAAGGTGGTGATGTCGCGCTCCGTGGCCAGTACCTGGGCATTACCGATTTCCTGTGCATGGATGCCGAGGAAGTCGCCGCTCTGCGGGTCGGTATAGGCCTTGCCGCGGCGGTACAGGCCATAGGCTGGGACATGTTCGTCCACCTCGCCGCGGGCATATACGCGGTTGCCGGCACCGGCGACGACGCTTTCCGCCTCACCACCGATGACATAGGGCGCCGCTTCCAGCTCCGCGGCGTTTTCCATGATGCGGCCGGCGTCGAGGAAGGCGTTGATCGCCTCCAGCGGGATGGTGGGAATGGCTTCGGCCATGGGCGTGGAGCGTATGCTCGGCGACAGCTTGATGGTGCCGCCCTGACCACGGTTAACCATCAGCCGTGGCTGACCGTCGATGTAGACCAGCGAGATGACATCACCGGGATAGATCAGATGGGGGTTGTTGATCTGCGGGTTGGCGTGCCAGATTTCCGGCCATTTCCACGGCAGGTTGAGAAACCGTCCGGCGATCCCCCACAGGGTATCGCCTCGGACTACTTCATAACGTTGTGGGTGGTTTTCCCTGAACACCGACTCCTGCGCCTGTACCAGAATGCTCACCGAGAGCAGTACCAGGCCGAGTAATGTTTTCCTCATGACACGAATCCCTTTATTATAGAGGCCAGCACCCAGGTCCCACGCCTCCCCCGGCGTGCAGGACCAGCTATACTTCCAAGCTGCCTGCATATTAGCAGCACCTTACAGATCAGTTCTACAAGTGCATCACAAACCGACATGGCCATATTGAATATTCTAGAATTTCCCGATCCACGGCTGCGCACCATCGCCAAGCCGGTGGAAGTGGTCGATGAACGCATCCGGCAACTGGTCGATGACATGTTCGAGACCATGTATGACGCACCCGGGATTGGCCTGGCGGCGACCCAGGTCAACGTGCATGAGCGCGTCATCGTCATCGACCTGTCGGAAGAACACGACCAGCCGCTGGTGTTCATCAACCCCGAGCTGGAGACGCTTACCGAGGAGCTGGAGGAAATGCAGGAAGGCTGCCTCTCGGTGCCCGGTTTCTACGAGACGGTCACCCGTCCCGAGCGGGTCCGGGTCAAGGCCCTGGGCCGTGACGGTGAGCCCTTCGAGATGATCTGCGAAGGCCTGCTGGCGGTATGCATCCAGCATGAGTGCGATCACCTCAACGGAAAGCTGTTCGTGGATTACCTGTCCAATCTCAAGCGTGACCGCATCCGCAAGAAGCTGGAGAAGATCCACAAGGCGCAGGCCAACGCCTGAGCCTGTCCCTGGCCTGAAGGCTTGCCGCGGCAAGCCTTTTTCTTTACCCGGACGACCACTCGGCAGGTGCCTGCCGAGCCAACAAGGCAGCATTGCATGAACCGCTCTGACCTACGCATCGTTTTCGCCGGCACCCCGGAGTTCGCCGCGGCGCACCTACAGGCGCTGTTGCAGGCCGGCCTGAATGTGGTCGCCGTATACAGCCAGCCGGACCGCCCCGCCGGGCGTGGCCACAAGCTGACGCCGAGCGCGGTCAAGCAACTCGCGCTGCAGCACGACCTGCCGGTCTACCAGCCACAGACCCTGCGCACGCCCGAGGCCCAGACCGAACTGGCGGCGCTGCAGCCGGACCTGCTGGTGGTGGTCGCCTACGGGCTGATCCTGCCGCAGGCGGTGCTGGATATTCCGCGCCTGGGCTGTATCAACAGCCATGCCTCGCTGCTGCCGCGCTGGCGCGGTGCGGCACCGATCCAGCGTGCCATCGAGGCCGGTGACGCGGAGACCGGGGTCACCGTGATGCGCATGGAAGCCGGGCTGGACACCGGACCCATGCTACTCAAGAGTCGCACACCGATCAGCGCCGGGGATACCGGCGGCAGCCTGCATGACCGGCTCGCCGGACTCGGCCCGCAGGCGGTGCTCGAAGCCATCGACGGGCTGGCCGCCGGCACCTTGCAGGGCGAGGTGCAGGATGACAGCCTGGCCACCTATGCGCACAAGCTGGACAAGACCGACGCGCGCATCGACTGGTCACGCCCAGCGCACGAACTGGCGAACATGATCCGCGCCTTCAACCCCTGGCCGCTGGCCCATGCGCGCTGGCAGGAGCAGCCGCTCAAGGTCTGGGCCGCCGAGGTCGAGGCCGGCCGCGGCCAGCCCGGCGAGATCCTCGGCTGCAGCAAGCAGGGCCTGCTGGTCGCCTGCGGTGAGCAGGCGCTGCGCCTGACCCGGCTGCAATTGCCCGGTGGCAAGCCGCTGGCCTTTGCCGACCTGTACAACGCTCGCCGCGACCAGTTCGTTCTCGGTCAGTCGCTGGCGAACGGGCAATGAGCCCGCGCCTGGCCGCAGCCAATGCGCTGGCCGCGGTAATCGCCGGCAAGGCCTCGCTGGGCAGCAGCCTGCCGGCGCAACTGGCACATGTCGCCGCGCGGGACCAGGCGCTGACCCGCGAGCTGGCCTTGGGTACCGCACGCTGGTTTCCGCGCCTGCAGGGGCTGGCCGACCATCTGCTGCAGAAACCCCTCAAGGCGGCCGACCGCGACCTGCAGGCACTGTTGCTGGTCGGCATCTATCAACTGCTGTACACCCGCGTTCCCGCCCATGCGGCCATTGGCGAGACGGTCGCTGTCGCGGTGAGCATGAAGAAGGCCTGGGCCAAGGGCATGCTCAACGCGGTGCTGCGCCGGGTACAGCGCGAAGGCGCCGAGCTGCTGGCAACCCTCGAACATGACCCGGTGATCCGTGTGGCGCATCCGCGCTGGCTGCAGAAGAGCCTGAAGCATGCCTGGCCGGCGCACTGGGAAGCGCTGTGCGCCGCGAACAACCTGCATCCGCCGATGACGTTGCGGGTCAACCGCCGCCAGGGCAGCCGTGACACTTATCTGGCGCGGCTGCAGGCGGCCGGGATGGAAGCAGCGGCCTGCCCGTTCAGTGCCGATGGCATAACCCTGGCTCAGCCCTGCGATGTGCAGCAACTGCCCGGCTTCGCCGAGGGCGCTGTCAGCGTGCAGGACGAAGCGGCGCAACTGGCGGCACCGTTGCTGGAACTCAAACCCGGCCAGCGGGTGCTGGATGCCTGCTGCGCGCCCGGCGGCAAGACCTGCCACATTCTCGAGCTGCAACCGCAGTTGCGCGAGCTGGTGGCCCTGGACCTGGAGCCGGCCCGCCTTGAGCGGGTACGCGACAACCTGCGCCGACTGGGGCTCGATGCCACGCTCAAGGCCGCCGATGGCCGCGAGCTGGAGGCCTGGTGGGACGGCCAGCCGTTCCAGCGCATCCTGCTGGATGCGCCCTGCTCGGCTACCGGAGTGATTCGCCGGCACCCCGATATCAAGCTCACCCGCCAGCCGCAGGATATCGCCGCGCTGGCCGAACTGCAGGGCCAGCTGCTCGACCGGCTGTGGCAGACGCTGGAGGTCGGCGGCATCCTGGTATATGCCACCTGCTCGGTATTACCGCAGGAAAACACCCAGGTGATCGAGGCCTTCCTCGACCGGCAACCCGGCGCCCGCCAGCTACCCGTTGCCGGCGATTTCGGCCTGGCGCAGCCCTGTGGCCGGCAGTTGCTGCCGCAGCCGGGCGGGCACGATGGCTTCTACCTGGCCAGACTGCTGAAACTGGATAACGGCACGACGCTGCGCGACCACAGGACCAGTGCATGAAGATCATCATTCTCGGAGCGGGGCAGGTGGGTAGCAGCCTGGCCGCTTCGCTGGCCAGCGAGGCCAACGACATTACCGTGGTGGATACCGATGCGGTGCGCCTGCGCGCCCTTGGTGACCGCCTGGATATCCGCACGGTGCAGGGCCGCGGCTCATTGCCCACGGTACTGCGCCAGGCCGGCGCTGATGATGCCGACATGCTGATCGCGGTGACCAGCAGTGACGAGACCAACATGATCGCCTGCCAGGTGGCCTACAGCCTGTTCCGCACCCCGACCAAGATCGCCCGCATCCGCGAGTCGGCCTACCTGACGCGCAGCGGGCTGTTCGGCAACGAAGGGATGCCGGTGGATGTGCTGATCAGTCCGGAACAGGCGGTAACCACCTATATCAAGCGGCTGATCCAGCATCCCGGTGCACTGCAGGTACTGGATTTCGCCGGCGGCAAGGTACAGCTGGTGGCGGTGCGCGCCTATTACGGCGGCCCGCTGGTCGGCCAGGAACTGCGTTACCTGCGCCAGCACATGCCCGGTGTGGATACCCGCGTGGCAGCCATCTTCCGCCGCGATCGACCGATCACGCCACAGGGCGATACGGTGATCGAAGCCGATGACGAGGTGTTCTTCATCGCCGCGTCCCAGGATATCCGCGCGGTGATGGGCGAGCTGCGCCGGGTGGAAAAGCGCAACAAGACCATCATGATCGCCGGAGGTGGCAATATCGGCGAGCGCCTGGCCGAGGCCATCGAGACCCGCTATCGGGTGAAGATCATCGAGAACAACCGCGCCCGCGCCGACTACCTGTCACAGAACCTGGATCAGGCCATCGTACTCTACGGCAGCGCCTCGGACCGCGAATTGCTGGTCGATGAGAATATCGAGGAGGTCGATATCTTCATCGCAGTGACCAACGATGACGAGGCCAATATCATGTCCTCGATGCTGGCAAAACGGCTCGGTGCGCGGCGGGTCATGGCACTGATCAACAACCCGGCCTATGTCGATCTGGTCCAGGGTGGGCAGATCGATATCGCCATCTCGCCATCCCAGGCCACCATCGGCACCCTGCTGACCCATGTACGCCGCGGCGATATCGTCAATGTCTACTCGCTGCGCCGGGGTGCCGCCGAGGCCATCGAGGTGATCGCCCACGGCGATGCACGCTCGTCCAAGGTGGTCGGCAAGGCCATCAGCGAGATCAAGCTGCCGCCGGGCACCACCATCGGCGCCGTGGTGCGCGATGAGCAGGTGCTGATCGCGCATGACACCACGGTGATTGAGTCCGAGGACCACGTGATCCTGTTCGTTATCGACAAGAAGCACATCCGCGATGTCGAGCGGCTGTTCCAGGTCGGGCTGACCTTCCTCTAACCGGCCAGGTAGCGCAGCACATGCAGTACTCCCAGATCCAGCGCATCACCGGCATCCTGCTGATGCTGTTCTCCACCAGCATGCTGCCGGCGGCGGCAGTGGGCCTGCACTACGGCGAGCATGCGCGCGAAGCCTTCCTGATCGGGTTCGCCATTACCCTGAGCGTCGGCTGCCTGGTCTGGCTGCCGGTACGCAAGCGACGCAACGAGCTGCGTACCCGCGACGGCTACCTGATCACGGTATTGTTCTGGCTGGTACTGGGGCTGTTCGGCGCGGTGCCGCTGTACCTGCTGGAGATGCCCGACCTGACGGTGGCCGATGCGGTGTTCGAGTCCTTCTCCGGGCTGACCACCACCGGTGCCACGGTGATCACCGGGCTGGACACCCTGCCGCGCTCGGTGCTGTTCTACCGCCAGCAGCTGCAATGGTTCGGCGGCATGGGCATCATCGTGTTGGCGGTGGCCATCCTGCCACTGCTGGGGGTGGGTGGCATGCAGTTGTACCGTGCGGAAATGCCCGGCCCGCTGAAGGACAACAAGCTGACCCCGCGCATCGCCGAAACCGCCAAGGTGCTGTGGTTCATCTACAGCGGGCTGACCCTGGCCTGCGCCAGTGCCTACTGGCTGGCCGGCATGTCGCTGTTCGATGCCATCGGCCACAGTTTTTCCACCGTGGCCATCGGCGGCTTCTCCACCCACGATGCCAGCATCGGCTACTACAACAGCCCGGCCATCGAGATGATCTGCCTGGTGTTCATGGTGGTGTCGGGGATCAACTTCGCCCTGCACTTCACCGCCTGGCGCTTCCGCTCGCTGCAGAGCTACTGGCAGGATCCGGAATGCCGTACCTACCTGATGATCCTGCTGGGCCTGTTCATCGTCAGCGCCAGCCTGCTGATCCTGCACCAGTACTACGATGTACCGTCAGCCATCCGCTTCGCCGCCTTCCAGACCATCTCCATCGCCACCACCACCGGCTTCACCGTCACCGATTTCGCCGCCTGGCCGTCGGTACTGCCGTTCCTGCTGCTGTATGCCAGTTTCGCCGGCGCCTGCGCCGGCTCCACCGGTGGCGGCATGAAGGTGATCCGGGTGCTGCTGGTATTCAAGCAGGGGGTACGCGAGATCAAGCGCCTGTTGCATACCAATGGCGTGTTCCCGGTCAAGCTGGGCACCCGGCCAGTGGGCGACCGGGTGGTCGAGGCGGTATGGGGCTTCTGCTCGGTCTACGTGTTCACCTTCGCCGTGCTGCTCCTGCTGCTGCTCGGCACCGAGCTGGACTTCGTCACTGCCTTCTCCGCGCTGACCGCCTGCATGAACAACCTCGGGCCGGGCCTCGGCGACGTGGCGGCGCACTATGGTGAGCTGAGTGCGACGGTGAAGTGGATTCTCAGCTTCGCCATGCTGCTCGGGCGCCTGGAGGTATTCACCCTGCTGGTGCTGCTGACGCCGATGTTCTGGCGCCGCTGAGCAGCGCCACCGGGCAGGCTACAGCAGTGGCAGGCTGTAGTTGAGGATCAGCCGGTTCTCGTCGAATTCACTGGTACTGAAGTTGCTGCGCAGGCTGGAGTTGCGCCAGCGCAGCGACAGGTTCCTGAAGGTTCCGCTCTGCACGGTATAGGCCAGCTCCGATTCGCGAACCCATTCCTTGCCGTCGCTGCCAGTGGCGGTATCCACCTGGTCGCCGCTGATATAGCGGGTCATGAAGCCCAGACCGGGCAGCCCGGCGGCGGCAAAGTCGTAGTCGTAGCGCAGTTGCCAGGAACGTTCGCCGGCGTGGTCGAAGCTGGCATTGTAGCTGTCGTTGGCCAGGGTGCCGCCACTGGTACCGTTGACCCGCATCCAGTCGCTGTCGCCACTGACCTTCTGCAGGCCCAGGTACAGGGTATGGCCGCTGCGGCTGGCCGACAGCAGCGCCGACCAGGTGCGGTTGTCCAGCTTGCCAGCCCTCTCGCTGCCGTCCTCGCGGCCATGGAAATATCCCAGGTTGGCCGCCAGCAGCCAGTCGCCGACCGGCTGGCTGTGGCGCAGCTGGAGGTACTGCTGGCGGTAGATGTCCTTGAGCTGCGCATGCCACAGGCCGACCAGGCTGCGCTCGGCATTGAAGCGGTACTCACCACCGGCGAAATTTAAGCGATCGGAGCTGGCACCGCCGTACATCATGTCTTCCATGCTGCCATCGTTACGCGGGCTATTGCCGCGAAACTGACCGGCGTACAGGGTCAGATCGTCGAACTGGTCGGACGTCAGCTGGGCACCCTGGAAGCTCTGCGGTAATGCACGACCATCATCGGAGCGCAGGATCGGCAGTACCGGCATCCACTCGCCGAACCTGAGTTCAGTACGCGAGATCCGCGCCTTGCCGGCCACGCCCAGGCGCCCGAAGTCATCCGCCGGGTGGCCGCCATCATGCACCGGCAGCAGCGAGGTATTGGTGGTGCCACGGCCACCATCGAGCTTCAGCGCATACAACCCCAGCACATCCACGCCCAAGCCCAGCACGCCGGAGGTATAGCCGGAGCGGGCATCGAGGATGAAGCTCTGGGTCCACTCCCCGGCCTGGCTCTGGGGGTGCGCCGAATTGCTGAAGTCGCGGTGCAGGTAGAAGTTGCGCAGGTGCAGGCTGGCCTGGGCGTCATCGATGAAGCCATCGGCCTGGGCCGACAGCGGCAGGCCGCACAGACTGGCGCTGAACAGTACCGACAGTGCCAGCGGGCGCGCAGTGACGGTGAATCTGGTCATCGGATCGTTCCTGTAGCCAGGTTGGCGCAGCGGCGTACCGCGCCCGATCCCTGCAGCCTAGTCGAGAAAAGCCAACCCGACTCCCTCGCCGGGAATCACCCGCTGGATGACCATGCGCAGTACCGGCGCTTCGATCGGCATGTCCTGCACCTGGCCGCTGACCTCGGTACCCGGCGGCAGGCTGGCCAACTGTGGGTTCTCGACGAACACACCGCCATCGGACAGGTCGCGGGTCTGGCCATAGACCTCGCCCAGGTCCGGATGGCTGATGCAAATCCGGCACTTCATCATCGTCCTCGGATACTGCCGTTTGTTGCTCATCAACTGCGCTCCTTGCAGTGCTGGATCAATACCACTTCTTCTCGCCGACGGGGCGTTTCTTGAACCGCTTCATGCTCCACATGTACTGGCTCGGCCAGCGCCGCACGTAGCTCTCGATGGTGGCGCTCATCGCCGCCACCGCCTCGGTCTCGTCGTCGCTGTACAGGGCCTCGGGGGCGCGCTCGACGATCACCTTGAAACCGCTGTGATCCGGCAGGCGCACGCAGTGCAGGAACACCCCGTTGGCCGCACCGCCCTTGAGCAGACCGGGCACGAACTTGCTGGTCAGCGCCTGCACCCCCAGGAAGGGTACGAATACACCGCTCTTGAGGGCCGGTTCCGGGTCCGCCGGAATACCCACCGCACCGCCACGCCGCACCTCGCGCATCACGCTGATGATACCCTCGCGGGTGGAGGCGGCGACCTTGTTGCCAAGCTGGGTGCGCTGCTTCTGCAGCAGTTCGTCCACCGCCTTCTGCTTGGGTGGACGATAGAAGATGATAGGCGAGCATTTCAGGCAATACCAATGGTTGAGCACTTCCCAGTTGCCCAGGTGGCTGGTGATCCCGACCAGCCCCTTGCCCTCGGCCAGTGCCTCGTCGAGCAAATGCTCGCCCTCCACCTCCTTGATCAGGCCCACGGTCTTCTGCGGGCTCCACATCCAGGCGCAGGCGCTTTCAGCGAAGCTGCGGCCGATATTGACCAGGGTCTCGCCGACCAGCCGTTCCCGCTCGGCGGGTGCCAGCTCCGGCAGGCAGTGGGCGAAGTTGATGCGTACGACTTCCCGCGAACGGTTCGGCAATTTCCACATCAGCCAGCCGACCGCCGCACCGAGGCGCTGCGCGACGCCGAACGGCAGCAGTGCGAACAGCCTGAGAAATCCCACCGTGATAGCGCCCTTGAGCCTTTCCACTCACACACTCCAACCTGAAAAAGGCCATTGTAGCCTGCGCACTGGCATCAGCCCACCGGCGACTGGCAACTCCACAACTCCACCACCGGGCGTTGCGGACTCGGAGGTCCCAGCCAGTCGGCCAGTGGTCGGCAGCCAGCGTCGCTGCACAGCTGGTAATCACCCGCCGCCGCGGCGCTGCTGCGCCCCAACCGCAGCGGCTGCAATGCCGGCAGTTGCGGCCGATAGTGCCAGCTGCCATCGCGCAGCACAGCACCTTCCGGAATCTCCATCCCCGCGCCGCTGCCACGCACCCGAGCCTCACGCAGCAACAGGCCGGCGGCGCTGAGCTGATAGTCCTCTTCCCAGCGGATCTTCTCCACGCTGTGATGCCAGGCCAGGGTGAATTCGGGCAGTGGCAGCTGCGCCCAGACCACCCCGGCCAGGCCGAGACACAGCGCATTCATGCCGGCCGGGGCACACGCCGCGCCCGCCACCAGTGCTGTGCAAGAAAGAGCAGGCCCAGGGCGAAGCCCAGTTCATCGGTGACCGGCAAGGCCAGGATCATCAGCGCACCGGCAGCGAAGCCCAGCAGTTTTTCCCACCAGGCCAGCGAGCCCAGGCAATAGCCGGTGAAGACGATGCCCCACAGACCGATGGCGAAAGCCGCCTTGATCAGCATGTACAGCACCGCCCACCAATCCCCACCCTGCATCATCAGCGCCGGACTGTAGACCGCCATGAAGGGCACGACGAATCCGGCGACCGCTATGCGCACCGCCCAGAGGCTGATTTTCAGGCCGTTCTCCCGGGCGATGGGTGCTGCGGCAAAGCAGGCCAGCGCCACCGGCGGGGTGAGGTCGGCCATGATGCCGAAATAGAACACGAACATGTGCGAGACGATCAGTGGCACGCCCAGATCCAGCAGCGCCGGCGCGGCGATGGAGCTGGTGATGATGTAGTTGGGAATGGTCGGAATCCCCATGCCCAGTACCAGACAGGTGAGCATGGTCAGCAGCAGCGACAGGAACAGGTTGTCCTGACCGATGGCCAGGATGTAGCCGGCAAAGGTCGAGGCCACCCCGGTCAGCGAGACGATGCCGATAATCACCCCCACCAGCGCGCAGGCGATACCCACCGGTACCGCATGGCGTGCGCCTTCCACCAGCGCATGCAGGCAAATACGCAGGGTGTCGCGCCCACCCCTGACGAACCAGCAGGCCACCACCAGCACACCGATGACACCGAAGATCACCCCGATGCCCAGCTGGAAGAAGCCGGCACAGAGAACCCCCAGGGCAACCCAGAACACCACCCGCAGCGCAGTGGATGACAGCCGCAGGATCAGCGCCGAGCCGAGAATGACGATGGCAGTCAATGCCAGCCCCACGGTACCGGCGAACATCGGGGTACGCCCGGAGAACAGCAGCCAGACCAGGATGGCCAGCGGAATCAGCAGGAACCAGCGCTGCCTGACCGCCTCCCAGGCGCTGGGGCATTCGTCCTTGGGCAAGCCATTGAGCTTCGAACGCCTGGCCTCCAGGTGCACCATCCAGAATACCGAGCTGAAGTACAGCAACGCCGGTAGCAGCGCCGCCTTGGCCACTTCGACATAGGGCACGTTGATGGTTTCGGCCATGATGAAGGCCACCGCGCCCATCACCGGTGGCATGATCTGACTGCCCATGCTCGCCGTGGCCTCGACGCCGCCGGCAAAGGCCGGCTTGTAGCCGAAGCGTTTCATCAGTGGAATGGTGAACTGGCCGGTGGTCACCACGTTGGCCACGCCAGAACCGGTGATGGTACCCATCAATGCCGAGGACACCACCGACACCTTGGCTGGCCCGCCGGCCCGGTGGCCGAACAGGCCCATGGCAAAATCGGTGAACAGCCGGATCATCCCTGCCTGCTCCAGGAACGAACCGAACAGGATGAACAGGAAGATGTAGGTGGCTGAGACATAGGTGGGCGTGCCGTACAGCCCTTCGGTGCCGAACGACAGCTGGTTGACCAGTTGATCCAGCCCGTATCCCCGGTGCGCCAGCTCGCCGGGCAGATGATTGCCGAACATACCATAGGCCAGAAACAACCCACAGATGATCGGCAGGGCAATGCCCATCACTCGCCGCGCCGCCTCGAAGACCAGCACGATCAGCGCCAGGCCGACCAGCATGTCCATGCTGGTCAGGTCGCCCGAACGCTGGATCAGATCCGCTTCGAAATACCACTGGTAGAAGAAGGTCGCCATGCCCGCCAGCGCCAGCAGCCAGGCCAGCGGTTGCCAGGGCCGTGCGTAACCGCGCAGTGGATAGCTCAGATATACCAGCATCAACAGAAAGCCTACGTGCCCGGCCCGCAGCACCTGCGTGGAGACCGGATGAAAGGCGGCGGTGATGATCTGGTAACAGGAAAACAGCAGCGCCACATAGAACAGCGCCCTGGGCCACTCGGCGGGACTCGCATGGAGCCCCTGATATTCACTCATGGGCTACTCCCGGCCGCCAGCTATTGCAGGATGCCTACTTCCTTGTAAAACCGCTCGGCGCCCGGATGCAGGGGAATCGGCAGGTTCTGCGCCGCATTCTCCAGCGTGATCGCCTTGGCCGCGGCATGGGCGTTGCCCAGCGCGCTCAGATTGTCGAAGATCAGCTTGGTCATCTGATAAGCGATTTCGTCGTCGACCTTTTCATGGCTGACCAGGATATTGTTGATACCGACGGTGGGCACGTCCTCGTCCTGACCATCATAGGTGCCAGCCGGAATCACGCCCGGCTGATAGGCCGGGTTATTGATCTTCTGCACCACATCTTCGGGAATGGCAACGAAGTTCACCCGCATGGTACTGGCCAGATCGCGAATGGCCGCCATGCCCAGGCCGGAGGATTGCAAGGTGGCGTCCAGTTGCCGGTTCTTGATCAGCTCTACGGATTCGGCATAAGGCAGGAACTCGACCCGGCGCATGTCCTCGTAGCTCAGCCCGGCGGCGGCGAAGATTGCCCGGGCATTGAGTTCGGTGCCGGATTTGGGCGCGCCGACGGAAATGCGCTTGCCCTTGAGGTCCTCCAGGGTCTTGATACCGGATTCCGCGCTGGCTACCACCTGAATGTAGTTGTTGTAGGTACCGGCAATGGCCCGCAACCGCTTGAGCGGCGCCTTGAAGCCGGCATCCTCCACGCCATTCCAGGCATCGGCGACCGAATCGCCGAGGGCGAAGGCCAGCTCACCACGGCCGGCCTGCAACAGATTGAGGTTTTCCACCGAGGCCTTGGTCGCCTGCACCGACGGCCGGGCACCGTCGATCTGGCCATACAGCTGCGAGATAGCGACACCGATCGGGTAGTACACTCCACTGGTGCCGCCGGTAAGCACGTTGATATAGGTCGGCGCGGCAAACACAGCGGTGGTGGCGGTCAGCGCCGCAGCAGCGGCCAGCAGGCCCAGTCGTTTGGTCAGTTGCATGGATGTTCTCCATCGTTATTGTTGTTTGATGGCGGCAGCTTCACCGGCCAGCTCGGCGTAGCGGTAACAATCCAGAGTATGGTCCATAACCATGCCGGTCGCCTGCATGAATGCATAACAGATTGTCGGCCCGACAAAACTGAAGCCGGCCTTGCGCAGTGCCTTGCTCATGGCCTGTGCCTCGGGCGTGATGGCCGGCACCTCGGCATGGCTGGCGAAGCGATTGACCAATGGCCGGCCTCCAACGAACTGCCAGAGCCAGGCGGCCGGATCGGTCTGCTCGGCCAGCGCCAGCCAGGCCCGGGCATTCTGTCGCGCCGCGTGCACCTTCAACCGATTGCGAATGATGCCGGGGTCCTGCATCAATGCCTGCAGATCGGCATCGGTCTGTGCCGCCATGAACCGGGCATCGAAACCGTGATAGACCTGCCGATAGCGCTCACGCTTCTTCAGGATGGTGATCCACGACAGACCCGCCTGAAAGCCGTCGAGCAACAGCTTCTCGAACAGCCGCTGGGCATCGTACTCTGGTACACCCCATTCGTGATCGTGGTAAGACTGATAGATCGAGTCGCTGGAACACCACCGGCAGCGCGGCTGCGAAGAAATGACAGACGTATCGAGTGACATGCTTTGCCTCGGTCCTCGGGAATACGGGTTTGCCTGATGTTATACCGTCAGGCAGCTCCAAACCAAAGGGGGGCAGCAGTCATCATCGGAGTCCCCTCTCCACCTTGCGGGAGAGAGGGGTCGAGGAAGGAGGATCAGTATCTGCGGTTGCGCAGCATGGCGCGGGTATTGTCGTCCAGCGGCAGCGCATAGTCGTGTACCGCCAGCACCAGGTTGGTGCCGGGCTGCACCACCTTGAGATTGATGAAAACGAAGTCCTTGCTTTCGCCATAGGTGCCGACGATGACCGCCTGCGCGGCATGCTGGCTGGCCAGCTCCTGCACTTCGCGCGTCAGCATCATCTCGCCCTGATTCTGCAGCACGTACACGCTGTTGGCGAACTTCATCTCCACCATGTGGTAAGCGGACTGGGTAAAACGCGCCGAGACCTGCTCGGACACCAGCCGCCCCAGGGTCGAGGAACGCTCCAGGGCGTCGATATTCACCAGGGTCGCAATGAGCAGGGTGCTGCCACCCAGTTTGCCATTCAACTGCCCGAGCAATGCCTCGGCTGCCTGGTGGTTGGCGGGGATGAACGGATTGTTGCGCGCGTCGGCGTAGCTGGGGCCCTTCTGCGTCGGGGCACAGCCAGCCATCAGGACCAGCGCCAGCATCAGCGAGAAAACCATACCCTGTCTCATCACTTGCCTCCCTTGACCGGCAGAAGGACGTTTTGCGCATACAGTCGCTTGCCCGATTTGCCTTCACGGCGAAGCCGTGGAGTAAGATGGGCATTCCTGTCCAACCTGGAAGAAATAATGCCAAGACACGTCGTCAATGTTTCCGTAACCCCCCGGGGCAGTCTGGAGATCCTGTCCCAGCGTGAAGTGCAGAAGTTGAGCGAAGTCGGCTCCGGAAGCACCTACCAGCTGTTCCGCCAGTGCGCGCTGGCGATCCTCAACACAGGTGCACGAGTGGACAATGCCAAGACCATTCTCGAGGCCTATGCCGATTTCGAGGTGCACATCCACCAGCTCGATCGGGGCGTGAGCCTGGAGCTGCGCAATGCGCCGGCTGATGCCTTCGTCGATGGACACATGATCTCCAGTACCCGGGAGATGCTGTTCAGCGCCCTGCGCGATATCGTCTATACCGAGAGCGAACAACACAACAAACGTGCCGACCTGGACAGCTCCAACGGCATCACCGACTACGTATTTCACCTGCTGCGCAACGCCCGGGCACTGACGCCCGGCATCGAGCCGAAGATGGTGGTGTGCTGGGGTGGCCATTCGATCGATGCCGAGGAGTACAAGTACAGCAAGAAGGTCGGCCACGAACTGGGCCTGCGCAACCTGAACATCTGCACTGGCTGCGGGCCGGGGGTGATGAAGGGGCCGATGAAGGGCGCGACCATCGCCCATGCCAAGCAGCGGGTGATCGACGGCCGCTACCTGGGGCTGACCGAGCCGGGAATCATCGCCGCCGAGGCGCCCAATCCGATCGTCAACGAGCTGGTGATCCTGCCGGATATCGAGAAGCGCCTGGAGGCCTTCATCCGCATCGGCCACGGCATCATCATCTTCCCCGGTGGTGTCGGTACCGCCGAGGAGTTCCTCTACCTGCTGGGCATCCTGCTGCATCCGGACAATGCCGAGCTGCCATTCCCGCTGATCCTCACCGGGCCGCGCAGCGCTACCGCCTACCTGCAGCAGTTGCATGAGTTCGTCGGTGCCACCCTCGGCCCGCAGGCCCAGGCGCGCTACGAGATCATCATCGAGGACCCAATCCTGGTGGCACGCAAGATGAAACAGGGCCTGGCCGCGGTGGAGCAGTTCCGCCGCGAGCGCAACGATGCGTTTCATTTCAACTGGCTGCTCAAGGTCGAGGAAGGCTTCCAGCGCCCGTTCGACCCGACCCACGAGAACATGGCGGCGCTGGAGCTACGCCGCAGCACGCCGCCGCACGAGCTGGCGGCCAACCTGCGCCGGGCGTTCTCCGGCATCGTTGCCGGCAACGTCAAGGAACATGGCATCCGCCGGATCGAGGCGCATGGGCCCTATGAGCTGCACGGCGACCGGGAAATCATGCAGCCACTGGGCGCGCTGCTGCAGGCCTTCGTCGACCAGCAACGCATGAAGCTGCCCAACGGCACCGCCTACCAGCCGTGCTATCGGGTCATCAGCTGAGACAAATAGCCAGCCATGCTGTATGCCGCCCCGCCGGGATTGTATACTTCGGCCTTTGCTCACAGTTGACCGGTGAAAAACGTGACTCAGACAAATCCCGCCGCCCAGACCTTCCAGGGCCTGATCCTGGCCCTGCAAAGCTACTGGGCGGAGCAGGGCTGCGTGCTACTGCAGCCCTATGACATGGAGGTGGGCGCCGGAACCTTCCATACCGCGACCTTCCTGCGCTCCATCGGCCCGGAAATCTGGAACGCCGCCTATGTCCAGCCCAGCCGCCGTCCCGCCGATGGCCGCTATGGCGAGAACCCCAACCGCCTGCAGCACTACTACCAGTTCCAGGTGGTGCTCAAGCCGAACCCGGACAATATCCAGGAGCTGTACCTGGATTCGCTGCGGCACATCGGTATCGATCCGCTGGTGCACGATATCCGCTTCGTCGAGGACAACTGGGAATCGCCAACCCTGGGCGCCTGGGGCCTGGGTTGGGAAGTCTGGCTCAACGGCATGGAAGTCACCCAGTTCACCTACTTCCAGCAGGTCGGTGGCGTCGAGTGCTATCCGGTCACCGGCGAGATCACCTACGGCCTGGAACGCCTGGCCATGTATCTGCAGGGCGTGGACTCGGTCTACGATCTGGTCTACTCCGATGGCCCGTTCGGCAAGGTCACCTATGGCGATGTGTTCCACCAGAACGAGGTGGAGCAGTCGACCTACAACTTCGAGCACGCCAATGTCGACAAGCTGTTCGAGCTGTTCAGCTTCTACGAGAGCGAAGCCAACCGGCTGATCGAGGCCGAGCTGCCGCTGCCGGCCTACGAGATGGTGATGAAGGCCTCGCATACCTTCAACCTGCTGGATGCGCGGCGGGCCATTTCGGTGACCGAGCGCCAGCGCTATATCCTGCGCGTGCGTACCCTGGCCCGCTCGATCGCCCATGCCTATCTGCATGCCCGCGCCAAGCTCGGCTTCCCCATGGCCAGCCCCGAATTGCGTGACGAAGTACTGGCCAAACTGAAGGAGGCCGAATGATGCAGGCACAGGATTTTCTGGTTGAACTGGGCACCGAAGAGCTGCCCCCCAAGGCGCTGAAATCGCTTGGTGAAGCCTTCCTCGCCGGAGTCGAGAAGGGCCTGGCCGAAGCCGGCCTGGGCTACCAGGCGGCACGTTACTACGCGGCGCCGCGGCGCCTGGCGGTGCTGGTCGAACAATTGGACAGCGAACAACCCGATCGCACCCAGCAGTTGGACGGCCCACCGGTAAAGGCCGCCTTCGATGCCGAGGGCAACCCGACCCAGGCAGCGCTGGGCTTTGCCCGCAAATGCGGCGTCGAGCTGAGCGAGCTGGACCAGAGCGGCCCGCGCCTGCGTTTCGTGCAAAGCATCCCCGGCCAGCAGGCCAGCGAGCTGCTGCCGGGTATCGTCGATGGTGCCCTGGCCGCCCTGCCGATTCCCAAGCGCATGCGCTGGGGCGCCGGCAAGACCGAGTTCGTGCGTCCGACCCAGTGGCTGGTGATGCTGCAGGGCGAGCAGCTGATTCCCTGTACCATTCTGTCGCAACAGGCCGGCCAGCATTCCTACGGGCACCGCTTCCATCACCCGCAGGCCGTGCAGATCAGTACACCGGCCAGCTATGCCGATGAGCTGCGCCAGGCGCACGTGATCGCCGATTTCAATGAGCGCCGCGAACTGATCCGCCAGCGCGTCGCCGAACTGGCCGCCGAGCAGCAGGGCACTGCCATCGTCCCCGATGACCTGCTGGATGAAGTGACCGCACTGGTCGAATGGCCGGTGCCACTGGTATGCAGCTTCGAGGAGCGTTTCCTCGAGGTGCCGCAGGAAGCATTGATCTCCACCATGCAGGACAACCAGAAGTATTTCTGCCTGCTGGATGCCAACGGCAAGTTGCTGCCGCGCTTCATCACCGTGGCCAATATCGACAGCAGCGACCCGGCACAGATCGTCGCCGGTAACGAGAAGGTGGTGCGCCCGCGCCTGACCGATGCCGAGTTCTTCTTCCAGCAGGACCAGAAACACCCGCTGGAGCGTAACAACCAGCGGCTGGCCAACGTGGTGTTCCAGGCTCAGCTGGGCAGCGTCTACGACAAGGCATTGCGGGTTTCCAGCCTGGCCGCGTTCATTGCCGAGAGCATCGGCGGCGAGCCGGCCAATGCCGCGCGCGCCGGCCTGCTGAGCAAGTGCGACCTGGCCAGCGAGATAGTCGGCGAATTCCCCGAGCTGCAGGGCATCGCCGGTTACTACTACGCCCGCCACGACGGTGAGGCCGAGGATGTGGCGCTGGCGCTGAACGAGCAGTACATGCCGCGCGGCGCCGGCGCCGAACTGCCGAGCACCCTGACCGGCGCCGCAGTGGCGCTGGCCGACAAGCTCGATACCCTGGCCGGTATCTTCGGCATCGGCATGCTGCCCACCGGCAGCAAGGACCCCTACGCCCTGCGCCGCGCCGCCCTCGGCATACTGCGCATCCTGATCGAGAAGCGCCTGGAGCTGGACCTGCACACCGCCCTGCAGACCGCGGTCAACCAGTACGGTACGGCGGTGACCAGCGATGGCCTGGTAGACCAGCTGCAGGACTTCATCTTCGACCGCCTGCGGGCCCGCTACGAGGATGAAGGCATCGATGTCGCCGTATACCAGTCGGTGCGTGCCGTGCATCCGGATTCGCCACTGGACTTCGACCAGCGCGTGCAGGCGGTACAGGCGTTCCGCCGGTTGCCCGAAGCCGAGGCGCTGGCCGCCGCCAACAAGCGCGTCTCGAACATCCTGGCCAAGGCCGACGTGGCCGTGCCCGGCGACATCGATCCAGCGCTGCTCGGCGAAGCCGCCGAACAGGCGCTGGCCACGGCCGTGCAGGCAGCTCGCAGCGCCGTCACGCCGCTGGCCGCCGAACGGCAGTATCAGGGCACCCTGGAACAGCTGGCGGCCCTGCGCGAGCCGGTGGACGCCTTCTTCGACCAGGTGCTGGTGAACGCCGAGGACCCGCAGGTCAAGGCCAACCGCTACGCGCTGCTGGCCCAGCTGCGTGGCCTGTTCCTCGGTGTCGCTGATATTTCGCTGCTCGGATGAAGCTGATCATTCTCGACCGCGATGGGGTCATCAATGAAGACTCCGACGCCTTCGTCAAATCCGTCGAGGAGTGGATCCCGTTGCCCGGCTCGATCGAGGCCATTGCGCGGCTGAGCCGGGCCGGCTGGACAGTGGCGGTGGCCACCAACCAGTCCGGCCTGGCTCGTGGCTACTTCACCGAGCAGACGCTGGAAGCCATGCACCAGCGCCTGCGCGAGCTGGTGGCGGAGCAGGGTGGACGGGTCGACCTGATCCGCCATTGCCCGCATGGCCCGGACGATGGTTGCGATTGCCGCAAGCCGCTGTCCGGCCTGTTCCGACAGATTGCCGAGCATTACGATGTTTCCCTGGCTGGCGTGCCGACCGTCGGCGACAGCCTGCGTGACCTGCAGGCTGGCGCAGCGATGGGCTGCCAGCCCTACCTGGTGCGTACCGGCAAGGGCCTGGTGACAGAATCCAGACCGCTGCCCGCCGGTACCCTTGTCTTCGATGATCTGGCCGCCGTGGCCAGCCACCTGCTGGAAGCCTGACCCATGCCCGTGCTGATGGCCCTGCGTGTCACCCTGTTCTACCTGCTGCTGTCCACCAGTGCCGTGATCTGGGGGCTGCTGATGCTGCTGATCGGCCCGTTCATGCCCTATCGCACCCGCTTCAAGGTGGTGCTGGAATGGTGGTGCCGCATGGCCATCTGGCTGACCCGGCATCTGGTAGGCATTCGCTACGAAGTCAGCGGGGTGGAGAACATTCCCGATCAGGCCGGAGTGATCCTGGCCAACCATCAAAGCACCTGGGAAACCTTCTTCCTGCAGCAGGTGTTCCGTCCGCAGACCCAACTGATCAAGAAGGAACTGCTGTACGTGCCCTTCTTCGGCTGGGCCTTCGCCCTGCTCAAGCCGATTGCCATCAATCGCAGCAAGGCGCGCAGCTCGCTGCAGCAGCTCAACCGTATCGGTGGCGAGCGGCTGCGTGACGGGGTCTGGGTGCTGGTATTCCCCGAGGGCACGCGGGTGCTGCCGGGGCAGCCGATCAAGTTCACCCGCGGCGGCGCCGCCCTGGCCTGTGCCAACAACGCCCCGGTGGTACCGGTGGCGCACAACGCCGGCGAGTTCTGGCCCAAGCGTGGTTGGGGCAAACGCCCCGGCACGGTGCAGGTGAAGATAGGCCCGGCGATCTATCCCAAGGGCCCGGACCCACGCTCCATCGTCGAGGTCAACAAGCAGGCCGAGGCCTGGGTGCAGCAGGCGATGCGGGAAATCCAGGGCAGCTGAGCTACGCTGACCACTCACACAGCCAGGACGCCGCGTTCATATGGATGTATTCCGCTATCTGCATGCCCTGTCCGAGCGTAACGGCTCGGACCTGTTCTTCAGTGTCGGCGCGCCGGTCACCCTCAAGCGCGAGGGCCAGTATCATCAACTGGAAAAACAGCCGCTGCCACCGGGTTCGGTCAAGCAGCTGGCCTATCAGCTGCTGAGCCAGAAACAGATCGCCGAGTTCGAGCGCAATCTGGAAATGAACCTGGCGGTGGGCGTGCCCAATGCCGGTCGCTTCCGCATCAATGTGTATTACCAACGCGGCGAAGTGGCGATGGTGGTGCGGCATATCAATCACCAGATCCCGCGCATCGCCGAGCTGGGCCTGCCCAGTGAACTGGAGCAGCTGGTGATGCTCGACCGCGGCCTGATCCTGGTAGTTGGCGCCGCCGGCTCCGGCAAGTCGACCACCCTGGCCTCCATGCTCGATTACCGTGCAGCGCACCGGGCCGGGCATATCGTCTGCATCGAGGACCCCATCGAGTTCCTGCACCGCCATCAGCTGGCGATCATCGACCAGCGTGAAGTGGGCCTGGACACGCTGAGCTTCTCGGAGGCACTGCGTAACGTGCTGCGCGAATCGCCGGACGTGATCATGATCGGCGAGATCCGCGATCTGGAGACCATGCAGCACGCCCTGCACTACAGCGATACCGGACACCTGGTGCTGGCCACCCTGCACGCCACCAACGCCTCACAGGCGGTCGAGCGCATGGTCAACCTGTTCCCCAAGGAAGCCCGCAACCAGGTACTCGGCGATATCGCCATGAACCTGGCCGCCGTCATTGGCCAGCGGCTGGTACCGGGGCTGCAGAAAAAGCGCGTGGCGGCGGTGGAAATGCTGCTGCGCACGCCCTATATCGTCGACCTGATCGCTCGTGACGAACTGGACGAGATCAAGCCGGCCATGAGCCGCAGCGCCGAACTGGGCCTGCAGACCTTCGACCAGCATCTGTACGAACTGGTCCAGACCGGCGCGATCAGCCTCGACGAGGCTCTCAAACACGCGGACTCGCGTACCGACCTGACGCTCAGGGCACGGCTGGAGAAGGGCTTCAGCTATGAGGAGAACGAGATGAAGGTGTTGCGGGATGGGGATCTGACCGACGATTTTCGCTAGACAACAGGCCTGCACTCAGCCCCACTCCTGCAGAAGCCCCGCCCCCGGGGCGGGCGAAGGGTGAGAGCCTTCGCAGTTGCATGGGAGCATAGATCTCCTACAGGAGCGGGGCCATGCGCTGGCTCAAGTTCAGGTTTCGTTCTTTTGCTCGGCCTGTTTCTTCAGTTCTTCGGCTGGAATTTCAACCACCTTGCCGTCTATCTGAACCACAATGCCGGTGCCATGTTTGATAGCCTCTTCGCGGGCCAGTTGTGCCGAACGTAGTAAGGCAGCTGATATTTCCTGCTCAAACGTCGTTGCGTTTTCTCTCTGAGCACTCATTTGTTGACTCCTTGCCGCAGCAAAGTAGGCTTTTCTCCGGAATTATCATACAGAAGCCATTCATCCACTGCATGCCTGTAGTCGCTATGCAGCAACGTCAAGCCGGCCTTGAACCGCCTCTGAATCACTGGCACAGGTATGTTATGCCCACCATGAGCGACACGACGTGCTACCCGCTGGATAGCAATGCCGACGTCATCAAGCGACAAGAACATCAGCCTGACTTTATACCCAGCCTCCCGCCAGCGCTTTATATGCTTCAGATACCCTCTGCCGGACAAGGTGGTCTCTATTGCAAAGCTTTCCCCTCGCTGAAAACAGCTTTCCACCTCTTCCAGCATTATTTTCCCAGCGCGTACAGCAACCAGCTCAGGATCAAAAGGTGAAAGCCCTGCTGCAATATAATCGGCATTGATGAAACGGACCCGGTCTTTAAGTGGAGCGAGGAACGTGCGGGCAAAGGTGGTTTTGCCGGCACCATTGGGACCGGCAATAATCAGAACCTGTTTTTGATCAGCGCTGTTCATTCAGTTTCATCCAGGAGGTTAAGCGAAGCCATTGCCTCAATTCCTGATTCAACGTCCTCTCGATGTTCTGGAACCACGCTGACTTGCAAGCAGGCATCACACGTCCAGGTTCGACACCGCCAGCGCGTTCTGCTCGATGAACTCCCGGCGCGGTTCCACGTGGTCGCCCATCAGCGTGTTGAAGATCTGGTCGGCGGCGATGGCGTCGTCGATGGTGACCTGCAGCATGCGGCGGTTATCCGGGTCCATGGTGGTTTCCCACAGCTGGTCGGCGTTCATCTCGCCCAGCCCCTTGTAGCGCTGGATGGTGTGGCGGCGGGCGGTTTCATTCATCATCCATTCCATGGCTTCCTTGAAGAAACGAATCGGCTTCTTCTTCTCGCCACGCTGAATGTAAGCACCTTCTTCCAACAGGCTCTGCAGCTTCTCACCGAGGTCGGCCATGACGCGGTAGTCGTTGCTGGCAAACAGGTCACGGTTGAAGGTGACATAGCTGGCCTGGCCGTGGCTGATAATCTCCACCTCCGGCAGCCACAGCTGGCGTTCCTTGTCCTCACGCAGACTGACCAGGTATTCCTGGCCGGAACGCTCGTTGTCTTTTGTCATTTTTTCAAATGAAATCAACCAGTTATCCATGAACGCCTTGTCTGCCAGATTTTCCTTCGACAGGCGCGGCAGATAGATCAGGTGTTCCATCAACTCCTGCGGATACAGGCGACCGACGCGCTTGAGAATCTTCATCACGTCACGGTACTCATTGACCAGACGTTCCAGTCCTTCGCCGGTAATCCCCGGTGCATGCTCGTTGACATACAGGTAGGAATCTTCCAGTGCGGACTGGGTCAGGTAATCTTCCAGCGCTTCGTCATCCTTGAGGTACTGTTCCTGCTTGCCTTTCTTGATCTTGTACAACGGCGGCTGGGCGATGTAGATATAGCCCTTCTCGATCAGCTCCGGCATCTGGCGGAAGAAGAAGGTCAGCAGCAGGGTACGGATGTGCGCACCGTCAACGTCGGCATCGGTCATGATGATGATGTTGTGATAGCGCAGTTTTTCGATATTGAATTCTTCGCGACCGATACCGCAACCCAGTGCGGTGATCAGCGTGCCGACTTCCTGGGAAGACAACATGCGATCGAAACGCGCCTTTTCCACGTTGAGGATCTTACCCTTGAGCGGCAGGATCGCCTGGGTCTTGCGGTTACGTCCCTGCTTGGCAGAGCCGCCCGCGGAGTCTCCTTCCACTATGTAGAGTTCGGACAGGGCAGGATCCTTTTCCTGGCAGTCAGCCAGTTTGCCCGGCAGGCCGGCGATGTCCAGCGCGCCTTTGCGGCGGGTCATTTCCCGCGCCTTGCGCGCCGCTTCGCGGGCACGCGCGGCGTCGATCATCTTGCCCACCACCGCTTTGGCTTCGTTGGGCTTTTCCAGCAGATAGTCGCTGAAGAACTTGTTCATTTCCTGCTCGACAGCGGTTTTCACTTCCGAGGACACCAGCTTGTCCTTGGTCTGCGAGGAGAACTTGGGGTCCGGCACCTTGACCGAGATGATCGCCGTCAGACCTTCGCGGGCATCATCGCCGGAGGTGCTGACCTTCATTTTCTTCAACAGGCCTTCCTGGTCGATGTAGCTGTTCAGCGAGCGGGTGAGGGCACTGCGAAAGCCGGCCAGGTGAGTGCCACCGTCGCGCTGTGGAATGTTGTTGGTGAAGCACAGCAGGCTTTCGTTGAAGCTGTCATTCCATTGCATGGAGACTTCCACGCCAATGCCATCATCTCGCTGCACATTAAAGTGGAACACCGAGTTGATGGTGGTCTTGTTGACGTTGAGGTATTCGACGAAGGCCCGCAGACCGCCTTCGTAGCGGAACAGCTCACGCTTGCCGGTACGCTCATCGATCAGGTGGATACCGACGCCGGAGTTGAGGAAGGACAGTTCGCGCAGGCGCTTGGCGAGGATATCCCAGCTGAAGGTAATGCTGGTGAAGGTTTCCGCCGAGGGTTTGAAGTGGATCTGGGTACCGGTGCTATCGGTCTCGCCAATGGCCTCCAGAGGCGCCTGGGGCACGCCGTGATGGTAGGTCTGCTCCCATACCTTGCCCCCCCGGCGAATGGTCATCACCAGCTCCTCAGAGAGGGCGTTGACCACCGAAACCCCTACACCGTGCAGACCGCCGGACACCTTGTAGCTGTTGTCATCGAACTTGCCGCCGGCATGCAGCACGGTCATGATGACCTCGGCAGCGGACACACCCTCTTCGTGGATGTCGGTCGGGATACCCCGGCCATTATCCTGTACGGTGATCGACTCGTCGGTGTGGATGGTGATGCTGATGTCGGTACAGTGCCCGGCCAGCGCCTCGTCAATGGAGTTATCCACCACCTCGAACACCATGTGGTGCAGGCCGGTTCCGTCGTCGGTGTCACCGATATACATGCCGGGGCGTTTACGCACCGCATCAAGGCCCTTGAGTACCTTGATACTTGATGAATCGTAAGCTTTTTGTTCGGTCATTTCACAATTACTCCAGACGTCATTCGGTCCGCACAATGTGTCCATGTTCCACGTGGAACATCGTCACAGGTGTATCGTTTTTCCAGCAATCACGCATCTGTTCCGCTTCCACGCAGCTGACGAAGACCTGACATTGCAGGTCTTCCAGCAGAGCGCAGAGCGCCTTGCGGTGGTACTCATCCAGTTCGGAGGGCAGGTCGTCCACCAGAAAAATGCAATCCTGTTGCGCTCCATGCTCCTTGAGCAGATATCCCTGCGCGATCTTCAGCGCGCAGACCACCAGCTTCTGTTGCCCCCGGGAGAGGATATCCACTGCGTTCATGCCCTTGATCCGCAACCGCAGATCGGCGCGTTGCGGTCCGGATTGGGTATAGCCCAATTGGCTGTCGCGATCGAACTGATCATCCAGCACCTGAGCCAGGCCCTTTTCCTTGTCCCAGCCCCGGTAGTAACTCAGGGTAAGATCATCGAGTGGCACCAGCCGGGATAGTATGTCTTCAAACACCGGCTTCAAGCGCTGCAGGTAGGATTGTCTGAATACATCGATTCGTTCGCCGGCCGCGATCAGCTCCGATTCCCAGGGGACCAGCATCGAACGTTGTATTCTACCACGTCGCAGCAGGCTATTACGTTGTTTGAGGCTTTTTTGCAACCTTTGCCATACCGGAAGAAACTGATGTTCCACGTGGAACACTCCCCAATCCAGGTACTGGCGACGCTGCTTCGGTGCCCCTTCCAGCAGGCGAAAGCTGTCGGGATTGATCAGTTGCAGCGGCAGGGTTTCCGCCAGTTGGGCAATGCTGCGGACAGTTTCACCGTCGATGCGGATCTGATAATCAGCCTGCTTGCTGCGGGTGATACCCATGGAACTGGTAACGCCGTCCCGCAGGGCAACCTCGGCAAATACCGTGCAGGCATCCAGGCCGTGTTGAATCACCGGGTGCAGTCGGGTGCTGCGAAAGGAACGTGCCAGGCCGAGAATATGAATGGCTTCGAGCAAACTGGACTTGCCACTGCCATTAGCGCCGTAGATGAGATTGATGCGGGGGGAGGGGTGGAGAGTCACCGGGTGCAGATTGCGCACCCCGGTGACGGCGAGTCTCTTGAGCGGCATACAGCTCAGAGACGCATGGGCATGACAACGTAGAGACTGTCGTCGGATTCGGATTCCTGGATCAGTGCGCTGCTATTGGCATCGGACAGGATCATCTTGATCTGCTCGTTGCTCAATACGTTCATCACGTCCAGCAGGTAACTGACGTTGAAGCCGATTTCCAATGGCGCGCCGGAATAATCCACCACCGCGTCTTCTTCCGCCTCTTCCTGCTCCGGGTTGTTGGCCTGGATCTTCAGCAGCGAATCGCTGAGCATCAGGCGGATGCCGCGGTACTTCTCGTTGGACAGAATCGCGGTACGGCTGAAGGCATTGCGCAGCGACTGACGATCGGCGAGCACCACCTTGTCACCACCGCGCGGCAACACCCGCTCGTAATCCGGGAACTTGCCGTCCACCAGCTTGGAGGTGAAGGTGAAGTCGCCGGTAGTGGCGCGGATATGGTGGGTGCCCAGTACGATATTGATCAGGTCGTCGGCTTCACCCAGCAGGCGGGCCAGCTCCAGGATGCCCTTGCGCGGCACGATCAACTGGTACTTTTCCTGATAATCGATATTCGCGTCCACGGTGCACATCGCCATGCGGTGGCCATCGGTGGCCACGGCGCGCAGCTGGCCCTGGTTGATTTCCAGCAGCATGCCGTTCAGGTAATAACGCACGTCCTGCTGGGCCATGGCAAAACCGGTGCGCTCGATCAGGCGCCGCAACTTGTTCTGGTTGATGGCGAAGCTCATGGCACCGGCGCCGTCTTCCACATTGGGGAAGTCGGTGGCCGGCAGGGTGGCCAGGGTGAAGCGGCTGCGACCGGCCTTGAGAATAGCCTTGCCTTCCTCGACGCGGAAGTTGATGGTGGCTTCATCCGGCAGGGATTTGCAGATGTCCATCAACTTGCGCGCCGGTACGGTGATCTCACCGGGCTCGGCTGGCTCTTCCAGGTTGATCCGTCCGATCAGTTCGACCTCCAGGTCGGTACCGGTCAATGACAGCGTGCTTCCATCGACCACCATGAGAACATTGGACAGAACCGGCAGCGTCTGCCGGCGTTCGACGACACCTGCCACCAATTGCAATGGCTTCAACAGGGCTTCGCGCTGGATGGTAAATTGCATTGTCTTCCTTCGACCTCGTGCAGGTTGGCAATTTGCTTGGCACACACGCTCAGGTGGTCAGTGTCCGCAGCAGGTTTTTGTAATCTTCGCGGATATCCGCATCAATTTCACGCAATTCTGCGATCTTTCGTGTGGCATGCAGCACAGTTGTATGGTCCCGTCCGCCAAAGGCGTCGCCGATCTCCGGCAGGCTGTGGTTGGTCAGTTCCTTGGACAGCGCCATCGCTACCTGGCGCGGTCGGGCCACCGAACGCGAGCGACGCTTGGACAGAATATCCGCCACCTTGATCTTGTAGTACTCGGCGACGGTGCGCTGGATATTGTCGATACTGACCAGCTTGTCCTGCAGGGCGAGCAGGTCCTTGAGCGATTCGCGGATCAGCTCGATGGTGATGTCCCGGCCCATGAAGTGCGCACTGGCGATGACCCGCTTGAGCGCCCCCTCCAGTTCACGCACGTTGGAGCGGATGCGCTGGGCGATGAAGAAGGCGGCATCGTGCGGCAGATCGATGCGCGACTGCTCGGCCTTCTTCATCAGAATGGCAACCCGGGTCTCCAGCTCCGGCGGCTCCACCGCCACCGTCAGGCCCCAGCCGAAACGCGATTTGAGGCGTTCTTCCAGACCGTCGATTTCCTTGGGATAGCGGTCGCTGGTCAGGATCACCTGCTGTCCACCTTCCAGCAAGGCATTGAAAGTATGGAAGAATTCCTCCTGGGAGCGTTCCTTCTTGGCGAAGAACTGGATGTCGTCGATCAGCAGCGCATCGACCGACCGGTAGTAACGCTTGAAGTCATTGATGGCGTTCATCTGCAACGCCTTGACCATATCCGCCACGAACCGCTCGGAATGCAGATAGACGATCTTGGCCGCCGGGTTCTTCTTCAGCAGATGGTTGCCCACCGCATGCATGAGGTGAGTCTTACCCAAACCGACACCACCGTACAGGAACAGCGGGTTATAGCCATGCTTGGGATTGTCCGCCACCTGCCAGGCCGCAGCGCGGGCCAATTGGTTGGATTTACCCTCGACGAAGTTCTCGAAGGTGAAGCTGCGGTTCAGGTAGCTGGTGTGCTTGACCACCGCATTGCCAGCCTGATCGGCCCGCTGCGGAGCGCGGGGCTCCTCTTCATCCACCTTGTCATGGGAACCCTGCTCGGGCTGGAAGCCCTGGGCATTGCCCGAGGGACGAGGAGCTGGGGGTGGCGCCGCTGGCGGAGCCGCTTCTTCAGCACGTGGCGCCGGGGAGCTCATCGCTGCCGGTGCCGGAGCGACCGCGGCGGCGCTGCGGCGGCTGCCGATCAGCAGCGACACCAGCGGCGCCTGCCCCTGGGACAGATCATCCAGCAACTCCTGGATACGGTTCAGATACTTGTCGTTGACCCAGTCCAGCACAAAGCGGTTCGGTGCATACAGACGCAGCTCGGCATTATCGCCTTCCACCTGCAGGGGACGGATCCAGGTATTGAACTGCTGGGATGGAAGCTCATCACGCAAAAAGTCTATGCATTGCTGCCAGAGTACAACAGACACTAAATTCCCCCGACTTCAAGCCTGCACGGCTCGAGTTGCTTGATGAAAGATTCGCGCAGGCAAGCCGGTCGGCAAACCCACGAAAACATCAGGCATTCTAGCCTTTCCCCCCTCACTTATCCACACGCGGGCACAGCTTGTGCAGCCCCGTGTGACAAATTTCCGGCTGCCATGTTTTCGCCCATCCGGCAACCGCTTTTTTACCCCAAACCCTTGCCGGATGGGCCTCATGAACCCTGTGGACAACCTCTGTAGCAGACTGTTGGCAAACCGCGGCGCAAACCGGGGATAATTCCGGCTGTGGATATCCGCCCCGCTTATCCACAGCCGGAGCACAGCAACAGGCCCACCTCTCTCACAACTTGTCCACTGCCTTTGCTTGGGCTGAAATCTGCGGCCTGATGGACCTGGCCGGGGTTATCCACAGAAAACCGCTGCCTCATTAAGAACTACATAAGTAATCTTTTAAAAATCTTTCTCTTTGTATTCTTGTTCTACGTCCGCTTGTCATTTCATTGCCAGCCGCTCGGACGTCGGGGAATAATTCAAATTGACCTCGGGCGCCTTCTTCTCTAGAATTCCCGATCCCTTGAAAGGGCTTAGCGGCTCTGTCGTGAATTACTCAGGTATCTGAAGATGAAAAGAACTTTCCAACCCAGCGTTTTGAAGCGCAAGCGCAACCACGGTTTCCGTGCTCGTATGGCTACCAAGAACGGTCGCGCCGTTCTGGCTCGTCGTCGTGCCAAAGGCCGTCACAAGCTGTCAGCTTAAGACCGGATTTACAGGTGGATCTCGGATTCGCTCCTGAACACCGGCTATTGACGCCCGCACAGTTCAAGAACGTCTTCGATGGAGCTACCTGTAAGGCCTCAGGTCCCAATATCCTGTTACTGGCCCGGCACAACGGCCAGGCACATGCACGCTTGGGGCTGGTCATTGCCAAGAAAAATGTCCGGCATGCGGTCGATCGCAACAAGATCAAGCGCATTGCCCGCGAGTCGTTCAGACATCATCGTACTGAGCTGGACAACCTGGATATTGTCGTCTTGGCCCGCAAGGGCCTGGGCGAGCTTGACAATGCTGCGCTGCATGCCCTGTTCAAGGACATGTGGCGCCGGCTGAACAAGGCCGCTGACAAGTACAACCGCACTCGCAATTCCGGACCCCCGTCATCCAATGCGTAGCCTCGCACTCGGACTGATCAAGGTTTACCGTTACGCTATCAGCCCGCTGATGGCCAGTCATTGTCGTTTCTACCCATCCTGTTCCTGCTATGCCCAGGAAGCCATCGAACAACATGGTTTTCTCAAGGGCAGTCTGCTCAGCGTCCGGCGCCTGTCTCGCTGTCATCCCTGGAACCCGGGTGGCTATGATCCTGTACCACTCCAGAACAACCGTTCTTCTCAGATGGCCAATAAACCATGAACATGCAACGAAACATCCTCATAGCTGCCTTGCTCGTGATTACCTATCTCATGGTGCTGCAGTGGAACAATGACTACGGTCAGGGTGCGCCGCTGCCGGCCAGCGAAACCGAGATGAACGCCGCCACCGGCGATCTGCCATCGCTGCCGACGGCAGATGGCGTGGATGGCGATGTACCCCAGGCGGTGGAGCCGGGTGGCAACGACATTCCGAGCACGCCGGTGCAGACCGCAGCCGCCTCCGGCGACCTGATCCGTGTTGAAACCGATACCCTGCACCTGCTGATCAATCCGCTGGGTGGCGATATCGTTTCCCTGTCGCTGCCGGCCTATCCGATGCGCAAGGACCGTCCGGACCTGCCGTTCCAGTTGCTGGAGCAGAGCAACAACCGTACCTATGTCGCACAAAGCGGACTGGCCGGTCGCAATGGTCCGGATGCGCGGGCCAATGGCCGTCCGCTGTACAGCGCCGAGCAGACCAGTTACCGCCTGGATGATGGCAGCGAGCAACTGATCGTTGACCTGCATTTCAGTGAAGACAGCGTCAACTACATCAAGCGCTTCACCTTCACCCGCGGCGATTACCTGATCGATGTGGATTACCTGATCGACAACCAGAGCGACTCAGCCTGGACCGGCAGCCTGTTCGGCCAGATCAAGCGTGACCGCAGTGGCGACCCGTCCAGCTCCAGCGCCACCGGCATGGCCACCTTCCTCGGTGCGGCCTACTGGAGTGCCGACAATTCCTACGAGAAGCTCAAGTTCGGCAAGATGGATGACACCCGTCTGAAGCAGACCGTGGACGGTGGCTGGATCGCCTGGCTGCAGCACTATTTCGTCAGCGCCTGGGTACCCAACGCCGAGCAGCAGCATGTCTACCAGACCCGCAAGGATAGCCAGGGCAATTACATCGTCGGCTTCGTCAGCCCGGCAGTGAACGTATCCGCCGGTGAGCAGGCGACCATCAGTGCTGATTTCTACGCCGGACCCAAACTCCAGGATCGCCTCAAGGCCATCTCTCCCGGCCTGGAACTGACCGTCGACTACGGCTTTCTGTGGTGGATCGCGCAACCGCTGTTCTGGGTACTCAGTCTGATCCACAGCGTGGTCGGCAACTGGGGCTGGAGCATCATCCTGCTGACCATCCTGATCAAGCTGGTGTTCTTCCCGCTGTCGGCCACCAGCTACCGTTCCATGGCCAACATGCGCCGGGTCGCACCCAAGCTGCAGGCGCTGCGCGAGCAGTACGGCGATGACCGACAGAAGATGTCCCAGGGCATGATGGAGCTGTACAAGAAGGAAAAGATCAACCCGCTGGGTGGCTGCCTGCCGATCCTGGTACAGATGCCGGTGTTCATCGCCCTGTACTGGACCCTGATGGAAAGCGTCGAGATGCGCCAGGCCGAGTGGCTGGGCTGGATCACCGACCTGTCGCTGAAGGACCCCTACTTCATCCTGCCGATCCTGATGGGCGTGAGCATGTACATCCAGCAGCAGCTCAACCCCACTCCGCCGGACCCGATGCAGGCCAAGGTGATGAAGATGCTGCCGATCATCTTCACCTTCTTCTTCCTGTGGTTCCCGGCCGGTCTGGTACTGTACTGGGTGGTCAACAACATCCTGTCGATCGCGCAACAGTGGTACATTACCCGACAGATCGAAGGCGCCGCGGCGAAGGACTGATCACCGCCGCCAGACCACACGCAAACGCCCCGATATCGGGGCGTTTTGCCATCTGCCTTTCGCTACCTGATGCAGGAACCCGAGCATGAGCCGCCAATACCACGCCGACACCATCGCCGCCATCGCCACCCCGCCGGGCCAGGGAGGCGTGGGTATCGTACGGGTTTCCGGCCCGGGCGCCCTGCAGGTGGCGCAGCAGGTCAGCCGCCTGACACCGACCCCACGTCACGCGCATTACGGCGCCTTCCACCGCGCCGACCAAGTGCTCGACCAGGGCCTGACCCTGTACTTCCCCGGCCCGCATTCCTTCACCGGCGAGGATGTGCTGGAACTGCACGGCCACGGCGGCCCGGTGGTCATGGACATGCTGCTCAAGACCTGCCTGGACAGCGGCGCACGCCTGGCGCGGCCCGGCGAGTTCAGCGAACGGGCGTTTCTCAACGACAAGCTGGACCTGGCCCAGGCCGAGGCCATCGCCGACCTGATCGAAGCCAGCTCCGAGCAGGCCGCACGCAATGCCGTGCAATCGCTGCAGGGGGCCTTTTCCCAGCGGGTGCAGGCGCTCACCGAAGCGCTGATCAGCCTACGCATCTATGTCGAGGCGGCGATCGACTTTCCCGAGGAAGAGATCGATTTTCTCGCTGATGGCCATGTACTCGAGCAGTTGCGGCAGGTGCAGGCACAACTGCGCCAGGTCCAGCGCGAAGCTGGCCAGGGCGCACTGCTGCGTGATGGCATGAACGTGGTCATCGCCGGCCGGCCGAACGCCGGCAAGTCCAGCCTACTCAATGCCCTGGCCGGCAAGGACAGCGCCATCGTCACCGATATCGCCGGCACCACCCGGGATATCCTGCGCGAACATATCCACATCGACGGCATGCCGCTGCATATCATCGACACCGCCGGCCTGCGCGATACCGATGATGTGGTGGAGAAGATCGGCGTACAACGGGCCATGGCGGCAATCGCCGAAGCCGACCGCATCCTGCTGGTGGTCGATGCCAGCCAACCGGAAGCCCGCGACCCGGACAGCCTGTGGCCGGAATTCCTCGACCAGCACCCGGACCCAGCGAAAATCACCCTGATCTACAACAAGGTGGATATCAGTGGTGAACCCGTGGCCATCCGTTCAGCCGCCGATGGCAGCGTCAGCCTGCACCTCTGCGCCCGCAGCGGCGACGGCATCGAGCTGCTGCGCGAACACCTGAAGACCTGCATGGGCTTCGAACAGACCGCCGAAAGCCTGTTCAGTGCCCGCCGCCGCCACCTGGAAGCCCTGCAACGCGCCGCCGACTTCCTGCAGCACGGCCACGACCAACTGACCCTGGCCGGCGCCGGCGAGCTACTCGCCGAGGATCTGCGCATGGCGCAGCAGGCGCTGGGAGAAATTACCGGGGAGTTCAGCGCCGATGATCTGCTGGGGCGGATCTTTTCGAGTTTCTGCATCGGGAAGTGAAGAAAGGCGGGGGCCCCGCCTGGCACAAGTACCTTACACCGCCTGATCGAAATGCAGGGGCACGCCGGTGTCCCGCTCCATCCGCTGCATATAGTCCTTCACTGCCGTCGGCAAACTGACCGCCTTGACGATGCTCAGCATGCGCAGGGACGGATAGAGCACGAAGTCATCCTCATCGACGTGTTCGCGGCCGGCCAACAGCTTGTCCAGTTCCGCCAGTTGCTGCCCGACGTTGGCCGCCAACTGCGGGGTGTTGGCGATCAACTGCTCGAAATCACCGAAGTTTCTGGTCTGGCGCACGCGGAAGGCTTTGCGGGCTTCGACGGTGGCGAACTCACCCAGATCGGCAGCGGCCAGGCGTGGGATGGCCAGTTGCAGAATCGGCCTCCAGGCCGCGTCGTGCCAGGCCTTGATTGCACTGTCGGGCACTGGAGTGACCAGCGGCTGGCCGTAGCGGGCGTCGAGGTAATGCACTATATCCATGCTCTCGGCCATGTGGCTGCCATCTTCCTTTTCCAGGATGGGCGCGGTCTTCTTGCCGACCAGACGGGTGGGGGTATTGACATCGTTTTCCAGCAGCGTGTGCAGCTCCAGCGGCAGTTGTTTGAGGCCGAAGATCATGCGCGCCTTGCAGCAGAAGGGGCAGTGGTCGTAGACATACAGCTTCATGAGGTTCTCCTGAAAAGTAATTGATGGTTAATGCTAGCCTATTAATTTCATACTTTTAGTTGAAACTGTTCAGGGGAAATGAGCCGTAGTTGTCCCTGCCAACGAACCGCAATCACCCACCGCAAGCCCTGTGGACAACCCCACCTCAACCCTGCCCATAACTGCGGGTCGAAAGCTGGGGAAAACTCGCCTGTGGACAACCAGGTCAGTTATGCACAGCATGCACCCCCATGTTCACACCTGCTATGCGCAGCTCGGCCACAGGCTTATGCTTTCGGCAAGATATTGGTTTTGATGGGATTTTTTGGGTTATCAACAGATTGGAGACTCCCCATATACAACATCATTAACTATCTTTTTAAATATCTACTCTGTTTATTCTGTTTAACCCGCACCGATTTTCTCCCTGGCTTGGGCTGTTCAAAAAATGTTCAGCCAGTGCTGCAATTTTTCTGCTCTGCGCCTATAATCAGCCCCTTTTCCCGACGTCCGGCTCAACCCGGGCAACGAGGTGTATGGTGGATTTTCCGGATCGTTTTGACGTGATCGTGGTGGGTGGCGGCCATGCCGGTACCGAGGCTGCGCTGGCTGCTGCGCGCATGGGGGTAAAGACCTTGTTGCTCAGCCATAACGTCGAAACCCTGGGCCAAATGAGCTGCAACCCGGCGATCGGCGGCATTGGCAAGAGTCACCTGGTCAAGGAAATCGATGCCCTCGGCGGGGCCATGGCCAAGGCCACCGACAAGGCCGGCATCCAGTTCCGTGTGCTCAACAGCCGCAAGGGCCCGGCGGTGCGTGCCACCCGTGCCCAGGCCGACCGGGTGTTGTACAAGGCTGCCATCCGCCACACCCTGGAGAACCAGCCGAACCTGTGGATATTCCAACAGGCCTGTGACGATCTGATCGTCGAGCAGGACCAGGTGCGTGGCGTGGTCACCCAGATGGGCCTGCGTTTTCTCGCTGACAACGTGGTGTTGACCGCCGGTACCTTCCTCGGTGGGGTGATCCACATCGGCCTGGACAATTACTCCGGCGGGCGCGCCGGTGATCCGCCGGCCATCGCCCTGGCCCGGCGCCTGCGCGAGCTGCCGCTGCGGGTCGACCGACTGAAGACCGGTACCCCGCCGCGTATCGACGGGCGCAGCGTGGACTTCTCGAAGATGACTGCCCAGCCGGGCGATACGCCGATCCCGGTGATGTCCTTCACCGGCAGCGCCGACGAGCATCCCGAGCAGGTCAACTGCTGGATCACCCATACCAACGAGCGCACCCACGAGATCATCCGCAACAACCTGGATCGCTCGCCGATGTATACCGGGGTGATCGAGGGCGTTGGTCCACGCTACTGCCCGTCGATCGAGGACAAGATCCATCGCTTCGCCGACAAGGACCAGCACCAGGTGTTCATCGAGCCGGAGGGCCTGACCACCCATGAGCTGTATCCCAACGGCATCTCCACCTCGCTGCCGTTCGATGTGCAGCTGCAGATCGTGCGCTCGATCCGCGGCATGGAGAACGCGCACATCCTGCGTCCGGGCTATGCCATCGAGTACGACTATTTCAACCCGCAGGATCTGAAGTATTCGCTGGAAACCAAGGTGATCGGCGGCCTGTTCTTCGCCGGCCAGATCAACGGCACCACCGGTTACGAGGAGGCCGGCGCCCAGGGGTTGCTCGCCGGTCTGAACGCTGCCCGCCGCGCCCAGGGGCTGGACAGCTGGTGCCCGCGTCGCGACGAGGCCTATATCGGCGTGCTGGTGGATGACCTGATCACCATGGGTACCCGCGAGCCGTACCGCATGTTCACCTCCCGTGCCGAATACCGTCTGGTGCTGCGCGAAGACAATGCCGATCTGCGCCTGACCGAAACCGGTCGTGAGCTGGGCCTGGTGGATGATGCCCGCTGGGCGGTGTTCAGCGCCAAGCGCGAGGCCATCGAGGCGGAACAGCAACGACTGCGCAGCACCTGGGTGCAGCCCGGCAGCGAGACGGGCAAGGCCTTTGCCGAGCATTTCGCTACCCCGCTGACCCGCGAATACAACCTGCTGGATCTGCTGCGCCGTCCCGAGGTCGACTACCAGACGCTGAGCCGCCTGACCGGCGCCGCAGATATTCCCGCCGATGCCGCCGAGCAGGTGGAAATCCATACCAAGTACGCCGGCTATATCGAGCGGCAGCAGGATGAGATCGACAAGCTGCGTCAGCATGAGCAGACATTGCTACCGCAGGACCTGGACTATGCCACGCTCAATGGCCTGTCCAAGGAGATCAGCCAGAAGCTGGCCAGCATCCGCCCGCAGACCCTGGGCCAGGCATCGCGTATTCCCGGTGTCACCCCGGCGGCGATCAGCCTGTTGCTGATCCACTTGAAGAAGCGCAATGCGCTGACCGACGGCACATTGTCCCAGGAGGCATGACAGGCATGGTTGATCACGCCGGGCAACTGGCCCGTGGTGCGCAGCAGATGGGGATCGCTCTGGGCGACGACCAGGCCGGCCAACTGCTGGCCTACATGGCTCTGCTGAACAAATGGAACAAGGCCTACAACCTGACCGCGGTGCGTGACCCGGACGAGATGGTCAGTCGGCATCTGCTCGACAGCCTGAGCATCCTGCCCTTCGTCAGCGCCGGGCGGTGGCTGGATGTGGGCAGCGGAGGCGGCATGCCGGGTATCATCCTGGCGATCATGCTGCCCGGCAGCCAATTCACCCTGCTCGACAGCAACGGCAAGAAGACCCGCTTCCTGACCCAGGTCAAACTCGAGCTGGGGCTGGACAACCTGCAGGTGGTCAACAGCCGGGTCGAGGCGTTTACCCCGCAACAGGCATTTGACGGTATAGTGTCCCGGGCATTCAGTTCACTGGCCGACTTCACCGGGCTGACCCGCCATCTGAGCACGCCCGATACCCGCTGGCTGGCGATGAAGGGACTGTACCCGGATGCCGAGCTGCAGGCACTGGCCGATGATTTCACCGTGACGGCCAGCGAGGAACTGGCGGTGCCCGGTTGCCAGGCCAGCCGGCATCTGTTGATACTGCGACGTACGGCATAACCCTAGAGGAGATCCCAGTGGGCAAGGTACTGGCAATTGCCAACCAGAAAGGCGGCGTCGGCAAGACCACCACCACGGTGAATCTGGCCGCCTCGCTGGCAGCGACCAAGCGCAAGGTGCTGTTGATCGACCTCGACCCGCAGGGCAATGCGACCATGGGCAGTGGCGTCGACAAGGCGCAGCTGGATTTTTCCGTATATGAACTGCTCACCGACCGCTGCGGTTTCGACCAGGCGCTGCGGCGTTCCGAGGAAGGCGGTTACGACCTGCTGCCGGCCAACGCCGACCTGACCGCTGCCGAAGTCGAGTTGCTGGAACTGAAAATGAAGGAAAGCCGGCTGCGTTATGCGCTGGCCAATGTGCGCGACAAGTACGACTTCATTCTCATCGACTGCCCGCCGTCGCTGAACATGCTGACGGTCAATGCGCTGGTCGCCGCCGATGGCGTGATCATCCCCATGCAGTGCGAATACTACGCCCTGGAAGGTTTGTCGGCTTTAGTCAACACCATCCAGCGCATCGGCTCGGTACTCAATCCCGCGCTGCAGATCGAAGGTCTGCTGCGCACCATGTACGATCCGCGCAACAGCCTGACCCGCGAGGTATCCGAGCAGTTGAGCAGCCATTTCGGCGACCGACTGTACCAGACGGTGATCCCGCGCAACGTGCGCCTGGCCGAAGCGCCGAGCTACGGCATGCCGGTACTGGCCTACGACAGGCAGTCGCGTGGTGCCGTCGCCTATCTGGCGCTGGCCGGGGAACTGGTCAGGCGTACGCGCAAGGCAGCCAGGCAGGCTGCAGACGTAAACGATTAACCGGAAGAAGGACAGGACAGGCATGGCGGTCAAGAAACGCGGCTTGGGACGGGGATTGGACGCACTGCTGGGGCAGGCCAATACCAACGAGAAGAGCGAAGGCAGTCAGGATCAGCAATTGCGTGATCTGCCGGTCGATCTGATCCAGCGCGGCAAGTATCAGCCGCGCCGTGACATGGACCCCCAGGCGCTGGAAGAACTGGCCGACTCGATCAAGGCCCAGGGCGTGATGCAACCGATCGTGGTGCGGCCGATCGAGGGTGACCGCTACGAGATCATCGCCGGTGAACGGCGCTGGCGGGCCACCCAGCAGGCCGGCCTGGACAGCATTCCGGCAGTGATCCGCGAGGTGCCGGACGAAGCCGCCATTGCCATGGCGCTGATCGAGAACATCCAGCGCGAAGACCTCAACCCGATCGAGGAAGCCATCGCTCTGCAGCGCCTGCAACAGGAATTCGAGCTGACCCAGCAGCAGGTCGCCGATGCGGTGGGTAAGTCCCGGGTGACCATCACCAACCTGTTGCGCCTGATGTCCCTGCCCGATGACGTGAAACTGCTGCTCGAACGCGGTGATATCGAAATGGGCCATGCCCGCGCCCTGCTCGGCCTGCCCGCCGAGCAGCAGACCGAAGCCGCCCGCCAGGTGGTGGCGCGCGGCCTGACCGTGCGCCAGACCGAGGCACTGGTCCGGCAATGGCTGAATCCGCGCCGCGATGCCGGCAGCGTCCGGGCCAATCCGGACATAGAACGCCTGCAGCAGGATCTGGCCGAGCGCATCGGCGCCGAGGTGAAGATCCAGCATGGTGCCAAGGGCAAGGGCCGGCTGGTCATCAACTACAATTCGCTGGATGAACTGGACGGCGTGCTCATGCACATTAAGTAACAACTGCGACATTGCGGCGCACCACGGAAATCAACCGCTGTAGTTGAATCGACTACATAATCCACCTATACTCCTCGCGCTATTTTGACTGGGCAAAATGCACCAGTGTGTTGCAGAAAACGCGGTTGAAGTCGACGGGAATGCCATGAGGGTCTGAATGGACGCACGAACGCCCAACAAGTCCCCCTTTCATCGAACTCCCGCCTTCCCGGTGTTGTTTCTGCAACTGATCGTGACCTTGGCAGTAGCGCTCGTCCTGTGGTTTTTCCAGGGCTGGATAGCCGGCTACTCAGGTTTGTTGGGGGGACTCGTGGCGCTGATCCCCAACAGTTATTTCGCCTTCCGGGTGTACCGCTACAGCGGTGCCCGTTCGGCCCGCGCCATCGTCGGGGAGTTTTACTCCGGTGAGGCAGGCAAACTGATATTGACGGCCGTACTGTTCATTGCAGTGTGGCTTGGAGTGAAACCGCTGGATGTGGCGGCCGTGTTCGGCGGCTACCTGGCGGTGCTGGCCACAGGAGCCAGCGCACTGCTGATCGTCAGAGGCTTTCCAAAGCATTAGTGTCTGAGGCAAATATGGCAACTACATCAGCTGAATATATTCAGCACCACTTGCAAAACCTCACCTTCGGCAAGCTGCCGGCAGGTTACCAGCGTGCCGACGGCAGCATCGTCGAAGAAACCACCTGGACCCTCGCCCGGACCAGTTCCGAGGCAGCCGACATGGGCTTCATGGCGTTTCATGTGGACACCCTGGGCTGGTCGATCTTCATGGGCCTGATCTTCATCGGCCTGTTCCGCTTCGTTGCCAGCCGCGCCACCGTCTACACCCCCAGCGGCCTGCAGAACTTCGTTGAAATCGTCGTCGAATTCGTCCAGGGCATCGTCAAGGACACCTTCCACGGCCGTAACCCGCTGATCGCACCGCTGGCACTGACCATCTTCGTGTGGATCTTCCTGATGAACTCGCTGAAGTGGATCCCGGTGGACTACATTCCCGGCCTGGGCATGGCGCTGGGTCTGGATTACTTCAAGATCGTCCCGACCACTGATCCGAATGCGACCTTCGGCATGTCCATCGCCGTATTCGCGCTGATCATCTACTACAGCATCAAGATCAAGGGCGTGGGTGGTTTCACCAAGGAACTGACCCTGACCCCGTTCAACCACTGGGCGCTGATTCCGTTCAACCTGTTCCTGGAAGTGCTCGGCCTGCTGACCAAGCCGCTGAGCCTGGCACTGCGTCTGTTCGGCAACATGTATGCCGGCGAGGTGGTGTTCATCCTGATTGCGCTGCTGCCCTTCTATGTGCAATGGGCACTCAATGTGCCGTGGGCAATCTTCCATATTCTGGTAATTCCGCTGCAGGCCTTCATCTTCATGGTGCTGACTGTGGTGTATCTGAGCGCTGCGCATGAGGATCATCATTAAGCAGCCGGAACCGTGTTCAACCAACGATAAACTTGAACTACAACCTTGATCTTAGGAGTAATTATGGAACTCGTTATCATCGCTGCCGCTATCATGATCGGTCTGGGCGCCCTGGGTACCGGTATCGGTTTCGCCATCCTCGGTGGCAAGCTGCTGGAATCCACTGCCCGTCAGCCTGAGCTGGCTCCGCAGCTGCAAACCAAGACCTTCCTGATGGCCGGTCTGCTCGACGCCGTGCCGATGATCGGCGTTGGTATCGCGATGTACCTGATCTTCGTTGTTGCACCTGGTGTTGCCGGTTAATCGACTGGTAACGATGAACGGCAGGACACAGGTCCTGCCGCGTCGATCTTGTCCCCAGGACTCAATGAAATAGCACGAGGTAAATCGCTGTGAATATTAATCTGACGCTGTTTGGTCAAACGATTGCCTTCGCTATTTTTGTCTGGTTTACCATGAAATTCGTATGGCCGCCGGTTACCCGCGCCATGCAGGAACGCCAGAAAAAAATCGCCGAAGGCCTGGATGCGGCTGGCCGCGCCCAGCGCGACCTGAGCCTTGCCCAGGAAAAAGCCGCCCAGACCCTGCGTGAGACCAAGGAACAGTCTGCTCAGATCCTCGAGCAGGCGAACAAGAGTGCCACCCTCATTGTCGAGGAAGCCAAAGAGCAGGCACGTTCCGAGGGTGAACGTCTGATTGCAGCTGCCAAAGCTGAAATCGAACAGGAAATGAACCGCGCCAGGGATCAACTCCGGGCCCAGGTTGCCGCGCTGGCGATCAAGGGTGCCGAGCAGATCCTGGAGTCCGAGGTGGATTCCGCGGCCCACAGTGAGCTGGTCAACAAACTGGCCTCACAACTCTAAGCGAGGCGAGCATGGCTACAATCACTACGCTAGCTCGGCCTTACGCAAAAGCTGCTTTCGAGTTTGCTACCTCTGCTGCTGCCCTGGATGCCTGGTCTGGCATGCTGGCTCTGACAGCCGCTGTAGTCGCCGATCCGGTTTTTGTCGAGAGGATGGGTGATCCGGCATTGACCCGCGAGCGCAAGGCCGATGATCTGCTTCTGGTGTGCGAAGGTCGTGTTACTCCCGAGTTCGGCAACTTTGTCCGGACTCTGGCCGAGAACGATCGTCTGCTCCTGATCCCGGACATCGCCGAGCTCTTCGAGCAGTACAAGGCGGAACACGATCGCAGCATCAACGTCGAGGTGGAATCCGCCTTCGAGCTGACTGACGATCAACAGAAAACGCTGGCGACCGCTTTAACCAAGCGGTTAGACCGCACAGTAACTCCTCATGTGACCATCAACCCGGCCCTCATTGGCGGTGTGTTGATTCGTGCGGGTGACCTGGTCATCGACGGTTCGGTCCGCGGCAAGCTTGCAAAGCTGGCCGAGGCGTTGAAATCCTGATTTGAGGGACATGGCATGCAGCAACTGAATCCTTCCGAAATTAGCGAAATAATCAAGCAGCGCATCGAGAAGCTCGATGTGAACACCCAGGCCCGTAATGTCGGCACCATCGTCAGCGTTTCTGACGGTATCGTGCGCATCCACGGCCTGGCTGACGTAATGTACGGCGAAATGATCGAGTTCCCCGGTGCCGTCTACGGCATGGCCCTGAACCTGGAGCAGGACTCCGTCGGTGCCGTTATCCTGGGTAACTACCTGACCCTGGCCGAAGGTATGGAAGCCAAGTGCACCGGCCGCATCCTGGAAGTGCCGGTTGGTCCGGAACTGCTGGGCCGCGTGGTTGACGCACTGGGCAACCCGATCGATGGCAAGGGTCCGATCAATGCGCAACTGACTGACGCGGTGGAAAAGGTAGCGCCTGGCGTTATCTGGCGTAAGTCGGTCGACCAGCCGGTACAGACTGGCTACAAATCGGTCGACGCGATGATCCCGATCGGTCGTGGCCAGCGTGAGCTGATCATCGGCGACCGCCAGATCGGCAAGACCGCCATGGCGATCGACGCGATCATCAACCAGAAGGACAGCGGCATCAAGTGTGTCTACGTCGCGGTTGGTCAGAAGCAGTCGACCATCGCCAACGTGGTACGCAAGCTGGAAGAGCACGGCGCTCTGGCCAACACCATCATCGTTGCCGCCTCGGCTTCCGAATCCGCTGCCCTGCAGTTCCTGGCACCGTATTCCGGTTGCACCATGGGCGAGTTCTTCCGCGACCGCGGTGAAGATGCGCTGATCGTGTTCGACGACCTGTCCAAGCAGGCCGTTGCCTACCGTCAGATCTCCCTGCTGCTGCGTCGTCCGCCGGGCCGTGAAGCCTACCCCGGTGACGTCTTCTATCTGCACAGCCGTCTGCTGGAGCGCGCATCGCGCGTGTCCGAAGAGTACGTCGAGAAGTTCACCAACGGCGAAGTGAAAGGCAAGACCGGTTCCCTGACCGCCCTGCCGATCATCGAAACCCAGGCCGGTGACGTATCCGCCTTCGTTCCGACCAACGTGATCTCGATCACCGACGGCCAGATCTTCCTGGAGTCCGACCTGTTCAACTCCGGTATCCGCCCTGCGGTCAACGCCGGTGTGTCGGTATCGCGGGTTGGTGGCTCGGCACAGACCAAGATCATCAAGAAGCTGTCCGGTGGTATCCGTACCGCGCTGGCCCAGTACCGTGAACTGGCGGCATTCGCCCAGTTCGCCTCGGACCTGGACGAAGCGACCCGCAAGCAGCTGGAGCATGGTCAGCGCGTTACCGAGCTGATGAAGCAGAAGCAGTATGCTCCGATGTCGGTCGGCGAAATGGCCATCAGCCTGTACGCTGCCGAGAAGGGCTTCCTGACCGACGTCGAGATCAATAAGGTCGGCGCGTTCGAGACTGCCCTGCTGGCCTGGTTCAAGCGTGAGAAGGCCGACCTGCTCGCCAAGATCAACGAGAAGGGCGACTACAACGACGAGATCGAAGCCGGTATCAAGTCTGGCATCGAGAACTTCAAGGCGACCCAAAGCTGGTAAGCCGAGGGCGGGATACGGCATGGCCGTGTCCCGCTTCGTGCGATACGGCCACGGGCTAACCTGAAAGGTGTGACATGGCAGGCGCAAAAGAGATTCGCGGTAAAATTTCGAGTATCAAGAGTACTCAGAAGATCACCAGCGCCATGGAAAAGGTGGCGGTCAGCAAGATGCGCAAGGCACAGCAGCGCATGGCGACCAGCCGTCCCTACGCTGAGCGGATTCGTCAGGTGATTGGCCATCTGGCCAATGCCAACCCCGAATATCGCCACCCCTTCATGCAGGAGCGTGAAGTCAAACGGGTTGGTTATATCGTGGTCAGCACGGATCGTGGTCTTTGCGGTGGCTTGAACACCAACCTGTTCAAGGCACTGGTAACAAACATGAAAGAGTGGCGTGACCGTAACGTCGAAACCGAGCTGTGCGTGATCGGCAGCAAGGGTGCTGCGTTCTTCCGCAGCTACGGTGGCAATGTTGTCGCGGCAATCAGCAACCTGGGCGAGAAGCCGGCGTTGAGCGACCTCATCGGCAGCGTCAAGGTCATGCTTGACGGCTACCACGAGGGGCGTATCGATCGCCTGTACCTGGTCTCCAACGAGTTCGTCAACACCATGGTGCAGAAGCCCAAGGTGGAGCAACTGATTCCCCTGGTGCCTTCGGACACCGAGCAGTTGCAGGAGCGTTGGGACTACGTGTACGAGCCGGATGCCCAGGGGCTGCTGGATGGTCTGCTGAAACGTTACATCGAATCCCAGGTGTACCAGGCAGTCGTCGAGAACAGTGCCAGCGAACAGGCGGCACGGATGATCGCGATGAAGAATGCGACTGACAATGCGGGCGATATCATCGACAGCCTGCAGCTGATCTACAACAAGGCACGTCAGGCTGCGATCACCCAGGAAATTTCGGAAATCGTCGGCGGCGCCGCCGCGGTTTAATGCGGTCGGCAAGACGAAACGGTTTCATACCACTTAGAGGAACCAACAATGAGTAGCGGACGTATCGTTCAAATCATCGGTGCCGTCATCGACGTGGAATTTCCGCGCGATCAGGTGCCGAACGTCTATGACGCGCTGAAAGTCGTCGGCGCGGAAACCACCCTGGAAGTCCAGCAGCAGCTGGGTGACGGCATCGTCCGTTCCATCGCCATGGGTAGCACCGAAGGCCTCAAGCGTGGCCTGGATGTGAACAACACCGGCAGCGCCATCGCCGTACCGGTAGGTGCGGGCACCCTGGGCCGCATCATGAACGTACTGGGCGAGCCGATCGACGAAGCCGGTCCGGTAGCCTGTGACGAGCAGTGGGGCATCCACCGCGCGGCGCCGAGCTATGCCGAACAGGCTGGCGGCACCGACCTGCTGGAAACCGGCATCAAGGTCATCGACCTGGTCTGCCCCTTCGCCAAAGGCGGCAAGGTAGGCCTGTTCGGCGGCGCCGGCGTGGGCAAGACAGTGAACATGATGGAGCTGATCAACAACATCGCCAAGGCGCACAGCGGTCTGTCCGTGTTCGCTGGTGTTGGTGAACGTACTCGTGAAGGTAACGACTTCTACCACGAGATGAAGGACTCCAACGTTCTGGACAAGGTTGCGATGGTCTATGGCCAGATGAACGAGCCGCCGGGTAACCGTCTGCGCGTTGCCCTGACCGGCCTGACCATGGCCGAGAAGTTCCGTGAGGAAGGCAAGGACGTACTGCTGTTCATCGACAACATCTACCGCTATACCCTGGCCGGTACCGAAGTATCCGCCCTGCTGGGTCGTATGCCGTCCGCGGTAGGCTATCAGCCGACCCTGGCCGAGGAGATGGGTGTTCTGCAGGAGCGCATCACCTCCACCAAGACTGGCTCGATCACCTCGATCCAGGCGGTATACGTACCAGCCGATGACCTGACCGACCCGTCGCCGGCCACCACCTTCGCTCACCTTGACGCGACCGTGGTACTGAGCCGTGACATCGCCTCCCTGGGTATCTACCCTGCGGTTGATCCGCTGGACTCCACCAGCCGTTCGCTGGACCCACTGGTCATCGGTCAGGAGCACTATGACGTGACCCGCGGTGTACAGTATGTTCTGCAGCGCTACAAGGAGCTGAAGGACATCATCGCCATCCTGGGTATGGACGAGCTGTCCGAGGAAGACAAGCAACTGGTAGCCCGCGCTCGTAAGATCCAGCGCTTCCTGTCGCAGCCCTTCCACGTGGCCGAGGTCTTCACCGGCGCGCCTGGCAAGTACGTGTCCCTGAAGGAAACCATCCGTGGCTTCCAGGGCATCCTGAACGGTGATTACGATCACCTGCCGGAGCAGGCTTTCTACATGGTCGGCACCATCGACGAAGCGGTAGAGAAAGCGAAGAACATGTAATGGGCCGCGCCCGCGCAAGCGGGCGCAGAACCGAGGCAACTTGAATGGCTATGACAGTGCACTGCGATATCGTAAGCGCGGAAGAAGAGCTGTTTTCCGGCCTGGTCGAGATGGTCGTGGCACACGGCAACATGGGTGACATCGGCGTTCTGCCCGGTCACACGCCGCTGCTGACCGATCTCAAGCCGGGCCCGGTTCGGGTGATCAAGCAGGACAAGTCCGAAGAGGTGTTCTACATCTCCGGTGGCTTCCTGGAGGTTCAGCCGAGCATGGTCAAGGTGCTCGCCGACACGGCCATCCGCGCCGGCGACATCGACCAGGCAGCTGCGGAAGAAGCGAAGCAGGCCGCGGAAAAGGCTCTCAACGAGAAAGGCGCCGAGTTCGACTACGGTTCGGCCTCCGCCCGTCTCGCCGAAGCCGCAGCCCAATTGCGCACCGTGCAGGAACTGCGCAAGAAGTACGGCGGACCGGCGCTGAACAACCGGTAATGAAAAAGGCAGCTTAGGCTGCCTTTTTTGTGTCTTTTTTGTCAGATAGTGGTGTGGACGCTCTGAGCAGGTATGCCCTGTGCTGACACGCCGTGAATACGTCCATGTAGGCTCGTTGATGGCATCCCTGCCATCAAACGGTCAGCACAGGGCATACCTGCTCGCCGCTGTTCATTATCGTGGTTAGCATGTTCAGATACCTTGTATCCGTCTGGAACGACTTGCCATCCCCTTTGTCTAGTTGCAGGTCGCAGTTGTCTGCTTCTATCATCCAAGCCCCAAGCAATTTCCAGGACTATTTTTCATGAATCTCCACGTCGTCATCCTCGCCGCCGGACAGGGCACCCGCATGCGTTCTGCACTTCCCAAGGTACTGCACCCGGTCGCGGGCAAGCCGATGCTGGAACATGTGATCGACAGCGCTCGCGCGCTGTTGCCGCAGGGGATTCATGTGGTCATCGGCCATGGCGCCGAACGGGTACGCCAGACACTGAATGCAGCCGACCTGAACTGGGTACTGCAGAGCGAGCAGCTGGGTACCGGACATGCGGTGGCCCAGGCGCTGCCGCATATCAGTGGTGCCGATCAGGTGCTGGTGCTCTACGGTGATGTGCCGCTGCTGCAGGTGGAGACACTGAAGGGGCTGGTGCAACAGGCGGGCAACCAGGCATTGGGCATGCTCACGGTGGTGATGCAGGATCCCACCGGCTACGGCCGCATCATCCGCGACCAGGCCGGCCAGGTGCAGGCGATCGTCGAGCAGAAGGATGCCAGCGCTGAGCAGTTGCTGATCAACGAGGGCAATACCGGCATCATGGTGCTGCCGGGCAGCCAGGCGGCCGGCTGGCTGTCGAGCCTGTCCAACAACAATGCCCAGGGCGAGTACTACCTGACCGACGTGGTGGCCCTGGCGGTCAGCCAGGCGGTGCCGGTGCAGGTGGCCCAGGCGGGTGACGAGCTGGAGGTGATGGGGGCCAACAATCGCCAGCAGCTGTCGGTGCTCGAGCGTGGCTGGCAGCGGCGCGAGGCCGAGCGGCTGATGATCCAGGGCGCCTCGCTGGCCGATCCGGCACGGCTGGATGTGCGTGGCGAGGTGACCATCGGCCGGGATATCAGCATCGATGTCAACGTGGTACTGGAAGGTCGGGTGGTGATCGAGGACGACGTGGTCATCGAATCCAACTGCGTGATCCGCGACTCGGTGATCAAGGCCGGCAGCGTGATCAAGGCGTTCAGCCACCTGGACGGTGCCGAGGTGGGTGCCGATTGCGACGTCGGCCCCTATGCGCGCCTGCGGCCGGGTACCGTGCTGCACACCGGAGCCAAGGTCGGCAACTTCGTCGAGACCAAGAAGACCGTGCTCGGCGCCGGCTCGAAGATCAATCACCTGTCCTATGTCGGCGATGCCGAGGTGGGCAAGGGCGCGAATATCGGCGCCGGCACCATCACCTGCAACTATGATGGTGTGAACAAGTTCGTCACCCGTATCGGCGACGGTGCCTTCATCGGCTCCAACACCGCGCTGGTGGCGCCGGTAGCGGTCGGCAACCAGGCTACCACGGCGGCCGGCTCGACCATCACCCAGGATATCCCCGATGCCACCCTCGGCGTGGCCCGTGCCCGCCAGCGTAATGTCGAAGGTTGGAAGCGGCCGACCCGGCAAGCCAGGCCGGAGTAACAGGCAAACTCCTCTGCCGTGTCCTATAGTGGTTTGAGTCTTGACCGCTGGACACAGGAGAGGACGGATGTTTGCGCAATTTTCAGAAACATTGGGCACACTGCAACTGCCCTTGCGAGTGGTCGTCAAGGGTGGCCCCACGCTCGACCTGGCCCCCGATCCACGCGTCACCCTGCAGATAAATGATCTGGGGCTGTTGCAGGAAATGCAGCAGCCGACGCTGGACAAGCTCGGCGAGGCCTATATCGATCAGCGGCTGGATATTCAGGGCAATATCATGGATGTCATCGAGGTCGCCGATCGCCTGAGCAAGGGCCTGATCGGCGAGACGCCTGCGCCACCGGTCGAGCGCACCGAGCACGACAAGCAGATGGATGCCGAGGCGATTTCCTACCACTACGACCTGTCCAATGACTTCTATGCCCTGTGGCTGGACCCGCAGATGGTCTACTCCTGTGGCTACTTCCGCAACCCCGAGGACAGCCTGGCCACCGCGCAGATCCAGAAACTCGATCATCTGTGCCGCAAGCTGCGGCTCAAACCCGGTGAACGTTTGCTGGACGTTGGTTGCGGCTGGGGCGGCCTGGCCCGTCATGCGGCGCGCTTCTACGATGTTCAGGTGCATGGCATCACCCTGAGCAAGGCGCAGCTGGAACTGGCCCAGGCGCGTAGCGAAGCAGCTGGCCTGGGCCAGCGGGTGACCCTGGAGCTGCTCGATTATCGCGACCTGCCCGGTCGGGAGGATTTCGACAAGGTGGTCAGTGTCGGCATGTTCGAACATGTCGGGCATGCCAATCTGGATGACTACTTCCGCATTCTCTATCAGCAGGTAAAACCGGGCGGGCTGGTGATGAACCACGGTATCACCGCCAAGTATGTGGATGGCCGCCAAGTTGGCCAAGGCGCGGGCAAGTTCATCGGCCGCTATGTGTTCCCGCATGGCGAGCTGCCGCATCTGTCGATGGCGATTGCCAGCATGAGCAACCAGGGCTTCGAGGTCCTCGACGTCGAAGGGCTGCGGGTGCACTACGCGCGCACCCTGGAACACTGGAGCAGCAACCTGGAGCAGCACCTGGAACAGGCACGGCAGTATGTCTCGGACAAGGCGCTGCGTATCTGGCGTATCTATCTAGCCGGCTGCGCCTACGGCTTCCGCCGTAATTGGATGAACATTCACCAGATCCTGGCGGTCAAACCCTTTGCCGATGGCAGCCATCACGTGCCCTGGACCCGCGAGGATATCTATCGACAGTGAATGATCCACAGAGTGCTCTGTGTAATGGCATGGTGATATCGTGTCTGCTACATTGCCTGCACCACAGGCCCTGCGGAGAATACCTGGCGTGTCCCTGAAACGGCTCAACCCCAAAGATCTGGCGTTCGATGAACCCCTGCCCTGGGATCTGCTCGATGCCAGCGGCAAGTTGCTGTTGCGCCAGGGCCAGCGTATCGAGCAGGGTCCGGCATTGGCCAGGCTGTTCGAGCAGGGGCTGTATCGGCGCAGCGAGGCCCCGGCTGAGGCCCCGCCGCCGGTCAGCCTGTCGCAGATGCTGCTGTCGCCTGGCGACATGCTGCAATTGCAGTTGCCCGGTGCCGGCCAGGGCGAGCGCTACCAGGTGCGCATGATCGGTTATCATGCGCCGATCAGCCTGCTGGTTACCGCACCCAAGGTCAATGGGCGGCTGGTGTTCATCAAGGAGGGCCAGCGCTTTCTGGTACGCGGTTTTGTCGGCAAGGACGCGGTGGGCTACAGTACCCGGGTGCTGAAATCCAATCTGGCGCCGTTCGCCTATCTGCACCTGGCCTGGCCGGAAGAGGTCCAGACCATGCGTATTCGCAGTTCCGCGCGGGTGCCGGTGGATCTGGTCTGTGCGGTGACCCATGACAATTGGCAGAGCGCGGCGCGGATAGTCGACCTGAGCCCCGGTGGCGCACGTATGGTCTCGGTGCAACCGATTGCCGCCTCCGGCGAGGAGATCAGGCTGGCGTTTCGCATCAATCCCGGCGGTGCCGAGATCTATCTCAACCTGCAAGGCCTGGTGCGTACCATCGTCCAGGATGCCGATCAGGTCACCACCGGGGTCGAATTCGTCAATCTCGGGGAAGGGGACAGGTTGTACCTGAGCAACATGGTCTATCAGAATCTACTCAAGGAAAAACTTTGATGCTGGCACGCTGGATCATGGTGTTGTGCCTGGGGATGGTGCTGCCCTTGCAGGCACAGACGCTGGTGCAGGCCAGGCTGGCCGGCCAGTCCTATCAGCTGGAGCTGGTGGCCGACCCGGATAGTCGCCGGCAGGGTCTGATGGGGCGCAGTGAACTGGCACCCGGCACGGGCATGCTGTTCGATTTTCCCGAGGGTACCCGGCCGGCGATCTGGATGCGCAACATGCGGATTTCGCTGGATCTGCTGTTTGTCGACGAGAATGCCCGGCTGGTTCAGATATTTGCCGAGGTACCGCCCTGCGATGCACCGCCGTGCGTCATCTATGAGGCCGAACGGGCGCTGCGTTTCGTCATCGAAGTGCCACCGGGTACCGCCGCGCAACTCGGCCTGCAGACCGGCGACCAGCTCGATCTGGCCGACCGGCCATCCCTACCGCCCCCGCGCTACTGAACGGCGTGCTCAGGGCGTGCGCCACTGGCCCTGGCTGAACTGCTCGCAATAGGCCTGCAGCACCGGCTGGTCGCCGGGATCGCTGTAGTAGTGGATCGCCTGGCGGTAGCCGACCCCTTCACTCTGGGCATTGTCGCAAATGCCGTAGGCGCCCGCCGGGCATTGCTCCATGAAACTGACATCGAAGCTGCGTTCGGCAATCTGCGGCTGGCAGAAACTGTCCGCGAACAGCTGGGGTGGAATGTTGATGTTCTGCTGGCACAGGCGAATTGGCAACTGGTCGTCATTGGACTCGATCAGGCAGGCCGCCGGTAGCGCCGCGGTGCTGATTCCCAGCAGGATCAGCGCTGGCACCAGGTGTTTTGGATGCTTCATGAAGACAATCCCTGTAAAAGGCCATCACCTTAATCGTTCTGCAGCGCGGCCCGCAAGTCGTGCTCCAGCTGTGCGGCATCGGGCCGGTTGGTGCAGATCAACTCGATGCGGCTGTCCCGGCGCCAGGGGCTCGGTCGCCAGTCCATGGCCGCGCCGGGCAGGGCATTGAAGCTAAGCCAGCCGGCATCGGTATGCACTATGCCCTTGGCCCGCTGCCAGGCAAAGCGGCCCAGCCAGTGTTCCAGTCGTGCCCGCGAGAAACGCTGGGCCGGGTGCATCCGCCAGCCGAGACTGTAGGCGTCGTCCTGTTGCCCTGCCTGGCGCAGCCAATGGTCCTGCGAACGCCAGAGCGTCGGCATGGAGAGCGATGGAGCTGACGGCGGCAGGGTGGCGCCGGCGGTGGATACGGGGTGACCGGGCAGCGCCGCCAGTGGCAGCGCGCCATGCTCGCTCCAATGCAGTGGTATCCCGGGCAGCTTGTCGGCCAGCTGCTGGCGTTGCCGGCTATCGAGCCCGGCGGACTTGTTCATCAGCAGCAGGCCGGCCTGGGGCAGGGCCTCTTGCTGTGCTGCTGGCAGTTCTGCGCCGGCGGCCATGGCCGCGGCATCCAGCACCATGACCAGCGGCTGCAGGGCCAGCACGCCCTGCCAGGGTGGCGCCGCCAATTGCTGCAACAGCGCGGCAGGATGGCCCAGGCCCGAGGCTTCGATAAATATCCGCTGCGGTCGGGCCGCACGTAACAGCCGGCCGAGGCCTACCTGGAATGGTAGCCCATTGACGCAGCACAGGCAGCCACCGGCGACTTCCGCCAGTTGCACACCGGTTCCGCTGCCAGTATCCAGCAGTGCCGCGTCGATGCCGATCTGGCCGAACTCATTGATCAGCAGCGCCCAGCGTTCCTGCTGGGGCCGCTGCGCCAGCAGCTGACGCAGCAGACTGGTTTTGCCCGCGCCCAGCGAGCCGGCAAGCAAATGGGTGGGAATCTGTTGCAGCATGGGCATGGTTGTTCCACGTGGAACGAAAAGTAATATGAGTATCAGGGTTTAATAACTGACTGGCTATTGAAGATAATGCACGTTGTCCTGCGGCGGCTCGCCGGGAAACGGATGCGGAGCCAGTTCGATCTTCAACAGCGTATCGCCATGCAGCTCGACGAAGCCGGTATAGCGCCGCTCACCGGTCACGCTGAATTCGAAGCTGTAGCGGCGCTTGATTCCGGGTCGGCCATGCCGGCCACGACCCAGGCGCAGGCGGGTCAGGGCGACGCTCTCATCCAGCAACTGCACCCCGGCTTGCCGGCAATGCTGCCGGGCGATGCGCAGGGCGCGGTCGCGCAGACCGAGTCCGCGCCAGATCCAGGCACCGATACCGGCGGCGACCAGCATCAGCGCAACATGGCCCAGGTCAAGCATGGCGCTGCTCCACGGCTACCACCTCGATACGCTCGGGCTCGGGGTAACGCCAGTGCACATCGATATCCCAGAACTGCACACCATACTGGCGTGCCGCATCCGGTTGCTGATAGGCCGGCTTGGGGTCCTGCGCCAGGCACTGTTCGACCAGCGCGACTACCGGTTGCTGCAGGCGCTGGGCCTGCTGCTGGGCCTGCTGCAGTGCCGCCGGGGTCCAGCTCACCGGTAGTTGTGGCGGCGCGGCATCGGCCAGGCTGTTGTGCGCATCATCCAGCGCATCGGCATAGGGCACGTAGGGTTTGATATCCAGCACCGGTGTGCCATCCAGCAGGTCGATACCGGAGATGTACAGCCGTCCGGCCTCCATCGCATCGAGCCTGACCACCGACTGGCCGATGGGGTTGGGACGGTGCGTGGCGCGGCTGGCGAACACGCCGATACGCCGGTTGCCCCCCAGCCGTGGCGGACGTACCCGCAGGTGCTGCTGGCCATGGCCGGCAGCATGAAACACGAACAGCAGCCACAGGTGGCTGACACCTTCCAGGCCTGCCACGGCCTCGGCTTTGTCATAGGGGGGGAACAGCTCCAGTACACCGCTGGCCGCCGGTGCCAGCCGCGGTTGACGGGGTATGGCGAACTTCTCGGCAAAACAGGAATGCACCACGCCAATCGGCTCGAAGCTATAGGACATCAGGGTTGGCTTCCGTTTCAGCATCAGCCGCGTTGCTGCGGAGCACCGTAGGTGGCGTGCTAACGGTTCCGGATCAACGGCGGTATCGACTCAGGGTTATCCAGCAATACGAAGTGGCTGCCGTCAGGCACTTCGATGATCTGCAGGTTCTCCGCCTGCCGGGCGCTGTCGAGCATGGCCTCGCTGTCCAGCACACGATCCCCGCCCGGCACCAGCACCGCCCCACGGCGCACGTGGCGGTAGATATCCGCACCAGTGCTGCGCATCCACGCGGACAGGTCGTCGAGGTTGGTCATCAGCACCTCACTGGACTGTGCATTGAATGGCAGGGCCATGAGCAGCTCGCGCTTATACGGATCATGCAGTGGACCCCAGACCGGATTGGCCAGCAGCAGGCCCGGCTTGCGCTGCCATAGTAGATGAACCAGCGGCAGCAGCCAATGGGCAATCCGCGCGGGGGGCCGATACAGACGGCCCTGCGGCAGTACCGGTGCTTCCAGTATCACTTCCACCGGGATGAACAGCTCCGGTCGCTGGCGTGCCGCCTCCAGGGCGACCGCCGCACCGCGGGAGTGGCCATGCACGCGGATATTATCGCTGCTGACCAGATGCTCCATGGCCAGGTTCAGCACCTGTGCATCGCCGGCGATGGTACCGGCAGCTCCGCTCGGGCCGTCGGGCCAGGGCGCGGAGCGGTATTGGGGCGAACACAGCGGCAGGTGATAGCCGGCGCTGCCGATCATGATCAGCTCGATGCCCGGGTCCTGGTAATGGCGGGTGAAATACAGCGGGTTTTCCAGGAAGCCGTGCATGACCACCACACTGCAGTCCGGATTCTGCACCCGGCGGCGGATGATCCAGGCATCGCCGGTTCGATACACCTCGGCCGCCATGTCTATCTGCTGCCGGGCAGGTACCTTGCGTACCTGCAGCCAGCGCAGGACATACCACGCCCCCAGCAGAGTTATCCCCAGTGCGCCAATCAATTCTCCCATCACGCCCTCCGTTGCATGTCGTCAGGGCGCCGAGCTTAGCCCAACGCCCGTCGCAGAGCGCTCACCCGTGTGGGCGATAGGTGGACCGGCTATTCGCCCTGATACAACTGTACCTGCTCGGCCTGCATCCGATAGCTGGCATCGGCCAGCGCGTTGCTGGTCTGGTCGACCTGCAGCAGGCCGGTCAGCCACAGCGGCTGATAGATGTCCTTGATGGCGAAGCCGGCGGGATAATCGACCAGCACTATCTGGTTCGGTGGCGGTGGCGGCACATGGATACAGGCACCGGCGTAGGGCACCAGGAAGAAGCTGATATAGCGGCCGCGTTCATCGGTTTCCAGCGGCACCGGATAGCCGCCCAGCTGCACCTGCTTGTTGTGCATGGCCTCGACCACGCGGGTCGAGTACATCACCTCGGGCAGGTCACGGTCCTCGGCACGCAGGCTGCTGGTGAAGTCGCCCGGTAGCTCTTCGCCCCAGTCATGGCTGATTTCCGGCATGTCGAGCATGGCCTGGTAATCCTCCTCGGGCAGCAGGTCCAGCCAGTCCACCACCTGGGGCGCGGCCTGCAGCAGCAGGGGGCAGAGCAGCGTGGCGGCCAGCAGCAGGCGCAGCATCAGTCGATCAGCGCCTGAACTTCGGCGATACGTGACTGCAGCACCGCCGCATCGGCACAGCGCAGGGTGGCGTGGCCGACCTTGCGCCCGGGCTTGAAGGCCTTGCCGTAGTGATGCAGGTGGCATTCGGCAATCGCCGTGACCCTGGCTACCGGGGGAATCTCGCCGATGAAGTTGAGCATGGCGCTCTCGCCGACCTTGGCAGTGGAACCCAGCGGCAGTCCGACGATGGCGCGCAGATGGTTCTCGAACTGGCTGCACTCGGCACCTTCGATGGTCCAGTGCCCGGAGTTGTGCACCCGCGGGGCGATCTCGTTGGCCTTCAGACCGCCATCGACCTCGAAGAACTCGAAGGCCAGCACGCCGACATAATTGAGTCGGTCCAGCACCCGTCCGGCGTAGTTTTCCGCCTGGGCCTGCAGTGCATGGCCGCTGCTGGCCACCGACAGGCGCAGGATGCCCTGCTCGTGGGTGTTGTGGACCAGCGGGTAGAAGCGGGTATCGCCATCGCGGCCGCGCACGGCGATCAGCGAGACTTCGCCGGTGAAGGGCACAAAGCCTTCGAGGATGCACGGTACGCTGCCCAGCTCGGCAAAGGCGCCGGTCACATCCTCGGCCTGGCGCAGCACTTTCTGGCCCTTGCCGTCGTAGCCGAGGGTGCGGGTTTTCATCACCGCTGGCAGGCCGATGGCTTGCACGGCAGCCTCCAGGTCGGCCTGGGACTGGATATCGGCGAACGCCGGAGTGGGAATGCCCAGCTCCTGGAACATGGACTTCTCGAACCAGCGGTCGCGGGCGATACGCAGCGATTCGGCATTGGGAAATACCGGTACGTACTGCTCCAGGAAGGCCACGGTTTCTGCCGGCACGCTCTCGAACTCGAAGGTCACCACGTCGGCATCCTCGGCCAGGCGCCGCAGCTGCTCGCGGTCGTCGTAGTCGGCGCACAGATGCTCGCCCAAGGCGGCGGCGCAGGCGTCGGTGGCCGGGTCGAGAAAGGCGAAGCGCTGTCCCAGCGGGGTGCCGGCCAGGGCCAGCATGCGTCCGAGTTGTCCAGCGCCGATGATGCCGATTTTCATGATCGCTCCCTCAAGCCTGACGTGGGTCCGGGTTATCCAGCACGGTGTCGGTCTGCTGCGTGCGGAAGTCTTTCAGCGCCTGATGATACTGCGGATGCTTGGCGCCGAGGATGCTGGCGGCCAGCAGCGCGGCATTCACCGCGCCGGCCTTGCCGATGGCCAGGGTGGCGACCGGTACGCCGGCTGGCATCTGCACGATCGACAGCAGCGAATCGACGCCCGACAGCATGGATGACTGCACCGGCACGCCGAGCACCGGCAGGTGGGTCTTGGCCGCGCACATGCCTGGCAGATGCGCCGCGCCACCGGCACCGGCGATGATCACCTCGATGCCACGCTGCTCGGCCTGGGCTGCGTAGTCGAACAGCAGATCCGGCGTGCGGTGGGCGGAGACCACCTTGACTTCATGGGGAATGCCCAGCTGCTCCAGCATGTCGGCCGTATGGCTCAGGGTCGACCAGTCGGACTTGGAGCCCATGATCACGCCAACCAGTGCGGTCATTTTCGTGCCTCTTGATGACTGAAAGTAAAGAGCCACGCGGCATGGCGTGGCTCAAGATGTACTGCAGGCCAGTGGCCGGAAACGCGCGATTATAACCTAAAGTGCCCGCGGGGCCATCCCGGCACCGACAGACCGTCAGTAACGCGGCTTGGGCGTGGCCATCGGCAGTGGGCCGTCGCCGATGCGGCGGAACTCGCCCTTCTCGGTGTCGTAGGCGCGGATCTGGCTGGTTTCGATATCGTATACCCAGCCATGGATGAACAGGTCACCGCGTGCCAGCCGTGATGCCACCGATGGGTGGGTCGCCAGGTGACCGAGCTGGGCTACCACGTTCTCCTCGGTGAGTACGCCGAGGGTGTCCCGGTGCCCATCGCACTTGCAGTTTTCCTCGACCACGATCTTGGCCACTTCTGAGTGCTGCAACCAGGAGCGGACGGTGGGCATGTTGCGCAGCTGTTCAGGGTTGAGTACTGCCTTCATGGCGCCGCAGTCCGAGTGTCCGCAGATGATGATGTGCTTGACGCCGAGGGCGACTACCGCATATTCGATGGCGGTGGATACGCCGCCGAGCATCTGGCCGTAGGGCGGCACCACGTTACCGACGTTGCGGGTGACGAACAGGTCGCCGGGGGAACTCTGGGTGATCAGTTCCGGCACCACGCGCGAATCCGCACAGGTGATGAACATCGCCTTGGGGGTCTGTTCGAAGGCCAGTTTCTTGAACAGCTCTTCCTGCTGGGGATAAACCTCCTCATGAAAGTGCCGGTAGCCATCCACGATCTGCATGATGGCATCATCGGTACTTTTCAGCTTCTTGTAGGGCATGGGATATACGCTCGCTGGTTCGGGTTATCGGGGGAGCCGCCCGGCTCCCCACTTTGTTCAGGCTTCGATCTCGATCAGAATCTCCCCTGGATTGACGCGATCACCCTTGGCCACATGTACGGCCTTGACGGTGCCGTCGATGCCAGCCTGGATCTCGCTTTCCATCTTCATCGCTTCGCTGACCAGTACCGCCTGGCCGGCCTTGACCTGATCGCCTTCGGCCACCAGCACATCGACCACGTTGCCCGGCATGCTGGTGGTGACGTGGCCCGGCTGGGTAGCGCGCTGCCGCGCCTTGCCGCCCGCGCCGCCGACGAATTGATTGAGCTCCTCGAGAACGACTTCTTCCGGCATGCCATCCACACTCAGGTAGAAGTGGCGGGTACCGTCACCTTTGACGCCCACACCGGTGATATCGATACGGTAACTTTCGCCATGTACGTCGATCATGAACTCGGTGGCCACACCCTCGGCAGCGGCGGGACGATTGTCGCCATCGGGGATCGGCAGCAACACTTCCGGCTCCAGGGTGCCGGCGGCGCGTTCCTCGAGGAACTTGCGGCCGATATCCGGGAACATGGCGAAGGTCAGTACATCCTCTTCGCTCTTGGCCAGGTTGCCGATTTCGTTGCGCAGGCGATCCATCTCCGGCTTGAGCAGATCCGCTGGACGTACGTCGATGACATCCTCGTCACCGATGCCGCGCACCTGCAGTTCCGGGTTGATGGTGCCCGGCGCCTGGCCGTAGCGACCCTGCAGGTACAGCTTTACCTCGTTGGTGATGGTCTTGTAGCGCTCGCCGGCCAGCACGTTGAACACCGCCTGGGTGCCGACGATCTGCGAGGTCGGGGTGACCAGCGGCGGGTAGCCGAGGTCCTCGCGCACCCGCGGGATCTCGTCGAACACATCCTGGATGCGGTTCAGCGCGCCCTGCTCCTTCAACTGGTTGGCCAGGTTGGACATCATGCCGCCCGGTACCTGGTTGACCTGTACCCGGGTGTCCACGCCGGTGAACGGGCTTTCGAACTGATGGTACTTCTTGCGTACTTCATGGAAGTACATGCTGATGTCCTGGATCAGTTCCAGGTCCAGGCCGGTGTCGTAGGGCGTGCCCTTGAGCGCGGCGACCATGGACTCGGTGCCCGGGTGGCTGGTACCCCAGGCCATGGAGCCGATGGCGGTGTCGATGTTGTCGGCGCCGCACTCGATGGCCTTGAGCTGGCACATGGCGGCCAGGCCGGCGGTGTCGTGCGAGTGGATGAACACCGGCAGGCTGGTGGCGGCCTTCAGCGCCTGGACCAGTTCACCGGTGGCGAACGGGGTCAGCAGGCCGGCCATGTCCTTGATCGCCAGCGAGTCCACTCCCATGGCTTCCAGGGTCTTGGCCTGCTCGACGAACAGCTCGACGGTATGCACCGGGCTGGTGGTATAGCAGATGGTGCCCTGGGCATGCTTGCCGGCGGCCTTGACCGCGGAGATCGCGGTGCGCAGGTTGCGCACGTCGTTCATCGCATCGAAGATGCGGAACACGTCGATGCCGTTGACCGCGGCCTTGGCGACGAAGGCGCGGACCACGTCATCGCTGTAGTGACGGTAGCCGAGCAGGTTCTGGCCGCGCAGCAGCATCTGCAGGCGGGTGTTGGGCAGCGCGGCGCGCAGCTTGCGCAGGCGCTCCCAGGGATCTTCCTTGAGAAAGCGCACGCAGCTGTCGAAGGTGGCGCCGCCCCAGACTTCCAGTGACCAGTAGCCAACCTGGTCCAGCTTCGGGCAGATCGGCAGCATGTCTTCGGTACGCATGCGGGTGGCCAGCAGTGACTGGTGGGCATCGCGCAGGATGGTATCGGTTACGTTGATTTTCTTGCTCATGGTGCATTCCTCATCAGCGGCAGGCGTCTGGCCTGCGGCTCAAATCAAAGTCCGGCGTAGGCGGCGATGGCGCCCGCGATCGCCAGGGCCAGGGCCTCGGGCTTGTTCTTGGTCGAATAATCGGTCAGCTCGGGGTGGGTATCGACGAAGCTGGTGTCGAACACGCCACTGCGGAAATCCGGGTTCTTCAGGATCTCCTGGTAGTACAGTTCGGTGGTCTTCACCCCGTGCAGGTGCATGTCGTCCAGCGCCCGGTAGCCACGGTCCATGGCGTCTTCCCAGTTGTTGGCCCAGACGATCAGCTTCAGGCACATGGAATCGTAGTAGGGCGGAATGGTGTAACCGGTATAGATCGCCGTATCCACCCGTACCCCCGGACCGCCCGGTGCGTAATAGCGGGTGATCTTGCCGAACGACGGCAGGAAGTCGTTCTTCGGGTCCTCGGCGTTGATGCGGAACTGGATGGCGTAGCCGCGGTGCTCGATATCCTCCTGCTTCATCGACAGCGGCAGGCCGGAGGCGATGCGGATCTGCTCGCGGACGATGTCGATCCCGGTGATCTGCTCGGTGATGGTATGTTCCACCTGCACCCGGGTATTCATCTCCATGAAGTAGACTTCGTTGTCGGCCAGCAGGAATTCCACGGTGCCGGCGTTCTCGTAGCCCACTGCCTGCGCCGCGCGCACCGCCAGGTCACCGATATAGGCACGCTGCTCGGGAGTCAGCTGCGGGCTGGGGGCGATCTCGATCAGCTTCTGGTTACGCCGCTGGATCGAGCAGTCGCGCTCGAACAGGTGCACGGTATTGCCGAAGCTGTCGGCCAGGACCTGCGCTTCGATGTGCTTGGGATTGACGATGCACTTTTCCAGGAACACGTCGGCGCTGCCGAAGGCCTTGGTCGCCTCGGAAATCACCCGTGGCCAGGCCTGTTCCAGCTCTTCCTTGTTGTTGCAGCGGCGGATACCACGTCCGCCACCACCGGAGGTGGCCTTGAGCATGACCGGATAACCGACCCGCTCGGCCTCGCTCAGCGCCTGCTCCAGGTTCTCCAGGTTGCCCTCGGTACCCGGCGTCACCGGTACCCCGGCGGCGATCATGCTGCGGCGCGCTTCGGTCTTGTCGCCCATGCGCGCGATCACCTCGGCGGAAGGGCCGATGAACTTGATCCCGCGTTCGCTGCAGATGCGCGCCAGCTCGGCGTTTTCCGACAGGAAGCCGTAGCCGGGGTGCAGCGCATCGCAGCCGGTTTCCACCGCCAGGTTGACCAGTTGGCGGGCATTCAGGTAACCGGCCAGCGGATCGCTGCCGACGTTGTAGGACTCATCTGCACGTTTGACGTGCAGTGCATAACGGTCCGCATCCGAATGGATGGCCACCGAGCGAATGCCCATTTCCGCGCAGGCGCGGACAATGCGCACGGCAATCTCGCCGCGGTTGGCAATCAGGATTTTCTTGATCACAGCCCTTTCCTCTGTTGGGTGATCGGAGGTGAGTCAAACATACAACCGCAGCATGAATGATTAAAAATGAATAATTATTGGATTAGCCATAAGGAATAACTAATATGTAAGGAGTTCATCATCAGCGGTGGAAGAAAATGCGTAAGGAATTGCAGCGCATGACGCTGCGTCAGCTGCAGGTATTTCGCAGCCTGTGCACCAATCTGTCCTACAGCCGCACCGCCGAGGAAATGGCCCTGACCCAGCCAGCGGTAAGCCTGCAGATGCGCCAGTTGGAAGAGCTGGTGGGCCAGCCGCTGTTCGAGTACGTCGGCCGCAAGCTGTACCTGACCGATGCCGCCACCAGCCTGCTGGCAGCCAGCGGCGATATCTTCAACCGCCTGGAAATCCTCGACATGCAGCTGTCCGCGCTGCAGGGCACGCTGCACGGCGAGCTGCGCCTGGCGGTGGCCAGCAGCATCCAGTACCTGACCCCGCACCTGCTGGCAGCGTTTCGCCAGCGTTATCCCCAGGTCAGCTTCCGGCTGGAGGTCAGCACCCGCTCCGAGGTGATCCGCCGGCTGCGCGACAATCTCGATGACGTGGTGCTGATGGGCATGGTGCCCGCGGACCGGGCGCTGGACTTCTTTCCATTCCTGAACAATCCGGTGATCGCCGTGGCAGCGCCGGATCACCCCCTGGTCGGGCGCCAGAAGCTCAGCCTGGCTGAACTGGAGTCACATATGGTGCTGTTACGGGAAGTCGGCTCGGGAGTGCGCAAGGCCTGCGACGAGTTCTTCCAGCAGAAGCGCGTGCACCTGCAGCAGGTGATGCAGATGGGTTCGGGCGAGACCGTGGTGCAATCGGCGATCGCCGGCCTGGGTATCGGCCTGGTCTCGGCCCACAGCGCCTCGGCCTGGCTGCACAACGGACAACTGGCGCGCCTGGATTTCACCGACTTGCCGCTGTTTCGCAGCTGGTGCGCGGTGCATGCCCGGGGCAAGCGGCTGAGCCCGGTGGCCGAGGCGTTCCTGGGCTTCCTGCGTGAGGAGCGGGCGTTGATCAAACAGCTGGCGGAGCCTTTTAGCTAGGGGCTGCCCCGTTCATTTGCAAGCTACTTCATTGGTCCCAAGGCTCCGTCATCCTGCGCTTTACCTCGTCATCCTTCGCTTCACCTCGTCATCTTTCGTTTCTCCCCCTCGTCATCCTTCGCCTTCGCGAAGGATGACGAGGTAGGGGGCAAGGATGACGAGGGAGAGAGCAATGCTGCATTTTTTCAGCTCAACTCTATTAGCGGGTGGCAAAGTCTTGAGTGAACAGCATTACGGCCTTCGTTGAGGATAACGGTGTAGAGAGTTTAAAAAAGGGTGCCGGTCCCCAGGCTGCCTAATTCACCAGGCTTCCTAACAGTTTCGAAGCGGCTATGCTTGAATGGTCCATTAGCTGCAACGCCCTCCCTCTGACATAGGAAACTCGATAATGAGTCTGGTCCTGATCCTGGTCGCGCTGATTGTCTTTATCGTGCTGGCGACCACCAAGCTCAAGCTGCACCCGTTTCTCGCCCTGCTCGCCGCCGCGCTGCTGGCCGGCTTCGCCTATCAGTTGCCGCCACTGGAAATAGGTGGGCACATTGCCCGGGGCTTTGGCGGCATTCTCGGCGGGATCGGCATAGTGATCGCCTTCGGCACCATCATCGGGGTGATCCTGGAGCGCAGCGGCGCGGCCATCACCATGGCCGAGACGGTGATCCGCCTGCTCGGGGAGCGCTTTCCCACGCTGACGGTATCGATCATCGGCTATCTGGTATCGATCCCGGTATTCTGTGATTCGGGTTACGTGATTCTCAACTCGCTGAAGAACGCCCTGGCGGCGCGCATGAAGGTCTCGGTGGTGGCGATGAGCGTGGCGCTGGCGACCGGCCTGTACGCCACCCACACCTTCGTGCCGCCGACCCCCGGGCCGATCGCCGCCGCCGGCAACCTGGGGCTGGAATCCAGCCTCGGACTGGTGATCCTGGTCGGCCTGGTGGTGTCCTTCGTCACCGCCATGGCCGGACTGTTCTGGGCCAACCGCTTCATCGGCAAGGATATCGAACTGGAGGATGATGGCGCGCCGCTGATGGACAGCGACAGCTACCAGGCCATACGCGACAGCTATGGTGAGCTGCCCAGTCCGGCCAAGGCCTTTGCGCCTATCTTCGTGCCGATCCTGCTGATCTGCCTGGGTACCATTGCCGCCTTGCCAGCCCGCCCGCTGGGGGAAGGCTGGCTGTATACGCTGGTTGCGTTCTTCGGTCAGCCGGTGTTCGCGCTGGCTGTCGGTCTGGTACTGGCCTGCACCCTGCTCAGCTCCAACGGCAAGCGTCAGGAGTTCCATGACCGGGTCGCCGAAGGCATAGTGGCGTCTGCTCCCATCCTGCTGATCACCGGTGCCGGTGGCGCCTTTGGTGCGGTGCTGACGGTGACCCCGCTGGGCGACTATCTGGGCGAGACGCTGTCTGCGCTGGGCATCGGTCTGTTCATGCCGTTCCTGGTCGCCGCCGCGTTGAAGACCGCGCAGGGCTCGACCACGGTATCGCTGGTTACCACCTCGGCGATGGTTGCGCCTCTGCTCGGCCAACTGGGTCTGGACAGCGAAATGGGCCGGGTGCTGACAGTGATGGCGATCGGTGCCGGCGGCATGACGGTATCGCATGCCAATGACAGCTTCTTCTGGGTCGTCACCCAGTTCAGCCGCATGAAGGTCGCCACCGCCTACCAAGCGCAGACCGTCGCCACGCTGATCCAGGGTATCGTCGGCATCATCACCGTGTGGCTGCTGAGCCTGGTGCTGCTGTGATGAAACTGGTTATCGCCCCCGACTCGTTCAAGGAAAGCCTCAGCGCCGAGCAGGTGGCCAGCGCCATCGCCGGTGGCTGGCGCAGCGTCTATCCACAGGCCGACATCCACCTATGCCCGATGGCCGATGGCGGTGAGGGCACAGTGGATGCCGTGCTGGCCGCTACCGGTGGCGAGCGCCGCGAGCTGAGCGTGCGCGGCCCGTTGGGCCAACCTGTGCAGGCGCACTGGGGCTGGTTGGAAAATGGTCAGGCAGTGATCGAGATGGCTGCCGCCAGCGGGCTGCACTGGGTCGAACCGGCCCAGCGCGATGCCTGCATCACCACCAGCTACGGCACCGGCGAACTGATCCTGGCGGCGCTGGATGCGGGCGCCCGGCGCATCATTCTCGGTATCGGTGGCAGTGCCACCAACGATGGTGGTGCCGGGGTACTGGAAGCGCTGGGCGCGCGGCTGCTGGATGGCCAGGGCCAGCCGCTGGCGGCCGGTGGTGCGGCGCTGGCCAGCCTGCAGCGCATCGAACTGGATGGCCTGGACCCGCGCCTGGCGCAGGTCGAGGTGCTGGTGGCTGCGGATGTGGATAACCCACTGTGTGGCCCGCGCGGTGCCTCCCATGTGTTCGGTCCGCAGAAAGGTGCCAGCGTCGCGCAGGTCGAGCAGCTGGACCGCGCACTGGGGCATTACGCCGACGTCGTGGCCGCTGCGCTGGGCGAGGATGTGCGCGATGTGCCGGGTGTCGGCGCTGCCGGCGGCCTGGGCTTTGCTGCCAGGGCGGTACTGGGTGCGCGTTTCCGGCCAGGGATCGAACTGGTGGCGGAACTGTCTGGATTGGCGCAGGCGGTCCAGGGGGCCGACCTGGTGATCACCGGTGAAGGGCGCCTGGACGGCCAGAGCCTGCACGGCAAGACGCCGGTGGGGGTGGCGCGCATCGCCCAGGCTGCCGGCGTGCCAGTGATCGCCCTGGCCGGCAGCCTGGGCGAGGGCTATCAGCGGTTGTACGAGGCCGGCATCGACGCAGCCTTCAGTCTTGCACCAGGGCCGGTCACGCTGGAGCAGGCCATGCGTGATGCCCATGTCCAGTTGCAATCTCGGGCGGCGGATATCGCCCGGCTATGGCGACTGGCGGCCCGCCGCAGGTAATCGTTGGCGGCTGGCCTGATCCGTTCAGCTTGACTCAGAGAGCGGGCCGCGCCAGTTCGCCGCGCCGGCCCAGCAGTTCCGGGAAGTCGCCCAGCTGGGCGTTCAGTGCCTGGGCCTCGCGGTAGTCCTCGATCGCCCGGCGGTAGGCCATGCGTCGTTTATCTTCCTGCCGCCGGCGCTCGTTGCGTACGCTTTTTGCGGATTCACCTGCAAAGTCTGGATCAAAAGCCATGCTGCAGCCTCCCGAAACAATGGACGTGATAGGGCACATCCATCATGCGCCGCTGCAGGTGACCGGCTGATGACAGTATTACGGCGCTTTTGCGTCAAGACCCGCTGGGCAGTGCGGCGCTCTGTCACAGGGCATGCTGCTGGCAATTATTGCGAATCATTATCACCAAGAGTATGGTCTGGACTGTTTCGCCCTTCCCGGGCCCTGCCAAGGAGAATCAAGCATGCAGACTTCACTTCGCCTGTTCGCCGGTATCATCGCCCTCAGCCTGAGCGCGGCGGGATGGGCGCAGCCCCAGGGCGAGCGTCCCGCCCACTCCAAGGGTGAGCCGGCCGATACCCTGCAGCAGGCGGTCACCAATCTGAGTGAGTACAACGACAAGCTGGAAGCCTTGTTGGTCAAGGATGAGCTGACGGTGATGGACATGCATGAAGTGCACATGCTGACCTACACCCTGGAGAATGCCCTGGAGAAAATCCAGGCGGATCTGGTCGAGGTCGCCGAGGTGCTGGAAGAAGTGCACGTCGCGTCGGAGACCGGCCAGCCGCAGGTGGTGAAGGAAAAAGGACAGGTCTATCTGCAGACCACCCGTACTCTGGTGAAGTAACCAGCGTCGAGTTCCCTCTCGACACCGGCCTCATCTGCAGCCAGCGGTTGCTTCAGACCAGCACACCCTGGCTGCGCAGATAGTCGTCATAGCTGCCGTTGAAGTCGGTCACGCTATCGGCCGACAGCTCGATGATGCGGGTGGCCAGCGAGCTGACGAACTCCCGGTCGTGGCTGACGAAAATCAGTGTGCCGGGGTAGTTTTCCAGTGCCAGGTTCAGCGCTTCGATGGACTCCATGTCCAGGTGGTTGGTCGGCTCGTCCATCAACATGACGTTGGCGCGCTTGAGGATCAGCTTGCCGAACAGCATGCGGCCTTGCTCGCCACCGGAAATCACCTTCACCGACTTGGCAATGTCGTCGTTGGAGAACAGCATGCGCCCCAGGGTGCCACGCACCAGTTGTTCACCGCCCTGGGTCCACTGTGCCATCCACTCGAACAGGGTGCAGTCGTATTTGAAATCATCCGCGTGATCCTGGGCGAAGTAGCCGATATCGGCGCTTTCGGCCCACTTCACCTCGCCGCTCATGGGCGGCATCTCCGCGACCAGGGTGCGCAGCAGGGTGGTCTTGCCGATGCCGTTGGGGCCGATGATGGCGACGCGCTCACCGGCTTCGATCTGCAGTGACAGGTTCTTGAACAGCGGCTGGCCGTCATAACCCTGGCTCACCTTGTCCAGCGTTACCGCCTGACGATGCAGTTTCTTGTGCTGCTCGAAGCGGATGAAGGGGCTGACCCGGCTGGACGGCTTGACCTCCTCCAGCTGGATCTTGTCGATCTGCCGCGCACGGCTGGTGGCCTGCTTGGCCTTGGAGGCATTGGCCGAGAAGCGGCTGACGAACTGCTGCAGTTCGGCGATCTGCGCCTTCTTCTTGGCGTTGTCCGACAGCAGGCGCTCGCGGGCCTGGGTGGCGGCGGTCATGTATTCGTCATAGTTGCCGGGGAACAGGCGCAGTTCGCCGTAATCCAGGTCCGCCATGTGCGTGCATACGCTGTTGAGGAAGTGGCGATCGTGGGAAATGATGATCATGGTGCTGCTGCGGGTCTTGAGGATGTCCTCCAGCCAGCGGATGGTATTGATGTCCAGGTGGTTGGTCGGCTCATCGAGAAGCAGCACCTCGGGATCGGAGAACAGCGCCTGCGCCAGCAGCACGCGCAGCTTCCAGCCGGGGGCGACCTCGCTCATCGGGCCGAAGTGCTGCTCCAGCGGGATGCCCAGCCCCAGCAGCAGTTCGCCGGCACGGGACTCGGCGGTATAGCCATCCATCTCGGCGAACTCGGTTTCCAGCTCGGCCACCGCCATGCCGTCCTCTTCGCTCATTTCCACCAGTGAATAGATGCGATCACGCTCGGCCTTGACCTTCCACAGCTGTTCATGGCCCATGATCACGGTATCGATCACGCTGAAGTCCTCGTAGGCGAACTGGTTCTGGCGCAGTTTGCCGAGGCGGGTGTTGGGCTCCAGCATCACCTGTCCGGCGGAGGGCTCCAGCTCGCCACCGAGAATCTTCATGAAGGTCGACTTGCCGCAACCATTGGCGCCGATCAGGCCGTAGCGGTTGCCGTTGCCGAACTTGACGGACACGTTTTCGAACAGCGGCTTGGCGCCGAACTGCATGGTTATGTTGGCGGTGGAGATCAAGAAGGTACCCTGCGCAGTGAATGAAGGAGGTTGCCTGGGGCGGCGCATTGTACTGGCTATGCCGGATCAGGCATAGCGGCACTGATCGGGTTGGCTGCTTGTATTTTGATCAATATGGTTATATCTTTTGTTATAACTCATGCATGGAGACCTCCTATGAAACTCAAGATCACCGGTATCGGTAATTCCGCCGGCGTCATCCTGCCCAAGGAAATCCTCGCCCGCCTGCGGTTGGAAAAGGGCGACGAACTCTACGTGCTGGAAACCCCGGATGGCATAAAGCTCACCACCTTTGACCCGACGCTGGCGGAGCAGATGGCGGTGGCTGACAAGGTCATGCGCAAACGGCGCAACCTGTTGCACAAACTGGCGCAGTGAGGACCGAGACATGGTCGTCTGGATCACCAAGATACTTACCCTGGCCATTCACGACCGGCAGTTGGCCGAACATGGCGGTAGCAGCGGCGTGCGCGATGAGGGTTTGCTCGACTCGGCGCTGGCCCGACCGCAGCAACTCTTCGCTTACGGCGAGCCACCACCGGATCTCGCCGATCTGGCGGCCAGTCTGGCCCATGGCCTGGCGCGTAATCACCCGTTTGTCGACGGCAACAAGCGTGCTGCCGCTGTCATGTGCGAGGTATTTATTGAGCTCAATGACGGGCATCTGGTGGCTGATGATGTTGAACTCTATCCGCAGTACATCGGCCTGGCCGAAGGCTCCATCAGCGAAACCGAATTTGCCAGCTGGCTGCGTGAACGCATTGTGATCGACCGGCCGGACGAGTTGCAGGAGTCCGCTGCAACCTACCGCTGACAGCCGGTTGGTCGGTTGCCGTCGAGCAGGGGCTCGACAGCCCGTTGGGAGGTGTAGCACCGCCGGTCCGTGTTCGGCTGCTACGCCTGCATTCTCGTCGCCCGGTCAGGGTGGCGTCCTGGCAAATACCTCAGCCAGATAATCGATCATCACCCGTACCTTGGCCGGCGGCCGGCGATCCGGGGGGTAGAGCACATGAATGCCGCCCAGCTCGATCACCGGCTTGTCCAGCTCCAGCGCCACCAGCTCGCCCCGTGCCAGTGCCTCGCCGACGATGAAGTGCGGCTGGTAGATGATGCCCTGGCCGGCCACCGCCGCGGCCAGCAGGGCATCACCGTTATTGGCCAGCAGATCACCGTTGATGGGTACGCGCAGCTCGCCCTGGGTACCGAACGCCCATTGCTTGCTGTCCTGCATCGCTGACAGCGTATAGCTCAGACAATTGTGCTGTGCCAGCTCGCCGACCGTGCGCGGTACGCCACGGCGATCCAGATAGGCCGGTGCGGCACAGACCAGCATGCAGCTGTTGCCGAGCTGGCGGGTCTGCAGTGGGCTGTCGGCCAGCCGGCCGATGCGGATAGCCAGGTCCCAGCTGCCGGCGATCAGGTCCAGCTGAGCGTCGCTCAGCCCCAGTTCGATCTTGACCTCCGGATGCCGGTGGCTGAATTCCGGGATCAGCGGCGCAATGAAACGCGTGCCGAAGGACAATGGCACGTTCATGCGCAACAGGCCGGTGGCCTTGATCCGCTGCGAGGTGGCGGCGGCTTCGGCCTCGTCGATTTCCGGCAGGATGCGCTGGCAGGCTTCCAGATAATTGCTGCCCGCTTCGGTCAGGCTGAGCTGGCGGGTGGTGCGGTGGAACAGCTTGACCCCGAGCCGGGCCTCCAGCGCGTTGACATGCTTGGTCGCCATCGCCGGCGACATGCCCAGATGCCGGGCTGCGGCGGACAGACTGCCTGCACTGGCGGCGCGGACAAACACCCGCATACTGGTTACTCGATCCATGCGTCTGCTCCCATGCATTTCCTACTTATAGTATGAAGTCCTGGTTCATTCTAGCCGGTTCTCAGCGTCTGGGGAGGGAGCGATACTGTCGACCATGCAGATGAGTGAGGTATTTCCCATGCACAACGATCAGGATCAACGACAACCGGTGCTGTTCATTCCCCATGGTGGCGGCCCGTGCTTCTTCATGGACTGGAATCCGGCCGATACCTGGCTGGGCATGGGTAACTTTCTCAAGAATGTCGCAGCGACCCTGCCCCGGCGCCCCAGCGCCATAGTGCTGGTATCGGCGCACTGGCTGGAGCCGCAGTTCAGTATCACCGGGCATGCTCGTCCGGAGCTGATCTACGATTACTACGGCTTCCCGGCACACACCTATGAACTGACCTACCCGGCACCCGGCCAGCCGCAGCTGGCGCAGCGGGTGACCGAGCTGCTGGGCAGCGAAGGGTTGCCGGCGCGGGTGGAACCCGAGCGGGGTTTCGACCACGGCATGTTCATCCCGCTGAAACTGATGTTTCCGGGGGCGGACATTCCGGTGATCCAGTTGTCCCTGCGCCGGGACCTGGACCCGGCGGCGCACATCGAAGCCGGCCGTGCGCTGACGGCGCTGCGCGACGAGAACGTGCTGATCATCGGTAGCGGCATGAGTTTCCATAACATGCGCGCCTATGGCGACAGCCGGTTCTCAGCCATTTCCGATGAGTTCGATAAGTGGCTGACCAATGCCGTGCAAAGCGCAGCGCCGGAACGGGCGCGCCTGCTGGCCGAATGGCAACAGGCTCCCCATGCCCAACTTTGCCACCCTCCGGGGGGCGAGGAGCATCTGATTCCCTTGCTGGTCGCTGCCGGTGCCGGCGAACGATCGCCAGGCCGGAGGATTTATTCGGAACGGGTCATGCAGACCACAATTTCAGCATATCGCTTCGATTGATAACCGAAGCCAGAGGAGAGCAATATCATGATTATCGATCTCACAGGCAAAACCGCCGTCGTTACCGGCTCCACTGGTGGTATCGGGCTGGCTATCGCCATCGGCCTGGCCAAGGCCGGTGCCGAAGTGACCGTAGTGGGGCGCGACCAGGCAAGGGTCGATACCGCAGTGGCCGAGGTCCGCGAAGCCACCGGCAAGGACAACGCCCGTGGCGTGGCCTGTGATGCAGGCACTGCTGCTGGTTGCCAGGCGTTGATCGCCGCGCAACCGGAGGCCGATATCCTGGTCAATAACCTCGGCATCTATGGCGCCCGGGAGTTCTTCGATATTGATGACGCGCTGTGGGAAGAGTTCTTCCAGGTCAACATCATGAGCGGTGTGCGCCTGGCCCGGCATTACGCCAAGGGCATGCGCGAGCGCGGCTGGGGGCGTATCCAGTTCATTTCCAGCGAGTCGGCATTGAACATCCCCACAGAGATGGTGCACTACGGCGTCAGCAAGACTGCGCTGCAGGGCCTGTCCCGTGGTCTGGCCAAGGTGTTGGCAGGCACTGGCGTTACGGTCAACAGCATACTGCCGGGGCCGACCCGCACCGAGGGCGCCATCCAGATGATGGCTGATCTGGCCGCCGAGCGCGGGGTATCCACCGAGGAAATGGAAGCACTGTTCCTCAAGGAAAACCGCCCTTCGACCCTGCTGCAACGTTTTGCCAGCCCCGAGGAAGTGGCCAACCTCTGCGTCTACGCCGCGTCGCCCCAGGCCAGCGCCACCACCGGCTCGGCATTGCGTGTGGAGGGTGGGATCGTCGAGAGCATTGCCTGACGGCCCTGCCCTTGCACACATTCAGACACAAAGAGCGGAGCGCTGGGTGATCCGCTTGTGCAAGCATGATCAGCACCCAGGAGCTGGTCATAGAATGGCAACAACCGTGATTGAAACTGATGGATTTGTGAGAAGGAGCAGGACATGAATGATTCCAAAGAACGCTACGGTGGTATTACCCGGTTTTTCCACTGGGGCATGGGGCTGCTGATCGTCTGGCAGTTCCTGAAATTCTTCGACCGTATCAATGATGGCGAGCACTGGGTTGGACAGAACCTGGTGTCGTGGCACATCTCCATAGGCTCACTGCTGCTGGTGCTGATCGTGCTGCGCATCATCTGGGCGGCCAGCCAGAAGAACAACCGCCCGGAACAGGACCCGGCCACCGCGTTTCTGGTCAAGGCGGGCCATGGCCTGCTGTATCTCGGCATGCTGCTGCTGCCGATCACCGGTCTGATGATCATGATCGGTAACGGTTATGGCTGGAATCCGTTCGGCCTGGGCCTGGTCGCCCGGGGGGGCGATGAGATCGGCTGGATGGCGACCCTCGGTAGCGTGCATTCGCTGATCGCCTGGTCGCTGCTGATCCTGGTGGTCGGCCACGTGGGCATTGCCCTGCTGCACCACTTCGTGAAGAAGGACGGCGTGCTGCGGCGCATGCTCTGATCGACTTCAACGCTTGAATGGTTTGGCTGCGCCCCCTGCCCGGGGGCGCATTGCATTGCGGAGCGGTATGTTCAGGGTACTGACGGGCCTGGTTCGCGCGCTTGCGCCGCCTCGGTCAGGCTGACCGGCGCCCGCGTGGCCAGCACCTGGTCGATGCGGTAGCTGTCCACATCCACCACCTCGAAGGTATAGCCGCCCCAGGTCACGCTATCGGTACGGCGTGGCACGCGGCGCAGCATGGTCATCAGAAAGCCGGCGATGGTTTCGTAGCCTTCCTCATGGGGAATGTGTTCTATCTCCAGGGCCCGGCGTACGTCCTGGATCGGGGTGATGCCATCGATCAGCCAGGAGTTGTCGTCCCGGCGCACTATCTGTTCCTCATACCATGGCGGTACCAGATCGCCCATCACGATGCTCATCACATCGTTCACCGTGATCAACCCCACCACCAGGCTGTACTCGTTGACGATCAGCGCGAAATCCTCGCCGGCCAGGCGGAACTGCTTGAGCAGCTCCGCCAGGGTCAGGCGATCCGGTACCACCAGCGGCTTGTGCAGCAGTGCCGGGTCGCCGAGGGAGATCGGCTCGTTGTGCAGCACCCGCTTGAACAGGTCCTTCATCGATACGTAGCCGATGATGTGGTCGATATCGCCATCGCACACCGGATAGCTGGAATGAGGCGTGTCGGCGATACGTGAACGGATCAGCGCATCGGAATCATCCACCAGGAAATAGACGATCTCGTCACGGTTGCTCATCGCGCTGGGCAGGGTGCGGGTGTCCAGTTCGAAGATGTTCTCGATGGCCTGCTGTTCGCCCGGCGCCAGCAGGCCAGAGCGGGCTCCGGCCTCGGTCATGGCCAGAATGTCCTCGGGGGTGATGCTGTCATCGCGCCGGGTCGGCAGGTGCAGCAGCCTGATCAGGGCGTTGACCAGCCGGGAATAGAACCACACCAGCGGGCGCAGCATGATGGCGAGCAGGCGCATGGGACCCACCGAAAACATCGCCAGCTGTTCCGGAACGGCCATGGCCACCTGTTTGGGTATCAGGTCGGTGGCGATGATGAATACCGAGGTCAGGACGATGAACGACAGGGTAAAGCCCAGGGTCGTGGCCATACCGGGTTCCAGCACCAGGGCCAGCAACTGGGTGAACAGCGGGGTGAGGAAACCCTCGCCGACGATCCCGCCGAGAATGGCCAGGCCATTGGTGGCGATCTGCACCACCGTCAGGTAGTTGCCCGGCTTCTTCTGTACCGAGATCACCTGCAGGGCGGCGGCACTGCCGCTGTCGGCCAGCTTGCGCAGTTTCAGGGGGCGTGATGCGGCCAGGGCTATTTCGGCGAGGGCAAAGAAGGCGCCGAGCACTATGATCACGGCGAGTAATGAAAGACTTTGAGTGAAGCTCATAAAGTGTGTGCAGTGGTGGATAACGAAGGGAGATTAGCACGGGCGCTGCCGCACAATGGCTGCCAGCATGCCGGGAAGTTGTCTTGCAGGCAAATAATATGCCGCTGTGGCTGGCCGGGCTCGGCACGCAGGTCAATACTACTGACACGCCCGGTCAGCGGCGCTACTCAACCTTCCGACGAGGTACCCCGACTTGGCTTCCAGTTTGCTCGCACTGCTCGATGATATTGCCACCCTGCTCGATGATGTTTCGCTGATGACCAAGGTGGCGGCGAAGAAGACCGCTGGCGTGCTGGGTGATGACCTGGCGCTCAATGCCCAGCAGGTCACCGGGGTCAAGGCCGACCGGGAGCTGCCGGTGGTCTGGGCGGTGGCCAAGGGCTCGTTTCGCAACAAGCTGATCCTGGTGCCGGCGGCGTTGCTGATCAGCGCCTTCATCCCCTGGCTGATCACCCCGCTGCTGATGTGCGGTGGCGCGTTTCTCTGCTACGAGGGCTTCGAAAAGCTCGCCCACCGCTTCCTGCACGATGATACCGAGCGCCGCCAGCAGAAGCTCGAGGCCCTGTCCAACCCGTCGATCGATATCGTCGCCTACGAGAAGGAGAAGATCAGCGGGGCGGTGCGTACCGACTTCATCCTGTCTGCGGAAATCATCGCCATCACCCTGGGTACCGTTGCCGCGGTCACCTTCACTACCCAGGTGCTGGTGCTGGCGACCATCGCCGTGGCGGTGACCATCGGCGTATATGGTCTGGTGGCCGGCATCGTCAAGCTCGATGACCTGGGCCTGGCGCTGCACCAGCGCGACAGCGCCACGGCCCAGCGCGTCGGCAACGGCCTGCTGTGGCTGGCGCCCTGGCTGATGAAGACCCTGTCCATCGTCGGCACCGCCGCCATGTTCATGGTCGGCGGCGGGATTCTCACCCACGGTTTCCATGCCATAGGTCACTGGATCGAGGACACCGCCGAGCATACCCTGGCGCTGCCCTGGATCGGCTCGGTGCTGGGCGGGCTGGCGCCGACGCTGATGTCCGCGGCGTTCGGCATTCTGGCGGGTGGCCTGATCTTCGCCCTGATGACGGTGGGCGGCAAAGTGTTCAGAAAGTAGGCATACCAGCTTCTGCCCGGCTGGCCGGGCAGCCATGTCATTTGTCTGGCGTCTATTTTCCGTCGGGCGCTAAAGTTCTCCAGATACCGGCCGACACGGGGGGCCTGCGGGACCACAGGCTCAATAAAAACAACTCATTCAGCAAACCGAAAAGGTCCGGGAATCAATCTTGAATGGAAGTTTTTAATGAAAAGCTGGTTCGCAAATATAGCTATCAACAGGAAGCTTGGGCTGGGTTTTGGCTCGGTACTGCTGTTCACACTGATCCTGGCATGGAACGGTTGGGGTAGCCTCGGCAGCGTTATCCAGCGCAGCGGCTTCATGACCGAGATCGCCCATCTGAATGACACCCTCACCGGGCTGCGTATTGCCCGGTTGCAATTCATGCTGGCAAGGGGCGATGAGATCTCCAGTGAGCGTCTGGAAAAGAATCTGGCGACCTATCTTGCCCAACAGGCGAAGCTGCAGACCGTCTTCCTCGACCCGGCCCACCTGGCCATGCTCGCGGAGCAGAGCCAGTTCAACGAGGAGTACCAGCGGTCGCTGGGCAAGATGCGCAAGGCGTATGTGGAGATGAACGCCGCCCATGCAGCGGTGGATGCGGTGGTGGCAACGCTGGAGGAACGGACTGCGGCCATCCATGCGCGGGTAAGCCAGCTGCCAGAGTACGACGAGTCACGTTTTGCCCAGTTGCAGGGCATTGCCCGGATCCGCGAGCAACTGCAGCGGGTGCAGTACCTGTACAGCGTCTATGACGCCAACGGTACTGCACACAACGGCGAGGCGATGCTGGCACAGCTGGACGCCGCTTTGGCTGCGGTGGCCCGCTATCGCGGTGTGCTCGCACAAACCCACGGCAACGACCTGCAGATGATCGAGACCGCGCTTGAGCAGTATCGCCCGGCGATCCACGGCTTTCGCAGCGCAACCGACGCCATTGCCCTGGCGCGCCAGGAAATGACCGATGTACAGGGCGAGATCGTCCGCATCAGCGATGTCCTGTACCGCGAGCAGCTGCAGCGGCTGGACCGGGATAGTGCCCAGGCGCGTACCCGTCTGATCCTCAGCACCTTGCTGGCGCTGTTGCTGGGTGTTCTGGCCGCCTGGTTGATCACCCGCCAGATCACCCGTCCGCTGCGCGATACCCTGGCCGATGTCCAGCGCATCGCTTCAGGCGACCTGACCCCGAGGCCGGCGGTGACTCGTCGCGACGAACTGGGTGTGTTGCAGCAGGGCATTCTGCAAATGGGGCTCACGTTGCGGGAGTTGATCGGGGGCATCCGCGATGGCGTGACCCAGATCAGCAGTGCGGCCGAGGAACTGTCCGCCGTGACCGAGCAGACCAGTGCCGGGGTGAACAGCCAGAAGATCGAGACCGATCAGGTCGCTACCGCCATGCATGAGATGTCGGCCACCGTGCATGATGTGGCACGTAATGCCGAACAGGCGGCAGTTGCGGCGACCGAGGCCGACAATGAAGCGCGTGCCGGAGACAGTATCGTCGCCGAGGTCGTGGTACAGATAGAACGACTGGCCTCGGAAGTCAGCCGCTCGACAGATGCGATGACCATGCTGCAGGGTGAAAGCGACAAGATCGGCAGCGTCATGGGCGTGATCAGGGCCGTGGCGGAGCAGACCAACCTGCTGGCACTGAACGCCGCCATCGAAGCGGCCCGGGCCGGGGAAGCCGGACGCGGGTTTGCCGTCGTCGCAGACGAAGTACGCGGTCTTGCCCAGCGCACCCAGAAATCCACTGAGGAAATCGAAGGGCTGGTGGCTGGCTTGCAGAGCGGTACCAAGCAGGTCGCGACATTCATGGCGAGCAGCCGGGAGCTGACCGACAGCAGCGTGGAACTGACCCGCAGGGCCGGTGGATCGTTGGCCAACATCACCCGCACCGTTTCGACCATCCAGTCGATGAACCAGCAGATCGCCGCCGCCGCCGAGCAGCAGAGCGCCGTGGCCGAGGAGATCAGCCGCAGCGTGCTGAATGTGCGGGATGTATCCGAGCAGACAGCGGCGGCCAGCAACGAGACCGCGGCATCCAGTGTCGAGCTGGCGCGTCTGGGCAATCAGCTGCAGATGATGGTCAGCCGGTTCAGTCTGTAGCCCGCCTGGTGGCACCGGAGCTGCGACCCGGCAAGGGGAGCAGCTCGAACAAACCCTGAACGACCGGCCATCTTCTCTGTCGCATGCTTAGGTGAACCCATTGCAGGAGACAAGCATGAGACCCCAGAGTTGGCTGATATTGGCCGCGGCACTGTCCTTTGGCACTGCCCAGGCCGCCTCGCAGGAAGTGACTATCAACCTGGTGGATGCCGAAGGCACGCAACAGAACATCGGCACCATTACCATCAGCGAAACCGACCACGGCGTGCTGTTTACCCCCAAACTCTCCTCCTTGCCGGCTGGCGTACACGGCTTTCATGTGCACCAGAACGGCAGCTGCGACCCGGCGGAGAAGGACGGCAAGATGAGTGCTGCCGAGGCGGCGGGCGGGCATTTCGATCCGGATGACACCGGCAAGCATCTGGGCCCCTATGCCGATGGCCACCTGGGTGATCTGCCGGCGCTGTACGTCAATGCCGATGGCACCGCGGACTATCCGGTACTGGCACCGCGGATCAACAAGCTGGCTGAGATCGAAGGCCGGGCGCTGATGATTCACGCCGGTGGCGACAACCACGCGGACCATCCCGAACCGCTGGGTGGTGGCGGTGCGCGGATGGCCTGCGGAGTGATCTGACCGGCGCAGGGGAGGACAGTATGCATCTCGAAGGTTCATGTCATTGTGGCGCGGTGCATTTCAGCGTGGAGAGTGCCACGCCCTATCCCTACCAGCGCTGCTATTGCTCGATCTGCCGCAAGACCCAGGGCGGTGGCGGCTATGCCGTGAATATCGGCGGTGATGCCGGCAGCCTGCAGGTCAGCGGGCGCGAGTCGATCTCCATCTATCACGCACGGATGCGCCAAGCGGATGGCAGCGTGGAGATCAGTACCGGCGAGCGGCATTTCTGCCGCGAGTGCGGTAGCGCGCTGTGGGTATACAGCCCGGAATGGCCGGAGCTGGTGCACCCCTTCGCCTCGGCGATCGATACGGAACTGCCGAGGCCGCCGCAATACACCCACCTGATGCTCGGCTCCAGGGCCGGCTGGGTGGAAGTGCAGGCGGCGCCGGCAGATCTCCAGTTCGATGACTATCCACAGGAGTCACTGGCCGAGTGGCATGAGCGGCTGCGGTTGACTTGCTGAGCACTCACCTGGGGGTGTAGCGCGCCTGCGCTACGCCGGGGGGCCGGGGGCTGCTGAGGGCTGTCGTCGAGCGGGGGCTCGACAACCCGGAGGGCTCAGTGGGCTACTAGGCGTTTCATCCAGTCCAGCAGTACCGTTGGCAGCAGCTCCGGGCGGGGCAGCAGGGCGTAGTGCTGGGCGCCGAAGATGCGTGGCAGGTAGGCCGGGGCTTGGCGGTCGATGGTCAGGCAGAAGGCGGAGATGCCCTGCAGGGTTGCTTCGGTCACGGCCTGGCGCATGTCTTCCACGCCGTACTGGCCTTCGTAGATATCCCTGTCGTTGGGTTTGCCGTCGGACAGCACCAGCAGCAGACGGTGGCTGGCCGGTTGTTGCAGCAGGTCGCGGCTGGCGTGACGGATGGCGGCACCGGCGCGGGTGTAGTGTTCCGGCTCCAGTGAGCTGATGCGCAGGGCCACCTCGTTGCTGAAGTTCTCCTCGAATGCCTTGATCTGGCGCACGATCACCGCGTCCGGCCCTTCGCCGGAAAAGGCCTGGATCGACCAGGGCTCGCCCATGCCATCCAGCGCGACGCTGACCAGCAGCAGTGCTTCGCGCTCGACGTCGATGATCCGGCGGTTGGCCGCCACCCAGCTGTCGGTCGAGCCGCTGATGTCGATCAGCAGGCTTACCGCCAGGTTGCGCTCGGCATTGCGCCGGCTCTGGTACAGCGCCTCGGGCAGGGCGCCGCCGGCGCGCAGATCTGCATAGCCGTCGATATAGGCCTGCAGATCGATATCATCACCATCCAGTTGCTTGCGCCGGGTGACGCGCTGGGCGCTGAGCATCTCGAAGCGCCGGCGGATCTGGTTCAGCAGCGAGCGATGGGCCTGCAGGGTGGCATCCACCCACTGCTGGGAGCCGGGCAGATTGGGCAGCACATGTACGGTGGCGCCCGGCTGGCGGTAGGCCTGGCTGCGGTAGTCCCATTCCGGGTATTGCAGCCCGCGCTGCTCGCGGATCGCGGTCTTCAGCTGCATGGCGGTGTTGGTGTCCGGCGGGTCGTCGGACATCAGCACCTCCTTCGGGCTGCCGGGGGTGGATACCAGCCGGGCCTGGGGGATTTCCGAGAGCATGTCGCCATAGTCGTCGGCGCTGATCTCCTCGTCCCGGTCCACCGGCCGGTTCAGGCCCAGCGGGTCCTCGGCGTGCTGGTGTGGCTCGTCGGCCTGGACCATGAAGATGCCATCGTCGGACTGATCATCCTCGTCTTCCTGCGCCTGGCGCACCTCGGGGCGGCGCAGCAGGTGGGCGCTGCGGGGCGGTGTGGGGTCCGGCAGCTGTTCGCTTGAGGGGGCGTCGCCGGGCAGTGCGTCAGTGGGGCTGGCGGGCGGCGGGCGCAGGTCGCCGGTCCACCAGTCCTTGAGCAGCGGTGCGTCGCCGAGCGTGCGTTGCCAAGGCTCCAGGCCGAGGTGCCGTAGCAACTGCTCGGCAAGCTGCACCGATTGCCGGGGCGAGGCGCTGGCGGGCATGGCTGCCACTGGCTGGCCAGCGGGTGTCTGCAGCAGTTGGCGGACCAGTGCTTCCAGCGGCTGGCGTGGTGCGGCGAAAGTCTCCAGCGCGGGGCGCCGGGCCAGCGCATGCTGGCGCAGCCGGGTCAGGCTGTCGGCCATGCCCGGCAGGCAGCGCAGCAGTTCGGCGTCTACCGCCCAAGCTTCCAGCAGCAGGTAGGCATCGGCCAGCAGCGGCGGCCAGCCCGGGTCGAGCGACTCGGCACTGCCGCGCTGGGCGCGCAGCGCCTGTTGCAGGGCCATCAGCCGGTAGAATTCATTGCCCTGGGCGATATCCTCGATGCCGGAGTCGGCCGGCAGCCACAGGTGCCGGCCATTGGTTGCCGGTACCGGCTGGCACAGCCAGGGGTAGGGATTGCGCCGGAACAGGCGTGACAGCAGCGTCGGGCGTGGCGGCAGCTGGGCGATACGCAGTGGCAGGCTGCTGCCGGTGATCGCGGTGATCAGCAGATCCAGGCGCGGTGCGATGTCGATCAGCATCGCGGTGGGCGGTGCATCGGCTGGTGGGCGATAGCGCCGCCACAGTTTCTGGGCAAACACCGTGGCGTGGCGGGCGGCGTCGCTGACCAGTTCTTCCGCTTCAGCCACGGCAGCAGACTCTAGACGAAGGTGGCGTCGACCAGGTCGCGCAGTGCACCGACCATCGACGGCTCGTCGGACAGCGGCGCGACTATGGCCGCATGGCAGGCTTCACGTTGGCCGATACCGCAGGCCATCAGTACGCCGGCGGCGATCAGCAGGCGGGTACTGGGCACCTCGGCCAGGCCGCGGTCGCGCAACTGGCGGATGCGCTCGGCCAGCGCCACCAGCGCCCGGGCGCTGGCTTCATCGATGCCGCTTTCATGCTGCACGATGCGGGCCTCCTGTTCGGCTGGCGGGAAGTCCAGGTCCATCGCCACGAAGCGTTGGCGGGTGCTGGGCTTGAGATCCTTGAGCAGGCGCTGGTAGCCGGGATTGTAGGACACCACCAGCTGGAAACCGGGTGCCGCCCGCAGTGTCTCGCCAGTCTTGTCGATCGGCAGCAGGCGCCGGTGGTCGGTCAGCGCGTGCAGTACCACCACGGTGTCCTGGCGTGCCTCGACCACTTCGTCCAGATAGCAGATGGCGCCTTCGCGCACGGCACGGGTCAGTGGACCGTCCTGCCAGACGGTGCCGTTGTGCTGGATCAGGAAGCGGCCGATCAGGTCACTGGCGGCCAGGTCGTCATGACAGGGAATGGTCACCAGCGGGCGGCCCAGCTTCCAGGCCATGTGTTCGACGAAACGGGTTTTGCCGCAGCCGGTCGGCCCCTTGAGCATCACCGCCAGGCCGCGCCTGTGGCACTGCTCGAACAGCGCGACCTCGTTGCCGGTCGGGTGGTACCAGGGCGCCTCGACCGCGCCCAGGCTGCGTACGCTCTCATCGGCCCCCATATCAGACCACGCGTCCCACCGCGACCTCGTTGTCGGTCACCTCCGGCTCACTGACCTCGAAGCGCGGTCGGTAGCGGAAGAAGTCGTAGATGAACAGCCCGACCCCGGTGGAGAACAGCGTGCCACAGACGATCAGCATGACGAAATGGATCTGAATCTTCAGCTGTGCGTCCAGGTAGCCCATGCCCATGATGCGTTCCAGGTAGACCTGGCCGATGCCGGCGGTGGCGAACGACAGGGTCATGCCGAACATGCCGCCCAGCTGCAGCCAGAACGCCCAGTAGCCGATCGAGCTGCCGCGCTCGGTGCGGCCGTGGGTCAGCGAGGGCAGGGCATAGCTGATCATCGCCAGGACGATCATGGCATAGGCGCCATAGAAGGCGGCGTGGCCATGCATGGCGGTGATCAGCGTGCCGTGGGTCCACTTGTTGATGCTCGGCCAGGTATGCGCCAGCCCCAGCAGGCCGGCACCGAACAGGGTGAAGATGGCGCTGCCCAGGGTCCAGTGCAGGGCCAGCACGTTGGGGTGCGCCAGGCCCGAACGGCGCATGGCGCCGTAGGCGTACATCGCCATGCCGACGATCGCCAGCGGCTCCAGGGCGCTGAAGAAGCCGCCGATCGGCAGCCAGTAGTAGGGTACGCCGACCCAGTAGTAGTGATGCGCGGTACCCAGGATACCGGCCAGGAACACCAGGCCGACGATCACGTACAGCCACTTCTCCATCACCTCGCGATCGGCGCCGGACAGGCGGATCAGCAGGTAGGCGAGGAAGCCGCCCATGATCATCATCCACACGCCCTCGACCCACAGGTGGATGGTCCACCAGCGGTAGAAGATTGATACCGTGTAGTTCTCGTAATGCAGCAGGGCCGGGAAGAACAGCACCGCCGAGCTGACCAGGCCGAGCACCAGCACACCTTCGGTGGTGGTGAAGCGCCCGGACCTCTTGATCGTCATGCCGATGTTGTAGAGGAAGATCAGCATGCAGATGACGATCACCAGCTTGTGCGGTAACGGTTGCTCCAGCAGCTTGTTGCCGGTGCCGTAGCGGAACAGGTAGCCGATGACCGCGGTCACGCCCATCAGCGTCCACAGGATCAGCTGGATATAGGCCAGCTTGACGCTGTACAGCTCGGTGCGCGACTCATCGGGAATCATCCAGTAGGTGGCCCCCATGAAGCCGGTCAGCACCCAGACGATCAGCAGGTTGGTATGGATCACCTTGGTTACGTCGAAGGGCAGTATGTACAGCAGCGGATCGGGGCCCAGGTACTTGGTGGCCGACAGCAGCCCGAACACCAGCTGCAGGCCGAACAGCACCATGGCCACGGCGAAGTACCAATAGGCGACTGACTGGGACTTGTAGCGCATTGTCGTTCTCCGTATATCCATTGTCGCGCCTGTCGGCGCGTCAGTCAGACATCACTTGAGGGTGGCCAGGAACGCCACCAACTGCTCGATTTCGTCGTCGCTCAGGCTCTCACCGTAGGTGTCGGGCATGAAGGACACGCCGTTGGCCGAATACATGCCGCCGGTGCTCAGGTGCGCACTGGGCGCGACGATGGACTCCCTCAGGTAGCCTTCGACATCGCCGGCCTGGCCCTCATAGTCGGATGCTCCTACCAGCAGCTCGGCACGGGTCGCTACCCCGGCCAGGCTGGGGCCGGCGCCGTCGGCGCCGGGCGCCAGCGAGTGGCAGGCGACACAGCCGGGTACGGCGGTACGGAACACGTTCTCGCCGAGCGCGCGGATGTCGCTGTCCGGACTGACCGGGCGTACGCCCACCGAGGTCGAGCCGGTCAGTACCATCGCCGCCTGCTCGGCACCGGTCGCGCTGTTGACGCCGCCGGTAACCAGGATTGGCCGCGGCGGCCAGCCCTGGTTATCGACATTGGCGACCCAGTCGAGGAACTTGATCAGGTCGGTGATCTCCTCCTCGCTGAGGTTCTGCTGCGGCATCAGCCGGCGGTGGCGCTGCTCGTCGTAGAACTGTGAAGGATCACGCATGTAGGCCTGCAGATAGGCCTCGCCGCGGTGCTGGGTGATCTTGGTCAGGTCCGGTGCGTAGTAGGCACCCTCGCCGAACAGAGTGTGGCAGTTGATGCAGTTGTACTTGTGCCACACGTCCTTGCCGTGGGTGACCTGCGGGGTGATGTTCTCGGCGTTGGTCAGTTCGGGAAACTGCCGATGGCTGTCGAGGGTCAGGCCGAGAAACACCAGCGCGGCCACCAGTGTCGAACCCCATGCGAAGATTCTGGCTTGCCTGTTGTTCATGGTAGCGCCTCGTCAGACGTTGATACCGGTCCAGTGCAGGCCGGTCATGGTGAACGCATAAAGGGCGGCGATCAGCATCAGTGCCAGAACGATGAAACTCAGGATGCGCACCGGCTTGTACAAGCTCTTCAATTGCATACCGTGTCCTCCCTGATAAGGGGTGTCATGCTTGGCTTGGGACGAATGTCCCTACAAGGATAGTCGGTATTTTCCGTTTCGCCGGAGACAAGGGATAAAGCACCCCGGGGAGGACGGTGCAGGCGCTCAGTCGCGGTAGAACACCTGCACCAGGTGCCAGCCGAACTGGGTCTTGACCGGGCCGTGCACAACCTTCAGCGGTTTCTTGAAGATGATCTGGTCGATGGCGCGGACCATCTGCCCGGGGCGCACCTCGCCGAGGTCACCGCCGCGTTTCTTCGAAGGGCAGGTGGAGTGTTTTTTCGCCAGTACATCGAAGGCCTCGCCGGCGGCAAGGCGCTTCTTCAACTGGGCGGCTTCGGCTTCGGTCTTGACCAGGATATGACGGGCCATGGCGATCGGCATTGTGCTCTCCTCACTCCTGCAGGTCGCCAGCGCGCTGCGCGGCCTTGTTCGACAGGCGCAGACCACGCAGGCTGCGCTTGACGTTCTTCAGATGGTTGACCAGCTCTGGCCCGCGGCGCATGGCCATGCCCATGGCCAGCACATCGATCACCACCAGGTGGGCGATACGGGATGACAGTGGGGTGTAGATGTCGGTATCTTCGGTGACATCGATGGGGATGTGGATGCGTCCCAGCTCGGCCAGCGGCGTATTGCTCGGGCACAGACTGATCAGCGTGGCGCCGGCCTCCACCACCAGCGAGGCGGAATGCAGCAGGTCCTTGGTGCGCCCGGTCTGGGAAATGGCCACGGCCACGTCGTACGGCCCCAGGGTCACCGCCGACATCGCCTGCATGTGCGGGTCGGAGTAGGCCGCGGTGGAGACCTGCAGACGGAAGAACTTGTGCTGGGCATCGCTGGCCACCGCGCCGGAGGCGCCGAAGCCGTAGAACTCCACGCGGCGTGCCTCGGCCATGGCCAGGATGGCCTGCTCCATGGCATCGGTATCCAGACGCTCGCGCACGTCCATCAGGGTGGCCAGGGTGGTGTCGAAGATCTTCTGCGACAGGTCGGCGATGCTGTCGTCCTCGCTGATCGAGAACTGCCCGAAGCTGGCGCCGGCCGCCAGACTCTGGGCCAGCTTGAGCTTGAGATCCTGGAAGCCACTGCAGCCGATGGCCCGGCAGAAGCGCACTATGGTGGGCTCGCTGACGCCCACCTCACGAGCCAGGTCGGCCATCGACGAGTGCATCACCTGGGCGGCGTTGGTGAGAACATGGTCGGCAACCTTCAGCTCCGACTTGCGGAGGCTGTGGCGGTTACCGGCGATATGCTGGAGCAAGTTCACGTGGGCTTCATGATAGGGTCTGTTGACGTTTCATCACAAGCCGCGTTGCAGCGTCAAATCTCGCCAGGCTAGGCGTGGGACGCAGGCAATGGTCATTCCCTTGCCAAGTCCCACAACGACGTATGGCGAGATTTGACGCGCAACCCGGAGGGCCGGGCCTGTTTTTGCGCGATGCTGCGTTACTCGTCGTTCATTTGGAATGACCAAATTTCTCTCCTCGCGCCTTGCCTCGCGCAAAAACAGGCGCCGGCGCGGCTTGTGATGAAACGTCAATAGACCCTATTCTGCGGTACGGGAGTCCTGATGTTGTGTAGTTATACTACAAAAACCTCCTGCCCGCTTTTCCGAGGAGAACATTAGTGTCTGTGCGATACGGTAATGCCTGCGACATCGTGGTTTTCGGCGGTACGGGGGACCTGGCCATGCGCAAGCTGTTGCCGGCGCTGTTCTATCTGCACCGTGATCGCCATCTGCACCCGGACACCCGCATCCTGTCGCTGGCCCGTGCCCGACATGACACCGCTGACTACCGCAAACTGGTGCGTCGGCACGTCAGCCAGCACGTGGCCAAGGCCGACTTCGACGAGACCAGCTGGGCCAGCTTTGCCGAGCGGCTCGACTTCATGACCCTCAACGTCAGCCAGCGTATCGAGTTCGCCGGCCTGGCCAAGCGCCTCGGTGACCATCCCGGCCGGGTACGGGTGTTCTACCTGGCAACCCTGCCGGACCTGTTCGCACCGGCGGCGCTGCATCTGGAATCGGCCGGGCTGGTCAATGCCGAGGCGCGCATTGTGCTGGAAAAGCCCCTGGGCGACAGTCTGAAAACCGCCAATCAGATCAACGACCGGATCAGCAGCGTTTTCGACGAATCACGGGTATTCCGCATCGATCATTTTCTCGGCAAGGAGGCGGTGCAGAACCTGCTGGCGCTGCGTTTCGGCAACGCGCTGTTCGAGCCGTTGTGGCGCAACGGGCATATCGACCATGTGCAGATCAGTGTGCTGGAAACCGTCGGGGTGGAAAACCGCGGCGCCTATTACGACCACGCCGGCGCCATGCGCGACATGGTGCAGAACCACCTGCTGCAGCTGTTATGCCTGGTGGCGATGGAGGCGCCGGTACACTTCGAGCCCGAGGCGGTGCGCAATGAAAAGCTCAAGATCCTCGAAGCGCTGCGACCGATCACCGGCATGGATGTGCAGGACCAGACCGTGCGCGGGCAGTACTCCAAGGGCAAGCGTGCCGGGGAAGCATTGCCGGCCTACTACTTCGAGAAGAGCGTCGATCACGACAGCAATACCGAAACCTATGTAGCGCTGAAGGCCGAGATCGACAACTGGCGCTGGGCCGGGGTGCCCTTCTACCTGCGTACCGGCAAGTCGCTGGCGCAGCGCAAGTCGGAAATCATCATCCAGTTCAAGTCGGTGCCGCACCGGCTGTTCCCGGGTAACACCCCGGCCGGCAACCGCCTGGTGATCCGCCTGCAGCCCGATGAAAGCATCAGCCTGTCGCTGATGGCCAAGTCACCGGGGCGCGGCATGGCGCTGCAGGAAGTGGACCTGGACCTGCACTTCGATGAAGCCTTCAAGCGCCGCCGTTGGGATGCCTACGAGCGGCTGCTGCTGGATGTGATCCAGGGTGACGCCACGCTGTTCATGCGCCGCGACGAGATCGAGGCGGCCTGGCGCTGGGTCGATCCGATCATCAGCGGCTGGCACGAGGTTTATCGCTCGCCGAAGCGCTATGCCGCCGGCAGCTGGGGGCCGGAGGCGGCTGATAGTCTGCTCGAGCGTGCCGGGCATGTTTGGTTTGATGAGCGGTGAGGGCCTGTCCCCCCTCTCCCCCGGCCCCCGCTCCGCGCCCCGGCTCTTCGCAGAGCTCAGAGCGCTCAAGCGGGCGAAGCAGTGCTTCGCTTTTCCCGCTTTCGCCCCGCAAGGGGCGAGGGGTGACTCGCGTCTGGTTGGCCATGCCATCCTGAAAGCAAATGGCTGCCGGACAGTATCATCAGGGCAACATCAATACTCTCGGAATTGATATTCCAAGACCTTAACGTGACCAGAGACGCGATAACCCAGGATCACTCCATAGCCACCGGCACGAGTCACCCCTCGCCCCTTGCGGGAGAGGGGCCGGGGGAGAGGGGGGAAGCAGGCACCACCAAGGAACCCCACATACGACACCCTTATGGAGTAGTCAGGGACAACGTCCCGCTACTCCGATGCTGTTGCAGCAACCGGGTAAACACCTCTGCCGACACCGGTTTGCTGATCAGATAGCCCTGCGCCTCATCGCAGCCCTGGTTGCGCAGGAACGCCAGCTGGCTTTCCTGCTCCACCCCTTCGGCCACCACCCGCAGGTTCATGCTGTGCGCCATGGCCACGATGGCGCGTACGATAGCGGCGTCACGGGGCTGTTCGTCCAGCTCGCAGATGAAGCTGCGGTCGATCTTCAGGCTGTGGATCGGGAAGCGCTTGAGGTAGGCCAGCGACGAATAGCCGGTACCGAAATCATCCACCGCCAGCCCCACGCCTAATTGCTGCAGGGCGGCGATGTTGTCCGCCACGGTCTCGCTGTGTTCCAGCAGCATGCTTTCGGTCAGCTCCAGTTCCAGCAGGCTGGCCGGCAGCCCGGTCTGCTGCAGGATGCGCTCGATCTCCACAGCGAAGCGTGGCTGGCGCAGTTGCTGCACCGACATGTTGACTGCCACCCGCACCGCGGTCGGCCCGTGCTGCAGCCACTGGCTGGCCTGCTGGCAGGCCAGGCGCAGAACCAGGTCGCCGAGCGGCAGGATCAGTCCGGTCTCCTCGGCGATGGCGATGAATTCCGCCGGTGGCAGCATGCCGCGGGTCGGGTGTTGCCAGCGCACCAGGGCCTCGGCGCTGGTGATGCTGTTGCTGAGCAGGTCCAGCTTGGGCTGGTAGTGGATCTGCAGCTGCTCTTCGGCGATCGCCTTGCGCAGTTCGTTTTCCAGGCGCAGGCGGTCGATATTGCGCGTCGGCATGTCGGCCGAATAGAACTGGAAGCAGTTGCCGCCCAGCTGCTTGGCATGCTGCATGGCCTGATTGGCCTGGTTGATCAATTGCAGGCTGTTGCGCGCTGCCTCGGGGAAGTGGCTGATGCCGATCGAGGCAGAAATGATCAGCTCGTTGCTGCCGATCTGGATCGGTTCGCCGAGCAGCTCGAGCAGCCGCCCGGCCAGCTCCGCCAGGGCCTGGCGTGGCAGGTTCTGTTTCACCACGACGAATTCGTCGGCGGACAAGCGCGCCAGGATCAGGGCATTGTCCAGCGCCCGGGTCAGCCGGTCAGCCACCTGGCACAGCAGGGCGTCAGCCTGGATATGGCCGAGGGTGTCGTTGATGTATTTGAAGCGGTCCAGGTCGATATGCAGCAGCGCCAGTTCCTGGCCCTGGGCGCGGGCCAGGCCGGTGGCCTCGGCCAGCTTGCGGGTGAACTGGCTGCGGTTGGCCAGGTGGGTCAGCGGATCGTGATCGGTGAGGTAGCGCAGTTGCTCCTCGGTCTTGCGGCTGATGGTCTGGTCGGCGAAGAAGCCCACGTAATGGGTAATTTCGCCCTGCTCGTCGCGTACCACCGCCAGTTGCAACCACTGCGGGTAGCGCTCGCCGCTGCGCCGCTGCTCGATCACCTCGCCCTCCCAGCGGTCATGACTGCGCAGCGCCGCGCGCATGCGGGTATAGGTATCCAACGTGGCCTGGTCGTTGCTCCTGCTGAGCAGGGTGGTGCCGATCACGTCCTGGGCGGGGTAGCCGGTGATCACGCTGAACGCCTGGTTCACCGCCAGCACCTGCAACTGCGGATCGAGGATGAAGATGCCATCGGAGGTCGCTTCGAACACCGTCGCCGCCAGCCGCTCCTGCTCATGCTGGTGCCGGCGTGCGGTGATGTCGCGGCGGGTGCCGATCATGCGCAGCGCGCGGCGGGAGCCGTCACGCTCCACCGCGCGACCATTGTCCTCGACCCAGACCCAGCGCCCGTCCTGGTGCCGCACGCGGTACTCGACGCAATACGGCGTGGCGTGCTTGAAATGACTGATCAGCGCATCGCGCACGCGCTCCACGTCATCCGGGTGCACCCGTGGCTTGAGGCCGCCGTTCATGGTCAGCTGGGTCTCGGGCAGACCGAAGATTTCCTGCAGATGGGAGTGATGGACGATATCGCTGCGCAGGTCCCAGTCCCACAGGCCCAGCGCGCTTGCCTCCAGCGCCATGCTCAGGCGCGCCTGGGTCTGCTGCAGCTCGGTGGTGCGCTGGGCGACCCGGTGTTCCAGTGCATCATGACTGTTGCGTAATTGCTGCTCGGCCTGGCGGCGGTGCTGGATCTCCCCGCTCAGCTGGATGTTCAGCGCCTCGGCCTGCTGGCGTGCCTCATCCAGCCGGCGCAGCAGCCCCTGGTTGCGCAGGTTGCTGCGCAGGGTCCGGGTAGCCGAGCGGTTGATGAAGGCGGCTGCCAGCAGGATGCAGCTGAACAGGGTGATGCCCATCAAACCCCAGTAGAGGCTGCTGCCGTCATCCTGCAGCAGCAGGAACAGGATCGGTGGCAGCCAGCTGGGCAGGGCGAAGGTCAGGAAGGCACTGAAGCGGTGCGCGTAGATGATACTGACGCACAGCACCACGCCGCTGGTGACGGCGTAGGTGCTGGCCTGCAGCTCGAAGGTGTCCACCGGTACCAGCAGGATCTGCACCAGCCCCATGGCCAGCCCGGACATGATGTTGCCGCTGTAGAACACCATCAGCCAGCGTGGCTGCAGGCGCTGTTCGGGGCTGCAGTTGTGATAGCAACGGGCCAGGCGGATGCGCAGCAGCGTCAGCAGGCCGACCAGCGCCAGCCAGCTCAGCACCAGGGGCCGCGATGCCTGTTCCCAGACCAGTGCGGTGACCACGCCGGCGGCCAGCATGACCAGCCATTGGGGTAGTCGTGAATATTCGAAAAGCAGGTCGAGTTGATGCAGACGCTGGCTGGCGGGGGTGATGAAGCTGCGTTGCTCATGCTGGGTCATGCTGCCGCGCACCCGCATCTCTGGGTGAAATCCGTTGTTGTCATGCCTCTTCCATGTGCCGTGGCGATCCGTCGACAAACCATACACCAGAGCGCCAATCCGGCACAGCCCCCAGGCGGGTGCAAATGCATGACCGGCGGGTTTTTGGCACGACACTCGAACCTCCCCCGCGACTGGCGTAGAATGCCGCCAATGGATATCTCTCATTTGCTCAATTCGCTCAACGACGCCCAGCGCCAGGCGGTCACCGCGACCCCCGGCCAGCAACTGGTACTGGCTGGTGCCGGCTCCGGCAAGACCCGGGTACTGGTACACCGCATCGCCTGGCTGGTGGAGGTGGAAAAGGCTTCGCCCTGGAGCATCCTCTCGGTCACCTTCACCAACAAGGCCGCCGCCGAGATGCGCCAGCGCATCGAACAACTGCTCGGCATCTCGCCGCAGGGCATGTGGGTCGGCACCTTTCACGGGCTGGCGCACCGGCTGCTGCGCGCCCACTGGCGCGAAGCCGGGTTGGCCGAACAGTTCCAGATCCTCGATAGCGACGACCAGCTGCGACTGGTCAAGCGGGTGATTCGCGAGCTGGGGCTGGACGAGAACCAGTGGGCACCGCGCCAGGCGCAGTGGTGGATCAACGGCCAGAAGGATGAAGGCCTGCGTCCGCAGCATATCCAGGCTGCCGGCGACCTGTTCCTCACCACCATGCTGCGCATCTATCAGGCCTATGAAGAGGCCTGTGCCCGCGCCGGGGTGGTCGATTTCGCCGAGCTGCTGCTGCGTTCGCTGGAGCTGTGGCGCGACAATCAGCCGCTGCGCGAGCAGTACCAGGCGCGCTTCCGCCACCTGCTGGTCGACGAGTTCCAGGACACCAACGCGGTGCAGTACGCCTGGCTGCGGCTGATCGCCGGCAACAACCCGAGCCTGATGGTGGTCGGCGACGATGACCAGTCGATCTACGGCTGGCGTGGCGCACGCATCGAGAACATACAGCAGTTCCAGCAGGACTACCCGGCCGCCGAACTGATCCGCCTGGAGCAGAACTACCGCTCCACCGCGACCATCCTCAAGGCCGCCAACGCGCTGATCACCAATAACGCCGGGCGCATGGGCAAGGAGCTGTGGACCGACGGCAACGACGGCGAGCCGATCGCCCTGTATGCCGGCTTCAACGAGCAGGACGAGGCGCGCTTCATCGTCGACCGTATCAGTGAAGCGGTCGGCGAGGGGCTTACGCGCAGCGAGATCGCCATCCTCTACCGCTCCAACGCCCAGTCCCGGGTGCTGGAGGAAGCCCTGCTGCGCGCCGCCATCCCCTACCGCATCTACGGCGGCCAGCGCTTCTTCGAGCGCGCCGAGATCAAGAACGCCATGGCCTACCTGCGCCTGGTCGCCAACCGCGGCGATGACGGTGCGCTGGAGCGCATCATCAACGTGCCGACCCGCGGCATCGGTGACAAGACCGTCGAGGCCCTGCGCCAGCACGCCCGCCAGCAGGATGTGTCGCTGTGGCAGGCCGGCTGCGACCTGCTCGACAACAAGGGCCTGCCCGGGCGCGCCGCCAATGCCGTGCAGACCTTCATGCACCTGATCGAAAACCTCGCCGAACGGGTCGAGGGGCTGCCGTTGTACAGCATGACCCAGCAGGTCATCGAACACAGCGGCCTGCTCGCCTTCCACGAGAATGAAAAGGGCGAAAAGGCCCAGGCCCGGGTGGAGAACCTGGAAGAACTGGTCTCCGCCGCCCGCGCCTTCGAGAACGAGATGGTCGAGGAGGAAGAGGAAGGTGACACCCTGCTGGCCTTCCTCGCCCACGCCTCGCTGGAAGCTGGCGAAACCCAGGCCGACCGTTTCGAGGACAGCGTCCAGCTGATGACCCTGCACAGCGCCAAGGGCCTGGAGTTCCCGCTGGTGTTCCTCGCCGGCATGGAAGAGGGCCTGTTCCCGCACAAGATGAGCCTGGAAGAACCCGGCCGCCTGGAGGAGGAACGCCGCCTGGCCTATGTCGGTATCACCCGGGCCATGCAGCAGTTGATCATCACCTGGGCGGAAACCCGCCGGCTGTACGGCAGCGAGACCTTCAACAAGGTCTCGCGCTTCGTCCGCGAAGTACCCGCCGAACTGATTCGTGAAGTGCGCCTGGGCAACACCGTCAGCCGCGCCTTCGGGCCGGCCAAGGGCAAGGGCGCCATGTTCACCCAGGAAGCTAGCGACAGCACCGGCTTCGCCCTCGGCCAGCGGGTCATGCACTCGCTGTTCGGTGAAGGCGTGGTGCTCAACTACGAAGGCCACGGCGCCCAGGCACGCATCCAGGTGAACTTCGACGATGAAGGCAGCAAGTGGCTGATGGTCAGCTACGCCAAGCTGGAAGCGATCTGAGCGGCCGCACTCCCATCGGCAACCCGGAGCATCAATCGCAATCATGAAAGCCGGCCCGGTCAAGGTGACCCGGCCGGCCTTCATGCTTCGTTATCCTTGGTGTGAAAGAGTGCATCCTTCCCGTCTTCCCGTCTTCCCGTCTTCCCGTCTTCCCGTCTTCCCGTGTTCCTTCGCCTCTCCTCCGTCATCCTTCGCGAAGGCGAAGGATCCACAGGCCACTCCGAGTCAGCCGGCACCATGGATCCTTCGCCTTCGCGAAGGATGACGTTGGGGGAGGGATGATGACGATGAGAAGGAAGGCTGGCGACTGGAGCAAACAATGACGGGGCAAGGAATTATTCAGTGTTTCCTTAAAACACAACTTCCCTATTTATTCCTGCCAGAGAAACTTCCTCCAATAATTAGTACTGCAATAAAGAACTAGATAATTGGAACTAACACCTGCTGGCAATGAGAGAGTGCGCTGCAGGCTGGAAGCCTCTACGGTACTGGTGTTGATCCTGTTGGTCGCCGGGTAAACGCCGTTCCTACTAATACCAATTCAATATTTATCCTTTTTTGGCACTGCTTAAGATGTTGCGATACAGAGCCCTCGCCCGGGACGGAGCCGGGCGAGGTGTCGCCGTTGGCTATGGATTTGAATAATGGAGTTCCCATGGGAATCGTGATGAGAGTAACAGCCCTGTGCACCCTGGCGCTTTTGACCGCCTGCGCAAGCGTGAATGATGGGGAGAGTGGGCAACTCCGAGGGCCAATGGAGTTTGATGACGTCAAGGTGAAAGTGCAGGACCTTGGCCCCGGCCATGTACGCCAGGGCACTGTCATTACGCCCCAGGCTATTTCCCAGGTGGTGCCCGGCAGCAGCAGAAGTGATGTCAGGGCGCTGATGGGCAATCCAGCCGATGAAACCAGTCAGAGATGGTGGCTGTACAACGTCAACCTGCCCCTGGATGCCCAGGGCGATTATCTGGTGTGCCAGTTCGGTGTCGCCTTTGATCCCGCCGGTCAGGTATCCAGCAGCAAGTGGCGCAGGCCGCAGTGCAGCGCGCGCTATGAGGAACTTGTCCGCCCGGAAGTTCCAGAGGTAGAGGAAATCACCCTGTTCAGTGACGTGCTGTTTGGCTATGACAGCGCGACGCTGTCCGCCGAAGGGCTGAAAGAGCTGGATCTGGCCGCTCATGTTGTGGCCAACAAGATGATGAAGCTCGAACGCGTCGTTGTGGTCGGCCACTCCGACCGCATTGGCGCTGCCAGATATAACGATGCGCTGTCCAAGCGCCGCGCAGATGCGGTTCGCAATCATCTGATTTCCAAAGGGATCAACAGCTATCTGGTTACCGCCGAGGGGCGTGGTTCCAGGGAGCCGCTCGTCGAGTGCCAGGGCAGCGCTATCACCGCATCCCTCAAGCAATGCCTGCAACCCAACCGGCGGGTGCAGATCATGATCTACGGCCAGCGTTGAAGCAGGAATGTGCCTAGCGTCAGCAAGGGCGGCTCGATAGCCGCCCTTGTTCGCCAGAGGGTTCAGGTACACAGGTCCAGCGCTAATAGAAGCTAGAAATCCGTTTTGGAGTAACTCGGCATGACAGCCAACACAATCGACATCATTGAAAAAACCGGCGGAGCATCCGCCAGCGTACCGGTGAGCGGCGCAGTCACCTTGACCAAGGCCAGTGTCGTCAAGCTGCCCTTCGGTCCCGAGCAGTTGGCATCGACCACCCGGGTGGGCAACGACCTGCAGATCGTCCTCAAAAGCGGCGAGCAGATAGTGATCCAGAACTTCTTCGGCGTACCCGGCGCGGAAGAACGCAGTGAGCTGATGCTCGAGGATGCCAACGGCGTTGTATGGCTCGGCCAATACGACCTGCCGACGGCGGATTTCGCCTTTGCCGAGGTCTCCGAACTGGCTGCTGCCGGCGGCCTGCCGGATTGGGCCTGGCTGCTGCTTGGCTTGCTGGGCGCAGGTGCGCTGGCAGCCTTGATCGACCACAACCGCTCGTCTTCCTCCTCCCGTAAGTCGGATGATGAAGGCGATGCCGATGCCGATGCCGATGCCGACGCGGATGCAGATGCAGATGCTGATGCAGACGCCGACGCCGACGCAGACGCAGACGCAGACGCCGATGCTGATGCCGATGCCGATGCGGACGCTGATGCAGACGCAGACGCAGACGCCGACGCCGACGCAGACGCCGACGCCGACGCCGACGCCGATGCCGATGCCGATGCTGACGCTGATGCTGACGCCGATGCTGATGCCGACGCCGATGCTGATGCTGATGCCGATGCCGATGCCGATGCTGACGCTGATGCCGATGCCGATGCCGATGCCGATGCCGACGCTGATGCTGATGCTGATGCAGACGCCGATGCCGACGCAGATGCTGATGCCGATGCCGATGCCGATGCCGATGCCGATGCGGACGCTGATGCAGACGCTGATGCAGACGCAGATGCCGACGCTGATGCAGATGCAGATGCAGATGCAGATGCTGACGCCGATGCCGATGCCGATGCCGATGCCGATGCCGATGCCGATGCGGACGCAGATGCAGATGCTGATGCTGACGCTGATGCAGACGCCGATGCAGACGCAGACGCCGATGCAGACGCAGACGCAGACGCCGATGCCGATGGCAGTGAGCTGCTGGATCCCGCCGATGTGATCCTCGGGGCGCTGGTGCCGGCGCTGGACGACTTCCTCGGCCTGAACGGCGGATTGGCTCCTGCGATTTCCGCTACCGAAGGCCTGACTGATCGCCTCAACGATGCGCTGAGTCCGCTGCTGGGTGGTCAGTTCCATCCAGATGATCCGAACAGCCTGGACCAGCTGGACGAGACGCTGGGTAGCCTGGGGGGTGAGCTGGGTGATCTCCTGGCACCGCTGATCTCTGACCTGCTGGGCGGTGACGAGCTGGCACTGACGCTGCTGAACAACCTGCTGGGTGGGCAGATTGACTTCGTCACCGACGGGGTTGCCAACCTGCTGAATGAAGAAGGTTTGCTGGGTGGCGTGCTGGTGGGTCTGGGCCTGGGTGGCACGCTGGATAGCCTGCTTGACGAAGATGGCGCCCTGGCCGACCTGCTGGCGGATCTGCTGGGCGAAGGTAGCCTGGTCGGTGGCCTGCTGGCCGAGCAAGGTCTGATCGGCGGTCTGTTGGCTGAGGACAGTGCCCTGGGCGTCCTGCTGGCGGAAAACGGTATTCTGGGCGGTCTCCTCGATGAGGGCGGCCTGCTGGGCGATATCCTCGCCGAAGGCACGGTACTGGGCGACCTGCTGAGCACCCTGATTGGTGACCAGGGGCTGCTGAGTGAGCTGTTGGCCGGTCTGCTGGGTGGTGATGTCAACCTGATCGGACAACTGCTGGGTGAGTCCACCTTTATCGGTGACCTGTTGGGCGAGAGCGGCCTGCTGGCCCTGTTGACCGGCTCTGAAGGGGTGCTGGGCAATGTGCTGGAGACCCTGCTGGGTGAAAACGGACTGCTCGGCGGCCTGACTGGTGAAGATGGTCTGCTCGGTGGTGAGCTGCTGGGTACCCTGTTCGGCGACGACGGCCTGGTGACCAACCTGCTGAACGATCTGCTGAGCAACGGTGCATTGGCTGGTCTGACCGACAGCGACGGCCTGCTGGGCGCCGATGGTCCGCTCAAGGTGTTGCTGGGCGAGGACGGTGCGCTGACCCACCTGCTGCACGGTCTGCTCAACAGCGGGCTGGTGGATAATCCGGCGGTGGATCTGCTGCTGGGCCAGGATGGGCTGGTATCCCAGGTGCTGAATACCGTGCTGGGCCAGGACGGTCTGCTGAGCAGCGATGCGCTGGCCGGCCTGCTGGGTGACAACGGCGTGATCAGCAATCTGCTCGATGGCTTGTTGGGCAGCAGCCTGCTGGGTAGTGGCCTGACCGACAGCGATCTGCTGTCCGGTCTGCTCGGTGAAGATGGCCTGATCGGTGGCCTGCTGAACAGTCTGCTGGGTGGCGCGGGGCTGGAAAGCCTGCTCGGCGACCAGGGGCTGCTGGCTGAGCTGCTGGGCAGCGAAGGACTGGTCGCCGGCCTGTTGAAGGGCCTGCTGGGTGATGAAGGTGGTCTGCTGGATGGCTTGCTGGGCGGTGACAATGCCCTGTTGGGTGGCCTGCTCGGCCAGGACAGCCTGCTCAGCAACCTGCTGGATACCCTATTGGGCGACAGCGGTCCGCTCGGTGGCCTGGTGGGTGAGGACCTGCTGGCTGGCTTGCTCGGCGAAAATGGCCTGGTTACTGGTCTGCTGGATGCCCTGCTGGGCGAGAACGGCCTGCTCGGCGGTCTGCTCGGTGATGAGTTGCTGGGCAGTGAGCTGCTGGATGGCTTGCTGGGCAGCGACGGTCTGGTCGGCGGCCTGCTTGAGGGGCTGCTGGGTAACAATGAACTGCTGGGCACACTGCTGCCTGAACAGCTGCTCGATGGCCTGCTGGGTGAGAATGGCCTGGTCACCGGCGTGCTGGAGACCCTGGTGGGCGAGAACGGCCTGCTGGGCGGCCTGCTGGGTGACGACGGCCTGCTGAAGAATGAACTGCTGGACGAGCTGCTCGGTAGCCTGCTGGGTGAGAACGGTCTGGTTACCGGCCTGCTCAACGGCCTGCTTGGCGGTGCGGACGGCGGCGGCCTGCTCAGCGGTCTGACTGGCAACGACCTGCTCGGCAGCCTGCTGGGCGAAGGTGGTCTGCTCGGCGGCCTGCTCGGCGAGGGCGGATTGCTGGGTGGTCTGCTCGGCGACAACCAGGGTCTGCTGGGTAGCCTGCTGGGCGAAGATGGTCTGGTCGGCAACCTGCTCAACGGTCTGCTTGGCGGCGAAGGCGGCCTGCTGGGTGGCCTGCTTGGCGACAATGGCGGTCTGCTGGATGGTCTGCTCAACGGCCTGCTTGGTCAGGATGGCCTGCTTGGCGGCCTGCTCAGCGGTAGCGACGAAGGTCTGCTCGGCGGCCTGCTTGGTGAAAATGGCCTGCTTGGCGGTCTGCTCGGCGGTGGCCTGCTGGGTAATGACCTGCTGGGCAATGGCGTGCTCGATAGCCTGCTGGGCAACGATGGACTGCTCAGCAACCTGCTCAATGGTTTGCTGGGTGGCGAAAACGGCCTGCTCGGCGGCGATCTGCTGGGCGGCCTGCTCGGCGGTGCAGACGGCAACGGCCTGCTGGACGTGCTGTTGGGTGAAAACGGTATCGTCACCGGGCTGCTGAACAGCCTGCTGGGTGACGGCCTGCTGGGCGGTGACCTGCTGGGTGGTCTGCTCGGAGGCGAAGGCAGCAACGGCCTGCTGAGTGGTCTGCTGGGCGAGGACGGCCTGGTTGGCGGCCTGCTCAATGGTCTGCTTGGCGGCCTGCTGGACAGCGGTGAAGGTGGTCTGCCGCTGCTCAATGGTCTGCTTGGTGAAGACGGCTTGGTGGGCGGTTTGCTCAACGGCCTACTGGGCGGCCTGGTGGGTGGCGAAGGCGGTCTGTTGGGCAACGACCTGCTGGGTGGCCTGCTTGGCGGTGGCGACGATGGCAACGGCCTGCTGAATGCCCTGCTGGGTGAGGATGGCCTGATCGGCGGTCTGCTCAACGGCCTGCTCGGTGGCGAAGGTGGTCTGCTCGGCGGCCTGACCGAAGACGGTCTGCTGAGTGCCTTGCTGGGTGATGACGGGCTGGTAGGCGGTCTGCTGAATAGCCTGCTGGGCGAAGGCGGTCTGCTGAGCGGCCTGCTCGGTGGTAGCGAAGGTGGTCTGCTCGGCGGTCTGACCGATAACGACCTGCTGAGCGCCCTGTTGGGGCCGCAAGGTGTCGTGGGTGGCCTGCTGAACAGTCTGCTGGGCGAAGGTGGCCTGCTGGGCGGCCTGACTGGCGGCGGCGAGAACGCCGGCTTGCTCGACGGCCTGCTGGGTGATAACGGCCTGCTGGGTGGTCTGCTTGGCGAGAATGGTCTGCTGGGTGGCCTGCTGGGCAGCGTATTGGGTGGTCTGACGCAACAGGAGGGTAACGACCTGTTGAGCGGTCTGCTCGGCGAGAACGGCCTGCTGGGCAGCCTGCTCAGTGACCAGGGGCTGCTGGGTGCGGTCGGTGATCTGCTCAATGGGCTGCTCGGCCAGGGTGGTCTGCTGGGCGGCCTGTTGGGCGCGGACGGTGTGATCGACACCACAGTGGGAGCGGTGACTGACGTGGTCGGCGGTCTGGTGGGTGCGATCGGAGGTTTGCTTGGCGGTCTGCTCGGCGGCGGTCGCGCCAACGCTACCGGCGCCCAGGCGGCCAACTTCAGCCTGTTCAACCTCCTGGCCGATGAAGGCCTGGCCGAGGAACTGCTGGTGCAGGGTGCAGACGAGCAACTGGTCGTCGCCAGTGGAGCAGCGGATGAAACCGGCCTGTTCGCAGCAGAGCAGACCGGCGCAGAAGCTAGCCTGTACGAGATTCTGGTCAGCGCGAATGCACCGGTCGCACAGTTTGCGGCGGTGGATACCGACGCCAGCACTGAACCGACAGCGGAGCCGGCCGAGATCGAAATCGAGATCGACGACCTGCTGGGTGTGGCGCCGGATCAGGAGCAGGACAACCTGATCGACGATCTGCTCGCCGAGCTGGCGCAGGACCAGGTCGAGCAGACCGAAGCCGCCGACAGCGAAGCCGAAGACGGCGAGCTGCTGGCAGAGAATGCTGCAGAGCTGCTCGCTCAGGAAGCGGAGCTGGTCGAGGACCTCGATCTGATTGCCGCGCCGGTCTTTGTACTGGACCCGTCCAGTCTTAACGACCTGTACCAGCAGTCCCAGTCGATGATCTGAGCGTCAGTGCAGGTCATTTGATTGAGCAGGAGGCAATGGCGCCGGGTGTAAGCCCGGCGCCTTTTGTCGTTAACGGCAATAGTGCCGGGAACAGGGCTGGGGCGATAAGGATGTGGCAGTCAAGGTTGTCATTTGCGGTTGGGTTGCTGCTATCGACGGGTAGCGCGATCACTGTTGCCGAGTCCGGCATTCAGACAGGGCAGGCGCCGCAGTCGCGGGCGCTGTCGGTGGCGGAGTTCGCCAGGCTGGCCGATGCCGGCGGGCCAGCTGTCAGCAGTGAGGGTGTGCCGGCGCAACCAGTGCCGCCACCGGCTCCCCAGCCGGAGGCGGCGGTTGTCAGCGCCAGCAACGAGCGGCGGGTGCGCTCTATCTCGCTGGTAAAGTTCGTCGAGCAGGCAGACGCCGAGGGCAATGCCGGACAAGTGCCGAGGATTTCCCTGGTGGATCTGCCACCCGACCCACAGGCAGACACAGACACCGCGGCGCCACCTCCTCGGGTTGTCGAGCGCCCGCTCGACGACAATGCACCGCGCTTGCCGGAAGCAGGCGTAGCACCCGAACGCGGACCGGGGCGCTACACCCCTGGCCTTGCCGAGCCACAGCGCACCGCGCCAGATGACGAGGTGCACGCTGCCATCCAACACCGTCATTGCGAGGAGCGAAGCGACGTGGCAATCCATGGCACCGGTGTGACCGGCGAGCACTGGATTGCCGCGCCCTGCGGGCTCGCAATGACGGAGGTTGTGTCCAGCAGTATGGCAATGGAAGAGGCAGTGCCCGACGAGGAGGCAATGCCAGGGGGCGTCGCAGACGACGTGGCGCAAGCCCCCATCCAGCCCCGGGTTGTCGAGCGCCCGCTCGGCGACAATGCACCGCACTTGCTGGAAGAAGACGTAGCACCCGAACACGAGCTGGGACGCTACACCCCCGACTCAGACAAGCTGCAACTGGCCGATGCAGTACACAGCGCCCTGCGTGAGCATCCGGCGATCGTCGAATCCCTCAGCCGTCTCGACCAGCAACAGGAGCAGGTCAGCGTCGCCCGGGCCGGCTACTGGCCGCAGCTGCGGTCCGGCATCAATACCGGATACCGTCACACCACCGGACGCTCCGAGGAAGCCCTCAGCCTGTCCGCCTCGCAGATGCTCTACGACTTCGGCAAGGTGTCCAGCGCGGTGGAGGCGGCGGCCAGTGGGGTGGATCGGGAGCAGGCCAGCGTACTGCTGGCGGCGGAAGACCTGATCCGCGAGACCGCCCAGGCGTTTATCGAGGCGCGCCGCTACGAGGAGTTGCTGGCCCTGGCCACCGAGCAGATCGGCGCCATTGGCGAGCTGGAAGCGCTGGCGGAAAAACGCTCGGCGCTGGGCGCCAGCTCGGCTTCCGACCAGGTGCAGGCCCAGGCCCGCCGTGAAGCGGCGCGGGCCACGCAATTGCAGGTCCAGGCGCAGCGTGACCAGTGGCATCGCACCCTGGAAAACCTGATTGGCAGCAGCCAGCAGCTGACCCTTGACGCTGTCTGGCCGCGGACCATGGAAGGCTTCTGTCAGCGCCTGCCGGAGAATTTCGAAGGCGCGCCGCGGGTGCTGGTGGCGGAGGCCGAACGGGCTGAGGCGGAGGCCTCGATCCGTCAGGCCCGGGCCGAGCAGCGCCCGACCCTGTCATTGAGTGCGGACTTCGAGCATTACCTGAACCGCGATAGCCGGGGCTTCCAGGAGCTGGACGACCAGGAACTGGTGGTCAGCCTCAACCTGACCAGCAACCTGTTCCAGGGTGGTGCCCTGCGCGCCCGCAGTCGCGCCGCCGAGCACGCCCTGTATAGCGCCAACGCCGCCCGTGATCGGGCTCTGCTGGAGCTGTCGCGCCTGTACCGGCAGACCCGCGACCGCTCGCGCAGCCTGACCGCCAGCCTGGCCTTGCAGGACGAGCGCCACGCCAGCATCGCCAGGACCCAGGAGCTGTACCGCCACCAGTACCTGTCGCTGGGTACCCGCACCCTGCTGGATATCCTCAACACCGAGCAGGAAATCTTCCAGACCAGGGTGGACAAGCAGAACACCCTGTTCGATCTGCGCAGCCTGCAGATCGACTGCCTTTACAGTGTCGGCGGCCTGCGCGAGGCGTTCCGCGCCGCTGATGCGCTGAACCGCCGCGTAGCCAGCCGCACAGCGCAGGAGCGCTCATGACCGAACCCTCTTCAGTTACCGGCCAGCGCGCCGCCTTCCAGCCCTGGATCGATGCCCTGCTGACGGTGGCGCGCCATTACCGGCTCGATTGCTCGGCGGAAAACATCCGCCTGCAGGCCGCCGATGCCCAGGGCCAGCCGCTGGCCGAGGTGCTCGGCCGGCTGGCGCGGCAGATCGGCCTCAGTTGCCGGGTCGGCGCCTTCGACGCGGCGCAGTTGACGCCCTGGCGCCTGCCACTGGCCGTAGAGCTGGATGATGGCCAGGTGGCGGTGGTCGAGGCCATCGCCAGCGACGGCCAGCTGAGTGTACTGTTCAGCGGTGATGACGGCCTGCGCAGCAGCCTGCCGCGTGAGCAGTTGCAGGCCCGCGCGCGGAGCATGGTGGTACTGCGCCCGGCGCGGGCGGCGCCCGATGCGCGGGTCGATGACTACATCAAGCCCTTTCAGCCGCACTGGTTCCGCAGCATAGTGCTGGGTGACCTCAAGCCCTACGGGCACGTGCTGCTGGCCTCGCTGATGGCCAACATCCTGGGCCTGGCCGGTATCCTGTTCTCCCGCCAGGTCTACGACCGGGTGGTGCCCGCCGAGTCCATGGCCACGCTCTACGTGCTGTTCGGCGGTGTGCTGGTGGCCATGCTGTTCGACTTCCTGCTGCGCTGCACCCGGGTACGCATCACCGACCTGGTCGGCAAGCGCGCCGACATGATCGCCTCCGACCGGGTGTTCGGCCACGCCCTGCGCATCCGCAACAGCCAGCGCCCGCGCTCCACCGGCACCTTCATTTCACAGATCCGCGAGCTGGAGCAGGTGCGCGAGCTGATGACCTCGACTACGGTCACCGCCCTGGCGGACCTACCGTTCTTCTTCCTGTTCTGCGGCATCCTCTGGTATATCGCCGGGCCGCTGGTGTGGGTGCCGGTGGTCGCGCTGCTGCTGATGGTGATCCCCGGCCTGCTGATGCAGAGACCGCTGCACCGCCTGGCCGGCGAGGCGATGCGCGAATCCTCCCTGCGCAGCGCCATGCTGGTGGAGTCGGTGCAGGGCCTGGATGACATCAAGAGCCTGCAGGCCGAACAGCGTTTCCAGCGCCAGTGGAACCATTACAACGCGGTCACCGCCGACGTGAACCTGCGCCTGCGCTTTCTGGTCAACACCCTCGGCGTATGGACCTACAGCCTGCAGAACGGCGTGTTTGCCCTGGTGGTGCTGGTCGGTGCGCCGCTGGTGATGAGTGGTGATCTGAGCGTCGGCTCGCTGGTCGCCGCGTCGATCCTGGCCTCGCGGATGATGGCGCCGATGTCGCAGATCACCCAGGTGCTGAGCCGCTGGCAGCAGGCCAAGCTGGCGCTGGCCAGTCTCGACCGGATCATGGAACTGGCGGTGGACGACCCCGGCGCCGAGCGGCGCATTCACCGCCCCGTGCTGGCCGGCAACTTCGCCCTGCGCCAGGCGCAGTTCAGCTATGGCGAGGGCGCACCGCCGGCGCTGCGCGTCGAGCAGCTGGAGATCAGGGCAGGGGAGCGCATCGCGGTGCTCGGGCGCAACGGTGCCGGCAAGTCGACCCTGCTGCAGGCGCTGGCCGGTATGGTCGAACCGGCCGCCGGCGAGATCATGCTCGATGGCGTGCAGCTGTCGCATCTCGACCCGGCCGATGTGCGCCGGGATGTCAGCCTGATGGGGCAGAATGCGCGCCTGTTCCACGGCTCGCTGCGCGACAACCTGTTGCTCGGCGCGCCGGATGCCAGTGACGAGGAGCTGCTGGCCGCGCTGGAGATCAGTGGCGCTGGCGAGGTGGTGAAGAAACTGCCGGGCGGACTCGACCACCCGATCCAGGAAGGCGGGCTGGGGCTGTCCGGCGGCCAGCGCCAGACGCTGCTGCTGGCCCGGCTGCTGGTGCGCCAGCCGCGCGTGCTGTTGCTGGATGAACCCACCGCCTCCTTCGACGAGGTGGCCGAGCGGCGCTTTATCCAGCGCCTCGAGCCCTGGCTGGCAGGGCGCAGTCTGATAGTGGCAACCCACCGCCAGAGCATTCTCAGCCTGGTGGATCGCATCATAGTGGTGGACAACGGCCGGATACTGCGCGATGGCAGCAAGCAGGAGATTCTCGGCGCCCGGGCGCAGGCCGCCGCCAGGACACAGGCTGCCACAGGGAGCGGAGCATGAAAATCCCCCTGAGCAAACAGCGGCGCAGCAGCGCTGCCCACCCGCCGGCGCAAGCCTCGGCCTTTGCCGCATTGGATGGGGTGCAGACGCAGTACAGCGACGAGGTCGACGCCAGCCGCATCGCCCGCGCCACGCGCATCACCTGGCTGTCGTCGCTGGCGATCGCCGCGCTGCTGCTGTGGGCCTGGTTCGCCGAAGTGGTGGAGGTGTCCACCGGCGATGGCCGGGTGGTGCCCATCTCCCGCGAGCAGGTCATCCAGTCGCTGGAGGGCGGCATCCTGCTCGACCTGCTGGTGCGCGAGGGCGATATCGTCGAGGCCGACCAGATCCTGGCGCAGATGGACCTGACCAAGACCGAGTCCAACGTCGAGGAGAGCGCCGCGCGCTACCGCGCCACCCTCGGCTCGGTGGCGCGGCTGGAGGCCGAGGTCAACGGCACGCCACTGAAGTTTCCCACCGAGCTGGATGACTGGCCGGAGCTGATCGCCAGCGAAACGCGCCTGTACCAGACCCGCCGCGAGGGCCTGCGCCAGACCCTGGCCGGGGTCGACAAGTCGCTGAAACTGGTGCGCGAAGAGCTGGAGATCACCGAGTCGCTGATGGCCATCGGCGCGGCCAGCAACGTCGAAGTGCTGCGCCTGCGCCGGCAGATTTCCGAACTGGAACTCAAGGCCGGGGATATCCGCTCCGAGTACATGATCCTGGCGCGCGAAGAGCTGGCCAGGGCGCGGGCCGAGGCCCAGTCGCTGGAGTCGGTAGTGCGCGGGCGCTTCGACTCGCTGACCCGGCTGACCATCCGCTCGCCGGTACGCGGCATCGTCAAGGACATCGAAGTCACCACCCGCGGCGGAGTGATCCCGCCCAACGGACGGCTGATGGAAATCGTGCCGCTGGGTGACCAGTTGCTGGTGGAAGCGCGGATTTCACCCCGCGACATCGCCTTCATCCACCCCGGCCAGCCCGCCAAGGTCAAGATCACCGCCTATGACTACACCATCTACGGCGGTCTTGACGGCCAGGTGGCGCTGATCTCGCCGGACACCATCCGTGACGAGGCCAGGCCGGACAGCGTGTATTACCGGGTATTCATCCGTACCGACAGCGACGCCCTGGTCAACCAGGCCGGCACCCGCTTCCCCATCGTGCCCGGCATGATCGCCACAGTGGATATCCGCACCGGGCAGAAAACCGTGTTCGACTATCTGATGAAGCCGATCAACTACGCCGGTGAAGCCCTGAGGGAAAGATAAATGCTGCCAGGCATCGCGGCGCTCCGACACCGCTCCGACAAAAGACCGGGCGCTGTGACTGTAGGAGCCGCGCCCCGCGGCGATAGGGACTTGCCGGCAGTCCATGACGGGCAAGGCACTGCTGGCTGGCAGCCCGCGTCGCGCCGAGGCGGCGCTCCCACTGGGAGGAGGTTCGCCGTGGCACGGGACCATGGAATCGTCCACAAGGAGGTTTGACCAGAACATGAGCAAAGCCCTGTCGCAACTGCTGGAAAAGCTGCGCCCGGCGCTGCAGGAGCGCATCGCCGCGCTGCCATCACCCTGGCCGCGCCATACGCTGTTCCTGTCGCTCTGCGACGGACAGCGCCGCGCCTTTGTGGTGCATGCCAGCGGCGCGGATTTCGACGAGCTGTGGGACCAGCTCAGCGCCGCCTGCCAGCAGCTCGCCGCGCGCCGCAAACTGTCGGTGCGCTGGTTGCGGGCGGACTGGGTGACAGCGGTGCAGCCGCTGACCTGGCAGACCCTGCGCGGCAGCCTGAAGCTGTTCAAGCGCAACTACTTCCGTTACGGCCTGGCGCTGGACGCGCAGTTCCAGCGCGCCTTTGTCGAAGGCGAACTGAACGGCAACGCCATGCTCTACGGCGGCATCCAGGTCAGCCACGCCGTGCTCAACGAAAGCAACTTCAGACTCTACACGGGCCAGCGTTTCCCCGGCCCGGTGCCGGACTTTGCCGATGATGCGCCTGTGTACCTGCTGAGTACCGAGGGGCTGTTCTGCGACCTCGACAGCGCGCCAGTGGCACTGCACGGCATTGGCCGTGATGCCGGCCGCCGGGTGCTGGACTGCGATGCCGACACGGTGCGCGGCCTGATCGAGCGGGGCAGCCATTACCTGGCCTCCCAGGTCAGGCAGGATGGCCGCTTCCACTACGGCTGGCACCCCTGCTTCGACCGCCCGATCAACGCCTACAACACCCTGCGCCACGCCAGCACCCTGTATTCCATGCTCGAAGCCTGGGAAGTCACCCGCGAACCGGAACTGGCACAGGCCATCGAGCGCGGCCTCGACTACCTGTGCAGCGAGCTGATCAAGCGCATGACCCTGCCCGGCGGCGAACGCGCGGCCTTTCTGCTGGATGTGGGCAACGAGATCAAGCTGGGTGGCAATGCCGTGTGCCTGCTGGCACTGGTCAAATACAGCGAACTGTTCGACAGCGACCGCCACCTGGCGCTACTGGAGGAACTGGCGCTCGGCATCCGCCACATGCAGGACCCGGACAGCGGGCAGTTCGTGCATGTGCTCAACTACCCCGCGCTCGACGTGAAAGCCGCGTTCCGCATCATCTACTACGACGGCGAAGCGGCCTTCGGCCTGATGCGCCTGTACCGCCTGACCAGCGATGAGCGCTGGCTGAGCATGGTGGAAAAGGCCTTCGACAGCTTCATCGAGCGTGAGCACTGGAAGGCCCACGACCACTGGTTGGGCTACTGCGTCAACGAACTGACCCGCTACCGCCCCGAGGAGCGCTATTTCCGCTTCGGCATCCGCAACGTCGCCGACCACCTCGACTTCGTACTCAAGCGCATCACCACCTTCCCGACCCTGCTGGAACTGATGATGGCCGCGCGGCGCATGCTCGACCGCATCGCCCAGAGCCCGGAGCACCGCCACCTGCTGGGCGAGATCGACCTGGACAAGTTCGACCGTGCCCTGCATTTTCGTGCCGCGCACCTGATGAACGGCCACTTCTGGCCGGAATACGCCATGTACTTCCGCAACCCGGCACGGATTCTCGGCAGTTTCTTCATCCGCCACCAGGCGTTTCGGGTGCGGATCGATGATGTCGAGCACTATCTGTCGGGGTATGCCGCCTACTTCCATCATCTGCAATCCGGAGCCGATGCGATGACCAATATGACCAATGCCATCGACCCCTCCCGCCAAGCTGGCGAGCCCGAGGTACTCTGCGCCAGGCTGGCGAATTTCCGGGTGGATGTGGCGCGTCTGCGCGAACACTTCGAGTCAGTGGTGACAACGGTGGAGCCCATTCCCTACCGCGACAACCGTGTGGATTACCTGGGCTGGGCGGTCACCAGCCGCGACGGTTCGGTGGACGATGGCGTCCGCCGCATCCCCACCCAGAAGGGCAAGGTGGCGGACGACAAGGGCAACCGGCGCGGCGTGACGCCCAGTCAGATCTGCACCGGCTATCTGGCCGAGGTGATGGACCAGCTCGGAGCGCTGCCTATCGCCCCCTACCGGGCGCGTTTCATGCAGCTGGAAAGCGAAGGCGAGGAAATGCCTTTCCACACCGACGCCAAGCAGGAAGCCTGGCGCCTGCACATTCCCCTGGTGACCAACCCGGACGCACTGTTCCAATGGCGCCTGCCCGATGGCCGGATCGAAAGCGTGCATCTGCCGGCGGACGGTTCCGCCTGGCTGGTGCGCGTGGATGTAATGCACCGCGCAATCAACCCCACGGGCGGCACGCAGGCCAGGGTTCATCTGCTGATGGGGTTGGGCAAGAGGCCGTCGCGGGAGTTGCTGGTTGATGCGTTGAGGGTTTGGTAGGGGGCTGGTCGGCAGACAGTTGTACGCCGGGGATGATGGTGTGGTGACTTGTGTCCGCCGCTAGCCCGCTGCCCCCTCTCCCCAGCCCTCTCCCGCGAGGGGAGAGGGAGTTAGTCGGTGCGCTCTGGTTGTTTTGAGTGTGCTTGATGCCAGCGTCGTTGCAGGACAACTACGTTGTTCCGGGCAGCTCCTTTCTGCTCCCTCTCCCCTTGCGGGGTGAAGGCGGAATTAGCGAAGCACTGCTTCGCCCGCCTGAACGCCCTGAGCTCTGCGAAGGGCCGGGGCGCGGAGCGGGGCTGGGGAGAGGGGGAAACAGCCTCACCCCGCCTCAACGCACCCCAAGCAACTCAAGACTCTCATAGGTCACCGCCCCAATGGCCAGCCCATTATCAGCCTGATAATCCGCCAGCGCGGCGACGGTGCGTTGGCCCAGTTTGCTGTCGATGTTACCGAGGCTGTAGCCCCTGGAGCTGAGCGCGGCCTGCAGGCGGCCGATCAGGGTGGGGTGCAGGTCCGAGTCGCACACTGCGCGTCTGAGCACGATCTGCGGTTCGCCCTGGTACTTGGTGATGTTCATGGTGCGGGTCACGGCCGGCTCGGTGCGTTGCTGCACCTGCTCGGGGCGCACTGTCTCCACATGGGCGACGGTGGCAATCTGGGGCTCGGTAACGACTTCGACCACCCGCGCGGGCTGGTCCACAACCCAGCGGGTCACGTTCTCGTACACCGCCGGCTCGGTCACCGTCCTGGTGGTCTCGGGCTCTACCAGCACCTTGACCTTGACGGTCTCCTCCCGGGCGGGGACGGCCTTGGCGCAGAACGCCATGGCGCCGGTGTTGCCGTAACGGGTACCTGCGGCCTGGCAGGGTTCGAGTACCGTCTTGGCCTGCTCCACGGTCAGCACCGCTTCGCGCTCCTCGTACACCGCCGGTACTACCACCGAGCGCTGGACCTCGGGTTTGACCAGCACCTGTTCGGTCACCTGCTTGAAGGTGGCGGGTTCCACGCGGTAGGTTTTCACACCCTCGCGGGTCACCACCTGCTGCACACCTTCGCGGAGCTGGGCGGGGGTCACGGCATATCTGACGCTGGGCTCCTGCAACACGACTTCCACTTCTTCGTGTAGCGGGCGCGGCTTGATGGGTGCGTTGACCCAGCACTGACCCGCAGTAATGGCGGTCTGATCCGGCTGTTGGGCGGCAGCCTGTGTCGCCAGGCTGAAAGACACGGCGACAAACAACGGGGGCAGCCAAAGAAAAGAGCGCATGTTAACTATCCTGAGTCCCATTAATCCAAGCGGCCAATGTTATTGGCTCAACCGGTAAACCACAAGGCGACAGACCCTAGCGGTTGAAGCGTTCGACCAGGGCGTGCAGCGCCTGGGCGGTGGTTTCCATATCCTTGCCGGTCTGTGCCGAGCGCTGTGCCAGTTCGGCGTTCTGGTCGGAGACGCTGGCGATGTTGGTGATCTGCCGGGAGATATCCTCGGCGACGTGGGCCTGCTGGTTGGAGGCGACCGCCATCTGCTGGCCCATCTGGTGGATCTGGGCGATGGCCTGGGTGATGCCGTCCAGCGCCTGCTGGGTCTCGACCACCTGCTGTACGCCGGTCTGGGCTTCCTGGCTGCCCAGGTGCGCGACTTCCACCGCCTGGGCGGCGACCTGCTGCAGGGAGCCGATGATGCGCTGGATATGCTCGGTGGATTCCTGGGTTTTGGCTGCCAGCGAGCGCACCTCGTCGGCGACCACGGCAAAGCCGCGGCCCTGGTCGCCGGCGCGGGCAGCCTCGATGGCGGCGTTCAGCGCCAGCAGGTTGGTCTGCTCGGCGATGGCGCGGATCATGTCGGCGGCGGTCTGGATCGACTGGGACTCGGCGGCCAGGCTGTCCACCGAGTGGCTGATACCGCGTACGGTATCGGCCAGCCGCTCGATCACCTGGCGGGTGTTCTGCGCCTGCAGCGAGCCGGTCTGGCTCAGGCCGTTGACCTGCTGCGCGGCGCTGGCGGTGTCATGGATGTGCCGGGTCACCTCGCTGATCGACACGGCCATCTGGTTCATCGCGGTGGCGGCCATGTCGGCCTCGTCGCGCTGTTTGCGCAGGGCCTGGGCGGACTGGTCGGCCAGCTGGCCGCTGGTGGAGGCCAGCTCCGAGGTGCGGGTGGCGAAGTCGTTGAGACGGCTGAGCGCGGTGCGGATGCGCGCCTGCTCGCTGATCATGGCCAGCTGCAGGCGCGCCACCGGGGCCGGGGCGTCACTGTAGGTCAGGGCGATCAGTTCGCTGTCGAAGCTGTCGCCGGCGGTATTGCGCAGGCTGTCCAGGGTGCGCCGTTCATGCCGGCGCGCCAGCGCCTGCAGGGCGAACAGCAGCACTGCGCTGCTGCCCAGGCTGAGCCAGTAGTTACCGACAGACAGGGCGCCGGCGGCAATCGCGGTGGCCACCAGCGGCGGCGCCAGGTCGCCCGCCAGGCTGACCAGGCGTTGCATCGCCGGCACCTGGCGCTGGCCGTCGCGCATTTTCTGGTACAACACGGCGGCGCGGCGCACCTGTTCCGGCTCGGGCTTGACCCGCACCGACTCGTAGCCGGTGATGCGGCCGTTCTCCAGGATAGGCGTGACGTAGGCGTTGACCCAGTAGTAGTCGCCGTTGCGGCAGCGGTTCTTGACCACGCCCATCCAGCTACGGCCGCTTTTCAGGTAGGACCACATATGGGCGAATACCGCCTCGGGCATGTCCGGATGGCGGACGATGTTGTGCGGGCTGCCGATCAGGTCCTCGCGGGCGAAGCCGCTGACCGCCACGAACTCGTCATTGCAGTAGGCGATCACGCCCTTGGCATTGGTCGCGGAGATCAGCCGCTGGCTGGCCGGGAAGCTGACTTCGTGCTGGGTAACCGGCTGGTTGTTCTTCAACGCAACACCTCGGGTGGTCAGGTTGTTTCGGGTTTCAGTTGGGTCTGCAGGGCGCGGCTGTGAGCCGGGCTTGGCTGTACATCAGCGGGTTGGACTCGGCGGGCCGGTCGAACAGGTAACCCTGGAAGGCAAAGCAGCCGATGGAACTGAGGTAATCGAACTGTTCCAGGGTTTCCACACCCTCGGCCACCACCTGTATCTCCAGGCGCCGGGCCAGCTCCAGCAGGCCCTCGACAATGGCTCTGTCCCTGTGAGTGTAGGGCAGATTGCGAACAAAGGAGCTGTCGATCTTCAGGTAGTCCACCGGCAGCCACTGCAGATGGCTCAGGGCCGAGTAGCCGGTGCCGAAGTCATCCAGCGCCAGGCTCAGGCCCAATGCCCGCAGCTGGTTGAGCTGTTGCAACAGGTTGTTGTCGGGCTGCTCCAGCGGGGTGGACTCGATCAGTTCCAGGCACAGGCCGGTCGGGTCGGCGCCGCTGCGCTGCAGGCAGCCGAGCAGGCTGTCGCAGAAGCCGGGGGCGGTAAGCTGGGCGGCGCTGATATTGACCCCGACCAGCCAGTCGGTCGCCGGCTGCTGGCGTTGCCACTGGGCCAGGGTATGGCAGACGTTATCCAGTACCCAGTCACCGATGGACGCCAGCAACCCGGCGGCCTCGGCCAGCGGCAGAAACTGCTCCGGGGTGAGCAGGCCGTGCTGCGGATGTTGCCAGCGCAGCAGCGCCTCGCGGGCAACCAGCCGGCAGTCGGCATCGACGATGCTCTGGTAGTACAGGCGCAGCTGGCCCTGGTGCAGGGCGTCGTGCAGTTGCGCGGCATCAGGCGGGCCGGGCTCGCGGGTGTGATCATCTGGAGCGGCAGGAGGATGGGATGTTGCCAAATGAACGGTCTCCGCGTTGTGTGTCCGGGTTGCTTCACTGCAGCATTGCGTGACAACGCGCCATCGCGGCGGTGCAGCCGCTGCTGCCGAGAACCGGTCAGCAGCGGCAGGAGAGGGCAGAAGGCAGGGGCCGGTTGTTTAAATGTACCTGACCCCTTTTTCCCTTCCCCCTATTCTGTGGCGGTAGTTCCTGACGCTTCGCCTGTAAGTCGACTCCCTATTGCTGTAAAGAGATCTGAAACGCTCTCACCTAAAAAAGTAGCTGCGCCAATAATCGCCACCGCAATCAACCCCGCAATCAAAGCATACTCAATCGCCGAAGCCCCATCCTCACGCTTGATAAAAGCGCGCACTGTTTCCATCAACATGATCAGCTTGGTATTCATGATGTGTTTCCTTCCCGGTTCCCAATGCAAGTAAGTATCCGCGGCAAGTTGTAACAGGGCGGACTCTGGCTAGTTATATAGCGAGCATAACCATCGCCCCTGCTGAAAGTAATTATGCAATTGGGACTATCACTATCTGGCAATGGGAGAGTGTGTTGCCGGCTGGCTAGAATCCCGGATCACATGCGCCTGGGTGTTCGCCGGGCTGGGTGAGTCGTTCGCCCGATTCCGTACTACGGCTACCAAGGAGCGTGCCGCAATGAACAGTCGTGTAACCATGGTCCTGGCGGGCCTGTTGTTGGTGGGGGCCGTCGTTGCCGGTTATTGGGGACTGTCATTGAGCCGCCAGCCGGAGGTGGTCCAGGTCGCGCCGGAGCCAGCGCTGGCCGCGCCGGCCATCGAGCTGCCCAGCCTGCCGCTGGTCAACCAGGAGGACGAGCCGGAGCGGGTGCCGGTGGTGGTGTTGGCGCGGGCGGTGCCGGCCATGGCGGCGATCAGTGCCGAGGACCTGCTGGTCGAGGAACTGCGCGTGGCGCCGCCGGGCAGCTTTGCCGATGGCGAGCCGCTGCTCGGCCGGGTGGTCTGGCGCGAGCTGCCGGCGGGCACGGTGCTTAACGAGTCGAGCTTCGAGACCGGCGGGCCGCTGGCGCGGATGATCCGCCCGGCCGAGCGTGCGCTGGCGATCCAGGTGGACGAGGTGACCGGTGGTGGCGGGCATATCCAGCCCGGCGACTATGTGGATGTGCTGCTGTTTCTGCGCGACGACGAGCGCAACAGCGACCGCACCGCGCAGGTGGTGATCCCGGCGCTGCGGGTACTGACCGTGGGCAGCGCGCTGGGAGCCGACCGCACTGGCGAGCCGCTGATGGCGCCGGTGGCCGAGGACGAGCAGGACAAGCGCGCCAACCGCCGGGTAGAGCAGGCGCGCACCGTGGTGCTGGCGTTGCCCGAGAGCCTGCTGACCCGTTTCATGCTGGCCAGCGAGGTCGGCAAGCTGCGGCTGGCGGTGCGCAGCATCGACGAGAAGCTGCTGGCCGAATACCAGGCCGGCAAGGCGCTGGAGGACAAGGTCGAGGAGCTGAACCGCCAGCTGTTCCAGTTCGAGAAGCTGGCGCTGCGCCAGGTGCAGCGTCCGCAGCCGGGGTTGGTGCCGGCGCGCCCCGCCGGTGTCCCGGTCTACCACGGTAGCAGCGTTTCCCGCCAATACCCCTGAGCGAGTCAAGGATGCAGACCATGCTGATCAACCATACCAAACGTACGCTGCTGGCCCTGGGCGCGCTGACCGCCGGCCTGGCCGGCACCCCGGCGCTGGCGCAGACGGCCACCGGCTGCGCGGCGCTGGGGCAATTGCCGGGCACCTTTGAGGTGCGCCAGGGCGAGCACCGGCAGCTGCAGTTGCCGGTGCCGATCACCCGTATCGCCGTGGGCAACCCGGAGGTGGCTGAGGCGCGCCTGCTCAACCGTGACAGCGTGCTGCTGCTGGGCCAGGGCCCGGGGGTAACCACCGTCAGCCTGTGGACCCGCTGCGCCAGCACCCCGCAGCAGAGCATGCTGTTCGTCGAGGGCGCGGCCACCGCGGCGCTGGCCCGGCCGCTGTTGCCGGACAGTACCGACCCGGCGTTGCCGAGCCAGGTGCAGACCGATATCCGCTTTGTCGAGGTCAACCGCACCAAGCTCAAGGAGGTGGGTATCCGTCTGTTCGGTACCGCCTCGAACAACTTCCTGTTCGGCTCGCCGGGCAGCAGCCTGGTCACCGATGTGCCGGTCGGTGGCGTCAGTGGGGTAACGCCGGGGGCGCAGGTGCCGCTGTCGGCCGATGGCTTCAACATCCTCTGGGGTGGCGGCAGCAGCAAGTTTCTCGGTGCGCTGAGCGCGCTGGAGAACAGCGGCTTCGCCTACACCCTGTCGCGCCCCAGCCTGGTGGCGCTCAGTGGCCAGAGCGCCAGCTTCCTGGCCGGGGGCGAGTTCCCGGTACCGATCCCCAGCAGCGGCAGCGACTCGCTGTCGATCGAGTACAAGGAGTACGGCATCCGCCTGAACCTGACGCCGACGGTGATCGATCGCAACCGTATCCACCTCAAGGTGGCGCCGGAGGTCAGCGAGCTGGACTTCAGCGCCGGCATCCAGATTGCCGGCACCCAGGTGCCGGCGCTGAATGTGCGGCGCACCGATACCAGTATCTCCCTGGCCGATGGCGAGAGCTTCGTCATCAGCGGCCTGATCAATACCAGCAATCGCTCGGCGGTGGACAAGCTGCCGGGGCTGGGCGACATCCCGGTGCTGGGCGCGTTCTTCCGCAATTCGAGCATGCAACGCGAGGAGCGTGAGCTGTTGATGATAGTCACGCCACGCCTGGTCAATCCGCTGGCGGCGGACGCGGGCCTGCCGGAGCTACCCGGCGAGCAACTGCGCAACTACGACCCTTCGGTATTCGAGATGCTGTTGTTCGAGAACGGTGATTTCGACCGGACCAGCGGGCTTTCCTGGTGAACAGTGAGGTGATGATGCAAACGTTTCTGGCCTGCACCACTCAGGATACCGATATCAGCTGGCTGCAGAGTTCGCTGGCGCCCATGGGCCAGGTGCTGCGCGCCAGCCCGAGCCTGGACGAGCTGTTCGGCCTGATCGATGCCACCGGCGCCACCTTGGTGTTCGTCGGCATGGACCGCGACAACCTGTCGGCGCAGTGCGCGCTGATCGAAAGCCTGCTCGAGGCCCGGCCGCTGCTGGCGGTGATGGTGGTCGGCGATGGTTTCGACAATGACCTGGTGATCGCTGCGATGCGCGCCGGGGCGCGCGACTTCGTCACCTACGGGCTGCGCACCAGTGAGGTCAGCGGGCTGGTGCGGCGTATTACCGAGCGGTTGCCGCCGCTGCCGGCGCGCAAGCAGCAGGGTAACCTGGTGCTGCTGTTCGGCAACCAGCCGGATGCCGATGCGGCGCTGGTGGCGGCACATATGGCGCTGCAGATGCAGCGCAGCGGCCAGCGTACCCTGCTGGTGGACCTGGGCGTGCCCAATGGCGAGAGCCTGGACGTGCTGCGGCTGGAGCCGAGCTTCGTGTTCTCCGATGCGGTACGCAACCTGCGGCGCATCGACCGCACCCTGATTGACAGTGCCTTCATTGAGCACGACAGCGGCCTGCGGGTGCTGCCAGCGGGGAATAACGAGCCGCCGCTGAATATGTACAGCGCCTCCGAGCTGTTTCTGCTGACCGCGACCCTGCGGCAGAACTTCGACCGGGTGCTGGTCAACCTGGCCGGCCATACGGACAGCGAGATACTGCGCAATTTCGTCGGCCAGGCCGATCAGCTGTGCTGGTACGTGGACCCGAGCGTGAGCTGCTGTCGGCGCAATCTGGAGCTGCTCAACAAGTGGCGGGTGGATGGCGTCAAGCTGGAACATGCGCGGCTGCTGGTGGACCGTTACTACGACAACGTGGCGCCTGCGCCCAAGGCTCTCGGCCGGACCTTCGAGATGCCGCTGCTGGCCGCGCTGCCGGCCAGTGCCGAGCTGCGCCTGCGCGCGCGTAACCAGCGCACGCCGCTGTTCCATCTGGCCCCGCGTGATGCGTTGAGCAAGGCGCTGGTCGAGCTGGTGGAACAGCTGACCCCGGCTACCGCCGGGGGGCGCACACCGGGCAGCCTGCTGCGGCGCCTGGCCGGGATCGGCAAATGAACCGCTCGTTGCAGGCCGGCCTGGGGCCGGGGGTGGCGGAACTCAAGGCGCAGTTGCACCGCTACATCATCGACCAGCTGGAAGACGAGACCGACAATCTGCTGGAGGGGCCACGGCAGACGCTGGCGCGCTTTGTTGCCGGCAAGGTCGGCGAATACACCCGCCAGGCGCAGTTCGCGGTGTCGCGCTACGAGGCCGACCGGCTGACCGAGGAACTGGTCGACGAACTGGTCGGCTTCGGCCCGCTGGAAGTGCTGCTGCGTGATCGTTCGGTGAGCGAGATCCTGGTCAACGGGCCGCAGCGGATCTTTATCGAGCGCAATGGTGTGCTGCATCACAGCGATCTGCGCTTCATGGATGACCAGCACCTGCTGCGGGTGATCCAGCGCATCCTGGCGCCGCTGGGCCGGCGCCTGGATGAGTCCTCGCCGATGGTCGATGCGCGCATGCCCGACGGTAGCCGGATCAATGCGGTGATCCCGCCGGTGGCGCTGGACGGGCCCTGCCTGTCGGTGCGCAAGTTCAGCCGCGACATGCTCAAGAGCGCTGACCTGGTGGCCTCGCGCTCGCTGGACCAGGCGATCCTGGACTTCTTCCGGCTGATGGTCAGCCGTGGCTGCAACGTGCTGGTCAGTGGCGGCACCGGCACCGGCAAGACCACCATGCTGAACATGCTCAGCCAGATGATCGACCCGCGTGAGCGGATCGTCACCATCGAGGACACCGCCGAGCTGCAACTCAAGCACGACCATGTGGTACGCCTGGAAACCCGCCCGCCGAATGCCGATGGCCACGGCGAGGTGACCGCCCGGGATCTGGTCCGCAACGCCCTGCGCATGCGCCCGGATCGTATCGTGCTGGGCGAGATCCGCGGGATCGAGGTGCTCGACGTGCTGACCGCAATGAATACCGGGCACGATGGCTCGATGAGTACGGTACACGCCAACACCGCCCAGGATGCGCTGCTGCGGCTGGAGACCCTGGTTGGGCTGTCCGGCATCCAGGTGCATGACCGCACCCTGCGCCAGACCATCTGCTCGGCGATCGACGTGGTCATCCAGCTGACCCGTACCAGCGATGGGCGGCGTTGCGTGGCCGAGGTGCTGGAGGTGGTCGGGTTGCGCGACGACCAGTACGTGACCAATACCCTGTTCCGCCTGGAGCCGGGTATTCATGGCGGTTTTGTGCGCGAGGCACTGAACCCGGCCGGCGACAAGCTGCGGGGTACCGTGGGGCAGTCGGGCATGCCGGGGCTGGGCGGGCGATGAATCTCGCTCTGCTGCTGTGCCTGGCGCTGCTGTTCGGCGGCCTGCTGCTGTTGCGCCGGGGTATGCGCGATGCGCAGTCCGAGCAGGTGGTGGAGCGCCTGGCCAGTGAGCGGAACCTGCCGGAGCGGGTACGCATGAGCCCGCTGCAGCGCGAACTGCTGCGCTCGGGGCTGAGCCTGCCGGCCTGGCTGGCGCTGCTGATTGTGCTGCTGTGGCTGCTGCTGGCGCTGTTGGCGTTGCCGCTGGGCGGTTGGGTGGCGGTGCTGCTGGTGCTGCTGGTGCCGCCGGTGTTGCTGCGTTTGTACATGCTGTGGCAGTACAGCCGGCGCCTGCAGCGCATGATCGAGCAGATGCCGCAGTTTCTCGACCATGTGGTGCGCAGCCTGAAGTCCGGTCGCACCCTGGGCGATGGCATGTTGTTGAGCATGCAGAACTGCCAGGAGCCGCTGCACGGCGCCATGGAGCGCACCCGCAACGCGGTGCAGCGGGGCATGCCGCTGGCCGAGGCGATGGCCGACTTCGCCGAGCTGTACGAGCGTACGGAGTTCCATATCCTGGCCATGGGCGTGGCGGTCAACCAGCGCTATGGCGGCAATGCCAGCGAGCTGCTGACCAATCTGATCGGCATGATCCGTGACCGCGAGCGGGCGGCCCGGCAACTGCGCGCGCTGACCGGGGAAACCCGCATCAGCGCCATCGTACTGGGCTGCATGCCGCTGGCGATGGGCGGTTACCTGTTCCTCAGCAACCCGCAGATGCTGTTGGGCATGTGGGAACAGTCCGGTGGACGCATGGTACTGCTGGTGGCCTTTGCCCTGCAGCTGATCGGTAGCTGGCTGCTGTGGCGAATGATGAGGAGCATTACCCGATGAACCTGTTGCTGCTCTGTGCCCTGTTGTTGCTGTTGGCCGGTGGCTTGCTGTTGTACAGCGTATTGCGCGAGCAGTTGGCGGCGCGGCGGATGATGGCGCGCCTCGGTGATGGCAGCCGGCATGGTTCGGCGTTGCAGCAGTTGGGCGAGCGTACTGGCGCGGCGCGGCTGGGCAAGTCCGACCCGGAGACCCTGACCCTGCTGAACCAGCTGGGCTGGCGCAGCAGCCAGCGGCGCACGCTGTTCTTCTGCATCCAGATTGGTCTGCCGGTGGCGCTGACCCTGCTGGCGTTGCTGTTGCAGATGGGCCGGGACGAGCCGCCGGGCATGCCCTGGCTGGCACCCTTCATCGCCTTTGCGCTGGGCTGGCTGATTCCCAAGCGGGTGCTGGCAGCGCAGGTGCGCCAGCGCCAGGAGCGCCTGGCCCAGGAAATCTCGCTGATGATCCCCATGCTGCGCATGCTGTTCGACGTCGGCATGACCGTGGAGCAGGCCCTGCGCGTACTCAGCAACGAGGGGCAGGAGATCTTGCCGGAGCTGAGCAGGGAGCTGCGCCAGGTACTGGCGCGGGTGGATGCCGGGCTGGAGCTGGGCCAGGAGTTGCGCGATCTGGCGCTGCTGCTGCAGGTCGATGATCTGACCGACTGTTTCACCATTCTGGTGCAGTTGATCTACCAGGGCGGCGGGGCCATGGCTTCGCTGCTGGCATTGAAGGAGCTGCTCGATGACCGGCGCATGACCGGCCTGCAGGAGCGGGTATCGAAGATGTCGGCGAAGATGTCCGTGGTGATGATGCTGTTTCTGTTCCCGGCGCTGCTGATCGTACTGGCCGGTCCGGGGTTCGTGGCAATTATTCAGGCGTTGGGGGATATGGGATGAGGAAAGTCACCACGGTGTTGCTGCTGGCCGGGGCGTTGACCGGGTGCGCCGGCACCACTGGCGAGCAGTCGCCCTGGCTGGTGCAGCGCGATCTGAACCCGCCCAAGCGCTGCGAACCGCTGACCGCCGACCAGGAACTGGTGCTGGGGCTGTCCCAGGAAATGGCCAGTGCCGGGCGTCACCATGCGGCCCTGGCCAACCTCGAACGGCTGCCCGATGAGGTGCCGCAGGTGCGTCTGAGCAAGGCCCGGCTGCTGCGCCTGCTGGGCCACGGCAGCGAGGCGGAAGCCCTGTATGGCAGCCTGCTGGGCAGTTGCCTGGTAGCCGATGCGCATCACGGGCTGGGGCAGATCGATGCGACCCGGCGCAATTACCCGAGCGCGCAGCAACACCTGCGCGCCGCCGCCAGCCTGTCGCCGGCCAACGAGTCGATCCGCAACGACCTGGGGGTGGTGTACATGAACCAGCGGCAGCTGGCCGAAGCGCGCTTCGAGCTGCTCACTGCCATGGAGCTGAACGAGAACTCCAGACGCGCCGCACAGAACCTGCTGACCCTGCTGGTATACGAGGGCAACTGGCAGGGCGCGCGGGAACTGGTCAACGCCCGGGGCCTGAGCAGCGATGACTTCAAGCGCGCCGAACAGCGCGCGCGGACCATGCGCAACAATGACGCCAATGCCCAGGCGCCGGCGCTGGCCGGGCAGCCGTTGGCTACAGCGCAGCCGGCGGGCATCGCGCAGGTGACTGCGCCGGCAGCGGCGGACCCGGGCGTGCGCTCAGCCACCACGGCACCCGCCGCGGCGCCGGCTCCGGTCAGCGGGTCAGCGCAGGGGCTTGCTCGCGCTAATGTTGCAGCCCCGGACAGCGCTGCTGCGCAAAGGGTTGCTGGTGCTGAGCATCTGGCCAAGGCCGCAGTGCCACTCCAGGAGCCGAGCCGTATACCGCTCGCCGCTGCCGCTCAATGGCCAGCCCCTGCTGCCGATGCAGCGCCCGTCGTCAGCGCCGCAACCCAGGCACCAGCCCCTGCCCGCACCGCGGTTCCGGTCAGCGCAGCAGTGCAATGGCCCGCCGCCGCGCAGACCGCAGCACCGGCACGGCCGGTGACACCAATGCCGCTGGCGGTTGCCGCACAGGCCTGGGCCACGGAGCAAGCTGGCGTAGCCGCTGGCGCGGCGAACCCGGTTCGCGGCGTGCAGCAGACGCCCTCCACTGGCGCCCGCCCCATCGTGTGCCGATCATCGGAGGCGAATGCTTCCCGGCTGTCGGTCATGGAATGCCACCCCGAATGAAGGATGAGATGACTATGTGTACCCGGATACTGGCTGGCCTGGCCCTGGCGCTTGCTTCCTGCACCCTGGCTGCCGGCGATGCCGCAGCCCCGCTGGTGGCTGAGCGGCCCGAGGGGCAGACCGAGATGTGGCTGCAACTGCAGCGCGAAGGCAACGCTGCAGACCGCCAGCGTGTGCAGACGGCCACCCCGGCCGAGCGCGAGCTGAGCATGCAGCGCTTGCTCGACAGCTACAGCCACCCGATACCGGAGTATTTCGGTGAGGATGATGGTGGTAGTTTCGAGCGGTGATGATGGTGGCTCCCCCTCTCCCCAGCCCTCTCCCGCGAGGGGAGAGGGGGCTTGTGTGTGCCCGCTGACGTTGTTCTGTCTTTCTGTACTACCGAGTTGCTTGCGGCTCTTTTTCTCTGACAGATCAGGTAAGGAAAGTAGCCTCAGCATGCACTACCGGTCCCTTCATCCTCCTCGTGAGCTGAAAGCGGGAAAAGCGAAGCACTGCTTCGCTCGCTTGAGCGCCCTGAACTCTGCGCAGAATCAGGAGAAATGGAGTCATCTCCATTAGCTCGATCGGCCCCCTCTCCCCTCGCGGGAGAGGGCTGGGGAGAGGGGGGACGTTGGTTATTACGCAAGCACAACCATGCTCATCAAGAACCCGCCAAAGAAGAACGGCGCATACGGCAACCCGCTATCCTGACCTGGCTCCAGCAATGCCAGCTGGCGCCGAGCGCTGCCCGGGAGCCGCTGCCAGAGAGCTGGACCACCGAGCGTCCAGGCCAGCATGCCGAGGGCGGCGCCGGCGATGCTGCCGAGCACGTGCAGCGGACTGCTGGCCAGCGCCAGGGCGGCCAGCAGCTTGACGTCGCCAGCACCCATCTTGCCGCCAATATAGCCCGGCAGGCTCAGCGCCAGGGCCAGCGCCAGACCAGCCAGTACCGCTGCCGGTACACTACCGGTCAGGCTGTGGCCCTGCCAGAGCAGGAATCCACCGGCCAGGGCCGCTGCCGTGAGGGTCAGCCAGTTGCTGATGCGTTTCTGTCGGCTGTCCTGAATGGCGCAGAGCAGCGTCCAGGCGAGCAAACCGGCCGATGTCAGGCAGGATGTCGGGGTTTCCACGCGGGGCCATCCATTGGTGGTTGAGAGGGGAAATCACCATGGTAGGTGATTGGGCGCAGCAGGATAGTTATCACATCGTCTTAAATCGATCTGGTTAGTTCCAATTGCATAATGTTCCGCCGGTTTTCGCACATTAGAATGCTCTGGGAGGCTGCTGGGACGGGTGTTCCGGTGGCTGTCTTGTTTCGGTGATGCTTCTCGCAATTTATCGGATGAACACGGCAGCGTTGATGATGAGCAGTCCAAAACGCGGGTGGCGCTGGGTATATGGCAAGATTGTCGGCTTTCATGTCGGTCGCTGGCAGGCAGTCTATCGCGCAACCCGGTATTGGTTGACCGGCGACACTGGCTCGTTCATGAGTCACGGTGGCTTCCGCAGATCCCGTATTCGTAAATGATCACTGTCTCAGCACCGCTCGCCTATCGTGGGCGGCGTGGTGATGCTGCTGCAAGGCAATGATTCTCCGAGCAATTTTCCAGTATGGATGAGCCTTCTGGCTCGATCTGTGCCGCGGCTTCGTTGCCTTTTGCCAGCTTCTGATGGCAGCAGGTACAGGAGTATTGAGCATGAACTGGTTCTGGCATCGGGGCAGAAAGAGTGAATCGTCCGGCGAGGCTGTTGCCCCGCAGTTGCTGCAGGGCTCCGGTGGGTGCTGGTTCCAATTGGATGCGCAGGGCCGGGTAGTGGATGCCAGCCCGGAACTGCGCCGGCTGCTGCCCGATGGGCTGCTGATAGGGCCGGTTCCGCTGGCCAATTGTCTGGCCCAGCCAGTGGCTGAAATAAGTGGCTCGCCGGAGTACTGGCCGGCGCAGTTGTCATCCTTGGTGCTGCGCGCCCGCAGCGGCGAGTCGTTGTATTTCCAGGGTGGCCTGCTGCCCAACGCCGAGGGCTGGTTGCTGTGCCTGCTGGACAACACTGCGCTGGTCATGCGGCTGCAGTATGAGGAACGTCGGCGCCAGGTGCTGGATTTCTCGGTAAGCCAGGCCATGCGTATGCGCGAAGCTCCACCGGGAAATATGCATAACTTGACCGTGGAGTGGTTGGAGGGCCTGGCGCTGCGTTTGCAGGCACCCTGGCTGGGACTGTTGCTGCCCGGCGAGCGGGACTGGTCTCTGTATGCCCAGTGCGGCCTGCCGGGCAATGAACCGTTTCCCTGGGATGATGTGGACCTGCAGCGGTTATTGCGCGGAGCGGAACAGGTAAAACCCCAGATATGGTTGTGCCGCACAAGTGCCGAGCGGGCCTGGCTGGTGCCCTATCGGGAGCACGATGGCATTCAGGTCTGGCTGGTGGTCGCCGGGGTGGACACTCAGCGGCAGGTGCCGTTTTTCAGCGATACGGACTGGGTCAGTATGTTGATGCTGTTTGCCGCGCCGTTGAGTGCGGGCGTACGCGATCTGCGGTTGAAGCAGAGCCTGCAGCGCCATGCGGTATTGCAGCAGATTCTGGACAGCGGTTGGTGGGAGTATCATCCCGCGACCCAACGTCTGAGCATGGCTCCCAGCCTCGCCAGCATGCTGGGTCTGCAGCTGGACGCTGATGGCACTCTGAGGCTGGAAGATATTCTGGCGAGACTCACCCCGCTCGATCGTGAGCAGCTCAAATGGCGCCTGGAAGAGACGGCCGAGCGGGGCCTGGCTTTCAATCAGGTGGTCTGCCTGCGGGGCAACAATGGGGAGGAACAGTGGTTCCGCTTGCGCGCCGAGGCGCTGGGCAAGCGTGAGCGCAAGGTGATCGGCTATGCGATCAACATAAACGACCTGCGCCAATTGCAGGCCGAGACCGCGACTGCCAGGGCGCGGTTGGAGGGGCTGCTGGACAATGCGCCGGCGGTGATCTTCGTGCAGCGCTACGAAGCCGGTGTGCTGACCTTCGAGTTCTGCAGCGCCAGCCTGTATCGCCTGCTAGGCTGGACGTTGAAGGACCTGCAGGACAACAGCTTCGCCAGCTTTATCCACCCGGAGGACCGGGATCTGTACTACGACCGCACACGGGCCCTGTTGCAGACCGGCTATGCCAGCAGCCGCTACCGCGTCAGGGACCGGCAGAACACCTGGCACTGGCTGCTGGACGAAGCCAAGCTGCTGCGTGATGCCCAGGGCTCTCCGGTTGAAGTGGTAGGCCTGCTGATGGATGTGACCGAGGCCACCCAGGCCTCGGAAAAGGTACGCAAGAGCGAGGAGCGTTACCGGATTCTGGTCGAGGATTCGCCCGCCATCATCTGCCGCTACCTGCCCGACCTGACCCTGACCTTCGCCAACCGCCCGATGATCGAGGCTCTGGGATTGGGAGAGGCGCCGCTGGAGGGGATCAATCTGGGCCAATTTCTGCAGTCGGAAGATCGCCAGGCGGAGCTGCGGCGCTTGGCACGCATGACTCCGGAAGCTCCGGTGAGCAATGTGGAATTTTGCCCGCAGTTGCCGGGCAACCGACGTGCATGGTGGGTATGGGCTGAGCGCGGAGTGTTCGATGAGGCGGGGAGGCTGATTGAAGTACAGGCCGTGGGGCGCGACGATACCGAAGTCCACGATGCGCGGGAGCTGTTGTACCAGAGCGCGAAGATGGCCACCCTCGGGGAAATGGCTACTGGTCTGGCGCATGAGATGAACCAGCCCCTGACGGTGATGCGCATGGCGCTGACCAATCTTGGCAAGCGATTGGACAATGATGAAATGACCATAGAGTACCTCAGGGAAAAGTTGAAGAGGGTGGAGAATCAGGTTAATCGAGCGTCGAGAATAGTCGACCATGTGCGCATCTTCGGCAGGCGTTCGGAAAGCCGGGGGGTTCTGTTCGACCCTGCCAAGTCAGTGGAGGAGGCCGTGGCGCTTGTTAGAGAGGGCATGCTGCAGAAGCGCATAAGCATGGAGGTGGAACTGGAGTCGGTACCTGCCATCAAAGGGCATCATGATCGGTTGGAGCAGGTTCTGATCAATTTATTGCTGAATGCGCAATATGCGGTGGATGAGCGGCGTAATCGGGAGCCAGAACATCGACCCTGGATCAAGGCCTGTGCCAGGGAGCGGGGAGGGATGGTCATTATCGAAGTTGAAGACAATGGTGGGGGGATCACTCCGGACTTGTTGGATCGTATATTCGAACCTTTTGTTACTACCAAGCCGGTGGGCGAGGGCACAGGACTGGGCCTATCGGTCAGTTATGGCATCATCCACCAGATGCGTGGCGAGCTGGCGGTGAAGAATACCGGGCAGGGCGCGCGCTTTTCCATTGCGTTACGGGCGCGGGATGCGGACCAGCCCGAGCTTCAGCTGGAGGAGATTGAAAGATAAAGCATGCTGTTGCCTGTCATGTAGACGGGTAATGCTGTGGCATTTTTTGGGGAGCGTCGTCTGTGCGGTAGGTACCGCACAGGCCAGTGATGCTCGGGTCAATCATTCGATGAAGAGTGAGCCTCCGGTGGAAAAGATTCTATTGATTGATGACGATGAGGATATCCTTATCGAGCTGGAGGAGTTGCTGGTGCAGCTTGGCTTTGCCTGTCTGTGCGCAGGCAACGCCCGCGAGGCGCTGGCCCAGCTGGACCAGCATGCGGATATCCAGCTCATCATTTCCGACCTGCGTATGCCGGACCAGAGCGGTCTGCGGTTGTTGCAGATATTGGCCGAGCGTAACGACGGGAAGTACAGCGTACCGGTGATCATCACCTCGGGTCACGCTGACATGGATGATGTGATCACGCTGTTCCGCAATGGCGCTGTGGACTTTCTGCCCAAGCCGATCCATTACGAGCACCTGGTCAGCCTGCTGCAGAAACTCTTTCCGAGCCACCAGATGGGCTGATTTGCGGTTATCATCACGGCGATAGCGGCGTCCCGCCGGTGTCTGTACCGTGATCGAGTACCCCTATGTCGCCACCCCTTGCCCTGTTGTGGCTCACCTTGCTGTGGTTGCCCGCGCTGGCTCAGGCCCAGACGCTGCAACTGGAATCCTGCCGGGCCGAGCGCACCATCCTGCAGCCATGGCTGCAGGTGCACGAGGATGCCCGTGGCGACTATACGCTGGAGGATTTCCTCGCTGCTGCCTCGGCAGAGCTGCGCTCGATGGAGCAGTCCCGTCTGCGGCCCGGCCTGGACAGCGCAGCGTTATGGCTGCGCGTCGAGGTGCTCAACAGCGGCACTGCCGATTGCCGCATGTGGCTGTTCCCCGGTGCGCCCCGGGCGCGCGATATGCGCCTGTTCCAGCAGCAGGACGGGCAGTGGCAGCAGCGGCTGGCCGGTGCCGACTGGCCATTGCACCGCTGGGACTCGCCGGTGCGCCTGCCGGCCTTCGAGCTGCAGTTGCCTGCCGGACAGTCTCGCAGCTTCATCCTGCGCATGGGCAACTCTCCACCGGTGGCCATGCAGCCGATGCTACTGTCGCATGAGGGGCTGGCGCGCATCCGCATGGCCGAGAGTACCGCCGACGGCGTGGCGTTTGGCATTGTCGGGCTGCTGGTGCTGCTGTGCCTGGTGGTCGGCACCCTCTATCGCTGGCCGCTGCTGTTTGCCCACGCCATGGCGGTGCTGCTGTATGTGCTGTTCGTCGCGCTGCGCACCGGCTACGGCTTCGTTTATCTGTGGCCGGATGCGCCGGGGCTGGATAGCAACCTGATCATCCTGGTGCGGGCTGCCATGGGGGTGGCGGTGATCGGCTATCTGCGGCTGTTGCTGCAGGTGCGCCGCTTTCCGCGCTGGTGTGGTCATCTGGTCAGCAGCTGGCAGGCATTGCTGGTGTTGTACGGGCTGGGCCAGATAGTGCTCGGCGGCGTGTTGCTGGACAACACACTGAGCTGGGCGGTCAGCGGGGTGTCCGCGGTGCTCATGCTGGTCATGACCTGGTACGGGCACCGCCAGCGGCTGCGCTATAACTGGTTCTGCTACCTGTTTCCCTCCCTGGTGGCGCTGCAGATACTGATACAGGGCGGCTCCGTGCTGCGGCTGTGGCAGATGTCGACCTATGAATACAGCTGGTATTCGATGTCGGTGCTGCCGAACTCGGTCTTGCTGCTGTACACCCTGGTCAGCCAGGTGCAATTGGGCCGCCAGCGGGAGAAGCGCGCGTTGCTGGATATCGACCAGTTGAAACAGACCGAACGGGAGCGGCTCGAGCACACCGTGGCAGTGCGTACCAGCCAGCTGCGTGATGCCCTGTCGGCGCAGAATCATCTGCTGGCACGCATCAGCCATGACCTGCGTTCTCCCATGCAGGGTATCCTCGACAGTGCCCGGCAGTTGCGCGGCACTGGCCAGGTGCAGCAGCATGCCGACCATATCGAACAGCATGCCCGGCTGCAGCTGGAACTGATCGATGAGCTGCTGGAGTTCTCCCGCAGCGAGCTGCAACACATGGAACTGCTGATAGCGCCGGGTTATCTGTTCGGCTTCCTGCGGGAAATCGAGGACATCGGCCACTTTCTCGCCCAGCGTAACCATAATCACTTCAGTTGCCTGCTGGCGGACGACCTGCCGCTGCTGGTCAATGCCGACTTCCGACGGCTGCGCCAGATACTGGTCAATCTGCTGAGCAATGCCGGCAAGTTCACCCGCAACGGCAGCATCGAGTTCCGTGTCAGCCGCGGAGCCCAGGGTGATGCCGGGCAAGCGCTGCTCGAGTTCAGCGTGCAGGACAATGGCATCGGTATCCCGTCGGAAGAGCTGGCCCGGTTGACCGAGCCCTTCCAGCGCGCCAGCAATGCTACACGGCACGAGGGCACCGGGTTGGGGCTGTACATTGTGCGGCAGATGCTCGAACGGATGGATAGCCAGTTGCACATCGCCCGTCCCACTGGGGGCGGTAGCCGGTTCGGCTTCACCCTGCAACTGGAGCTGGCGGCAGAGCAGGAGCTGGATACGGTCATGGAGGAAAGTCACCTGCCCTGCGTGAGCGGCGCTGGCAAGCGTATCCTGGTGGTGGATGATGCCGATTTGAGCCGGGAGCTGCTCTACGAGTTGTTGTCCGGCTATGACTATGAGGTGTATGCCTGTGCCGATGCCGGCCAGGCAGTGGATTGGTTGACCGGAGAGTCGCCTGACCTGGTGCTCTGTGATCAGTATATGCCGCTGTCCAGTGGCTGGGTGCTGCTGGACTGGATCAGGCGGCATCGTCCCGAGCTGCCGGTGATCCTGCACTCCGCTTCGCCGCCGCGTCCGCCTGCGGAGTATCGGCACCTCGAGTTCGATGCCTGCGTCCTCAAGCTGGCGCAGACCGATAGACTGCTGCGCTTGATTGGCAGTACCCTGAAGCAGACGCCCGCCCTGGCGCAAGCCTGTGACGAGCCGGGCTGAACCGCAAGACCTCGTTCGCAGGGGACAAGGGCAGAGTGCCGCCATGAACCATTCCGCGCCCCAGGATATTCACGTCCTGATCATCGATGACTGTCCGGAAACACTCAGGTCACTATCCAGCCTGATTCGTTCGGCCGGCATGCGCTTGTCATTGGTGACCGAGCCGCGCCAGGCGTTGCAACGGGCCCAGGCCCTGCGCCCGGACTTGATCCTGCTGGATGTGCACATGTCGCAAATGGATGGATTTGCCGTGTGCCGCCTGCTCCAGGAAGCATCGCTGACCAGACAGATACCCATCATCTTTCTCACCTCGGCATCAGCCGTCGAGCAGCGCCTGCAGGGGCTGACCCTGGGCGGTGTGGACTATGTCGTCAAGCCTTTCGCCCCGGAAGAGGTGCTGGCACGCATCCGTATCCATGTGCAATTGGCGCGCCGGGACAACCTGGCCGCTGCCGAGAGCAGCGAGGTGCATCCCCAGGACCCGGACCAGATTGTCCTGCACGCGGCCATGCGGCTGATTACCCAGCAACTGGACGCTCCCCTGACACTGGCGGAGATCGCCCGGCAGGTCGGCACCCACGGCAAGAAGTTGTCCAGCATCTTCCGTCAGCACCTGGGCATGACGGTGTTCGCCTTCCTGCGGGAGGAGCGTTTGCGCAAGAGCCAGCAGCTGTTGGCCGACAGCCATCTTGGTATCCAGGACATCGCCGATCTGGTCGGTTTCCGCAGCGCCGCCAATTTTGCCACCGCTTTTCGCGAGAGGACCGGTATGACGCCTACGGCCTTTCGTAGTCGGCTGCAGGACGAGCGGCGGCATCCATCGGAGTGATTCCCGCCTCGTTGTAATAATGATACGCCCTCAATCAAAGGCTTAAGGCCCTCTAGCAAAAGTTGCTGTCGGTTTCTTGTGGAACAATCGACAAAGTTACGACAGGGCGGCATAGCCTGTCGGCATCATTTGTCAAATTCTTGTCGGTCGGTGACTTAGGGACGGGTCGATGCGTGGTATCAGCGCTCTACGAGACTCCCACATCTTGGTGATACATCCTCGACCGGAGGAGCTGCGAATATTGCTGAGTCAATTACAGGCCGCCGGGACGCGCCTATCTATGGCGACTACGTCGCGCCAGGGATTGCAGCGTGCCCAGGTACTGTCACTCGAGCTGATCCTGCTCAACATGCAAATGCCGAAGATGGACGGTCTGGCCCTATGCCGACTGTTTCGCGAGGCGCCGGCCACCCGCCACACCCCAGTGATTTTTCTCAGCGCGGCCTCTACCGTTGATGAACGCCTGCAGGGTTTTGCCCTGGGGGCGGCGGACTATGTCACCCAGCCGTTCGTCCCCGAAGAGGTCATCGCGCGGATCTGCATCCATCTGGCGCGGGGAGAACGACATGCCACGCGACTAGATCAGTCGGGGGAGAAAGCCCTTCAGGATACCGATGAAATCACCCTGCGCGCGACTATGCGCCTGATCGACCAGCAACTGGATAGCCCGCCGCCACTGGTTGACATGGCCCGTCTGGTCGGCACCCACGGTAAGCGCCTGACGGCGATCTTCCGGCGCCGTCTGGGACTCACCGTATACGCCTACATCCGTGAGCAGCGCCTGCGCAGGAGCCAGGAGCTACTGGCTCGCAGCGACGCCACCATCCAGGACATCGCCGAGCTGATCGGTTTTCGCAGCGCGGCCAATTTCGCCACGTCTTTCCGTGAGCGCACGGGTATGACGCCGAGCGCCTTTCGCCAACAGATTCGCAATGGCGGTGCGATCGATTGTGCGAATTGTCTCGCCGCAGCGGAAAGAACCAAATGATTTCGTACCTTCGTGCAAACGGATTATCCGCTCCACCAAAGGTGGCGGTATGGCCTTTTTGCTCCAATACCGGTTTTCCGCACAATCCAACTGCCGGCTCATCGGTGACAGAACACACTACTCGAGTCTATTGAGAGGAAAGCATGCATAAGGAAGTTCCCTTCGTTCGTCTGGCCCTTGCAGTTTGCCTCGGGCTGGCCCCCCTGGCGGCTTCGGCAACCGAGCCGAGCACCGATCTGTTGTCCGTGGTCCAGAGCACACTGGACACCAACCCGGAGCTGCGCGCGCAGCTGGATGCCTTCCATGCCTCGACCGAGGATCGGCGGGAAGTGTTCGGCGGTTACCTGCCGAGCATCGACCTGAACGCCTCTGTGGGGCAGGCCAACCGGCAGTTCGACAACCGCAGCGACTATTCGCGCAACTACGCGGAAATCTCCCTGACGCAGATGCTGTTCGATGGCTTCCGCGTGCGCAACGCCCTGGCCAAGGCCGATCACACCAGCCGGGTGCGCTACTACGAAATGCTCGATGAGGCCGAGACCAAGGCGCTGGAGGCCAGTGAGGCCTATCTCAGTGTGCAGCGCCACCGGGAACTGGTGAAACTGGCCCAGGACAACCTGGCCAACCACCAGCGTGTGCATGAGCACATCGGCCAGCGCGCCGAGCGTGGCGTCAGCAACCGCGCCGACCTGCAACAGATCGAAGGCCGCCTGTCGCTGGCGCGCTCCAACCTGATGACCGAAGTGGCCAACCTGCAGAGCGTGACCGCCCGCTACCAGCGCCTGGTCGGCCAACTGCCAGCCGCTGAACTGCAGCCCTACGAAGTGCCGGCGGCGCGAGTGCCGGGCGAGCTGGGGCAGGTACTCAGCAACGTGTATGCCAACAACCCGGCGCTGTATGCCGCCTTCGAGAATACCGAAGTGACCCAGGCCGCGCTGCGCGAGACCAAGGCCAACCGCTATCCGACCCTGGAGCTGGGCCTGCGCCACGGCACCTACAAGAACAACAACAGCTTCGACAACCGCACCGACCCCAGTTCCTATGGTGACGAGAGCATCATCGAGCTGCGTGCCCGCTACAACCTGTACCGCGGTGGTAGCGACCGCGCCGCCGAGCGTGCTGCCTGGCAGCGCATCAACCAGGCCGAGAGTCTGCGTGACAAGGCCTGCGTCGACCTGCGCCAGACCGCCACCATCGCCTACGGCGACGTACTCAACCTGGGCAGCCGCCTGCCGTCGCTGGAGTCGCACCGCAGCGCCTCCAGTGCGGTACTGGTCGCCTACCGCGAGCAGTTCGACATCGGTCGCCGCTCGCTGCTGGACGTGCTGGATTCCGAGAACGAGGCGTTCCAGGCCGAGCGTGCCTTCACCAACGGCCAGTACGACCTGCAGATCGCCCGCCTGTACACCCTGCACAGCATGGGCGAGCTGCTGAACACCCTGTCGCTGTCCAGCGACGCCATTCCACCGCTGGAAGACCTGCGCGCCACGCCGGCACATGACTCGGCCAGCCGCTATTGCGAAGTGGTCGCCGGCGGTGTGCTGGATATCGACCAGTACCTGCAGCCGCAACGCGCCCAGCAAGTGGTCAACCTCAGTGGCGACGCGCTGTTCGACGTCGGCAGCGCGGCTATCCGCCCCGGCACCGAAGCCCGTCTGCAGAACCTGCTGCAGCGCGTGCAGGAGCAGGGCGAGCTGCGCTCGATCAACATCGTCGGGCATACCGACAGCACCGGCTCGGCCAGCCTCAACCGTGAACTGTCGCTGGCGCGGGCGGTATCGGTGCGCGAGTTCCTGATCCAGCAGGGAGTGGACCGCGCCATCATCGCCGTGGCCGGCGCCGGTGCCGACCGCCCGGTGGCCAGCAACAACACCGCCGAGGGCAGGGCGGAAAATCGCCGGGTCGAGCTGCATATCAATCGCGCCGAATAAGTCGCCGATCCTTCGGCCTTCGGGCGGGCCTTGCCCGCCATCGCGCCGAGGCGGCGCTCCCACAGATCCAGGCCATGGATGGCCTTTGTAGGAGCCGCGCCTCGCGGCGATAAGGGCTTCCAGGCATACGCAATGCGTAACGCCAAGGATATTTGATGAGAGCCGCGGCCTCGCGGCGAAGGGTGAGCATGGACACAATGCCTGACGACGCACTGGCCGCCTGCCTGTCATGGCTGGCCAGCAGCCACGGAGTGACTACCAGTCGTGATGCCATCGTCGATGGCCTCGCGCTGGTGGACGGCCGTCTGTCGCCCGGGTTATTCGCCGAGGCGGCACAGCGTGTCGGGCTGGTGGCCAGCGTCGCACGTCAGCCGTTGGGTCGCCTGAACCAGCTGCTGCTGCCCTGCGTGGTACTGCTCAAGGACAACCGCGCCTGCATCCTGCAGCGCATCGACCGCCAGGCCGGCCAGGCCGAGGTGCTGCTGCCCGAGCTGGGCATGCAGCCGCAGCAACTGCCCCTGGACGAGTTCAACGCCAGCTACAGCGGCCTGCTGATCTACTGCCGTCCGGCCTTCCGCGCCGAGAACGGTGACACCATCACCGATGTCGAGGACGACACCCGCGGGCACTGGTTCTGGAGCGTGATCCGTACCAACCGCCCGGTCTACCGCGATGTGCTGCTGGCGGCGCTGTTCATCAACCTGTTCGCCCTGGCCATGCCGCTGTTCGTGATGAACGTGTACGACCGGGTGGTGCCCAACCAGGCCACCGATACCCTGTGGGTGCTGGCGCTGGGTGCGGCGATCATCGTCTGCGCCGACCTGCTGCTACGCCTGCTGCGCAGCTGGTTCGTCGAACTGGCCGCCAGCCGTGCCGATATCAAGCTGTCGGCGCGGATCATGCGGCGTATTCTCGGCATGCGCCTGGAACACCGCCCGGCCTCGGTCGGCTCCTTCGCCGCCAACGTGCAGTCCTTCGAGTCGGTGCGCTCGTTCATCGGCTCGATGACGGTCACCGCGCTGATCGACCTGCCGTTCTTCCTGCTGTTCGCACTGATCATCCTGCTGATCGCCTGGCCGATGGTGATTCCGGTGCTGGTCGGTGCGGCGCTGATCGTGCTCTATGCGCTGTCGGTACAGGCGCGCATGCGCCATCTGAGCGAGACCATGAGTCAGGCCAGTGCCCAGCGCAACTCCGGACTGATCGAGAGCCTGGGCAGCATGGAAACCCTGAAGGGCTTCAATGCCACCAGCCGCATGCAGGGCAACTGGGAGCAGGCCACGCGCTTTCTCTCCGGCTGCTCCGGCAAGCAGCGGCTGCTGGGCATGTCGGTCGGTGCGCTGGCTTCCTGGACCCAGCAGCTGGTGGCGGTGAGCATGATCGTCGTCGGCGTGTACCTGGTGATCGATGGGCAGATGAGCCAGGGCGCGCTGATCGCCGCCTATATGCTGTCCTCCCGGGCCATGGCGCCGATCTCCCAGACCGCCTCGCTGCTGACCCAGTACTACCAGGCGGCCACCGCGCTGGAGTCGGTGGAGCAACTGATGGCCAACGAGCAGGAACGCAAGCCCGGTCGCCAGCTCATCAGCCGGCCGCGGCTGCGCGGCGAGATCGAGCTGCGCAATGTCAACTTCGCCTATCCCGATGAGCAGCGTAATGCGCTCAATGGGGTATCCCTGCATATCCGCGCCGGTGAGCGGGTCGGCATCCTCGGTTGCAACGGCTCGGGCAAGACCACCCTGGAGAAACTCATCCTCGGCCTGTATCAGCCCACCTCCGGCCAGGTGCTGGTCGATGGCGTGCATCTGCAGCAGATCGACCCCGCCGAGCTGCGCCGCAGCATCGGCTACATTCCCCAGGACGTGCAGCTGCTCAGTGGCAGCGTGTACGACAACATCACCCTGGGCCTGCAGCAGCCGAGCAGTGAGCAGTTGCAGCAGGCGATCAATATCGCCGGGCTCAAGGCGCTGGTCGGCAACCACGCCGATGGCCTGTCGATGCCGGTCGGTGAGCGCGGCAGCCGGCTGTCCGGCGGTCAGCGCCAGGCGCTGGCGGTGGCCCGGGCGGTGATGGCCGACAGCAGCATGCTGCTGTTCGACGAGCCGACCAGCGCCATGGACAGCGCGCTGGAAAACCACGTGCGCAAGGCGCTGATGCAGTTCAGCCAGGGTCGCACCCTGCTGCTGGTCACCCATCGTGTCAGCCTGCTGGAGCTGGTCGATCGGCTGATCGTCATGGACGCCGGGCAGATCATCGCCGATGGCCCGAAACACAAGGTGCTGCAGGCGCTGGAGCAGGGCAGTATCGCGAGGGCCGCGCCATGACCGAGCGCCAGCAGCAGGACCAGGGCAAGCTCGTTGAGCAACATGGCTTCGAGCAGGTCGAGCGGCTGAGCCGGCTCGGTGCGGTCGGCGAGCGCGGCGTTGACCGGCTGTTCGCACCGCTGTTCGCCGCCTTCCGCCGGCAGTCCCGCGACTGGCAGCAGGATGCCGAGCAGGCCATCGAGCAGCAGCAGGTGCTGCGCGCCCGCGGACTGCTGTATGTGATTGCCGCGGTGTGCCTGATATTGCTGGTCTGGGCGGCGCTGGCCGAGGTCGATGAGGTCACCCGTGGCGAGGGCAAGGTGATCCCTTCGCAGCAGCTGCAGGTGGTGCAGTCGGTGGATGGCGGCGTGGTGCAGGAAGTGCTGATCCGCGAAGGCGAGCAGGTAGCCAGGGGCGATGTGCTGGTGCGGATCGACCCGACCCGTTTCGTTGCCAGCTTCCAGGAAGGCAGCGTGCGCGCCTTCGCCCTGCGCGCCAAGGTCGCCCGGCTGCGGGCGCTGATCAATGACCAGCCCTACGGGGCGATCCGCGATGAAAGCCTGAGCCCGGCGCAGCAGCAGGTGCTGACCCAGGAAGAAAACTACTACCACGCCAGCATCGGTGAACTGGAGCAGCGCCTGTCCATCGCCCGCGAACAGCATGCCCAGCGCCGCCAGGAACTCAGCGAGGCCCAGGCCCGGCTGCGCGCCGCCGAGCAGGCGTATCGCATGTCCAGCCAGGAGCTGAATGTCACCCGGCCGCTGCTGGCCTCCGGTGCGGTATCGGAGATCGATATCCTGCGCCTGGAGCGCGATCAGGCCGCCGCCGATGGCGAACGGCGCTCGGCGGCAGCGCGCAGTCGCCAGGCCGAGGCCGGCATCCAGGAAGCCGAAGCGCGTTTGGCCGAGGCAGACTTGACCATGCGCAACCAGTGGCGCGCCGAACTGAGCCAGGCCAGCGCCGAACTCAACAGCCTGAGCCAGAACGTCGATGGCCTGGCCGACCGCGTCAAGCACGCGGAAATTCGCTCGCCGGTCAACGGTACCGTGCAGCGCCTGCTGTACAACACCATCGGCGGCGTGGTGCAACCGGGCTCCACCGTGATCGAGATCGTCCCCGCCGACGATCGCCTGCTGGTCGAAGCCAAGATCGCGCCCAAGGACATCGCCTTCCTGCGCCCCGGGTTGCCGGCCACCATCAAGCTGCATGCCTACGATTTCTCCATCTACGGCGGAGTCTCCGCGACCCTGCAGCACATCAGCGCCGACACCATTACCGACGAGCGCGACAACACCTATTACCTGGTGCGGGCCATGACCACCGACGGCGACTTCATCGAACGCCTGTCGGTGATTCCCGGCATGACCGCACAGCTGGACATCATGACCGGCAAGAAAAGCATTCTGTCTTACCTGCTCAAACCTTTGCTGCGTGCCAAGGCCAACGCCTTGAGCGAACGCTGAACCTATTGGAAATGGCGGCTGACGCCGCTTTGATATCGTGATCGAGGTCGTTATGAATACTCTGGCAACCGTAGTAACCCTGACTGGCCGCGCCTGGGCTGTGGCCGCCGATGGCCAGCGCCGTGAGCTGCAGGTGGGTGATCGCCTGCGTGGCGATGAGATGCTGGTGACCGAACCGGGTGCCCGGGTCGATCTCGATTTCGGCAACAACCAACTGCTGACCTTCCTTGGCGAGCAACAGCAGCCGGTCGCCGAGGTGGCGGCAGCCATCCAGGCCGAGCTGCCACCCAGCGCGCCGCGCCCGGTAGCCGACGACCGCCAGCAGCCCCAGTCCGCGCCGGCCAGCGGTGAGCCGGAAGGACATAACTTCGTCCAGCTGGTGCGCATCAACGAAATCATCGAAGCCGACGGCATCACTCCGCTGACCGTCGCGCGCATCCAGGAAGTCCTGCGCCCGCTGGGCATGAGCCTGCCCGAGCGCGGCTTTGAGCCGGATGAATGGCGTGAGCATCGTGGTGGTGACGAGCGCTATGAAGACGCCCCGGCCGCACGCCACCCCGGCCTCAGTGTCGAGCTGCAGGGCGCCGGCCCCGACGGTATCTACAACGAAGCCGAGATCGGCCCGGACGGCACTGTCACCGCCGAGATCACCCTGGATGACAAGGTCCGCGAAGGCGACCGGCTGGTGGTCAAGGATGGCAAGGGTAATACCCTGCTCGACCGCCTGGTAACCCAGGATGATCTGGACAATGGCGTCAGCGTTGAAGTCCCGGTGACACCGGGTGACCGCAATGTCACGGTGGAGGCAACTGTCACCACGCCCCAGGACTTCACCGGCACCGACCGCGATGACAAGTTGGTGGACAATGGTGTACCCGGCGTCAGTGTCGAGTTGCAGGACGCCGGTCCCGATGGTGTATACAACGAAGCCGAGATCGGCCCGGATGGCAAAGTACCGGCACTGGTTACCCCCGGCCCGACCGTCGAGGTGGGCGATACTCTCAAGGTCACCGACAAGGACGGCAACACCCTGCTCGAACGCCCGGTGACCCAGGACGATATCGACAACGGCGTGATCGTCGAGGTACCGGTAGCGCCCGGTGATACCGATGTCAGCGTCA
>NZ_JACLGO010000002.1:242093-260826 GCF_014219065.1 Halopseudomonas xiamenensis
CCTGCTCGAACGCCTGGTGACCCAGGACGATATCGACAACGGCGTGATCGTCGAGGTACCGGTAGCGCCCGGTGATATCGATGTCAGCGTCAATGCCACCATCACCGACTCGGCGGGCAACTCCGACACTGACAGCGACAACAAGCCGGTGGACAACCTGCCGCCGGTTGCCACGCTCATCGCCGACCAGAGCGATATGGATTCAGACCAGATCAACCTGGATATCAGCTCATACTTCAACGATGCGATCAGTGGCAATAACCTGACCTATGCTGTAGCCGGTCTGCCTGATGGGCTGAGCATCGATCCAGCTACCGGTGTGATCAGCGGCACCATTGACCATTCCGCCAGCCAGTATGACAGTGATGGCGATGGTCAGGCTGATGGTGAGTACAGTGTCACCATTACCGTGACCGACGAGGCTGGTAACAGTACCGATGCGACCTTCACCTGGACCGTCGGCAACCCGCCGCCGATAGCGAAAAGTGATACCAACACCACGTTGGAAGATACCCCGCTGCATGTCGATGCAGCCGGTGGCGTGTTGGCCAACGACCACGACCCGGATGGTGATGACCAATTGACCGTCACTGAATTCGTCGTGGAGGGCCAGACCTACAGTGCCGGCGATACCGCTATCATCACCGGTGTGGGGGAGCTGACGCTCAACGATGACGGCAGCTACAGCTTCGTGCCGGAGCCGGACTGGCATGGCGACGTCCCCACAGTGACCTATACCGTCAGTGATGGCGAGGGTGGTACCGATACCGCTGAACTGAATATCACTGTTGAACCTGTTCTTGACATCACCCTGACAGCCACACCACAGGTGACCGAGGGTGACAAAATTACTGTCACCGCGAGCGTGGAAAGCCCGGTAGCAGGTGAGCCACTGCATGTCATCCTGAACAACGGTCAGACGATTACCATCCCGGTTGGTGCTACCAGTGCCAGCATCGAAGTGGACAGCCGTCCGGATGATGTATATGAGCAGGGCACTACCACGGAGACATTCGAGGTAGTGAATGCCGTCGGCGGCAATGAGCATATCAACGGCTCCAGCCTGGGCAGCAGTGCCACTACGGGTATCGTCGACGATTCCGATGTCACCACCGTCAGCGTCAGCACCACGGATGTCACCGAAGACGATGCGGAAGTCACCTTTGTCTTCCAGCTCAGTAACCCGCCGCAGACCGGTGAAACAGTGACCTTGACCGTCGATGTGGCGGGTACAGAACACATCATCACTGTCGATGCTACCGGGCGTGCCGAGCTGAAGGTGCCGACCCAGGATTCGGATGTTTATGTTGACCCGGACAGCCTGACCGCCACGGTTACTGATATTATAGGCGGTAACTTCGAAGCGACCGACCTCACCGGCGCCAGTGCTACTGCGCAGATCAGCGACACCATCGACGTAACCAGCGTCAGCCTGACTGCCGGCCCGGATCTGACCGAGGCTGGTGGTACCCTGACCTACACCGTAACGCTGGGTGCGGATGTACGTAGCGGTGATGATCCCGTCGAGGTGACCTTCACCGACCTCAATGGTGACAGCCAGACCATCATCATCAGCTCGGGCAACACCGGCACCGTGGATGTCACCATCCCGCCGACGCTGTTTGAAGACCCCTATATCGAGGCAGCGGAGGATCTGCTGGTGGCCACGGATGTGGTGGTCACTGGTGGTACGGACTTCGAGCAACTGGGTAGCCCGAGCGTGGGCACCGTCGAGCTGACCGATAGCATCGATGACACCACCGCGACCTTGACGGTCAGTGGCTCGGGTGATGAGGACAATGGCTCGATCACCTACACGGTGACCCTGGACAACCCGCCGCAGGCGGATCAGAAGTTCAACGTCACCCTGAGTAACGGTCAGACGGTAGAGATTACCGTGCCGGCCAATGGCACCAGCGGCAGTATCACCTTTGGTTGGGGCACCGGCGCCGTCGCTGGCACCCAGCCGCTGACCGGCTACCCGGACGGTGATGTCTACGTTGAGCCGGACTTCGATCTGGAAGTGACCGACTTTGTTGCGGTTAACAATGCCGGCAACTTCGAGAACCTGGTCACGCAAGATGACACCACGCCCATCACCATCAGCGACACCCCGACGCCGGTCACCGTAACCCTGAGCGACATCGTTGGGCAGGAAGGTGAACTTCATACCATCACTGCCACGGTCGATCATCCGGTAACCGGAAGTGATCTGGTCATTACCCTGAGCAACGGTGAAACCATCACCATCGTGGTGGGTGCGACCAGCGGCACGTCCGATCCGTTCGAGATCCAGACTGATGATGTGTATGTGGACGGCGAAAGCTATGACGTCACTATCACCGGCACCACGGGTGGTAACTTCGAGGATCTGGTGACCACGGACACGGCCAGCGTGACGGTCACCGACACCATCGACCCTGTCTACGCAAAAATCACGGTCGATCATGAAGCCGTCCTGGAAGGTGGAGAACTGACCTACACCGTCAGCCTGGTTGATGGCGATGGTAATCCGGTGACTGTGGAAGCAGGGGCGAGCGTTACTGTCCAACTGGATTGGAGTGGTGCAGCGGCAACAGCGGCTGATCTGGACAATTTCGCTGGCTTGCCTGGCAGCGTCACCATCGGCGCCGGTCAGAGCGAATCGACCTTCACCGTGACCACCCTGGTGGATGCGGTTAATGAATACAGCGAGCCGCTGAATGTCACTATCACTGGTGTAGATGATACCGCCGGAGCTACCAAGCTCTTTGAGGAGCTTCGAGTAAGCACCAGTGAGGGGAGCGTTTCCTCCGATATTCTCGATGCGCCGACCATCGGCGGTTCAGTAACCGTTTATGAGAAAGGGCTGGGCAACGCCAGCGATGACTCTGAAAGTGCCGGAGGTGTGATACGCATCACTGCGCCATCCGGGCTGGATAGCATTGTTGTTGATGGCCAGTCGATTTCCTTGGCCGATCTCCAGGCTCTGGATGCCAGCTCCCCCGTGATCATCACCATTACAGGACATGGCACGTTGACCCTGACTGGCTTCACGCCGACACAGACAGTCAATGGTGAGGACGCTGCCTGGGAGATCAGCTATACCTACACGCTGACCGACAATCAGACACATAATGCTCCGGGCATTGATGATCTTTTGTATGAAATTGACCTTGAGGTTGTTGCAGGCAACCCGCTTGGTGGAACAACCATCGCCGGCGGCACGCTGGATGTGACAGTGGTTGATGATGTACCTGTTGTAGAGCGGAGCAGCGTGGCACTGGGCGAGGTTCAGGTGGATGAAACCACACTGGGCGACTCAGCTTCGGCTGACTTCTCCGGTGCCTTCAGCCATGACTTCGGTGCGGATGGCGATGGCGGTCTGGTTTACACCCTTGAGGTGGATACTGCCGCAACTGGTCTGCTGGATACCGAAACGGGAGACCCGATTGTTCTGGTTGCATCGCCTGATGGTCTGACCGTAACGGGCCATGTAGGTGATGATAGTGGTCCGGCGGCCTTCACCATCTCGGTCGATGCCAACGGAGAGGTCACCCTGACGCAGAACAGACCTCTGCACCACACTGACCCGAACAACCATGACGACGTACTCCGTCTGCCTGATGGCAGCCTCAAGCTGACCGCCACCGCGACGGATGGTGACGGCGATACCGACTCTGCCTCGGTGGATATCGGTGGACGCTTCAGCTTCAAGGATGATGGCCCGACCATCGGTGCCGCACCGACGCCTGGTGCCGTTGACGAAGCCTATCTGACCACCGGAAGTGGCGATGGAGCCGCTGGCCTGTCCACTCAGACCGGGGCCGATCTGGATGTCAACTTCGGTGCTGACGGGCAGGGTTCGTTGGTATTCTCCGGCGAGCAGGTGGCACTGCGCACCTGGCTGGATGCCAGTGGCAACACCGATATCATCATTACTGGTACCGGTACCAGTGAGCTGAGCGGAACCCGTGGCGGGCAGGAGATATTTACCGTCACCCTGACGGTCGATGCCGATGGTCAGGCCAGCTACCACTTCGAACTGAAAGGCGCGATGCTGCACAGGGACTCTGCGCAGAACCACGAGCTGACCTTCAATTATGAGGCGGTAGACGGTGATGGTGACCGTGCCAACGGTACCTTCGTGGTTGAGGTGGTGGACGATAACCCACGTACCGAACTCACCATCGAGGTGGATGAAGACAAGTCCCATGGGCCTTTCAATACCTCGGCGGATGCGACCCAGGACAACATCAGCATCAGCATGACTGACGGCGGGCCAGCGGTGTCCGGCACTCTCGATGGCACTGACATGCTCTACGATGTGGGGCATGGCACTGTGACGGTGCATGACGATGGGAAAGTAACCTACACGCCTAAGCCGGATTACAGCAATCACGGTGGTTCGGATGAGTTCTACGTTAAGGTTAACGAAGACCATGGCGGTTCGCAGACCAAGGTAACCGTCAATGTGCTACCAGAAGCGGACGCGCCGGTGCTGGAAGCGAATAAACAGCTGGATACGCCGGAAGATACCGCAGTCCTGCTGGAGCTGAAGCTCCCGGGCATCAAGGATGCTGTGGATCAGAATCTGACTGCAGGGGGCGACGACCCCGAGCGCCTGGGGGCAATAACCCTGACGGTGAACCCGTCCGGCACACCGGACCCGGCTACCCCTGGATTGGCCTACACACAGGACGGAACAGGTACGGAAATAGACCTGATCCCCAGCAGTTCTGGCGTTTATACCATAGTGATCGTTGAAAACACCGGTGACACCACGCCGGATACCGACCTGCACCATAGCGGAACCTTGCCGACAGGTGACGTCAACTACCTGACTCGCGCCGAATACGAGAGCCTGCAGGCCACTCCTGATGGCGATCGCCACGAGAACTTCGAGGTGGTGGTCAGTGTCAAGAGCTACGAGGTGGACGGCAGCGGCGTGCCGCTGGACGACAGCCAGGTAGTTGGCACCAATGGCGCCGAAAGCTCCCAGACCATCACTGTCGATGTGCAGGCGGTGACGGATGAGGTTGCTCTGGAGCTGAAGGCAGACCCGTCCCAGCCCGACATTGTGATTGCTCCAGGTAACAAGTCGGCTGATATCACGATGAGCGAGGATACATCCTTTGATCTGACCGCTATCCTCATCCCTGACGCATTCAAGGATACCGATGGCAGTGAGACGCGCTACCTCGGTTTTGATGGGCTGCCTGTCGGCACCATAGTGACTGTGGATGGCACTGAGTACACTATCGGCGCCCCGGGTATACCGACCCAGGATTTCGGGAGTGGTCCGGTTCCAGTCATCGTGATGCCCGGTACTCAGACAAGCCTGCCCCAGGTGAGCATCCGTCCGCCGCAGGACTTCAGTGGTGATCTGGAAAACATCAAGGTTATTCTGGGTGCGCGGGACAGTGATGCGGATAGCCCCTCGGCAGACCCGCAACTTGAATCGGATGAGATAACCCTCAATCTGTACGTCAAGCCGGTGGCAGGTGATGTCACGGAGCGCAGCAGCCACACCATCGATGAAGATAACCCGGTCACCTTCCTGTCCGGTATCAAGGTAACGGACGACAGCCGTGACGCCACGGGCGGTGAGGTCATCACCCAGGTGGTGTTCAGCCTGCCGACCGATAACGGTGCCTGGACGCTGACGAGCCAGCCTGCCCCTCAAGTTGGCTGGAGCATGACAGGTTCCGGTACAGGACCTTACGTCATCACTTTCGATGATTCTCTGACTCAGGTGCAGCGTGAGGAGGTGCTTGGCCAGTTCGAAGTCACCCCGCCAGCCCACAGCAGCCTGGATGCCGGAAACTGGGTGATCGAGGTCACCACGGTGGATAGTCAGGTGGTTGATGGCTTGCCAGTGCTCAGTGATTCGGTACAGACGAATCATGTGGTAACCGTCACCGTCAACCCGGTAGCAGAGCGGACCGACAGCAATACCGATGGCCAGAACGGCAATGATGTCACCATCAACCCCGACCATGTGTATGACACCTCCGGGGTAGAAGATACACCCCTCGATCTGGGTGTGGACGGTGGTTTCCGACTCAGTGGTGGCTGGTCCAACGAAGATGGCAAGTGGGTCGATGGTGGTGCGGGCAGCTGGGCCGCGGACACTACAGATGGTCGCAGCGAAGATACCTATGCGCTGTTGACACCCTATACCACGGATAATGATGCGCAGGCCGGTGCGACGCCTGTGGAGAAATTGCTGGGCAGCATCTTTACCTATTCCGATGGTACCGACACCCACACCCTGGTGTTTACCGGTGAGCCGGTGGCGATTCCCATGCAGTACCTGGATTCGGTCACCTTCCAGGGACCGAAGGATTGGTTCGGTGTGGTCAAGATTGAAGTCAATGCGCGTACGGTTGATTACGATGAGGATGACGGCAGCGCAACAGCTCCAGCGGATTCCGGTCAGTCCTGGCTGACCAACCTGATCATTCAGCCCAAGGCGGACAAGGTGACGCTCAAGGTGGATGCCAACCCTGGCACTGTCGAAGATAAAGCTGTGACGCTGAATATTCGGCCCACCACCAGCTCGAATCGCACGGATGTGGATACGACCTTCGATGTCTCCATTGCCGGCATACCCGAGGGTGCGCAGGTTGAGTATGGCGGAGTCACCTACGTGACCGATGCATCACTGCCGGCCCACGACCCAGCAGACGATACCCAGCCGACCGGTATGTATCAGGCAGCAGATGGTAGCTATGTACTGGTTATCAGGGACTTTGATGAAGCAGATCAGCCGATCCTGACGCCACCCAAGAGCAGCAATGAGACAATCAAGCTGAGCGTTACTGCCGATTCGGTGGATACCTTGACCTATATCGACAAAGACGGTAACCCGCAAACCGTGACCAGTCGGGGCTCTGAACAAACCCCGTCGCTGACTCACACCCTGCCGATCGAGGTGGAGGTGCTGGGCGTCCCGAATGAACCGGATATGGTCATTGTTGATGGTGTGTACACCGAGGATGCTGGCGATCAGAGCAGTGGGCAGCTTGAAGTTGCACTGGATGAGCTGATCACCAGCCTGGAATCGGGCGAAATAAATGCCGGTGCAGATGGCTCGGAAACCGTCACCCTGCGCATCAGTAACCTGCCGGAAGGCTTCGAGTTGATCGGTGCCGGCCCGGTCATCACGGGTGAGGGTGACAACCGCGTCTGGGTGGTGACCCAGAAAGACCTGGATGATGGCAATATCACGATCAGAGTACCTCAGCACTGGAGCGGTACCCTGGAGTTCACCGTCCAGCCGGTGGTCACGGAAAATGACAACAAGGCTGAAAAGTTCTTTGACGAGCATAACGTCAAGTTCACCGTCAATCCGGTGGCGGAGGCGACGCTGAGCATCAGCTCCAACCTGCTGGAAGATACCGTCGGTGAACTGCAACTGGCGCCTGTTGGTGCCGATTCTGATGAATACATCAGTGAGGTACGGATTGCCGTGGATGATCTGCCAGCGGGTGTCACCCTGTATGCCGATGCGGCAGGCAGCACCCCACTGGTGGCAGGTGGTGATGGTTATTACACCATCAGCAACCCGGGAACCAGCGGGGCACCCAGTGTGTACGTCAAGGGGCCGGCGAACTTCAGCGGCCGTATCGAGCTGGACATCGAGTACAAGGTGACTGATCCGTCGACCGATGGAAGCCTTGCAGCCGATGTCAGCGACTGGAAGACGGGTGACCATACCCTGAACTTTGTGCCCCATACCGACCAGATCGGTATGGGCGTGACAGGGGCGACGGGTAGCGATGTTGTTACCGACCTGAACGCTGGTGTTACCACCAAAACCGGCGTCGGTACAGTCGATGTCACCCTGGATATCAGCCAGCTGGCCGACAGCAATGCCGGGGGTGCCGTGGATACCGATGGCAGCGAGCAATTGACTCATATCGTGGTATCCGGACTTGCGCCGGGAGTCAGCGTGCAGGGTGCGATTGATATCGGCGGCGGTCGCTGGCTGCTTCAGGTGAATGAGGATTGGGACGGTAGTGCCGATCTGTCGCAGACGCTGACCTTTGTGATCGGGCCGTATGCAAGTGATTTTGAGTCCGAGATCACTATTACCGCCTACAGCCGGGATCAGGGTGCTGCTGGCCAGAGTCCTGCCGGGAATCAGGAGCGGGCGGAGATCAGTTGGCAACTGAACTATGTTGGTGGTACCGGTGAGCCGGCCGAGCTGCCGGAAGTCAGCCTGACTCCGACGGATATCGCCCAGAGTGAAGATAGCTCTTTCCAGCTGGGTGATGTGGTGACGGGTGGCGCAACGGGTGGCCAGAATAACGGTGATCCCTATGAGCTGACCGTCACTATTCGCACCAGCCCGGATGATGACCTCACCTTTGCTGGTCTGACACCGACGTTGGTGGTGGAAAACGGTGAGCAGGTAGTGCTGTGGACGGCCACCACCACGGTGGGAACCGGCGATGATCCAGCTGCTGCGCTGCAAGCTGTGCTGGATAGCATTACCGTGCATGCGCCCAGTGATGCCAACCGCAATAACCTGGATGGACCACTGGAGCTGGATATCACCGCCTCGGTCCATACCCAGGGGGTAAGCCGGGAAGTACAGGCAGATATCGAGGTGGATATCGCGCCGGTAACCGATGACCTGGGTATCGGCGTTGGCAGCGTGAGCGTGGATGAGGGTGCGGATATTCCGCTGAACATCACTGTGCCGAGCAATACCGTGGATGGCGAGCTGGGTGGCTCAGGGGATGCCAGCTGGGAAATCGAGAATGATCTGGTTTATATCCACATCCCCGATGGCGGTCTGGAGGGTGAGCTGACGGATGCCAGTGGTACCCCGCTGTCAGAGTTTACCGGTACCCCGCCAGCGGGTACGCCTCCGGGTGGCAAGCTCTATGCCGTGTCACCCGAGGAGCTGGCCGGCCTGAAGTTTGTGCCGGATGCCAGCCTGCCGCACCAGACCGGTAGCCTGGATGTGACCGTGCTGGTTGAGCACAAGGAAAACGGCGGCGACACCAAGGTGTCCACAGGCACGGGTTCGCTGGCCATCCACCAGAGCAACAGTGGCTATGAAGCGGATATTACCGCCGAGGGTGACGAGCACAGCGTCAGTGCTGATTCGAGCAAGGCGATCAAGCTGCAATTCGGTCCGGATTCCGGACTGGTCGATGCTGGCGAAACCATCGAATCTGCCTTCCTCAGCGGTCTGCCGGATGGCTTCACCGTTTATTACCAGAGTGAGTCGGGTGATTCTGTTCTGGCCAATAACGCCGGTGATGGTACCTGGGTGATACCGGTCAGTGGCGGCCAACTGCCGGAGGGCATTGCTATCCTGCCGCCGAAGCACTGGAGTGGTACCCTGGAAGACCTCAAGCTGACCGTGCGCAGCGGCCATGCCGGCCAGGCTTCTAACCCGAGCGAGGTGCTGTTTGATCTGGTCGTAACGCCGCAGGCCGACGGCCTGGAGCTGAACCCGACCCTGAGCTTCGGGATTGCCGGGGACAAGATCGCGCTGAACCTCAACAGCCATATGAAGGATCCGCGAGAGGCTGTTGGTGCCGACGGTGATGAGCATACGGAACGTACTCATCTGGAGCTGAGTGGCTTCCCCGACGGGGAAAAAGTGCAGTTCTACACCGGTGCGGCAGGCGAGGTAGACCTGATCGAAGATGGTCGTGCGACTTATGACGGCAGCAAGTGGGTAATCCAGGGGCTGACGCAAAGCGAGCTGGATAACCTCCAGTTTGTACATGGCACCACAACAGGCAACCAGACGATTGATGTTGTGGCCAAGACCTATGAGGTGGACGCGGCTGGTAACCAGGTTGGTGGCTACTCTGACGAGGTGGATGGGACGATAGACATCAACGTTGACGCCACCCTCCCGAGCAGCGGGGATGATCTATTCCTGTGGGAAGGAGGACTGATCGACGGGCTGGGCGGTGTGGATACAGTGCAGCTGCGTTTTGGCGACAACCTGGGCGGCAGTGATTTCGACAAGCTGAGCAACATCGAAATCATTGATATGCGTGGTGAAGCCTCAGGAGACAATGCCATCAACGGTCTGAGTGTCGAGGATGTATTCAGCATGACCGACAACGCTAATGTGCTGCAGATCTTCGGTGATGCCGGCGATAGCGTGGACCTCCGGGGAGGAGGCTGGACAGCCGATGGTGATGGCAATTACACCGGTACCCATAATGGTATTACAGTGACTTTGGAGGTGCAGGGCGCCGGTATCCTCATCGACTGACCCAAACCCGGTCGGGCACCCGCCCGACCATCCCCCACCAACCACAAAAGGCCGGATTTCCGGCCTTTTGTCTTTCATCTTGCGGGGTTATGGCAGGTTGGCTCCATCCCGCCCAGCAGTGTCTCAGGTCGGCAAGAACTGGCAGGAGTCCAGCATTGCTGCTACCTTGTAGAAACATATCTACATGCGAGGGGGTGGCGGCATGACTATTACCACGATATCAAGCCGGGAGTTCAACCAGGCGGCCAGCGAAGCGAAGCGGGCTGCAAACAGCGGCCCGGTATTCATCACCGACCGTGGCCGTCCGGCCCATGTTCTGGTGAGTATCGAGCTGTGGCAGCGCTTGACTGGGAGCCACGGCAAGATTGCCGATCTACTGGCTATGCCCGGCGTTGAGGATATGGAGCTGGAAACGCCGCGTTCCCGTGAATTGGCGCAGCCAGCGGATCTGTCCTGATGTATTTACTGGATACCAATGTTGTTTCGGAGCTGAGAAAGGTGCGGGCTAACCGGGCCGATGGCAACGTCGCGCAATGGGCCGACAGCGTAGCTGCAGAGGATCTGTATGTGTCGGCCATTACCATGCAGGAACTGGAAATGGGCGTTCTGCTGGTTGAGCGTCGCGACCCGCCACAAGGCGCGATTTTCCGCACCTGGCTCGACAACCATGTTCTGCCTGCCTTTGCCGGTCGCATCCTGCCGGTGGATACAGCGGTAGCGCAGCGTTGTGCCGCGCTGCATGTGCCCGATCCGCAGCCTGCCATGGATAGCCTGATCGCAGCTACCGCCCTGGTACACGGTATGACATTGGTTACACGCAACGTGGCGGATTTCCAGGCATCGGGTGTGCCATTGCTCAATCCGTGGGAATCTGGCAGCGCGTAGGGCTTTCCTGGCTTTGCCCTCTTTCGTCCCGTCAGGAGAGAGTCAGCGCATGCGCTGACTCTCTGGATAACCTGTCGATTCAGCCGGCCGGCTGCCCGGTCCACAGGCTGGTCAGGCTGCCGAGCAGCGGCTGCCCGACCCCCTGGCCACCGATGAACTGCAGCAGCACCGGAGCGAACTGGCTGACCATGCCCGCGTCCATGCCCAGTGTCGAGAAGGCGCTGCCGACGTCGGCCAGGCTGGTCATCTCGCTTTGCGCAGCGTTGCCGGCCAGTGGGTTGTTCTTGCCCAGCAGGCCGCTGACGGCGCCGAGCTGGCTGCCCGTTGTGCTGCCTGCCAGATTTTCCAGTGCCGGGACGCTGCTCAGCAGCTGGCTGTAGTCCGTACCGGGCAACTGGTTCCTGGCCAGGTTGAGCAGGGCGCTGGTGCCGCCCACGGCTTGTTCGGTGCTGACATTCAGATCGGTCAATTTGCTGATCAGGTCGGCGGACTGGGCGGTGCTGGAGCCAGGGGTTGCCACGCTTGAGGCGACACGGGCGGCGTCGCCGAGGCTGAAGGCGTGGACGGTGCCGACGCCGGCGCTCAGGCCGAGGGCAAGGGTCAGGGTAAGGCAGAAGTGTTTCTGGATCATGTGCATATTCTCGTTGCGGGTCTGCGCTGGGCGGGGCAGGATGTTGCTCCGTTGCCGAGAGAGTGTAACCGATCTGCCGTGTGGCGGGATTGCGGTAGAACACGCCCTCTATGGCCAGGACTGCAACAGTTGCAGCGCCGCAGAGCATGAATCCATGTACGTTCAGGAGGCGTCATGTCACATATCGAGGGGCCGCAGAGCCGTTTCTATCATTCGCGCGGGCTGCGCCTGCATTATCTGGACTGGGGCAATGCCGATGCGCCGGTGCTGATACTGATCCACGGCGGGCTGGAGCATGCGCGTGTGTGGGATCAACTGGCGCGGCAGCTGTGTGCCGACTGGCATGTGCTGGTGCCGGACCTGCGCGGGCATGGCGACAGCGACTGGAGCAGCGGTGGCGCCTATGCCATTCCCGACTTCGTACCGGATATCGCCGCGCTGGTGGCCGAGCTGGGTGAGCGTCCGGTGAATCTGGTGGCGCACTCGCTGGGCGGCAATATCGCGGTGCACTACACCGCGTTGTTTCCGGAGAAGGTCAGTCGGCTGTGCGTTATCGAGGGGCTGGGGTTTTCGCCTGAGGCGCGTGCCAGACGTGATGAAAAGTCACGCCGTGAGCAATTGCGCGAGTGGGTCGAGAAGGTCCGGGGGCTGGACGTGCTTGGCGCCAGCCAGTATCCCAGTGTCGAGGCGGCGGTACAGCGGTTGATGAAGCATGACCCGTTGCTGAGTCGCGAGTTGGCCGAATATGTCTGCGAGCGCGGGCTCAGGCCCAATGACCATGGCCAGTGGCGCTGGAAGTACGATCATCAGATCCGTGGCTTTGGCCCGGCGGAAATCGCCTCGGTGGAACCCAGCGACCTGTGGCAGGCCATCGAATGCCCGGTGCTGCTGATGTATGGCGCCGAGAGCTGGGCCTCCAATCCGCAGGAGGATGGCCGCGTCCAGCACTTTTCCCGGGCCCGGGTGGTGATGGTGGAGCAGGCCGGGCACAACCTGCATCATCATCAGCCGGAGGTGTTCATGCGGCATTTGCGGGCGTTCCTGGCGGAGCCGGGGGCTGGGGTGTAGCCCCCCTGGTCCGCGTTCGGGCGCTACGCCGGCGGACTTGTGCCGGCTGAGGGCTGTCGGCGAGCGGGGGCTCGCCAACCCCGGGGGTCTTACATGCCCATCAGCGAGATGGTCCATGGCAGGATCAGCAGTACCAGGCTGGCGCTGCAGATCGAGAAGCAGAAGCCGGTCTTGATCATCGAGCCCAGCGGTACTTCACCGGAGCCGTAGACGATGGCGTTCTGCGGCGTGGCGACCGGCAGCATGGCGCCCAGCGAGCAGGCAAAGGTGCCGGCGATGGCCGGTAGCAGCGGGCTGACGTCGGCGGCTATGGCAATCGGAATGATGATCGGCACTATGATGGCTGCGGCGGCAGTGTTGCTGGTGGTTTCCGAGATGACCAGGGCCAGTGCCACGGCAAAGATGGTGATGGCGATGCTGCTGCTGAGTCCGAACATGCTGGCGGCGGAGCTGCCGATCACCTGTGACAACCCGGTGTGCCCCATCATCGAGCCGAAGATCAGGCCGGAGCCGAACAACAGCACTGTGCCCCAGTCGATCTGCGCTGCATCCTTCCATTCCAGGGTGAACTGGCGCTGATTCCAGTTGGTCGGCAGCATGAACAGCAGGCAGGCGCCCAGTACCGCGACCATGCCCTCGTTGAGTCGGGTATCCAGGAACATATAAAGTGCCGAGCTGTCGTCGAGCAGGGGTTTGAGCAGGCTGGGGGCCAGCCAGAGTACCGCCATGAAGATGAACGCCAGCAGGGTGTTCTTCTCCGCCCGCGACATGGGGCCTAGCTCCTGGCGCTGCTGCTTGATGTACTCACCGATGCCTTCGATGCGATTGGTTTCCGGGCGGTTGAGCGCGATCACCACCAGTATCAGGACCACGAACAGCACGGCGGCCAGCGGTGCGGCGGACAGCATCCAGCCGAGGATACTGATGCTCTGGCCGAGGTCGTTTTCCAGGAACTGCCGGGCCACCAGGTTCGGCGGGGTGGCCACTGGTGTGAGGATGCCACCGACGCTGGCGCCGTAGGCGAGGATCAGCATCAGCGCGATACCCAGCCGCAGCGGGCCGGACTTCTGCGCGGCGGTCGAGCCGCTGCGTGCCAGCGAGCTGCGGATCACCCCGAGGATACCCAGTGCGGTGGGCAGCAGTATGGCCACCGTGGCGGTATTGGAGATGAAGAATGACAGCAGGCAGGTGGCCAGGCCAAAGGCGATCAGGATGCGGTTGGTGGTGGTCGCCAGCCCCGGGATATCCAGGATCATGAAGGCGGCGCGCTTGGCCAGCCCGTGCTTCATCATGGCATGGGCGAGGATGAAGACGCCGATGAACAGGAAGATGATCGGCGAGCCGAAGGGCCTGACGATAACCGCGGCGGTATCCACGCCCAGCAGCGACATCAGGGCGATACCGAGGATGCCGCTGACCGGGATCGGCAGGGCCTCGGTCACCCACAACACGATGACCGCGCCGAGACTGGCGGCCACCGCCTGCTGGGCGGGCGTCAGCCCCAGCGGCGCCAGATACAGGCAGAGAAACAGCAGCGGTGCGAGGATGAAACCGACCGCCTGGCGGAAGGTGCCGTCGCTCTGGGCACAGGAGAAAGCGCGGGGTGCCCTGACGGGCACGGCAAGTGCGTTGTTCATGGGGTGATCCTCTGTTGTTCTTGTAATGCAGAGTGGGCCGTTGGCTAATCGGGACGGCAGTTGTCCAGTCTGCTGCGGCTGCTGGAACAGCCTTGGCGCCGAGTATATGAAGTAAATGGAAGGACATGATTATCCTGAAATTACTTCATAAGTAACTTTCATTCACGAAAGGTCGGCAGCCCGGGATTGGCGAGTACCCAACTCGCTCCTCAGCCGCAGCAAGCCCGCAGGCGTAGCGCCCGAACGCGGACCCCCGGCCCTGGGGTTGGCGAGCCCCCGCTCGCCGACAGCTGCCCGGCAAGCACGATGTCGCCGGCATCACGCCCGAACGCAGAGCGGGGCGCTACACCCCGGGAAACGCAGCGTGGTTACTCCCAAGCCGCCAGGCTGTCGTTCGGCCGGTCGATATTGTCGTGAAAGAAGTCGCGCAGATGCTCGATGAAGCAGGACACCTTGGCTGACAGGTTGAGGCGTTCCAGATAGACGGCATACACATCCGCCGGCGGCGTCTGGTAATCGGCGAGGATTTCCACCAGTTGGCCGGAGCGCAGGTAGCGGGCCAGGTTCCATTCGGCGCGCAGCAGAATGCCATGGCCCTCCAGCGCCCAGTTCAGTGCCACTTCGCCGTCATTGGTGCTGAGATTGCCGCCGACCTTGATCGACTCGCTCTTCTTGCCCTGGCTCAGGCGCCAGATGCCGAAGGCCGAGTCATTCTGGCGTAGCACTATGCAGTTGTGCTGGCTCAGCTGTTCCGGTGTCTGCGGGTGGCCAAAGGCTTTCAGGTAGGCAGGGGCAGCGCACAGGCGCCGGCGGTTGATGGCGATCTTGCGGGCGATCAGTCGTGAGTCGGGCAGTTCACCGAAGCGGATGGCCACGTCGATGGAATCATCCGGCAGGTTCATTGGCCGGTCGGTCAGGTGCAGCTGCACCTCGACTTCCGGGTAGCGCCGGACAAAGGAGGAGATTGCCAGGCTGATATGGGTGCGGCCGAAGCCCAGCGGCGCATTGACCCGCAACAGCCCCCGCGGCTCGGCCCGGCTGCTGGAGACCTGGCGTTCCATCTCCTCGATTTCGGCGAGGATGCGCTGGGCGCTGCTCAGGTACAGCTCGCCCTCGGCGGTCAGGCTGATGCTGCGGGTGGTGCGGTTGAGCAGGCGCACGCCAAGGCGCTGCTCCAGTCGCGCCAGGCGCTTGGATACCGCCGGCGGGGTCAGGTTCAATTCCCGGGCGGTGGCCGCCAGGCTGCCGAACTTGACCAGCTGGATGAAGAACGACAGTTCCGATTCCTGGTTCATAGTTAACCTTGAGGAAACAATGAAGTGATTTGCATTGTATTACACGCTTTGCAGTAAATCCGTAATCTTGCCTGCAGGTTGCATCCCATAAGACCGACAACAAATGCCTTGCAGGAGAACACCGTGGATAACCAAGCTGCTGTTGAATCCCTCACCGATGTACTGGGCAAGTTTACCGCCTACATCGGCAAGCGCCTGCCCACCGACGTCAAGAAGAAGACCGAGAAGCTGCGCGCTGCAGAAACGAACCCGCTGGCCATCGCCGTCTATGACTCCATGGCCGAGAACCAGGACTACGCTGACAAGCTGGATCGCCCCAGCTGCCAGGATACCGGGGTGATCCAGTATTTCATCTCCGCCGGTTCGCGCTTCCCGCTGCTGGGCGAGCTGGAGGGCATTCTGGAGAATGCCACGCTGGACGCCACCCGTCTCGGGCCGCTGCGGCACAACGCGGTAGAAACCTTCGACGAGAAGAATACCGGTACCAACACCGGCTCGAAGATTCCCTGGCTGGACTGGGAAATCATCCCCGATGCGGATCACGCGATTATCGACGTGTATATGGCTGGCGGAGGCTGCACCCTGCCGGGGTCGGCCAAGGTGCTGATGCCGGGCCAGGGCTACGAGGGGGTGACCGAGTTCGTGTTCGACGTGATCACCTCGCGCGGGGTCAATGCCTGCCCGCCGCTGCTGGTCGGCGTCGGAGTATCGACCTCGGTGGAAACCGCGGCACGCCTGTCCAAGCGCGCGATCCTGCGGCCGGTGGATTCCAGCCACCCGAACGAGAATGCGGCGATGATGGAGACGCTGTTGGAGGAAGGGCTCAACGAGATCGGTATCGGCCCGCAGGGTCTGACCGGCAACAGCAGCGTGATGGGGGTGAATATCGAATCCTCGGCGCGGCACCCGTCGACCATTGGCGTGGCGGTGTCCACCGGTTGCTGGGCGCATCGTCGCGGCAAGATCCGCATCAATGCCGACCTGTCCTATGACATTCTCTCGCATGAAGGAGTAGTGCTGTGATCAAGGTTATCTCTACCCCGATCAAGGATGAAGACCTGGAAAACCTGAATGTTGGCGATGTGGTCTATCTGACTGGCCAATTGGTCACCTGCCGCGATGTAGCACACCGCAGGCTGATCGAACTCAAGCGTGAACTGCCGGTGGACCTGCGCGGCGGCGCGATCTTCCACGCCGGGCCTATCGTGCGCAAGAAGGACGATGGCGAGTTCGAGATGGTCTCTATCGGCCCGACCACCAGCATGCGCATGGAGAAGTTCGAGAAGGAGTTCATCGAGCAGACCGGCGTCAAGATGATCATCGGCAAGGGCGGCATGGGCCCGGAAACCACTACCGGCTGCCTGGAGAACAAGGCGGTGCATGCGGTATTCCCCGGTGGCTGCGCGGTGCTGGCGGCGACCAAGGTGGAGGAGATCGAGCGCGCCGAATGGCAGGACCTGGGCATGCCGGAAACCCTGTGGGTCAACCGGGTGCGTGAGTTCGGCCCGCTGATCATCTCCATCGATACCAAGGGCAACAACCTGTTCGAGCAGAACAAGGTGCGCTTCAACGAGCGTAAGGGCGCGGTGATCGAGAAGATCAACAGTCAGGTGCGGTTTATCAAATAACAGCGTGACGCGGCGGCAGGTCTGGGGGTGTAGCCCCCGGTCCGCGTTCGGGCGCTACGCCTGCGGACTTGCGGCGGCTGAGGACTGTCGGCGAGCGGGTGCTCGCCAACCCCAGGGCCGGGGTGTAGCGCCCCTGCGCTACGCCGGCGGACTTGTGCCGGCTGAGGGCTGTCGGCGAGCAGGGGCTCGCCAACCCTGGGAAGGGGAGTCAGCCTCGCTGGCCGTGGTGGAACTCGGTGCTCCATGCCGCAACTGTGACTGCCAGCCGGGCAGGGCTGTCTGTACTGGTATAATGCCCTGCATTATCCCACCGTCAGCGGTGCTGGCTCGCCGTTCATTGCCGATAAACGGTCATGCCAACGTAATACCCTTCGGCAATCGATCAAGAAATAGGACCACCATGCCCAAAGCCTCTCATCATGAGCTGCGCAATGCGTTCCGTGCATTGCTGGCCAGCTCCGCCTGCTATCACACTGCCTCGGTGTTCGACCCCCTGTCGGCACGTATCGCAGCTGATCTCGGCTTCGAGGTGGGTATCCTCGGCGGCTCGGTGGCCTCGCTGCAGGTGCTGGCGGCGCCGGACATCGCGCTGATCACCCTCAGTGAGTTCGCCGAGCAGGCCACGCGCATCGGTCGGGTGGCGCAGCTGCCGGTGATCGCCGATGCCGACCATGGCTACGGCAATGCGCTGAATGCCATGCGCACCGTGGTGGAGCTGGAGCGCGCCGGGATTGCCGCGCTGACGCTGGAGGATACCCTGCTGCCGGCGCAGTTCGGGCGCAAGTCCTATGATCTGATCAGCGTGGATGAAGGGGTCGGCAAGTTGCAGGCGGCGCGCCAGGCGCGGGATGACAGCGCCCTGGCGATCATTGGCCGCACGCATGCTGGGGTGCAGTCGCTACAGGAGGTCAGGCAGCGTACCCAGGCGTATCAACAGGCCGGAGCCGATGCCATCTGCCTGGTTGGGGTGGAGGATTTCGACCATCTGGAGGCCATCGCCGAGGGCTTGCAGGTGCCGTTGATGCTGGTCACCTATGGCAATCCGCAACTGCGTGATGATGCGCGGCTGGCCGCGTTGGGCGTGCGTGTCGTGGTCAACGGTCACGCCGCCTTTTTTGCCGCGATCAAGGCCACCTACGATAGCCTGCGCGAGCAGCGCGGCATCGCCAATGGCAATGGACTCAGCGCCTCGGAACTGGCGCTCCGTTACAGCTTCCCCGAGGACTGCATTGGCTGGGCGGCGAGGTATATGAATGTGACGGAGTGAACAAGACCCTGGTCATTGCGTATAGGGACTCCTCCCCGGTTGCAAGCTCCGATGGTTGAAAAACATAAAGCCGATGCGTGCGTATAGT
>NZ_JACLGO010000030.1 GCF_014219065.1 Halopseudomonas xiamenensis
TATACGACAGACAACCTGCTCTTGTCATTGAATGTTGAAAGCCTTGCAATGAGGGAGGAGACCATATACGACAACCCCAGGGGAGCACCTCGTGCGCAACAACCCCGGGGGGAGCGCCAGCCATCAGGCTCACTTCAACATCTCCCGCAGCACATAATGCAGAATCCCACCCGCCTTGAAGTAATCCACCTCATTGCCGGTATCGATCCGGCACTGCACCTCGAACTCCAGTTTCCGGCCATCGTCGCGGGTGGCGATGACCTTGAGCGGTTGGCCGGGCCGGAGCTGGTCGTTGATGCCGGGAATCTCCAGCACTTCATGCCCGGTCAACTGCAGCGTGGCAGCGCCCTGGCCATTGACGAACTGCAAGGGCAACACGCCCATGCCCACCAGGTTGGAGCGGTGGATACGCTCGAAGCTCTCGGCGATCACCGCCTTCACCCCCAGCAGGTTGGTGCCCTTGGCCGCCCAGTCGCGGCTCGACCCGGTGCCGTACTCCTTGCCGGCCAGCACCACCAGTGGCGTACCCTCGCGCTGGTAACGCATGGCCGCATCGTAGATCGACATGCGCTCGCCGCTGGGCACATGAATGGTCAGGCCGCCCTCCTCGCCGCCGAGCATGCGGTTGCGAATGCGGATATTGGCGAAGGTACCGCGCATCATGATTTCATGGTTGCCACGCCGCGAGCCGTAGGAGTTGAAGTCATCCGGGCTGACGCCCAGGCGCTGCAGGTACTCACCCGCCGGGGAGCTGGACTTGATGTTGCCCGCCGGCGAGATATGGTCGGTGGTGATCGAATCACCGAACACCGCCAATACCCGCGCCTGCTTAATCGGCCGCAGCGGTTGCAGCGGCTTGTCGATATCCTCGAAGTACGGCGGGTTCTGCACGTAGGTGGACTGGCTGTCCCAGGCATAGGTATCACCGCCACTGGTGGCAATCGCCCGCCAGTGCTCGTCGCCAGTAAACACATCGGCATAACGACGGCGGAACATGCTGTCCTCGACCAGCGCCACCGCCTCGGCGATCTCGGCATTGCTCGGCCACAGGTCACGCAGGTACACCGGCTTGTTGTCGCGATCCAGCCCCAGCGGCTCCTCCAGCAGATTGATCCGACTGTCACCCGCCAGCGCATAGGCAACCACCAGCGGCGGCGACGCCAGCCAGTTGGCCTTGACCTGCTGATGAATGCGCCCTTCGAAGTTGCGGTTGCCCGACAGCACCGCCGACACCACCAGGTCATGCTCACTGACCGCGTGACTGATCGGTTCAGGCAACGGCCCGGAGTTGCCGATGCAGGTGGTGCAACCGTAGCCGACCAGGTTGAAGCCCAACTGGTCCAGATACTCGGTCAGCCCGGCCCGCTCAAGGTAGTCGGTGACCACCTTGGAACCCGGAGCCAGCGATGACTTGACCCAAGGTTTGCGCCGCACGCCGCGCTCGACCGCCTTCTTCGCCAGTAGTCCGGCAGCCATCATCACGCTGGGGTTGGAGGTGTTGGTGCAGGAGGTGATCGCGGCAATCACCACGGCGCCATCCTTGAGCACATGCTCTTCGCCGTCGATGGTCACGCACACCTCGCCACTCGGCCCACCAATGGCCGCGCCACCACCACCTTCATCCTCCAGGCGTTCAACATCGCGCACCACCGGCGCCTTCTGCTGCTCCAGCAGCGCATCGAATGCCCTGTGCACATCGCCCAGCGCCACACGGTCCTGGGGCCGGCGCGGACCGGCCATGCTCGGCTCGACCTCGCCCATGTCCAGATGCAGGGTATCGGAGAACACCGGCTCATGGCCCGGCTCGCGCCACATCCCCTGCGCCTTGCTGTAGGCCTCGACCCGCTCCACCACCTCGCTCGGCCGACCGGTCAGGCGCAGGTAGCTCAGGGTCACCTCATCGATCGGGAAGAAGCCGCAGGTAGCGCCGTACTCCGGCGCCATATTGGCGATGGTGGCACGGTCGGCCAGCGGCAGATCGGCCAGGCCATCACCATAGAACTCGACGAACTTGCCCACTACCCCACGCTGGCGCAGCATCTGCGTCACCGTCAGCACCAGGTCGGTGGCGGTCATGCCCTCGCGCAGCTTGCCGGTCAGCTTGAAACCCACCACCTCGGGGATCAGCATCGACACCGGCTGCCCGAGCATCGCCGCCTCCGCCTCGATGCCCCCCACGCCCCAGCCCAGCACGCCCAGGCCGTTGACCATAGTGGTATGCGAATCGGTCCCGACCAGGGTGTCGGGATAGGCCCACAGCTGCCCATCGATCTGCTCGGCCCAGACACTCTGCGCCAGGTACTCCAGGTTCACCTGGTGACAGATGCCGGTACCCGGCGGCACCACCCGGAAGTTGTTGAACGCCTTCTGCCCCCAGCGCAGGAAGGCATAGCGTTCACCGTTGCGCTTGATCTCCATGGCCACGTTGTCATGGAAGGACTGTTCATCGCCGAAGCGGTCGACCATCACCGAATGGTCGATCACCAGGTCCACCGGCGACAGCGGGTTGATCCGCTGCGGATCACCACCGGCCCGTGCCACGGCATCACGCATGGCGGCCAGGTCGACCACCGCCGGTACGCCGGTGAAATCCTGCATCAATACCCGCGCCGGCCGGTACTGGATTTCCCGGTCGGAGTGCCGGGTGGTCAGCCAGTCGGCCATCGCCTGGATATCCTCACCGGTCACCGTCTGGCCATCCTCATAGCGCAGCAGGTTCTCCAGCAGCACTTTCAGCGACATCGGCAGGCGGTCGATTTCACCCAGCAACAGGCCGGCCTTGGGCAGCGAATGATACTGATAGGTCAGGCCGCCTACCTGCAGACTGCTGAGGGTTTGCAAACTGTCGATTGATGACATCAGGGACTGCTCCTCTTAGAATCTTCGAGACCGACAAGTCCGTTCAAGAACTAGGCGGTCTGGCCGATACCCCACCGGACAACACCTATTAGAATAGTCCAGATAACCAGAGCCTTCAGGAAAGCCCATGCGCAAGAATCTACCCGTGACCCAACGGGAGAGAACCTTCAATGCCAACCAGAGACTGATTTCCACCACCAACTTGAAAGGCGTAGTCACCTACTGCAACGATGCCTTCGTCGATGTATCCGGCTTCAGCCGCGAGGAGCTGATCGGCCAGGCGCACAATATCGTGCGTCACCCCGATGTGCCCCAGGCGGTCTATGCCCACCTGTGGAACGACCTCAAGCAGGGCCGCAGCTGGATGGGCGTGGTCAAGAACCGCTGCAAGAATGGCGATCATTACTGGGTCAATGCCTTCATCACGCCGATCCGCGAGAACGATGAAGTGGTCGGCTTCGAGTCGGTACGCACCAGGACCACACCCGACCAAGTCGCCCGCGCCACCCGCCTGTATGCCCGGCTCAATGCCGGCAGCAAGGCGGTGCCCGCCGACTGGCGGGGCATGTTGCAGATCCTGTTGCCAGTTGCGCTGATCAGCTGCTTCGGCGGCCTGTCGGTGCATTTCCTCGGCCTCTGGGGCCTGCTGCTGGCCGCGGCTGTCGGGGGCCCGATCGGTCTGCTGCTCAAGCACATGCGCGACCGTACCCTGCTGCGCATGCTCACCAAAGGCGCGGAAAACAGCATCATCGATCCCCTGCTCGCGCAGATGTACACCGACCATCGCGGCCCGCTCGGGCAGCTGGAAATGGCCCTGCACAGCCAGCAGGCCCAGCTGCGCACCTGCATCACCCGGGTCGCCGATAGCACCGAGCAGCTCCGACTGCAGGCCCTGCACAGCAGCGAGCTGTCCAGGCAGAGCAGCGACCAGCTGGAGCGCCAGCGCAACGAAACCGACATGGTCGCGGCCGCGGTCAATGAGATGTCCGCGGCAACCCAGGAAGTGGCCGGCAACGTGCACCGCGCGGCCGACGCCGCACGCAGCGCCAACCAGCAGGCCGAACAGGGCAAGGCGGTGGCCGGCAAGGCGCGCGACTCCATCGAGATGCTCTCCGCCTCGGTCAGCTCCGCCGCCACCGTCGCCTCGCAACTGGCGACCGATGCCAGGGAGATCGGCACGGTAGTCGACGTGATCAAGGGCATCGCCGAGCAGACCAACCTGCTGGCCCTCAACGCCGCCATCGAAGCCGCCCGCGCGGGCGAACAGGGCCGCGGTTTTGCCGTGGTCGCCGATGAGGTCCGGGCACTGGCCAAACGCACCGCCGACTCCACCGAGCAGATCCACGGGCTGATCGACAACCTGCAACAGGCCACCAACCGCGCGGTCAACACCATGCATGCCGGCAGCGAACAGGCGGACCAAGGCGTCGAGTTGGTGATTCAGGCCGACGAGGCACTGGACGGCATCCGCCAGGCCATCGAGCGGGTCAACGACATGGCCGGCCAGATCGCCAGCGCCGCCGAGGAACAGAGCGCCGTGGTCGACGAGATCAACCATAACATCACCAATATCGCCGTCCTCTCCGACCAGACCGCAACCCACGCCCGAAGCAGTGCCGAGATCAATCTGCAACTGGCTGACAGCGCCACCCAGCAGAGTGCGTTGGTGGAGCGTTTCAACCGGCGCTGAGCACGATGTCGTCGCGCAGGCGCGCGACAACCCTGGGGGTGTGGTGCCCCGGTCCGCGTTCGGGCGCTACGCCTGCGATCTCCGGGCAAAATGCGTCGTCGAGTCCGATCGCGGCCCGAGGCGCTCGACAACCCCGGGGGTGTAGCGCGCCTGCGCTACGCCTGCGGTCTCCGAGCACATACGTCGTCGCGCAGGCGCGCGACAACCCGGAAATATCGCCCCTCGACCAGCAGTGATAAACTGCCCTCTTTGCATCCGGCAACAAGGAAACCACAACATGTGCGGAATCGTCGGCGCGGTCGCTCAGCGCAATATCACTCCCATTCTGCTCGAAGGTCTGCGTCGCCTGGAATATCGCGGCTATGATTCGGCGGGCGTTGCCGTATTGGCCAGCGGTACCGGTATCCAGCGGGTTCGTGCCACCGGCAAGGTGGCGGAACTGGAGAGCGCCCTGGCGACCAATCCCGCCAATGGCTACCTGGGCATCGCCCATACCCGCTGGGCCACCCATGGCAAACCGGCCGAGCACAATGCTCACCCCCACGTCTCCAAAGGGCTGGCGATCGTCCACAACGGCATCATCGAAAACCACGCTCCCCTGCGCAAGAAGCTGACCGACCTGGGCTATGTGTTCACCTCGGAAACCGATACCGAGGTGGTCGCGCACCTGATCGCCTGGCATTACAGTCAGGACGCAGACCTGCTGAAGGCCTTTCGTGCCACCCTCGGCGAACTGCACGGCGCCTATGCACTGGCGCTGGTGCATGAGGACGAGCCGCAGCACCTGTATTGCGCGCGCATGGGCAGCCCGCTGGTCATCGGCGAAGGCAGCGGCGAGCACTATCTGGCCTCCGACCCGCTGGCGCTGCTGCAGGTCACCGACCGCTTCCGTTACCTGGACGAAGGCGATCACGCGCGTCTGAGCGACCAGCAGTGCGACATCTGGGACCGCGAGCATCAGCAGGTCGAGCGCTCGGTCAAACGCTACGAACACGCCGCCCACAGTCTGGAAAAAGGCGAATATCGCCACTACATGCTCAAGGAAATCTTCGAGCAACCCGACGCCATCAGCGATACCCTCAGCGGCATCCTTGGCGATGACCACGTACTGACCGCCATTCTCGGCCCGGAAGCGGAAACCAAGCTGGCGGATATCCAGAACATCCACATCGTCGCCTGCGGCACCAGCTACCATGCCGGTCTCGTCGCCCGCTACTGGATCGAGTCCCTGGTCGGCCTGCCCTGTCAGGTCGAGGTGGCCAGTGAATACCGCTACCGCCGCGTGGTGGTGCCAGCCAATACCCTGCTGGTCACCATATCCCAGTCAGGTGAAACCGCCGATACCCTGGCCGCGCTGCGCTTTGCCAGCAACCAGGGCTATCTCGCCACCCTGGCTATCTGCAACGTCGCCGGCAGCTCTTTGGTACGCGAGGCCGACTGGCGCCTGCTGACCCATGCCGGCCCGGAAATCGGCGTCGCCTCGACCAAGGCATTCACCACGCAGCTGGTTGCCCTGCTGTGGTTCACCACCGCGCTGCTGCAGGTGCGCAACAGCAGCGCGCCGCAGGTGGCCGAAAACGTGGCGGCGCTGCGCAAACTGCCGGCGCTGATCGGCCAGGTGCTGGCACTGGAGCCGGCCATCACCAGCCTGGCGCAGCGTTTCGCCAACAAGCATCACGCCCTGTTCCTCGGTCGCGGCCCGCACTACCCCATCGCCATGGAAGGTGCGCTCAAGCTCAAGGAGATATCCTATATCCACGCCGAGGCCTATGCCGCCGGTGAGCTCAAGCACGGCCCGCTGGCACTGGTCGACGAGGACATGCCGGTGGTCAGCGTCGCCCCCAGCGACAGCCTGCTGGAAAAGCTCAAGTCCAACCTGGAGGAAGTGCGTGCCCGCGGTGGCGAACTGATCACCTTCGCCTGTGAAAGCATCGACCACCAGCAGGGCGACGGCATCATCAGCCTGCCGCAGGTGGACGACATCATCTCGCCGATCCTCTACACCATTCCGCTGCAACTGCTCAGCTACCATGTCGCCCTGGTCAAGGGCACGGATGTCGACAAGCCCAGGAACCTGGCCAAGTCGGTGACCGTCGAGTAACTCGCGGCCCTGGCCTGGCAATACCAGGCCAGAGCCCATAGTCAGAACACCAACGCTCCGCGCCTGAGAAGGCGGCTGGCCTGTCGCTCGGCCAACGACCAGGCCGAACGGTCGATCGCCTCTGCCAGGAAGCCACTCAGGGACTTCATGTAAAGGGTGGATACGTGGCTTCTGTCCTTGTAGATCAGGATATTGCCGGCCACTGCCGGGCAACTGTCGCGGGTGCAGAAGTAATCGCTCATATCGATGAAGTGGATGGCCTGCCCCTCCCCGCCCAATTCCTCCAGCGGCAAGCGCAGGTCCACCGCCAGTGCCTGCTCCCTCGGCCGCGAACAGCGTTGCGAGTCAGCGCCGTTGATATCGACACAGGTCGGCACATGGAAGCCCATGAAGGGCGTATCGCGCACGGCGATGATCTTCAGCCGCATCCGCTGCAGCTTCTGCCACTGGACCACATAGCCTGGCGGAACATGTTCCGCACGGTCCGCGGTGGCTGCCACGCTGGCCGTGGTGAACACCAGATCCGGGGCCAGTCGTTCGAGCGCCGCCAACACGTTGTCATTCCATAGCGCACAGGAATTCTCCCGATTCTCCGGCGACTCCTGTGCATTGGCGGTAAAGCGGCACCCATTCTTGGTGAAACTCACCAGCCGCCAGTTGCGCTGCAGGGCGATCTTCTCCAATGCCGGCACCCAATGGGTAGCATGGGAGCTACCCACCACGGCGATGGTCAGCACACCGTCGGCATGTCCATAATGACAGGCACTCGCCTCGCTCCCCAGCAGGCCCTGGTGACAACCCTCGCGATAGGGCTTGGGCACATCCCTGCTGGCCATGAACGGCTCGGGAATGACCCTCGCCTCCTCCAGCACATGCTCCGCAGCCCCTGCGCTCAGCGCCCGTGCACCGGGATAGCGCACCGCATCCACCGTTTCCGGCACCTGATAGTGTTCGGCCAGGCCCTGCACCTCGTTACGCCACAGGGCGATCGCCAGCACCAGTGGAGCCACTGCAACCAGTGCCGTGGCATAGACAAAGCCCGGAGACCGCGTGCCCAGTCGCGCTCGCAGCGGCTTTTCCACCAGGCGGGTGGTGCCCCAGGCCAGCAGCAACGACAGCAGCATGATCATCACACCGCCATACCAGACTGCTCCCAATTCGACAAAAGTAGCCCGGAAGAAGATCATGATCGGCCAGTGCCAGAGATAGAAGGCATAACTGATCCCACCCAGCCAGACCAACGGTCGAATCGCCAGTAAGCCACCGGCACTGTTGCTCACTGCGCTCGCTCCGGCCGCCAGGATCAGCGCCGCACCCAGCGATGGCCACAGCGCCACGTACCCGGGAAAGCTCAGCGATACGTCCAGCACCAGCCCGCAACTCAGAATCGCCGCCAACCCCAGCCAGCCCATGAACCGGCGCGGAGCTTCGGCAAGCGCCGCCCAGGGCATGATGGCCACCAGCCCACCCAGCGCGAACTGCCAGACCCGGGCGAAGGTGTTGAAATAGGCGAAGGTCTGGTTGGCAGCGGTATGGATGATGGAAAAAACCAGCGACAGGACGAATACACCGGCAAAGGTCAGCAGCACCGCCTGGCGCCGGCCCAGCGCCAGTAGCCTGCCCAGGTACAGCGCCAGCATGATGACGAACGGCCAGAGCGCATAGAACTGCCCCTGCGCCGACAGCGCCCAGTAATGCTGTACCGGGCTGGGCTGGTTATCACGGGCCAGATAGTCCACCGAGTTGAATGCCAGCAGCCAGTTCTCGAGGTAGAACATCGCCGCCAGGCTTTCCTTCATCGAAGCCATCCACAGCGATCGTGGCAACAGCAGCCAGGTACCGAGCAGCACCGCGGCGATCACCAGCAGCGCGGCGGGTAACAGTCGCCGGGCCAGTCCGGCCCAGAACAGCAAGGGTCGCACCCGCCCCAGCCGCTCGCTCTGGCGCAGCAGCGAAAGCGTGATCAGGTACCCGGAAACCACGAAAAATACATCCACGCCACCGGATACCTTGTTCATCCAGATATGGAATATCGCCACCAGCAAGGCGGCCAGCGCCCGTAGCCCTTCGATGTCACCGCGATATGTATCCATGCCTCACCCCAGTTCGTTCACCGCGTTGTGGAAATGACCGCTGCGCTCGCTGGCGACCTCGGCGGCACCCGACATGGGAATCTCCGGCCAGCGAAACAACGCCCCCAACTTCCGATCCCACTCCGCTGGATACAACTTGAAAGCGCCCGCTCCCGGCGTGAAGGTGATCTCACCGACATAGACATGCCCTTCAAACAGGTACAGATCCACCCGGCAATAGCCGAACGGCTGCGCCAGGCGGCTGGCCACATCCAGCATCTCGGCCAGATTGGCCGGAGCAGTGGTGATCGCCGTATCGGTGCTCTGCGGCAAGGTTCCACCCAATCGAAACGGCAGGCTCTGCCAGTCCGCCGAATACAGGTTCTGGGTCATTCTGCCGAAGCGGCCATTGATGACCTGCACGAACAGATAGCTGTCCCCCTCGGCGGGATTGAATACATGGATCTTGTAGTCCGCCGGTGGGCCGGCGTCGGTCAACAACGCCTGCTCGAACAGCACCTGTGGCCGGATCGCCTTGTAGTGCCGCTCTCCCCGGCATTTGGAAAAGTCATCACGCAGCCACGAGTTGCCCAGGCTAACCAGAGCGGCAATGTCCTCCCGCGACTTGTCCGGAACAATGCGAACAGAGCCGCTACTGTTGTTGGTTTTCATGACAAAGGTATTGGGCAGATGCTCAAATTGTGACGCAGTTATCATTTCCACTGCGCCATACAGTGGGACATTGAACTTCTCGCCTACAGTATCCCGAATGTACTCCCGGGCCAGGACCTTATCGGCCAGGCGGGAAAAGTGCGGCAAGGGATAACGCATCCGGTGATGCAGCTTCTCGGTCAACCTCTCGGGGTTATCGAAGTTGCACAGCCTCCCATGTCTTTTCAGATACCGAAGCTGATACTCCACAACCTCGGGCAAAAGCCCCAGGGACACCGATATCAGTGATGATCGCGCTTTCTCGATGGTCTTTTCAGCGTAACTACGCAAGATTTCCATATACTTACCCCAACGCACTAAGGGAGGCCAGGTCGGTGCAGCAGATATGAGATTGCCACTACCCATCCACAGGGTTATTCAGGCATGAAAACCGGCATTTCGCCTTCACGAATCAATAACGCCGGCTCAATAGTCACCAATCAATAACGATTCACTAACGCAGCAAACTTAATCAGCCAACATCTGCCTTAATAGCGTCGTGATTCATCCTGCTGAGGAGACGGCATATGGATTTACTCGATAAACGACCTGCCAGGCTGTACCGATATTTCTTCGGTACAGCCGAATTCGATGAAGCGAAGTTCGAACTCAGGATAAACGGAACGCCTGTAGCGATTGAACGCAGGCCATTGGTATTACTGGCAAAAATGCTCGAGCATGCAGACCAGGTAGTGACCAAGGGCGAACTTCTGCAAACGGTCTGGGGCGGCCGGCTCACCGTGGAGAACGTATTGGCCAACGCAACGGCCAAGTTGCGCAAGGCACTGGGGGAAAATGCCCCGCTGCTGATCACCATCCCCCGCGTCGGCTACCGCATCAAGGGGCCGGTCAGGAAGATGGAGGCCGAGCCCGACTGCAGCATCATTCCCTCGCTGCCCCACCTCAGTGCACATCTGGCGGCCAGCAACCCGCTGTTCACCAGCGCGCGGATCAGCCCACCCCCGCCCTCATCCCATTACCTGGATGTCATTTCGATGAACCCAACCGGCGAACTCGGCAGCTTCGGCGCTACCGTCGATGCCCAGGCGGATATGGCGAGCGCCTATGCGGAGGGCGCAGCCTTCCACGCGGCAGGTGGTACCAGTCTGGATGCATGGGCCGGACGGCACCACCTATCGATCATGCCGCTGGAACAACGGCTCGATCTGTTCATGAGCCTGGCCAGGGAAGTGTCCATGCAGCACTCCAAAGGCACCGTGCATTCGTTCCTGAAGCCCGACAACCTGATTGTGTCCGAAGATGGTCATATAAGAATCACGGCACCCGGGAAGTCCCTGGGCAATCCGGCCCCGGAGCAACATTACAACAATTGCAGTTGCTTCTACCGCGCCCCGGAAACCTACCGCAACGGCGGTGTATCCCAGCGCAGCGATATCTACTCCCTGGGCGTTCTTCTGTACCAGATACTGGCCTCGGACTTTTCCCGGCCACTGCTTCCTGACTGGCGACAAGACATCACCAACAGATCGATCCAGCATACGATTGAAGCAGCCACTCACTCCTGCCCTTCCCTGCGGCCGGGGTCAGTGGAAGACCTAGTTAAACCCTTGTACACCCACCGAATCGGACATCACCAACAGCCTGAAATCTGGACGGCTGCCCTGGCAAACATGTTCCGGCAGTAGCGGTACGTTTTACCAAACTGCTTTTTCTCAAACGTGCAGTAGCCGTTGTGGCTGCCGTATGCCCGCCCGAGAAAGTTTTATACCGACATATCAACAGTTCTCAGGATCCGACTGCAAATCCTGGGGCGGTAGCGTGCCTGAAAAGGCCATGCCGGAGCTCCCCATACTCACATTTGCGCCCGCGCAAGGAAAATCATGCAAAACATTTCGTCCCCCTATCGCAACCAGGGCAATACCGATGAAATCGATCTGGCAGTGCTGTTCGGCGCACTGATCGAAGGCAAATGGATCATTGCCGGCCTGACGATCGCGTTCGCCCTGCTGGGCATGGCCTATGCCATCCTGGCGACGCCAATCTTTCAGGCCAACGCGCTGATCCAGATCGAGGAGAAAAGCGGTGGGCGACTGGCGGGGCTGTCGGAACTGTCCGATGTCTTCGGAACCCCTTCCAAGGCCGTCACCGAGATCGAACTGCTCAAGTCCCGGGCCGTCATAGGCCAGGCCGTGATCAACCTGAAACTGGACACGCTCTCGGCACCCAACCACTTCCCACTGATCGGCGAATGGGCAGCGCGGCGCTTCCAACCGCACTTCAGAGGCGAGGTGGCCATGCCCTGGTTTGGCCTGACCGAGTATGCCTGGGGCGGCGAGGAGCTGGATATCTTCCAGCTGGAGGTACCCGCCGAATACCTGGACAAACCCCTGACCCTGGTGGCCGGGGAGCACGATTACTTCAGTCTTTACGATGAAGATGACGCACAGCTGCTCACCGGGCAGATCGGCCAGCAGCTCGACCAGAACGGCTTCAAGGTGCAGATCGCTACCCTGCGGGCGCGGCCAGGCACCCGTTTCACGGTATCCCGCAACCGCCTGCTGAATACCATCATGCACTACCAGAATGAGCTGGAAGCCAGTGAGCGCTCCAGGGATTCCGGCATCATCAGCCTCAGCCTCCAGCACCCGGACCACCAGCACTCCATTCGCGTCCTGGATGAAGTAAGCCGTCTCTACGTTCGCCAGAACGTAGAGCGCAACTCCGCCGAAGCGGCACAGAGCCTGGAGTTCCTGCGCGAGCAGCTGCCCCAGGTGCGCTCGGAGCTGGAACGCTACGAGCAGGCCCTGAACGACTTCCAGATGAGCAGCAAGTCGGTCGACATCTCCATCGAAACCCAGTCGGTACTCAGCCAGATCATCGAGCTGGACACCCTGATCTCCGAGCAGAACCTCAAACGCGCCGAGTTGCAGCGCCGCTTCACCGGTGAGCATCCGTCCTACCAGATCCTGCTCGAACAGACCCAGCAGTTGCAACGGCAGCGCAACGAGTTGAGCAAGAAGGTCGATGAGCTGCCCGAAACCCAGCAGGAACTACTGCGTCTGTCACGGGATGTAGCGGTGACCACCGAGGTCTACACCGCCATGCTCAACCGCTCCCAGGAGCTGGATGTATTGCGCGCCGGCACCGTCGGCAACGTGCGCATCATCGACGCCGCCGACGCCAGCGTATCGCGCCCGGTTAAGCCGAAAAAGGCCCTGATCACCGTCCTGGCCACCCTGTTCGGCGGCTTTCTCGGCGTAGCCGTGGTGCTGCTGCGGCAGATTCACAATCGCGGCGTCGAGAACCCGGAGATCATCGAGCACCTGGGATTGCCGGTCTATGCCGCCATCCCCTTCAGCAAGGACCAGGAACATCTGGAGAAGAACCTGCGCAGCAACAGCAAGGCGGCGCAGCGCAACTCGCTGTTGCTGGCAATGAAGAACCCCGCCGACCTGGCCGTGGAGTCACTGCGCCGCCTGCGGACCAGCCTGCACTTCGCCCATGCCGAGGCGAAGAACAACGTACTGATGATCTCCGGCCCCAGCCCATCGGTGGGCAAGTCCTTCGTCGCCGCCAACCTGGCGGCGACCATGGCCCAGGCCGGACAGAAAGTCCTGCTGATCGATGCCGACATGCGCAAGGGTTACCTCAACAAGATGTACCGCCTGCCCGCCAGGGATGGATTATCCGAGCTGCTCACCGCGCGCCTGGACCTGGACAGCGCCATCCATCGCACCGAAATCGACAGCTTGCACCTGATACCCCGCGGGCGCATTCCACCCAACCCTTCCGAGCTGTTGATGCATGAGAACTTTCGGCGCTTTCTCGATGAAGTGGACGCACGTTATGACCTGATCGTGATCGACACCCCGCCGGTCCTGGCGGTGACCGACGCCTCGATCGTCGGTCGCGAAGCCGGCATCTGCCTGCTGGTCACCCGTTTCGGCCAGAACTCGGCCAAGGAGATAGAAGCCGCCAAGCGCTGTTTCGAGCAGGACGATATCCAGCTCAAGGGCGCCATCTTCAACGCCGTAATCAAGAAGTCATCCGTGTATGGATACAGTCACTACGGCCACTATTTCTATGAATACCGATCCGAAAAGGCCTGAGGTCGTTACCCCTTCACCCGCTGACCAATCTGCCCTTATTGATGACAGGGAACCAACATGAAAGTAACCGTATTCGGCACCGGCTATGTCGGCCTGGTGCAAGGCGCCGTGCTGGCGGAAGTCGGCCACCAGGTCATATGCGTTGACGTCGATCCGGACAAGATCGAGCAATTGAAACAGGGACGTATTCCGATCCATGAGCCTGGCCTGGAGAACCTGGTACGCGACAACCACGCCGCTGGCCGGCTGCAGTTCACCACCGATGCCGCCCTGGGCGTACTGCACGGCAGCGTCCAGTTCATCGCCGTGGGCACCCCGCCCGATGAAGACGGTTCCGCCGATCTGCAATACGTCCTTGCCGTCGCCAGCACCATCGCCGAACACATGGATGGGCACCGCATCATCATCAACAAATCCACCGTACCGGTAGGCACCGCAACCCGTGTGCAGCAGGCCGTCAGCCAGATACTCGCCGACCGGGGCAATCCAGCACTGAGCTTCGACGTGGTCTCCAACCCCGAGTTTCTCAAGGAAGGCTCCGCGGTGGCCGACTGCATGCGCCCCGACCGCATCATCATCGGTACCGACAGCAGCGCGGCCGAAGAAGTGATGCGCGAACTGTATGCGCCCTTCAACCGCAACCACGAGAAAATCATCGTCATGGATGTGCAGAGCGCAGAACTGACCAAGTATGCCGCCAACTGCATGCTCGCCACCAAGATCAGCTTCATGAACGAAATGGCCAACCTCGCCGAGCAGCTCGGCGCCGATATCGAGATGGTCCGCCAGGGCATCGGCTCGGACCCGCGCATCGGCTATCACTTCATCTATGCCGGCGCCGGTTACGGCGGCTCCTGTTTCCCCAAGGATATCCAGGCACTGATTCGTACCGCCGACAGCATCGACTTCGACGCGCGCGTTCTCAAGGCAGTCGAGTCGCGCAACAGGGAGCAGAAGACCCTGTTGTTCCGCAAGATTTCCCGGCACTTCAACGGCAACCTCAGCGGCAAGACCTTCGCCATCTGGGGGCTGGCGTTCAAACCCAATACCAACGACATGCGCGAGGCGCCCAGCCGCACGCTGATGGAGGCACTCTGGCAAGCCGGTGCGCGCGTGCAGGCGTACGACCCCGAAGCCATGGAAGAGACCCAGCGCCTGTACCTGCATCGCGATGACCTGCAGTTGTGCGGCACCAAGGAGGCAGCGCTCAGGGGCGCGGACGCGCTGGTAGTAGTCACCGATTGGCAGGCCTTCAAGGCGCCGGATTTCGAGCTGATCGCCAACTACCTGAGCAGCCCGGTGATCTTCGATGGCCGCAATCTGTACGAGCCCGCACGCATGCAGAACAAGGGCTTCCACTACTACGCCATAGGACGATGAAATGAACATCGTCCTGCTCAACACCCTGTATCACCCCTACCGCATCGGCGGCGCCGAGGTGTCCGTGCAACTGCTGGCCGAGTCACTGGCCGATGCCGGGCACCAGGTCAGCGTCATCACCCTGCACGATGCGCGGCAGTACCGGGTCGAGCAGCTCAATGGCGTGACCGTGCACCGTCTGCCGCTGAGAAACATCTACTGGCCATTCCCGGCAACGCACGGTAATCCGCTGCTGCGCCTGGCGTGGCATGTGCTGGATATCTACAACCCGCTGGCGCGGGCGGACGTGCGCCGGCTGCTCGAACAGATCCGCCCCGAGGTGCTGCACACCAACAATCTCGCCGGGTTTTCCGTAGCGGTGTGGGATGCGGCGCGGGCACTGGGTATCGCCGTGCTGCATACCTCGCGGGACTACTATCTGATCCATCCCAACTGCACGCTGTATGACGGCGAGCGCAATCAGCCCCCGACGGCGCTGGCCTGCCGGCTGTTTTCGCTGGTCAAGAAGTGGCGCTCGCAACAGGTACGGCAGTATGTGGCGATCAGCGAGCATGTGGGCTGCCTGCATCGAAAGCTGGGCTATTTCCGTCATGCATCCGCCGAGGTGATCTACAACTCGATAACCCAGCCGGAACTGCCCCCACGCAGCCGCAGCTCCGGGCAGACCGTGACGCTGGGCTATATGGGCAGGCTGGAGCCAGCCAAGGGCATCGAACTGGCCCTGCAGGTATGTCGCCGGCTCGGGCCGGGCTATCGCCTGCACATCGCCGGCACTGGCCAGGCCGCGTACATGGCGCAGTTGCAGGCAGCCAATGCCGATCTGCCGCTGACCTGGTTGGGCCATGTGCCGCCGGCACAGTTCTTCCCCGCCATCGACATCCTGCTGGTGCCATCGCAATGGGCCGAGCCGCTTGGACGAGTGGTGCTGGAAGCGGCTTCCCATGGCGTGCCGGTAGTCGGCTCGGATTGCGGCGGCATCCCGGAAATCATCAACCCGGGCCACACCGGCTACGCCTGCCCGCCCGATGACGCCGACGCCTTCGCCGAGGCCGTACGCAAGCTGGCCGCCCAGGACTGGCGGACCCTCACCACGCAATGCACCATCTGGGCCAGACAGTTCTCCCGGCAAAGCATCACCCAGCAGTACCTGCGCGCCTTCGAACAACAGAGTGAGCTGCCAAACACGCGCTCGCCGACAACACCGCTGGCGTAGCACCCAAACGCTGACCGGGGCGCTATCCCCCCAGGACATACGCTCACCCGGGTTGTCGAGCGCCCGCTCGACGACAGCAACCCCAAAGATCGCATTTCATCTCAACCATCGACATCACATCACCACCACACCAGAGCCACCATGAAATCCCAGTATTTCCGCCTCAATACCGCATTCCTGTTGCTGGTACTCCTGTTCGTGGTACTCGGTAACCTGCCGCGCTTCGTACCGATTGCCGGCTCGTTCGGCAATATCAATGCCAGCGAACTGGTGCTGTACCTGTGCGCCGCACCGATACTGGTCAAGAACTTCAAGCGGGTCATCACCTCCAGGGCGGTGTTGTTCCTGCTGTGCCTCAACACCTTCTCGCTCGGCGTCGGCATCTACCATTACGGCGCCGCCAGCGATGCCATCTTCTACAACATCCGCCTCAGCGCCATGATCCTCTCGGCATTTGCCGCCGGCGTGGCCATGCACTGGGTGTTTCGCGACGATATCTCCCGCCTGGCCAAGGCCTTCGCCATCACCTACGGCATCGCCACCCTGTTCAGCTTCGTCGTGCTGGCCCTGTATCCCGACTCCACCGTGCTCTGGCTGAAACTCGAGCAGATGGGCATCAACTTCACCGGCGACCCGCATCAGTTCCGCCTGGTCTCCACCTACCTGGACCCGAACTTCTTCGGCACCATCATAGTGCTGCCGATCCTGATGGCGACTCTGGTCATTCGCCACACGCCCTACTTCGCCCTGTTACTGATGATGGTGGTCGCCCTGCTGTTCAGTTTCTCCCGTTCGGGCATCTCCCTGGCGCTGCTCGCCTTCACCTGCCTGTTCGGCATCCGCCTGCTGAGCACCGTCACCCAGTACCAGATGAAGCGCATTACCGTGCAGCCCCTGCATGTCTATTTCCTGCTGTTGTCACCCTTCCTGGTCCTGGCGCTGATCTACAGTTTCGACAGCCAGATCGAGCGGGTCATCGAGCGCTTCACCTCCACCCGCGCCGACAACTCCGCGCTGTCACGACTCAGGGCATTCCAGACCGGCATGGACCTGATTGCCGAACACCCCCTGCTCGGTCATGGCTACAACTTTTCCATCAGGCAGCTGCTCAAGACCGGCACCAAGGTCGACTCCAGCCTGCAACTGGTGATCATCAGCTATGGCTTCGTCGGCACCCTGGTCAGCTTCATCGCCGCCGGCACCTGGGCCTGGATCATCGGCAGCAAGCTTCGCCACCTGGCCTCACCACTGCCCTACCAGCTGTTCCGGATGCTCATCGTCTACACCGCATTGACCCTGCTCTGGGCCGGGCACTTCAACCAGATCGTCTTCTACCCGTTCTGGCTGCTGCCGGTACTGGCGCTGTTCTTCTACTTCGACCAGCTCTGCGTGAGCCTGAAATCACCCCACTTTGCACGGAGCCGCCATGCAGCATTCGCACATAGCCTTTGACTCCAGGTGGATCGGCCAGCATGGCATCGGCCGCTTCGCCACCGAACTGCAGGATCGCCTCAACTTCACCTGCCTGTTCACCGACCCGGCTCACCCGAGTTCATTCGCCTCATCCATCAGGCTCGGTCGCTGGCTGGCCAGCAGTGGTGCCAAGGCGCTGTACAGCCCTGGCTACATTCCACCATCGGCCAGCCGCCTACCCTTCGTGTTCACCATCCACGACCTCAACCACCTGGATGTCGAGCACAACAGTTCGGCCCTGAAGAAGCTCTACTACCAGTTGATCATCCGCCCCGCCGTGCACCGGGCCGCGCAGGTACTGACCGTGTCGGAATTCTCCCGCCAGCGCATCATCGACTGGGCGGATTGCCGACCGGAGCAGGTCAGCGTGGTGAGCAACGGCGTCAGTGATGCATTCCACACCGGCGTGCTACCCAGGCAGCCCGGCTTTGCCTACTTCTTCTGCTGCAGCAACCGCAAGGGGCACAAGAATGAACCGCGGCTGATCCGCGCCTTCAGGCACAGCGGCCTGTATCGCGACAGCAAGTTGGTCTTCACCGGCACCGCCACAATGGAGTTGCAGCGGTTGATCCACCGCGATGGCCTGGAGCGGCGGGTGCTGTTCACCGGGCAGCTCAGCGAAAACGAACTGGCCTCCTGGTACCGCGGCGCCATCGCCACGGTGTTTCCGTCCCTGTACGAAGGCTTCGGGCTACCGGTCGCCGAGAGCATGGCCTGCGGCACGCCGGTCATCACTTCACGAACCTCATCCATGCCGGAAGTCGGCGCCGGCGCCGCCCTGTATGTCGACCCGACCGATACCGAGAACATCGCCACCGCCATGCTCGCCGTCGCCGGCAGCGAAGAACTGAGCCGCACCCTGAGCGCCAAGGGCCTGATCCAGGCACGCAATTTCACCTGGGACAGAACCGCAGATCTGGTCAGCCAGGCACTGGAAAAGCTGTCTCCCCTCATCGCATGAACATCAAAGGAACCCGCAATGAAAGTCGCCATCGTTGTTGACTGGCTCACCGTCTACTCGGGCGCCGAGCGCGTCGTCGAGCAGATTCTGCAGTTGTACCCGGATGCCGACCTGTTCTCCCTGGTCGACTTCCTGGAAGAAGACCAGCGTGCCTTTCTCAATGGCAAGCAGGCCACCACCTCGTTCATCCAGCGCATGCCCATGGCCAGGAAGCGTTACCGTCATTACCTGCCGCTGATGCCCCTGGCCATCGAGCAGTTCGACCTGAGCAGTTACGACCTGGTCATCTCCAGCTCCCACGCGGTGGCCAAGGGCGTGCTGACCGGGCCGGACCAGCTGCATATCTGCTACATCCACTCGCCGGTGCGCTACGCCTGGGACCTGCAGCATCAATACCTGCTGGAATCCGGGCTCAGTCGCGGGCTGAAGAACTGGATCGCCCGCTGGTCGCTGCATTACATCCGCAACTTCGATGCGCGCTCATCACTCGGCGTCAATGTGTTCATCGCCAATTCCGAGTTCATCGCCCGGCGCGTGCAGAAGTGCTACCGGCGTCCGGCCGAGGTGGTCTATCCACCGGTGAACATCCAGGACTTCAGCCTGCAATCCAACAAGCAGGAGTTCTACGTCGCCGCCTCGCGCATGGTGCCCTACAAGCGCATGGACATGATCGCCGAGGCTTTCCGGCACATGCCCGGGCGCCAGCTGGTGATCATCGGCGACGGCCCGGACATCCACAAGGTACGCGCCAAGGCAGCTGGCGCGCCCAATATCACGGTTACCGGCTTCCTGCCCTTCGCGCAGATGAAACGCTACATGCAGGACGCCAGGGCGTTCGTGTTCGCCGCCGAGGAGGATTTCGGCATCACCCCGGTCGAGGCCATGGCCTGCGGCACGCCGGTGATCGCCTACGGCAAGGGCGGCGCCCTGGAAACCGTCATCGACGGTAGAACAGGACTGTTCTTTCCCCAGCAGAATGTCGAATCGCTCATCCAGGCCGTGGAGCGCTTCGAAACCACCGGCCACGCCATCAGTCCCGAAAGTTGTCGCGAGCAGGCGGAGCATTTTTCCGTCGAGCTGTTTCGCGAGCGATTTTCCCGGACGGTGGCGGCGGCCATCCAGGAGTTCAACCCGCATCCCTCTTTTACCCCGACAGGAGTATGACCATGTTGCAACCCGTAATCATGGCCGGCGGTTCCGGTTCCCGGCTCTGGCCATTGTCCCGCCAGCTCAACCCCAAGCAGTTCCTGCCGCTGGCGGACCAGCAGTTGAGCATGCTGCAGGCCACCATCTGCCGTCTCAAGGGGCTGCCGTGTGCGCAGCTGCTGCTGATCTGCAATGAACAACACCGCTTCCTGGCTGCCACCCAGCTGGAGCAGTTGGGCATGGACGACACCCGTATCCTTCTCGAACCCTGCGGACGCAATACCGCCCCCGCCATCGCCCTAGCCGCGATCAAGCTGGCGACCGCGGGGCAGGACCCGCTGTTGCTGGTGCTCGCGGCGGACCACCGGATAGCCGACATTACCGCCTTTCAGGACAGCATACAGGCAGCGATTCCGCTGGCCGAGGCCGGCAAGCTGGTCACCTTCGGCATAGTGCCGGGCAGCGCCGAGACAGGCTATGGCTACATCCAGCAGGGCGAGCGGCTGAATGATCGCGCGTTCACCGTCAGCCGCTTCGTGGAGAAACCCGACGCCGCCACCGCCCATGCCTATGTGGAATCGGGCGAGTATTTCTGGAACAGCGGCATGTTCCTGTTCCGCGCCTCACGCTACCTGGAGGAGCTGGCCGACCACCGTCCGGACATTCTCACCGCCTGCCGCGAAGCCGCGCTGGGCAAGGCCTACGACATGCTGTTCACCCGCGTGGACGCCGAAGCGTTCGCCGCCTGCCCGGACGAGTCCATCGATTATGCCGTCATGGAGAACACCGCCGATGCGGTGGTAGTCAGCCTGGACGCCGGCTGGAGCGATATCGGTTCCTGGTCGGCGCTGTGGGATATCAGCGACAAGGATGCCGCTGGCAACGCCATGCAGGGTGACGTGCTGGCGCATGAGTCGCGCAACACCCTGGTCCGCGCCGACCACCGCCTGGTCGCCACCCTGGGCGTGGATGACCTGATCGTCGTCGAAACCAAGGATGCCGTACTCGTCGCCCACCGCGACCGGGTGCAGGAGGTCAAGGCACTGGTGGAGAAGCTCAAGGCCACCGGTCGCCAGGAGCATATCAGCCACCGCGAAGTCTATCGGCCCTGGGGCGTATACGACTCCATCGACCATGGCCATCGCTACCAGGTCAAGCACATCACGGTGAAGCCCGGCGCCAAACTGTCCCTGCAGATGCACCACCACCGCGCCGAACACTGGATCGTGGTCTGCGGCACCGCCAGGGTCACCAATGGTGACAAGACCTATCTGGTGACGGAAAACCAGTCGTCCTACATCCCCATCGGCCAGGTGCACACCCTGGAAAACCCCGGCGTCATCGACCTGCAGCTGATCGAGGTGCAATCGGGCTCGTATCTGGGCGAGGACGACATAGTGCGTTTCGAAGACAGGTACGGGCGCGTGGAAAAAAACCCGGTCGCCACCAAGGCATAGTGCACGGGACCCGCAACCACATGAGTGCTGTTTCCCAACCCAAAGGCCTCGGCAGCATCGCTGCCCGAGGCGCGGTACTGACCATGGGCGGCCAGGGCGTGAAGATCATGCTGCAGTTCTGCGGCATCGTGATCCTCGCGCGCCTGCTCTCCCCGGATGACTACGGCCTGCTGGCCATGGTCGTGGTACTCACCGGCCTTGGTGAGGTGCTGCGCGACTTCGGCCTGTCATCGGCTGCCGTGCAGGCCACCAGCCTCTGCCGGCAACAACGCAGCAACCTGTTCTGGATCAACTCGGCCATCGGCCTGGGCCTGGCCACGCTGGTGTTCGCCATCGCCCCGGCGATCGCCAGCTTCTATGCCGAACCCAGGCTGGTTGCCATCAGCCAGGTGCTGGCAATCACCTTCATCCTGAACGGCATCGCCACCCAGTACCGTGCCCAGCTCAACCGCAGCATGCGCTTCGGCAGCCTGGCGCTGGCCGATATCATCGGCATGGCCGGCGGGCTGGGTGCTGGCCTGCACATGGCCTTGAGCGGCTTCGGCTACTGGGCGCTGGTCGGGCAGCAGCTGGCGTTGTCCGGCACCACGCTGTGCGTGTTGCTGGCCAGCGCGCGCTGGCTGCCGGGCCTGCCGCGCAGCGGCGTACCCATGCGCGCCCTGCTGGGCTATGGCGGCAATCTCATGGGCACGCAACTGATCGGCTATGCCACCCGCAACCTGGACAGCCTGATCATCGGCTACCGCTTCGGCGCCGAATCCCTCGGCCTGTACAGCAAGTCCTACCAGCTATCCATGCTGCCGCTGAACCAGATCAACGCACCGGCCACTACCATCGCACTACCGGTACTGTCGCGGCTGCAGCACGAGCCGCAGCGGTATCGGCAATTCCTGCTGCACGGCCAGACGGTCATGCTGCATGTGATCGTCGGGCTGCTGAGCTTTGCCGCAGCAATGGCCGAACCCCTGATCCTGCTGGTGCTGGGCCCGCAATGGACCCCGGCGGTACCGATCTTTCGCATTCTCGCGGTAGCGGGCATCTTCCAGGCGGCCAGCTATGCCAGCTACTGGGTGTTCCTGTCCAAGGGACTGACGGGGCTGCATCTGCGTTTCACCCTGCTCTCCAGGCCGGTCCTGATGGCCTGCATCCTGCTCGGCGCCTTGTGGGGCATGCCCGGCGTGGCCCTGACCGTCGCCGGCGGCATGGCGGTGTCATGGCTGTGGGCCCTGCTGTTCCTGAGGCATTCCGGCGCGCCGGTACGGGGCATGTTGCGCAACGGCCTGATCATCATCAGTGGGTATGCCATCAGTGGCGGCCTGACCTGGTATGGCGCCCACACCTGGAGCGACGCGCCGGTGACACAGCTGCTGATCAGCCTGCCCCTGATGGCCGCGAGCCTGCTGTTCATCTGCCTGATCTGGCGGCCCTTCCGCAACAGCATGTTGCAGATACTCGACTCCAGGGCACTGCTGCGGGCCAAGCGACCCGCGGCGTAACCGCCACCATCCCATTTCGTCATTCTCGGAAGCACCATGAAAAAGCATTTGAAAGCCATCCTGGGCTACCCGCCCCTGTTGTTTCTCTGTGACCGACTGCTGTTCAGCATCCAGCGTAAATCGCCCCGAGGCGGGGCTCCTACCCTCAACGCCAACCCCACCCCCGACCCCGTGGGAGCGGCGCCCCGCCGCGATGACCGAACGCACCAATCGCCCCGAGGCGGGGCTCCTACCTATAGTCTGCTGATTGCCCCACCCGGCGGCGGCAATATCGGTGACCAGGCCATGGTCGAGTGCTTCCTGGAAAACACCCCGGGACAGATCATCATCATCTGCCGCACCCCCAGCGATATCAGCATCCCTGCCGAGTACCACCAGCGCACCCAACTGGTCGCCCTGCCAGGGCTGATCTATGGCCATCTGCCCAACCACCTGGCCAGCATGCAGCACTTCCTCCGCCTGCTGCACCGGGCCGAATCCGTGGCCATCACTGGCGCCGACATCATGGACGGCGCCTACAACTGGCACGCCTCCAGCAACCGGGCCAACCTCGCCTGGCTGGCAGCACAGACCGGCGTACCAGTGCGGATTCTCGGCTTCAGCTGGAACGGCCACGCCCACCCGCATGCCCTGCGCGCCCTGAAACGCGCCAGCGCAGCCGGAGCGCAGCTCTGCCTGCGCGACCCGCTATCAGCCGAACGGGCCCGCGCTGATGGCCTGGCCAATGTCAGCGAAGTAGCGGATATGGTATTCGCCGCACGCACAGTGGACCTTGACGCAGCATCCCGGCTACTGGCCTCACTGCCCGCCGGCAGCCGCTACGCCCTGGTCAACGCCAGCGGCCTGATCGGCAGTGGCCAGCAGATCGAGGAGTACCGGCCGGTGATCCGGGAGCTGCAACACCATGGCCTGCACGTGGTCCTGCTGCCCCACGTCTCCCGGCCCGGCGGCGATGACCTGCGGCTATGCCGGCAGATCCATCAGGCAGTCGATGATCCGGCGCTCCTGCTGATCGACCACCTGCCCTGCCCGGCCACCATCCGCGGCCTGACCGCTGGCGCCACCCTGGTCGTCACCGGCCGCATGCACCTGGCCATCATGTCGCTGTATCACGCTGTACCGGCAATTACCCTCGCCACCCAGGGCAAGGTCGAGGGGCTGATGCGCCTGTTCGGTGCGGAATGCCTGTGTGTCGACCCGCAGCCCGGCTTCGGCCAGAGCGTCATCGCCATCATCCGGCAGGTACTGTCGCAGCCGGAGGATCTTCACCAGCACCTGCTCAGCAAACTGCCGGAAGTACGCGCCATGGCACGTCGGAACTTCATCGCCACCGCCAGGGCTGCCACTGAACGGGAGGCAACGGCCTATGCCTACGATTGAGCAGGTAGTCGAACGGGATATCTGTGTGGGTTGCGGAGCCTGCCAGTTCGCCACCCGGGGAGAAGTCAACGTCAGCCGCAACGAGCAGGGCTATTACAGCGCCGACCTGTCCCGCGCCCGCCCCGATAGCCTCACCAGCGCCAGCCGGGTCTGCCCGTTCAGCAACGAATCGGCCAATGAAGATGCCATCGTCCGCCAGGTATTTGCCGATATCCCCAAGCATGACCCACGCACCGGCAGATACCTCAGTATCGCCGCCGCCCGGGTCAATGATGATGAGTACCTGCAGGGCAGCAGCTCCGGCGGCCTGACCAGTTGGCTGCTGGCGCAACTGCTCGACGGCGGGCATATCGACGGGGTGATCCATGTCGGCCAGGGCGGCGACGGGTTGTTTTCCTATCGCGTTTCCTACACCCAGCAGGAACTGCGCGCCCGACGCAAATCCATCTACTACTCGACCAGCTTCAATACCGCGCTGCAGAGCATCCATGGCGACGGCCGGCGCTATGCACTGGTTGGCGTCCCCTGTTTCATCAAGAGCGCCCGCCTGCTGTGCATGCAAGACCCTATCCTGGCCGGGCAACTGGCGTACTTCGTCGGGCTGGTGTGCGGCCATCTGAAGTCCGCCGCCTTCGCCGAACTGCTGGCCTGGCAATGCGGCATAGAACCTGGGCAACTGGCCGCGGTGGATTTTCGCATCAAGCAGCCAGGCCGAGATGCCGGTCGCTACAGCTTCGCCGCCAGGGCCCGGTACCCCGGCGGCCATTCGGCCAGTGACGACCAATGGATCACCCGCCCGACCAGCGAGCTGCTCGGCGGCAACTGGGGCCATGCCCTGTTCCAGCTCAACGCCTGCAACTATTGCGACGATATCTTCGCCGAAACCGCGGACGTGGTGCTGGGCGATGCCTGGTTGCCGGAATACCGCGCGGACTGGCGCGGTACCAATATCCTGCTGTGCCGCAACCGCCTGATACAGAGCCTGATAGACCAGGCCACGAGTACCGGCGAGCTGTTTCTGCAAGCCATATCCCCGGCCCAGGCCGCCAGCTCCCAGGCCGGCAATTTCCGGCATCGCCATGAAGGGCTGGCACTGCGCCTGGCCGATGACCAGAGCGCCGGCCTGTGGAGCCCGAACAAACGCGTCCTGGCCGATCACAACGTGGTCAACGCCCGGCGCCGCGAACTGATCCGCCGGCGCCGGGCGCTATCGGCAGCCAGCCATGAGCTGTTCGCCGAAGCCCGCCGGCAGAATGCCCTGCAGCTGTTCATCGCACGTATCACGCCGCTGGTACAGCTCTATGAGAAATGCAATACCCCTTCGCTGCCACGCCGCCTGCTGGGCCTGGCCAAACGCAAGCTCCAGTTGATTCGCCCCTGACCTCATAACGCAGATTCGATGCCATGATCCGAATGCTTCGCGCCACACGGCACTCCCGCCCGGAACCAGCGGTCTCCAGCTCCCGGTCAACCACCCATCCCGCCCCCAGGGAGCAACCACTGCCCAGCAAACCAGGGCAACGCCTGAAAATCGGCTATGTGCCCGGCTTCGCCGAGGAGAACGCCTACGTCCAACGCACCCAGGACGCCCTGTCGCATCTCGGACATGTGTATCCCTTGTCCCCATCGACCAAGTCGCTGTGGCGCATGCTGCAATTTCGTCCCGGCTTCTTCGATGTCATCATCGTCAACTGGCTGGAACACAAGACCGCCAGCCCGAGTACCGGCAAACCGTCACTCCTGGGCATCGTCGCCTATTTCGTACAGATTTTCGCCTTTCGTATCCTGGCGCGGCGCCTGGTCTATGTCCGCCACAATATCTACCCGCATCACGCCAACAGCCGGAGTGCAGCGGCACTGACCCGGGTCATTGATCTATCGGAGCGCCTGTACTCGGCCACCGCCACCCACAGCGGCCATTTCCCGAACAAGCACTACATCCCCCATCCGTTGTATTACGAACAGCCCATGGCCGGTAACACCGGGAAGAACTGTCACTTCATCGTGTTCGGGCGGGTCATGCCGTACAAGAACATCGAGCAGTTGATCGACAGCTTCCCGGTTGACCAGCCACTGATCGTCGCCGGCCCCTGCGATGACCAGGACTATTTCGAGCAGCTGAAAACCGCCGCCGAAGGCAAGCAGATCGAGTTCATCCCACGCTTTCTATCCGAGGAAGAAGCCAGGGAACTGGTCGGCACCGCGCGCGGGCTGATCCTGTCCCACGCCGATGACGACATGATCGTCAGCGGCAGCTTCTTCTATGCGCTGAGCCTTGGCACCCCGGTGATAGGGGTGAAAACCCCCTTCTTCAGCTGGGTACAGCAGGAGCTGGCACTGCAGGGGCTGACGGTCATCGATGACCTTCAGTCCATCGAGTCCGCACTCACCCAACAGCCCCACCTGCCAGCGGAGGAGATCGTCCGCTCGGCCCGGCAGTACTTTTCCCTGGCAACGGTGATCGGCTATTGGCGAAAGCTGTTTCTCCAATTGGAAGTGCAAGGCTAAGCGAAGTGCTGTTGGGCTCTGGAGGGTCGAGTTCCAGCTCGACCAGCGGAGCAACATGAAAAGCCGCAGGCCGGGATGGAACCCGGCCTTCCATGTCCCCCTTCGGGTTGTCGAGCGCCTGCTCGACGACATCATCCAGGCAACTCGCCCCCCCATGCCATCACCCTCTCCTCCCCCAAACACCGAATACCTTGAAGGTCACCACCATGCTGAACAATCAAGACGGCATCATCCGCTCCAACGAACCCATACTGGCAGTCATCCAGCGCTGGCTGGATATCCTGGTCATCGGCCTGGCATTGGTGCTGGTCATTCTATGGCGTGCCCCCCCCTACGATGCCCACCACTGGATCAACCTGCTGATCGCCATGTTCGGCTTCTATCTGCTCAGCGACATGAGCCAACTGTATGGATCATGGCGTGGCGAACATACCTTCCGCGAACACCGCCGGGTGGCCGCCAACTGGGGCGCCGCATTCATCCTCATGGCGGCGGCCGATTACCTGTGGTTCCACAACGGCCTGCTCACCGACGCGGACAAGCTCTACTGGTTCGCCACCACCCTGGTGATCCTCAGCGGCTATCGCATCGTCCTGCGCCAGATCATGCGCACCCTGCGGGCCAATGGCTACAACAGCCGCACGGTCGCCATCGTCGGCGCCGGACCGCTCGGTCAGCGCCTGGCCAACAACATCCTCGGCAACCCGTGGATGGGGCTGGACCTGCTCGGTTTCTATGACGACCAGGTCAGAGGCGCAGTCGCGCTCCCCGACATACAGCAACCCATGCAGGTCAAGGGCAATATCCAGGCGGTGATCGAAGGAGCGCGCGCCGGTTACATCGACAAGGTGTACATCACCCTGCCCATGCGCTCGGAAGACCAGATCAAGGCGTTGCTGGACCAACTCAGCGACAGTACCGCATCGGTCTACCTGATCCCCAACGTGTTCATCTTCGACCTGCTGCATGCACGCAGCGAAAGCATCAACGGCCTGCCCAGCATCAGCATCTTCGACTCACCTATGGATGGCGCCAATCGCCTGGTCAAGCGGATCGAGGATGTGCTGCTGTCGTTACTCATCCTGTGCCTCATCGCCGTCCCCATGTTGCTGATCGCCCTGGCGGTACGCCTGAGTTCACCCGGCCCGGCACTGTTCCGGCAGAAGCGCTACGGCATGGATGGGCGACCCATCGAAGTGTGGAAATTCCGCAGCATGACCGTCATGGAAAACGGCGCCGCGGTTACCCAGGCCACCCGCCATGACAGCCGCATCACCCCGTTGGGCGCCTTCCTGCGCCGCACCTCCCTCGATGAACTGCCGCAGTTCATCAATGTGCTGCGCGGCGAGATGTCCATTGTCGGCCCACGACCACATGCCATCGCTCACAACGAGGAATACCGCAAGCTGATCACCGGCTACATGCTGCGGCACAAGGTCAAGCCGGGCATCACCGGCTGGGCGCAGATCAACGGCTGGCGCGGCGAGACGGAAACGCTCGACAAGATGGAAAAGCGCATCGAGTACGACCTCAACTACATCCGCCGCTGGTCATTATGGCTCGACCTGAAGATCGTCTTCCTGACGATCTTCAAGGGCTTCATCAACAAGAATGCCTACTGACATCGTCATCCTTTGTCTCACCTCGTCATCCTTCGCGAAGGCGAAGGATCCATCGTCCAGACAAGCTCCAGTGTCGCCGGTGGATCCTCGGCCTGCGCCGAGGATGACGTGAAACCCGGAAGAATGGGGTGAGAGCCGACAACAAAAATAAAAAAGGGGCATCCGAAGATGCCCCTCAAACCCAAACGTAAAGCAACTACCGCAATCAGCGTACCCCTGCAGCCCTCAGAGCGGCCGGAGTGAACTGGTTGTAGGTCGGCGGAGTGCCACCGAACTGAGGCGCGGAAGCCTCTTCGGTGTACATGCCCAGGGCGATGTAACGACCTGCCAGCAGGTCATACAAGGTCTCCAGAGCGTAACCGGGGATCTGGTGCTTGTAGTTGAAGGAAATATGCCCTTCACCAACACGCCACAGGGTGCCACGGCCGTCGTAGTGGTCAGCCAGACCGATCTGCCAGGAGTCCTCATCGACGAAGAAGTTACGTTGTGCGTAGATATGACGCTGGCCCTGTTTCACGTCACCCTGTACTTCCCATACGCGATGCAGCTCGAAGCGCGTATGTTCGGGATTCACGTGGCCCGCTTTCAGTACATCCGCGTACTTCAGCCCTGGTTGGGTCAGCTTGCCGGAGTTGTATGGCAGGTAGATTTCCTTCTTGCCAACCAGCGTCCAGTTGTAGCGGTCGGGTGCACCGTTGTACATCGAGAAGTTATCCGATGTGCGCATACCATCCGATGCGGTACCCGGACCATCGTAGGCTACCTGTGGAGCACGACGTACCCGGCGCTGACCAGCGTTGTATACCCACGCCATGCGCGGCTCTTTCAACTGATCGAGGCTGTCATGCACCAGCAGCACGTTACCGGCCAGACGCGCCGGCGCGTTCACCCGCTGCTTGAAGAACAGCAGCGTGTTGGGCATGGTGGTGGCATCGATATCGGGCATCAGGTTCGGATAGCCCACTTCCTCTTCCAGCTTGATCAGCGTATAGGAACCATTGGTCTGCGGCATGGCCTGCATGTACCAGCGATGCACGTTCAGACGGTAGCGCGTCATGTGGTTCCAGATCACTTCCGCACCGGACTTAGGTACCGGGAAGACGAAGGAAGCGCCGGGAGTGACGTTCTCGATACCGTCACCACCATTCACCAGCTTGGCCTGACCGGCAGTCTGCTTGACCTGGTCATAGACACGCTGGGGAAAGCCAACTGTACGCTGGGTCTTGTAGACCGGCATACGGAAGGTTTCCGGATAACGCTCGAACATCGCAACCTGGCCAGGAGTCAGGTTGTCCCTGTACTGCTGGTAGTTCTGCGCGGTGATGACGAACTCAGCCTGTTCGCCCTCGAACGGGTTTTGCAGGAAGTTGTTGGGCAAGTCATTACCCGCGTCCGTCGGCAGGCCACCGGTCCACTCAGGGATGGTACCTGCCGCGTTACCTGCCTTTTCCGCCCCGATCGGGGTCAGGGAGTTGCCCAACTGATCGATTTCAGACTGGTTGAGGCTCTGGGCCGAGACAGCGGTGGCAACCAGGCTCAATGCCAGGCCGCAGGCGCCAATTATCATTTTCTGCATATGCATTTTTCTCTCCTAGCCTGCTTAGAAACTTACGCCAAAGCTGACGGCGGCGAAGTCGCGGTCAACCAGAGTGTTGTACTTGCCATCAAAGAAGTTGGTGTAGCTGATGCTGGCGTTGTACTTGTTGGCGTAATCGGCATTCAGGCCGACGCTGATCGACTTGGCATTTTCCACGAAGTTCGGGCTGTAACCTTCAACGTCATGCGACCAGGCGATGTTCGGGCTCAGGTTGATTCCGGCAAACACGTTGCTGTAATCCAGGGCTGCGCGCAGACGATAGCCCCAGGAAAAGTCGGTGAAGAAACCGTCGTTTTCACACCAACTTGGTGCTCTCGATGAGTTAGCCTCGGAAGCACAGGTTCCCGTAGCTTGCCCATCCCCAGCCTGCCAAGGACTTTGGCCGAACAGAGAGTCACGACCATACTTGGGCCCATTACCACTGATGCCACCGATATGGTTGAAGGCAACCTCGCCGATCAAGGATAGACGACTGGCTCCCCAGATACGGTCAATGAAATGTACCGCGTTCAAAGACCCCTGAACGAAGTCCTTGCGATCATAACCTCGGATATAGTCACCCGCTGCCCACGGACCACCGCGGTGGGTGTTGTCACCCGGCGCCACGAAATCAGAAAGGGCCGCACGACTCATGTCCCCGGAGTTGATCTGGATCGGCATATTCGGACGATAACTCAGTTCACCGGCAACCGAGGTCCCCCCAATATCAGTGCCAAAGCTGACACCATACAGACGGATGTCTTCCGGATGCTCGAAGAAGTAACCGGCAAGCCCCAGAGTTCCATCAATACCTGCTACTGCACCTGGTCCAGGACCACCCTTGATATTGGAGTAGATGGGGGCCCGACTATGGTAGTTCATGGCATAGAAGCCAAATTCAGTATTATTCAGCTGAGGCACGAACCAGCGCATCGCCACACCGAATTGCCCACTATCACTGGCGTCCTTGTTTTTGCTTGTCCTCACGATATAGGAAGCGTAGGTACCCAGATCCGGATGCTGGAAGCCGTTCGGCAGACCAGGATGGCCGTGCGGAAGATCTGGACCGACCCAAACCAAGCGATCATTACACCCTTCGCCAACCACATCAGAAGTAGAGAAGAACGTACCGCAGTTGTCAGCGATGGTTCCATGCCATTTCAACTGATAGAACGCTTCGAGAGTCACGTTTTCGGTCAGACCCTGGGACAAATACAGCATCTCGACCGGCATCAGACCTTCTTTCAGCTCGGCACCAGGGCGGCGGAATGCAGAGGCATCGATCGGGTTGATCGTGTTGATACCGTTTTGTACAAAGATACCTTCACCCCAGCTGACCACCTGGCGACCCAGACGCACGTTGCCAGGGTTATTGCCGATGGAATAGTTGTGGTAGACGAAGGCATCGAGCAGTTGGATGCCGGAGCCCTTCTGCAAGGGGTGGCGGCCTGAATCACTGATGTCGTAGAAACGTTGGCTGCCATCCTTGGTTTCGAAGTCGTACCAGTAGTTGCCACGGATAAAGGCACCTGACTGACCGTAACGCAGCTCCAGATCATGGGAGCCCTTGAATATCTTGGAGAAGACGTCTCCCTTCTTGTAGTTCAAACGGCCATCATCCGATGTCCGGGCAGCAGCCGTACCACCGGTAATAGGCACACCCGCGTCGTTCACTACTTGCGGAAAGGTAAAACGCTTATCGCGATTGGCCGTCGATACGCTAGCACCGATCGACAGCTGCGAGTCAAGTTGACCTTCAATTGCACCGATGTTGAAGTTCACCGCATTTGCCGAGCCTGCGAAGCTGGCAAGCCCGATTGCCAGAGGCAATGCAGCCAGCGCCCAAGCATGCTTTGTTTTTGTCATTGTGCTGCTCCGTTAGATTGGATCCATACCATCTGGCCTTGGGGGAGCCAGGCGGTCGCTATCAAGTCTGTCATGGAGCGCCGAAACGAATTGGCCGATTCGGACCAATGCCTTGGCCGCGCAGGACATTCATTTGATGAATGTGATCGATTTCTCCGCAGCAATAGTCTGTTGTATTTTTTTGCATAATGGCTGCAGCTGCTCTATGTTATGTCTCAACGACAAGAATCGTTACAAATAAGAACAACAAGAGGAAAGGCCGGCATGAGCCACGTACTTCCGCCACTTCCCTGCCATCGACTCAAGGAACGAGCGTTATGGGCCCGGGGCATCATTCAAGCATTAAGTACCTATGGGAAACAGATTCGCGATCTGCCCGACGACCTGGCCTCCTACGCGGGTCCCGATGATCTGAGTCTGCGCCACGTCAGCCAGACTGACATGAATCGCCTCTGGCACGCAGCGGCCAGCCTGAGCAAGGACGACTGTTTCGCCCTTCGTATGGGTCTGGGTTTCACCAGTCCGACGATGCAATTACTAGCCCTCACAGCCCGCTCCAGTGAGACAGCTGGCGCAGCTGTCCAACGTATCGTGCGTTTCATCCAGGTCTTCAGCACCCAAGTGCAGCTATATTCGGTCGAAGACGAGCATTCAGTGACAGTGTATTTCGAAGCCAAGGGGGCTGCCCATCCCCTGCAAATTGAGGCATTGGTCTCCCGCTGCGTCAACTCATGGAAGGAAATGGAAACGGAAAACCTGCCGCTGATCATGGAAGTCCGCCTTGGCGGAGAAGCCGAAAAGCGACGTGAGGAATGCGAGCAGATTCTCGGCACACGGGTCCGCCTGGGCAGTAAGCGCATAGCCGTACGCCTCAACCGCCGGGCCCTGGATACCCGCCTGCCGACCAGCGATGCCTTCCTGCTGAAACGCCTGGATGCGTCCCTGGAAGATATGCTCGAGGACCTGCCCAATGTGGACTTTGCCGAGCAGGTCAAGCAGCGCATCCGCGTGCTACTGTCCGAGCGGGAGATATCCGAGGAGCTGGTCGCCCTGCCCTTCAACGTCAGCCCGCGACACCTGCGGCGCAAGCTCAGCGAAACCTGCACCACCTATGAAAAACTGCTGGATGAAGTACGCATGGAGCTGGCCATCAGGTTGATCCAGGAAAACCGCCTGAACCTGGGGCGTATCGCCTTCGAACTGGGCTTTCTCGACCCCAGCAGCTTCACCCGCGCCTTCCGCCGCTGGACCAGCATGAGCCCAACCGCTTTCCGCGAGCAGACGCTGGGCCGGCCGGTGGGCACGGTACTGGTGTAAGTGACAGAAGCGGCCCAGGCTCCCCCTGGGCCCTGCCACCGTCATCCTTCGCTTCTCCCCCGTTGTACCGTTTCTACACGTCATCCTTCGCCCCTCCCCGTCATCCTTCGCCCCTCGCCGTCATCCTCGGCGCAGGCCGAGGATCCATGGTGCCGGTCAGATCGGAGTGGCCGGTGGATCCTTCGCCTTCGCGAAGGATGACGGCGAGGGGCGAAGGATGACCGAGAGAGGCAAGGGATGACGGTGTGAAGATAGAGAAAGCCGTTCCAGCTTCAGCAAAACCTAGAAACTCACCCCAAAACTCAGCGCCGCAAAGTCCCGGTCTTTCAGTACGTTATACTTGCCATCGAAGAAGTTGGTATAGCTGATGCTGGCGTTGTACTTGTTCGCATAGTCGGCGTTCAACCCAATGCTCACCGACTTGGCATCCTCGATGAAGTTCGGCCCATAGCCATCCACATCATGGGACCAGGCGATACTCGGATTCAGGTTGATCCCGGCAATCACGTTGCTGTATTCCAATCCAGCCCGTATCCGATATCCCCACGAGGAACGCGTCACATAACCTTTATTTTCACACCAGCGGGCATTCTCCGGACGCTGGCCGTGGCACTGGCCATCCGCTGTCGGCCCCTGCCCGAATAGCGGATCACGGCCATAGCGCGTACTACCCGGCCCGCTCTCCAGGCCACCGATATAGTTGAAGCCAACCTCCCCGGCCAGGCTCAGACGACTGGCGCCCAGGACCCGGTCGATCAGGTGAACCATCGACACCTGCGCCTGCCACAACTCCTTGCGCCGATAACCATGAATCTCATCGAGCGGCTGCAGCGCAACCGCATCACCGTTGAAAACCGGCGTCGGATAGAGATAACCGAGTACATCGGCGGGAATGGCGGTGAGGCTGAGATCGGAGGTGTTTATCTGCAGATTGTAGTTGGGCCGGTAGCTGATCTCACCCGCCAGTGTCGAGCCGGCCACGCTGGTCTGGAAGCTCAGCCCATAGAGCCGGATATCTTCCGGATACTCCAGGAAGTAACCTGCCGGCCCGCTGACACCATCCACTCCAGGCACGCCGGGTACGACCGCATCGTAGCCCCGCACCACGGAAAAGGCGGGAACCCGGCTGTGATAGTTCATCGCGTACAGACCAAACTCGGTGTCGTTGAGCTGCGGCACGAACCAGCGCAGGGCAACACCATACTGACCGCTGTCACCCGCATCCCGGTCCTTGCCGTAGCGCGCGTTGTAGTCAGTGGTCATGTTGCTCGGCGGATAGATGATATCCGGCGCCGCACCATGTGGCCGGTCCACCGCCAACCCGAGCCGATCATTACAGCCCTTGGCCAGGGTATCGCTGGCAGAAAAGAAAGTGCCGCAGTTATCGACCACGCTGGGCGCCCACTTCAGCTGGTAGAACAGCTCTGCGGTCAGGTTCGCTGTGAGGCCCTGGGACAGGTACAGCATCTCGACAGGGATCAGCCCCTCCTTGATCTCCGCCCCGGGGCGGCGGAAGGCCGATGCGTCGATCGGATTGATGGTATTGATCGAGTTGCTGATGAACATGCTCTCGCCCCAACTGACCACCTGACGCCCCAGGCGCACATGCCCGGGGTTATTGCCGATGGTGTAGTTGTGGTAGACGAAGGCATCCATCAGCGCGATGCCCGAGCCCTTCTGCAAGAGATCGCGACCATCATCACGGATATCGTAGAACTCCTGGCTGCCATCCTTGACCTCGAAGTCATACCAGTACTTGCCGCGCAGGAAAGCGCCGGAGTCACGATAACGCAGCTCCAGGTCGTGGCTGCCCTTGAATATCCGGGAGAAGATATCGCCCTTGTCGAAATTGAGCCGCCCATCGTCCGTGGTCTTGGCTGCGGCCCTGCCACCGTTGTACGGATCGATGAAATCCGAAGACGGAGCCGACGTCGCCCAGCTGACGCCGATGGACAGCTCACTATCAAACTGCCCCTCAAGCTCCCCCCAGGAGAAAGAAGCCGCCTGCGCCAGCGGCGAGAACGTCAGGCCGATGGCCAGCGGAAGCAATGCCAATGGTCGTGGATCGTTTCTTGTCATTGTTCTAATCCCTTTGTGTTGTTCCAACTCCGTCAGGAGCACAAAAGGAGATTAGCACCACATGAATGAATGTTCATTTCTTTTTTGAGGTGCATATCAAATGACAGGAATTGACGCTATGTGCTGCCCAACCGCCGCAAGGCGTAGCGCAGGCGCGCTACACCCCGAGAGCCACATTCCGGGTTGTCGAGCGGCTCGGGCCGCGATCGGACTCGACGACAGGGCTACCTAAAAACTACCAGGAGGGTAGCCCCAACGCAGACCGGTACGCCACACCCACCCTGATCACCCAGCAGCAATATCCTTGCCGACGCCAGGCGACTCTTCCTGCCTGGCATGCTGCTCATACAACAGGTCGACGATACCATTGGTAGGCGCATACCCCTGTACGGTAGCCAGCAGGGTTTCGCGTACCTGGTTGTAGTCATCCTCGCGCACCGCCTCACGCAGGGTATCCAGGATCGGCAGCAAGGCGCTCCAGGTCGTATACACTTCATTGGCCCGGTGGATCTTGCTGTGCGCAGTGGCCTCAGGGTTATCCCCGATCAGCAGTTCCTCATACAGCTTCTCGCCCGGACGCAGGCCGCTGAAGGTAATGGCGATATCACCGTTGGGGTTGATCTCATCGCGGACCGTCAGGCCCGACAGCATGACCATCTTGCGCGCCAACCCGAGGATGGTCACCGGCTCGCCCATGTCCAGCACGAACACGTCACCACCCTGCCCCATGGCCCCGGCCTGGATCACCAGCTGCGCTGCCTCGGGGATGGTCATGAAGTAACGGGTGATGTCCGGGTGGGTCACGGTAATCGGGCCACCACGGCGAATTTGCTCACGGAAACGCGGAATCACCGAACCGGAAGACCCCAGCACATTCCCGAAACGCACCATGGTGAAGCGGGTCCGGTTGACCTGGTTGACCGATGGCGTCTCTCCCCACAAGTGCGGCGCCTGCTCACGGCTCAGCGCCTGCAGTACCAGCTCAGCCAGGCGTTTGGTCGAGCCCATCACATTGGTCGGGCGCACCGCCTTGTCAGTGGAGATCAGCACGAAGTTCTCCACCCGGCACTTGATCGCCGCCTGCGCCGCATTCAGGGTACCGAACACATTGTTCATGATGCCTTCGGCGATATTGTGCTCCACCATGGGCACATGCTTGTAGGCCGCGGCATGGTAGATGGTATTGATCTTCCAGGCGCCGATCACATCCTGCAGGCGCCCGAAATTGCGAATGGAGCCCATGATCGGCACCAGCTGGATATCCAGCTTGCGGGTGCGAATCCAGCCTTCCAGTTCACTGTGAATCTCGTACAGGGCGAACTCGCTGTGCTCGAACAGCACCAGGGTAGTCGGCTCGGACTGGACGATCTGGCGGCACAGCTCACTGCCGATCGAACCACCGGCACCGGTCACCATCACTGCCTGGCCCTTGATGCAACGCTGGAACAGCGACGGGTCCGGCGGTACCGGATCGCGGCCCAGCAGGTCGGCGATATCCACTTCCTGCAGATCGTCGACCTTCACCTTGCCACAGGCCAGATCCATGATGCCGGGGATGGTACGCACGTGCACACCATGGCCCTGCAGATTGGTCAGGATTTCCTGGCGGCGCGAGCGCGGCGCCGAAGGCAATGCCAGGAACAGCTCCGCCACGCCGGTATCAGCGATCATGCTGCCGACCTGGTCACCGGAATACACCTTCAACCCACCAATGGTCCGGCCGACCAGCCGCGGATCATCGTCAACGAAGGCCAATGCCTTGTACAGACGACCGACCTTCAACGACGCCAGCAATTGCAGACCAGCGGCGCCCGCTCCGTAGATAGCCACCGGCTGGCCGCCATGCTCGCTGTCCTTATCCTTGTTATGGTGCAGCACCGGCAGGCCCGCGGTCAGCCAGTCGCCCATAAAATACTCACGCGCCAGCAGGCGCAGGCCGCCAATCAGGATCAGGCTCAGCGCCCAATAGGAAAAATACACCGAGCGCGGAAACAACACATCCCAGCCCAGGTCCTTGGCCACCAGCAGAACAAAAGCGAATGCCAGAAAGCCCAGCGTGACCGCCTTGGCGATGCAATACAGCGCCACGTTACCGAAATGCCGCATGACCGCGCGGTACATGCCCGTACGTACATACAGCGGAATGGCCAGCAAAGGCCCAAGCAGGAACAGGAACCCCTGCCCGTTCTCCGGCCAGGTCCAGCCCTCGTCACCCAGTCGCAGATATAAAGCCAACCACAGGGCCAGCGACAACAATATGACATCGGCCACGATCTGGATGGAACGTTTCTGGCCATGACTCAATTCGATCAGTTGTTCTTTCAGCACCGACTCAAACCTCTGATGATGATAACTGGGAACATCCGCTGCTCTAGTGCGACAGCGATATGTTACAGAATGTTCCAGGTCTTTTTTATCTTCAACACTCTCGGGTTCCCTCACTACCGCCCTCGACCTCCCTCGTCATCCCAGGCGTCTCCCTCGCGATCCTTCGTTCCTCACCCGTCACCCTTCGCTCCTCCATCGTCATCCTTCGCGAAGGCGAAGGATCCACCCGCTACACAGAGTAGGCCAGGACCCTGGATCCTCGGCCTGCGCCGAGGATGACGAAGGGGGGCCGACGATGACTGGAAAGAGGCCGAAGACACTTAGCGATACCCATTCGGGTTATTCGATTGCCAGCGCCAGGCATCGGCACACATGGCCTCCAGCCCCAGCTCCGCGCGCCAGCCGAGTTCCTCGGCAGCCATGGCCGGATCGGCATAGCAGCAGGCCACATCGCCAGGGCGACGGTCGGTCAGTACATAGGGCAGTTTCTGGCCACAGGCCCGCTCGAAGGCATGCAGCATATCCAGCACTGAATAGCCCTTGCCCGTACCGAGGTTGAACGCCTTGAGCCCCAGGCCGCGCTCCAGCCACTGCAGCGCCTTCACATGCCCTTCGGCCAGGTCCATGACATGGATATAGTCACGCACACCGGTGCCATCATGGGTTGGATAATCGCTGCCGAACACACTCAGATGTTCGCGCCGGCCCACCGCAACCTGGGCGATGTAAGGCATCAGGTTATTGGGAATGTCCGCCGGGTCCTCACCGATACGGCCGCTGATATGCGCACCCACGGGATTGAAATAGCGCAGCAGCGCCACGTTCCAGGCGTTATCGGATACATAAAGATCGCCCAGCAGTCCCTCGACCATCAGCTTGGAGCGACCATAGGGGTTGGTCGCACTGGTGGGGAAATCCTCACGGATCGGCACCGAGGCCGGATCGCCATACACCGTGGCCGAGGAGCTGAACACCATGTTCTTCACTCCGGCCCGGCGCATCGCATCACAGAGCACCACAGTGCCGCTGACGTTGTTGTGGTAGTAGCGCAGCGGCTGGGCCACCGACTCGCCCACCGCCTTCAGCCCGGCAAAGTGGATCACCGCATCGATGGCATGCTGCTCAAACAACTGATCGAGCAGAGCAGCATCGTTCACGTCACCCTCAACCAGCGGCAACGCCTGACGGGTGATATCCTCCACCCGCCGCACCGCCTCCCGAGAGCTGTTGCTGAAATTGTCCAGCACCACCACCCGGTAGCCCGACTCCAGCAATCTGATGCAGGTGTGCGAGCCAATATAACCCGCGCCCCCCGTCACCAAGATGGTCTTGCTCATACCCAATTCCTCATCTTCCGGGGCGTAGCCCCCGGCTTCGGGGATGCAGCCCCCGGACCGCTATCGGGCGCCACACCTGCGCCCGCCCCACCTAAAACCTGTCGTCGAGCAGGCGCTCGACAACCCGAATACACCGCGCCCGCTTTCGGGGTGTAGCGCGCCTGCGCTACGCCTACGGCCTACCACCTCAAACCCAACGTCAAATCGCCCGTATCGCCTCCAGCAGCTTATCGGTCTGCTGCTGCATCAAGGTTGCATCACCCCGGCTTTCCACGTTCAGGCGAATGACCGGCTCGGTATTCGACGCCCGCAGATTGAAGCGCCAATCCGCGAAACAGACGCTCAGGCCATCAGTGTAATCCACATCCAGCGCCTCAGGCGCATATTGCGCCTCGATTGCCTTGATCACCGTTGCGGCATCGCTGACCGTCAGGTTGATCTCACCAGAGGACGGATAGGCAGCAATACGCTCGCCGACCAGCTCGGACAGCGGCTTGCCCTTGCGGCAGACCAGCTCGGCCACCAGCAACCAGGGGATCATGCCGCTGTCGCAATAGGCGAAGTCACGGAAGTAGTGGTGTGCACTCATCTCACCGCCATACACCGCGTCCTCGGCACGCATGCGCTCCTTGATGAAGGCATGCCCGGCCTTGGTCTGGATCGCCACCCCACCGCTCTGCTCCACCTGCTCCACGGTATTCCATACCAGCCGCGGGTCATGGATGATGCGCGCGCCCCGCTCCTTCTGCAGGAAAGCCTCCGCCAACAGCCCGACGATGTAATAGCCCTCGATAAAGCGGCCCTGCTCATCGAACAGGAAGCAGCGATCAAAATCACCATCCCAGGCAATCCCCATATCCGCCTCGTACTTGAGCACCGCATCGCGGGTCACACCGCGGTTCTCGATCAGCAGCGGGTTGGGAATGCCATTAGGGAAACTGCCATCCGGCTCATGGCAGATCTTCACCAGTTCCACGGGAATATGCTGCTCGGCGAAGGCCTTCTCCAGCGCATCCACCACCGGCCCGGCCGCACCGTTACCGGCGTTGACCACCAGGCGCATGGGCGTGAAAGACACCGGGTCGATATAGCTGAGCAGGTGCTCGATGTAGTCGGCGCGGACATCGACCAACTCGTAGCTGCCGCGATCCGCCTCCGCCACCGTAGGGTCACAGCCGTCGACCAGCTCGTACTCAGCAGCCTCCGCCAGAGCACGGATATCCGCCAGCCCGGTATCGGCGGAAATCGGCCGAGCACCCTCGCGTACCAGCTTGAAGCCGTTGTAATCGATAGGGTTGTGCGACGCCGTCACCTCGATACCGCCGTCGACACCCAGGTGGAAGGTGGCAAAGTACACCTCCTCGGTGCCGACCATACCCAGATCGAGCACATCCACACCCTCGTCACGCAACCCATTGGCCAGCGCCGCCTTCAACGGCGCAGAGGTCTCCCGCACATCGCCACCGAGCACCACACGCTTGGGCTTGAGCCACTGGGCAAAGCCCCGGGCAATACGATAGGCAACGCCCTCATCCAGCTGCGTACCCAACTGCCCACGAATGTCATAGGCCTTGAAACAAGTGATCTCGGACATACAGGTTCCTTTGCTTGAAAATCGTGAAAATCTTTTTGGGGGTGGGCTGCCCTTCCCCCTCTCCCCAGCCCTCTCCCGCGAGGGGAGAGGGAGCCGGTCGTGCAGGCTGGGAGCTATTGTTTCGTCCTGAAGCTTCTCTGAACGGCCACTACACCGAGACTCCACAACATCTGCTCATCTGCTCATCTGCTCATCTGGACATCTGGACATCTGGACATCATCAATAACTTAATACTGTCAGAAATAAGGAAAACACCCCGCAGGCACCAACAAGCTCCCTCTCCCCTCGCGGGAGAGGGCTGGGGAGAGGGGGAACAAAAAAACCTCACCCCTCCCCCAAAATCCTTCCCAACAACCCCACCGTAGAAGAATCCGCCCCCACCAACTCCCGCGTCTCCCCCCGAATCCTCGCCAACGTATCCACCGCCAACCGCTTACCCATCTCAACCCCCCACTGGTCAAACGGGTTAATCCCCCAGATCACCGACTGCACAAACACCTTATGCTCATACATCGCGATCAACGCCCCCAGGCTATACGGCGTCAACTCATCCAACAACAAAGTCGAACTCGGCTGATTCCCCCTGTAACGCTGATAGCTCGGCATGCTCTCCGGCTCCTTCAGCGCCGCATCCCCCAGCGCCAGCAGACGTGACTGCGCCAGGCAGTTGGCCAGGGCCAGCTCATGCTGCGCGACCAGCTCCTCCATCACCTCATCATGACTCTGATGATAACGCCGCGCCGGCATAATGAAGTCACAGGTCACCGCCTCGGTGCCCTGGTGCAGCAGCTGGTAAAAGGCGTGCTGCGCATTCGGCCCCACATCGCCCCAGATGATCGGGCAGGTATGGTGCTCCACCGGCTTGCCCTCACGGGTCACGCTCTTGCCGTTGGACTCCATCTCCAACTGCTCCAGGTACAGCGGCAAATGTTTCAAACGCCCATCATAGGGCAGTACCGCCTGGGCGTTAATTCCCAAGATATTGGTATTCCAGACGCCGATCATCGCCATCAGCACCGGCAGGTTGCTTTCCCATGGCGCCGACTTGAAGTGTTCATCCATCAGGTGCGCACCGGCCAGCAGGTGCCGGAAGCCGTCCATCCCCACCTTCAGCGCAATCGGCAGACCAATCGCCGACCACAGCGAATAGCGCCCGCCAACCCAGTCCCATATCTGCAACTGGTGCTCCTCGCTGATCCCCCACTCGGTCATCTTCGCCACAGCGGAAGACACCCCGAGAAAGTGACAATGCGCCACCCCCGGCTTGCTGCCCAGCGTGTGCTGCAGCCAATGCCGGGCGGTATCGGCGTTGCTCAGGGTATCGATGGTGGTGAACGACTTGGAGGAGATGATGAACAGCGTCGAATGCGGATTGAGCGTACGCAGCAGCTGCGACAGCTGGCTGCCATCCATGGTCGAGGCAAAATGCATGGTCAGGCGTGACGAGGTAGGCATGACGCTGTCACACAGCGCATCGCTGACCATCAACGGCCCCAGATCGGAGCCACCCACACCGATATTGACCACATCGGTCACCACCTCACCGGTCACCCCGCGCCACTGTCCGGAATGCAGTTTGTTGACGATGCGCTCCATCCGGTCGAGCTGTTCATGTACCTGGGCGGTGATATCGTCGCCATCAACCTGGCACGCGGCATCACGCGGCAAGCGCAACGCCCAGTGCATTGCCGGCCGGCCTTCGGTGCAGTTGACCGGCTCGCCAGCGAACAACTTGCCGATCCATTCCTCCAGTTTGCTCTGCCTGGCCAGTTGGAACAGAGTCTCCAGCGTCTGCTCGGTCAAGCGCTGCTTGGAATAATCGAACAACAACGGCCCGCACTCGCAATGCAAATGCGCAAAGCGTTGCGGATCGGTCGCGAACAGCTGGGCCAGATGCTGTTCTTTCATGCTATCGGCGTGGTCCGCCAGAACGCGCCAGATCATAATTTCGCCTTTTGTAAATATTTCATCAGCGCCGACCTATCCCGTAATAAGTAAACCCACTACGCTTCATATACACCGGGTCCCACACATTACGCCCATCCAGCACCAGCGGCGCACGCATCTCGGCCTTCAGCCGCGCAAAATCCGGGCTCCAGTAGGACTTCCACTCGGTCACCAGCATCAACGCATCCGCCCCGGCCACCGCCGCATAGGGGTCGTCGTGCAGCACCAGGTCATCCCGCGTACCAGCCCATTGCGCCAGCGCCGGCAACGCACGGGGATCATGGACATGCACCTGCACACCTTGCGCCCACAACGCCTCGATCAGCTTCAACGCCGGCGCATTATCGATACGCGACGACTCAGGCTTGAACGCCACGCCCCAGATCGCCACCTTGCGGCCATCCAGCTTATTGTCATAGTGCCGCCACAACTTGCGGAACAGCGCCTCCTTCTGCCGCTCGTTGATCTGCAGCACCTCTTCCAGCAACTGCGCCTGCAGACCGCTGTGCTGCAGGGTACTGGCCAGACTCATCACATCGCGGGAAAAGCTCAGCCCACCAAAACCACAACCGGGATACAGATAAGCCTCACCAATGCGCTTGTCCGCCCCCATCCCCTGGCGCACCCGCTCGATATCCACACCCAGGTTGTCCGCCAGGTTGGCCATATCATTCATATAGCTCAAACGCGTCGCCAGCATGCCGTTGATCGCCAGCTTGGTGAACTCCGCCTCCCGCGGGCGCATCTGCATGATCGAATCCCGGCGGCGATTAAACGGGCGCAGTATTTCCGCCACCAGGCGCACCGCCCAGGGCAAATCCGCCCCCACCAACCAATGCTCGGCGCGGGTGAAACCATTCAGCGCCGCCCCTTCGGTCAGCAGATCGGGAATGCTCACCACCGCACCATGGCGCAGGTCGGCTCCAGGTCGGCCCAGCAGAGTCTGCTGCAATGCCTCGGTACTGCCGACGGGAAAGGTGGACTGGTTGACCACCAGGAATTCAGGATCGATATCAGCCGGCAAGCCATCCACCAGGCGATGCGCCAACTCCAGCGCATCCGGCGACAATGCCAGCCACAGCACGGTGCAACGGGTATCCGGTGCGGTATCAAGCCCTGCCACCAGCAGTCGGCCAGAGCGCTTCTGCTCAGCCATCAGATCCGCAAGCCCCGGCTCACGGAAAGGAAACTCCTCACCACTCAAGGCATCGGCAATCGGCCCGGCGGGCACATGCAAGCGGACCTGATGCCCCGTGGAAGCCAGCGCCGCAGAGCTGACCAGCGCGCATAGCGTATCGCCATACACATCAATGTACATGGTTCATCCTCAACCTTGATAACGCCCCAACATCGCCCGGAAATCAGCTCCCAGTTGCGGATGCTGCAAACCATAGGCAACCGTCGCCTCCAGATACCCCAGCTTGCTGCCGCAATCATAGGAGCGACCGGAAATATGCCAGGCCTCGACGCCCTCTCCCTTCATCAGCTCGGCAATCGCATCGGTCAGCTGGATCTCCCCACCCGCACCGGGCTGGGTATTGGCCAGCAGCTCGAAGATGCGCCCGGGCAATACATAACGACCGACGATCGCCAGGTTGGACGGCGCCTCATCACGTGGCGGCTTCTCCACCACCCGGCTCATCAGCGTATGGTTGCCCGGCTGCAGCTCAACGCCATGCACATCCACCACCCCGTATTGGCTGACCAACTCCTCCGGCACCGGCTCGACCATGATCTGGGCATGACCACCGGTCTCGATAAAGCGCTGCGTCATCAACCCCAGGTCATTGGTGGCGCCACTGCCCTGCTCCACCAACACATCCGGCAGCAGCACGGCAAAGGGCTCATCCCCAACCACCGGCCGAGCACAATACACCGCATGCCCCAGGCCCAACGCCCGGCCCTGACGCACCGCCGTCACCTTCAGCTGCGGCGGCGCGATATCGCGCAACACCTGCAGTAACTCCTTCTTGCCCCGGCGCTCCAGCTCCGCCTCCAGCTCATAGTGCACATCGAAGTGATCCTCGATGGCCTTCTTGCTGGAGTGAGTCACCAATACAATCTCGTTGATCCCGGCCGCCAGCGCCTCCTCGACCACATACTGAATCACCGGCTTGTCCACTACCGTGACCATCTCCTTGGGAATCGCCTTACTGGCGGGCAAAAAGCGCGTACCCAACCCCGCAACCGGCAAAACAGCTTTAGTGACCTTCACTGTTAACTCCTGATTCTAAATAAGTTTTTTTCAAAAAATAGGAAAGCGTAGCGCAGAAAGAGTTCAGATTAAATCCATATACGAAGCAAGCTTCGCAGAAAGCATATGAAGCGGTAGACAAAGGGATGGAATCGTTAGCCAAACAAGACATGTGTAACCCACCACAGCAGTCATGGGATGAGCACCCCCGGTCCGCATTCGGACGCTATACCTGTATCAAGGCCGTATCATGCTTGACATAAAAAGGCACCCCAACGCGCTCGATGTGCTCAACAAGCGACGCGTTGTCAATCCGGTGCATCAGTGACAAATCCACAGTCCAGGGCAACAGCAAATCATCGATTTGATTTTCAATCGTCAACAACGTCGACAGATCAAGCATCTCTCCCTTGATCGTCAAGTCGATATCCGATCCTGGCCGATAGTTTCCCTTGGCACGTGATCCGTAAAGCAGAACCTCATCAATCTGCGGCCACTGCTTGAATACCCGCGTCAATCGTTCAATCGCGTCGGTGGGCAGACCGTACAGCAAGGTTGTCATATCTCCTCGGCCCTACTCTGCATATCTGTTTCAAACCGAGCGAACAAACCATGATAGCTATTCAGAATCTTATCGGTAATCTCGTTGGCGACAGACTCATTGTAGGTATGGGCAGACTGATTACGACTCTTGATCATCTCCATCCAGCCCTCTCCATCCGTAACCAGACCGTGCTTGAACGCGTTACGAATAGCATCCCTGGACCCTGTTATGCCGGGATTGCCCTGATAGAGAAAATAATCCTTCATCACATTCCAGGCCAACTCAAAGACGAACTCGAACGCCTGAATGACTCCTTGCTTCTCCAGATCACTTAGATCACGTGAATGGGCCAACTCCACCGCACTGACCAACCTCGCCCTCGCTCGCTTAAAATTTGCCAAGCGCTGCACCCAGCGAATGTCTTGACCATCCATCACTCTTCTCCAGAAAATTGTCGACGCAAGCATGAAGCGTTCACCACCTCACTCTACACAAAGTGACACTAGTGTGACTTAACGTAGAGATAATGCCAGGGATGTAGCGCCCGATCCGCACTCGGGCACTACGCCTCCCCCTCCAAATCGCACCAAATGAGCTATACAGAATGGGCACCCCCAATGACAAGGAAAACGTCATGCCCAAAAGAAGACTGGTTCTCTGCCTGGACGGCACCTGGAATTCCAATGACAAAAGCGACAAGGTAACCAACGTCGTCAAGCTGCTGCGCTCCATCCCACCGGTGGCAGGCGACGGCACCAGCCAGATCCTCTACTACGGGCGCGGCGTCGGCACCGCCAAGGGCGACAAGGTCAGCGGTGGCTTCAGCGGCGCCGGGCTGGATGCCAACGTCATCGACGGCTATCGCTTCCTCGGCAACAACTACCAGCCAGGCGATGAAATCTACCTCTTCGGCTTTTCCCGGGGCGCCTATACCGCACGCAGCCTGGCGGGGCTGATCAACCTGGCCGGCATATTCCACCCCTCCTGCCTCGGTGGCCCACTGGAACAACTGCTGGAAATCCGCCGATCGGACAACTACCCCGACAACCAGGCAAGAAAAACCGCCATCGCCGCCATCGACAACCTCAAGCGCCACGAACAGGTCAGGATCAAATGCATCGGCGTATGGGACACCGTCGGCTCGTTGGGTATTCCCGGCGACTGGGCGAAGAACCTGTCCTTCGCTTCACGCTGGTACTTCCACGACGTACGCCTGGGCTCGCATGTCGACGTCGCCCTGCACGCCCTGGCCATCGACGAAAAACGCGCCGCCTTCCCACCCACACTATGGGAAAAGCCCATCGGCCAACCACTGCCGTCCGGCCAGATCGTCGAACAGGTGTGGTTCGCCGGCGTCCACTCCAACATCGGCGGCTCCTACCCCGACAGCGACCTGTCGGACATCACCCTCGACTGGATGATCAAACGCCTGCGCGTCCACACCGACCTGGCGATCGACGTTCATCACGTGGCCCTGGATCTCAACCGCCCGATACAGGAACGCATCAAGGGCAAAGGCATCGAAAGCCGAACACTGCTATACCGCGCCATGCTCAGCCACACCTACCCCTACCTGCGCACCATCTGCGACGTGATCACACCACCCACCGGCAAGCTCGACGGCCTGATCCGCAACAACGTCAGCCTCGAAAACAGCCGGCGCAACACGCCCAACCCGCAAGAGGAGACCGTCAACGAATACCTGCACATCTCCGCCCTGCAACGCTGGCAACTGGAACACGTCCAACACGACGCCCCCGTGGACAAGGACATCACCCCAACCCCCTATCGCCCACCGAACCTCACCGCAGTGATCAAACAGGCAAGCCTGCAACCACCAGGCAAAACCATTCCCGTGGTCGACTGGGACGGTGAACCAATCCCGCCAGAGCAAGTACCCTGGCCCACTAACATCGGAGTGTAGCGCGCCTGCCACACCACACGCATTGATAAAGGCACCACTGCAGCGCGCTGGCTCACGCTGAAAAAACCATCCATGAACACGAAGTCATGAGCCTGAACAGCCAGGATTCCGAAGCCTTCTTCAATGGGGTTATGCTGTGACCAAGTCAAGATCGTAGCCGTTCAGCTCATCGCTTTGCAGAACATGGTTGTTCAGCAGCTGCATTGTCACCGTCATTGGGCTAACACCGAATACATCGGCAGCCCCTTGCAGAGCATCATCTGAGTATTCCCCTGACAGCAACTCTGTCAGGGGACCAATAGGGCATAGCAACTCCGCAGCAAAAGCGCGCTGTAGCTTCTGACGATAGGTATTTTGCGCGGTTGCCAAGTGCAATGTTTCAGGTGCTGGTCGTAACAAGCCATCACCCAGCAGTCTTGCCACCTCGAACCGCCGGCCAACAGGCCATTTCGAACGCAGGAGCACACGACTCGACTCGCCCTTCAGAGCCAGATCATAGGCCAGCGCCTGATTATGGCTCTGATCCTCAAAAAAGACCTTCTGGACAGCAAACCATTCGGCTAACTGAGTGTTACTGATAGGAGTGTCCGGTACATTTTCCTGCTCTCTCAGAGCATGAGCGGCTTTTACCCCATTGCGCCAAGCTTCCAGCTGATAGTCAACACGCGCATCCTGCCCCGACCAGCCTATTCTATCTTCCCTGGAAGACGCTCCCCCCTTTGAACGCGCCCAGCTCTGAAGCTGATCAGCGCTGATAGCGGCATTACCTGCACCCGCAGCCAGCTCGGTAATCGCATCCAGCCCCAACAAATCGATATCCTGATACAAGCCCGCTACCAATGTCTCTGGACACTCATCAGGATCAAAGCCCAGTAACGCCTCCAGCTGCCGATAGATTGCCAGCTCTGGATCTGCGCGTTCTGCTTGCAGCTCTTGCCTCATCATCAGGAGGTCAGCTTGTGTCTGCCCCTGGTCCACCAACCGCTCGCAAGCCCGCTCTACGAAGTCATCAACAGCATCTTCAAAGCTGATCAGAGGAATGACTGCATGCCCTGCAGACAAATAACGCAGGGGTTGTTGCGCGCTTGCCGCACTGGGATCAGCGCTGACTCGCATCCGCACCCCATCACTGGCAAAGGTCACGTTGGGCCATAACCAACCTCCCCCAACCGCAGCCATTCCATGAGACTCAAGCCAGCCTGGTGCCTGCTGTTTACCGTTACGCCGAGGTTCAAAGCATAAACGCCACCAATTCCACACCAGCCATTCTGCCAGGCGGTTCGCGGAAAGCACCGCATGACGCCGCACCTCACCGTTCAGTGAGTCTTCGGCACGTGTCATACACAAGCCGGCTACGCTCAGTTCAAGCTCTGATAAAGTCGCATTGTCTGCAGCGCTTTCCCACTGGGAAGCGCGACTAACCTGCGCCGTTTCCAGCCAGCGCGTGGCAATATGCATGCTCATGGTGCTCGCTTCTCCCACTCTTTGCGGATGACGTCAGCAAAAGCCACATCCAGTATCATTGGATAGCCATGATACTCTCCCAGCCCCTGATTCTGCAGCTGGGACTCAAATACTATGTCATTATGTACAGCCCAGATATTCTGAGGCCAGCCATTCCGGAACTGCGTACTCACCATGCCCCGCATAACGCCGGCAACCAATAGTGTCTGGGCATCCGATAACGAAAATTTTTCCTCAGCGTCGCAAAGGGTTTTGTCTGGCCGGGGTTTTGGTTCGGGTAGTCCGTAATCCGCCGGGAACTTCTTATGGAAAGGGCTGCCCTGATAACGCACCGCTTGCGCTATCTGCAAGCGCTGCTCAAGACTCAGCCTGGAATCGTCCAGCAGTGCATGCTTTGACTTCACTCGTTGTCGTCGTGAGGGGCGTTTCATCTCGGCTCCACTTCCTGTTTGGGGTGTAGCGTCCCTGCGCTACGCCATTCGCCATATCCATTACCACATGCATGAAAAAGCTTGTCTGCCTCAGGCCTGATCCTGCCTACGTTACAGAATCGTGTATCAGCTTTGGAGATATCAACGGTCCGGACCTGCCCAGCCCAATCATAAATATCAATGAAGAGTTCGCGATGCATGCGACATCGGACTCAGGAAAGTGATGGCCATGGCCGACCAGCTCAACGTCTGCGTACACCGGCGCCCGACTCCGCATACCTATCCAGAACAGTCTCCAGATTATCCAGAGCGAAGCACTCCTGTTCCACGCTGTAGCCTTTGCAGTCGAGCTTGTGCAGCAAGTGCCGGGTTTTATCCGCCAGGGCTTGTGGGCTGTAGCGTTTCAACTGGCGCTTGACCTCCACTAGCAGGATGCGTTTTTCCAGGTCATTGATGGCGACAATGTCTATTTCGTTTTTCGCAGCTGATGCAGTTACTGCTCGCGGTTGTAAAATTTCTGCATGGGAAGCCCTTAACGTACAAAATGCTAATGTATCGATCTGTACATTAATACGGCGTAGCTGTTCGAACACGCCGATACCTGCCAGAGGGATCACGTAGATAGAAGGCACCTTTCTGACGGCGGCAGAAGATGGTCGAACAGGTCTGGTTTCCCGGCTTCCACTCCAACATCGGGGGCTCCTACCCTGACAGCGACCTGTCGGACCCTCGACGAGATGATCAAGCGCCTGCGTGCCATACGTTTGATAAGCCTTGCACGACACAGGTAATGTCGAGGCGCCAGACCACTCCTTCATGGAGAAATCCGCTGACCAATGCATCGATCGAAAACCGCCACCAAAGGTCCATAGTCGCAAACAACAGCAGCAATATTTGCTTGCACCCATTCATCTCTACTTACCTGCCACCAGTCAATCTGGTAGCCGGCATTGATAATCAAGTGCTCGAACAACAGACGTTGCGCGCGACCGTTCCCATCCCTAAAAGGATGAATAACATTCAGGTCTCCATAAAACTCAGCAACCCGCTTCACCAGCTCTATCCGCTCGCATCCTTCCAACCAGTTAGCATTTGCCAGCGTATGAAAAAGCTTGGCTGCCTCAGGCCTGATCCTGTCTACGTTACAGAATCGTGTATCAGCTTTGGAGATATCGACTGTCCGGACCTGCCCAGCCCAATCATAAATATCAATGAAGAGTTCGCTGTGCATGCGACATAGGTAGGAAAAGTCATATGGTGGCAACTGGAATCGGATCTCACCTGCCGATACCGTAGTAATGTCACGCTCAGCCAGCGTCAGAAGGTCCTCGTCAAGAATATGCAAGCGATTCCGTAGGACAAGGCTTCCTGGGTAGCAATAAGGATCCTGCCCAACACCATATTTATCCAGAATCAAACCTTCTCTTGACGATAACGATTGAGAAGCTCCGCCTTTGTCGGGAGAGAACAGGAAGCATCACGGGGTTTTACAGTGAACCCTTCCAATCTCAAACTGGCTGCATAATTGTCGCGCTGGACCCTGGCGAAATATGCCTTTTTTTCACCAACAGTTAGCGTTGTCATGGTCACTCCCTCCTATCGGTGACTTGGGTAATGGTTACATTATACGCCACGTCCCCACAACCAGCCATCAACACCGGCATACCTGCAGGCCCTCTGAGATCACCGACAGGCAAGATTTAAAAGTGATCAAGCAAGCACACCTGCAACCACCAGGCGAAACCATTCCCGTGGTCGGCTGGGACGGCGAATCAATCCCGCCAGAGCAAGTGCCCTGGCCCACTAACACTGGGGTGTAGCGCGCCTGCGCTACGCCGAGCACAACACCCTGGCACCTTGAAACTCAATCACTACCAAACAAATCCCGCGTATACACCTTCTCAGCCACGTCCTCCAACTCCGCAGACTGCCGGTTCGCAATCACCACATCACACAGCTGCTTGAAGGCATCCAGATCATTAAGCACGCGAGACCCGAAGAAGGCATCCTCTTCCAGCACCGGCTCATAGACCACTACCTCGATCCCCTTGGCCTTGATCCGCTTCATCACACCCTGGATAGCAGACGCCCTGAAGTTATCCGAGCCGGACTTCATCACCAAACGATAGATACCCACCACCGTCGGCTTCCTGGCAATGATGGAGTCAGCGATAAAGTCCTTGCGGGTACGGTTGGCGTCCACGATGGCCTTGATCAGGTTGTTGGGCACCTGGTCATAGTTGGCCAGCAGTTGCTTGGTGTCCTTCGGCAAGCAATAACCACCGTAACCAAAGGAAGGGTTGTTGTAGTGGCCGCCGATGCGCGGATCCAGGCTCACGCCTTCGATGACCTGCCTGCTGTCCAACCCATGCACTTGGGCATAGCTATCCAGTTCATTGAAGTAAGCCACACGCATGGCCAGATAGGTATTGGAGAACAGCTTGATCGCCTCAGCCTCGGTCGAGTCCGTGAACAGCACCGACACATCCTGCTTGATCGCGCCCTGCCGTAGCAGTCCGGCAAACACCTCGGCCCGCTCACTACGCTCACCAACAATGATGCGCGACGGGTACAGGTTGTCATACAACGCCTTGCCTTCACGCAGGAATTCCGGCGAAAAGAGGATGTTGCCGGTATTGAACTTTTCCTTGATCGCCTGCGTATAGCCCACCGGAACAGTAGACTTGATGACCATCACCGCACCCGGATTGATCGCCAACACATCCGCAATGACCGCCTCAACACTGCTGGTATTGAAATAATTACTCTGCGGATCATAGTCGGTAGGCGTAGCGATGATGACGAACTCAGCACCGTTCAGCGCCTCCTGCTTGTCCAGAGTCGCAGTGAAATTCAGCGGCTTGTTCTTCAGAAAGTCAGAGATTTCCGTGTCTTCGATAGGCGAGACCCTATCATTCAGCAGAGCGACCTTCTCAGGCATGATATCCAACGCCACCACTTCATGGTGCTGACTGAGCAAAACGGCATTGGAAAGCCCTACGTAACCTGTACCTACTACGGCAATTTTCATGATTGATAATATTCCAGATATTTGAACAAGAGAGGTCCGGACAGTGACTCAGGCCCGATAATAATCCCGGTACCAGCGAATAAATTCTTCCACCCCTTCCTCAATGGAAAAGCGCGGCTGATAACCCGTATCCCGCTGTAAAGAAGTAACATCCGCATAGGTATGCTCGACATCCCCCGGCTGCAGCGGCAGCAGCTCCTTCTCGGTAGTCTTACCCAGCGCCTTCTCGATCACTTCGATGTAATGCAGCAACTCTACCGGCTGACTGTTACCGATGTTGTAGACCTTCCAGGGAGCCCGGCTACTGGATGGGTCAGGCTTCAGCCCCGACCACTCGGGGTTACCTTCAGGAATACGCGCCAGGGACAACAGGACGCCATTCACGATATCGTCGATATAGGTAAAGTCGCGGCGATGCTGGCCGAAGTTGAATACTTTCAGTGGCTTGCCCTGCGTGATCGCATTGGCAAACAGAATGGGCGACATATCCGGCCGCCCCCAGGGGCCATATACGGTAAAGAAACGCAGTCCGGTAGTAGGCACCCCATACAGATGGCTATAGGTATGCGCCATCAGCTCATTGGCCTTCTTGGTGGCCGCGTACAGGGACACAGGATGGTCAACATTGTCCTGCTCGCTGAACGGCATGGTCTCGTTAGCCCCATACACAGAACTGGACGAAGCGTACACCAGATGCTCCACCTTGTTCTGACGGCACCCCTCCAGAATGTTCACGAAGCCAACCAGATTACTGTCGACATAAGCATGAGGATTTTCCAGTGAATAGCGCACACCCGCCTGCGCTGCCAGGTTCACCACCCGGTTGAAGCCCTCCTCAGCAAACAGTCGGGCCACCGCATCACGGTCAGCCAGATCCATCTTCACAAAACGAAAATGCTCATAAGGTGCCAGCTCCTTCAGCCGATCCTCCTTGAGTGACACCTCGTAGTAATCGTTGAGGTTATCCAAACCGACAACGCTATGGCCCTGCTCCAGCAATTGTCTGGAAACATGAAAGCCGATGAAACCCGCCGCACCCGTTACTAGAACTTTCAAGCATCACCTCTTCTCATATAAAGCAGCCCCAGGAAGAATCAGCTCTCCCTCGGCGACTTCTACGTTGTAACCACAGCACGCCCCTGCCTGCAGCCAGGCACGCGCACCAATTTTCACTCCGCCGGCAAGCTGCACCCCTACACCAATATGCGACAGATCCCCCATCTGCACATCATGGTCCACGGTGGCATTGGCATTGACAATCACACCCTTACCCACCTCGGAAACCGTACCCACCACCGCACCGGCCATCACCGCACTCCCTACACCCACTCTGGCGGCAGGACTGATCCAGGCCTTGGGATGCACGACAGAAACCAGCTCAATACCGCTTTGCTCAATCAGAGCAATCCACTGCTCACGAACCGCATTATTCCCCACAGCAGCAATAGCGCCCTGGCAACGGCCAGCCACAGTACCGATATCCGCCACCTTGCCCACCACTTTACAACCCAAGGCTTCGGTCACCTGCGGCCAGGCATCATCAAGAAAAAGAACAGACTCCCACTCTCCCCTGAGCAACGCCGCCTCGGCAACCGACTTACCATGCCCGCCGGCACCCAGAATCAATAATGTCTTCATCTCTCTAACCCCTTGTACGATAGCGCCTGGCCGACCGCATCACCTGGGTGTGTAGCGCACCTGCGCTACGCTCATGTGCTTTCCAACCGCCCGGCGCGGAATCTCACCGCCAACACAGCCAACGGCAGATAGGCAATCAACAAGGCCAACAGCCCATCGATATAACCCAGCGCTACCACACAAGCCCAGGGCAGCAACCAAAGCACGTTGATCGCCAGCACCGCCAGCGTAACCGGCAAATGTGCGCCGTACTCGCGCGATGCATACTGGTAAGCATGGCTGCGATGCGCCTCATATACCTTGTCCCCGCGCAGCAGCCGGCGCAGCAGGGTGAAGGTGGCATCCAGCACAAATACACCCAGCAGAATCAACCAGGCCCATAGTAACTGCGGTGCAACCCAGGCTGCTTGTAACGCCAGCCCACCAAGCACTACGCCTAGAAAACCACTGCCCGCATCTCCCATGAAGATCTTCGCAGGAGGGAAGTTCCATACCAGAAACCCGGCTACAGCTGCTCCAAGAAGTAAAGGCGCAGTAGCTAACATGGGTATCCCAACCAGTGCATACAGCAAAGCACCGCCCACACAAACAGTAATCGCCTCTACGCTGGCAATACCGTCAATACCATCCATGAAGTTATAAAGGTTCAACAGCCATACCAGCATTACCGCAGCCAATACATAACCGATCAGCCCCAGATCAAAGCTGGTGCCCAGCAGCGCCAATCGAGGCAGCGCCGGCAACCAGGCCAGCAACCAGGCAGCCGCCACGAAATGAGCCAGCAACCGCCAGCGCGCCGCGATATGGCCGTGGTCATCCAGAAAGCCGATCACCGCTACCAAAGCCCCTGTCCCCATCAGCCCGACGACCAATGGCCAACTCAACCAACCCTGATACCCCACCAGCGGCAGCACAGCCAGATAGGCCAGGACAATAGCCACACCACCGCCCCGAGGCGTAGGGACTGAATGTGAACTACGCGCATTAGGTATGTCCATCAGGCTGCGAGACAAGGCATAACGGCGTAACATCCAGGTCAACAGCAAAGCAACACCAAAAACACCGGGCAACAAAATCCACAAAGACATGCGATTACTCATTCAGAAAGGTAGAAGCAGCGGCGCGAAAACCATCATCCAGAAACTCAAGAAGATCGCCGCGCCTGAACGTCGCGGACAACTGTTGCAGGGATTTCGCCGATCAGCACACAAACTCTGCGTCATTTCAAGACGCTACGAACCACACCCCTTTTTAGCTCATCCACAAAATTTGCTTTACCCCTCCAGCCCAACAACTCATATAGAGGCTGCGGGTCGATCTCAAAGTCGCCCAAGACCTTGACTGCCGTCCGCCTTCGTCCCAAGAGGGTCGCCGCAGCATACATCAAGGCAACAGGAACCGGCAGTAATCGGGGGGATACCCCCAACGCTTTAGCCATCCCCCTTATTATTTCTGCAGTACTCACCACTTCCCCATCACAAGGAAGAATGATGCAACATGATGGCAGAGGGTAGCTGGCCGCTCGCCAAAGTATTTCAGATAGGTTATGCACAGATACCAAACTGCGTCTATTCTGAACTAAACCAAATGGCAGCGGCACACCTTTAGTGACCATATCTAATAGGCGGCGAAAATTCCCTGGGGCATCTATGCCGTAAACCATTGGAGGCCGAACGATGACTAATTCAACATTCGAGTCAAAAAAAACATCACGCAACAGCTTTTCAGCCTCCTGCTTTGATACTGCATAGTCATCCAACGGGGCCACAGGAGAGCCAGGTTTCAATGGCACACGCGTTTCTATACCATGAACCCCAATGGAAGAAACAAAAATAAAACGCTGAACTCCAGCTTTCAGTGCTTGCTTAGCCAGTTCAACGGTTCCTTCCGTGTTTATCTTTCTAAATTCATCTACGGCGTTCACCGACGGCTCTCTCACCACATGGGCTCGACCAGCCAAATGCACCAGCGTTTGCACTCCATCCAAATGCGCTTGCCAACAAGAGCCTTCTGCCAGCTCAGGTGAGGCCAGCCAAGTGCCATTAGTTGGAACGTACTCAGGTCTGGTTCGAGAGGCAGCGATAATTTTTACCGGCTTGTCTTCCAAAAGGCTCATATAATAACGCCCAATAAATCCAGAAGCGCCAGTAACAAGAATTTTATTATTCATCAGAATAAGCCACGCAAAACACCAAGAAAACACTCAAACAACCGAAAAGCAACAAAAGAAAATCGACTGCATGAAAGCATTAGTTAACGCCCCGCAACCGTCCAAGCAAGCCACCGACAGCATAGAAAGAGAAATAATACGCAGACTTAATCAGAGATAAATTTTCCACTTCCCTGATAACTTTCCAAGTATATTTAGCGGAGACCACTTTATTTCTGGACAGCGAATAGGAGTGAACTCGATAAGCGCCCAAACACTTATCGATACCACACGCCACCCCATTCATTCTTATTATCTTTAACCACATAGCCAAATCTTGCCGCCTAATAATATCAGGCATCAATACCCGACCTACCTGATCAGTATCAAAAATAACCGAAGAAGTCACGATCGGAGTCTTACGCAGCAAGGTGGAATAGCTAATGACTTCCGGCACCTTACGAGCACCAACCTTACCTCCATGAGAGTCTATAACATCTACAGCAGTGCAACTGATGGCACTGCCTGCAGCAATCATTTCAGCCAATTGCACTTCCAGCTTCTGTTCATACCAAAGATCATCACAATCAAGAAAAGCAATAAAGCGACCCACTGACTCCAATATAGCTGCATTTCTGCTTTTTGCCGCTCCAGAGTTCCCGGGCATTCTTATCAGCTTTACACGTGAGTCCTGCTGTTTGATCCTCTCAACCTCCTGTAGAGACTTGTCTGTCGAACCATCATCAACCACGATAAGCTCGAGATCGGCGTATGTCTGGGAAAGTACAGACTGGATAGCCGCTCCAATATATTCTCCCCCATTATAATTAGGCATAATAACAGAGACCATACTCTCCTGCCCCATAACACCTCCTAAGGTAATCCCCCATTTTTAACGGGGCTCATAAGTAGAGTCAGACCACTACGGCCAACTTCTTTCGCGGCGTGATACTTTACAGCACCTCTGTCAAGCCAACATGTTATCTTCGCAGCCTATCCCACACCAAAACGTACTCATTCATCGATGCAGCTGAATCGAAATATTTCAATACAAAACCCACCGCAGACTCTGAAATACTTTTATAAAGAGGCTGGTTATTTATGGCTCTTCACTTATTCGTATGGGTTAGGTGCCATGCATAGTCCACCATAGTGAAACAGGATCGACCTCTTGA
>NZ_JACLGO010000031.1 GCF_014219065.1 Halopseudomonas xiamenensis
TTCATGGACATCTTGACGTTGGCGAGGTCGACACCGCTGTTGTCCGCCTTGACGCGAACCTTGACGTTGTAGTCAACGACTCGCTTAACCGCTACTAATACCTTCATGGTTACCTCATTCTTGTCGCGTAGTTGTCGCGTAACTGCAGGCGAAGCCTGTCTTGAAAAGTGACCGCACAATCACCTATAGTCACAAAAAGACCAAAGTGCGCTTTTCGTAAAGCCCCTTATCATGCCGAGGCTGTACTGGTGGGTCAATAGCCATGCAGCAAAAGTCGTATTGAAAAAATGGCAACTTTACATCTTTACACTGGTTTGCAGAGAAGCGATTGATATAATGCGCCGCTATGCATTCACGGAAGATCTCAAGATAAAGCGATTTTCGATACAGCCTGAGAGTGGAGATAAAAACAGTGGAACGCGAATTCATGGAGTTTGATGTCGTCATCGTGGGGGCAGGCCCAGCCGGCCTGTCCGCCGCCTGCCGCATCAAACAGCAAGCAGCCGACGCCGGTCAGGAGATCAGCGTCTGTGTCGTGGAAAAAGGCTCCGAAGTCGGTGCCCACATTCTGTCCGGTGCGGTGTTCGAGCCCCGCGCCCTGGAGGAGCTGTTTCCCGACTGGAAAGAGCTTGGCGCTCCGCTGAACACGCCGGTCAAGCGTGACGACATCTATATGCTGACCAGCGAAGAAAAATCCACCAAGCTGCCTGACATGTTCGTGCCGAAAACCATGCACAACGAAGGCAACTACATCATCTCCCTGGGCAACCTGTGCCGCTGGCTGGCCCAGCAGGCGGAGAACCTGGGCGTGGAAGTCTACCCCGGCTTCGCTGCCCAGGAAGCGCTGATCGATGAGAACGGCGTGGTCCGCGGCATCCTGACCGGCGACCTGGGTGTCGATCGTGAAGGCAACCCGAAGGAAGGCTTCTATACCCCTGGCATGGAGCTGCGCGCCAAGTACACCCTGTTCGCCGAAGGCTGCCGTGGGCACATCGGCAAGCAGCTGATCAAGCGCTATGACCTGGCCTCCGAAGCTGACGCCCAGCATTATGGTATCGGCATCAAGGAAATCTGGGATATCGATCCGGCCAAGCATGAGCAAGGCCTGGTGGTGCACACCGCCGGCTGGCCGCTGGATATCACCGGCAACCAGAATACCGGTGGTTCCTTCCTCTATCACATCGAGAACAACCAGGTGGTAGTGGGTCTGATCATCGACCTGTCCTACAGCAACCCGCATCTGTCACCGTTCGACGAATTCCAGCGCTACAAGCATCACCCGGTGATCAAGCAGTACCTGGAAGGCGGCAAGCGTGTTTCCTACGGCGCACGCGCCATCTGCAAGGGTGGCCTGAACTCGCTGCCGAAAATGGTCTTCCCCGGCGGCGCGCTGATCGGTTGCGACCTGGGTACGCTGAACTTCGCCAAGATCAAGGGCAGCCACACTGCCATGAAGTCCGGCATGCTGGCCGCCGATGCGGTCGTCGAGGCCCTGAAGGCCGGCCGTGAAGGTGGCGACGAGCTGACCGGTTATGTGGACAGCTTCAAGTCCAGCTGGCTGTATGACGAGCTGTTCCGTTCGCGTAACTTCGGCCCGGCCATCCACAAGTTCGGCGCTCTGCTCGGCGGTGCGTTCAACTATGTCGACCAGAACTGGTTTGGCGGCAAGATTCCGCTCACCCTGCACGACACCAAGCCGGATCATGCGCAGCTGAAGAAAGCTTCCGAGGCACCGAAGATCGCCTATCCGAAGCCCGATGGCGTGCTCAGCTTCGACAAGCTGTCCTCGGTATTCCTGTCCAATACCAACCATGAGGAAGACCAGCCGGTTCACCTGCAGCTGAAGGACCCGAGCATTCCGATCGAGCAGAACCTGCCGCTGTACGACGAGCCAGCCCAGCGTTACTGCCCGGCTGGTGTGTACGAGGTAGTGAGCAACGATGACGGCAGCAAGCGCTTCCAGATCAACGCGCAGAACTGCGTGCACTGCAAGACCTGCGACATCAAGGACCCTGCCCAGAACATCAACTGGGTAGCGCCGGAAGGGACTGGCGGACCGAACTATCCCAATATGTAAGTTCGGCGCGCTGCGCAACCGAAAAGCCCCGGCAGAGTGATCTGTCGGGGCTTTTTTGTGGCCTGCCGTCCCTGGCGGCCACCCTTCGGGCCGCCACTGCGTGGCGTCAAAAATGGCTCCCGGCCATTTTTGGTGTTTGTCTGTTATTCCGCTATCGCGGCGAGGCGCTGCTCCCACCAAAGACTAGCACCGCGCTGTAGGAGCGGCGCCTCGCCGCGATAGCTGGCCGCCAGGCCAGCCAGATGATATGGCACTTTCGCGTCAGGCCGCGACGGGCGGTTCCTGCCCCGGCCCTTGCGGATTCGATGGCAACGGCGGCAGGCCGTGCAAGGCCCTGGCGCGCTGGCACTCGGGGCTGGCCTGGCCGTTTTCGCCATGGTAGGGAAACTCGCGGCAGGTGCTGGAGCGTTTTTCGTAGATGCTGCAGCGCACTGCATCACCCACCTCGCCCATCAGTGCAACACAACGTGGCTGGGGCTGATTGGTGCCCTGCATGCAGCTCAGGTGTGGCGTTACCTGCTCAATCAGGCGGTCGGGCACCATTCCACCGGGCGCACTGTCACTCTCCCCCCAATAGAAGGAAACCCTGAAGGTGGAACAGCATGCACCGCAGTCCAGGCAGGGTGAAAACTCGCTCATCGCATGGCAATCCTCATTCGGTTTCTGCGGAAGATTTTTACGCCTGTTGTGGTCCCTTCCACAAGTAGGCGGATAAAAAAATCCGGAGAAATTTTTAACGGCGCGTAACGGCGGTTCTGCTGCTTTCGCGTTACTATCCGCATACCTGTTCCGCTTCATGAGCCTCGGAGACCCTGATGTCTGACTCCCCCACTATCGCCGGCATGGATCTGCAGCGCCTCAACCGCATCGCCGATCATATGGAAAGCAACTATCTCGCCCCCGGCAAGTTGCCCTGCGCCGTCACCCTGGTGGCCCGTCACGGTCAGGTGGTGTGGCAGCGGGCCCAGGGGCTGATGGATGTGGAACGTGCCCATCCCGCCGCGCTGGACACCCTGTTCCGTATCTACTCGATGACCAAGCCGGTCACCTCCATTGCCCTGATGCAACTGTATGAGCAGGGGCGTTTCCTGCTCGATGACCCGGTCCACAAGTACATCCCGTCCTGGCGCAACCTGCAGGTATACAAGTCCGGCGTCTATCCGCAGTTCGTTACCACGCCGGCGGCGCGGGCCATGACCATTCGCGACCTGCTGACCCACCAGGCTGGCCTGAGCTATGGCTTCTCCTGCAGGACCAATGTGGATGCCGCCTACCGGCAGCTCAAGCTGGACGGTCATTCGGGCCTGACGCTGGAAAGCCTGATCGACGAACTGTCCCGCCTGCCCCTGGAGTTTTCCCCCGGCAGCGCCTGGAACTACTCCCTGGCGACGGATGTGTGTGGCTATCTGGTCCAACTGCTGTCCGGCAAGCCGCTGGATGACTATTTCGCCACGCATGTGTTTCGGCCGCTGGGCATGGAGGACACCTTCTTTACCGTGCCAGCCAGCAAGCTGTCGCGCTTCGCCGCCTGCTACCAGTACCAGCCCGGCGATGCCTTCGAGCTGCAGGATGATCCACAGGCGTCGCATTTCTCCCGGCGCCATGGCTATCTGTCAGGCGGCGGCGGGCTGGTCTCGAGTATCGGTGACTACTACCGCTTCGCCCAGGCTCTGGCCAATGGTGGCGAGCTGGATGGTGCGCGCATCATCGGCCGCAAGACCCTGGAGTTCATGCGCCTCAATCATCTGCCGGGCAATACCGACCTACCCTCGGTATCCACCGGCGGCTTCAGCGAGACGCCCTACGAGGGCTCGGGTTTCGGGCTGGGTTTTGCGGTGAAGACCGACATAGCCAAGTCCCAGGCCATCGGGTCGCCGGGGGAATACGGCTGGGGCGGCATGGCGGGAACGACCTTCTTCATCGATCCGGTGGAAGACCTGATCGTGATCTTCATGACCCAGTTGATACCCTCCTCCAGTTACCCGGTCCGCCAGGAACTGCGCGCCCTGGTCAATGCAGCGCTGGTTGATTGACTGCAATGACAGGCAGCCGGTGCGAAACGACAACTCGGGGCTGATAAAAGCCGCCGATCAGGGTATAAGAGCGCTATGAAAATACCCCGACGAATACAACCCCTGGTCGATGATGGACTCGTCGATGAAGTCATCCGCCCATTGATGAGCGGCAAGGAAGCTGCCGTATACGTTGTGCGCTGTGGTGATGCGATCCGCTGCGCCAAGGTCTACAAGGAGGCAGACAAGCGCAGCTTCAAACAGGCAGCGCTTTATCAGGAAGGCCGCAAGGTACGCAACACCCGCCGGGCACGCGCCATGGCGAAGGGTTCCAGGTTCGGCCGTGAGCAGCAGGAAAGTACCTGGCAGAACGCCGAGGTGGATGCTCTCTTCCGGCTCGCTGCCGCCGGGGTCCGCGTGCCGGTGCCCTACGGTTGTTTTGATGGTGTGTTGTTGATGGAGCTGGTCACCGACGAGCAAGGTCTGGTAGCACCGCGTCTGAATGATGTCGTCATGTCCGCGGAGCGGGCCGTCGAGCATCACGCGCTGGTCATGGAGTTCGTCAAGCGCATGCTCTGCGAAGGACTCGTACACGGGGACCTGTCCGAGTTCAACGTACTGGTCGATGAGCACGGTCCGGTCATCATCGACCTGCCCCAGGCGGTGGATGCCGCTGCCAACAACAACGCCTTCTCCATGCTGCAGCGGGACGTCGCCAATATGTCGCTCTACTATGGCCAGTACGCTCCCGAGCTATTGGGCACAGGCTACGCCAAGGAGATGTGGGCACTTTATGAGGAGGGCAAGCTGACCCCGGACACCCCTCTCACGGGACAGTTCGCCGAAAGCGACGAGGCCGCAGACGTGGACTCGGTGGTGGCCGAAATCAAGGCTGCCCAGGCTGAGGAGGAAGAACGTCTGGAACGTATCAGGCAAGCCAATCAGGAATGACCTGGCTCAGTCCTCGACCCGGCCGCGCAGGGCCTTGATCTTGCCGCGCTGGGTCTTGCTGTCCATACGCCGCTTCTGCGAACTCCTGGTCGCCTTGGTCGGGCGGCGTGTTTTTTCGACCACCGTGGCCGCCTGGATCAGTTGCACCAGACGCTCGATGGCGTCTTCCCGGTTCTTTTCCTGGGTCCGATACTGCTGTGCCTTGATCACCACTATCCCTTCCTTGCTGATGCGCTGATCCTTGAACTGCAACAGCCGCTCCTTGTAGAAATCGGGAAGACTCGAAGCCCGGATATCGAAGCGCAGATGGATGGCGCTGGACACCTTGTTGACGTTCTGGCCACCGGCTCCCTGGGCGCGGATGGCCGTGAACTCCAGGTCGTTTTCATCCAGTTCGACCGCTGCTGACAATCTGATCACTCCCCCTTCTCCTCCGCTGCGCTTTGCTGGCTATACTGCGGGCAAGGGTACAGGAGAAAAACAATGATGAACAAAGGAATGGCGGTGATCCTGCTGGTGGCGGCATTCCACATCCAGGCACAGGAGGCGACGGACGACAGCGACCTGCCGCAGTGGACCATCGATCGCATCACGCCGCTGCACGATCGGGTCTCACGTTGGGTCAGCAACACCTCGCGTAATATCGATGGCTTCTTCGGTACCGATGACCACCTCAACACCAGCAACAAGTCCTATATCCGCCTCAGCCAGGAGTTCCAGTGGGAGGAAGGCGAAGGCTTCAGTGCCGATCCGGGCATCCGTTTCAAGCTGGACCTGCCGACCACCGAGGAACGGCTGCGACTGATCATCGAAAGCGACCCGGAAGAGACTCAGGGCACCCTGGCCGAGCAGGGCTCGCAACGGCTGCGCAACGATGATCGGGACCCGGGTAATACCGTCATCGGCCTGAGCCGGCTCAGCGGCAAGGACTGGGCGCGCAACTGGGATACCAAGTTCGGTGCCGGGGTCAAGTTCCGCCTGCCGCTCGACCCCTACCTGCGCTTCGACGCCGAACGTCTTTGGCAGCTCGGCGATGGCCCCTGGCAACTGGCTTCGGAGAACCGGGTGTCATGGTTCAACAGCGACGGCTACTTCGCCCGCACCCGCTGGGATTTCGGCCGGCCGCTGGACGATGTGCGCCACCTGCGTTTCGTCACCAACGTGCAGTGGCAGGAAGAGGAAGACACCCTGGAGTTTTCCGAGACCGCCGCCGTGCATCAGGTGCTCGGACGGCGCAGCGTCATCCGCTACGCCGCGGTGGTGGTGGGCAACAGCGCCTCCAACCCACGGATCAACGACTACTATCTGCAGACGTTGTATCGCCGCAACCTGCACCGCAACATCCTCTACGCCGATCTGATCCCGGAGCTGCATTTCCATCGCGACACCAACTTCGATCCGCGCTGGGGAGTTACCTTGCGCCTGGAGATGTTCTTCCAGGGCGATGTGGTCAGGCGCTGACGTCCGCCCTCACCTGCCCGGCAATGCCTGCTGCAGGAAGCTGACGATCCAGCGCATCATCAATGCACTATCCGCCTCGGCGCTGAGCGAGGCCATGCCGGCGCGCAGGCGCGCCGGTGGCAAGGTCAGCTCGCGCAGGGTCATCAGGTCCCGGCAATAGTCCTTGCAGAACTCCGGATGGCCCTGCACGCTGAGGAAGCAGTCGCCATACTGGATCAGGTAATAGGGGCAGAACTCGCTGCTGGCCAGTACCTCGGCCTGGGGCGGCAGGATCACCACCTGGTCCTGATGACTGACCAGCAGATCCAGGTGCTCCTGGAAGGGTTGCATCCAGGACTTGCGCTCGATCACCTGGTTGAACGACAAGCCCACACCCCAGCCCTTCTCCGACTGGCGCACGCTACCGCCGAGCGCGCGGGCCATCAACTGGTGCCCGAAACACACCCCGATCAGCGGGACTTTCTGCTCCCATAAGGTGCGCACGAACTCGCACAGTGCTTCAATCCAGGGCAGATCATCGTTCACGCCGAACTTGCTGCCGGTGATCAGCCAGGCATCGCAGGCGCTGGCGTCGGCGGGCAATTGCCCATCCAGCACGCGATAGACCGGTAGCTCGCAGTCCGGCAGCAGCTCGCGCAACAGCTCGGAAAACATCTGCGGATAGTTGCCATACGCGGCCTGCAAACTGCGTTTGACGTCATCACACTGCAAAATACCGATCTTCACCTTCTCACCTCACTGGTTGAATCCGCCCATTGCGGCTGGCGATATGAAGCAAAAGATATGCCGTCCCGTCTGCAGGATCAACCGGGTCTCATTCCCAGCCCGGCACACCCTGGCGAATCAGTGCCGAGAAATCCGCATCATCACCGGCATCCAGCGCGCGCTGGGTGATCCGGCCACGGCGCTGCAACTCCTCCAGCGACAGGTCCGGCTGCATGCCCCCGACCTCATGGACATAGGCCGGCAGATAGCCGGTCAGCAGCAGCCGGTAGTCCAGCGGCAGGCCGTTGACGATCTGCTTCATCATCGAGAACACGATGGTGGTGCAGTTGCCGGTGACCGTATGGTAGAAACGCGGGTGTTCGGCCAACTGGTTGGACTGCAGGACGAAGGAGCGAAACAGCTCACGGGCATCGTCGGGGCTGAGATTGATGCGGTACAGCCCCAGCTCCTCACCGCGCACGTTGCTGCGCACCCGCACTATATCGCGCTCATCGGCGGCGATGATGCTCAGCTCGAACTGCTTGAAGAAACCGCCCAGCTCGGAGAACGTCTCATGCCGTTCACGGCGGATTTCCACCGAGAACACCAGGTGCTCACCATCATCGAAGCCGAAGGACACCAGCACATGGGAAATGGGCGCCAGCCCCCAGTTGGAGGTGATCATGTCCACCGAGTTGAGGCGCGACAGGTCGTAGTCGCGGCTTTCCCAGCGGATATCGTAATCCTCCTGGCTGCGCCAGTCGAAGTTGCGCACATTGTCCAGCCTGACCTGGTCGGCATCCAGCTCACCGGTACTGATGTGTGCCAGGTCGTCAGCCCAGTCCCGATGATTGCTCGGCTCGATACTCGCCCACCACCAGCCCAGCACGGCGAACAGGGCAAGGTAGCCCAGCAGCCCATACCACCAGCTTGTGCTGGACCAGAGCCAGTACAGCAGCCCGGCCAGACACAGCAACCACAGCCCGCCGAGGCCGATCCGTCCCCATATGCCACCCGGGGCCTGGAACCACAGGGCAAACAACGCCCAGATGCTGCTGAGAATCATGATCAGACTGGCCAGGGAGAGCAGAGAGGTTCGAAGCATGCGTGACCTGTGAGAAAAGTTTCGTTCATCCTAGGGGTTGCCAGCGCTTCATCGCAACCCACAGGGTTTGGCTACAGCTGCCCTTCTATCGGCAGCCAGCCGAGAAACCACGCCGCACCACGGCGGAAGCGGCTGGCCTCGGGCTCACTGTCCCAGCTTTGCCCGTCGATCTGCCAACGCAGCTGGTCGTTGTCATCGAGCACCAGTTCGAAGGAGAAATCCTCTGAGGTCCAGTGACGGAACAGCTCGGCCACCGACTCCGCCAGGGCGGGCTGGTGCACCAGCACCCCGGCCTCGGTATTGAGCACGATCGAGCGTGGGTCCAGATTGACCGAGCCGACGAATACCTTCTCGCGATCGAAGACGAAGGCCTTGGCGTGCAGGCTGGCCTGGGATTCGCCGAGGAAGGTGCTGGTCCGCTCCTGCTGCGTGGCCTGCCTGCGCAGCTCCCAGAGTCGCACGCCACCCCTGAGCAGTGGTCTGCGGTAGCTGGCGTAGCCGCTGTGCACGGCAAGCACGTCGGTGGTGGCCAGCGAGTTGGTCAACACCCGGACATCCACCCCGTGCTCTACCAGGTCGATCAGAAACACCTCGCCGCGCGAGCCGGGAATGAAATACGCCGACATCAGCAGCAGCTCGCGTTCGCTGTCACGGGCATGGCGGACCAGCTTGCGGGCCAGGATCGGCACCTGGTTGGTCTCATGTCCCGGGTCGGCCTTGGTCGGCGGGTCGGTCAGCCACTCGGCCTCGCCCCAATGCCAGACGATGCGGTCGTCGTGCAGCGCCCGGGTAAAGGGCGAGTCGGCCACCGCCTGCAGGTAGGTGCCACCATTGTGGCGCTGCCTGAGCGCCTTCAGCTGCTTGCGCAGCTTGACCACCGCCTGCTTGCCTGGGCGGCGGAACAGGCTTTCCACCGGCACTGCCTCGTTGGCATTCCAGTAGTCGTCGAAACTGCGCATCACCTCCCGGGTGATGCGGCCCATGCCGAGAATATCGATGTCCTGGAAGTCCATGACGCTGAGGGAGAAATACTCATCGCCGATATTGCGCCCACCGGTGATGAACATCTGGCTGTCGACCGCCATCAGCTTGTTGTGCATGCGGTAGTTGATACGACCGAATTCGCCGATCTTGCTGAAATACTTGAGTACCTTGCCGCGCAGGGTAACCGGATTGAACAGCTTGACCTCGATATTGGGATGGTGATTCAGCGTGGCCACGTCGAAGTCGCGCAGGCCGCTGCCGATATCATCCAGCAGCAGGCGCACCCGCACGCCCCGGTCGGCGGCACTGAGCAGGCGCTCGGCAATCAGCCCGCCGGTCACGTCGCCACGGTAGATGTAATACTGCAGGTCCAGGCTGCGCTCGGCCCGGTCGATCATCGCCAGGCGCGCGGCCAGGGCATCGGTACCGGTCTGCACCAGGGTGAAGCCGGATAGCCCGGCGCTATCCTCCGGCTGATGGTCACGGACATAGCGGCCGATCTCGGAATCCAGATCGGGGCGCACCGCATAGCTTGGCGGCAGGTCCTGCACCGGCAACGAGCTGGCACAGCCTGCCAGGGCCACTGCCAGCCAGACCAACCATAGCGCCTTCCAGAGAGCTGTTCTCACCCTGCCCGTCATCCTCGATTGCCAACAGCGCAAGTCTAGCAGCCGGTTGGCTGCAGGGGTTAGTCAGCGCCTCCATTCGCTGCAGGATCAGTTACCACCAGTTGGTACTCGGTAGCCCGCCCGCCACGGGTATGCACGACGATGAACCCCTGGTTGGCCGGCACCAGTCCCTGCTCGCGCGCAGCGGCGGTCAAGGCCCGCCAGGTGCCGACGCTGTCGTTGCGCTCGGTGTCGAAACGTACGCTGAGTATCTGCGTGGCAGGCTGGTTGAGCACGCTGTAGCCGGCCACGTGCCCGGCTCCGCTGGAAACCGGATAGCCGAGATACAGTTGCACCTCAGTCGCCGAGTTGGCGGCCAGGTCCGGGGCGTACAGGGTCAGTGGGCCGGTCAGTTGCATATGACCACGGCGCACGGCGGCGGTCCCCACCTTCACCGCCAGGCTACGCACCTGCTGATCCAGCTTGTCCGGCGTGCTCTGCAATGTCCGCCCGAACAATGAAGAAGCAGGCCGTTGCCGCAGGCTGACGCGATACTCCACCCCGTCGAGCCGGTACGGCAGTACATCGCCGCGGCGTACATCCAGCTGCTCGCGTTCGGCCGCCGGCAATGCGGCATAGGTGCCACACAATAGCCCCTGCAAGCGCTCCCGCTCGGCGCTCGCCAGCTCCGCGTTGGCTTGCAGGGCGGTGCATACCTGGCGATCATAGCCCTCCCAGGCCTGGCGCGCGGCGCCGGCCTCCAGTAGCAGTTGCAGGGTCTCCTCCCCGGCGTGTGCAGCAGCCAGCAGCAGCGCTGTCTGTCTGCCCTGCTCCGCCTCACGGCGCTCCAGCCCGCCGATCCCCATACCCATCTGCTGCCGGGTACGCCGGTGCACATTGGCACCATGTTGCAGGAGCAAGGCCACACTCCGTGGTTGGTTGTGCTCAGCCGCGCTCATCAAGGCGGTCTTGTCCCAGCGGTTGTGCTGCTCGGGATCGATACCGGCCCCGAGCAACAATTGCAGATTATCGGGCTGCATCACCGCCGCGGCGGCGGCCGGGTCGCCATCCGGTCCACGCCCCCATTGCTCGCCACGGCTAGCGGATTCATAGGCGATGAAGTCCGCCACCACATTGGCCGGGGCGTTGTTGAGCAGCACGCTGTGCAGGGTGGCAAACTGGCGCCCACGCTCCAGGTCCCCCGGCGCCGGAGCGATGGCGTAGCGGGGTTGCCAGGCGGCTGGGGGCGGACTCGGCAGCTGCACCGGCTGGCTCGGCGCAGCCAGGCTTTCCACCGCTCGCGCCAAGGTTGCATGCAGCAACAGGTCGGCAGCGACATCAGCATCCCGGTCATCCAGCCCCTGGCCGGTGAACAGTTGCCGGAGTTCCTGTTGGGCTGGTTGCAGCATCGGCAACAGGCGGCGATAGGCCTGCTTGTTGTTCAGGTTACGTTCGGACCAGTCGAACAACCCCTCCAGTGCCCGATCATGACGCTGTCGCAATACCGCTTCGTGGCCGTGGCGGGACAGAGCATCAACGCCCAACAGCGGTAGATTGAGCAGTGTCCATTGCTGTTCCTTCCAACCCTGGAAGTCATCCCGTCGCTCATGCTGCGCCATACCGGGCAAGGGATGGCCGACGATATCCTCGAGTCCGGCCTGCAGCTGCGCATAGACGGAAAGCCCGGCCAGGGTATTGGTACGCGGTGGTGTCAGGTAGGTCTGATACAGGCACAGCGGCTGCAGGGTGGCGCCGGCCAACTGATAAAGGCCGGCATAGGCCGACTCACCCCGTGCCGCCGGTGAATGGAAGCCCCAGGTTTCGTTGACCAGTACATGAGTGCGCCCGGCACGCTGGAAAACATCGATGGAACCGTAATCGCCGGTCTGCGACGAGGCGGCATGAGCGCGTCCGCCATAGTTCGGCTGCTCGGCAATCCAGTGCGCCAGCGTGGCGTCATCCAGCAACGGCTTGCCATCGATACTCATGCCCCGGGCGCGGATCTGATAACCGGCGTACAAGCCGGCGTTGTACAGCTCGACTCTTACCTCCCGCCCGTCCACGCTGGCGTTGGCCACGTCCGCGTGGCTACCCGCCAGCAGGCCGACCCCGGACAGGCGCGCCGGCGAGGGTTCGCCGTTGCTGCGCAGGTCCCGGTTCAGCTCCTGCTCCAATGGCTCGCAGAGCCCGCTGGCGCGATTGTCCACCAGACGGTACTCGGCATAACTGGACAGCGCGTGCGCACCGGTATTGCTGACCGGCTGCGGTATCCGCCAGCCCTCCAGCTCGCGGCTGCGCTTGCGATAGAGCCCCGTCAGGCAGGCCTGGGATTGCGCATCGGGCTCAGCAGCGATGCTGCACAGCTCGCCACGACTCAACAGCCACTGCCGGTGATTGGCCGCCAGCAGCAGGCTGCCGACGGGGTCCAGTTCCTGCTGCAGGCGATGCTGATGCGCTACCAGCTCCTTGTCCAGTCGGGCCAGCGCATCATCGGCACAGATCTGCCGATGTACCGCCGGCAAGGCGCCACTGCAATCGAAACTGGCGCGTGTCTGCAAAAGCGGTTGGCGGGCCTTGGGCGTGGTGTCGATCGGTGGCTTGGGCGGCACCGGTGCTGCACAGCCGGCAAGCAGCGCAGCGCTGAGCAGCAGAACGGAAGAGCAAGGTAGTTTTACCGGCATGGTGTTCTGTCCTTTCCGGGATCGTTGTTATTTGATGAATATCGCTGTGCCGTAGATGACGTATTGTTCCGCGCCCTGGTTGGGCGGTGGAGGAAATGGCCCGGCGCTACGCACAGCCTGCTCGGCGGCCGCATCCAGCAGCTCGTCGCCGCAGCGATCGATGACATAGCTCAGCATGCGGCCAGTGGCATCCACGGTAATTTCGTAGGGAATGTAGCACTGGCGCTTGAAGTCGTTCGGATCGCCCTTGTATCCCGGTGGTGGCTTGTATACCGAACCTTCCGGCCGTTTCAGGTTGGCCGTTACCCGGCTCTTCACCGTGTCGGCATAGGCCGAGGGCACTGGCCGGCCACGCGTGGCTGCCGGGGTCGACGTCGGCGGTGCTGGCGGTGGCGCCCAGTCCTGGTTGGCACCAAAGGTATGCACTGGCGGACCCGCGGGCTGTGCTGGGGCGGCCGCGGGTGCTGTTCGTTGCACCGGCCTGGGGGGAGCCGGCTTTGGCGCAGGCTCGGGTTCCGGCTCGGTTTCTGGTTCAGGCTCCGGTTCTGGTTCCGGTTCGATTATCGGCTCAGGTTCCGGCTCCACTGGCAGCTCGACCAGTTCGACGGCAATCGGCTCGCGCAATTGCACCGGCGGATGGCTGAAACGACTGCTCATCAACCATGCCACCAGCGCCGCGTGCAATGCCAGCGACGCACCGATAACCAGCAAGCGCACCGGCCAGGTCCATGGCCGGTATTCATCGGCGGCACTCATCAGAGTTCCAGCTCTTCGCTGGCGACCAGGCTGATACGGGAGTAGCCGGCTTTCTGCAGCACATTCATCACGCGCATCAGGGCGCCATATTCCACCGCCTGGTCCCCGCGCAGGAACAGTCGGGTTTCCAGCTGACCCGCAGTCACCCCATGCGTCAGGTTGGCGAGTTGTCCCAGCGGTACGGCCTGCTCCTGCACGAAAATACCGCCGTCGGCCTGCACGCTGATATACACCGGCTCGGTCGGCGGCGCCGAGGGTGTCGAGGCATTGCTCGGCAGGTCGACCGGTACATCCACCGTTGCCAACGGGGCGGCCACCATGAAGATGATCAGCAGCACCAGTATCACGTCGACGAAGGGGGTGATATTGATCTCGGCGTTCTGCTGATAATTGTGCCGCTTGACCGTCGGCCCGGAATCCAGCTGGATGCCCATGTCAGTGCGCCTCGTCCAGTTGCCGGGAAACCGAAGCCAGCAGCTCGGCGGAGAAGTTGTCGAGAGCCCCGACGAAACCGTTGATGTCCCGCGCGAACTTGTTGAAGATCATCACCGCCGGAATCGCCGCGAACAGTCCCAGCGCCGTGGCCAGCAGGGCTTCGGCGATCCCCGGTGCGACCACCGCCAGACTGGCGCTCTTCATCGTCGCGATGCCGGCGAAACTGTTGAGAATGCCCCACACGGTGCCGAACAGGCCAATGAAAGGCGCGGTCGCCCCTATGGTCGCCAGCACCCCCATCATGCCACCCAGGCGAGCCAGATCCCGTTCCTGGACAATGCTCGCCGTCAACGCCATGCGCTGCAGCAGCCGGTTGATCTGGTCAGCGCTGGCCTGGCTGCCACGGTGCTGGCCGAAGTGGCGCAACTCGGTCTGCGCGGCCAGCCACATGCGGCCGATGGCGCTGTGGTTGGCCTGCTGCTCCAGGTGAGCGGCATCGCCGGCACGGAACAGCTCCAGGAACTGGTTGTTCCTGCGTCTGGCGGCGGCGAAGGTCAGCAGCTTCTCGAACAGGATGGCCCAGGTCAGCAGTGAACAGAACAGCAGGAATATCATCACCGACTTCACCACCAGGTCGGCCTGGACGAACATCTCGCGTACGCCGAAACGCTCTCCCACCGGTTCGCTCATGAGCGCAGGGCTGTCAATCGTGCCCGGCTGTTGCACGGTCGGCGGTGATTCGGCGTCGCTCTGGGCCAGCACCAGCCCGCCGGCCAGCACGCCGACGGCCAGGACCGCCAACAGGCTCAACAGACGCAGTGCCGCCTGACAACGGCCGAGCCAGGATGGGAGGATGTCGATTTTCATAGGGTTTCCTTCTTATTGTTGTTGTATGCGTAGGTGTCTGTCGGCTATTCGCCTCTGTCCCGTTTGCTGTCCCAGGCGTCGGCGTCAAGGTTCTGCGGCGCGAGGATCGCCTGCAGGGCAATCACATACCGATGGAAGGCTTCGCGGCCCGCCCTGCTCAGGCAGGCGCGGGTACGCGGCTTGCGGGCCGCGAAATCCTTCTTCAACAGCACGTATCCCGCGCTTTCCAGCGTGGCCAGATGAGCACCGAGATTGCCATCGGTAGCCTGAACGATGGAGCGCAGGGCAACGAATTCGAGCCACTGCCCGGCGTCGAGGGTGTTGAGTGCCGCCATGATTTTCAGCCGTACCGGCTGGTGGATGATCTCGTCGGGCGTCTGCATTATCCGCTCCTGAGCCAGAGGCCCGACAGAATCAGGGTTCCGCCACAGGCCAGCGCCATCCAGGCCCAGAACACCGGCAGCAGGAACAGGTAGCCGACCAGGCACAGCGTACCCAGCACCAGGCCGATGACGGTATAGCGCGGGCGCAGCTGAATACCGCGCAGCAGATACAGCGCCGCCAGGAACATCGGTGCCAGCATGGCGCTCTGCTCGGGAGAGAGGGGCCAGAAAACGAGATTCAGCGCCAGGCCGAACAGCAGGAAGGTGCCGATCACCCCGATATAGCGCCAGGCCACTTCGGCTCCGGCACCCGAGCGCCGGGCCAGGCGGATACCCATGGTCAGCGCAACGAGGACCACTGCAATCCATATCGGCAGGATGTAGTCGCGAAAGCAGGCGGTGAGAACGAACCCGGCGACATAGGCCAGGCCCCAGAGAATCAACTGGCCTGACTCGGCCTGGTAGTCCTGAAAGCCGGCAGCCCGGTGCTTGACCAGCGCTATGTCACGCAGGGCCTGGGCGGCCTCTTCGGCAGTGGGTAGCATGCAAGGTTTCTCTTGTTTTTAGAATACAAAGCACTCTATCCAGCAGAGAATACAAAATCAATAGTTGTCTCACCGCTTTTTTACGCTCACACCTTGAACTCCGCTGACGCCTGTTGCACCTGGATGGCCAGCTCTTCCTGGGCTCGCGCATTGGCGGTCAGTTCGGTCATGGCTTCGGCGGTGTTCTGCGCCTGCACGTGGATACCGGCGAGCTTTTCCCCCATGCGCTGGGCGCGCTGGCTTTCTTCCAGGATGGCGCTGTCGATCGCTCCGCTGGCCCGGGTGATATCCGCCACCTGGTCACGGATCGCCACCAGCAGTTGCTCGGCCTGCGCCGCTCCTTCCAGGCACTGGCTGGCGGTCTCCTGCTCCTGAGCCAGCCCCAGCGCGGCATCGCTGACGGTGCTGCGCAACCGGTCCAGCATCGCCTGGATCTGGCCGGTGGCATCCTGGGTACTGCGCGACAGGCGCCGGACCTCATCGGCAACCACAGCGAAGCCGCGCCCCTGATCCCCGGCCCGGGCCGCCTCGATCGCCGCGTTGAGGGCCAGCAGGTTGGTCTGCTCGGCAATCCCCTCGATGGTATCCAGCACCGAGACGATATCACCGGCGGCCTGCTGCAATTCCTGCATGCTGTCACAGGAACTGGTCACCTCGCCGGCCAGTTGCTGGATCATGCGGCTGACGCGCGATACCGAATCATGCCCCTGCTCCGCACTCTGGTCAGCCTGGCGCGCCTTGCCGGCGGATTCACCGACCAGCCGCGCGACCTCGCCGATGGACTCCTGCAGGGCATTGGACTCGCTATCCAGTTCGGTCAGTGCCTGGCGCTGGTGCAGGGCCACATCCCGGCAATCCTGGCTGGTGCTGACATTGCGCGTAGCGGCATCGGCGGTCTGCTCCGATGTCGAGCGCAGGCGTGCAATCAGCCCGGCGAAGGTCTCGAACAACTGGTTGAGCGCCAGGGAAATGCTGCCGATCTCGTCATTGCCACGATCCGGCATGCGGCGGGTCATGTCACGCTGGTGCACGATCTCGATGATCGAATCGGACAATCGGCCCAGCGGGTTGGCCACCATCCGCGTCAACAGCCAGGAAGCCAGCGCCGCCAACAGGCCCATGATCACCACGGCCAGTACGATGCTCAGCACGATCTCGCTGCGCATGTCGGCAACCGCACCGTAGCTCTCCTCCAGCGACTGCTCGGTGATCAGCGCAAAGGTGGCATCGCCGACCTGCAGTGGCTGCCAGCTCATCAGCACCCGTTCACCGAAGGGGTTGAGTTCCTGGCCCAGCCCCGACTCACCGGCTGCGGCACTGCGCACCACCGGACTATCGAAGATGTAACGGCCACTCAGGGCCTGATAGCGCTGAATGGCGGCCTGCACAGCGGCCTGCTGGGTGTCGAGATCGAGCTGCCGCATGGCCTGCGCGGGGTCGCTCAGCAGTGGGCGCGGCTCGGTTATCAGGCGCCCATCCGGCGCCACCAGATAGGCGTCGCCGCTGGCACCCAGGCCGATATCCCGCCAATTGCCATCGGCGTTCATCAGCGCGGTAAAGCGCTCGGCGGGCAGTTGGGCGACCAGATAACCCAGCGGCGTCTCGGGGCTGTACACCGGGTGGTACACCGGCACGCCAAAGAACACCACCTGCTCATCGAAATGCCCGGCGAACAGCGAGAAGCGCGAGACGCTGAACTGCCCTGCCCCGGGTTCAGCGGCCATCCGCCCCAGCAGCTCACCCAGCGCTGACTGGGCAAAGGGTCCGTCCTTCAGCGAGGTGGCGAACACCGGCCCCTTGTTGACGCTGTAGATCACCTCGTGGCTGGCGGCATCCACCAGCATCAGGTCATGGTAGCCGTAGCGCTGGGTCACCTCGGCGAAGCTCTCCTGATAGCGCAGGTGCTGCTGGCCGTAGATGGTCGCATCCTGAGGGTCGATCATCGCGCCCAGTTGCTCCACCGGGTTGGGATTGTTGGCCATGTAGGCCTGTTGCAGCAGCAGCCCTTCCAGGCGGATATTCGCCACCCACTCGGCCACCGGCGGCGTCTGCCCGCGCGTGCGCTGTTCATACAACGGTCGGTAGTGCTGCTCGTACCAGCCGGTCATGCTGTCGCGCAGCACATCCAGTTTCGGTGGAGTCACTTCATAGCGATAGGAAACGAAGGGACGCACGAAGCCGTAGATCGCTTCCTGGGTCATGCGGTTGTTGGCCAGTGACAGCAACAGGTCATGATGGCTCTGCAGCAAGCTGTTGACGCTACCCTGGCGCCCGGCCGCCACCGCCATGAATTGCTGCTCGACGCTGCGCCCGACAGCGTCGGTGCTGCGATCCAGGGCCAGCCAGCCGGTGATCCCGGAGGAAACGACGACAGCCAGGATCGTCAGCAGCGACGAGCCTAGCATCAAGCGGGTGGATATCTTCATCGAGGGCAACACACTGAGGACCGAAGGTGTGTTGCAGGTTATGAAAAAGGGGTTTCAATATGATGACAGCCGGCAACTGGCCATTATCCAGTTGCCGGTTCGGAGGATCGCTCAGCGGGTCGAAGCCAGCATGTTGCTGCCGTCCCCGGACGGGCAATTGATCAGGGAGGAAGTAGCCAGCCAGTGGTCGTCGGGGTACCAGGAAAACATGAACTGGCCGCCCTTGAGGCTATCGACCACCATGCTGGCGACTTCCGGGCGTACCGCCGGGCAGCCGTGGCTGCGGCCGATACGGCCATGGCGCTCGATCCAGCTGGGGTCCACGTAGTCGGCCGGATGGATGACGATCGCCCGCTGGCGCGCCAGGTCGTTGATGCCTGGTTCCAGGCCATCCATGCGCAGCGAGTAACCGTGCTTGCCCATGTAGCTTTCCTGGGTGCGGAACAGGCCGATACTGGACTGATGGCTACCCTCCACATTGGAGAACTGGCGGGCAAAATTGTCACCGGAGCCCTGGCCGTGCGCCACCAGGTCCTGCAGCACCAGGCTCTTGCTGTGCAGATCGAAGATCCACAGGCGCTGCTCGGTGGATGGCAGGGAAAAGTCGATCACCGCCAGACGGCTGGCCGGCTCGGCGCCGCTGTTGATGGCGCACTGCATCGCCGATATCGCGGTCAGCAACACTTGCGGATTCAGGTCGGGCGCCTGGCTTGCCAGGCTGCTGACCAACTGCTGTTGCGGCTGGGGTTGAGCAGACGGATGGGTGATGGCGGTTTGGATGGCGCCGGCGGAACCGGCCACAAACGCAAGACAGACGGCAGTCAATACGCCAGCACGGCGTAGACAATTCAACATCGGTTACCCCTCGGCTCAAAAGTCATGAGCCAACAAGAAAAAGGTAGAAAAACAGGTCGCTATCCGGCCCCGTTGAAAAACCACGCGCGGCTTTGCCTATACTGCGTGAAAGGCCGAATGGAACAGTGCGCCCCCAAAGTGTGGTTGGGAGATTACCTGTTGCTCAAAAAATGTACAGTGCTATTCGTCAGTTGCCTGGCCTGGGCTGTCACGCCCGCCAAGGCAGAATTCACCGTCAACGTAGCCTTGACACCGATCCAGGAGGTACTGGCCGATGATCCGGCCGCCCGCTGTCCATCACTGCCCGAGCTGCGCAGCATGCCTGTCCAGGAGGCGCTGCAGCAGTTGTACGAAGCCAACGGTTACACTCCGCTGTGGAAGGACAGCAAGCGCACCCGCGATCTGCATGAGCAGTTGCTGGATCTGGCGCATGACGGGCTAAACCCGCGGCAATATGTCGCCGAACGCGACTCTGCGGAAGATGCACTGTGCCGGGAACTGCGCCAGAGCGCGCTGTACCTGCAGGCACTGGAGCACCTGAGTCGCGGTCGGCTCGACCAGCAGCGCCATGAACCGGTGTGGACCTCCACCTCGCTGCTGCCGCCGGTGCGGGTAAGCGTGGCCGGCCTGGGAGTGATCGGCCTGCAGGACATGCAGGAGGCGTTCGACAGCGCCCGCCCGGGCCTGCCGCTGTACCGCCAGTTGCGCCAGGCCTACCAGGCGATGGACCATGACCCGCCAGCGGTGCCCGCCTTTGCCGATGGTCCGACGATCAAGCCCGGCAGCAACGACCCGCGGCTGGCGCAACTGGCCCAGCGACTGATGGTCAGTGGCTATCTCAAGCCGCTGGCCAGCGCCGGCCCGCTTACCGAGCCGCTACTGCCCTCCGCCGAACCGGTCCTGGCCCAGCCGCTGAGCTACGACCTGCCCCTGCAACAGGCGGTGCGCGCATTCCAGACCGATCATGGCCTGCAGCCCGACGGTCTTGTCGGCAGGCAAACCGTTGCCGCGCTGAACATCAGCCCGGCCGACCGGCTGCTGCAGGTCCGGATCAATCTGGAGCGCCTGCGCTGGCTGGATGCCCGGCGCCATCACCATGCCCTGCTGGTCAACTCCGCCGGCAGCAACGCGGTTCTCTATGAGGGCAACGATATCCGCTGGCAATCACGGGTCCAGTCAGGCAGCCCGAATCGGGCCACACCGCTGCTGGACTCGCGGATCAACCGGGTCACGCTCAACCCCAGCTGGACCATACCACCGACCATCATGCGCGAGGACAAGTTGCCGCAGATCCGCTCCAACCCGGCCTATTTCGCCGAGCGCGACCTGCAGGTGCTGGATCCGCAGGGCAATCGGCTGGATCCGGCGGATATCGACTGGAGCAACCCGCGTGGGGTGATGCTGCGCCAGCCGCCGGGGCCGGACAACCCCCTGGGACAGATGGTATTCCGCTTCGACAACCCCTTCTCCGTGTTCCTGCACGACACGCCCAGCCAGTCGTTGTTCGCCCGTGCGGTACGCAATGTCAGTTCGGGCTGCGTGCGGGTAGAACAGGCCACGGACCTGGCCGACCACCTGTTCCACAGTCTGGATGCACGGCAGCGCGAGCAGATCGAGCAGCAACTGGCCAGTGGCAGAACCAGGGAAGTCAGGGTGGCCAACGGACCGCAGGTGCTGTTGACCTACTGGACGGCCCAGGCAGACACGGACGGACAACTGTACTTCACCCCGGACCCCTATGGCCTGGACCGCAAGCTGGCCGAGGCCCTGGACGGGGTGCTCAGATCCAGCGACGCCGGCGGAAGAAGAGCAGCAGACCGATGACGATCAACAGCATCACCGCCATCACCGCGGGGTAACCCCAGCGCCAGTGCAATTCGGGCATGACATCGAAGTTCATGCCGTACACGCCGACGATGAAGGTCAGCGGCATGAACAGCGTGGCGAAGATGGTCAGCACCTTCATGATCTCGTTCATGCGCTTACTGACGCTCGACAGATACAGGTCGAGCATGCTGACCAGCAGCTCGCGGATGGTATCGATACTGTCCATGACATGGATGGCGTGGTCATGCACATCGCGCAGGTACAGCCGGGTCTCGTTGGAGATCAGCGGGCTTTCATCCCGGGTCAGCCGGCTGAGCAGTTCACGCAGCGGCCAGATCGACTTGCGCAGCAGCAACATCTCGCGTTTGTAGTGATGGATCCGCGCCAGGGTATCCGGTCCCGGGGCGCTGATCAGCTGGTCCTCCAGCGCCTCGACCTGCTCGCCGATGAACTCCAGCATCTCGAAATAGTGGTCCACCACCGCATCCAGCAGTGCGTAGGCCAGGTAATCGGTGCGCATGAAACGAATGCGCCGCCCAGCCCGTAGTCGTTCGCGCACTCCCTCGAAGACATCCCCCGGGCGCTCCTGGAACGACAGTACGAAGTCCGGCCCGAGCACCAGGCTCAACTGTTCTGAATGGATCTGCTGGCGGCCCTGATCGAACTGCAGCATGCGCAGCACTATGTACAGATAGCCCTCGTAGTCCTCCACCTTGGGGCGCTGGTCGGTGTTGAGAATATCCTCCATGACCAGCGGGTGCAGCCCAAAGGTCGCGCCCAGGCTCTGTACCACCGAGGTGTCGGCCACACCATCCACGTTCAGCCAGCCAATGCGGCCCTCGTCGGTTTCCGGCTGCCACTGGCTGACGTTATCGATGACGCATTCCTGCAGCTCATCGGGACCGTAGCTTATCAGCCGGATAACCGCACTGGCCGGTTTGTGCTTGCCGATGTGCACCAGGGTGCCGGGTGGCGCCCCGACCTTGCCACCGCGCTTGACTACCAGCTTTCGAGCCATGCCGCCTCCCCGGATCAATCCTGGTCCTTCGCTTCGAACCATTTCAACTTGTCACGCAGGCTGACCACTTCACCGACGATCAGCAGGGTCGGTGGCTTGATCTCGGTCTGCTCGACCAGTCCCGGCATGCTCTGCAGGGTTCCGGTCAGCACCTTCTGCCGCGCGGTGGTACCCTGCTGGATCAGTGCAATGGGGGTGGCCGGATCACGGCCGAACTCGATCAGCCGCCAGCAGATTTCCGGCAAGCCGACCAGCCCCATGTAGAACACCACGGTCTGGCCCGGCACCACCAGCTCCTGCCACGGCAGGTTGGTGGTGCCGTCCTTGAGATGCCCGGTGACGAAGCGCACCGATTGCGCATGATCACGGTGGGTCAGGGGAATACCGGCGTAGGCCGAGCAGCCGTTGGCCGCGGTGATGCCCGGCACCACCTGGAACGGAATGCCGTTGGCCGCCAGCTCCTCGATCTCTTCCCCGCCGCGCCCGAAGATGAACGGGTCGCCACCCTTGAGCCGCAGCACCCGCTTGCCTTCACGGGCCAGGCGCACCAGCAGCTGGTTGATCTGCTCCTGCGGCACGGCGTGATTGGCGCGCGCCTTGCCGACATAGATGCGGTCGGCGTCGCGCCGGCACAGGTCGATGATCGCATCCGGCACCAGCCGATCGTGCAGTACCACGTCGGCCTGCTGCATCAGGCGCAGGGCGCGGAAGGTCAGCAGGTCCGGATCGCCGGGGCCGGCACCGACCAGGTAGACCTCGCCGTGGTAACGCTGGCCCTGCTGCTGTTGCAGACGCTCGATCAGCAATTGTTCGGCCTCGGCCTCGCGGCCGGCGAATACCCGCTCGGCGATATCACCCTGGAAGGCGTCCTCCCAGAACACCCGGCGCTGATTGATACCGGGAAAGGCCGCCTTGACCTGGGCGCGAAAACGCTGGGCCAGCTGGGCCAGCCGCCCCCAGGAGTGCGGGAACAGCGTCTCGATGCGGGCGCGGGTCAGGCGCGCCAGCACCGGTGCGTGACCACCGCTGGAAATGGCCACCATCAGTGGCGAACGATCGACGATGGCCGGGAAGATCACAGTGCACAGTTGCGGTGCATCCACTGCGTTGACCGGCAGGTGCCGCGCCTGGGCATCGGCAGAGACCTGGGCATTGATGGCCTGGTCGTCGGTGGCAGCGATGACCAGGTTGACCCCTTCCAGGTCGTCAGCCTGGTAGATCCGCAGATGACACTCACCACTGCCCTGCTCGACCAGTTCGCGCAGCGCCGATTCTATCTCCGGCGCCACTACCCGCAGCACGGCCCCCGCCTCCCTGAGCAGACGCGCCTTGCGCAGGGCGACATCGCCACCGCCAACCACCAATACCAACCGGCCATCCAGATGATGGAACAGAGGCAGAAAATCCATATGCACTTCTCCCAAATGAGCTGCCAGCGTTAAACATCGTCATTGCGAGCCCGAAGGGCGCGGCAATCCAGCGCGGGCCGGCAACGCAGAGTGTGCATGGATTGCCACGTCGCTGCGCTCCTCGCAATGACGGCTGCGCGGGGGGAGGCACAGGGGAATGCTTGATGAGAACACCTCCCCCGGCGCGATCAGTTGCCTCAGCCGATACGTTCCAGCCCGCCCATATAGCTGCGCAGCACCTCGGGCACGACCACGCTGCCATCGGCCTGCTGGTAATTCTCCAGTACAGCGACCAGGGTGCGACCCACCGCCAGGCCGGAACCATTCAAGGTATGTACCAACTCCGGCTTGCCGGTTTCCGGGTTGCGCCAGCGTGCCTGCATGCGCCGTGCCTGGAAGTCGCCGCAGCTGGAGCAGGAGGATATCTCGCGGTACTTGTTCTGGCTGGGAATCCACACTTCCAGGTCGTAGGTCTTGACTGCGGCAAAGCCCATGTCGCCGGTGCACAATGCCATGGCACGGTACGGCAGGCCGAGGCGTTGCAGCACATCCTCGGCGTGGCCAGTGAGCTCTTCCAGTGCACGCATGGAGTCATCCGCCCTGACAATGTGCACCATCTCGACCTTGTCGAACTGGTGCTGGCGGATCATGCCGCGGGTATCGCGCCCGGCCGAGCCGGCCTCGCTGCGAAAGCACGGGGTATGCGCGGTCATCTTCAGCGGCAGGCTGTCGGCATCAAGGATGCTCTGGCTGACGATATTGGTCAGCGACACCTCGGAGGTCGGTATCAGGTACAGCTCGCGCTGATCCTCGCCGGCGCTGATCTTGAACAGATCCTCCTCGAACTTGGGTAGCTGGCCGGTGCCCTGCAGCGCCTCGGCCTGGACCAGGTACGGGGTGTAGACCTCTTCATAGCCGTGCTCATTGACGTGCAGGTCGAGCATGAACTGGGCCAGCGCCCGGTGCAGTCGGGCGATCGGCCCGCGCATCAGCGCAAAGCGCGCGCCGGACAGCTTGGCGGCGGTCTCGAAGTCCAGGTAGCCATGCAGCTCACCGATGGCGACATGATCGCGGACTTCGAAATCGAAGCTGCGCGGGGTACCCCACTGGCGTACCTCGACATTGTCGTCTTCCCCGCCACCGACCGGCACGCTGTCGTCCGGCAGGTTGGGAATCGCCAGCAGAATGGCGTCCAGCTCCGCCTGGATGGCCTCCAGCTCCTGCTTGGCCGCGGCCAGCTCCTCACCCATGCGATCGACATCCGCCAGCAGCGGCTGGATATCCTCGCCGCGCGCCTTGGCCTGGCCAATGGATTTGGAACGACTGTTGCGCTCGGCCTGCAGGGTTTCAGTGCGGGTCTGCACGGACTTGCGGCGGGCTTCCAGCGCTTCGAGCAGACTGACGTCCAGCTCGAAACCGCGGGTGGCAAGGCGTTCGGCAATCAATTGGGGTTGGCTACGGACCAGTTTTGGATCAAGCATGGGGCATCATCTTTTGGTTACGGGTTACAGCCTGGCGACTAGCGCGTCAGCATCAGGCCGGCCCAGGTGGCGGTCAGACCGAGACACACACTGAGCAGGATATAGCCCAGGGCCATGAAGCCCTGGTCATTCTCCAGCAGACGCCAGGCGTCCAGGGAGAAGGTGGAAAATGTGGTGAAGGCACCCAGGAAACCGACGGTCAGTCCCTGTTGCAGCAATGGCGACAGCTCCGGGCGGTTCAGCCACACGCCGTATAGTATACCTATCACCAGGCATCCGAGCAGGTTGATGAGGAAGGTCGCCAACGGAAAGGCGCCCGGCCACAGCAGTCCGACGCCGAGGGTCATGCCGTAGCGTGACAGCGCGCCCAGCGCGCCACCCAGGCCAATCGCCAGCAGCGTGCCGATCATGGCTGCTCCGGGCGGCGCTTGCTGGTGCTGGCGGCGTCCAGGCCACGCAGATACTCCAGCTTCTGGCCGATCTTCAGCTCCAGCCCGCGATTGACCGGCTGGTAGTAGCGGCGCGGCTGCATTTCCTCGGGGAAGTAGTCCTCCCCGGCGGCATAGGCCTCCGGCTCGTCATGGGCGTAGCGATAGCCCTGGCTGTAGCCCAGTTCCTTCATCAGTTTGGTCGGTGCGTTGCGCAGGTGCAGCGGCGGCTCCAGCGACGGCTGGCCGGCGACATCCTGCAGCGCCATCTTGTAGCCCATGTACACCGCATTGCTCTTCGGCGCACAGGCCAGGTAGACGATCGCCTGGGCCACCGCCAGCTCCCCTTCCGGACTGCCGAGGCGCTCCTGCACGTCCCAGGCATTGAGGCACAGGGTCAGCGCGCGCGGATCGGCATTGCCGATATCCTCGCTGGCCATGCGCACCACCCGGCGGGCGATGTACAACGGGTCGCAGCCGCCATCGATCATCCGTGCGTACCAGTACAGCGAGGCGTCCGGGTCGGAGCCGCGCACCGATTTGTGCAGCGCCGATATCTGGTCGTAGAAGGCCTCGCCGCCCTTGTCGAAGCGCCGGCGGTTGTCGTTCAGCAGGTCACCGACCAGCTCGACATCGATGCTGCCGCCATCGGCCACCAGGTCGGCGGCGATCTCCAGCAGGTTGAGCAGGCGGCGGGCATCGCCGTCGGCGGCGCCGATCAGGATGCTCCGTGCTTCAGCGCTGATCGTCAGCTGGTGCTGGCCCAGCCCGCGCTGCTCATCGGCCAGGGCACGGGACAGCAAGGCATCCAATGCCTGCTCATCCAGCGCCTTGAGCACATAAATCCGGGCCCGGGACAGCAGCGCGTTGTTCAGTTCAAAGGACGGGTTCTCGGTGGTGGCGCCGATGAACAACAGGGTGCCATCCTCGACATAGGGCAGAAAAGCGTCCTGCTGGGCCTTGTTGAACCTGTGCACTTCGTCGACGAACAGGATGGTCTGGCGGCCGTTCTGCGCCGCGTGCTGGCGCGCCTGATCCACTGCCAGGCGAATGTCCTTGACCCCCGCCAGCACCGCGGAAATGGTCACGAAATGCGCATCGGCCAGGGTCGCCAGCAGCTTGGCCAGGGTGGTCTTGCCCACCCCGGGCGGTCCCCAGAAGATCATCGAATGCAGCGCGCCCTGCTCCAGCGCCACCCGCAGCGGACGCCCCGGCCCCAGCAGGTGCTGCTGGCCGGCATACTCATCCAGGCTGGCCGGGCGCATGCGCGCCGCCAGCGGCTGATGGGGCGGTGTGCGGGCGGCGAACAGATCCATGTCACTCACTGATGACATCGACTCCATCGGGCACATCGAAGGTGAATTGCGCGTCATCCAGCGTCTGGTTCAGCTGCACGTTGCGGAACAGGATGTTGGTGCGCTGGCCGACCGGGTCGCTCATCTGCATGTCGTTGATCACCCCGTCGCTGAAGGATACCCGCAGGTTGTCGAACATCGAGTCGGCCTCCTTGGGGGTCAGGGTGAAGTCGACCACGCTGCTGCCTTCGCTCCACTCGATGTTGAAGTTCTCCTGCAGCTGGCTGACGTCGCCGGACAGCAGCAGCGCCGGGGTGTGGCTCAGGCGCTTGTCCATCTTCTGGATGGTCACCTGCTCCAGGTCCGGATCGTACAGCCAGATACGCTCGCCATCAGACACCAGCAACTGTTCCAGCGGCGGGTCGGTGTGCCAGCGGAACATGCCGGGGCGCTTGAGTGCCAGGGTGCCGGTGGTTTCCTGCAGGTTGGCGCCATTGGCGCTGAGGGTCATCTGCGAGAAACCGCCGGTCATGGTCTTGGCCCGGGACAACAGCTCGTTGAGCCGCTCGGCGGCGCGGGCCTGGTCGTCTGCGCTGGCCACCAGTGGCATGGCCACCAGGCACAGCGCGATAATACTGGAACGCAGTAAGGTGCTGATCATTTTGGGCGTCTAGTCTCGTACGGGAGGCGGCGCGATCACCTCGCGCGAGCCGTTGGTGTTTGCTGGTGTTACGACACCGGCCATTTCCATCGATTCAATCATGCGCGCAGCGCGATTGTAACCAACCTTGAGCTTGCGCTGCACCGAGGATATGGACGCACGCCGGGTCTCGGTGACGAAGCGCACCGCCTCGTCGTACAGCGGATCGTCCTCCTCGCCCTCGCCGCCCATGCCGCCACCGTCAAAACCGCCGGAGCCACCCTCGTCGGCACCGTCGAGAATGTCCTGGATATAGTCCGGCTCGCCGCGCAGCTTCCATTCGTCCACCAGGCGGTGCACCTCGTCATCGGAGACGAAGGCGCCATGCACCCGCACCGGCAGGCTGGTGCCCGGCGGCATGTACAGCATGTCACCATGCCCGAGCAACTGCTCGGCGCCACCTTGGTCGAGAATGGTCCGCGAGTCGATGCGGCTGGACACCTGGAAGGCGATCCGCGTGGGAATATTGGCCTTGATCAGACCAGTGATCACGTCCACCGACGGCCGCTGGGTCGCCAGGATCAGGTGGATACCGGCCGCCCGCGCCTTCTGCGCGATACGGGCGATCAGCTCCTCGACCTTCTTGCCGACGATCATCATCATGTCAGCGAATTCGTCGATCACCACCACGATCACCGGCAGAGTCTCCAGCTCCGGCGGGATATCATCCACGCTCTCGCGGCGGAACAACGGGTCGGTCAGCGGCTCGCCGGCCTTCTGCCCGTCCTTGACCTTGCGGTTGAAGCCGGCCAGGTTGCGCACGCCCATGGCCGCCATCAGCTTGTAGCGGCGCTCCATCTCGGCCACGCACCAGCGCAGCGCATTGGACGCCTCCTTCATGTCAGTGACCACCGGGCACAGCAGATGCGGGATGCCCTCGTAGATCGACAGTTCGAGCATCTTCGGGTCGATCATGATCAGTCGTACATCTTCGGGATGCGACTTGAACAGGATACTCAGCAGCATCGCGTTGACCCCGACCGACTTACCCGAGCCGGTGGTACCGGCCACCAGCAGGTGCGGCATCTTGGCCAGATCGGCCAACACCGGCTTGCCGCCGATGTCATGCCCCAGGGCCAGCGGCACCGCTGACTGCGCCTCGTCGAACTCGCGGGTCTGCAGCACCTCGGACAGGCGCACAATCTCGCGGTCCTCGTTGGGGATCTCGATACCGATGGTGGTCTTGCCGGGAATGACCTCCACCACGCGCACGCTGATCACCGCCAGCGAGCGCGCCAGGTCCTTGGCCAGGTTGGAAATCTTGCTGACCTTGACGCCAGGTGCGGGCTGGATTTCGAAACGGGTAATGACCGGACCCGGCTGCACCTTCTCGACCTCGGCCTCGACGCCGAAGTCCTTGAGCTTGAGTTCCAGCAGCCGCGACATGCCCTCCAGCGACTCGGGGGAGAAACCCTTGCTGATCTTGCTCGGCGGATCGAGCAGCGCGATCGGTGGCAGCGAGCCGGGCACCACCGGCTCGAAGCTCAGCGGCGCCTGGCGCTCCTTCTGGGTACGCACGCTGGCCGGAACCGGTTTGGTATCCAGCGGCTCGATCTTTGGTGGTTGGCGTTTTTCCTGGGCGGCGACATGCTTGACCAGCGCCTCCTGGCGTTGTGCGCGTGCCGCCTCGGCCTGGCGCTTCTCTTCACTGGAAACCACAGGTTCGCGCCGTGGCGCCGGTGCCTGGTAGCCCGGCACCGCCTGCTGCGCCGCTCGCCGCGCACGCCAGCCGGCCCAGCCGCGCTTGAGCAGATCCAGCAGGTCCAGGGTCAGACGCCCGGTCAGATCCATCACCTTGAACCAGGACAGGTTGGTGAATACCGTCAGACCAAACAGGAACAGCGTCAGGAACACCAGGGTGCTGCCCTGCATGTTCAGCACCGGATAGGACAGGTCGCGCAACAACTGGCCCAGCACCCCGCCGGCGCCAGCGCCCTCGGGGAAACGCGCATGCGCGGTGCCGTGCAGCGCCGCCAGGGCGGTACCGGCCAATAATGTGAGTACGAAGCCGATCAGTCGCCAGGAGAACAGCCAACCGTTCCAGACGAACGGTAGATGCCGTCGGCGGAACATCTGCCAGACCTTGACCGCGACGATCAGCGGGAACAGATAGGCCAGGTAGCCGAGCACCAGCAGCAGCACATCGGCGATCCACGCGCCCATGCGCCCGCCGGCATTCTGCACCGCCATCTCGCCACTGCTGCGGGTCCAGCCGGGGTCTCCGACGTTATAGGTGAACAGCGCCATGCATAGATACAGGCACAGTGCGATCATCCCCAGCAATGCCCCTTCGCGCAGGCGCAGGCTGAGTTGTTCTCGCCAGGCAAAGTGCTGGCCTTTGTGGGATCGGGTATCCTTCAACGCTCTGGTTTCCATCGTGACTCAGCTGCGTATTGTACAGGTTCTGTGAACATCGTATGGATTGACCTGCAAAGATGGGTTGCGTTCCACAAATTACGGGAACTATCTTGATCTGTGACAATAACTTAACGAAGCTTCTTGATAAACCGTTTGAGAGAATCGTACAGGATTTTGCATGACCGAACTGAGGTGGCTGGATCCAGACAGCCTGGACTTCCCCCCTTCCCATGAAGCGCTGGACAGCCCCAACGGATTGCTCGCGGTGGGTGGCGATCTGCGCCCCGACCGGCTGCTGGCGGCCTACCGCCGGGGCATCTTCCCCTGGTACGAGCAGGGCCAGCCGCTGCTGTGGTGGTCACCCGACCCACGCACGGTAGTGGCCCCTGAGGCGATACACGTCTCGCGCAGCATGCGCAAGTTCCTGCGCAGAACGCCCTTTCGCATCAGTTTCGATCGGGATTTCGCCGCGGTGATCCGCGCCTGCGCCGAGCCGCGTGACTATACCGATGCCACCTGGATCACCGACGAGATGCAGCGCGCCTACCTGGAGCTGCATCGCAGCGGCATGGCCCACTCGGTGGAGGTCTGGGATGGCGATCAACTGGTCGGCGGCCTGTATGGCGTGGCGCTGGGCAGGGCCTTCTTCGGCGAATCCATGTTCAGCCGCAGCAGCAACGCCTCGAAGACCGCCTTCATCGCCCTGGCACACCACCTGCGGACCGGAGGCTGCGAACTGATCGACTGCCAGATGCCTACCGAGCACCTGCAGAGTCTCGGCGCCCGCGAGATTCCCCGGGCCACCTTCCTCGCGCGGCTGCAACAGCTGTGCGCCCTGCAGGCACCGGACTGCTGGGGGCGCCCCGGAATGGAAGCTCTGGACGCAGCTTCTATACTTGGGGAACCCACTCCAGAGCGATCGACATGACTGATCTGGCGCACCTGAAATTCTATGCCACGCAACCGCACCAATGCAGCTACCTGCCGGATGAGCAGGCGGTCACCCTGTTTCTCGACCCTCACCAGCGCATTGACGATCACACCTACAGCCGGCTGTCGGAACTGGGCTTTCGCCGCAGCGGCGAACATCTCTATCGCCCGCACTGCGGCCAATGCCAGGCCTGCATCCCGGCGCGCATCCCGGTGGCCGACTTCACGCCCAGCAGCCAGCAGCAGCGCATCTACAAGCGCAACCGGGACCTGCAGGTGGAAACCATCCGCCCGCTGATGACCGATGAGATCTACCAGCTGTATGCCCGCTACATCAAGGCGCGCCATGCCGACGGCGACATGTACCCGCCGAGCCAGGAACAGTTCCGCTCGTTCCTGGTCAGTCAGGACGACTTTTGCGAGTTCAACACCTTCCGCCTGGATGGACGCCTGTTGGCGGTGGCGGTAACCGACCGCCTGGGCAACGGGCTGTCGGCGGTGTATACCTTCTTCGATCCTGGCGAGTCCCGCCGCAGCCTTGGTCGCTACGCGATCCTGTGGCAGATCGAGGAAGCGCGCCGGGCGGGCTTGCCGGCCATCTACCTCGGCTACTGGATCAGGAACTGCCGCAAGATGAGCTACAAGACCGAATACCGACCGCTGGAGATGCTGGTCAACCAGCGCTGGATTCGCATCACTTGAAAAATCCCGGTCAAAACTTGGCTGTTGGTTGCATTTGAGGCACAATTGCTCACCTTTTTTGCGGGCTTCATCCTGACGGTCCGCCTTGGCAACACATTTGAGAGGCCTTTGCTTAATGGCGAAAGAAGACAGTATTGAAATGGAAGGCACCATCGTTGACACCTTGCCGAATACCATGTTCCGCGTTGAACTGGAAAACGGCCACGTGGTGACTGCCCACATTTCAGGCAAGATGCGCAAGAACTACATCCGTATTCTGACCGGTGACAAGGTACGCGTTGAACTGACCCCCTACGACCTGACCAAGGGTCGCATCACCTACCGCGCCCGCTGATCCGCAGGCACGCGTCCGCAACGCCCCGACCTTTCCATCTGGCTCCTCCGGGGCGCCGGCTCTTTCCGGAGCATCTTACCCTTCCCTGAATGCAAAAAGCCGTGTGCAAGCACGATGGCTTGCACACGGCCGTGTTGCCTGCCGCCAGATCAGCGCGACATGTACTTACCCACTTCCAGTTTGCCGATCGCGGCACGGTGCACTTCGTCCGGACCGTCGGCCAGGCGCAGGGTGCGCTGCATCGCATACATGTGCGCCAGTGGGAAGTCCTCCGACACACCGGCTCCGCCGTGCATCTGGATCGCCCGGTCGATCACCCGCAGGGCGACGTTCGGCGCCACCACCTTGATCTGGGCAATTTCGCTCTTGGCGATCTTGTTGCCAACGGTATCCATCATGTAGGCGGCATTCAGCGTCAGCAGGCGCGCCTGGTTGATCTCGATGCGCGACTCGGCGATCAGGTCGATATTGCCACCCAGCTGCGCCAACGGCTTGCCGAAGGCAGTACGACTGGTCGCCCGCTTGCACATCAGCTCCAGCGCCCGTTCGGCAGCGCCGATGGAACGCATGCAGTGGTGGATACGACCCGGCCCGAGGCGACCCTGGGCGATCTCGAAGCCGCGGCCCTCACCCAGCAGCACGTTGCTGTAGGGAACCCGCACGTTCTCCAGCACCACCTCGGCATGGCCGTGCGGTGCGTCATCATAGCCGAACACCGGCAGCGGGCGGATCACCTTGACGCCGGGGGTATCCATCGGCACCAGAATCATCGAATGCTGCTGGTGGCGCGGCGCATCGGGATTGGTCAGACCCATGAAGATCATGATCTTGCAGCGCGGATCACAGGCACCGGAGGTCCACCACTTGCGACCATTGATCACCCACTCGTCACCTTCGCGACGTGCATTGGCCTGCATGTTGGTGGCATCGGAGGACGCCACGCCCGGCTCGGTCATGCCGAAGCAGGAGCGAATCTCGCCCGCCAGCAGCGGCTTGAGCCATTTTTCCTTGTGTTCCTCGCTGCCGTAGCGAACGATGGTCTCCATGTTGCCGGTATCGGGTGCGCTGCAGTTGAACGCTTCGGAAGCCAGCCCCGAACGGCCCATCAACTCGGCCAGCGGTGCATACTCCAGGTTGGTCAGACCGGCGCCCAGCTCCGACTCGGGCAGAAACAGGTTCCACAAACCAGCTGCGCGAGCCTTGACCTTCAGCTCCTCGACAATCGCGGTGGGCTGCCAGCGATCACCTTCGTTGACCTGCTGATGGAAGATGGCTTCCGCAGGAAACACATGCTCCTGCATGAAGGCATCCACCTGCTCGCGCAGCTGTTTGACTTTGGGGGAGTATCCGAAATCCATGCCATTTACCTTTTCTGGTTTGTTGTACATATGTATCTGAGGTACAAAAAAGGTAGATGAGACAAACAAATTTACCTAATCTATTTTCGGCGTGTATAAAGATTCATAAGCAATATATACATAGCCCCCTTATATAAGAGCCTATAAACGAGCCAACGAAGGATGCTGCGATGAACCTCAGTAAAGTGGACCTGAACCTGTTCATTGTATTTGACGCTATCTATACAGAAGCGAACCTGACCCGCGCGGGGCAGATCGTCGGTATCACCCAGCCTGCGGTGAGCAACGCCCTGGCCCGGCTGCGCGACACCTTCAATGATCCGCTGTTCGTGCGCACCGCCCAGGGCATGGTGCCCACGCCGATGGCACAGAACATCATCACCCCGGTACGTCACGCCCTGCAGCTGCTGCGTGTATCAGTACAGGAAAGCCGCAGCTTCAACCCCAACGAGGCGAACAAGACCTATCGCATCAGCATGACCGACCTCACCGAGGCGGTGATCCTGCCGCACCTGGCCGCCCGTATCCGGCGCCTGGCACCGAACATCAATATCGACAGCTTCCTCACCCGCCGCCGCGAAACCACCAAGGAGCTCGCCGCCGGACGCCTGGACTTCGCCATCGATGCCCCGCTCAACACCGACCCCCAGGTGCGCCATGTGCGCCTGTTCGAGGACCGCTACGTGTGCATCATGCGCAAGGGCCACCCGCTGGCCGGCAAGGACCGGATCACCCTGGATGACTACCTGGCGCAGTCGCACATCCATATCTCCAGCCGCCGCAACGGCCTTGGCCATGTGGACCTGGCGCTGGGCAAGATGGGCATTCAGCGGCGCGTGGTGCTGCGCTCGCAGCACTATCAGATGGCGCCCCTGGTGCTGGAGTCGACCGATATGGTGATGACCGTCAATGAGCGCTTCGCCCGTCGCCATAATCTGCACTGGGTCGAGCTGCCGATCGAGGACATTCCGCCGATCCAGACCCATCTGTTCTGGCACGAAAGCACCGACCAGGACCCGGCCAACCGCTGGATGCGCGAGCAGATCATCGAGCTGTCACAGCAACTCGAACGCAAGATGGCCAAGGAGCGCGAAGCGGTACTGCCGAGCGCGACCTGAGTTCACTCCAGCGCCGGCTCCTCCTCCGGAATCGGCGCGAACCGGGCTGCCCATATCTCCCGATACTTCTCCAGCAGCCGGCGCGGCTCGCCCTGGCGCACCATCCGGTACACGCCCTCGGCCAGGGCCGCACGCAGCGCCGGTGAATTGCACGCCGAGTTGTGCGAGATGGTGTAATACAGTGGCTCGTTGATCAGCGAGCCTTCGAGAATGTCCAACTGGTCGAGAATGTTCATCTGCGCCGCCAGGGCCAGCCCCTGGTGCCGCTCGTAGATCACGTAGTCGGCACGGTCGCGTAGCAGCAGCTCGAAGGACTGCTCGATGGACGGAACCGTGTTGATATCCAGGTGATCGGCGGCATAGGTATCGAATGCCGTGCCGAAGCTGTTGTTGACCAGCGAGCTACCCTGCTTGCCGCGCAGATCATCCCAGCCGCTGTAGGGAAAGGCCTCGCCGCGCTTGACGAAGATGACACTGGGAACCTCGATGTACGGCGGGTGCACATAGTCCATCTCCATCAGCCGGGTCGGCGTCAGGAAGGCACCGGCGAGCATATCCACCCGGCCGCTGCGCACCTCTTCCTGGGCGCGGGCCCAAGGCCCGACATTCAGCACGTCGACATGGATGCCGCTGCCCTCCAGTGCCATCTCCAGCAATTCCACCGCGGCTCCGGTCAGGCGCTTGGGATCGTCGGGATTGACCCACAGCAGCGGTGGATACTGGGAATTGCCAGACACCACGATGCGTTCACATGCACCGCCGGCAGCCAGGCTCGCGGTACTCGGCGTCAATAGCGCCAGCGCGAACGCTGCCGCCAGGTACTTCCTGTCAATGAATCCTCTGCGTACCGCCATCAACCGCCCTCCCCTGATCATGTGCTGCTGTTCGCAGTATAGCGATCCAGCTCAAGCTGGCGAATCGATGGCACCGCTATGGAAGCGAAACTCAGCATCGTCCTCCAGCACCGCACGCGCCTCGACCTCGGCAAAGAAGGCGATGCGCTCATCGATCGGCCCATCGGCATAGGCCCGGGCCAGCTTCAGGTAATCCTCGTAGTGCCGCGCCTCGGACTTGAGCAGCGAACGGTAGAAGTCGGCCAGTTCCTCGTCCAGATGCGGTGCCAGGCAGGCGAACCGCTCGCAGGAACGCGCCTCGATGAAGGCGCCGACGATCAGCGTATCGATCAGGCGCCCCGGCTCCACGGTACGCACATGCTGACGCAGACGCTGCGCGTAATGGCTGGCCGACAGCCCGCGATAGACGACCCCGCGCTTGTTCATCAGCGCCGTGACCTGCTCGAAATGCCGCAGCTCCTCACGTGCCAGGCGTGACATCTTCTGCAACAAATCGGGCTTGTCGATATAGCGGAACATCAGGTTCAACGCGGTCGAGGCGGCCTTCTTCTCACAGTTGGCATGGTCGATCAGCAGTTCTTCGGGGTGCTGCAGGGCCTGCCGGACCCAGGCCTGCGGGGTGGTGCAACGCAGAAAAGCGAGCAAGTGGTCGGGAAGAGTCATGTATTGGTGTCAGCCAGGTGGATGGGACCGGCAATTATACGGATATACGACAGTTCGTCATCTTGCTCCAGGTCAACGGCATACGGGTGAAAAACGTCTACATTGTTAGATACATCTAGGCGATCGGAAGGGAGAAGCCATGCAAACCATCAAACGAATACTGGTCGTGATCGACCCCACCAGGGAAGACAATGTGGCGCTGGTGCGCTCCAAACTACTCGCCGGCTATCTTGGCGCCGAGCTGCATCTGCTGGTCTGCGAGAACCGCAGCGACTTCTCCGTCCTGATGGACGAACTCTGTGAAAGCCTGGAAACCGCCGGCATTCGTGCCAGCTACACCCAAGCCTGGGACGGCAACCTGACCGACACCATAGTGCGTACGCTGATGGCCGAGGGCTGCGGCCTGGTCATCAAGCAGCACCTGCCGGACAACCCGCTGAAGAAAGCCCTACTGACGCCGGACGACTGGAAGCTGCTGCGCTACTGCCCTGCCCCGGTGCTGTTGGCCAAGGGCAATGCCTCCTGGATACAAGGTAAGGTGCTGGCGGCGGTCGATCTGGGCAGCCATGACGATGAGCATTATCAGTTGCATGACACCATCGTCAGCTACGCGGCGGATATCGCCGACATGATCAACGGCGAGCTGCACCTGATCAGTGCCCATCCGGCGCCCATGTTGTCGTCCGCCAACCCGGTCTATCAACTGCGCGAGAATATCGTGAAGATATTCAGCGACAAGGCCGCCCGCTATGTCGAGCAGTACAACCTCAGTGAAGCCAACACCCATATCGACGAGGGCCCGGCTGACACCCTGATCCCCAAGGTTGCCCAGCAGATCGGCGCTAGCATTACCGTGATCGGTACTGTTGCGCGTACCGGCATTTCCGGCGCCCTGATCGGCAACACTGCGGAGGTCGTGCTCGATCAGCTCAGCGGCGACGTACTGGTGCTCAAACCCGACGACATGATCGACCACCTGGAGCAATTGCTGGAAAAATAGTTCCGGTGCATCGCGGCCCGCCTGCGGGCCGCGACCTTTTGTCCCTTGCCGATAATGCAACGAAGGTTGTAACACCGTCTGCCTTAACTTTATGCGCCTATTCCTGTAGAATTCCTGCCCGCCGTGAGTGCATGTGTACAGGCGTTTGCCCGCAACCGTATTCTGTTACCCCAGTAAACCAGGTTGCCCCCCACCAGATCGGGCCTGCGCTTGCACCCATCCCTATTTTCGGCATCCCAGGTCCGTGAGGATGACCGTTCCGTCACAAACGGAACAGACTGATGAGGGTAATTATTGTGCTTGAAGCCTACCGCAAACACGTTGAAGAACGCGCCGCTCAAGGCGTCGTGCCTCAGCCGCTTAATGCCGAACAAACCGCTGGTCTGGTTGATCTCCTGAAAAACCCGCCGGCTGGCGAAGAAGAATTCCTGCTTGATCTGCTCACCAACCGCGTTCCGCCGGGAGTGGATGAAGCCGCCTACGTCAAGGCCGCTTTCCTGTCCGCAGTAGCCAAGGGCGAGGCCACATCGCCGCTGCTGAACAAGGTCCGCGCTGTTGAACTGCTGGGCACCATGCAGGGCGGCTACAACATCGCCACCCTGGTCGAGCTGCTCGATAACGAAGAGCTGGCCGCCACCGCCGCCGAACAGCTCAAGCATACCCTGCTGATGTTCGACGCCTTCCACGACGTCGCCGAGCGCGCCAAGAATGGCAACCCGCACGCCAAGGCAGTCCTGCAATCCTGGGCTGATGGCGAGTGGTTCACCAACAAGCCTGCGGTGGCCGAGAAGATCAGCCTGACCGTGTTCAAGGTACCCGGCGAAACCAACACCGACGACCTGTCCCCGGCTCCCGATGCCTGGTCGCGCCCGGACATCCCGCTGCACGCCCTGGCGATGCTGAAAATGGCCCGCGACGGTATCGAGCCGGTCGAGCCAGGCGTGACCGGTCCGCTGAAGCAGATCGAAGCGGTCAAGGCCAAGGGCCTGCCGGTCGCCTACGTCGGTGACGTGGTCGGTACCGGTTCCTCGCGTAAGTCCGCCACCAACTCGGTGCTGTGGTTCTTCGGTGACGACATCCCCTACGTACCGAACAAGCGCGCCGGTGGCTACTGCTTCGGCTCCAAGATCGCCCCGATCTTCTACAACACCATGGAAGACGCCGGCGCCCTGCCGATCGAGTTCGACTGCAACGACCTGAACATGGGCGACGCCATCGACGTCTACCCCTACGAAGGCAAGGTCTGCAAGCACGGCACTGACGAAGTCATCACCACCTTCGAACTGAAGACCCAGGTGCTGCTCGACGAAGTACGCGCCGGTGGCCGTATTCCGCTGATCATCGGTCGCGGCCTGACCGAGAAGGCCCGCGCCGAGCTGGGCCTGGGCGGTTCCGACCTGTTCCGCAAGCCAGAAGCCCCTGCCGAGAGCGACAAGGGTTACACCCTGGCACAGAAGATGGTGGGCAAGGCCTGTGGCGTCGAGGGCGTTCGCCCTGGCACCTACTGCGAGCCGAAGATGACCACTGTCGGTTCCCAGGACACCACTGGCCCGATGACCCGTGACGAGCTGAAGGACCTGGCTTGCCTGGGCTTCTCCGCCGACCTGGTGATGCAGTCCTTCTGCCACACCGCGGCCTATCCGAAGCCGATCGACGTCAACACCCACCACACCCTGCCCGACTTCATCCACAACCGTGGTGGTGTCGCGCTGCGTCCGGGTGACGGCATCATCCACAGCTGGCTGAACCGCATGCTGCTGCCCGACACCGTCGGTACCGGTGGCGACTCCCACACCCGCTTCCCGATGGGCATCTCCTTCCCGGCCGGTTCCGGTCTGGTGGCCTTCGCCGCTGCCACCGGCGTCATGCCGCTGGATATGCCGGAATCAGTACTGGTGCGCTTCAAGGGCGAAATGCAGCCGGGTATCACTCTGCGTGACCTGGTACATGCCATCCCCTACTACGCGATCCAGGAAGGTCTGCTGACCGTTGAGAAGAAAGGCAAGAAGAACATCTTCTCCGGCCGTATTCTCGAGATCGAAGGTCTGACCGGCCTGACTGTCGAGCAGGCGTTCGAGCTGTCCGACGCCTCCGCCGAGCGCTCCGCTGCAGGTTGCACCATCAAGCTGCCGGAAGACGCTATCGCCGAGTACCTGAAGTCCAACATCACCCTGCTGCGCTGGATGATTGCCGAAGGTTACGACGATGCCCGTACCCTGGAGCGTCGCGCCCAGGCCATGGAAGCCTGGCTGGCCAAGCCGGAGCTGATGGAAGCCGATGCCGATGCCGAGTACGCAGCGGTCATCGAGATCGACCTGGCCGAGATCAAGGAGCCGATCCTGTGTGCGCCGAACGATCCTGACGACGCCCGCCTGCTGTCCGACGTGGTTGGTCGCCAGATCGACGAAGTGTTCATCGGTTCGTGCATGACTAACATCGGTCACTTCCGCGCCGCCGGCAAGCTGCTGGAGAAGAACAAGGACGCTCTGCCGACCCGTCTGTGGCTGGCTCCGCCGACCAAGATGGATCAGTGGATGCTCACCGAGGAAGGCTACTACGGCATCTACGGCAAGGCTGGCGCGCGCATGGAAATGCCCGGCTGCTCGCTGTGCATGGGTAACCAGGCGCGCATCGCCGCCAAGTCGACTGCTGTCTCCACCTCCACACGGAACTTCCCGAACCGTCTGGGTGATGGCGCTGACGTCTTCCTGGCCTCCGCCGAACTGGCCTCGGTTGCTGCCATCCTGGGCCGCCTGCCGAGCGTTGATGAATACATGACCTATGCTGCTGATCTCAACAGCATGTCCAGCGAGATCTATCGCTACATGAACTTCAACGAAATCGCGTCCTACCAGAAAGCAGCTGCAAGCATTCCGGTGACCGAAATCTGATCAGCCACGATCAGTCAAAAGCCCCGCCTGGGTAACCAGCGCGGGGCTTTTTTGTGGCCTGTCACCCCTGGCGGCCACCCTCCGGGCCATTTTTTGTGGGGCCAGTCAGCGAAGGGGCGTGGGAGTCGGGGCGCTATCCGGTTTTGCCAGGCGCATCTCCGACAACACGCGCCGGGCATTGGCAGCGCAATCCATATCCTGCGGTTTGGCTTCGATCTGCTGCATGAGCTCAACCAGTTGGGCCTTGCTTTGCGCGAGCTGTAGCTGCAGCGCCTCGATGTCCTGCACCTTGCGCCGCAGCGTGTCGAGCAGGGAGCCATGCTCCCAGTTGGCCAGATCGCTGGGCAGCAGCGTACGCAGCTCGTCCAGACTGAAGCCGGCAGCTTGCCCGACCTTGATCAGCTTGAGTACCAATACAGCGTCATCAGGATAGCTGCGGTAACCGTTGGCCTGGCGCTCGACCGCCTTCAGCAGGCCGATACGTTCGTAGAAGCGAATGCGCGAGCGCGCCAGACCGGTGCGCTCTGCCAGTTCTCCAATCTTCATGTCGAGATACTCCGAGTAGCATGTCGCTTGACACTAAACCTTGCTTGAAGGTTAATCTTTTGGCCATCACAGCACAGGGGTGGAGCACATGCAAACGATATTGGGCGCGAACGGCCAGATCGCTACGGAGCTGGCGCGGGAGCTACAGCGCAACTACACCAGGGATGTACGGCTGGTAAGTCGCAATCCGCGCAAGGTCAACGATACCGATACCCTGGTATCCGCCGATCTTCTCAACCCGACGCAGACCCTGGATGCGGTCAAGGGCAGCAGCATCGTCTACTTCACCGCCGGGCTGCCGCCGGACACCAGGCTGTGGGAAGCGCAGTTTCCCACGATGCTGAAGAACGCCCTGGATGCATGCCGTGCGGCGGGGGCCAGCTTTGCCTATTTCGATAACACCTACATGTATCCGCAGGATGCGCGGTTGCTGACCGAGGAAACACCCTTTGCCCCGGTGGGTCGCAAGGGCAAAGTGCGTGCCGCCATGGCCTCCATGGTGCTTGAAGAGATGGCGCGGGGAGAGATCCCCGTGCTCATTGGCCGGGCGCCCGAGTTCTACGGCCCGGGCAAGACGCAGAGCTTCACCAACGCGCTGGTCATCGAGAAACTCCAGGCCGGCAAGACGCCGCGCGTGCCGGTACGCGACGATACGCGCCGCACACTCATCTGGACACCCGATGCGAGCCGGGCGCTGGCAGCCCTGGGCAATGCACCCGATGCGTTCGGCCAGACCTGGCACCTGCCGTGCTGCGACGACCGGCCAACGTACAGGGAGTTCGTCGCGATGGCCAGCCAGGTCTTCGAACGGGAACCGTCCCATAGCGTCATCAGCAAGTGGGCGCTGACCGCAGTCGGGCTTTTCTCGAAGCCGGTGCGCGAGATCAGGGAACTGCTGCCCCGCTACGAACAGGACAACCTGTTCGATTCCACGAAATTCAAGCGCCGCTTCCCCGAGTTCCAGGTGACCACCTATCGAGAGGGTCTGGAGCTGATCCGCCGGGCTGGCGGGGGCAGATCATCATGATGCTGCCCCGGGAAGACCTAGCTGATCTGCAGCGGCCCTGAACCAGGCAACCGCCCTACCAGATCAGCGCCTACCAGCCTGGCCGGCGTGTACGCGCCGCCGGCGGGTCGGGTGGTCATCAGATGTTCCACCACGGCCAGCGAGCCGGTTACTGTCAGGCTGTAGCCATTATCGGTACGGATGCGCGCGGTCTTCTTCTCCCCTCGTGCATTGATCGCCTCGCCCCAGACGAAAGTGGGCATCTGCGCGCGTTTCTCTTCGCTGGGCCCGCGCACTGTTTTGGCGATGCGCGCCTTGATCAGCTTCTGCACCCACGCCAGTCCGAGGATCGGCCGGACATAGTTGGCGCGTCGGGCGCTGGCGATCATGCGCGGTGATCCCGGAATGAACACCTGAATGTTTGGAATACCCGTGGTGTGGTAAGCGGTGGATACGTCACCCCAGGGGATCGTCATCGCCTGCTTCTCGCCGTCACCGAAGTCGATGGAGCGAACCTCCCAGGCCAGCGGTACGGTGATGATCCTGCCGTCACGACGCACCTTGCCCCCTTGTGCCAGGCCCTCGACAGAGGTCTTGGCGGTGCCGGGGGAGAAACCCGAGCGCGAATCGAAGCCCAGCGCAAGGTGCGTCGCATCCGGCAGCGCCTGTTTCAGCGCAGCGGCAACGCAATCGGTGGGAATGACGTCGAAACCCACGCCAGGACAGAGTACGACACCCACGTCCTGCGCCCGGGCATTGAGCGATTGGGCCAGTTCAAACACCGCGATCTCGCCGGTGATATCCAGATAATGCGCGCGGGCCCGCAGACAGGCCTCCATCATCGGCGCAGCCGTCGCCGAGAACGGGCCGGCGCAGTTGAGTACCAGCGCATGGCCTTCAATCTGCCCGGTCAGGGCTGCCACGTCATCGAGATCGAAAGCACGGGCTTCCAGTCCCAGGGTAGCTGCCAGCGCCTCGACACTGTCACGCCTGCGGCCCGCCAGCACTGGCTTGAGCTCGCGCCGTGCCGCTTCACGGGCGATCAGTTCGCCGGTATAGCCGTTGGCGCCATAGATCATCCACTGCATGGCGGTGGGGTCAGCATTGCGTTCACTCATTGCATTACTCCTGGTATCAGCCTTACGGCTGCTGAGGTCATTCATCGGACCTTTCCCGAACCTATGGCTGTGTCATTTCCCGGTAGCGCTCGCAAGGGGCTTGGGCGCATACAATGCTGCCTGGAAGTCGGGCACGTACTCGTACTTGACCATCCTCCCCAGATCCAGCGACTCGATGAAGCGCGACAGGCTGCCGTCGGTCAGTGTCAGTTTCACATCATCCGCGCTGGAGCTACTGCCGTGGCGCAACTGGCGGGAGGTGGTGTAGCCGGTAGTCAGCTGCCCTTGCTGGTCGATATTCGTGAAGCTGTTCGTCACCAGCGCCTCCTTGCTGGATGAAACGTCGAGCTTCTGCGTCTCCAGCGTCACGCCCAGCTTCCCGGTTTCGCTGTCGAAAATGTTGACGATCACGTTGCTCTCGCCCTCGCGATAGTCGATGCGCGTCAGCCACTTGGGCAGGTTGTAGCCAACCACGCCACGTACCTCGGCCAGTTCGGTATCGACCGGCAGCTTCAGCACGTAGCCCCAGAAGTCATCGGCAAACGACTGGCCCATCAGGGAGAACGGTCCCCAATTGGACGAACCGGGCTTGTTGGTCACCACCGACAGGCCGATCTCGTTATAGCTGTCGTTGTCGCAATAGTGGTAGGCATAGGCGGTCAGCGCGACAACGCCCCTGCCCGGCCATATCTGCAGGGGCTGCACCTGCTCCAGCACCCCGGGCGGCATCAGCTCGCGCAGCCGCGCCAGGTCGGCGGTGAAGATCGCCGTCACCCGGCTGTTTTCGTAATAGAAGTTCGGCGAATAGCTTGCAAAACCCATATCGACCTTTTCCTTGGTGATGCCTCTGAACCAGCTGAGATCGGTATCAGGCGACTCCGCGGCGATGACGGAAAGCGGCGGATTGGAACGGAAGCGGTCATACAGCCCGCCCTTCACGACGGGTACATCATGGTCACCGATCTGGATCATGGTGGTGTCGGCGGCCTGCACGAATGTGGCAGCGGCCAGCAGGCAGGCGCCGAAGATGGGAGCAAGGGAAGTACTTTTCATGGTGTTGTCTCGGGTTGAATGACATCACCACGAAGCATAAGATTGAAGTTAACTTTAATGTCAATCCTCAGTATCGGCCCCCCATTCTTGCGCGGCATTTTTCAATGCGCGAGGAAACAAGCGGAACCGGTCCGGCAAAACCCTGTCACAAATTGTGTACTTGCTCTGAATATGACGCAATCAAGAGGGTTACGACATGAAGCAATGGATAATCGCGGCGTTCTGCATCACCGGTATGTTTGCCTTGGCCGGCTGTTCCAACGATCACCTTATCCGCACCAGCGACGGACAGATCATCGAGGCGGATGAAAAGCCGGAGATCGATGACGACACCGGCATGATCGAGTATGAGGACGAAAGCGGCCGCATGAACCAGATCCCTCAGGGTGACGTGCGCGAAATCAAGGAGCGTTGATCCCACCTGTCGCCTCCGCGCCCGCGGAGGCCGACTGCCCTATCCGGGCCCTACACAGCTTATTGCAGCAACGACACCCCGAACTTCATCGCCGTATCGGTGACCGTCTCCACCGGCTGAGCGTAACCGCTGGCCATCCAGTGCAAGGCGATATGAATCACCCCGCCCAGAATGCCCGCCTGCAACAGCTCGTCGAACTGCTGTCCCGGCCGGGCCAGCGCCCTGGTCATGTCATCGCTGCTGGCGCGCAGGGCGTCGGCAATGACCTGGTCCACCTGTGGACTGATGCCGCGGATATCGGTCAATAACAGCCGCGCCAGATTGGGCTCGTCCTTCAGGGTCTGGAAATAGCTGCTCAGCATCGCCCGGCTGCGTGACAGCCGATCATCGCCAGCCGCTTGCGCCGCAGCCATGTTGCGTTCACGTAGATACTGGGTCGCCTGCTGGTAACAGGCGATCAGCAGTGCGTCGCTATGCTCGAAGGATTCATAGAAGTAGCGCTGGGTCAGACCCGCCGCATCGCACACCTGCTTGACCCCGGAATGCCGATAGCCATGGCGACCATAGATCTGCGTTGCAGCATCGATCAGTTGCTGGCGCCGCAGAGCACGGCGCTCGTCCACGGCGGAGCCACGATAGCGTCGTTGAACGGTAGTTGCTGTATTCATGCGATGAATTCTGAAAATGACAATTGTCAAATTATATATGACAATTTAGATTGTCACTACCAGCCAACTTGCGGATAACGCCATGAGCAGACAACAAGAACAATTTCAACCAATGCCCCTGGATGTACTGATCATCGGTGCCGGCCTTTCCGGTATCGGCGCGGCGCGCGCCCTGACCGACCAGTGCCCGGACAAGCGCTATCTGATTCTCGAGCGACGCAACGCCATCGGCGGTACCTGGGACCTGTTCCGCTATCCTGGTATCCGCTCGGACTCGGATATGTACACCCTGAGCTACAGCTACAAGCCCTGGACCCAGCGCAAGGCCATCGCCGATGGCCCGGATATCAAGCGCTATATCGAGGACATCGCCGACGAATCCGGTATCACCCACAATATCCGCTTCCAGCGCAAGGTCACCCAGGCCAGCTGGTCGAGCCAGGACGCGCTGTGGACGGTGACCGCGCTGGCCACCGATGCACAGGGCAATGAACATGAGGAGCGCTTCCAGGCTCGACTGCTGTCGGTCTGCGCCGGCTACTACAGCTACGACGAGGGCTATCGCCCGGACTTCCCCAACGAGCAGGCATTCACCGGGCAGATCATTCACCCGCAATTCTGGCCGAGCGATCTGGACTACGCCGGTAAACACGTGGTGGTGATCGGCAGTGGCGCCACCGCCGTAACGCTGGTGCCGGCAATGGCCCGAACCGCCGCGCACGTCACCATGCTGCAGCGCTCGCCCAGCTATGTGGTGACCCGGCCGCTGGAAGATGGCATGGCCCAGCGGCTGCAGAAGTGGCTGCCGCTGTCCACGGCACATCGTCTGACCCGCTGGAAGAACGTGCTGGTCAGTGCCTTCTTCTACAGACTGGCGCGTAACAAACCCGAGATGTTCAAGGACAGGCTGTTGCAGATGGCCAGGACACAGATCGGCCCTGGCATCGACATGAAGCACTTCACGCCGTCCTACAAACCCTGGGATCAGCGGCTGTGCGCCGTGCCCAATGGCGACCTGTTCCATGATATTCGGGCCGGGCGCGCTTCGGTGGTGACCGATACCATAGAAGCCTTCACCGAGAACGGCCTGCGCCTGTCTTCGGGGCAGGAGCTGGAGGCCGATATCATCATCACCGCCACTGGCCTGAAGCTCAATGCCATGGGTGACGTCAAGGTCAGCGTCGACGGCGAGCCGGTGGTGTTCAGCGACTGCATGTCCTACAAGGGCATGATGCTCAGCGACATTCCCAACCTGATCCTGACCTTCGGCTATACCAATGCCTCCTGGACCCTCAAGGCCGAGCTGACTTCCAACTACACCTGTCGCCTGCTGCGGCATATGGATCGCAAGGGCTACCGCGTCGCCGTACCGCGCCGCGACCCGTCGGTAAAGACCGAACCCTTCCTCGACTTCACGTCCGGCTACGTGCAGCGTGCTGCGGATACACTGCCGAAACAGGGCGACCGCAGACCCTGGCAGGTGCACCAGAACTACCTGCAGGACAAGCTCACCATTGAATACGGCCGCGTCGATGACGGCGTGCTGCAGTTCCAATGACAGAAATAACAACAAAGGACCACAACAGATGCAAGTCAATGATTGTGTAGCGGTACTGACCGGCGCAGGCAGCGGCATCGGCCGCGCACTGGCGCTGGCCCTGGCCGACCGTGGCTGCCATCTGGCGCTGGCGGACCTGAATGCCCAGGCTCTGGCGGACACCGCTGCGCAGGCTCGCGCGCTGGGGGTGCGTGTCAGCGAACATCCGCTGGATGTCTCCAGCCGCGAGGCCGTGGCCGCCCTGCCTCAGGCCGTCATCACCGAGCACGGCCGGGTCGACCTGCTGATCAACAATGCCGGTGTCGCCCTGGGTGGCAGCTTCGAGCAGGTCTCGACCGACAATTTCGACTGGCTGATGTCGATCAACTTCGATGCGGTGGTGTGCATGTGCCGCGCCTTTCTACCCCTGCTGAAACAGCGCCCTGCCGCCCGCATCGTCAACGTTTCCAGCCTGTTCGGGTTGATCACCCCGGCCGGCCAGACCGCTTACTGTGCCAGCAAGTTCGCGGTACGCGGGTTTTCCAATGCACTGCGCCTGGAGCTGCAGGGGACCCCGGTTGGTGTCACCGTGGTGCATCCCGGCGGTGTGGCTACCTCGATCGCCACCAGCGCCCGCTCCTCGGACGCCATCAGTGACGAGCTGCGGCAGAAGAAACTGGCCCGGGCTCAGAGCATGCTGCGCATGCCTCCAGCCAGGGCGGCACAGATCATTCTCCGCGGCATCGAACGCGACAAGCCACGCGTGGTGGTCGGCAACGATGCCCGCCTACTCGCCTGGCTGGAGCGGCTGATGCCGGTCAGTTACTGGCGCCTGCTACCGGGCCTGATCGCCAGCAACGACTGAGACCAACCCTACGCACAAGGATTTCACCATGACCCAACTGCTCGGCATAGTGTTCATCGGCCTCGCGGCGATTGTCGCCGGACTGTATTTCTACACCCTGTTCCTGGCCAAGCGTGTCGAGGCCGGCATGCCCCCGGAGGGACGCTTCATCACCGTAATGGGCAATCGCCTGCACTACCTCGAGCAGGGCACCGGTCCGACCATCCTGCTGATCCACGGTCTCAGTGGCGTTGCCCAGCATTTCGGCTACAGTGTGATGGCACAACTGGCCAGGCATTATCATGTGATCGCCATCGACCGCCCCGGCAGCGGCTACTCGATACGCCACCCGCGTTCATCCGCATCAGTGGCAGTCCAGGCCGATATCGTCGCTGGACTGATCGACATACTGCGACTCGACAAGCCCCTGCTGGTCGGCCATTCGCTCGGCGGCGCGGTCGCCCTGGCCACCGCTCTGCGGCACCCGGACAAGCTATCCGGACTGGCGCTGGTCGCGCCCCTGACCCACCTGCCCGGCGAAGTGTCCCCGGCCTTCGCCGCGCTGACCATTCGCTGGCCGTGGCTGCGCAAACTGGTGGCCTGGACCCTGGCCACACCGCTGTCGATACGCAAGCGTGACAGGATACTGGACATTGTCTTCGGCCCGGAGCAGCCGCCCGCCGATTTTGGCCTGCGTGGCGGCGGCTTCCTCGGGCTGCGCCCCAGCCACTTCGTTGCCGCCTCCTCCGACCTGACCGCGCTGGAGCACGTGCTACCGCAGATGCAGCAGCAATATCATCAGCTGAACCTGCCGATTGCGGTGCTCTACGGCCGTGAAGACCGCATCCTCGACCCACAGCAGCAGGGCCAGGCGCTGGTCGATGCCGCACCAGGGACGACACTTGAACTGATCGATGGCGGACACATGCTGCCGCTGACCCAGCCGGAGACCACCGCCGAGTTCATCCAGCGCGCCATGCAACGTGTGCAGACCCAAGCCTGACCCGCATGGCACTTAGCCTCTCTCTCCACGTCGTCATCCTCTCTCTCCGCCTCGTCATCCTCGGCGAAGGCCGAGGATCCAGGGTGCCGGCTGGCCCGGGGTAGCCGGTGGATCCTTCGCCTTCGCGAAGGATGACGGGCTAAGTGATCAGTATTGTCCCTTGCCCCAACCACCCATCGCCAAAGCATCCGGCGAGACCGACCATCGTCTAAGCTCGGACAGCGTGTCCTCTGCTTCGCAAACTGCTATATAACAGGAGGCAACATGAGCTATATCGATGGGTTTGTCGTCCCGGTCCCGCGGGACCGACTGGATGATTATCTGAAACTGGCGCAACAGGCAGGAGCAATATGGAAAGAGTACGGCGCTCTCGAATACGTCGAAAGTCTCGCAGACGACGTGCCAGAAGGCGAACATACCTCCTTTTCCTTGAGCGTCAAATTGCAGCCTGGCGAGATCGTGGTGTTCTCATGGATCGTCTACGCCGGAAAAGAAGATAGGGACCGCATCCTCGCCCAGGTCATGGCCGACCCGCGCCTCAAGGCCGACCCGGAAAACATGCCCTTCGATGGCAAGCGCATGTTCTGGGGCGGCTTTCGCGAGGCCGTCCGTCTGTAAGCAGACCACTCAGGGAAATGAATGACCGGCGGCTCGCCGCAGCTATGGCGCAGCGCAGGGCCGCCGGCTAGAATACGCCACGTTTTTTCCGACACGCCGTGGCCCCTGATGACTGAAACCGCAACCCCCACCAAGAAGAACCCCAGTGTAGGGTTCGTATCCCTCGGCTGCCCGAAAGCGCTGGTCGATTCCGAACGCATTCTCACCCAGCTGCGCACCGAAGGCTATGACGTGGTGCCCAGCTACGAAGGTGCCGACGTGGTGGTGGTCAACACCTGCGGCTTCATCGACTCGGCCAAGGCCGAATCGCTGGATGCCATCGGCGAGGCGATCGCCGAGAATGGCCGGGTCATCGTCACCGGCTGCATGGGCGTCGAGGAAGGCACCATCCGCGATGTGCACCCCAGCGTGCTGGCGGTGACCGGTCCGCAGCAGTACGAGCAGGTGGTCAATGCGGTGCATGAGGTGGTACCTCCGAAGACCGATCACAATCCGCTGATCGATCTGGTACCGCCGCAGGGCATCAAGCTGACGCCGCGTCACTATGCCTACCTGAAGATTTCCGAGGGCTGCAACCACAGCTGCAGCTTCTGCATCATCCCGTCGATGCGCGGCAAGCTGGTCAGCCGTCCGGTCGGTGAGGTGCTCAGCGAAGCCGAGCGCCTGGTCAAGTCAGGCGTGCGGGAGCTGCTGGTCATCTCCCAGGACACCAGTGCCTATGGCGTGGACATCAAGTACCGCACCGGCTTCTGGAACGGCCGCCCGGTCAAGTCACGCATGACCGAGCTGTGCGAAGCGCTCAGCGAGCTGGGCGTCTGGGTACGCCTGCACTATGTCTACCCCTATCCGCACGTCGATGAACTGATCCCGCTGATGGCCGAGGGCAAGATCCTCCCTTACCTGGATATCCCCTTCCAGCACGCCAGCCCCAAGGTGCTCAAGGCGATGAAGCGTCCGGCCTTCGAAGACAAGACCCTGGCACGGATCAAGAGCTGGCGGGAAATCTGCCCGGAACTGACCATCCGCTCGACCTTCATCGTCGGCTTCCCCGGCGAGACCGAGGAGGACTTCCAGTACCTGCTCGACTGGCTCAGCGAAGCCCAGCTCGATCGCGTCGGCTGCTTCCAGTATTCTCCGGTGGACGGCGCCCCCGCCGAACAGCTGGGCCTGGAAGCGGTACCCGATGAGATCAAGCAGGACCGCTGGGAGCGCTTCATGGCCCACCAGCAGGCCATCTCCACCGCGCGCCTGCAGCTGAAGATCGGCAAGGTCATCCAGGTGGTCATCGATGAGGTCGACGAAGAAGGCCCGATTGCACGCTCCATGGCCGATGCGCCGGAGATCGACGGCAATGTCTATATCGACACCGACGAGCCGTTGAACCCGGGGGATATCGTCAGTGTGCGGGTGACGGCGGCTGATGAGTATGATCTGTGGGCGGAGCTGGTCTGACACCAGCCCGTCCCGCCTGGACAAACGATCAGCGCTTCGCCTGCCGCGTTCCGATTACCCGGCAGGGCTAGCGCATATCGAACAGTTCCTGATGGAAGTTGGCCGAGTCCAGCCCGCACTCGGTCAGCCCCTCACGCAGCGCTTTACCGAAACCGCTGGGGCCACAGAACCAGATTGAGGCCTCCTGCCATTGCGGCACCGCCTCGCGCAGTTGATCCGCCGTGAGGCGACCATCCCGCTCACTGAAGACTATGTGCAGCCGGACCCCGGCCTGCTCGGCCAGACGTGTGAGCCGCTCAATGAAGCCAGGGTCAGGTTCGGCGGTACTGTACCAGAGGTCGATCTCACGACCATCCGGCTGTACCGCCAGCGCCTGCAGGCGAGCCATGAAAGGGGTGATACCTATACCACCACCAATCCAGATCTGCCGCTGCTGCGGTCCGCCGAAATCGAAACAGCCATAGGGTCCCTCTACAATAGCCATCTGACCGACTCTCAGCACTTCTGGCAGGGTACGTGTGTAATCACCCAGTTCCTTGATATGGAAACACAGCTTGCCACGATGATCCCAGCATGAAGACAGGGTAAAGGGGTGGGCACCCTCCTTATGGTCGAAGGTAACAAAGGCGAATTGTCCAGCCTGATGCGGCATCCAGCGATCGCGAAGCTGAATGCCCACCTGGAGCACATGGTTGTCCCTGAAATACTCCAGCGCATCCACTATCCCGACCGCCCGCATCCGACGACCGATACCTCCCACCAGGGAAACCACCGCAGCGATGCTTCCACCCAGCATCAACAGCGCCATTACCATGCCCAGGGCGGTCGGCCACTGGGCCGGCTTCATCAGTACGATAGAGTGATAGACCAGGACCAGGTACACCAGAGCCAGCAGGCGGTGAGTCCGGAAGAAGTAGCGGTAAGGGAAATACCTGATCAGCGCCAGTAGAATCAGCACCACTGCCGCATAGAAGGCCCACTCCCCTACCTGCTCGGCAAACCCATGCTGCAAGTTGAACCACTCCACCAGCCAGGACTGGGGCGGCTTGGGCCCCTTGGATGGCTTGACCAGCATCCCCCAACCAACCAGCCATCTCGGCACCTCCACCCACAGCCAGTGGACGATAGAGAGTGCCAGCGCCGTCACCCCTAACCACTTGTGCAGCCGGTAGCTCTTGTCCAGCCCGCCGAGAAAGGGCTCCATCCGGGACGGACGCAACGCCAGCATCATGCCCACACTCATGGCCCCCATGGCCAGGACACCGGTGAAATTGATCATCGCGGAACGGAATGGAAAGAACTGCAGCGGCGTCTGCAACAGATTGCCTGTCAGCAGCCACAGCAGCACCAGAGCAGCGAATAACAGTACGTAGATAGTACGGATGTACTTCATTTGAAACTCCCCGGCACAAGCCACAGCGTGGCCGAAAATACCAGTACGACAGCAGTGTCATTGTAGTCGGATAGATACGATAGCGACTTGATAAGGAGCAAGGAGGAATGGATAAGCCAGAAAAGCCCGAGTTACCTGAGAGGTCACCACGGTAGAAATAACAAAGCCGCTCGAAAGCCAGGCCCAGCAACGCCTGCAGGGCGCCGCCACACTGATCCGTAAAGGCCATGCGCTGTCCAGCGCCCTGCAGAGCCAATCGCCCACCACACCGGTCTCGGTGCGCATGCTGCGCGCCGGCGAGCAAGCCGGCAACCTGGGCCTGATGATGGAACGCACCGCCGATTTCTACGACGAGGAAATCAGCCGCTGGATAGACTGGTTCGTACGGCTCTTCGAACCACTGCTGATGACCTTCATCGGATCGGGGTCATAGTGATATTGATGTACATCCCGATATTCGAGTTGGCGTCGAGTATTCAGTGATGAGGTCGTGAATTACAAGAAGCTATTGCCGAAGGGCGTCCATTGATGGAGACGCTTGAAAGGCAAACGCAGAACTAACCTATCGTATCCGCGCCAGGGTCTCGAGCAACTGGCGAAGATCCTCCATCTCCCAGGCCGGCCTGGGACTGCAGGTCAGGTAGACCAGGAAGGTCCGCCACAAACGCTCATCTGCACGCGGTCCCGGCCACGACTGGCAATCAACCGGGTTACCGCTCGGGTGCCCTCTGCCGCCGAGGTCTGCACCTGCAGGCGGAGTGGCGCTCCCCTCAGGGACTCTGCAAGCCGTCCAAGGGCCGCTTCGATCTGCTGTACGTCGTGGGCATAGTCCTGCACCGGCAGCCAGGTAAGATCGATGTCCACGGACAAGCGTGGCAGGTCATGCTCGAACAGGTTGATAGCCGTTCCGCCCTTGAGCGCGAAACCGGGCTCAAGGGCCAACAGTGGCAGGATTTCGACCAGCAACTTTACCCGGTCCGTGTAGCGTCTATCCCAGTTGCTCATCCAGATCCGCCGGCAAGGTGATGTGGTAGGTCGGGTGCAGGCGGCCACCGGGCACCAGAGAGCGTTTGCCTCGCCCGAGGTCGACACTCTCCAGGGAAACATGGGGCAGCCAGGCGTGGCCATGGCGCTGCGCCAGCGCCAGGAACAGGCGTTTGGCCTTGATGCTGCGGCAATGCTGCAGCAGCGCTTCTACTCGTTTAGGTCGCAGGTTGGCCATGCCCTGCATAAGGGCATCCGCCTCGTAGACCAAGGCAGCATCCGGCGGAGCATCGCACAGCTCCAGCATCGCCCGTTCCGGCGTGGCGAAGACCAGCCCATCGGCCTCACTGTCATGGGAAAGGCGCTCAAGCCCTCTTTCGCGCAGTGCATCATCCGTCGCCTCTGTGGAGAAATACAGCGGCGGGAAATCGAAGGGCCTCTTGCCACAACCGACGACGTGCTCCTTTAGTGGCAGCCTGCCCACCCACCCGGGGAGACGCCCCGGGCCATAGAGTGTTACGGTCGCCGAAGCCCCCAGGCGCAAGTAGTGTTCATGGCCCCGCCATGCCAAGGCGAAACGCCCTCCCACATGCAGTGGCAACCCTTCGCCAACCTGCAAGGCGCGCAGCACGCCCTGCCATGACAGGCGCCCCCCTTTGCGAAAGTAGACACCACGGGCAGGCGACTCCAGCCAACCGCTGGCTATATAGCGAGCGACCAGGTTGCTGGCATAACCGTGCTCACGCAGCCAACGACTGGTAACCAGCGTCGAGTCGCCAAGGCTTGCCAGCAGTCGGTTTATCTTTCCAGTGTTTTGATCACTCATGATGACTAAAATATAGCGTGCATAAACAGCATGCAAATATTATAAGTTTATAGAATGCAAAAATCAGTCACTTTAAGTGACTAAAAAAAGCGATGAGAAATCTTCTGTAGTGGTCTACTAATCCCGGACACCAACTTGAGCGGCACAATCGCCTGTGGCAAAAACATCGCCCTGGAAGGCCATCCGCATTCTCAACCTATGCGCCTGGAAGTGGCTGGACGAAGAGAAAAGACCCTGGCTCGACATGGTGGTCAAGCCGGTCATTGAGGGCCGGCGCTGACGATACTGAGGAGGAAGGCTGGATAAAAAGTCCCGCAAAAGTCCCTGAATCGAGTAGGAGGCGGCTTCACAGCCGCCGTCCTCTCACACCACCGTACGTACGGTTCCGTATACGGCGGTTCAG
>NZ_JACLGO010000032.1 GCF_014219065.1 Halopseudomonas xiamenensis
TCAGCAGTGAAACGATGCATCGCCGATGGTAGTGTGGGGCTTCCCCATGTGAGAGTAGGTCATCGTCAAGCTTCAAATGGAAAACCCCGGTCTGGAAACAGGTCGGGGTTTTTTATTGCCTGTGCAACAAGCCAGCCGGGAAACCCTGTCGTCGAGCAGGCGCTCGACAACCCGGCGGGGTGTAGCGCCCCTGCGCTACGCCTGCGGTCTGGCAACCACGCCAGGTCTCGCATCGCGTTCACCGCAGCGGCCGTGCTGGATACGGCGTAGCGTCGGGGCGCTACACCCCCGACGCGCTGCACCATGAGCCTTCGTACAGGCTGCGCTTTCCCCTCCCTCGGCCTTATTCCTTATCGTTTTGAGTGATAAGCAAAACGTTCTAACTGGAATATTGTTATATAAAGCCGGCTTCGTTATTCTCTTTGGCCTGATCAATCGCAGCAGTCACTGCCTGGAGGATGTATGACCACTCACCGTTCCCTGTTCAAGCGAGCCAGCCGTTGGGGCGGAGCCTTGATGTTGAGTGCCGGGCTATCCGTTGGCCATGTGCAGGCAGCCGACCAGGAGCTGCTCAACTCCTCCTATGACATCGCCCGCGAGCTGTTTTCCGCCTACAACGAGCTGTTCGCCGAGCAATGGCAGGAGAAGACCGGCAAGACGGTGGAGATCAAGCAGTCCCACGCCGGCTCCTCGCGCCAGGCCCAGGCCATCATCCAGGGGCTGCGTGCCGATGTGGTTACCTACAACCAGGTGACCGACGTCGATATCCTGCACGAGCGTGGCAACCTGATTCCGGAGAACTGGCGCGAGCGTCTGCCCAATGCCAGCTCACCCTACTATTCGACCATGGCTTTCCTGGTACGCAAGGGCAACCCGAAGAACATCCAGAACTGGGATGACCTGGCGCGCGACGATGTCAGCTCGGTGCTGCCCAACCCGAAGACCTCGGGCAACGGCCGTTATACCTACCTGGCCGCCCTGGGTTATGCGCAGAGGACCTTTGGTGAAGACCAGCAGGCCATTGATAACTACCTGCGCACCTTCCTCGGCAACGTGGCAGTCTTCGATACCGGCGGTCGTGGTGCTACCACTACCTTCGTCGAGCGTGGTATCGGTGATGTGCTGCTGACGTTCGAGGCAGAGGTGAACAATATCGCCGAGCAGAATCCGGGTTACCAGGTCGTGGTGCCGAAGATCAGCTTCCTGGCCGAGTTCCCGGTCACCTGGGTGGATCGCAGCGTGAAACAGAACGGCACCGAGGAACTGGCCAAGGCTTATCTTGAAGGACTGTATAGCGAAGAAGCCCAGCGTCTGATTGCTGGTTTCTACAACCGCGTACATAACGAAAAGGTAACGGCCGAGTTTGCCGACCGTTTCCCGGAGCTGGAGCTGGTTACGGTCGAGCAGATCGGCGGCAGTTGGGAGAATGTGATGAAGGAACATTTTGCCAGCGGTGGTAAACTTGACCAACTTCAACGTCGGTAACTAGTTTTCATCTAATGAATCGATCTCTTTCCGGCCTGTTGCCAGGCCGTTCCAGCCAACCCGGCAAGCGTGTCTTGCCGGGTTTTGCTTTGAGCCTGGGCATTTCGCTGTTCTTCATCAGTGTCGTATTGATACTGCCGGTGACCGGCCTGATTGCCCATACCGCGGGCATGGGCTGGGAGCAGTACTGGGCCGTCATCACCGATGAGCGGGTAGTCGCTTCCTACAAGGTAACGTTGTGGACGGCTGCAGTGGCTTCCGTCATCAACGCCCTGGTGGGGCTGCTGCTGGCCTGGGTGCTGGTGCGTTATGAGTTCCCCGGCAAGCGCATCATGGATGCGCTGGTGGACCTGCCGTTCGCCCTGCCCACGGCGGTGGCGGGCATCACCCTGGCAGCGCTTTTCGCGCAGGATGGCTGGTATGGTCAGTTCTTCGACTTGCTTGGACTGAAGATCTCCTTCACCCCGCTGGGTATCATCGTCGCCATGTCCTTCACCAGTCTGCCCTTTGTGGTGCGCACGGTGCAGCCGGTGCTGGAAGACCAGGCGCCGGAGGATGAAGAGGCGGCAGTCAGCCTCGGTGCTTCGGACTGGACGGTGTTTCGCCGCATCCTGTTTCCCGCCATCTGGCCGGCATTGATGACCGGTATCGGCCTGTCCTTCACCCGCAGCCTGGGTGAGTTCGGTGCGGTGATCTTCATTGCCGGCAACATGCCCTATGTCAGCGAAATCACCAGCTTGATGATCTTCGTGCGCTTGCAGGAGTTCGACCATGCTGCCGCCAGTGCCATCGCCTCGGTGGTCTTGATGGCCTCGTTGGTGCTGTTGCTGGGTATCAACCTCTGGCAGGCGCGCTATCTGCGTCGGCTGCACGGGAGATAACATCATGCAGCAACGCAAGACAATGCGTAGCGGTGACCAGCCCTGGGTCAAGTGGTCGCTGATCACGCTGGCGATCATCACCACCATGCTGATGCTGGTGATTCCGCTGGTCCTGATCTTCGATATGGCGCTGTCCGCTGGAGCGGGCACCTATTGGGATAATCTCACCAACCGCTATACCCAGCACGCCATCGGCCTGACACTCTTGGTGGCGGCGTTGACGGTGCCGATCAACCTGGTATTCGGCATATTCCTCGCCTGGCTGGTGACGCGCTTCGAGTTTCCCGGGCGCAAGGCGCTGATCACCCTGATCGATATTCCCTTCGCGGTATCGCCGGTAGTGGCGGGCCTGCTGTACCTGTTGTTGTATGGCAGCAACGGCTGGCTGGGCGGCTGGCTGATGGAACGGGATGTACAGCTGATGTTTTCCTGGCCGGGAATCGTCATGGTTACGGTGTTCGTTACCTGTCCCTTCGTCGCCCGCGAACTGATTCCGCTGATGCAGCAGCAGGGGCGGGAAGAGGAAGAGGCCGGCGTAGTGCTGGGTGCCACGGGCTGGCAGCTGTTTCGGCGGATCACCCTGCCGAACATCCAGTGGGCGCTGCTGTATGGTGTGGTGCTGACCAACGCTCGCGCGGTCGGTGAGTTCGGTGCGGTGTCGGTGGTGTCGGGCAATATTCGCGGCGAAACCAATACCCTGTCGCTGCATGTCGAGTTGTTGTATCAGGATTACAACGTGGTTGGCGCCTTTGCCAGCGCATCGCTGCTGGCCGGTATAGCGTTGCTGACCATTGTCGTGAAAAGTTTTGTGGAGTGGCGCCAGGCCCGTCAGCGTGCCCCACTGGATGATCTATCGGATAGTCGCTGATGAGTATTTCCATCGAAGGTATTACCAAGCACTTTGGTTCTTTCCAGGCACTGCGGGATATCTCGCTGGAGATCCCGGATGGCCAACTGGTCGGTCTGCTGGGCCCGTCGGGCTCGGGCAAGACCACCTTGCTGCGCATCATCGCCGGTCTGGAAACCGCCGATGAGGGACGCATACTGTTCCACGGCGAGGATGTCACGCGGTTGCATGTACGTGAGCGCCGGGTCGGTTTCGTATTCCAGCATTACGCCCTGTTCCGGCACATGACCGTAGCGCAGAACGTGGCCTTCGGTCTGGACGTGCTGCCGGCACGCGAGCGTCCGCCAGCGGCGGAGATTCGCCAGCGTGTGCAGATGCTGCTGGAGATGGTCCAGCTCGATCACCTGGCGCAGCGTTATCCCGCGCAGTTGTCCGGCGGCCAGAAGCAGCGCATCGCACTGGCCCGCGCGCTGTCGATGAAACCACAGATCCTGCTGCTGGACGAGCCTTTCGGCGCGCTGGATGCCAAGGTGCGCAAGGACCTGCGCCGCTGGCTGCGGGCGCTGCACGAGGAGTTCCACTTTACCAGCGTATTCGTCACCCACGACCAGGAAGAAGCTCTGGAACTGTCCGACCAGGTGGCGGTGATGAGTGCCGGGAGCATCGAGCAGGTGGACAGCCCGCAGAAACTCTATGCCCAACCATCCAGCCGCTTCGTATTCGACTTCCTGGGGCAGGTGAACGTGTTTGCCGGTCAGGTCGAGGAGCAGCTGCTGCGCCAGGGCGAGGCCTGGGTGCATTTGCCGGAGCCATCACCGGCCCCGGCGCTGCAGTTGTACATGCGCTCCCACGAGGTGCGGCTGCAGACAGCGCCGGCGGCGTACGCCCATCTGCCCCTGCGTATCGAGTCCATCAGCCTGGTGGGTGCGGAAGTGCGCCTGGAGCTGTCGCCCGTGGGTTGGGACTCGGAAGAGCCGTGGGAGATCGGCATCACCCATGCCCAGTTCAACAGCTGGCAGCCGAGCCGCGGAGATCACTGCTACGCCGTGCCCCAGGTGGCCCATGCCATTGCTCAGGGTACCGATACGCCGGAGACTCTGCACTGGCAGGCAGGGGAAATGGATGACCCGGCTGCGATGATATGACGCTGTGATGATGTTGGTGTGATATTGAGGTGACATCCTTCTCTGCGGTGATTTACTATCCAGCTGCGTGTTATCAGGCACGTAAAAGGACAGGCTGTCATGGAGACAGCCTCACAGGACTAGATGGAGCAAGTTCATGTTTCGTAAATCACTGTTGGCGGTAATGGTTTCCGGTCTGATGGTAGCCGGCGTTCAGGCTGCGGAGAATCAGGTCAATGGTTATCTGTTTGGCAATATCGGCCAGGCTGACTATGACTTGGGCAATCTTTACCAAGGTTTTATCGGCTCGGTGGATGAGACTGATACCGCCTTCAAGCTCGGCGCGGGCGTTCAACTGAATCCCTATATTGGTATCGAATTCCAATATGTCGATTTGGGCGAAGCTGCTTATAAGGAACCAGGCTACAAGGAAATGGTTGAAGTTGAGGGCTTCGGGGCGAACCTGGTGGCCACTTTGCCGCTGGATCGATTCAAGCTGTATGGCAAGGTCGGTTACCACAAGCTGAAGTTCGAGGCCCAGATAAAGGACGATTTCTGGGGAACCTGGAGTGACTCTGAAAAAGACTGGATTACCTCCTACGCGGTAGGTGCTACCTATGCACTGACCCCTCAATTTGAAGTAGTAGCTGAGTATGAGCGCTACGACGACGTTGCTGATAAGTTTGATGTCAATATCGATATCGACCTAGCCACCATCGGTCTGCGCTACAACTTCTGATCTGCCCCGCCCGGGCCTCTCATGCCGGGGCTTCTCTCGGTTACAAATGGTATGAGGCTGTCCCGGCCGTCCCGCAAATTTTCTCGAAGCCCTGCACCCTTTGCACTATAATCGCCCGTTTGCGTAATGCCTGGCCCCGTGCCGGACTGACCTGAGGGCTGTGACACCGTGATCAAGACGCCGTATTACCTGATCGACAAGAGCAAGCTGCTGCGCAATATGGAGAAGATCGCCTATCTGCGCGAACACTCCGGTGCCAAGGCGTTGCTGGCTCTCAAATGCTTCGCCACCTGGTCGGTTTTCGACCTGATGGGGCAGTACATGGACGGTACCACCTCCTCCTCGCTGTATGAGGTCAAGCTGGGCAAGCTCAAGTTCGGTGGCGAGACCCATGCCTACAGCGTGGCCTATGCCGATGACGAGATCGAAGAGGTGCTGGCCCACTCGGACAAGATCATCTTCAATTCCATCGGTCAGCTGCAGCGCTTTGCCGATGCCTCCGCTAACCACGTGCGCGGCCTGCGCCTCAACCCGCAGGTCAGCAGCTCCGACTGGCTGATCGCCGATCCGGCACGCCCGTTCAGCCGGCTGGGGGAGTGGGATGCGCAGAAGGTCGAGCAGGTGATCGACCAGGTCTCCGGCTTCATGATCCACAACAACTGCGAAAACAGCGACTTTGAGCTGTTCGACAGCATGCTCACGCAGATCGAGGAGCGCTTCGGTTCGCTGCTCGAACGGGTCGAATGGGTCAGTCTCGGTGGTGGCATTCATTTCACCGGCGAGGGCTATCCGCTGGATCGCCTGTGCGCCCGCCTGAAAGCCTTTGCCGAGCGCTATGGCGTGCAGGTCTACCTGGAGCCAGGCGAGGCCGCCATCACCAACAGCACCTCGCTGGAAGTGACAGTGCTCGATACCCTCTACAATGGTAAGCAACTGGCGATCGTGGATAGCTCGATCGAGGCGCATATGCTGGACCTGCTGATCTACCGCGAGTCGGCGAAGATGGCGCCCTGTGACGGCCCCCATGAATACATGGTGTGTGGCAAGTCCTGCCTGGCCGGGGATATCTTCGGTGAATTCCGTTTCGACCGGGAATTGCAGATAGGTGATCGGCTGTCGTTCATCGATGCCGCCGGTTACACAATGGTAAAGAAGAACTGGTTCAATGGCGTGAAAATGCCATCCATTGCCGTGCGGCAGCTCAACGGTGAGGTCGAGCTGGTGCGCGAGTTCGGTTACAACGACTTTGAAAGCGGCCTCTCCTGAGGTCATGGTCCCAAGCCCAAGGAGGCGTATAGAGGAAAAGTAATGAAAAGAAACGTTCTGATTATTGGTGCCGGAGGGGTTGCCCAGGTTGTCGCGCACAAGTGTGCACAGCATAACGACGTACTGGGTAACATCCATATCGCCTCGCGTACTGTCGAGAAATGTCAGCAGATAGTCGACAGCGTGCGGGAAAAGGGCAGCCTGAAAACTGCCGGTGAATTGCAAGCCCATGCCCTGGATGCGCTCGATGTCGAAGCGACCAAGGCTCTGATTGCCAAGACACAGTCGCAACTGGTCATCAACGTCGGATCGCCTTTCATTAACATGTCGGTATTGCAGGCCTGCATCGAGACCGGTGCCGCGTACCTGGATACCGCCATTCACGAAGACCCGGAGAAGATCTGCGAGACGCCGCCGTGGTATGCCAACTACGAATGGAAGCGCCGCGAGCTCTGTGAAGAGAACAAGGTCACCGCGATCCTCGGTGTCGGCTTCGACCCGGGTGTGGTCAACGCCTATGCTGCGCTCGGCGTGCAGTATTTCGACAGCGTCAGCGATATCGACATCATCGATATCAACGCCGGGGATCACGGTCACTACTTCGCCACCAACTTCGATCCGGAAATCAACTTCCGCGAGTTCACCGGTCGGGTCTGGAGCTGGCAGAACAGCCAGTGGGTGCAGAACAAGATGTTCGAGATCAAGCGCACCGACGATCTACCGGTGGTCGGCGAGCGTACCAGCTACATGACTGGGCACGACGAACTGCACTCGCTGTCGAAGAACCTCGACGTGCCGAACATCCGTTTCTGGATGGGCTTTGGTGATCACTACATCAACGTGTTCACCGTGCTGAACAGCCTCGGCCTGCTGTCGGAACAGCCGGTCACCACCGCCGAAGGGCTGGAAGTGGTACCGCTGAAGGTGGTCAAGGCCGTGCTGCCCGACCCGGCATCGCTGGCTCCCCGGTACACCGGCAAGACCTGCATTGGTGACATCGTCAAGGGCAAGAAGGACGGCAAGGACAAGGAGATCTTCATCTACAACGTCGCCGACCACAAGGAAGCCTACGAGGAAGTGGGCAGCCAGGGCATTTCCTACACCGCCGGGGTGCCGCCGGTGGCCGCGGCGATCCTGATCGCCCAGGGCGTATGGGACGTGCAGAAGATGGTCAACGTCGAAGAGCTGGACTGCAAGCCGTTCATCAACCTGCTCAACGAGATTGGCCTGCCGACCCGTATCAAGGATGAGGATGGCGATCGCCCGCTGAGTTTCTGAGGCGCTTGTGCGTGACTGACGATCCCCGGCCCCGGCCGGGGATCGTCGTTATGGCCTGCTGATTATTCCAGTCCCCATTGTGCCTGCTGGATCTCGATCACACTGCCATCCAGGTCTTTGGCATAGCCAACCCTCTCACCCGCCAGGCTGTCATCCGCCTCGGGCATCCGCAGCAGCTCGCCACCGGCCCGCTCAACAGCCTCGGCAAAGGCGTCGGGGGCGATGCTGCGGATTTCCATCTTCACCGGATTGTCCTGGTAGTGCTGGTTGCCACCGTTGGTCCAGTTCATCAGCACCAGTGCCGAACCACCATGGCCCTGCAGGATGTACTCGTTGTACATGCCGGGAATCGGCAGGTACATCAGTTGCCGGAAACCCAACTGGTCGACATAGAACGCCCGGGCCTGTTCCAGGTCGCTGACGCCGATGCCGAAGGCGCCGAAGTAGGAATGCTGCGCCGTGGGGTCGGCCACCAGCTCGATGAGGTTGTTGTTCAGGTCGCGCCCGAAGCCAACGGTGACTCCCAGCACCGGGTCGGTGGCCGGTGGCAGGGTGATACGTCCGCCGGCAGCGATGAAGGCGTCGATGTAGTCAGCCAGGTCGCGGATATAGAACACCAGCTTGCCGGGGTTCTGTCGAAAGTTGCGCGCCAGGCCGTCGGTGAACTCCATCAGTACCACCTGCGAGCCGGTGCCATCGGCCGACGCCAGTACCACCTCATCCCGGTCGTCACGACTGCGCCGCTGCACTACGGTCATGCCCAGCCCGTTGGTATAGAAGGCTTCCGCGGCGGCCAGGTCCTCCACGCCGATGGCGGCGGCCCCGAGATAGGAGCGAATGGACTGGCGGATCTCGATCAGGTTGCCGTCATGGTCGCTGGCATAGCCGACACGGGTGTGTGGCAGATCCACTTCAGTGGACGGGGCCGGCTGGCGGAGGATGTCCGCGCCGGCACTGGCCAGGCTGTCAGCCAACGCCTGCGGATCGGCGCTGGCCAGCTGCAGTTTCACCGGGTTGTCCTGATAGTTCGGCTGGCTGCCATTGGTCCAGTGCATCAGCACCAGGGCGGAGCCGCCGGGCACCGGCGATAACAGGGTGTATTCATCGTACAGGCCGGGCACCTGCAGGAACTCCTGCTCCGTCAGCCCCAGGGCGTCGCCATACAGGCGGCGCGCCTGCTGCAGGTCGCTGACACCGATACCGACCGCGGCGAGGAAGGAATCGGTGAGCGTGGGCACGCCGACCATCTCGATCAGGTTGTTGTCCGGGTCGCGCCCGAAACCCACCAGGGTGCCGTCATACTCCGCCTGCGGACTGGGCGGGGCTGTGATGCGCCCGCCGGCGGCCTCGAAGCGTTCGGCGAAGGCGGCGGCATCCTTGGCATAGAACACCAGCTTGCCCGGATTCTGCTGGTAATGGCGGCCGACACCATCGGTGAACTCCATCAACAACAGCTGCGAGCCGCGGCGGTCAGCCGACTCCATGACCACTTCGATGCGGTCTTCCCTGGTCAGCCGTTGCAGTTCGCGCATGCCCAGGCCGTTGCGGTAGAAGCTGACTGCGGCGTCAAGATCGGTGACCCCAAGGCCGATCGCCTCGAGGTAGCTCGGGTTGGTTGCCGGCCTGGTCGGCGGCTCGGCGCTGTCGCTGCCTGATCCGCCACCGCCGAGACAGCCGGCAAGCAACAGCGGTAGCAGCAGGGTGGTCAGCCAGCGCCGGGGAGTGGGCTTGTTCATGAGGATTCCTTGTTATTGTTCTGGAATAGAATGAATGTTCGTTCATCTGGTATGGGTACAGTATCCGATCCGCTCGGGATGCGCCAGTACCGGCCCGGTATTCCGGCTGTTGGGGGCGGCGGGATTATTCACTGCCGGCTCGATGGGGTAATATCGTCACCTTTCCGGACAGGCAGCTGTCGCAACAAGGTGATTTTCATGACTTCCCTATCCGTAGCCCAATCGCTGTCCCAGCGCCTGGCCGGCATTGCTGAGGTCGAATGCGTGATCGCCGACATGAACGGCATACCCCGGGGCAAGGTGATCAACGCCCAGGCCTACGCGCAGGGGCGACGGGTGCAGATGGCGCATGGGGTACTGGTGCAGTGCCTGACCGGGGAGTATCCGGACCCGCGCTACTATGGCTACGACGACAGTGATTTCATCCTGCGTACCATCCCCGAGCAGTTGCATGTCACGCCGTGGACGGCCTCGCCCAGGGCGCTGGCGCTGTGTGAAGCGCTGGAGGTGGACGGTACGCCATCTCGGCTGTCCTCGCGCAGCATGTTGCGGCGGGTGGTGGAGCGCTACCAGGCCCACGGCTGGTCGCCGAAGGTGGCCACCGAGATCGAGTTCTATGTCTTCGAACACAATCCCGATGTGTTGCAGCCGTTCCGCCCGCCGGTCGGGCTGGATGGCCGGCGCGAGATCGGCAGCCAGGCATTCGCCCTGGGTTCGGTGACCGGCTTGCAGCCGTTCTTCGCCGAGCTGAAGGCCGGCATGGCGGCGGTGGGGATACCCTGCGAGGCGGTAATGCACGAGATGGGGTTGAGCCAGTACGAGGTCAACTTCATCCATGACGACCCGCTGCTGATCGCCGACCAGACCTTCCTGTTCAAGTACATGTTGCATGAGATCGCGCTCAAGCACGGCCTGATCGCGGTGTGCATGGCCAAGCCGCTGTCGAAGATGCCCGGCTCGTCCATGCATATCCACCAGAGCGTGGTGGACCAGGCCGGGCAGAATATCTTCACCGACGCTGGTAGCCAGCAGGCGACCCCGCTGTTCCAGCACTACATCGGCGGCCTGCAGGCCGGGCTGGGCGACCTGATCCTGTTGATGGCGCCGAACATCAACTCCTACCAACGCTACTGCCACACCTACGCCTCGCCCAACAACCTGTGCTGGTCGCAGGACAACCGGCGTACCGGGTTGCGCGTGCCGGCCAGCGAGCCGGATGCCCGGCGGGTGGAGAATCGCGTACCCGGCGCCGATGCCAACCCGTACCTGGCGATCGCCGCGACCCTGGCCGCCGGGCTGCATGGCATCGAGCGGCAGTTGCAGCCGGATCTGCCGGCCCAGGGCGAGTTCCAGGTGCCGGATGACCTGCGCCTGAGCTGTACCCTGCACCGGGCCATCCGCCGGCTGCGCATCAGTGAGGTGGCGGCGGACTTCTTCACCCCGGAGTTCATCGACGGTTATCTGGCCTGCAAGGAGCTGGAACTGGACAGCTTCATGGACGAGATCAGCCCCTGGGAGCGGCGCTATCTGGGCAGCCAGGTATAGCCGCCGACCCTTTCCACGGAACTAACGGAGGTGCCATGCAGGCTGCCCAGGATCTCGCCCCCGGTCTGATGATCATCCACGGCAACCGCCTGGAGAACCTGCGCCAACTGGTGGTCGACTGGCTGCGTGCACATCCGCTGGCGCCGCTGGAGAACGAGGTGATGCTGGTGCAGAGCAACGGCATCGCCCAGTGGCTGCGCATGGCCCTGGCGGCGGACCCGGAGCAGGGCGGCTGTGGCATCGCCGCCGCGCTGGAGGTGCAGTTGCCGGCGCGCTTTCTGTGGGATGCCTACCGCAGCGTGCTGGGGCGTGCGGCGGTGCCGGAAACCTCGCCGCTGGACAAGCAGCCGCTGACCTGGCGGCTGATGCGCCTGTTGCCGGCGCTGCTCGCGCAGCCGGGGTTCGAGCCGCTACAGCGCTTCCTCGCCGATGACCACGACTGCCGCAAGCGCTACCAGCTGGCCGAGCGCCTGGCTGATCTGTTCGACCAATACCAGGTGTATCGCGCCGACTGGTTGAATGACTGGGCCGCCGGGCACGACCGCATCGCTCTGGCACGCCAGGGCCATCGGCAGCTGGAGCCGCAGGAGTGCTGGCAGCCGGCGCTGTGGCGGGCGGTGCTGGCCGATGTCGGCGCCGAACGGCTGAGCGACAGCCGGGCCGGTATCCACCCACGCTTCGTCGAGCATCTGCTGGTTGCTGGGCAGCGGCCGGCCGGGCTGCCGCGCCGGGTGGTGGTGTTCGGTATTTCCTCGCTGCCGGCGCAGACCCTGGAGGCACTGGCGGTGATCGGCCGCTTCAGCCAGGTATTGCTGGCGGTGCTCAACCCCTGCCAGTACCACTGGGGAGATATCGTCGCCGACCAGGACCTGCTGCGTCATCAGTACCGGCGCCAGCAGCGTCGCCCCGGCGTGCCGCTGCAGCTGGATGACGCGCTGCTGCACCAGCACGCCCATCCGCTGCTGGCGGCCTGGGGCAAGCAGGGCCGGGACTACATCAACCTGCTCGACCAGCATGATGAGCGTGGCAGCTATGAGTCGCGCTTCGCCGCGATTAATGGCGGGCGGGTCGACCTGTTCGAGGCGCCGGCCGGCCAGACCCTGTTGCAGCAGCTGCAGCAGGACATTCTCGAACTGCGGCCGCTGGCGGAAAGCCGCGACCAGTGGCCGCCGGTCCGGCCCGCGGAGGATGCCTCGCTGCGTTTCCAGGTGGCGCACAGCGCCCAGCGCGAGGTGGAGATCCTGCATGACCAACTGCTGGCGGCCTTCGACCGCGACCCGAGCCTGAAGCCCCGGGACATCATCGTCATGGTGCCGGACGTGAACAATTATGCCGCCCATGTGCAGGCGGTGTTCGGCCAGTACCCGACCGACGATCCCCGGCACATACCCTTTACCCTGGCCGACCAGGGCCAGCGTGGCCAGGAGCCGCTGCTGATCGCCCTGGAGCACCTGCTGCGCCTGCCCGATAGCCGCCTGCCGGTCAGCGAGGTGCTCGACCTGCTGGACGTGCCCGCGCTGCGCGGGCGCTTCGGCCTGGGCGAGGCCGACCTGCCGACCCTGCAGCGCTGGATCGAGGGCGCCGGTATCCGTTGGGGGCTGGACCAGCAGCGGCGCGAGGCCCAGGGGCTGCCCGCGGGGCTGGACAACAACAGCTGGCGCTTCGGCATGCGGCGCATGCTGCTCGGCTATGCCTGCGGCGCGGCCCCGGCCTGGCAGGGAATCGAGCCCTATGACGAGATCGGCGGGCTGGATGCGGCGCTGATCGGCCCCCTGAGCCAGTTGCTCGAGCGCCTGGGCGAGCATGAGCGGGTGCTGGGCCAACCGGCGCCGCCGGTGCAGTGGGGCGAGCGCCTGCGCCAGTTGCTGGAGGACTTCTTCCTGGCCGAGGGCGAGCGCGACCAACTGCTGCTGGCGCAACTGCAGGAAGGTCTGGAACACTGGCTGGAGCTGTGCGACTCGGTGGGGCTGGTGGAGCCACTGCCGCTGACCGTGGTCGCCGAAGCCTGGCTGGCCAGTGTCGGCCAGTCCAGTCTCAGCCAGCGGTTTCTCGCCGGTGCGGTGAACATCTGCACATTGATGCCGATGCGCGCTATCCCGTTCCGCCATATCTGCCTGCTGGGCATGAACGATGGTGACTACCCCCGGGCCCAGCCGCCGCTGGATTTCGACCTGATGGGCAATGACTACCGCCCCGGCGACCGTTCGCGCCGCGAGGATGACCGTTACCTGCTGCTGGAGGCCTTGCTGTCGGCCCGCGATGGCCTGAGCATCAGCTGGGTCGGGCGTAGCATCCGCGACAACAGCGAACGGCCGCCGTCGGTGCTGGTCGGCCAGTTGCGCGATCACCTGGCCGCCGGCTGGCAGCTCGAAGGCGGCGCTGACCTGCTCGCCGCGTTGACCACCGAGCACCCGCTGCAGCCGTTCAGTCGCCGCTATTTCGATGGGCGCAGCGCCCTGTTCAGCTACGCCGGCGAATGGCGTGCATTGCACGAAGGTGGCGGCGTGCGCCAGGCCGATAGGCCGCTGGACGCATTGCCGGCACCGGCGCCGATCGAGGCGGACAGCCTGCAGCACTTTTTGCGCAGCCCGGTGGAGCACTTCTTCGCCACCCGGCTCAAGGTGCATCTGCGCGAGCAGGACAGCATCACCGAGGATGACGAGCCCTTTGCCCTGGACGGTCTGGACCGGCATCAGCTCAGCCAGTGGCTGCTGCAACAGGCGGTGGCCGAGCCGCAGGCGGACTGGGATGAGCGCCTGCAGCAGGCCGCCGCGCGCCTGAGTGCCCGAGGCGAGCTGCCACTGGCCGGCTTCGGCGAGCTGGTCCGCGAGCAGTTGCTCAGCCCGCTGCAGGATCAACTGGCACGTTACCGCGAGCAGCTGCTGCTGTGGGACCAGCCGCAGGCGCAACCCCTGGCCCTGACAGTAGCGACCCCGGACCTTGCGCTGCGCAGCTGGCTGGGCGCCGTACGCGGTTCATCCAGCCAGGCCGGCGCGGCGCGGGTGGTGCTGATCACTGGCAGGCTGCTGGACAACAAGGGCAAGGAGCTGCGCTGGCGCAAGCTGCTGGCGGACTGGTGCCTGCATGTGCTGGCCGCCGCCAGCGGCCATGGATTGCAGACCCAGCTGATTGGCGAGGATGCCAGTGTGCTGATCCGGCCACTGGATGCCGCGCCGGCGCGGGCGCTGGCCGAGGCCTGGCTTGAGGCCCGTCAGCAGGGGCTGCAGCGCCCGCTGCCGGTCGCCCTGGAAACTGCCTTCGCCTACCTCGGCGGCAAGGACGAGCAGCGCATGGCCAGGGCGCAGGGCTGCTACGAAGGCTCGGCCTACCTGACCGGCGAAATGCACAAGAGCCTGGCGCTGCAGCGCAGCTACCCGGACTTCGCCAGCCTGTGGCAGGACGGTGAGTTCGAGCACTGGGCGCAGTTGCTGTATCAGCCGCTGGTCCAGGCCCAGGCCGAGCGCACATTGCAGCTGACACGCAGCGGGGAGGATGAGGCATGAGTGGCACCCAGACACCGCTGGCGCTGCGTTGCCCACTGCGTGGCAGCCGGCTGATCGAGGCCAGCGCCGGCACCGGCAAGACCTTCACCATTTCCGCGCTGTATCTGCGCCTGGTGCTGGGTCACGGTGGCGAGACGGGCTTTGGCCGCGAGCTGCTGCCGCCGGATATCCTGGTGGTGACCTTCACCGATGCCGCCACCCAGGAGCTGCGTGACCGTATCCGTGCCCGGCTGGTGCAGGCGGCGCAGGCCTTTCGCGGCGAGCTGGACGACCCCGATCCGATCCTCAGTGGACTGCTCGCCGCCATCGACCCGGCCGAGCACCCCGGCAGCGCCCGCAAGCTGGATATCGCCGCCCAGTGGATGGACCAGGCGGCGGTATCCACCATCCACAGCTGGTGCCAGCGCATGCTGCGCGAACATGCCTTCGACAGCGGCAGCCTGTTCGAGCAGAGCCTGGAGACCGACCACAGCGACTTGTTGGCGCAGGTGGTGCGCGACTACTGGCGCCAGCACTGCTATCCCCTGCAGGGTGCGGCGCTGGGCTGGGTCAACAGTCACTGGCAGCAGCCGGATCAACTGGGCCTGCAGGTGCGCCGCTGGCTGGATGCTCCGGTCGCAGAGCAGCCGCCCAGCCTGCAGGCGCTGCTCGACCAGACCCTGCAACAGGCCGAGGCCTTGCTGCAGCAAATCCGCCAGCCGTGGCCGGCCTGGCTGGATGAGCTGCAGCGGTTCTTCGACCAGTGCTGCGAGGCCGGCAAGTTCAATGGCAACAAGCTCAAGCCGACTATCTACCAGCCGCGGCTCGATCAGCTGCGCGCCTGGTGCGCCGGCAGCGGTGAGCTGAACTTCAAGAAAGACAACTTCAAGCGCCTGACCCACGAGGGGCTGCAGGATGCCTGCAAGAAAGGCGTCGAGCTGGAACTGTCCGCGGCAGTCTGCGCGGCGCTGGATGACATGGCCACCCTGCAGCAGCGGCTTGAGCTGTTGCCCGATCCGGCGCAACCGGCGCTGCTGCACGCCGCCGGCTGGATCAGCCAGCGCTTCGAGGCGGAAAAGCAGCGCAGGGCGCAGATGGGCTTCGATGACATGCTCAGCCGGCTGGATGCGGCGCTGCAGGGGCCGAACGGCGAGCGCCTGGCCGAGGTCATCCGCCGCCAGTTCCCGGTGGCGTTGATCGATGAGTTCCAGGATACCGATCCGCTGCAGTACCGCATCTTCGATCGTATCTACCGGGTCGAACAGAACGACCCGGACACTGCGCTGCTGCTGATCGGTGATCCCAAGCAGGCGATCTACGCCTTCCGTGGCGCCGATATCCATACCTATCTCGGTGCGCGGGCCGCCACCGCCGGACGGCACGAGAACCTGGATACCAACTTCCGCTCCAGCCAGGCCATGGTCGCGGCGGTCAACCGGGTGTTCAGCCTGGCCGAGCAGAGCTGGCCGGCCGGCGCCTTTCTGTTCCGCCAGGGCGAGGCCAACCCGTTGCCATTCCTGCCGGTCGAGGCCAAGGGGCGCGCCGAGGTGTGGACGCGGCAGGGCCAGCCAGCCCCGGCACTGACCGCCTGGCGGCTGGACAGCGAACAGCCGTTGAGTGGCGAGCATTACCGCAGCCAGATGGCCGAACGCTGCGCCAGTGCCATGGTCGAGCTGTTACAGGCAGGCCAGCATGGGGCGGCGGGCTTCGACGATCCGCAGCGCGGCCTGCAGCCGGTGCGTCCGGCTGACATGGCGGTACTGGTGCGCACCGGCCGCGAGGCCCAGGCGATCCGCCAGGCGCTGGCGGCGCGGGGCGTGCGCAGCGTCTATCTGTCGGACAAGGATTCGGTGCTCGCCACCCTGGAGGCCGAAGATGTGCTGCGCTGGCTGCGGGCCTGTGCCGACCCCGGCAATGACCGCCTGCTGCGGGCGGCGCTGGCCAGCCCGACGCTGGGCTTGAGCTGGGCCGAACTGGAACAGCTGAACCAGGATGAGCGCCTGTGGGAGCGCTGGGTCGACCAGTTCCGTGATTACCGCCAGCGCTGGCTACGGCAGGGGGTACTGCCGATGCTGCAGCGCCTGCTGCACGACTTCCGCCTGCCGGCGCGGCTGGTCGAGCAGGGGGACGGCGAGCGCCGGCTGACCAACCTGCTGCACCTGGCCGAGCTGCTGCAACAGGCGGCCCGCGAACTGGATGGCGAGCAGGCGCTGATCCGCCACCTGGCCGAGCTTATCCGCCGGGCACAGGAGGGCAGCGGCGGCGACGAGCAGATACTGCGCCTGGAGAGCGATGCCGATCTGGTCAAGGTGGTGACCATCCACAAGTCCAAGGGCCTGGAGTATCCCCTGGTGTTCCTGCCGTTCATTGCCCACAGCCGGGCGGTGAAGGCCGGCGAGCCGGTGCGCATCCACGATGGCCGGCGGGCCCAGTGGGTGCTGGAACCCACTGAAGAACAGTTGCAACAGGCCGGCCGCGAGCGCCTGGGCGAGGACCTGCGGCTGTTGTACGTGGCCCTGACCCGCGCCCGGCATGCCTGCTGGCTGGGGCTGGCGGACCTCAAGAGCGGACAGGGGCGCCAGTCGGTGCTGCACCACAGCGCCATCGCCTGGTTGCTGGCCGGTGGCGAGCCGTTGCCCGAGCCGGCCAGCCTGGCGGGCTGGCTCGACCGCTGGCGGCAGCAGGATGACGCCGTGGTCGCCGTAGCGCCGGCGCCCGAGGTCGGCGAGCAGCAATACCAGCCGGTACTCGACAGCGCTGGACAGTTGCGCGAGCGCCGCCCGACCCATGCACCCTTCGAGTCCTGGTGGATCGGCTCCTACAGCGCCCTGGCGGTGGGCAGCGACACGCCGGACTCGCCGCTGTCCGGGCAGCTCAACGATGATGAGCGCAGCCACCGCTTCCTGCCGCTCAGGGCCGGCGAGACGCCCAGTATCCATCGCTTCCCCCGCGGTCCGCAGCCGGGCACCTTCCTGCATGGGCTGCTGGAGCTGGCCGGGCGCGAAGGCTTTGCCCGGATGAGCGACCCTGCCATGTGCCGGGAGCGGCTGTATCCCCGCTGCCAGCGCCGTGGCTGGGGTCAGTGGAGCGACTGCCTGGCCCAGTGGCTGAGCCAGTTGCTGCAGCGCCCGGGCCTGGTGCCCGGCAGCGAGCTGAGCCTGGCCGGGCTGGCGCCGCAGCAGTATCAGGTGGAAATGGAGTTCCTGTTCAGCGCGGCGCGGGCCGATGTGCAGCGCATCGACCACCTGGTCTGCGCCCATACCCTGGATGCCAGACCACGGGCGCCGCTATTGCGTGACCGCCTGAACGGCCTGTTCAAGGGCTTTATCGACCTGGTATTCGAGCATCAGGGGCGCTATTTCGTGGTCGACTACAAGTCCAACTGGCTGGGCGCTGACGCCAGCGCCTATACCCCAGAGGCCATGGGCGCGGCGGTGCTGGAGCACCGTTATGACCTGCAGTACGTGTTCTACCTGCTGGCGCTGCACCGCCAGTTGCGTGCGCGGCTGGTGGATTATGATTACGACCGGCATATCGGCGGTGCGCTGTACTGGTTCGTGCGTGGGGTCGAAGCGCCGAGCGCCGGCATCTGGGATGAGCGTCCGCCGCGACAGTTGATCGAGAGTCTGGACCGGCTGTTTGCCGGTCAGCCGCTGGAGGAGAGTGTGCCATGACCCGAGGCGATCCCGAGCAGTATGGCCAACTGGATCTGCTGGGCGAGCTGCCGCCTTCACCATCGGCAGTGCCGGCCACTGCCGATGTGTTGCACCAGCTGGCGCAGTGGGTCGAGGTTGGCTGGCTGCGCGCCCTGGACCGGTCGCTGGCGCTGTTCCTGCAGGACATGCAGCCGACCGCCGAGCCGCTGGTGCTGCTGGCGGCGGCGCTGGCCAGCCATCAGTTGGGCCATGGTCATGTGTGCCTGGACCTGGCCGAGACCCTGGGCGCTGCCGACCTGAGCCTGTCACTGCCGCCGGAAGGGCAGCAGGCCGGCGAGGATGTGCGCCTGCCGTCGGAGCTGCTGCGGGCGGTGACGGTCGAGCACTGGTGTCAGCTGCTGGCCGCCAGCCCGCTGGTCGAGCTGGTCGGCGGTGAGGATGTGGCGCCGGATGAGCGGCCGCTGGTACTGCATGGCCGGCGGCTGTATTTGCGCCGCTACTGGAACTACGAGCGGCAGGTGGCCGCGGCCCTGCAACAGCGCCTGCGGACCGCACTGGCGCTGCCGGCGGACCTGCCCGGGCAACTGGACCAGTTGTTCGCCGACAGTCGCCAGCAGCCGGACTGGCAGAAACTGGCCTGCGCCCTGGCGGCGCGCGGCGCCTTCAGCATCATCACCGGTGGCCCCGGTACCGGCAAGACCACCACGGTGGTGCGCCTGTTGGCCCTGCTGCAGGCGCCGGCAGTGCACGCCGGGCAGCCGCTGCGTATTCACCTTGCCGCGCCCACCGGCAAGGCCGCGGCGCGGTTGACCGAGTCGATCGGCCGCCAGGTCGGCAGCCTGCGGGTCGCGGAGGCCGTGCGCGAACAGATCCCCCGTGAGGTCACCACCCTGCACCGCCTGCTCGGCAGCCGTCCGGACAGCCGGCATTTCCGCCATCATGCCGGTAACCCGCTGGCGCTGGATGTGCTGGTGGTGGACGAGGCATCGATGATCGACCTGGAGATGATGGCCTGCCTGCTGGCGGCGCTGCCGCCCCAGGCGCGACTGATACTGCTCGGCGACAAGGACCAACTGGCCTCGGTGGAGGCCGGCGCGGTGCTCGGTGACCTGTGCCGGGATGCCGAGGCCGGCCGCTACAGCGACGCCACCCGCCAGTGGCTGGAGCAGGTCAGCGGCCAGTCGTTGGCCGGGGCTGGCCTGCAGGCCGGCGATGAGCGCCGCCATCCGCTGGCGCAGCAGACGGTGATGCTGCGTCACTCGCATCGCTTTGGTGCGGCCAGCGGCATTGGCGAGCTGGCCCGGGCGGTCAACCGTGCCGAGTCCACAGCCGCCAGACAGGTACTGGCCGAGACCCGGTTCACCGATATCCGCAGCCACGGGGTGCGCGGCCAGGCTGATCCGTTGCTGGCGCAGCTGATGCTGGGCAGCGAGCGCCTGCCCGGTTACGCCGACTACCTGCGGATACTGGCCGAGCAGCGACCGCCCGCGCAGCTGGCCGCCCGCGACCCGGCCTGGGAGCAATGGGCACGGCAGGTACTGCAGGCCTTCGATAGCTTCCAGGTGTTGTGCGCGGTGCGCCAGGGGCCTTGGGGCGTGGAGGGCCTGAACCAGCATATCGCCGCGCTGCTGCACCGTCGCGGCCTGCTGCCGGAGCCGCGCGGCTGGTACGAGGGCCGGCCGGTGCTGGTGACCCGCAACGACTATGCCCTGGGGCTGATGAACGGCGATATCGGCATCGCCCTGATGGTCAGGGAGCCGGCATTGCAGCCTGGCGAGGCCGAGGCCCGGGTGTTGCGGGTGGCCTTCCCGCGCAACGATGGCTCCGGCGGCCTGCGCTTCGTGTTGCCCAGCCGGTTGTCCGGGGTGGAGACCGTGTTCGCCATGACCGTGCACAAGTCCCAGGGCTCGGAGTTCGCTCATGCGGCGCTGGTGTTGCCGGAAAACCGCAGCCCGCTGTTGACCAAGGAGCTGGTGTATACCGCCATCACTCGCGCCAGTCGTGACTTCACCCTGGTCGAGACCCGAGCCGGGATTTTCGAGGCGGCGGTGGCCCAGCCGGTGCGGCGCCTGAGTGGGCTGGATCTGGGGGATAACTGAGTATCAGCGCTGGCATTCACATCGCTGATACCCTCGGATGGCGCCGGTGCGGCTTGCAATGAAGCGGCAACAGCCCCTAGAATCCATTCGCTCCGCTGGCCGTCCGGCCTGAATATCGTTCGACCGCATGCCGCTTTCCCGAGCACCGGCGCTGATGTGGTCGATCATTGCAAGCTGACTGTTCCATTCGTCGCATGAAGCGGAGTCGAAGGGACAATGTCCGGCCAGGGTGGTCTGACAGCATGACCCGTTGTCACCGATGTATACGGCCCTCACGCCATTGAACACGCTTTGACCTGTGCAGGTTCAGCCCAGCCGTCGCCGGCTGATGCCCGGTGGCCGTTCGCTGCAAGACAGGTATTCATTAAGTTTCGTGATAGGTTGCCTATGACCAAGAATGCTGCGTTTCGGGAAATCGAACGCAAACTTGCCGAGAGTCTGGAACAGCTTGAATCCAGAAAGAAGACTGAACGCCTGCGCGAGGCGCGGGAGTTCAGTGATGAACTCAAGGCACTGATGAAAAGCTACCGGCTGAGCGCACCCGATGTGCTGGGCATCATCCAGTCGGCTGACGCCCGGCCCTGATCATTCCGGGCCGGGGTCGCCTGGCCGGCAAGACAGCGCTCGCTGGCAGGCCGCTTCGCGCCGGGGCGGCGCTCCCACGGGATGGCGAGCATCCCGCCAGCCTCAAGCGCCACGCAGTTCGCGGGCGGCGGCAACCATGTTCACCAGCGCGGCCTCGGTCTCCGGCCAGGCGCGGGTTTTCAGGCCGCAGTCCGGGTTGACCCACAGTCGCTCGGCGGGAATGCGCTGCGCCGCCTTGCGCAACAGCTCGACGATCTGCGCCTGGCTCGGCACGCGTGGCGAGTGGATGTCATATACCCCCGGGCCGATCTCGTTGGGATAGGCGAACTGCTCGAAGGCTTCCAGCAATTCCATGTCCGAACGTGAGGTCTCGATGGTGATCACGTCGGCATCCATCGCCGCGATCGATTCGATCACATCATTGAACTCGCTGTAGCACATGTGGGTGTGAATCTGGGTTTCATCGCGCACACCGCTGGCGGTCAGGCGGAAGGCCTCGGTGGCCCAGTCCAGGTAGTGCTGCCAGCCGGACCGGCGCAGTGGCAGGCCCTCGCGGAAGGCGGCCTCGTCGATCTGGATCACCTTGATACCGGCGGCTTCCAGGTCCACCACCTCGTCGCGGATCGCCAGCGCCAGCTGCCGCGCCTGTTCCTCGCGGGAGATGTCGTCCCGCGGGAAGGACCACATCAGCATGGTCACCGGGCCGGTCAGCATGCCCTTCATCACCTTGTTGGTCAGACCCTGGGCGTAGCTGATCCAGTCGACAGTCATGGCCCTGGGCCGACTCAGGTCGCCATAGATCACCGCCGGCTTGACGCAGCGTGAGCCGTAGCTCTGCACCCAGCCGAAGCGGGTGAAGGCATAACCATCGAGCTGCTCGGCGAAGTACTCGACCATGTCGTTGCGCTCGGCCTCGCCATGTACCAGCACATCCAGCCCCAGTTGCTCCTGCAGCCTGACCGCATGGCGGATTTCACTGTGCATGGCCTCGGTGTATTCGGCCTGGCTGAGCTTGCCCTGCCTGAACGACTGGCGGGCCAAGCGGATCGCCGGGGTCTGCGGGAAGGAGCCGATGGTGGTGGTCGGGAACGCCGGCAGGTTCAGGCCGGCACGTTGCCTGGCGATGCGCTCGGCGAAGGGCGCATGGCGCTGGCTATCCGCCGGGCGGATGGCCGCCAGGCGGGCCTGTACCTGCGGCTTGTGGATACGCGTGGAGGCGTCGCGGCTGGCCTGCACGGCGCGGCTTTCGGCCAGGGCGGCAGCCACCTCGGTGCTGTCCGGCTGGTTGACGGCGCGGGCCAGGGTCGCGACTTCGGCGCACTTCTGTACGGCGAACGCCAGCCAGCTCTTGAGTTCGGCGTCCAGCTGGTCTTCCCGATCCAGATCCACCGGGCTGTGCAGCAGCGAGCAGGACGGTGCCAGCCACAGGCGATCGCCCAGGTGCTCGTGGGCATGGCGGACCACCTCCAGGGCCTTTTCCAGGTCACAGCGCCAGACGTTGCGGCCGTTGACCAGGCCCAGCGACAGCACCTTGTAGGAAGGCAGGCGGTCGAGGATGGTCGGGTATTGCTCCGGTGCGCGTACCAGGTCGATATGCAGGCCGTCGACCGGCAGACCGGCCGCCAGCCCGAGGCTGTCTTCCAGGCCGCCGAAGTAGGTGGCGATGAGCTTTTTCAGTGGCTCCTTCTGCAGCAGGTTGTAGGCACGCTCGAAGGCGTTCTTCCATTCCTGCGGCAGGTCCAGTACCAGGATCGGCTCGTCGATCTGCACCCATTCCACACCCTGCGCGGCCAGGCGCTGGAAGATCTCACCGTACAGCGGCAGCAGGTGCTCGAGCAGGTCGAGCTTGTCGAAGCTCTTGTCTTCAGAGTCGGCACCCTTGATCTTGCCCAGCCACAGGTAGGTCAGCGGGCCGATGACCACCGGCTTGACCCGATGGCCGAGGGCGAGAGCTTCGTCCACTTCCTCGAACAGCTGATTCCAGCTCAGTTCGAATCGCTGGTCGGCGGTGAACTCGGGGACCAGGTAGTGGTAGTTGGTGTCGAACCACTTGGTCATCTCCTGGGCATGCGCGCCGCCACAGCAACTGTCGTGGCCTACGGCCCCGCGGGCCATGGCGAACAGCGTCTGCAGCGTGGGTTTGGCGTTGTCCTTGCGGAAACGCTCGGGAATGACGCCGAAGGTCAGGGAGTGGGTCAGCACCTGGTCGTACCAGGCGAAATCCCCGACCGGCAGCAGGTCGATACCCGCCTCTTTCTGAACCTGCCAATGGCTGGCACGCAGCTGCTTGCCGATGGCGCGCAGGCCGTCTTCATCCAGATCGCCTTTCCAGAACGCTTCCTGGGCTTTCTTCAGCTCGCGATCCCGTCCGATGCGGGGGAAGCCGAGGTTGTGGGCCAGAGTCATTGCAATCTCTCCATTGAATAATCCGGAGAGAATTCTCGGCAGTCTCGGTACATGAGACAAACTCAATTTATTCTTGATGAAGATCGAAATGGCTCATGTTGTTGCGGTGGATAACGGGCCCATCAATGGCCGCGGATTTTTCCCGAGCCGGCCGTTGCGTTATGCTGTAGTGCTTTTGCGGCCATTTTCCAGCCAAACGGCTAAGGTTAAGGCGGTGTGCTGCTGACATAATGACATGCAAGGAGTAGTTCCATGGGAACCCAGCCCACGAATGAAACCGAGGCAAAAGCGACCATCATCAATGACGATGGCATCCCCGCGCCGTCCGGCGAAACCAACCTGATCGACACCGATTATGTGATAGGGCAGGACAACTTTTCCGGTCAGCTGACCATCAATCTGGATATCCATAGCAAGGTTTTCCTCATCTCGGCGGGCACCATCCTGCTGTTCGTGCTATTGACCCTGGCATTGCAGGATCAGGCGGAGGCGGTATTTGGCAGTCTGCGCGGCTGGGTGACCGGCAAGATGGACTGGTTCTTCCTGGGCGCCGCCAACATCTTCGTGTTGCTGTGCCTGGCCTTGATCGTCTCACCGCTGGGCAAGGTGCGCATCGGTGGCAAGGAGGCGACCCCGGACTACACCTATTTCGGCTGGTTCTCGATGCTGTTTGCTGCGGGCATGGGCATCGGCCTGATGTTCTATGGCGTTGCCGAGCCCATGTCGCATTTCACCGCGGCCTATGACGGCATCACCCTGGGTGCCAACGGAGAGCGCACCGACTGGGCGCCGCTGGGCGGAGCTGCCGGCAATGCCGAGGAGGCGGTGCGCCTGGGCATGGCGGCGACCATCTTCCACTGGGGTCTGCACCCCTGGGCAATCTACGCCATAGTCGCGTTGTCGCTGGCGATCTTCTCCTTCAACAAAGGACTGCCCCTGAGTGTACGCTCGATCTTCTATCCACTGCTGGGGGAGCGGGTCTGGGGCTGGCCGGGGCATGTGGTCGACATTCTCGCGGTGTTCGCCATCATGTTCGGCCTGGTTACCTCCCTGGGGATCGGTGCCCAGCAGGCGGGAGCGGGCCTGGAGCATCTGTTCGGCATACCCACTGGCAACCTGACCATGGTGCTGCTGATCATCGCTATCACTGCGGTGGCGTTATGGTCGGTGGTATCGGGCGTGGACAAGGGGGTGCAGCAACTGTCCAAGATCAACCTGCTGCTGGCGCTGGCGCTGCTGTTGTTCGTTATCGTCGTCGGGCCGACTCTGGAAATCTTCAAGGGCCTGTTCAGCAACCTGAGTGCCTATATTGCCTACCTGCCAGCGCTCGCCAATCCCGTCGGGCGTGAGGACACCAACTTCGTGCAGGGTTGGACCGCCTTCTACTGGGCCTGGTGGATCAGCTGGTCGCCCTTCGTCGGTATGTTCATTGCCCGGGTCAGCCGTGGACGCACGGTGCGGGAGTTCCTGATTGCGGTCCTGCTGGTGCCCTCGCTGGTCTCGGTGCTGTGGATGACGTCGTTCGGCGGTGGTGCCATCCAGCAGGTGCTGGTGGACAACTTCACCGGGGTGCAGGAGGCGGCACTGGAGCTGCAGCTGTTCACCATGCTCAGCCAACTGCCGCTGTCGGGCATTGCCTCGTTCGTCGGCATCGTGCTGGTGGTCATGTTCTTCATCACTTCCTCTGACTCCGGTTCGTTGGTGATCGATACCGTGACGGCTGGCGGCAAGGTCAACGCGCCGGTCGGCCAGCGGGTGTTCTGGGCGGTGATCGAGGGCGTGCTGGCCATCGCCTTGCTGCTCGGTGGCGGGCTGGTGGCGCTGCAGGCCATGGCGGTGTCCACCGGGCTGCCGTTCACTGTGGTGCTGCTGGTTGGTTGCATCGCCATCGTCAAGGGTCTGATGAGCGAGCCGCGGTAGGTTTTCTCCCCCTCTCCCCAGCCCCCGCTCCGCGCCCCGGCCCTTCGCAGAGCTCAGGGCGCTCAAGCGGGCGAAGCAGTGCTTCGCTTTATCCGCTTTCGCCCCGCGAGGGGAGAGGGGCTAGAAGGTGCTTTGCTGCAGGATTTGCATTTCCCTGCAGCGCCAAAATTTCAGAAGTACTGATAAGGTGCAGCAGGCACAGGCAAGCCCCTCTCCCCTCGCGGGAGAGGGGTTGGGGAGAGGGGGCCAGCCCTCCCTCAACAACAAACGTCCCCCAACCGGCACTCCGCCGAGAAGTGCGTCGCCACCTGCGCCTGCAGCAGTTCCGCGGTACCCAGGGCGTCGGTCAAGGCATGGTGTGCCTGGTACAGCGGCAGGCCGTAGCGGGTGCGGCTGTCGGCCAGGCGAATCGAGATCGGTTGCTTGCCCAGCAGGCGCTTCAGCCAGCCCGGCTGGCGCCGAGGATACAGCTGGGCCTCGATCTGCATGGTATCGATCATCGGGAACATCAGGCCCTCACCCAGGACCTGCTGCACCGCCTGGTCGATGAAGGCACGCTCGATATTGCGATAGTGCACCACCGCGATCCTGCCTGACAGGCGCTCCAGCAAGTCTTCCAGGATCTCGGCGAAGCGTGGCGCCCGGCGGATGTCCGAGTGGGTGATGTGATGGAAGACCACCGACTCGGCGAGCAGGTCGCTCTGTGGTCGCACCAGCTGTTGCCAGGCCTGGTCGCTGCGGATGCGCGCCAGGGTGAAGGGGATCAGGCCGATGCTGACGATGGCATGGTGCCGTGCATCCAGGCCGGTGGTCTCGATATCCAGGGCGACGAACTCGACGTCCCTCAGCGGTGTGTCCGGGCCCGGCCAGTCGGCCTGATAGAAGCGTGCCAGCAGCGGTTGCTGGGTGGCCTCGACCATGGCCTGCATGTACTGCGGCCAGTCGAGCCGTGGTTGCCGGGTGACATCGTTCATGGCTGCCGGCCGCCGTTGGTATAGGGATAGCGGTAGCGCAGGAATTTCTGTGCATTGCTGAGGATCTGGAAAGCATCCTTCAGGCCATGCCGTTCCGCCGCCGAGACATTCTCTGGCTCGATATAGTTGTTCGGCTCGCGGCCTTCCTGGATATCCAGTGCCTGATGCCGGATGCGCGCCAGCGACAGGAACTCCAGCGCATAGCGCAGCCGCTCGACCGACTCGGGCGGCATCAGCCGGGTCTTGGCGATATCCTCCAGCCGGTCGAAGGAACTCTGCGCGGTGGAGCCGCTGGCCAGTGCGTGGACCCGGATCAGGTCGGTCAGCGGTGCGGTGCCGCGGCCCTTGATGTTGATGATGTTCTTCTGCTTGCCGTCCTGCTCCATGACGAAGGTACGAAAGAAGCCCAGCGGCGGCGTGCGGTTCAGCGAGTTGCGTGCCAGCAGGGCGAGGAAGCGCGGGTTCTGGCTGGCCTTGCTGGCGATCAGCTCGCGCAGTTGCTCGACGAAGTCGGACTGGCCGCTGACCGCCTCCAGGTCGAAGAAGATATTGCTGTTGAGCAGGGTGCGCGGATTGGGCCGTTCGATCCAGTCGCTGAAATAGCCCTTCCACACCTTCAGCGGCTGGCGCCAGCGTGGGTTGGTGGCCATGATGTCGCCCTTGCAGTAGCTGTAGCCGCAGGCGGCCAGGCCGTCGCTGACGAAGGTCGCCAGACGCAGGAAATAATCGTCATGCTCGGCCGGGTCGAAGCGATCGTCGATGACCAGTGCATTGTCCTGGTCGGTCACGACCAGCTGTTCATCCCGGGCCATGGAGCCCATCACCATGAAACAGTAGGGTACCGGCGGTGGCCCCAGCTGCTCTTCGGCCAGGTCCACCAGGCGCTGGATGAAGCTGCGGCCGATACTGGACAGGGCGCTGCCGATCATATGCGCGCTGGCCTCGTCCTCGACCATGCGCAGGAAGGTGGCGCGCACGTCCGGCAGTAGGCCCTGCAGTTCCTTGACCGACTGCCGGTTGAAGATGTCATTGACCAGATACAGGCTGCTCTGGGACTGGTACCTGATCACGTCGGCCAGGTTGATCAGGCCTACCGGGCGGCGCCGGTTGAGGATCGGCAGGTGGTGGATGTTGTGCCGCAGCATGCACAGGATGGCCTCGAACACCGAGTCGCTGGCCTGCAGGGTGATCGGGTCGGCGGTCATGATGCTGTGCAAGGGCGTTTCCGGTGGCAATGCCTCGGACACCACCCGGGTGCGGAAGTCGCGGTCGGTGATGATGCCGGCCACGCGCTGCTGCTGTGGATCGTCCGGCGCCGGTTCGGTGATCAGCAGCGCCGATACGCTCTGCTCGGTCATTACCGCGGCGGCACGGTGAATGCTGGACTGGGCGTCGAGCATCACCGGCGGCCGGCTGATCAGCTTGTTGACGCGGATCTTCATCAGTTCGCTGGCCCGGCCCTGGGGTTCGACCGCCGAGCGCAGCCGCCCGGAGCCCTCGGTATCGACGAAGTCGGCAAGGCTGTCGTGCTGGTCGCACAGCTGGCTGAACAGCTCCCCGGGAATGAAGTAGATCAGGGTGTCTTCCAGGGCGCGGGCCGGGAAGCGTACACGACCGTGGCGGCGCAGCCCGGCCTGGCCGAAGATGTCGCCCTCGCCCAGGCGGTTGAACAGCTCGCCATTGCGCCGATAGATTTCCACCGCGCCGCTGCGGATATAGTGCAGTTCGGTGATGGCCTCGTCCTGCTGCAGAATCGGCGTGCCAGCCTTGAAGTAGCGCACCTGCGTTTGCCGGGCGATATCGTCCAGGGTGTCTTCGGGCAGTTCGTCAAAGGGGGCGAAGCGACTCAGGTGGTCGCGTATTTCAATCAGTTCGACTTGCATGGACAAGGTTCCGCACGGGTTTGCGGAACAGTGTAATGCCTATGCGGCGGACATGCTCCATGGCCAGTCCGGTACGGTCGGGCCATGGAGCACAGGCTCTGCTCAGAAGCTGCTGCTGATGCTGGTGTAGACGGTCCGGCCCGGCTCGTTGTAGGTGTAGGCACCGGCCACGTTGGCGTTGCCTTCACGGTACAGGCGCTTGTCGAACAGGTTGCTGACGCCGGCACTGACGCTGAGGTTGTCGGTGAAGGCGTAGCGGCTGCTCAGGCCGACCAGGCTGTAGGGCGAGATCGAGCGGCGCGCGTCACCGCTCAGCACATTGCCCTGGTAGCCATACTTGCCCGGCTCCTGCCTGCCGTACCAGGTGACGGTGGCCTGCGCCGACCAGGGCTGGTTGATCTGCCAGTCGAGGGTCGAGTTGACCGTGTATTCGGGGATGATCGACAGTGGTTCGCCGGTTTCCTTGTTCTCCGAGTTGAGCATGTAGGTGAAATTGGTATGCCAGTCCAGGTTGCTGGCCAACGGCAGGTTCAGCGTGCCTTCCAGACCTTCCACCAACGCCCTGGGTACGTTCTCCCACTGGAAAATATCGGCATCGGCGTAGGCCGGGTTGCTGCCGCCGATGGCGTTGCCGATGCTGTCGCGGCCCGCCTCGATCTTGTTGCGGTAGTCGTTGCGGAACCAGGTGATCCCGGCGACCCACTGGTCGCGGCGGAATTCGATGCCGATTTCCTTGTTGATGCTGGTCTCGGCGTCCAGGTTCTCGTTGCCGCGCAGGTAGCAGGCGCCGCCACCGCCCCAGCAACCCTGGCCGCGGCTGTACAGCAGGTAGTCCGGGTTGGTCTGGTACAGGTTCGGTGCCTTGTAGGCGCGAGCGATACCGGCCTTGAGCGTGAAGTCCTCACCCAGCGCCTGGGACAGGTTCAGCGCCGGGCTCCAGTTGCTGCCGGTGCGGCTGTGATGATCGAAGCGCAGGCCGGGGGTCAGTATGGTGCCCGGGCGCAACTGCATGTTGCTCTCGATGAACACCGAGGCGATGCGCGCCGAGCTCTTGGTGTCGCGACCGGTATCGCTCAAGCCGGGGATCTCGCCGGCTTCGGTGGTGGTCTGGGTGTTGGAGAAGGGATCGTCCATGCGCTGGCCGACCCATTCCGCGCCCAGCGTCAACATCTGCTCGATGCGGGTCGCCAGCGGCAGGTGCACTTCGCTGTGGGCGGTCAGCGTCTCCAGCTCGATGGTGCCGAAGTTGCTGTTGAGGATGCTGCCCTCCGGGCCGCCAGCCAGGCCCTCCTGCAGCCGGCGGTTGTCGGTGTGTTCATACTGCAGGTAATTCAGGGTGTCGCCGAAGCTCCACTCGCCACGGTGGGTGATGGCATAGCTCTGGCGGTACATGATGTTGGTCTCGCGGCCCAGCCAGGGGTTGCGCAGGGCTTCCAGCGCCGGGGACTCGACGTTGTTCATGCTGTCGCCGGCGTAGATGTTGCCCTGCCGGCCGTAGCCGGCCTCGAATTCCAGCTTCTGCTCGTCGGTCAGGTACCAACTGAGCGCCGCATTGATATCCCGGTTGCGTACCCCCTCGCGCCCGGCGGTGCTCTGCCCGGGCAGGCTGTGGCCGGCGTTGATGTCGGCGTCGTCCATGTCCGACTTGCTGATATTGCCGTACACCCGGTAGGCCAGGCTCTCGCTCAGCGGACCGTTGAGGCCGAAGTTGAAGCGCCGGCTGGCGCCTTCCTCATCATGCTGCGGCATGCTCATGTACAGCGTCATGTCGCCATGGTGCTCGAGCCCCGGGCCCTTGGTGATGATGTTGACCACCCCGCCGGCGGCACCATTGCCGTAGCGTGCCGCTGCCGGGCCGCGCAGCACCTCGATACGCTCGATCTGCTCGGCCGGCACCCAGTTGGTGTCGCCGCGGGTGTCGCGGTCGCCACGCCAGCCGTAGCGCACCGCATTGCGCGAGGAGACCGGCTTGCCGTCGATCAGGATCAGGGTGTTTTCCGGGCCCATGCCGCGGATATCGATCTGCCGGTTGTTGCCGCGTGCCCCGGAGCCGCTGTTGCCGGTCAGGTTGACCCCCGGCTGCTTGCGGATCAGCTCGGCGATGTCATTGACCGGTGGGGTCTTGCTGATCTGTTCGGCGGTGATCACCGAAACCCCCGGTGCCTGCAGCAGCTCCTCCTGGGCCGTACCCAGTACCTGAATGCTCTCCAGTTCGATGACATCATCGGCGGCCAGCGCGTGCTGTGCGCCCAGGGCGAGCAGGATGGCAAGTGAAAGTCGGCTGTAGCACAACGTATGGCGGGTGGCGGAGAGTGGCATGTATATCGTCCCTTGAACGGTGTGGGCGTATCGCCCGATAATGCGAATGATTTGCATCTATTGATGCCGGCGCGTAGTCTGGCACAACGCTGGGCAAAATCGTTTTGCGCCAGCATCAATTTCCTTTGCGCCGACAGCAAAAGCAGGGGGCAGTGAGATGGGCAATGAGCAGGAGTTGGTCAGGGTGGGGGAGTTGGCCCGGCGACTGGGCAGCCCGGTGCGGCTGGCCGAACAGGGGCCCGACCAGCGTCCTCTGTTCCAGGGGCGCCTGAGCTGGCAGCAACTGCGCTCGGGGTTGTCGCTGCACTGTTCCGACTGCATCGAACTGCATGACTTCTCGACCCAGGTCGAGGTCAGCCCGCGCCTGAGCCTGGTGCTGTTCATGCATGGCGATGGCCAGGCGCAGTACGACGATAGGCGGCTACAGGTCGCGCCGAGGCCGGGGCGCCCCGAGGGACTGGCCATCGCCCTGACCGAGCCGGCGACCTTCACCCGCCAGGCGCACGCTGGCCAGCATATCCGCAAGCTGTCGATCTGCCTGACGCCGGAATGGTTCGAGAGTGGCGGCTTCGATGCGCATGCCGGCATCCGCCGGCTGATCGAGCCCAGCCAGCATCTGGCCTTGCACCGCTGGACACCGACCGCGCCGTTGCTGGCGCTGGCCGAAGGGGTGATGCAGCAGGATGCCGGCAGCGATCTGTTGAGCCATCTGCAGCAGGAGGTGCGGGTATTGGGGTTGGTGCACGGGGTGATCGAGCAACTGGCCGGCGAACCGGCCCGACCGCTGCGCCAGCGGCCGCACCAGCAGCGCCTGGTGCAGCGCACCCTGGAATTGCTGCACAGTGGCGAGGCCGATGGCTGGTCACTGGAGCAGATCGCCGCGGCTGTCGGCGCCAGTGCCAGCACCCTGCAACGCCAGTTCCAGGCGGCCCAGGGCATGTCGGTGTTCGCCTGGCAGCGCCAGCGCAAGCTGCAGCAGGCGCATGCCGCCCTGCAGGGCGGCACCAGTATCAGCGAGGCGGCATGGCAGGCCGGCTATTCCAGCACCGCCAATTTCACCACTGCCTTCCGGCGCCAGTTCGGCGTGACACCGCAGCGAGTACAGAAATTCTACTGACCCATACAGGCACCGGTGCGCAGGCGGTGAATAACGGGGTGTAGCGCCCCTGCGCTACGCCTGCGGCCCCTATTCAGCTATCGAAACCGGGACTGTCGCGCTGCACCTTGCGCAGCAACGCCGGCCAGGCCAGGTTGGCGCCGGCGCCCTTGGTGACCTGGCGCATGCTTTCGATGGCGCTGTCGAGGATGCTCTGCGGAATCGGCAGCAGCTCGCTACCCCCAGCCTGGGCATTGATCTGAATCTCGCAGCAGCGCTGCAGGGTATGCATGCCAAGGAAGGCCTCGGCCACGTCCCGGCCACAGGTCATCAGCCCGTGATTGCGCAGCACCATGCTCTTGGTCCGGCCCAGATCCTGCTGCAGGCGCACCTTCTCATCCTCACGCAGGGCCACACCTTCGTAATCGTGATAGGACAGGCTGGCGAGCACGAACAACGCCTGTTGCGAGATCGGCAGGAGACCTTCCTTCTGTGCCGACACGCCCACCCCGGCAGCGGTATGGGTATGCAGTACGCAGCCCACATCGTGGCGCACCTCATGCACTGCACTATGGATGGTGAAGCCCGCCGGATTGATCTCGTAGGGCGAGTCCATCAGCTTGTTGCCCTGCAGGTCGATCTTCACCAGGTTCGAGGCAGTGACCTCCTCGAACATCAGGCCGTAGGGGTTGATCAGGAAGTGTTCGGTACCGGGAATCTTCGCCGAGATATGGGTGAACACGATATCGTCCCAGCCATTCATGGCGACCAGGCGGTAGCAGGCGGCCAAGTCGACACGGGTCTGCCATTCTTCGGCGCTGACCTGATCCCTGACGTCGAGAACCGGTAGTTTCTGCATTGCGTTCATCGGGCTTTCCTCTTGTGATTGTGATGGCTGGGTGCGGGGTCGCACTGGCAGCGATGGATCATCGGCAGTCTAGTCGATGCCGTGGTGGTGGACTGTCTTGCAGGTGACAGTGCGAAGTCTGCCTGCGATGAACATCCGGGACTGGTTGCATGCACCTCCGTCACCACCTCGGCATACCGCTTCACAGAATCTCCTGCTACTCTGTTTTCTATATGTAGCAAATGGGCCGCAGCCAAGCTCATATCGGGATGGCCCGGTGCGCTGCGCGGCCCGCTATCAAGGTAGCTGCCATCTTGAGCTGTATCCAATGAAACTGGCTCGCAAGGAGCGCTCGCTGCTGGCCTGGATGCTGTTTCTCAGCGTCCTGTTCAGCGCGTTGCACTGTGCTGTCGGACATGAGCAGATGAGTACGCTACCGGCGCTCGATAGCGAGCATGCTCATCACCAGCACCATGCGCATGCCGGACATGACCAGGCCACAGCGCATGCCCATGCCGCCGCCGATACCGGCTGCGATTTCGCCAGTCCCTTCAGCGCCATCATCCTGGCGGCTTTCTTTGGCCTGCTTGGTCGTCTTGCCGTGGAGTCGGCCCGGCCCCTGCCGGTGCTCCATCTGCCGCGTCTGGTACGGGCGCGCTGGCCACCCGCCAACCCCCGCGCCTCTCCAGAACCGCTTCCTGTGCTTTGAAATCACCCTGCGCGCACGGGCTGCCATGCCCGGGCGTGGCTGGGCCTGTCAAAAAAGCCTGGAGGCTATGCATGTTGCTACGCATTTCCATACTGGCGCTGTGTATCGGCGCCACCCCCTTGGCATGGGCGCAGCATGACGCCCTGACTCTGCCAGCCAGCACCGTATCGGCTCAGGCCCGTGAGCAGGGCAGTGCGCCCTCTGGCCTGGGCCTGGATCAACCCATCAGCACCGGATCGCGTCTGGATCTGACCGCCCGCGAGACACCCGCCTCGGTCAGCGTCGCCGACCGCAGCGTGATCGAGGCGCGCGGCGCCGTGAACACCCAGGATGTGATCAACGGCATGACCGGGATCAACGCCTCGGCCAACCCCGGTTACGGCGGTTTCGTGTCCTATCGCGGCTTTACCCAGAACCAGATCACCCAGCTGTATAACGGCATCAACCTCGGCTACAGCAGTGCCACCCGGCCGGTGGATGCCTGGCAGATCGACCGCGTCGAACTGCTCGGCGGCCCATCATCCTTTCTGCATGGTGCTGGTGCGGTGGGTGGCTCGATCAACTACATCAGCAAGCTGGCCAGCCGTGAGGAGCAGGTACTGGAAGGGCGGCTGCGCTACGGCAGGTTCGACGAGTCGGAGCTGTCCCTCGGTTTCAACCAGGCACTGGCGGATATCGGCAACAGCCAGCACTTCCTGCGACTGGACGTCAGTCGTGGCGACAGCAACGCCTATATCGACCGTAACCAGCGGGAAACAGGCAGTCTGGCCCTGTCGCTGCTCAGTGATCTGACGCCCAACCTGAGCCACACGCTGGCGCTGGAATACCTGGAGGACAAGGAAGACAGCCCCTACTGGGGCACACCGGTGCTCAATACCGCTGGCAGCAGCATGAAGATCGACAAGCGCCGGCGCTTCGAGAACTACAACGTCGGCGATGGGCGCTACGAGCAACGGGTACGCTGGCTGCGCTCGATCACCGATTACCAGTGGAGCCACGCCAGCAGCCTGCGCAACACACTGTATTACTACGATGCCCAGCGCGATTACCGCAATCTGGAGAACTATCGTTACAACGCGGATAACAGTCTGGTGGAGCGCTCCGGCGCCTATCTGCAGCGCCATGACCAGAATGTGCTGGGCAACCGCCTGGAACTGCAGCATCACCATCAACTGGTCGGGCTGGCCAGCCAGTGGGCGGCGGGGCTGGATTACTCGCGTATGCGCCAGACGCTGTACCCCCGGGCGGGTGGTGCATTCGATACGGTCGATCCGGGGCAGTTCGATCCGGGCCGTTTCGATGATGTTCCCGGTATGGATGTGGGTCTGCAGAAGCAGCGGCGGCATGAGATCGATACCCGTGCGCTGTTCCTGGAAAACCACCTCCAGTTGACCGGGCGCCTGGCACTGCTCAGTGGCCTGCGTTACGACCATCTGCAGATGGAGGTGACCAACTACGGGGCGGTTACGCCCACCAGCCCGGCGTTTTTCGAGCGCCGCTGGGAGCCGCTGAGTGGGCGCATCGGTCTGCTCTACGAACTGACCCCGACAGCCAATCTCTATGCCCAGTACAGCACCTCGGCGGATCTGCCGGCGGGCTCGCTGGCCTCGGCCACCTATTCCAACGTCGGTTTGTTCGACCTGTCCAAGGGCGAGCAGTGGGAAGTCGGCAGCAAGTTCGATTTTCTCGACGGGCGCGGTGCGGCCACCCTGGCGCTGTACCAGATCGTGCGGCGCGACTTTGCCGTGCGCGACTCGACTGATCCCAACCTGACGGTGCAGGCAGGGCAGCAGACGTCACGGGGCATCGAGCTGGCCGGCAGGTTGCAGGTTACTCCGGCGCTGCTGGTCGAGGCCAACTATGCCTATGTGGATGCCGAGTATGACGAGTTCAACGAGGCGGTGGATGGCGTGTCGGTCTCGCGCAAGGGCAACCGTCCGATCAATGTGCCGGACCGCGTCGCCAATTTGTGGCTGAGCTACAGCCTCAGTCCGGTATTGGAGATTGGAACCGACGTGCGCCATGTCGACTCGGTCTATGCGGACAATGCCAACACCCTCAAGGCACCGTCCTACACCCTGTACGGCGCCTTCACCCGTTACCGCGTGGACGAGCACACGACGATCACCGCCCGGTTGCGCAATCTCACCGACGAGATCTACGCCAAGCAGGCCTATGGCGAGCAGTACTACATGGGCGCACCGCGCAGCGTCGATGTCAGCCTCGATCTGCGGTTCTGAGCCATGAAACGTTACCTTTATCTATGGCATCGCTGGTTGGGGATCGGTCTGTGCCTGCTGATGGCGCTGTGGTTCTTTTCGGGGCTGGTCATGCTGTATGTCGGCTATCCCAAGCTGACGCCCCGGGAGCATCTGGCGCAATTGCTGGTGCTGTCGCAGCAGGACTGCTGTGTGCCGCTGGCGCAGGCGCTGCCCGCCAGCGGCGAAAGCCCGGCGCCGCGCAGCATCCGCCTGACCACCGTGGCCGGCGAGCCGCGCTATGTTCTGCACTACGGCTCGCGCAAGGTGGCGGTGGATGCGCGCAGTGGTGAGCTGATCGATGGCATCGGGCAAGCCGAGGCGCTGGCCTCCGCACGCCAGTTCGCCGGGCCTGGTCAGCTGCAGTATCGGGGACGGGTGGAGGAGGATGCCTGGACCCACACGCGGTCATTGGATGTGGATCGGCCACTGCACCGCATCGCGCTGGACAATGGCACCCTGCTGTATATCTCCAGCCGGACTGGCGAGGTAGTGCGTGACGCCACCGCCACCGAGCGAGCCTGGAACTGGGTGGGTGCCTGGCTGCACTGGGTCTATCCGCTGCGCGGTGGTGTGCTGGATCGCTGGTGGACGGATGTGGTGATCTATCTGTCGCTGGCCGCTACCTTGATGACCCTGCTGGGCATCGTCGTCGGGCTGCTGCGCTGGCGCTTTGCCAAGCCCTACCGCAGCGGCTCGCGCAGTCCTTATAGGGGCTTTGCCCGTTGGCATCATGTCGGCGGGCTGCTGTTCGGCCTATTGGCAGTGGCATGGATTTTCAGCGGCCTGATGTCGATGAATCCCTGGCGGGTATTCGATAGCCGAGTGCCGCTGGATACGTCCGCCTATCAGGGTGGCGAGCTGGGCGCCGAGGTTTTTCCCATGGCCGCAGAGCAGGCAGTGCAGCAGTTGCAGGCAACCGGGCTGGCGGTGCGCGAGTTGCACTGGCAACTGGTCGGTGGCCGGGGCTATCTGCTGGGTGTGGATGGCACTGGCGCCAGCCTGCTGTTGCCGGCGGCGGGGGGCGAGCCCGTGCACAGCCTGCCTTTGGAGCAGTTGCAACGCGCCGCGCAGCTGATCCGGCCGCAGGGTCAACTGCAGGTCGAACTGCTGGACGACTACGACTTCTACTATTACCCACGCACCGAGCACAGCATGCTCGGCCATCTGCAGCGCCCTCTACCGATCCTGCGTGTACGTTTCGACGACCCGGCCCGGACCTGGCTGCACATGGACCCGCACAGTGGCGCGCTGCTCGGCCAGCTCGACCAGCGCCAGCGGGCCTCACGCTGGCTGTTCGGCCTGCTGCACAGCTGGGATTGGCTGCCGCTGCTGCAGCGTCGACCGCTGTGGGACGGCTGGATGTGGCTGGGTGGCGTCGGCGGGCTGGTCCTCTGCGTCAGCGGCACGGTACTGGGCTGGCGCCGGCTGCGCGGCTCCCGACGACGGAAATCCGCTCTCCGGAACCGGGCCCGGCGAACCCGGGTGGTACCACCCATCACGGAGTAGCGGAATAGGGTACGGAGACTGCGCCGCGGCCTGCCAGGACGGCTGCCGTCATCAGGAGGCCGAGGACAGAAGCAATCAACGCCGAAGGTGGTATTGGAATACGGCGGGATGAACCTCTAAGCTTGGTCATTTTGCGCAAAGTGGGACAACCAATGCTCTCCATCCTGTCCGTGACCTTGCCGGTATTTGCCCTGATTCTGGCCGGTTGGCTGGTACGTCGGGCCGGGCTGTTGGGGCCGCATGCGGCGGGGGAGATTACCCGCTTCGTCATCTATCTTGCACTGCCGGCGCTGTTGTTCGAGGTGGTGGCCAGCTCCGAATGGCAGGTGATCTGGCAGCCCGGTTTTGTCGCTGCCTTCGGCCTGGGTGTCGCGGTGGTCTTCGGTATGGCAGTCATTCTGCAATTGGGGCGGGGCAAACCTCTGGTTGATTCAGTCGTCGATGGATTGAACGCGGGCTATGCCAATACCGGCTTTCTGGGGATTCCATTGCTGTTGGCGATCATCGGACGGGAGTCGTTGATACCGTCGCTGATCGCCACCATCATCACCGTCTGTATGCTGTTTGCCGTGGCGCTGATCGTTATCGAGGTCGGTCTGCAGGGCCGCGACGGCGCACGGCCAGGGCACATGCTGGGCAAGGTGGGGCTGCAACTGCTGCGTAATCCATTGCTGGTCGCGCCCGCCCTCGGCCTGCTGGTGCTTCTGTTCGGCCTACGGATACCGTCCCCGGTGGCGAGCTTTCTCCAGTTACTGGGAGGTGCGGCATCGCCCTGCGCGCTGGTGGCGCTGGGGCTGTTTCTGGCGGAGGAAAGATCGCACGCGCAACGGGTTATCGGCGCCTTGGTGATGCTGGTCGGACTCAAACTGGTGGTGCAGCCGCTGGTCACCTGGTGGTTCGCTGCGCAGCTGTTCGGGCTATCGGCACTATTGGTCAAAAGCGCGGTATTGCTGGCCGCGTTGCCTACCGGGACGGGACCCTTCATGGCGGCGCAGCTCTATCAGCGGGATCCTGCCATGACCTCCAACGTTATCCTGCTGTCCACCGTGCTATCGCTGCTGACGATCTCGTTCTTTCTTCATCTTGTGCAGTAGTAAAAGTACGGCAGGGCGCCGGTACGCGATCAGGTGCCGCAGGCCTGATCCGAAGAGGGGATGGAGCCGGCAACATGCCGGCTCCGGTCATTATCGCTACCCCTGCGGCGTCAGTTTCAGCAGCGCACCATTACCTCCGCGGGTGCCGTCTTCCAGTACCCAGATCGCACCGTCCGGGCCTTGCTCCACTTCGCGTACACGCTTCTGCAGATCAAGCCGCTCCGCTTCGCGGGCCTCCTCACCATCGAACTCCACGCGTACCAGGGACAGGGAGGACAGGCCGCCAATGAAACCGCTGCCCTGCCAGTCCGGGAACAGCTCACCGTCATAGATGATGAAGCCGGCCGGTGAGATCACCGGGGTCCAGGTGATCGCTGGCGCCTTGAATTCCGGTCGGGTCTCATGATCGGGAATGGGCGTGTCGTCATAATGATTGCCGTTGGAAACCAGCGGGTAACCGTAGTTTTCCCCTTTGACGATCAAGTTGAGCTCATCGCCATCCTTGGGGCCCATTTCATGGGCCCAGAGCTTGCCGTCAGCATCGAATGCCAGCCCCAGAATATTGCGGTGGCCCAGGGACCAGACCTGCGCAGCGACCTCGCCTTGATCGGCGAAGGGGTTGTCGTCAGGAACGCTGCCATCGTCATTGAGCCGTATCATCTTGCCGAGGTTGGAGGTCATGTCCTGGGCCGGATCGAATTTCTGGCGTTCGCTGGACGTGATCCACAACATGCCGTCACTGTCGAAGGCCAGGCGATGACCGAAATGGCCGTCACCACTGACCTTCGGCGTCTGCCGCCAGATCACCTGCAGGTCTTCCAGCGTACCTTCTCCATTCTCGTCCAATGCCAGACGGGCGCGCGCTACCGCTGCGCCTGAGCCGCCATCGCCGGCCTCGGCATAGCTGATATAGATCTGCTGGTTATTCTCGAACTGCGGATGCAACAGCACATCGCCCAGACCGCCCTGACCGGCATGGGCCACCTCTGGCACGCCGCTGATGGTTCCGGTGTTGTCACTCGCAAGGTCGTGCAGACGCAGCGTGCCGGCCATCTCGGTGACCAGCAGCCTGCCGTCCGGCAGGAAGGTCATGGCCCAGGGAGCGTCGAACTGGGTTACCTCGGTGACGTTGAAGGGTTGGCCGTCATTTGCCTGTTCGGTTGGTTCCTCGGCAGCGCTGGTCGGTTCCTCGGTTGGCTCGACCGGGTTCGCCGGTGTTACCGGTTCGGCTTCGGTCGTGGTCGCCGGCGAGGAGGTGGTGTTCTGGTTGGCGGAGTCAGACGAGTTGTCGCAGCCTGCCAATAAGCCCAGAGTGGCGAGGAAGATCAATGAATGTTTGAAGGGATGCATGACAACTCCTGTGTCTGTGGAAGAGGGGGGTACCAATGTCCCGCAATGGAGCTCAATTAATTGATAGTAGGACGATCGAGGGTTTTCGCAACTTGCCGAATGATTGCTGGAAGTTGCAGACAGGAGACAGGACGCAGCGCGGGCCGCCGTTCGGGTGGGACGCTACACTATGTTCCACTCATGCTTTAGCGCTGGAGACCGGATATGGATTGGCGAGGCAGGCGGCAGAGCCGCAATATCGAAGACCGCCGCGGGCAGCCGTTGCAGGGCAGCGGTGGGGGTGTCGGGCTGCTGCTTGTGCTGCGCCTGCTGCCCTGGCTGCTGGGTACCCGCGCCGGGCGCATCATGCTGGGGCTGGGTGTGGTGGTGTTCTTCGGCGCGCGGATGCTGGGCATCGACCTGCTGCAACTGGCCGGAGGGCCTGGCGCCCAGCAGAGCTATACATTCACCGAGCAGGAACAGGAGCTGGCCGAGTTCGTGTCCGTGGTATTGGCCGATACCGAGAGCACCTGGCAGAAGATCTTCGCTGAGTCCGGCATGCGCTATGAGGAGCCGGTGCTGGTGCTGTTCAGTCAGCGTGTCGCATCAGCCTGCGGCTCGGCCAGTGCGGCGGTTGGCCCCTTCTATTGCCCTGCGGATCGCAAGGTCTACCTCGACCTGAGTTTCTTCCACGATCTGGATCGCCAGCTCGGCGCGCCGGGTGATTTCGCCCAGGCCTATGTGGTCGCGCATGAAGTCGGCCATCACCTCCAGACCCTGCTGGGCATCAGCCAGAAGGTGCGCGCTGCCGGGCGGGGCCAGCCGGCGGCGGTGGTCAATGGGCTGTCGGTGCGCCAGGAACTGCAGGCCGATTGCTTTGCCGGTGTATGGGGGCATGCCGCCCAGAGCTATAGCAATATGCTGGAGCCGGGCGATCTGGAGGAAGCACTGCAGGCCGCCGCTGCCATCGGTGACGATCGCCTGCAGCGGCGCGGTGGCGGCGAGGTGGTGCCGGACAGTTTTACCCATGGCACTTCAGCGCAGCGGGTGGAGTGGTTCAGGCGTGGGTTCGAGAGTGGGGATATGGGGCAGTGCGATACGTTTTCGGCGACGCTCTAGCGCAGTCCACCGCGCGGGGCTGAGCTGGCACAGCCCCGCAGGTTAAAGTGCAGATTGTTCATCATGCACGTCGGTCGGTTGTTGGGTTTATGAGATTACCGTACGGTGCAATACGCGCTCATAACCTTCATAGCCGCCGTTGGCCTTGTGCAGGACCGAGCGGTTATCCCACATGACCACCATGCCGGGCTTCCATTCGTGGTTGTACTGGAATTCCGGGCGGGTCTGCCAGGTGTACAGCTCCATCAGCAGTTGATTCGCTTCGTCCTCGGCCATGTCTTCAACGCCGATGATGTAGCCAACACATCCGAACAGGGTCTCTTCGCCAGTTTCAGGGTGCTTGCGGATAATCGGGTGAGCCTGGGTGTCATAGGCGGACTCGGATGTCTTGATCTTGAACCCACGCTCCTTGCCACTTTCCTTCTCGCCATCGCCATAGGCACCCGTCGGAGCATATGCTCGGCGCGCCGAATGGATGGCGTTCTTGCCCTCGAGGCGGCTGCGCAGTTCTTGGGGCATCTTCTGCAGGGCCTTCTTCTGATTCACGAAGTCGGTGTTGCCGCCATGGGGAGGAATGGTGATGCCATACAGGATGGTTGCCGAGGGTGGATTGGCACCGAAGCTCCAGTCGGTATGCCAGGCGTCAGCAAAAATCGGCGTGGTTTCGTCTGCGGCACGTCGCAACTCGATGATGTTCGGATTGTCGTCCAGCGAGGCAATATAGGGGTCGCCAGCGAATGAGCCGAAGTAGAGGCTGAAGCGTTCAAGGTCCGCATCGCTGATGTCCTGCCCGGTGAAAACCAGTACCTGGTGTTGCAGCCAGGCTGCGCGCAGGTTCTCGATGGTCGCCTGGTCCAGTTCCTTGGACAGGTCCAGGCCTGCCACTGTTGCTCCGCATGCACCTGAAGTCGGTGTAATCGTGTAACTCATGTCTCGCTCCTGCCTGTGCCGTAGATGTTTTTTTTAATTTATAGCTGCTAATCACACACTCACTGTAAGAGATTGTGGAGCCGGGCTCATTGAGAATCCGTGCTATCGATTTGCATTTGATGCCACAATAGGTCGTATTATTTTGCGCTTTGAGCGAGACGGCAGGTATGGATCATCGCTATATCAACAATCTCTGGGTCAACGAACTGCTGCTGGTGCTTGCCGATCTGGGGGTGGATGTCGCTACCTTGACCAAGGGCGTCAAGGGGATCCAGGAGGGCAGGCTCGCGGTTGGCGAGCAGTTGGATGTGGTGCAGGCCCGCACCCTCTGGCATCGGGCGGTGGCTACGTCTGACCGGGAGCATCTGGGCGTGGACGTAGGCCGGCGTCTCAGCCCCCGTTCGTCAGGACTGCTATCGCCCCTGCTGTTGCACAGCCCGTCGGTACGGACCGGGATAGAGCTTCTCGTCCGCTATCAGGGCCTGATCAGCGAAAACGGTCGCTTCCGCTTCGTTGACGCCGCGGACAGCGGTGTGCTGGCGCTTGAATACCTTCCCGCGCAATCGTCCGTTTCCGTGCATCTGCAGCATGTGCTGTCCGTGATAACCGCAACCCTGCAAAGCTTTTCGCTGATTTCCGGTGGGGGAACCCGGGCGCGTCTCGTGCGTTTGCCGGCGGGGGCGGATGCGCAGGGGGTGGCGGGAAAATTGAAATGCGCTGTGGTGTCAGACGGCGAACGTTACATCGTTGAGCTGGATAACACGGGTATTGATGATGTGATCGTGGGACGTGATGAGCACCTATACCAGCTGTTGCTGGGCTACGCCGATGGGCTGGCCAGGGCGCAGCGCGCCGGCCAGGGTTTCCTGGAGCATGTCAAAAGCCACATGGACAGGAATGGCCTGGTCAGGCTGGATATCGATACCCTGGCAGATGCCGTTGGATTCAGGAAACGCACCTTGCAACGGCATCTCGATGAACAGGGCACCAGCTTCCGCAAGCTCAAGGAAGGGCTGCTGAAGGAAAAAGTGCTGGAGCTTCTGGTGGTGCGGCAATTACCTACGGAGGAGATCGTCGAGGTGCTGGGGTACGCCGATGTGAGCACCCTGCATCGTGCTTTCAAGACATGGTTTGGTGTGACGCCGGGGCAGTTCAAGAGTCAGATTGGGAGTTGAGCGGGCCGTTGGCTGGTATTCCTGTGTCGTTTTCCATTTTGCTTTACGCAAAGGAGGTGGAGCAGTCTGGAAATGGCGCCAAACCTGACTGTGGGGAAGAATTACCGGGTATATTTATCCGAACCCGAGCTTGGGACGGACGGGCGGCATGTCAACCGGTAATTGCGCGCCTGCGCAGTAACCACCGCTTGCCCTTGGCGCTTAACCGGTAACGCTGAGTTGGACTGCGAGGGGAGTCGGGTTGGGTGCGCTCAATCCAGTTGCCTTCCAGCGCGGGGTTGAGATAACTGCTGCGGAACGTGGGACGGTGTGCCAGCCCCAATGTTTGCATCAGATCGTTGCTGCCCAGCTCGTTTTGCGCCAAGGCGGCCATGAGGTTGACTACTTGGTCGGTTACTTGGTCGGTTTCCGTCGCTTCACGCATAGCTTCATGCAAAGCTTGCAACATGAACTCGATAAACGGAGTGGCATCTGCCTGACGGTCGGACTCCGCCAATACCTGGTAGTAGTCTGTCTGGTATTCACGGATAACCGTCTCTACCGGCAGGTAGGCGAGGAGTGGTTTCCACTGGCGCAAAATCAGTGTTTGCCACAACCTGCCCATCCGACCGTTACCATCGGCAAAGGGATGAATGAACTCGAACTCGTAGTGGAAGGTACAGCTGGATACCAGGGGGTGTTCTTCAGTCGTCATGAGCCACGTTAGCAGGTCGGCCATCAGTCGAGAGACTTGGGAGGCGGGTGGTGCCATATGCACAAGCGTCTCACCACGGAATATACCAACATCGCTGGAACGGTATCGGCCTGGACCATCGACCAGGCCGTGCATCAACAATGCGTGTGCTTGCTGCAGGTCAGTCTCGGCAGTGGCGCTCCATGTCTCCATGGTCTCGTAGGCAGTGAAGGCGTTGCGTACTTTCTGAATTTCGCGTGGGTGGCCCAGGATTCGCTTGCCGTCGATGACTGCGGTTACTTGCTCCAGCGATAGTGTATTGTTTTCAATAGAAGTTCTTCGATGGGGTCAACCACGACATCCTGATGGCTTGTATCGAGCGCCGTATCGAAGACAAGAGTGTGCTCAGACTGATCCGTCGCTACCTTGAAGCCGGGGCCACCGCTTCGTGCGCTATGCTGATGACGCGAACATTTATGTGCGTAGTCCCCGGTCTGGCGAACGGGTGCTGGCCAGTGTGGAGCGCTTCTTGGGTCAGCGTCTGAAGTTGACGGTGAACCGGAAGAAGAGCCAAGTCGCAAGGGCCTGGAAGTGCGACTACTTGGGTTATGGAATGAGCTGGCATCAACAGCCGAGGCTGCGTGTGGCTGCGATGAGCCTGGGTCGCCTGCGCGACCGGCTCGCAGAGCTGCTACGCGGTGCGCGGGGTCGCAAGATGGCGAACACCATCGAGCGGATAAACCCTGTTTTACGAGGCTGGGCGGGCTACTTCAAGCTCAGTCAAAGCAAACGGCCACTTGAGGAGCTGGATGGCTGGATCAGGCATAAACTTCGCTGCGCCATCTGGCGCCAATGGAAGCGGCCCTCGACGAGGGCGCGCAACCTAATGCGCTTGGGTCTAAGTGAAGAGCGTGCCTGCAAATCAGCCTCCAACGGTCGAGGCCCATGGTGGAACTCGGGGGCGTCACATATGAATCAGGCGCTGCCGAAGAAACTGTGGGATCGGCTCGGACTGGTCTCGACACTGGATATGATCAATCGGCTCAGTCGCATAATCTGAACCGCCTTCTACGGAACCGTACGCACGGTGGTGTGAGAGGACGGCGGGTGTGAACCCGCCTCCTACTCGATTCTAGGCCTCAGTGACTGTTTTGGTCACAGCTTCTCGGCTCCTTTCTGATTTCACCATAAATGACGTAGCCATCGGACATTGCTGTCCAGCACCTGATGGCATTGCTGTGCGGCAGATTTATCATTGTCGCGGGTTTTCCAAGATGCTTCCTCATGTTCAGGCGTGTTTTTGGGCTTTTTCACAAATTAGACGAAACATCGTCAGGGCTTGTTTCGGTAACATTTCTCCCTACCTGTTGGAGGAATGTATGAAAAAAAGAGAAACTGGCGCCGGCGGATTTTTTCTGCCAGATTTTCTTTCCATCAGCGAAGGTCTCCATTGGTGTCCGTCCGCAGCACATTTTCCCCTGATGGGTTCGCCCATGATTGTAGTGGACGAGCCATTCGTCAAGATCGGCCTGAAGCGCCTCCATGCTCTGATAGATCTTCTTGCGGAAAGTGACTTGATAGAACTCCTGCAAAATGGTCTTATGGAAGCGCTCGCAGATCCCGTTGGTCTGGGGTGAGGCTGCCTTCGTACGGGTGTGTTCAATATCGTTCATGGCCAGATAAAGCGGGCAATCATGTTGCTCCACCTTGCCGCAATATTCCGTGCCTCGGTCAGTAAGGATTCGGAGCATTCCCACCTTTTCGTCGGCAAAGAACGGCAGTACCTGATCATTCAGCAGATCAGCAGCGGTAATCGGCGTCTTGGTGCTGTACAGCTTGGCGAATGCCACCTTGCTGTAGGTATCCACGAAGGTCTGCTGATATATCCGTCCAACACCTTTCATGGTGCCGACATAGAACGTGTCCTGAGAGCCCAGATAGCCTGGATGAGTCGTTTCGATCTCGCCGCAGGCGATATCGTCATCCCGCTTCTTCTCCAAAGCGACGACTTGCGCTTCCGTCAGCACCGCACCTGTTTCGGCAACATGTTTTTCCAGTGCACGAAGCCGCTGCTTGACGTTAGCCAGTTCGTTGCGTAGCCAGATCGAGCGCACGCCAGACGGGCTGACAAAGGTACCGCGCTTGTGTAATGACCCAGCGGAATTTGCACACTCAAGCCGCTAATTGTTGGTAAATCGTACTGGGTGTTTTCATCCCCAGTGCCTGATGAGGGCGCTGCTCGTTGTAGTACTTGAACCACGCCCTCAAGGTTTGCCTGGCTTCATCCAGTGTCTGGAAGTTATGAAGCCAGAGACACTGCTCTTTCACAGTTCGGATCAATCGCTCAACCATCCCGTTCTGCTGCGGGGTGTGGGGACGGATGAACTCCTGTTTCAGACCGTATTGGTACACCGTCCGAGTGTAATGCCGAGAGGTAAATACCAGACCGTTGTCACTACGCAGCGTGATCGGATCCTGAGCCCTGCCCAGCGTGCCGTACCGGGTAATGAGCGCCTCCTCCAGTGCTGCTTCAGCTGCCTTGGCGTTGCCGCTGGGGCTCAACCGCCAGCCAAGTGCCTCTCGGGTATGGCAGTCCATAACGATGGTCAGGGCGCACCAGCGGTGAACCGGACCACACCAGACACGTGCAATGTCTGTTGCCCAGCGCTCATTCGGGCGTGAGGCCACCGAAGGTAATGCCTGCACCCGGGGGCGGGCTCCACTGCGGCGCTTGCGCACCTGCCAGCCCTTGATCTGGAACAGGCGCTGGATGGTGTTCTTGTTCTCACCCAACAGCCAGGCAACGGTACGGTAGCCAGCATACGGCAGATCGGTGATCACCCGCTTTACCCGCGCCGCCAAGTGCTCATTGACCCTGGGTTTGGCTTTGGTAGGCCGATAGTAATAACTGCGGCGGGACACACCGGCCCAGCGGCAGGCCTGCACCACCGTCACGACATCGCCTTGGGTAGCCATCTCGGCCATGACCTGATCGATCAATCGTCGGTCGAGTCGAGATGGCGCTGCAACTTTTTTCGGAACTTGAGCTCCAGCATGGCCTCGCCATAGGCTTTCCGGAGTTCGCGCAGCTGGGTTTCATACTGCTCGGCGATATCCTTGGGATTGGCCTTAAGGGCGTTTTCCATTCCGGCTTCCGCATCGTCCATCCACTTCTCGATCTCCTGCTGGGTGAGATCGTAGTGGCGCGCAGCCTCGGGCACTGTAGTCTGCCCTCGGTAGATCTGCTTGATCAGCTCCGCTTTGCGTTTGGCTGTCCAGCGCTTGATGTCGGGTTCTTGCGTCATGCTTCACTCCAATTTCTGAAGCGACTTTAGCATGTGCAGGTTTTCACTGGGTCATTACACTTGCGCAGCTCATTACTGACGCGAACCTGGCCATGAGCAGGCTGTTCGACGGCGTACGCCAACACGGCCTGCTCAATGACTTCATCCACGCGGTTCTTGATATTGGGACGTTTGCGATCCTTCTGCAGCAGCGCTTCTACGCTGCCACTGGCCTTGGCTTCTTGGTAGCGATAGAAGGTGTCACGCGAGACGCCAATCATCTTGCAGGCCTGTGACACATTGCCTAATTCCTCGCCGAGGTTCAGCAGGCCCCGCTTGTGTTTGACTGTCGATTGATTTACAACATTCATGCGGGGTTACTCCTATGAGTGAGATGATTGGTCGCCAACCATCAAACTCGGTAACCCCGTCCTTTTCAAGACGAGTGTCAGATCAGATCGAAACTTCTACAAATTAGCATAAGTAGGAGTAGCCGCATGCCCGTTTTGTTACAAGTGACAGCCCGAAACAGGCTTCACCTTATTTTGGCGTAGATCTTTGCATGAGGGCCGTTGAGCTGTGCTTCCCAAGCTTTGGGCGCCTCAGTGAATGCGAACTCCGAATAGTCTACGGTAATATTTTCTGCTGTTGTGATATCCAGGAGCCGTTCCCAGATCTTGCGACGATCCGCCGGAGGGCGCTGACCGGTGCCGATGCATGAAAGCGTTCTGAACAAGAGATCGGCGATGTCCAGGTTGAGTTGCCGTCCCGCACCGGTACCGATGGTCACGATGCGGGCGCCCCAACGGGTTGCCTTCAATGCATTCAGCATGGGCTGACCACACACCAGATCAAGCACTATGTCGTAACCTTCGCCCGCTTCGGCCTTGAGTGCCTCCACATCAGTTTCATCGCCCTTGAGGCATACCGTCGCGTCGGTAATTCCGCGCTCTTTCAAACGTGCCAGAGCGGCTTCACTTCTGCCTGCCGCAACGACCTTGCCCGCTCCCAGATAACGGGCAAGCTGCAGGGCGATCTGCCCGAGCGTGCCGGTGCCGCCGAGGATCAATACGGTCTCACCGGGCTGAATCTTTGCGGTTTCCAGCGGGATCAGAGCGCCGGTTGCGGCAATGCCCATGGTGATGGCGGTACGGTCATCGATATGATCCGGCACATCCCAGACTTCTTCGGCAGGGACCAGTGTGCGTTCGGCCCAAGCGCCAAAAGGCAGTACAGAACGTTCGCCGAAATACACTCGCTTGCCTTCCGCCGTGCGACCGACGCCCTCGCCCCGGATGACGCAGGGATAGGCTACGCCCAGTCGATACGCGCCGAGCACGTCCCAGCCGCCGAGGCCTGCAGTATCAACATCGATCAGTATCGCGCCGTCCTGGGCTTCCGGTTCCTTGAAGTCCTGCATGACGGGGAGGGCGCCGCGTTCGGTAATGACAGCTGCTTTCATTGTTATCTCCTATTGCCGACAAACAAATGCGCGAGAGGGAAGCTCCGGCTGATGTCTGGCATGTTTGTGCGCTGTAGTGGGATATGATTCTGTAGTAAGATTTATATTCTGTCAAAAGAACGGGTGTGGCGAATGAAGCACCCGCACTTGGTGAATATCAGATGAGTTGGTTACAAAACCGCAAAACGCAGTTCAAAATCTACAAGGGTCCTGCAGCTGGCTGGGGTGCGTTGCTGAGCGTTACCCATGCGTGGCTGAACAGCGAACAGCCCATCAAGAACATCAAAGCGTTGCTCAGAACCAATCAACAGGGAGGTTTTGATTGCCCCGGTTGCGCCTGGGGTGATTCACCGGAATCCGGCGCGGTCAAATTCTGTGAAAATGGTGCCAAGGCGGTCAATTGGGAAGCGACCAGCCGCCAAGTGGATGCCACGTTTTTTGCCCGGCATAGCGTCACCCAGTTGCGTGAGCAAAGTGACTACTGGCTTGAATATCAGGGGCGCTTGACGGAGCCGGTGCGCTACGACGCAGCGACCGATCGGTATCTTCCGATCAGTTGGAATGCTGCCTTTGCGTTGATTGCCGAGCACCTCAATCATCTGGAATCTCCGGATCAGGCTGAATTTTATACGTCGGGTCGTGCCAGCAACGAGGCGGCTTTTCTCTATCAGTTGTTCGCCCGTGCCTACGGTACCAATAATTTCCCCGATTGCTCGAACATGTGCCACGAGCCGAGCGGTGTAGCGCTGAACGGGAGTCTGGGAACGGGCAAGGGCACGGTGACCTTCGAAGACTTCGAGCACGCCGATGCCATATTCGTTCTGGGGCAGAATCCTGGCACGAACCACCCGCGCATGCTTGAGCCGCTGCGGGATGCTGTCAGGCGCGGCGCGCAGGTGGTGTGTTTCAATCCATTGAAGGAGCGTGGGCTGGAGCGATTTCAGCATCCGCAGAAAATGACGGAAATGCTCACCAACCGATCGAAACCTATGCATACGGATTTCTTTCAACCGGCGCTGGGTGGAGATATGGCCATTCTCCGGGGCATGGCAAAATACCTTTTGGCATGGGAAAGAGATGCGCAACGCCGCGGGGTTTCCGGCGTACTGGACGATGACTTCATTCTTCTGCAGACCGATGGATTTGCCGCCTATCTTGAGGTACTGGACGCCACCGATTGGGCGCATATCGTCGAGCAATCAGGCCTGAGTCTGGGTCAGATCGAGAGGGCCGCCAAGCTCTATTGCGAGGCCTCCAACGTCATCTTCTGCTGGGCGATGGGCATCACCCAACATCATCACGGTGTGGCGACTATTCAGGAAATAGTAAACCTGCAGTTATTGCGCGGGAACGTCGGCCGCCCGGGTGCTGGCCTCTGCCCTGTGCGCGGGCACAGCAACGTCCAGGGTGACCGCACCATGGGCATCAACGAAAGGCCGCCGCAGGACTTCCTCGACCGGTTGGCAGAGAGCTTTAGTTTCGAGCCGCCACGCCGCAATGGCCACAACACCGTTGAAGCCATCCACGCCATGCTCAAAGGCGAAGCCCGTGTGTTTGTAGCTCTGGGGGGTAACTTTGCGCAAGCCACGCCCGATAGCACGTTGACTCATCAGGCACTGAGCAACTGTGCACTGACGGTGCAGATCAGCACCAAGCTCAATCGCAGCCATCTGATGGTGGGCAGGGATGCCCTGATTCTGCCATGTCTTGGCAGAACGGATATCGACCAGCAGGCAACAGGCGCTCAATGCGTCACCGTTGAGGATTCCTTCAGCATGGTGCACGCATCGTTTGGGCAACTAGAGCCTCTGTCAAAGCAGATGCGCTCGGAATGTAGTGGTTTAATGAAACCGGACACCAACTAGGCGACAATACTCGCCATTGAGAGGTGTTCGATGACAAGAAAGCGACGTACTTTTACCCCTGAATTCAAGCAGGAAGCAGCCAGCCTGGTGCTGGACCAAGGCTACAGCATTACCCAAGCCAGCACATCCATGGGCGTGGTTGAAAGCGTCCTGCGCAAGTGGGTGAAACAGCTGGCCGAGGAGCGCCAGGGTGTCACCCCCAAAGGC
>NZ_JACLGO010000033.1 GCF_014219065.1 Halopseudomonas xiamenensis
CCGAAAGGTCGGAAGCGACGCTAGCCCCTCCACCCTGACAGGTCCCATTTTGGACCTGCAGGAAAACCATACAAGCGCCGCCTCGGCGCGAAGCGGGCTCCCACAGGCTCCCGGAGAGTGAGCGCCGCTCCGCTCAGTCGATATATTCGAACAGCTTGACGATACGCTGGACGCCGCCGACCTGCTGCACCGCAGCGACCGCAGCGTTGGCTTCGGTATGGGTCACCAGTCCCATCAGGTATACCGCACCGGCCTCGGTCACCACCTTGACCCGGCGACCGGGAACGTTGCTATCGGCCAGCATTCGGGTCTTGGCGCTGGAGGTGATCAGGGCGTCGTTGTTGCGTGCCAGTAGCGGCAGCCTGGGGCCTACCGTCAGTTCGTTATGCACCACCTTGACCCGCTGTACGCGCTTGGCGGTATCGCCGGCCAACTGGATCAGCTCGGCGCGTGGCACCTGGCCGGTCAGCAATACCACGCCGTTGTAGCTGGTGACGCTGTAGCGCGCTTCGCGCTCCATGGCGGGATCGACCTTGGCGATGTTGACGTCGGCCCGGGTTTCGATCAGTTGGTCGTCGATGCTGCTGCCCAGAGTGCGGGTGCCGTAGTTCGGCTCCATCGGCGTGTCCCGGGTGGCGGTCAGTACACCGCTGCAGCCGGCCAGGGTGACGGTCAGCAGCAGGGCGGTCAGGCGGATCATTCCTCGCTCCCGAACAGTTGGCGATCGATCAGATCGCACAGGCAGTGGATGGCCAGCAGGTGCACTTCCTGGATGCGGGCGGTGGAGCGTGCCGGTACGCGGATCTCGACATCGTCAGGCAGCAGCAGCGAGGTCATGCTGCCACCGTCGCGGCCGGTCAGGGCGACCACGCGCATATCGCGGTCATGGGCGGCCTGGATCGCCTGCAGCACGTTGCCGGAGTTGCCGCTGGTGGAGATGGCCAGCAGCACATCGCCGGCCTGGCCCAGGGCGCGGATCTGCTTGGAGAACACCTCGTCATAGCTGTAGTCGTTGGCGATCGAGGTGATGGTCGAGCTGTCGGTGGTCAGGGCGATGGCCGGCAGGCTGGGACGTTCGCGCTCGAAGCGGTTGAGCAGTTCCGAGGAGAAGTGCTGGGAGTCACCGGCGGAGCCGCCATTGCCGCAGCTGAGGATCTTGCGCTCGCTCAGCAGGGCGTTGACCATCAACTGGCTGGCCTGTTCGATGCTCGGCCCCAGCACGTCCATGGCGCGGGTCTTGGTTTCGATGCTGTCGGTGAACAGCTGTCTGATACGGTGTTGCATGTCCATAGGGGAAGAACTCGCTAGCAAGTGAAAGCTTCTCGGATCCATCGGTATGCAGCTGGATCCGCAGGATCGCCGATGGCGGCGACGACGTCGAAGCGACAGGGCTGGTCGGCCAGGTGGGGATGGGTCAGCAAATAATGATGGGCGGCGGCGATCAGACGTTTCTGCTTGCGCCAGTCCACGGTCTCCGCCGCATCGCCCCACAGGTTTCGTCGCCTGTAGCGCACTTCGACAAATACTACTGTATCCGCATCGCGCATGACCAGATCCAGCTCGCCCTGTTTGCAGCGATGGTTGCGCGCGAGCAGGCGCAGGCCGGCATTCAGCAGTAGTTGCTCGGCAGCCCGTTCGGCCTGGTTGCCGGTGCGCTGCCTGTCAGTCCACGGACTCATCAGCGCAGCATCGGTTCCATTGCTTCGATCGATGGCAGCGAGGGCAGCGGTTGCAGCTGGCCATCGACGATCTGCCCCCAGGACAGTTCGCGACGAATACGGCCATCGCGGTCCAGCGACAGGCGACCGGTGGCGCCATCGATGCGGGTGTCGGGCTGTTCCTGCATCTGCAGCAGGCGAGTGAAGATACGTTGGGCATCGATGCCCATGGCATACAGCCGCCCCATGGGGCCGGCGGCGGCAGGCCAGCTGTCGACCACGCTCTGGTACAGGCTGTCGGAGCGGTCGAGCAGCCAGGGGATCTCGGCGATCAGCAGGTCGTCGATATCCGCGTTGGGCTCGCCGCCAAGGGACAGGCGGTAGGCGTGGGATGTCGCATAGACCGGCAGGTCACCGGCGTACTGGAACACCAGGGTCGGCTTGATCTGGCGCGCCTGCAGCGGATTGGCGGCGAGAAACAGCGCATCCAGCCCGCTGCTGGGGGACGGCTGTATTGCCAACTCCTCGTTCGGCAGCTGATCCGGGGCCTGGTTGCGCTGCTCGCTCTCGCGTACCCGCAGCAGGTTGGCTACCTGGCCTGAAATGCCGGCTGGCTGGTCGATGACCTCATGGCCGGTCAGGGTGCCGCCCAGCTCCTGCCACTGGGCGACGAAGGCCTGGGCAGCACGCACGCCCCAGTCGTCGCGGTTGGCCAGGATGGCCATGCGTCGGTGACCATCCTGCCAGGCGCGCAGGGCGGCGGAGCGGGCTTCGTCCTCTGGCGCCAGGCCGAACTGGAACAGGCCGGCAGGAGGTGTGGCTCTGTTGTCCGCATAGTTCAATGCCAGGGTAGGTAGTGGTAACTGCGGCAGACCGGCGAGATACGCCACTTGCTGGCGGTCCAGTGGGCCGACCACCCACTGCACGCCATCAGCCTGGGCCTGGCGGTAGAACTGCATCAGGTCGGCATAGCTGCCGCTGTCGTAAAGGCTGATCTGCGGCTGCGCCAGACCCTGGCTGTAGGCGTGATACTGCGCTGCCAGGAAGCCATCACGCAGGGCGTCGGCTGCCGCTGACAGGTTGCCGTCGAAGGGCAGCAGCAGGGCGATATGCTGGGGGCGCTGGGCATGCAGCTCGAGCAGCCGGCTGACACCCTCCGGTGGTGTGCTGGCAGCCGGGTGGTCGGGGTGCCGGGCCTGCCATTGCTGCATGGCATGGACCTGCAGGTCGAGGTTGCCATGATCACGCTGGATCAGTGCCAGGCTCAGCCAGCCGGCCAGGTCGCCACTGGTGGTGGTGCTGGCGGCGCGCAATTGCTCGGTCGGCACCTGGTTCAGCTCGTTCCAGATGGCGGCGAGGTTGTCCTGTTGCGCCGCGGCCGGCAGCAGGTCGTGAATGAAGACCCGCTCCTGCGCGGCGTTCAGGTGCTCGCCGGCGGCGGCCATGGTCTCGGCGCGCAGCAACTGGATATCCAGCTGGGCCTGCGGAGCCAGGCTGTCGAACTGCTCCAGCGAGGGGTGGCGCAGTGCGCGCAGTGCGGCAGCTGGTTGGCCCAGCGCCAGTTCGCTGCGCGCCTGTAGTTCGCTGAAGCGCTGCTGCTGGTCCAGCGGCAGCTCGCTTTGCGGAATCAGTGCCAGGATACTGCGTACCTGCTCCGGCTGGCTGCGGCTCCAGGCGGTCTGCGCGGCGTGCAGGCGCAGCAGGTTGGCCTCGGCGCCGGAGCGGCGTTCGGCCTGGCGCAATATCTGCTCGACCGGTGTGTCCGTGGTGGCGGGCAGTTCCGACAGCTGGCGGGGCGGCGACGAGCAGCCGGCGATCAATGAGGCCAGCAGCAGACCGGAGAACGACAGGCGAATCATGCGGGACATCAGGGCGGGCACCTTGGACTGGGGCGCGCTGGGCGCGCGAGCGGTTGTCGGAGTATCCATACGCTGTGCATTGTAACCAAGGGGCGCCACCATCGCCATGTGCGTGGTTGCTCCTGTGCCTGGAACTGGGTCACATCCTGTACAATGCAGCGTCCCTTCTTCACAGGATTCGCCATGGCCACCGCCGGTACCCTTTATGTCGTTGCCACGCCGATCGGCAATCTGCAGGATCTGACGCCGCGTGCGCTGGAGGTGCTCAAGGCGGTCAGCCTGATCGCCGCTGAAGATACCCGGCACAGCGCGCGCCTGCTGCAGCACTTCGGCGTGACCACGCCGACCACCGCCTGCCATGATCACAACGAGCGGGACAAGAGTGCGCGGCTGGTGGAGCGTCTGCTGGCCGGCGAGGACATGGCGCTGATCTCCGATGCCGGCACGCCGCTGATTTCCGATCCCGGCTTTCACCTGGTGCGCCAGGCTCGCGAGGCTGGCGTGCGGGTCTGCCCGGTCCCCGGTGCCTGCGCATTGATTGCCGGCCTGAGCGCCGCCGGGTTGCCCTCGGACCGGTTCGCCTTCGAGGGTTTCCTGCCGGCCAAGGCCCACGGTCGTCGCCAGCGCATCCATGCGTTGGCTGCCGAGCAGCGCACCTGGATGGTCTACGAGGCGCCGCACCGTCTGCTCGAATGCCTGGAGGACCTGTGCGATCTGCTTGGCGCCGAGCGTCAGGTGGTTCTGGCCCGGGAGCTGACCAAGACCTTCGAGACCATCAAGGGCGCACCGCTGGGCGAGCTGGTCGACTGGGTGCGCGCCGATGCTGACCAGCAGCGCGGGGAATGCGTGCTGATCGTCGAAGGTGCGCCGCAGGTGGCTGATGAGGACGCCCTCGATCCCGAGGCGGAGCGGGTGCTCGAGGTGCTGCTGGAGGAGTTGCCGGTCAAGCAGGCGGCGGCTTTGGCGGCGCGCATCACCGGCCTGAAGAAGAATCGGCTGTACCAGCTGGCCCTGGCGAAAAGCAGCTGAGACTGGCTTTCCAACTGGTTGTCCGTCCGGCAGAAATGCCCGCGCTTGACGCATCAGTGCTTGCCGTTGGCCATCAACCCGGCTAACCTTGTGCGCAAGAGTTGGCTGGACAGTCGCTATATCGCTTGTGCGATATGGAGGAAAGTCCGGGCTCCATAGGGCAGAGTGCCAGGTAACGCCTGGGGGGCGCGAGCCTACGGAAAGTGCAGCAGAGAGCAGACCGCCTAAGCGCGCAAGCGCCGGTAAGGGTGAAAGGGTGCGGTAAGAGCGCACCGCGCGGCTGGTAACAGTTCGTGGCATGGTAAACCCCACTCGGAGCAAGACCAAATAGGAACCCTTCGGTGCGGCCCGCACTGGGTTCGGGTAGGTTGCTACAGGCAGTCAGTGATGGCTGTCGCAGAGGAATGACTGTCCTCGACAGAACCCGGCTTACAGGCCAACTCTTGTTTTTCCTCCCGTCGGCTCCCGGCAAAAAAATCTCAACTTCATGTTCAACATTAACTTTGTTTGAGCATCTCCTTGTTATTGCTTCCGATTCCTGTGTCGGGGCTGCTCCTGATCTGCCGCTTTTCCCCTTCGATTGTCGCTAAACCCTCGCCATATAAGGCTTTTCCGTGAATTGCTCACTTGACGCTGTATGGGCGCCTTTCTATAGTGTGCAAAAGTGGGTTGAAGTGGGTAGAAGTGGATTTTTTTGGGTTAATCGTTGTCACACCAGTGGGTCATCAGGGGAATAACAAAACGTGTTTCGTGGAACGAGCGCCATCAATCTGGATGTCAAGGGGCGACTCGCGATGCCTGCCCGGTATCGCGACCGTCTGCTTGAGTCCTGTGGTGGCCAGCTGGTCGCGACCATTGCCCTGGAGGAACGCTGCCTGTGGATCTACCCGCTGCATGAATGGGAGGCGGTCGAGCAGCAACTGCGCAAGGCGCCGAACATGCACCCGGCGGTCAAGCGGCTCAACCGCCTGCTGATCGGTAATGCCAATGAAATAGAACTCGACAGCCATGGCCGTTTCGTCGTGCCGCCGCTGTTACGCGATCACGCCGGCCTGGACAAGAAGGTCATGCTGGTGGGTCAACTGAGCAAATTCGAGCTGTGGAGTGAAGAGGCCTGGCAGGCCACCACCACCGCCTATCTGGAAGAAGAGCAGGACGTTGGCGAGCTGCCGGCGGAACTGCACTTGTTGAGCCTATGAATCAGCAGACCGAATTGAAACATGTCAGTGTACTGCTGAACGAAGCGCTGGAAGGGCTGGCGGTTCGCCCGCAGGGCCTTTATATAGATGGCACCTTTGGCCGTGGCGGGCACAGCCGCGCCATCCTCCGGCAGCTGTCGGAGGGGGGGCAACTGCTCGGCTTCGACAAGGACCCGGAGGCGATCCGGGTCGGAAATCAGCTGGCGGCCGAAGATGGCCGCTTTGTCGTTGTGCAGCGCTCGTTTGCCGAGCTGGCCGAGGAGGCACGTGCCCGCGGTCTGCATGGCAAGGTGGACGGCGTATTGCTGGACCTGGGCGTGTCCTCACCGCAGCTGGATGATCCCCTGCGCGGTTTCAGTTTCCTCAATGACGGCCCGCTGGACATGCGCATGAATCCGGCTGTCGGACAGAGCGCCGCGCAGTGGATCAACAGTGCCGCCGAGGCCGATATTGCCACCGTGCTCTGGGAGTATGGCGAGGAGCGTTTCTCTCGGCGAATGGCCCGCGCCATCGTCGAGTGGCGCGCCGAACAGCCGTTCAGCCGTACCGCCGACCTGGCCGAGGTGATCAAGCAGGCCAACCCGGCCTGGGAGAAGCACAAACATCCGGCGACCCGTGCGTTTCAGGGTATCCGCATCTTCATCAACCGCGAGCTGGAGGACCTGAGCGCCGGGCTGCAGGCAGCACTGGAGGTGCTGGCCCCGGGCGGACGGCTGGCGGTGATCAGTTTTCATTCGCTGGAGGATCGTCAGGTCAAGCAGTTCATGCGTCGCGAGGCCAAGGGAGCGCCGCTGCCGCGCGACCTGCCGGTACGCGATGCCGATATCCAGGTCAGCCTCAAGCTCATCGGCAAGGCGATCAAGCCCTCTGCCGCCGAAGTGGCTGCCAACCCGCGTGCCCGCAGTGCGGTGCTGCGTGTGGCGGAGAAACGCTGATGGACACGCCAGAGCAGGCCCTCGCCGCTGCACCCACCCGTTCCGGCCTGCCCGCCGGCAGCGGCTGGCTGTTGCTGGTGTGGGTGCTGATCCTGGCCAGCGCCCTGGCAGTCCCCTACAGCGCCCACTGGAGTCGCCAGTTGCTCAACGAGCTGGCCGGCGAGATGACCCAGCGGGAGAAGGCTCAGGCGGAATGGGGCCGGCTGGTGCTGGAGCAGAGCACCTGGACCGCGCATAGCCGGGTCGAGACCATTGCTACCCGGCAGCTGGGCATGCGTGTGCCCGAGGCCAGCGAAGTGATCCTGGTGCAGCAGCCATGAAGAAAATCAACTTCAAGCCCAATGGCAGTCTCTATCCCTGGCGTTTCCGGCTGGTCATCGGCCTGCTCGCGCTGTGCTGCGTTGCCGTGTCCTGGCGCATCGTCGAGTTGCATGTACTGGACGAGGGTTTCCTGAAGAACCAGGGCGACAAGCGCAGCGTGCGGCATGTGCCGATCCCCGCCCACCGCGGGCAGATCACCGACCGCAATGGCGAACCGCTGGCAGTCAGTACACCGGTGCTGACCATCTGGGCCAACCCTTCGCAACTGATCAGCCAGCAGGACCACTGGCCGAAACTGGCCGCTGCCCTGGGTATCGACCTGAGCACCTTCAGCCAGCGGCTCAGGGCCAATGCCGACAAGGAGTTCATCTATCTGCGCCGGCGTATGGTCCCGGCCGATGGTGAGGTGGTCATGGCGCTCAAGGTACCGGGTGTCTACAGCATCGAGGAGTATCGCCGCTTCTATCCGGCCGGTGACGTGGCAGCGCATCTGGTCGGTTTCACCAACGTCGACGAGAAGGGCCAGGAAGGCATCGAGCTGGCCTATGACCACTGGCTGGAAGGCGTGCCCGGCAAGCGCCAGGTGCTGCAGGATCGGCGTGGGCGATTGATCAAGGACGTGCAGGTGGTCAGCAATGCACGCCCGGGCAACGACCTGGCCCTGTCCATCGACCTGCGCCTGCAGTATCTGGCCCACCGTCAACTGCGCGAAGCCTTGCAGGAGTTCGACGCTCGGGCCGGCTCCATCGTCATGCTCGACGTACGCACCGGTGAGGTGCTGGCGATGGTCAACCATCCCAGCTACAACCCGAACAACCGCGCCAACCTGCAGCCGGACATGATGCGCAACCGCGCGTTGATCGATGTCTTCGAACCGGGTTCGACAGTCAAGCCGATTTCCATGAGCGCCGCGCTGGCCACCGGTCGGTGGTCGCCCACCGACAAGGTCAACGTCTACCCCGGTACCCTGCAGATCGGTCGCTATACCATCCGCGACGTATCCCGCGCGCCGGGTGGCGTGCTCGATCTGACCGGCATCCTGCTCAAGTCCAGTAACGTCGGCATGAGCAAGGTGGCCTTCGATATCGGCGGCCCGGCGCTGCATGAAACCATGCATAACATCGGTTTTGGCCAGTACACCGGCCTGGGTTTTCCCGGCGAGCGGGTAGGTAACCTGCCGAGCTTCCGCGAGTGGCGTCAGGCCGAGACCGCGGCCCTGTCCTATGGCTATGGACTATCAGTGACCACGGTACAGCTGGCCCAGGCCTATGCGATTCTGGCCAATGACGGGCGCAAGGCGCCGATGTCGCTGCTGCGCCTGGCCGAGCAGCCGAGCGTGCAGCAGGTGATCCCGGAGAAGGTCGCACAGACCGTGCAGGGCATGCTGCAGCAGGTCATCGAAGCGCCCGGCGGTACCTTCCGTGCCCAGGTGCCCGGTTACCACGTCGCCGGCAAGAGCGGTACCGCACGCAAGACCAACACTGGCAGCAAGGGTTACCAGCAGGATTCCTACCGCTCGCTGTTCGCCGGGTTCGCTCCGAGCAGCAATCCGCGGCTGGCGATTGCCGTGGTCATCGACGAGCCGACCAAGGGCGGCTACTACGGCGGCCTGGTTGCCGCGCCGGTGTTCGGCGGGCTGATGTCCAATGCCCTGCGCCTGCTGAATATCACCCCGGACAACCTGAACGAGATGCAGCAGGTCGAGCTGCCGGTGGTCGACAAGCAGGAGGGGCGTGGATGATGCAGCTCCAGCAACTGTTCCCGCAATGGCAGGGCGAGCCGGTGGAGATCACCGGCCTGGCGCTGGACAGCCGCCAGGTGCAACCGGGCAATCTGTTTCTCGCTGTGCCCGGCCTGCGCCACGACGGCCGCCGGCATATCGAGCAGGCGGTGGCCGCTGGTGCGGCCGCTGTCGCCTGCGAAACCAACGATGGTTTCTCCTGCACCACCACGGTGCCGCTGCTGCCTATCGGCCATCTGGCGGCCCAGCTCTCGGCCATCGCCGGGCGCTTCCATGGCGAGCCGGCGAGCAGCCTCGGGCTGATCGGCATCACCGGGACCAACGGCAAGACCAGTGTCAGCCAGATGCTGGCCCAGGCGCTGAACAATCTGCGCCAACCCTGCGGCGTCATAGGCACCCTGGGCAGCGGTATGCCTGGTGCGCTGTTCGAGTATGGCATGACCACCCCCGACGCGCTGGCGGTGCAGCAGCAGCTGGCCGCGCTGCGTGACCAGGGCGCCCGACGGGTCAGCATGGAAGTGTCCTCCCATGCGCTGGACCAGGGGCGGGTCGCGGCCCTGCATTTCGAGGTGGCGGTGTTCACCAATCTCAGCCGCGATCATCTGGATTACCACGGTGACATGGCCAGCTACGGCGCGGCCAAGGCGCGCCTGTTTGACCAGTCACAGCGCGCGGTGATCAATATCGACGACGGCTTCGGCCGTGAGCTGGCTGATCGCTGTCCGTTGCCGCTGCTGCGCTACAGCCTGAGCGACAGCGCAGCCGAACTGTACTGCAGCGACATCCGTTTCGATGCCGAGGGCATCAGCGCGCGGTTGCACGCCCAGGGTACCAGCGCCGAGCTGCGCAGCCCGCTGCTCGGCACCTTCAACCTGTCCAACCTGCTGGCGGTGGCCGGGGTGCTGCTGAGCCTGGAACTGCCACTGGCCCAGGTGAGCGCCCAGCTCGGTCAACTGCTGCCACCGGCCGGGCGCATGCAACGCCTGGGTGGGCATGGCCAGCCGCTGGTGGTGATCGATTATGCGCATACCCCCGACGCCCTGGAAAAGGCCCTGGCCGCCCTGCGTGCGCACGTCGCCGGGCGCCTGATCTGCGTGTTCGGCTGTGGCGGTGACCGGGACAATGGCAAGCGTCCGTTGATGGGCAAGGCGGCCGAGCAGGGCGCCGATCTGCTGGTGGTGACTGATGACAATCCGCGTACCGAACCGTCGGTCGTGATCATCGAGCAAATCTGTGCCGGGATTGAACGCACCGCACAGCTCACAGTCATAGCCAACCGTGCCGAGGCCATCACCCGGACCATCGCCCAGGCTACGGCTGACGATGTGATCCTGCTGGCCGGCAAGGGCCATGAAACCTATCAGGAGATCAACGGGGTGCGTCACCCTTTCAGTGATATCGAGCAGGCCGCGCGTGCCCTGCAGGAGCGGGAGGGTCATCATGCTTGAGGCGATGAACCTGGCAGACCTGCTCAAACCACTGGCAGCCACACTCAACGGCAGCGATGCCAGCTTCGACAGCGTCAGTATCGATGCCCGCCAGGTGCAACCCGGCGGTCTGTTCGTGGCCCTGCCCGGCAGCCGGGTGGATGGCCATGACTTCATTGCCCAGGCGCGTGAGCGCGGAGCCGCGGCGGCGCTGGTCGAGCGCCCGGTCGCCGATCCGCTGCCGCAACTGCTGGTGCGCGACTGCGCCCTGGCGCTGGGTCAACTGGGTGCCCTCAACCGTGCGACGTTCAGCGGGCCGCTGGTGGCCATCACCGGCTCCAGTGGCAAGACCACTGTCAAGGAAATGCTCGCCGCCATCCTGCGCGAGTGCGGCGCGGTACTGGCCACCCGCGGCAACCTGAACAACGAACTGGGCGTACCACTGACGCTGCTCGAACTGGCGCCGGAGCACCGCTATGCAGTGGTGGAAATGGGCGCGGCAGCGATCGGTGATATTGCCTACAGCATGCGCCTGGCCAAGCCGGATGTCAGCGTGCTGACCAATGCCGGCACCGCGCATATCGGCCGCTTCGGCAGCGAGCAGGCGATCGCGGAGGCCAAGGGTGAGATTCTTGCCGGGCTCGGCGCCGACGGCCAGGGCGTGATCAACCTCGACAGCCCCTGGATCGAAAGCTGGTACCAGACCCTCGGCCGGCGCAAGGCCTGGGCCTTCAGTATCGACAACCCCACCGCCGAGCTGCACGCCGCACAGGTGTGCAACGACCAGCGCGGCTGCCCGGGCTTCGAGCTGGTGACCCCGGTCGGCAGCATTGCCGTGCAGCTCAACCTGCTGGGCCGGCACAATGTCGCCAATGCCTTGGCCGCCACCGGCGCGGCGCTGGCCCTGCAGGTGCCGCTGCAGGCGATTGCCAAGGGCCTGGGCGCGCTGCAGCCGGTGGCCGGTCGTGGCAAGAGCCTGTCCGGTCGCAATGGTGCCTTGATCATCGATGACTGCTACAACGCCAACCCGGCCTCGGTACGTGCCGCCATCGATGTGCTCGCCGACCTGGACGGGCGGCGCCTGCTGGTGCTCGGCGACATGGGCGAGCTGGGTGCGCTGGAGCAGCAGGCGCACCGGGATGTGGGTGCCTATGCCAGGGCCCGCGGCCTGGATGGGCTGTATGTCACCGGGCCGCTGTCGGCACTGGCGGCAGAGGAATTCGGCACCGGCGCCCAGGTCTTCACCGACCGCAGGGCACTGGCCGCCGCACTCGCAACGGAACTGGACCCGGCGACCCGGGTACTGGTCAAAGGCTCGCGTAGCGCGGGTATGGAAGAGGTCGTCGCCGCTCTGGTGGAAGGCTCGCAAATTCAGGAAGAGGGCAAGCCGACATGCTGCTGATTCTCGCGCAATACCTGCAACAATTTCACACCGGCTTCGGTGTATTCCAGTACCTGACCCTGCGCGGCATCTTCGGCGTGCTCACCGCCCTGGCGCTGGCGCTGTTTCTCGGGCCCTGGATGATTCGCACCCTGCAACTGCGCCAGATCGGCCAGGCGGTACGCAACGACGGACCACAGTCGCACCTGTCGAAGAAAGGCACCCCGACCATGGGCGGCGCGCTGATCCTCATGGCCATCACCATCAGCACCCTGCTGTGGGCCGACCTGAGCAACCTGTATGTATGGGTGGTACTCGGCGTCACCGTCAGCTTCGGCGCCATCGGCTGGGTCGACGACTATCGCAAGGTGGTGGAGAAGAACTCCCGCGGCCTGCCATCGCGCTGGAAGTACTTCTGGCAATCGGTGTTCGGCCTGGTCGCCGCCGTGGTGTTGTACATGGCCGCAGACACGCCGGTGGAGACCACGCTGATCCTGCCGTTCTTCAAGAGCGTCGAGTTCCAGCTTGGCGCCTTCTTCATCGTGCTGACCTACTTCGTCATCGTCGGCTCCAGCAACGCGGTCAACCTGACCGACGGCCTGGACGGCCTGGCGATCATGCCCACGGTGATGGTCGGTGGCGCCCTGGGTATCTTCGCCTACCTGTCCGGTAACGCGCAGTTCTCCCAGTACCTGCTGATTCCCTACGTGCAGGGGTCGGGCGAGCTGCTGATCTTCTGCGGCGCATTGATCGGTGCCGGGCTGGGCTTCCTGTGGTTCAACACCTATCCGGCGCAGGTATTCATGGGCGACGTCGGTGCGCTGGCGCTGGGCGCGGCACTGGGCGTGATCGCGGTGATCGTGCGCCAGGAGATAGTGCTGTTCATCATGGGTGGCATCTTCGTGGTCGAGACCCTGTCGGTGATCGTGCAGGTGGCCTCGTTCAAGATGACCGGCCGCCGGGTATTCCGCATGGCGCCGATCCACCACCATTTCGAATTGAAGGGCTGGCCCGAGCCTCGGGTCATCGTGCGGTTCTGGATCATCACCACGGTACTGGTGCTGATCGGTCTGTCCACTCTGAAGCTGCGTTGAGGAACACAAGGTGTCACTGATCTCCACGGACAAGCAACGGATCATCGTCGGACTCGGGGTAACCGGTTTATCGGTTGCCCGGTATCTGGCCGGCCGTGGTTTGCCGTTCGCCGTCTGTGACACCCGCGCCAACCCGCCGGGGCTGGACCAGTTGCAGCGTTTCGCGCCCATGGCCGATCTGTACCTGGGCGAGCTGGATGCCGACCTGCTGTGCAGCGCCGGGGAGCTGATCGTCAATCCCGGTATCGCTCTGTCGACCCCGGCGATCCAGGCCGCGCTGCAGGCCGGGGTCAATGTGGTGGGCGACATCGAACTGTTCGCCCGCGAGGCCAGCGCACCTGTGGTCGCCATCACCGGCTCCAATGCCAAGAGCACCGTTACCACCCTGGTGGGCGCCATGGCCGAGCAGGCCGGCAAGCGGGTGGCGGTCGGTGGCAATATCGGTACCCCGGCGCTGGACCTGCTGGACCAGCAGCCGGAGCTGTATGTGCTGGAGCTGTCCAGCTTCCAGCTGGAGACAACCCAGGCGCTGAACGCCGAAGTGGCCACCGTGCTGAACATCAGCGAAGACCACATGGATCGCTATACCGACCTGGCGGCCTATCATCTGGCCAAGCATCGCATCTTCCGCGGTGCGCGGCAGGTGGTGGTCAATCGTGATGATGCGCTGTCCCGGCCGCTGGTGGCCGATCAGCTGACGTGCTGGAGCTTCGGCCTGTCGCGTCCCGACTTCAAGGGCTTCGGCCTGATCGAGCAGGACGGCGAGAAGTGGCTGGCCTTCGAATTCAAGGCACTGCTGCCGGTCAGCGAACTGAAGATCCGCGGTGCGCACAACCAGGCCAACGCGCTGGCCGCGCTGGCCCTGGGTCACGCCGTCGGGCTGCCGATGCCGGTGATGCTGCAGGCGCTGCGCGAATTTGCCGGCCTGCCGCACCGCTGTCAGTGGCTGGGCCAATATGCCGGGGTGGATTACTACGACGACTCCAAGGCCACCAACGTTGGCGCGGCGCTGGCGGCGATCGAGGGCCTGGGCGGCGATCTGCAGGGCAAACAGGTGCTGATCGCCGGTGGCGACGGCAAGGGAGCGGACTTCTCCGCGCTGGTGGCGCCGGTCACTCGCCATTGCCGGGCGGTGGTGCTGCTGGGCCGTGATGCGCCGCTGCTGGAGCAGGTGCTGGGTGCGCATGTGCCGGTACAACGGGTGGACACTCTGGAACAGGCGGTCACCGCCGCCGCTGCGCTGGCCCGGCCGGGTGATGCCGTGCTGCTGTCGCCAGCCTGCGCCAGCCTGGATATGTTCCGCAATTTCGAGGAGCGTGGCCGGCTGTTCGCCGCCGCGGTCGGGAGGTTGCCGGCATGATCCTGACCGACGTCGTGCAACGTTCACTGGCGCCGCTGTTCGGCGAGCGCCGCTTCGACATGGACCTGCCGTTGCTGGTCGGCGGGCTGGCGTTGCTCGGCCTGGGCCTGGTGATGGTCACCTCCGCCTCCATGGAAGTGGCTGCCGGGCAACTGGGCAATCCCCTCTATTATATGAACCGCCAGCTGGTGTACATGATCATCGGCGTACTGGCGATGCTGGCGACCCTGGCGGTGCCGGTCGGACTGTGGGAGCAGTTCCGCTTCCCGCTGCTGTTCCTTGGCTTCGCATTGCTGATCGCGGTGCTGATCCCGGGTATCGGCCGTGAGGTCAACGGCAGCTGGCGCTGGATCGCGGTCGGCCCGATCAACGTACAGCCGTCGGAGCTGGCCAAGCTGTTCGCCGTGGTGTTCCTGGCCGGTTACCTGGTGCATCGCCGGGACGAGGTCAAGGAGGAGTGGTTCGGTTTCATCAAGCCGTTCATGGTGCTCGGCCCTATGGCCTGGCTGCTGATCATCGAGCCGGACTTCGGTGCTACCGTGGTGCTGATGGGCGCGGCCACCGGCATGCTGTTCCTCGGCGGCGTCGGCCTGTTCCGCTTCACCCTGCTGTTCGGCTCGCTCGGTGGCCTGGCCGCGCTGCTGGTGCTGTTCGAGCCCTATCGCCTGCAGCGCCTGACCGGTTTCCTCAACCCCTGGAACGACCCCTATGGCAGTGGCTACCAGCTGACCCAGGCGCTGATCGCCTTCGGTCGCGGCGAGTGGCTGGGTACCGGCCTGGGCAACAGTATCCAGAAGCAGTTCTACCTGCCCGAGGCGCATACCGACTTCGTATTCGCCGTGCTGGCCGAGGAGCTGGGGTTGATCGGCGCGCTGGCGGCCTTCGCCCTGCTGATCTTCGTCGCCGTACGCGCCTTGTATATCGGTCTCTGGGCCGAGCGTGCCGGACGCTATTTCTCCGCCTACCTGGCCTATGGCCTGGCGATCATGTGGTGCGGTCAGGTATTGATCAACGTCGGGGTGAATATCGGCCTGCTGCCGACCAAGGGGCTGACCTTGCCATTCCTCAGTTACGGTGGCAGCTCGCTGGTGGTCTGCTGTATCAGCCTGGGCCTGCTGTTGCGCATCGACTGGGAGCGCCGTCAGGCGCTGCGGGAGGCTGCCAATGGCCAGTAAGGTGCTGATCATGGCGGGCGGGACCGGCGGGCATGTGTTCCCGGCATTGGCCTGTGCCCGGTTGCTGCGTGAGCAGGGTTACGAGGTGCACTGGCTGGGTACCCGCCGTGGCATCGAGGCCGAACTGATCCCGGCGGCGGATATTCCCGTGCATTACATCGATATCCAGGGCCTGCGCGGCAAGGGCAAGGCCGGTCTGCTCAAGGCACCGGTGCAGCTGTTGCGCGCACTGTGGCAGTCGCTGGCAATCGTGCGCCAGCTACAGCCGGTCTGCGTGCTGGGTGCCGGTGGTTACGTCACCGGTCCCGGCGGCCTGGCTGCCTGGCTGCGGCGCATCCCGCTGGTGATCCACGAACAGAACGCGGTGGTCGGTACCACCAATCGCTTGCTCGCCAAACTGGCGCAACGTCGCTGCGAAGGTTTCGAGGGCAGCTTTGCCGCCGATGCCCGGCGCCGCAGCACCGGCAACCCGGTGCGTGCGGAGATATTCCAGGTGCCGCCGCTGGACTGGGATGGCCGCCGTCAGCCGCGCCTGCTGGTCCTTGGTGGCAGCCTCGGCGCCCTGCCGCTGAACAAGCTGCTGCCCGAAGCGCTGGCCCTGTTGCCCGCCGCGCAGCGTCCGCAGGTACGCCACCAGTGCGGCAAGCAGCACCTGCAGGAAGCCCGCGAGGGTTATGTCGGCGCCGGCGTCGACGCCGAAGTGCAGGCCTTCATCGCCGACATGGCCGAGGCCTATGCCTGGGCCGATGTGGTGGTGTGCCGTGCCGGCGCACTGACCGTGGCCGAGCTGGCGGCCGCCGGCCGGCCATCGCTGCTGATACCGCTGCCGCATGCCATCGACGATCACCAGAGTGCCAATGCGCGCTACCTGGCCGACCGCGGCGCCGCCGAGCTGCTGCCGCAAAAGACGCTTACCGCGGCACTGCTGGCGCAGCGCCTCGAAACCCTGTTCAACCAACCGGAGACTGTACGACTGATGGCAGAACATGCCCGCAACCAGGCCAGACCCGACGCAACGGCGGACGTGGTTCGCGCCTGCCTGGAGGTTGCCCGTGACCATTGAAAAACGTCCCAAGGCGACCTTCAGCCTGCCGGCAATGCGCCGTATCCGCCGTATCCATTTCGTCGGTATTGGCGGCGTGGGCATGTGCGGCATTGCCGAGGTACTGCTCAACCTTGGCTACGAGGTATCCGGCTCGGATCTCAAACGTTCTGCGGTCACTGCGCGACTGGAAAGCTTCGGTGCGCGGGTGGATATCGGCCATCGTGCCGAAAACCTGCAGAATGCCGATGTGCTGGTGGTGTCCAGCGCGATCAACCCGAGCAACCCGGAAGTGGCCGCGGCCATGGACAAGCGCATCCCGGTGGTGCCGCGCGCGGAAATGCTCGCCGAGCTGATGCGCTACCGCCACGGTATCGCGGTGGCCGGCACCCACGGCAAGACCACCACCACCAGCCTGGTGGCCTCGGTGCTGGCGGCCGAGGGGCTGAGCCCGACCTTCGTCATCGGTGGCCGGTTGACCAGCGCCGGCACCAATGCGCAGCTGGGTGAGAGTCGCTATCTGGTGGCCGAGGCCGATGAAAGCGATGCCTCCTTCCTGCACCTGCAGCCGATGGCGGCGATCGTCACCAATATCGATTTCGATCACATGGCCACCTACGAGGGTGATTTCAATCGCCTCAAGCGCACCTTCGTCGACTTCCTGCACAACCTGCCGTTCTACGGCCTGGCGGTGCTGTGCATCGACGACCCGGTGGTGCGCGAGATCCTGCCGCAGATCAACCGCCAGGTGATCACCTACGGTCAGTCCGAGGATGCGGACATCCGCGCCGTGGATATCGAGCAGCACGGCATGCAGACCCACTTCACCGTACTGCGCGAAGGCCATGAGCCGCTGCGCGTGTACGTCAACATGCCCGGCGTGCACAACGTGCTCAATGCCCTGGCGACCATCGCCGTGACCGCCGATGAAGGCGTCAGCGACGAGGCCATTGTCAAGGGCCTGACCAGCTTCGAGGGTGTCGGCCGGCGCTTCCAGGTGCATGGTCACTTCCCGCTGGGCGAAGAGGGCGATGTGATGCTGGTGGACGACTACGGCCACCACCCGCGTGAGGTAGCCGCGGTGATCAAGGCGGTGCGCGGCGGTTGGCCCGACCGGCGCCTGGTCATGGTCTACCAGCCGCACCGCTATTCGCGTACCCGTGACCTGTACGAGGACTTCGTGCAGGTACTGGGCGAGACCAATGTATTGCTGCTGATGGAAGTCTACCCCGCCGGCGAGGAGCCGGTACCGGGCGCTGACAGCAAGCATCTGTGCCGCAGCATCCGCCTGCGCGGTCAGATCGACCCGCTGTACGTGGCGCGTGATGCCGACCTCATGCCGCTGCTGCGCGCGGTGCTGCAGCCCGGCGACATCCTGTTGACCCAGGGCGCCGGGGATATCGGTGGACTGGCGCCGCAGCTGGCCGAGGCCCTGACCCGGCTGGGCAACGAACAGAAAGGAGATCCGGCCTGATGATCGACGTGAAAGCCTTTGGACGAGTCGCGGTGCTCTATGGCGGTACATCCGCCGAACGCGAAGTGTCGCTGAAATCCGGTGCCGCGGTGCTGGCCGCGCTGCAGGGCGCCGGGGTGAATGCCTTCGGTATCGATGCCGGCGCCGACCTGGCCGAACGCCTGATCGCCGAGCGCCCCGACCGGGTGTTCATCGCGCTGCATGGCCGTGGCGGTGAGGACGGCAGCCTGCAGGGCCTGCTCGAATGCCTGCGCCTGCCCTACACCGGCAGCGGCGTGATGGCCTCGGCGCTGGCCATGGACAAGCTCCGCACCAAGCAGGTATGGCAAAGCCTCGGCCTGCCCACGCCGGCCTATGCGGTCCTGCGTGACGAGTCGGAATGCGCCTCGGTGGTCGAGCAACTGGGCACCCCGCTGATCATCAAGCCGATCCATGAGGGTTCCAGTATCGGCATGGCCAAGGTGGAATCCCTGGACGGGCTGCAGGCTGCCTGGAAGGAAGCGCAAAAGTACGATGACGTGGCGCTGGTCGAACAGTGGATTACCGGGGCCGAGTTCACCGTCAGCATCCTCGACGGCAAGGTGCTGCCGGCCATCCGCCTGAGCACGCCGAATACCTTCTATGACTACCAGGCCAAGTACCTGGCCTCCGATACCCAGTACCAGTGCCCCTGCGGTCTGTCGCCGGAGCGCGAGGCCGAACTGGCCGAGCTGTGCCTGCGTGCTTTCAACGCGGTTGGCTGTCATGGCTGGGGCCGGGTTGACGTGATGCAGGACAGCGATGGCAGCTTCTATCTGCTGGAAGTCAATACCGCACCGGGCATGACCGACCACAGCCTGGTGCCGATGGCGGCGGCGGCGGCCGGTATGAGTTTCACCGATCTGGTGCTGGCGATCCTCGCCAGTGCCCGTTACTGAGGAACGACGATGTTGGGGCTGATGATCCGGGACCAGCGTGCAGGCAGGACTGCGGGGCGGCGCCACTCGCCGAACCGCGGCGCCGTGCGCGTTACCCCGCCGGCCCCGCGCAGCTGGCCGCGCCTGGCATTGCCGTCATGGCAGGGTGCGGGCAGACGCATCCAGCAACTGCTCTGGCCGCTGCTGCTGGTGATACTGGGCATGGGCCTGTACGAACTGGCGAACCGCCTGCAACCGCTGGCGCAACGTCCGATCAGCCTGATCAGCGTCGAGGGCGACCTGCAGTATATCGACCGGGATTCGGTACACCAGGCCATCGCCGCGTACCTGGACGAGAGCCTGCTGACCATCGATCTGGATGCCCTGCGCGCCGACCTGTTGGGCATGCCCTGGGTGGCCGGCGCAGCGGTGACCCGGGTCTGGCCGGACCAGTTGGTGATCACCCTGGATGAGCACCTGCCGGTGGCCCGCTGGGGTGATGCGGCGCTGCTGAACAACGCCGGCCGCGCCTTCACTCCGGAACGCATCGACCGCTTCCAGGGGTTGCCGCTGCTGAACGGGCCGGAGCGCGCCAAGGAGCGGGTGATGCAGACCTACCAGCAGTTCAACCGACTGCTGCGGCCCTACGGCCATGGTGTGGCGCGACTGGAAATGCGTGACCGCGGCAGCTGGTTCCTGACTACCCGCGAGGGTATCGAGATCCTGCTGGGACGCGATGATGTGGTGGAAAAAATGCAGCGGTTCCTGGCCATCGACAAGTTGATGTTGTCCGAGCGCCGCGAACTCATAGCGCGGGTCGACCTGCGCTACAGCAATGGCATGGCAGTGGCATGGCGCGAGCCTGCAACGGTTGAAACGGGGAGTAACGAGTAATCATGGCAAGCAAGCAGGGTAGCAGGATGATCGTCGGGCTGGACATCGGCACCTCCAAGGTGGTCGCGCTGGTCGGCGAGATAGGTGCTGACGGTGAGCTGGAGATCGTCGGCATCGGTTCGCACCCGTCCCGGGGGATGAAGAAGGGCGTGGTGGTGAATATCGAGTCCACCGTGCAGTCCATCCAGCGCGCCATCGAAGAGGCGGAGCTGATGGCCGGCTGCCAGATTCACTCGGTATTCGCCGGTATCGCCGGCAATCACATCCGCAGCATGAACTCCCACGGCATCGTTGCCATCCGTGAGGGTGAAGTGGTGCATGCGGACATCGAGCGGGTGCTGGATGCGGCCCAGGCGGTGGCGATTCCCGCCGACCAGAAGGTGCTGCACATCCTGCCGCAGGAATACGTGATCGATAACCAGGAAGGCGTACGCGAGCCGCGTGGCATGTCCGGCGTGCGCCTGGAAGCCAAGGTGCACCTGGTGACCTGCGCGATGAATGCGGTGCAGAACATCGAGAAGTGCATCCGTCGCTGCGGCCTGGAGGTCGAGGACGTGATCCTTGAGCAATTGGCCTCCAGCTACTCGGTGCTGACCGAGGACGAGAAGGAACTGGGCGTGTGCATGGTCGATGTCGGTGGCGGTACCACCGATATCGCCATCTTCACCGAGGGTGCGATCCGCCATACCGCGGTGATCCCGATCGCCGGTGACCAGGTCACCAACGATATCGCCATGGCGCTGCGCACTCCGACCCAGCACGCCGAGGAAATCAAGATCCGCTACGCCTGCGCGCTGGCCAAGCTGGCCGGCCCGGAGGAGACCATCAAGGTACCCAGCGTCGGTGAGCGGCCGCCGCGGGACCTGTCGCGTCAGGCGCTGGCCGAGGTGGTCGAGCCGCGGTACGACGAGTTGTTCACCCTGATCCAGGCCGAACTGCGCCGCTCGGGGTATGAAGACATGATTCCGGCCGGCATCGTACTGACCGGCGGCACAGCCAAGATGGAAGGCGCCGTCGAGCTGGCCGAAGAGATATTCCATATGCCGGTGCGCCTGGGCGTACCGCAGGAATTCAAGGGACTGGCTGACGTGGTGCGCAATCCCATCTACTCCACCGGAGTCGGGTTGCTGCACTACGGCATGAAGCACCATGCCGACGGAGGTCACGGACATTCGGAGCAGAGCAGGGAGTCGCCGCTGATCAAGGTCAAGCGGTGGTTCAAGGGGAATTTTTAACAGACCCGCAGAAGCGGGCATCCGGGTCATCCGGGACGGCAGTACCACGAAACGAAACAAACGAAACAAGACGAGTATTGAACTCGAGGAGATGGGACCATGTTTGAATTGATCGATAACCTCCCGCAAAACGCGGTAATCAAAGTCGTCGGCGTTGGTGGTGGTGGCGGCAACGCGCTCCAGCACATGGTGATCAACAACGTCGAAGGCGTCGACTTCATCTGCGCCAACACCGATGCGCAGGCACTCAAGAACATGACCGCGCGTACCGTGCTGCAACTGGGTTCGGCGGTGACCAAGGGTCTCGGCGCCGGCGCCAACCCGCTGGTCGGCCGTGAAGCGGCGATCGAGGACCGCGAGCGCATCGCCGAGGTGCTGCAGGGCTCGGATATGGTCTTCATCACCGCCGGCATGGGCGGTGGTACCGGCACCGGCGCTGCGCCGATCGTTGCCGAAGTGGCCCGCGACATGGGTATCCTGACCGTGGCCGTGGTCACCAAGCCGTTCCCCTTCGAAGGTCGCAAGCGCATGCAGATCGCCGAAGAGGGTATCCGCGAACTGGGCCAGCATGTCGACTCGCTGATCACCATCCCCAACGAGAAGCTGCTCACTGTGCTGGGCAAGGACGCCAGTCTGCTGTCCGCGTTCAGCAAGGCCAACGACGTACTGCTCGGCGCGGTACAGGGCATTGCCGACCTGATCATCCGTCCCGGCATGATCAACGTCGACTTCGCCGACGTGAAGACCGTGATGAGTGAAATGGGCATGGCGATGATGGGTACTGGCCACGCCAGCGGCGCGAACCGTGCCCGTGAAGCAGCCGAAGCGGCGATTCGCAGCCCGCTGCTGGAAGACGTCAACCTGATGGGCGCACGCGGTATTCTGGTGAACATCACCGCCGGTCCGGACCTGTCGCTGGGTGAGTTCTCCGAAGTCGGTAACACCGTCGAGGAGTTCGCTTCGGAAACCGCCACCGTGGTGGTCGGCACCGTGATCGACCCCGAACTGCGTGATGAACTGCGGGTGACCGTAGTCGCCACCGGCCTGGGTGCGCGTATCGAGAAGCCGGTCAAGGTGGTGGACAATACCACTGCTGCCCAGCCGGCCCGTCAGCCGGAACACGGCACCGCGCCGAACTATCGCGACCTGGACCGTCCGACGGTGATGCGTAACTCCGGTGCCGGTCATGCGGCAGCGGCAAGCCTGAGCCAGCCGGCGGAAGATCTGGATTATCTGGATATTCCGGCGTTCCTGCGGCGGCAGGCCGATTGAGTGATTCAATCGGTTTGATAAGGCTGATTAGTGTTCAACAAAGGCGAAATTTGCTATGCTGTGCGCCACTTGTTGAAAATTATTCGCAACTAGAGCGGAAGCCAGTTCAAGCATGATCAGACAACGCACACTGAAGAACATCATCCGGGCCACCGGTGTTGGCCTGCATTCGGGTGAGAAGGTTTATCTCACGCTGAAACCGGCGCCTGTGGACAGCGGAATCGTGTTCCGCCGGACCGATCTCGACCCCGTGGTCGAGATCCCGGCGCGTGCGGAGTTCGTCGGCGAAACCACCATGTCCACTACCCTGATCAAGGATGGCATCAAGGTGGATACCGTCGAGCACCTGCTGTCGGCCATGGCCGGCCTGGGTATCGACAACGCGGTGGTGGAGCTCAGTGCACCCGAGGTGCCGATCATGGACGGCAGCGCCGGACCCTTCGTGTTCCTGATCCAGTCAGCGGGCATCGAAGAGCAGGAAGCGCCGAAACAGTTCATTCGTATCAAGCGTGAAGTCACGGTCGAGGAAGACGGCAAGACGGCCACCTTCGTCCCCTTCGAGGGGTTCAAGGTATCGTTCGGCATCGACTTCGATCATCCGGTCTTCCGTGGCCGGAGCCAGTTCGCCAGCGTGGATTTCTCCAGCACTTCCTTCGTCAAGGAAGTCAGTCGCGCACGTACCTTCGGGTTCATGCGTGACATCGAGTACCTGCGTTCGCAGAATCTGGCGCTGGGTGGCAGCGTGGATAATGCCATCGTGGTGGATGAGTATCGCGTACTCAACGAAGACGGCCTGCGTTACGAGGACGAATTCGTCAAGCATAAGATTCTCGATGCCATTGGTGACCTCTATCTGCTGGGCAAGAGCCTGGTGGGTGAATTCCGCGGCTTCAAGTCGGGGCATGCACTCAACAACAAGCTGTTGCGCGCGCTGCTGGCCAATGCAGATGCCTGGGAAATCGTCACCTTCGAAGATGCCGGAACCGCACCCATCTCCTTCATGCGACCGGCCGCTGCGGTCTGACATTTCCTCGTTTCGTTTGACGGCCACCTCGGTGGCCGTTTTTTATTTGTCCGGGCGGTTGCAACCTGCCTGTCATCTCAGGAGTTCAGAATTCTCCGCGGTGATGCCTTGCCAGTCGTTCCAGCGCCGAACGCAAATCCGGGTCGCGTATTTGTTCCGCCGTTTCGCTCAAACTCTCAGCTGCGACATTTGACCGCTTCATTTTGCGAACTGGTGGCGCTTTTTTGACCAATGGCGGTTGTACCTTGCAGTGTATTTTCGTTAAGGTTGCGAATTCCGTGTAGGCCTGCAGTTGTCGGATGAGGCGTTTTTGCTGGTAACGGATTCGGGTCGCCCATTGACTGTCGGACACCAGCAGCCGTAACAGACCATCTCGATAGCTGGCCGCGCGGCAGTGCTCACGGGCTGCGGGTTCCAGTACGGACTCAAGCAGGAGCTGCAGTCGTTCGACAGCCCGAGCCTGGTTGAAAAGGCCCTTCAGGGTGGAGTGGGTTCTTAGCAGGTCGCCCGGGCGACGCGCATCCAGGGGATGAAAGGACATGGAATCTCTGAGCTGCCGTCTGGAGTGACTTAACAGCGGTCATCGTAGCAGAACCGCAGGAACGTTTTTGGGGATCTTTCAAGTGAACATCATCATTCTTACCGGGCGCCAGGGCGCCACCAAGGCGTTGACGCTTGGTTCACCCTGGGTCCTCGCCGGTGTGCTGGGCATACTCGCCATGCCGGTCGCCGCGGCGTTGCTGACCTGGCAGCTACTGGGAGCATCGGGCAAGGCGCCCGACGATGTCACCGCCGCGCTGGACTACGAGCATATCTGGCAACAGTCGATGCAGGGCTACGAGCCCGGCTCGGACTATATAAAGGAAGAATCGCAGGTACAGCTGGAGCACATGACCCAGCAGCTGGGCCGCCTGCAGACCCGCCTGTCCCGTCTTGATGCGCTGGGCGAGCGGCTGACCGAGCTGGCCGAGCTGTCCGATGGCGAGTTCGACTTCAATACCGATCCCGGCATGGGTGGTCCGGAACTGCAGGGTAGCAGCGCGGCATACGAAGGCGCGGATATCCAGGTAGTGCTCGACCGGCTGACCGCACGCATCGATGATCGCACCCAGCAGCTGCGCCTGCTCGAGGAGCTGATGCTCAACCGCAAGACCGACGCCAACGCGGCGCTGGATTTTACCCCGGTGCAGACCGGTTACATATCTTCCGGTTTCGGTCGCCGTACCGACCCGATCACCAAGCGCATCGCGATTCACTCAGGGTTGGATTTCGCTGCGCCGCGTGGGACGCCAATCCATGCAGTGGGGGCTGGCGTAGTAACTTTCTCCGGCCGCCGTGGCGCCTATGGCAACATGGTCGAGATCACCCACGCCGGCGGTTACAAGACCCGCTACGCCCACGCCCACGAGCTGCAGGTGAAGAAGGGCGACCTGGTGAAGAAGGGTGAGCAGATCGCCACCGTCGGTTCCACCGGCCGCTCGACCGGACCGCACCTGCACCTGGAAGTCTACCGCAACGGCATGGCCATCAATCCGGCCCGTTTCCTCGCCCTGAATTGATCTACCCACCGCTCCTTGCATGCTCCGCTTCGGCGGAGCATGGATCATCGCTGTCCCGACCTGCCTCCCCCTCAGAGTCACCACGGTTTATTGTCTCGAGACTTTCAGAGTAGAATGGTTTTTTTCCGGTGAACGACCTGTGCACGGGCCCATCACCTTCACCAAACGGATATCGAAGTCGACTATGTTTGCGCCTTTATTGAAGAAAATGTTTGGAAGCAAGAACGAGCGTGAGTTGAAGCGCATGAGCAAGATAGTGCATGCCATCAACGCCCTCGAAGAAGGCTTGAATGGCTTGAGCGACGAACAGCTCAAGGCCAAGACCATCGAATACAAGGAGCGCGTAAGCAAGGGCGAAAGTCTCGATTCCATCCTGCCGGAAGCCTTCGCCCTGGTGCGCGAGGCGAGCAAGCGGGTGATGGGCATGCGCCACTTCGATGTGCAGCTCATCGGTGGCCTGGTATTGCATGAAGGCAAGATCGCGGAAATGAAGACCGGTGAGGGCAAGACCCTGGTCTCGACCCTGCCGGCCTATCTGAATGCCTTGTCCGGCAAGGGCGTGCACGTGGTCACGGTCAACGACTACCTGGCTCGCCGCGACGCCAACCTGATGCGCCCGCTGCACGAGTTCCTCGGCCTGACCGTTGGCGTGGTGGTGCCGTTCCAGGACCCGGAGGAGAAGCGCGCTGCCTATCGCTGCGACATCACCTACGGTACCAACAACGAATTCGGCTTCGACTACCTGCGTGACAACATGGCCTTCCGCCTGGAAGACAAGTTCCAGCGCGAGCTGAATTTCGCCATCGTCGACGAGGTGGACTCCATCCTGATCGATGAGGCGCGCACGCCGTTGATCATTTCCGGGCCAGCCCAGGACAGCTCCAAGCTGTACACCGCCATCAACAAGCTGATGCCGCAGCTCAAGCGTGGCATCAAGGCCGAGGAAGGCGAAGAGGGTGTCGACGGTCACTACTTCATCGACGAGAAGACCCGCCAGGTCGAACTCAACGAGGAAGGACACCAGTACGTCGAGGAGCTGCTGACCCGCGAAGGCCTGCTGGCCGAGGGTGACAGCCTGTACCAGGCGCAGAACCTGAACCTGCTGCACCATGTGCATTCCGCACTGCGGGCCCACACCCTGTTCCACCGCGACGTCGAGTACATAGTGCAGGATGGTCAGGTGCTGCTGGTGGACGAGCACACCGGGCGGACCATGCCCGGCCGTCGCCTGTCCGAGGGGCTGCACCAGGCCATCGAGGCCAAGGAAGGCCTGAATATCCAGGCCGAGAGCCAAACCCTGGCATCGACCACCTTCCAGAACTACTTCCGCCTGTACAACAAGCTGGCCGGCATGACCGGTACCGCCGATACCGAGGCCTTCGAGTTCCGCCAGATCTACGGCCTGGACGTGGTGGTCATTCCCACCAACAAGCCGATGATCCGCAAGGACTACAACGACCTGGTCTATCTGACCATCGGCGAGAAGTTCGCCGCCATCGCCGCGGACATCAAGGACTGCAGGGAGAGCGGCCGCCCGGTACTGGTGGGTACCGCCTCGATCGAATCCTCCGAGGTGGTGTCCCAACTGCTGAACAAGGAAGGTATCGCGCACCAGGTACTGAACGCTAAGTACCACGAGAAGGAGGCCGAGATCATCGCCCAGGCGGGCCGTCCCGGTGCGGTGACCATCGCCACCAACATGGCCGGTCGTGGTACCGACATCATCCTCGGCGGCAGCTGGGAGGCGGAGATCGCCAGCCTGGAGAACCCCACCCCCGAGCAGATCGACCAGATCAAGGCCGAATGGCAGGAGCGCCACCAGCAGGTGCTGGATGCCGGCGGCCTGCACATCATTGCCTGTGAACGCCATGAATCACGGCGTATCGACAACCAGCTGCGTGGCCGTTCAGGTCGTCAGGGCGACCCCGGTTCCAGCCGCTTCTACCTGTCGCTGGAAGACAACCTCATGCGTATCTTCGCCTCCGATCGGGTGAAGAACTTCATGAAGGCCCTGGGCATGGAGAAGGGCGAGGCGATCGAGCATCGCATGGTCACCAACGCCATCGAGAAGGCCCAGCGCAAGGTCGAAGGCCGCAACTTCGATATCCGCAAACAGCTGCTGGAATACGATGACGTAGCCAACGAACAGCGCAAGGTGATCTACACCCAGCGCAACGAGATTCTCGCCGCGGATACTGTCGAGGACACCATCAAGGCGATCCGCGACGACGTGGTGGAAAGCTGCATCAGCCAGTACATGCCGCCCCAGAGTGTGCCCGAGCAATGGGATATCCCGGCGCTGGAACAGCACCTGCGCACCGAGCTGGCGCTGGATCTGCCGATCCAGCAGTGGCTGGATGAAGACGATGCCCTGCATGAAGAGGGTGTGCGCGAGCGGGTGCGTGATGCGCTGATCGCCGCCTATGCCGAGAAGGAGCAGCTGACCGGTCCCGAAGCGCTGCGCACCTTCGAGAAGCAGATGCTGCTGCGGGTGCTGGATGACCTGTGGAAGGAACACCTGGCGACCATGGATCACCTGCGCCAGGGCATTCACCTGCGCGGCTACGCGCAGAAGAACCCGAAACAGGAATACAAGCGCGAAGCCTTCAGCCTGTTCGAGGAAATGCTCGACTCGATCAAGCATGACACCATTCGCGTGCTCAGCCATGTACAGGTACGCCGTGAAGACCCGGCCGAAGAGGAAGCGCGGCTGCGCCAGCAGGCCGAGGAGCTGGCCAAGCGCATGCAGTTCAAGCATGACTCGGTACCCGGCGTCGGTGAGGATCCCGAGGAGCAGCAGCCTCCGGCGGAGCAGGGCGCACCGGCTCCGGCCAGCCCGATCACCCGCGATGGTCCCAAGATCGGCCGCAACGATCCCTGTCCCTGTGGCTCGGGCAAGAAGTACAAGCAGTGCCACGGCAAGATAGGCTGAGCGGGAAGCCTCGTTATTGGACGGGGCGGTAGTGCTGTTCCTTCAAGACCCGGACGACCGTGTGGGAGCACCGCCTCGGTGCGAAGCGAGCTGCCAGCCGAGCAGGCAATTGGCAGTATCGCATCGCCGCGGGGCGCGGCTCCCACGGTCGATTCCACAATCGGTGTAGTGTTCCATCCATTCTATTTCTGGAGTTCCTTTCATGCCCGTCGGCCTTGGCCCTCTCCCGACTCTTCACCCGGTTGCCGGGTTTCGTCTTGGTATCGCCTGCGCCGGGATCAAGCGCGCCGGGCGCAAGGATGTGGTGGTCATGCAGGCCCCCGCCGGTGCCAGCATCGCCGGTGTCTTCACCACCAACGCCTTCTGCGCCGCTCCGGTGACCCTGTGCAAGCAGCACCTGGGCAACGCCCCGCGCTACCTGCTGGTCAACACCGGCAACGCCAATGCCGGCACCGGACAGCCGGGCATGCAGGCGGCGCTGCGCACCTGTGACGAGCTGGCGCGCCTGACCCAGGTCGAGTCCGGCCAGGTGCTGCCGTTCAGTACCGGCGTCATTGGCGAGCTGCTGCCGGCGGACAAGATCATCGCGGCATTACCGCAGGCGCTGGAGAATCTGGCCGAGGACAACTGGGCCGCTGCCGCCGAAGGCATCATGACCACCGATACCCAGCCCAAGGGCGCCAGCCGGCAGATCACCCTGGGCGGGCAGAGCATCACCATCACCGGCATCTCCAAGGGTGCCGGCATGATCCGTCCGAACATGGCGACCATGCTCGGCTACGTGGCTACCGACGCCAAGGTCGCACAGCCGGTACTGCAGCACATGCTGCGTCAGGCGGCCGACCTGTCCTTCAACCGCATCACCATCGATGGCGATACCAGTACCAACGATTCCTGCATGCTGATCGCCACCGGGCAGGTATCGATGACGGAAATTGCCGATCTGGACAGCAGCGAATACGCCCAACTGGCCGAGGCGGTGAATGCGGTCATGCTGGAGTTGGCCCAGGCGATTGTCCGTGACGGCGAGGGGGCGACCAAGTTCGTTACCGTCCAGGTCAATGGCGGTGCCAATCGTGACGAATGCCTGGATGTGGCTTATGCGGTGGCCCATTCGCCACTGATCAAGACCGCGCTGTTCGCCTCCGACCCGAACTGGGGGCGAATCCTGGCGGCGGTCGGCTACGCCGGCGTGCCGCAGCTGGATGTGGAGAAGATCGACGTCTACCTTGACGAGGTATGCATCACCCGCAACGGCGGTCGGGCGGCCGAGTACACCGAGGAGCAGGGCGCGCGGGTCATGGCCCAGGCCGAGATCACCATTCGTATCGAACTGGGTCGGGGTGATATCAGCGAGACCATCTGGACCACCGACCTGTCCCACGAGTACGTGCGGATCAACGCCGAATACCGCACCTGAGACAGGGGCCGGAGAGCACCAACTGAAACCGGTACGCCTGCCCTGGCGTACCGGTTTTCTTTTTTCTCAGTGCCTGCTCAGCGCTAGGGTCTGCCTTGGTCCGGCTGGCTGTAGTCGCATACGCCCTGCGGGAATATCGCGTTCAGCTCGTCCAGCTGCTCGGCGGTTGGCGTCCAGCTGCCATAGGTACCGTCATTGAGTGCTGCGCTGACCGGCTTAAGGCTGCATTTGAAGATGCTGCCTTCGATCGGGCCACCGGCAACCATCCTGGAGGTGGTGTGGGTCGGAAACTGATTGGTACAGACCCCTGCCGGGCTGTCATCCAGTATGCCGTTCCAGACTTCCTCACCGGAGGCGATCAGATCACCGTTGGTCTCGAAGCAGCTATCCACTGCAGCCTCGGGCTTGTTACCGGTAATGCCCTGCTCGGGATTGTCGCGGATATTCATCAGCCACTCATGCAGTACATCCAGGGCCATCCAGGTCTGATCGAAGTCCTCGCGGGGACGCGGTCGGTTGGGGTCGGTGAGGTTGGTCGGACGGGCGTCAGTGAACCAGATCACCTGGTTGTCCGAGTGCCCCATCTGGTTGCGAATTCGCTGGCGAGCGGAGAAGGACTGGTGGCTGTTGTGCATGTCCAGCACCTCTTCCAGATAGTGCCGCCAGTCGATGACCGGCATGTCCAGTTGACCGTCGAACACCATGCCCGAGGTATAGGCGGCATTCATCGCCAGCAGGTCACCCTCGGTACGTGGTGCATGGCTGGTTGCGTCGGGGCTCAGACGCATGTTCCGGCTACTCCAGGGGTCGAACCGGGACGGGTCGGCCATGACATCCTCCTCGCTGCCGAGGAATGGAAAGCCCTCCTGCACCATCTCGTTCGGATGCTTCCAGCCGCCGATCTTGCTGTTGAGCCTGAGGAACTCTTCAGGGGTGATGTTGCCATCGGTCAGCGCCTTGAGCCCATACTGCACGCCGACGTTGTCGAACAGAGTGCGCGGGTTGCCGTTCTCATCGAGCCCGTAGATATTGCGCAGGTCGTCGTAATGGGTCCATTGCACCGTATCCATGATGCCGGGTGGTTGCATTAACTCCTGGTTGGTGGCCTGACCGTAATGAGGGTTCATCACCAGGGGTGTCAGGCCACGCCAGGCGGGTATGCATTCGGTCATACCCGGTGCGGTGCTGTAGCCCAGCATGGTCTTGGCGGCGGCAAAGGGGTCGGGATAGTCATCCGTGGCGTTCAGGCCGACCAGCAGGCTGCGATTGGCAGTGGTGCGCCACAGGGGGTTGTCCTTGTCGGTGGCATCCATGAAGTATTCCAGCAGTTCGCAATCACCGATATGGATGGTTTGGGTGACCATGTCGGGGTAGGAGTACTGCGGTACGCCAGCATCCAGCAGGCTGGGATGGTTCTGCGAATAGACATACTGCTGGATGCCTCCGCCGGAACCGCCTATCGCCACGGTGTAGTCCGGTGTGCCGAAGCGCTTGATGAAGTGCTCCTTGACCATCAGGGCGGTTTCGCCGCCGACCTGAAGGTTGTAGTGCGCGTTGGTGCGGGTGCCTGATGAATAGATCACCGCGTAGCCTTTGCCCAACACCTCAGGTGCCAGGGCGCGACCGCTCACCCGGCCCTGGGTATGGCCGATGGCGACGCCGCCTTCGAAATGGAACAGCAGACGGCCATTCCACTTGTCTGATGCGGCGGCATCCGCTGCGTCTCCCAGCGTGGCAAGGGTGGCGAAGCTGTAGATGAAGCGGTTGATGGTGCCACGCTCCTGGCGGACGATGAAGTCCACTACCCGACCATCGGTGAGCTTGGTGGTGGCCATATCGGCGGGCCGCGATCCGTCGGTGGGGAGGGGCTGATAGCTGGGATTGACCGGATCATTGGTGCGATACAGGAAGACCACGTAAGGTTCTATCGAACAATCCATGCTCAGGCCGATCTGGGTACCCAGCTCATCCAGCACCGGGAAACCGGTATCGCCATCGGTATCGACCAGTGGCTGCTTGCCCAGTTCGGTTGTTGTGGTGCAGACGAAGGGGTACTGCTGCGGACCGGAAAAAATGGGGCCCGTGATTGGATGGTTGACCAGCTCCAACTGGTCCAGGCGACCGTGTTTCTTGTGCTGCAGTTCCAGCTGGTTTTCGCCGAGTCCCAGCCCCTCGATCAGTATTTCTAGCTGATCGTTGCGTTCATTCATCCTGGTTGGAGTGACGCTCTGGTTGTTGACCCAGAACTCCAGTTCATCCATTTCCTGCTCGAGCAACTCGGGATCGCCCTTGATGGTCACCAATACATCACCACCGCTGACCTGATCGGAGGCGCTGGAGAGTACCGACAGGCTCAGTTCAGGCTTGGGCGTCTTGCTGCTGGAACTGCCGCCCGACCCGCTCAGGCACCCGGTCAACCCCAGGGCCAGCAGGCCGGCTGCGCAGGGTAGCCAATAGTGTTTTGCTGACTTCATGATGAATGACTCCATTGTTCTTGTTATGGAGCAATCGATGCTATGCGTCAGCAACCGGGGGAAACAGATACAGATTGCGGTATCTGACTGACACAGGGGCCGGTGGCAATCTGTTTGACTGCTATCAGCGCAACTGTACCTGTTTTGGCTAACGCTACTTCGTCTAGGCTGACAGTCCAACAAGAATCATAAAAGGGAAGCATCATGCGCAATCAACGTAACCTCCTGGCACTGGCTTGCAGTGTCCTCGTGCTGCAAGGCTGTCTCGGCTCCAGTTCGGGGTCCAGTTCCAGCAGGCCTGGCGAACCCCAGCCCGAGCTGGACCTGAGTGGTTTCGACCCGGCCACGGCCAGCTATTGCGACCATACGGTACTGGCCCACTGCATGTACCCCTTCCCCAACAACTTCTTCACCCGCGAGGACGACAGCACGCCCACCCGCCTGCGGGTCGATTTCGATGTACGAGGCATGCCGGTTGCCCGTCCGGTGGATATGCCCGCCGATCCGAGCCGTACCCGCTACGTGGATATCAAGACCACGGAACCGGCAGCTATCCAGCCGGAGCAGTGGAACCGCAACGATGGTTTCTCCCCCGGCTCCATGCTGCTGGCCCACCTGCCGGGTATCGATCTGCAGCAGACCGGGGCGGTGCGCTTGACCGATCTGGAGCCCTCGCTGGACCCGGATGCGCCGATCATGGTGATCAATGCCGCGAGCCTGGAGCAGCAACTGATCTGGGCCGAGCTGGATGCCAACAATACCGACCCGGACCAGCAGGCGCTGATCATCAGGCCGGCGCGCAACTTCGAGGAGGGCCAGCGCTATATCGCGGTGATCCGCAACGCCAAGGGGGCCGACGGTGAGCCGCTGGCGGTGAATGAGCTGTTCCGCGCCTACCGTGACGGTATCGATACCGGTGAGGCGGCATTCGAAGAGCGGCGCGAAGCCATGGAGGACATCTTCGCGATACTGACCAGTGCCGGTGTGGAGCGGGATGAGATCACCCTGGCCTGGGATTTCACCATTGCCAGTCAGAAATCGATCACTGAGCGGCTGCTGGCGATTCGTGATGATGCCTTCGGGCGTCTGGGGAATGGCGCGCCGGCATTTACCATCACGGAAGTTGAGGACGATCTGAACGCCGAGTTCAGCCGGAATATCCTCGGCACCTTCGAAGTGCCGAACTACCTGAACCAGCCGGGCGGGGGAGTGGGGGCCTCGTTCAACTACGCCAGCGATGATCCCGATGCCCTGCCAGTGGTGCTCGATGGTGCGGAGTTCCTGCAGGCGCGCTTCCGTTGCCAGATACCGCGGACAGCCGTGGCTGACTTTGCCGATGGCAGCGGCACGGTACAGCCGGCGCGTGCCGCCATCTACGGGCATGGCCTGTTCGGCCAGAGTACCTATGCCATCTCGGGGGGCGAGTTCGGTGGCGGACAGGTACGCCGGATGCAGGCCGAGCACAACATCATGTTCTGCGCCACCGACTGGATAGGCATGGCCCAGGACGATCTGGTGGCGGGGAATATCCACCAGATCCTGGCGGACCTGACCGGCCTGCCCAGGCAGCTGGACCGCAGCCAGCAGGGGCTGCTGAACTTCATGTTCCTGGCCGAGTTGATGGAGCACCCCGATGGCTTCGCCAGCGATGCGCGTTTCCGCCATGGAGCGGGTGATGCCCTGGTCTACGATCCCGCAGAGGTGTTCTACGACGGCAACAGCCAGGGCGGTATCCTCGGCGGGGCCCTGGTGGCCACGGCGCCCAACATCCATCGCGGGGTGCTGGGTGTGCCCGGTAGCAACTACAGTCTGCTGCTGCGCCGCTACGGGCCTTTCAACCAGCGCTTTGGGCCGGTTCTGTATGAGGCCTATCCCGACGGGCTGGACCAGTCGCTGAACTTCGCGCTGATGCAGATGCTCTGGGATCGGGCGGAGAATAATGGTTACCTGAGTCATCTGGCCGGCAACTTCCTGCCCGGAACGCCGACCGACAAGAAGGTGTTGCTGCATGTCGCCCTGGGGGATTACCAGGTGACCCAGTGGAGCGCGGAAATCATGGCCCGCACCATTGGCGCCGCAGTCCATGGACCCACCGCCCTGCTGGGCGAAAGCGTCGACAGCAATCCACTGTTCGGCATCGAGCGGATAGAACAGTACCCCTATGACGGCCATGGCCTGATGATCTGGGATTCGGGTGATGTGTCCGGAGACAAGGGTAACCCCTTCCCGCCGACCAACAATACCGGTCCCGACCCCTCCTACGGAAACGACCCGCACGAATCCCCGCGCAATACGGTCGCTGCCAGACAACAGAAGTCGGACTTCATGCGCAGCAACGGGGCGGTCACCGATGTCTGTGGTGATACTCCCTGCTATAGCGATGACTACACCGGAGTGTCACGCCTCGACTAGAACCATGGTCAAGTGAAGGATGGAACCGGTACGCCATGGAGGCGCTACCGGTTTCATTGCAGATTGTCGGCAATGGCGCCCAGACGCTCGATCGCCTGTCGGATCTGTTGACTCATCGGATTGCCGGCATTGAGCCTGAAGTAGTTGCCGTAGCGTGGGCCGGCGGAGAATACCGGGCCGGGGAAGATATGGATGCCTTCGGCCATGGCCTGCTTGAACAGCTGACGGGAGTCCATCCGGCCGGGCAGCTCGATCCAGAGTACGCAGCCTCCAGTGGGAGTGTTGACCCGGGTACCGCTGGGGAAGCTGCTGCGCACCAGGGCCGCGGCAGCCTCGGACTGGTTGGCGAGGTGCTGGCGTAGCTGCTGGATGTGCTGGGTATAGAAACCGCTTTCCATCAGCCGCGCCATCAGCAGCTGTGGCGCCGAGGCATTGGTGATGCTGCTGATCTGCTTGAGTTCCCGCAGGCGGTGATGGAAGCGCCCTGGCGCGACCCAGCCGAGGCGGATGCCGGGTATCAGCGATTTGGAAAAAGAGGTGCAGTAGAGGACCATACCGGCCTCGTCATAGGCCTTGGCAGGCATGGCGTTGCCGGCATACACCGTCTCGCCCCAGATATCGTTCTCGATCACCGGCACCGAATAGCGGGTCGCCAGTTCCACCAGTCTGCGCTTGCGTTCCTCGGGCATGGTGAAGCCCAACGGATTCTGCGCATTGCAGGAGATCAGGCAGGCACTGACCTGGCCGTGCTTGAATGCCTGCTCGAGGGAATACAGGCAGATACCGTCGCGATAGTGGGTGGGGATCTCCAGTGCCCTGCGCTGCATCACTTCCAGGGCCACCAGGGTGCCGTAGTAGGTGGGCGTTTCGACTGCCACGGTATCGCCGGGTCGGGTCACGGTGCGCAGTGCCAGCTCCAGGGCCTCCATGCAACCGTTGGTGACGATCACATCATTCGGGGTGAGGGGGATCGGGTAGTTGAGGCTGCGTCGCACCAGTTGGTGAGTGAAGCGCTGGTGACCATGGGGGTGCATGTAGTCCCAGACTTCCAGTGGCTGCTTACGGGTAACATCGCGCAGGGTCAGCAGGATGCGCTCGATCGGCATGATCTGCGGGCTGGGCAGGGCGATGCCAAGACGCAGCAACTGCTGTTCCAGATGCGGTTCCATGTAGTTGAAGATATCTTCGCTCAGCGACACTTCCACCGGCAGCAGTGGGAAATGCGCGATATCGGCGTTGGCGGCAGGCATGCGGGCGCTGCTGGCAACGAATGCTCCGGAACGGGGACGAACGTCGACCAGGCCGTCCATCTCCAGCTTGCGAAAGCATTGAATGACGGTATTGATGCTGACGTTGAACAGTCTGCTCAGCGTCCTGACCGAGGGCAAACGCTCACCTGCCCGGTAGTTGCCGCTCAGGATATGGTTGCGCAGGTGCTCGCTGATATTCTCATACAGGAAGAGATCACGGGCCATGAGCGTCGCCGTTTCACCTTGTTATTGTCGTAGTTGCGCTCAGCGACCTCAGTATAGGGGGTGAGTCTGGTCATTGCGAGCCCGCAGGGTGTCGACTACCCAGGACAGCCGGATGCGATATGCGCGCGTTCGGTGCGTGCACGGCCGACGCGGTTGATGATGACCTTGCGCCCCTGCACCCCTGGTTGCCGTGGGCACAGGGAGAAGGTGCCGGACTGGAAGCCACCGTTGAGCAGTTCCGATTCGCCCTGGGCGTTGTAGCGCAGGTAGTCGGCAATGTTGGTATTGGCATGGATATGGCTGACCAGAGCAGGTTGTTCCTGGCGCAGGATCTGCTCGCCGGCGTCATGGCGGCCGTTATGGTTGGTATCCAGGAAGATCACCCAGCCATCGTTCCAGTCCTGCTGGAGCGGTGTCATGGTCACATGGCGGTTGCGCCGTATGGCCTCGGTGCGGGTGAACTGGATACCGCGCACCAGACTGTTGACGCTGCTGTCCATGCGCTGGCTGTCGATCAGCCCGCCGAAAGCGGGCAGGCCGATGCTCAGCAGGATGGCCAGCACCGCCATCGCTACCATCATCTCGACCAGGGTAAAGCCGCGATTGAGCATGCTGCAGTCCTCGTGAAAGGGGGCTACAGCCAACATCCGCCCGTACGTGATGCGAGGATTATAGCGGGAGCGTCAGCCGCTCCAAGTCGCAGCAGCCGGGTTTGCGAGAGCCGTCACGTTGTCCGTCTGGCAGCATGTCATCTATGCGTAATGTCTATTTGGCATCATTGGTGTCATGCGCCTTACTTTGCTTGCCGGTACCTCCATCGTGAATCATCGCAGCCTGCCCATCTCCCTCGGTCTCGTTCAGCGTGCCATCGTGGTGCTGGGTGCGGTGATCCTGATCTTTGTCTGGTCGATGTACCATTACCACAATCGGCAGGTACACGATGAGCGGCTGGAAGCCGAAGGCGCCGGGCATCTGAACCTGGCGGTGATCGTGGCCGAGAACCTGCGGCAGATGGCCGATCGGGCCAGGGCGGCGGGCAGTATCTATAACACGGAAGGGCGGCAACAGGGTCGGGTCGGCCCGAACCTGTCGCGGTTGCTGGCCGGTGACCCGGTGTTCAATCGCCTGAGTATCTTCGGCTCGCGCGGCGAGCTGCTGTTTGCCAGTCATAGTCCGGGCCTGGCCAGCATGCCGTCCGATTGGTGGCAACGCCTGCGCGGTACCGCCGGCCCGACGGTGAATGAACCGATCATTCCACCGGTGCTGGATACGCATGACCAGGCGAGTCCCTTTCCGCACTGGCGCCTGCCGTTTCTGGTACCCCTGGCTGGTAACGGCGAGCGCAGCACCCAGGCCATGTTGATCGAGATGGATATCGGTTATCTGGTCAGCCTGTATCACTACATCGACCTGGGCAGGAGCGGATTCATCCAGGTGCTGGACGCCGATGGCCGCGAGCGCATGCGTGCCGACTCCAGTGGCGTGATCATCGCCGGGCAGCGCCTGGCGCCCTTGCCGCCGGAGGGCCGCCAGGCCGGTCTGTATACCTCGGTGGTGGGTAGTGACCGCTATCAGAGTGCCTTCCATGCCATGCCGCAGCATGGTTTCACCGTGGTCATCAGCAAGCGCTACGATGAGATTCTCGGCCCGTTCGAGGCGGGCAAGTCACGGCAGTTCCTGCTCAACGTCATCGTCAGCCTGGCGGTGGTGGCCTGCGTGTTCTGGATGGTCAGGATGCTGCATGGCCAGCAGGTGGCGCTGGTCACCCTGCAGAACTCGCAGCGGGAAAACCAGCAACTGATCGAGCGCCTGGAACGTGAGCATGAACGCAGCAGCCGGGCCGCCTCCACCGATCACCTGAGCGGCCTGTTCAACCGCCGACAGTTCATCGAGGTGGCCAACCAGGTGCTGGCCGAGCAGCGTAATCGCCGGCGCCTGCTGGCGCTGCTGTTCATCGATCTGGATCGTTTCAAGTCGATCAACGACACCCTCGGCCACCGCATCGGTGACCTGCTACTGCAGGCGGTGGCCGGGCGTATCCGCCGGCTGCTCGAACCCGGTGATGAGGCTGCACGGTTCGGTGGTGACGAGTTCGTCGTGCTGCTGGCCGGCGAGCGCACCGAGCAGGATATCGTCGCCTGGGTCGATACCCTGACCCAGCGCCTGTCCGCCACCTACCAGCTCGAAGGCAGCGAGGTGAATACCAGCCCCAGTATCGGCATCAGCATCTGCCCCCGCGACACCCAGGATGTGGACAGCCTGATCCGTTATGCCGATGCGGCCATGTACTCGGCCAAGCGCGCCGGCCGGGGCCAGTACCGCTTCTTCGACCAGTCGCTGAACGTCTCGGATGTGGAGGAGTTCCATCTGGAGCAGGCCTTCGGCGAGGCGCTGAAGCAGCATCAGTTCGTGCTGCACTACCAGCCGCAGGTCGCCCTGGACTCGATGTCGATCATCGGCTACGAGGCCCTGGTGCGCTGGCAGCATCCGGAATTCGGGCTGATCTATCCGGATCGCTTCGTGTCGATCGCCGAGCGCAGTGGCTTCATCATCCCGCTGGGCCTGGAGGTGATCTCCCTGGCCTGCCGGCAACTGGCCGAGTGGGTTGCCGAGGGCGTGGCCGGGCGGGTGGCGGTGAATGTCTCGGCGCTGCAATTGAGCCAGCCGCAATTCAGCGACATGGTGCTGGGCGAGCTGCAGCGCCATGGGGTGGAGCCTTGGCGCCTGGAACTGGAAATCACCGAGACCGCGATTCTCGAACAGGAGCAGATCGCCATTGCCAGCCTGGAGCTGCTCAGGAGTGCGGGGCTGAGCATCGCCCTGGATGATTTCGGCAAGGGCTATGCCGGCTTCGCCCACCTCAATTCACTGCCGGTGAACAAGCTGAAGATCGACCGCAGCCTGATCGCCCAGCTGTCCAACAGTCACGATGACAGTCTGATCGTCTCCTCGACCATCACCCTGGCCAAGCGGCTGTCGTTGGAGGTGGTGGCCGAGGGCGTGGAAACGCCGGAGCAACTGGTGTACTTGCGTCTGGCCGGCTGCGACATCGTCCAGGGTTATCATTTCAGCCGCCCGATGACCGCTGACCGGGTGGCCGACTTCCAGAACGAGTTCCGCGCCGCCAAGGTCACTGCCTGATGAAACTGCTGCTGGTTTTCCTGTGGATGCTGTTCTACCCCTCCACTGCCATCGCCGAGGCGGTGGCCTGCCGTCAGGACAGCCTGCGCATCAGCATCATTCCGGTGAAGAATATCGACGAGCTGGTCAGGGAATACCAGCCGCTGGCGGACATGCTCAGCGCCGGGCTGGACCTGCCGGTGCAGATCCTGCGAGCCAGCTCCTATGCAAGCGTGATCGATGCCACGGTATCCGGCGGTACCGATATCGCGTTGCTGGGGCCGGCGTCCTATCTGCTGGCCTGGCAACAGAACCCGCGCATCGAGGCCTTCGCCTCGCTGGCGCTCGGGGCCGGGTATTTTTCCACTGGCGGGGGCTATTACCACTCACTGCTGCTGGTGCGTGGCGACAGCGAGTTCAGAACGCTGGAGGACACCCGTGGGCGCCGCGTGGTGCTCAACGATCCGGCCAGCACCTCCGGGGCGCTGGTGCCCAACCGGGAGTTCCCGGCCAGCGCCGGCAGGCCGCTGGACGCGCATTTTGCCGGGCAGATCTATGCCGGCTCCCACGACAAGGCGTTGGACGCCCTGCTGCAGGGCAGGGTGGAGGCGGCGTTCGTGTCCAGCGAACGCGCCGACGAATACCTGCGGCGCGGGCTGATCGACGAGAAATCGCTGCGGGTGCTCTGGCGTTCGGCGCCGATCCACTACGACCCCTTCGTGTTCAGTGCCGAGGTATGCCCACTGCTGAAAGAGCGCATCCGCAGCCTGATGCACACGCCCTCGGCGCAGGTCAGCGAGTTTCTGCGCTCGCAGCGCGCCGAGCGGATCATTCCGGTAAGCCACGCGGCCTACCAGCCGCTGCTGGAGCTGATGGCGCGCTAGCGGCGCTCCAGCAGCACTCCCGACTCCATGTGGTGGGTATAGGGGAACTGATCGAACAGCGCGCAGCGGGTAATGTGATGGGTGTGCTGCAGCTCGGCGATATTCGCTGCCAGGGTCTCTGGATTGCAGGACACGTAGAGAATCCGCCGGTAGCCCTTGACCAGTTCCAAGGTCGCCGGGTCCAGACCGGCACGGGGCGGGTCGACGAACACCGTGCCGAACTGGTAGCCGCTCAGGTCGATGCCCTGCAGGCGGCGGAATTCGCGTACCCCGGTCAGGGCCTGGGTGACTTCCTCGCTGGCCAGGCGCACCAGGGTGACGTTGTCGACCTGGTTGTCGGCGATATTCTCCAGCGCCGAACGTACCGAGCTTTTCGATAGCTCGGTGGCCAGTACCCGGCGAAAGCGCGTGGACAGCGGCAGGGTGAAATTGCCGTTGCCGCAGTACAGCTCCAGCAGATCATCGCTGTTGTGGCCGGCCGCCTCCAGCGCCCAGCCGAGCATATGCTGGTTGACCTGGCCGTTGGGCTGGGTGAAGCCGCCCTCGATCTGCTGGTAACGCCAGCTGCGACCAGCGACCTGCAACTGCTCCACCACGTAGTCGCGCTGCAGGACCCGCCGCCGGCCGCGGCTGCGGCCGATCAACAGGATGTCCAGCTGCTCGGCCAGGCGCTGCGCTGCGATATCCCACTGTTCGTCGATCGGGCGGTGGTAGCACAGGGTGACCAGCGCCTCGCCCGACAGCGTGGTGAGAAACTCCACCTGGAACAGCCGGCGACCCAGTTGCGGGTCAGCCTTGCAGGCGTCGAGCAGTGGCATCATCAGTTCATTGATACGGCGACTGGCGATCGGTAGTTGCTCGATCAGGATCGGCCGGCGGTTGTCCCCCGGCTCGAACATCGCATAGTGCGGCTGGCCATCCTCGTACCACAGGCGGAACTCGGCGCGCAGGCGAAAATGCTCGGGCGGCGAGGCGAACACCTCGGGCTCCGGTGCGGCGAAGGGTTGCAGCAGTTCAACCAGGCGCTGGCGCTTGGCTTGCAGTTGCCCGGCATAGCCGGCGGGATCGAAGGTCACGGCCATCAGCTGAAGAACCCGAGTTTGACGATGAACAGTGCCGACAGCACGTACAGGCTGGGATTCAGATCACGCCAGCGCCCGGACAGCAGCTTGATCGCGGTCCAGGAGATGAAGCCCAGGGCAATGCCGTTGGCAATGGAGAAGGTCAGTGGCATGACCAGCGCGGTAACCACCACCGGCGCCGCCTCGGTCAGGTCCTCCCAGTCGACCTGCACCAGGCCGCTGGTCATCAGTACCGCGACGAAGAACAGTGCCGGCGCGGTGGCGTAGGGTGGTACCGCACCGGCCAGTGGCGACAGGAACAGGCTGAGCAGAAACAGCGCGGCGACCACGCAGGCGGTCAGGCCGGTGCGGCCACCAACCGCGGTGCCGGCGGCTGACTCCACATAGCTGGTGGTGGTCGAGGTGCCCAGCAGCGAGCCGAACATGGTCGCGCTGCTGTCGGCCATCAACGCCCGGCCCAGGCGTGGCAGCTTGCCCTTTTCATCGACCAGGCCGGCCTTCTGCGCGACCCCGATCAGGGTGCCGGAGGTATCGAACAGATCGACGAACAGAAAGGCGAAGATCACGCTGACCAGCCCCACATCCAGCGCACCGCGGATATCCAGTTGCAGCAGCGTCGGTGCCAGGCTCGGCGGTGCCGAGACCAGGCCATCGGTGCGGGTGAAGCCGGCGAGCAGGCTGATCCCGGTGACCAGCAGGATACCGATCATCACCGCCCCGGTTACCCGGCGGTAGGCCAGCGCGACGATGACCATGAAACCGAGTGCGGCGAGCATCGGGCCGGGCTGGGTCATATCACCAGCGCCGACCAGGGTGGCGGGGTTATCGACCACGATGCCGGCGCTTTTCAGGGCGATCAGTGCCAGAAACAGCCCGATGCCGGCAGCGATTGCCGAACGTAGCGGCAGCGGGATACTGTTGATCACCCATTCGCGGATCTTGAAGATGCTCAGCAGGAAGAACAGCAGACCGGAAATGAACACCGCCCCCAGCGCCACCTGCCAGCTGTAGCCCATGGAACCGACCACCGTATAGCTGAAGAAGGCATTCAGGCCCATGCCCGGTGCCAGCGCGATCGGGTAGTTGGCCCAGAGGCCCATCACCAGCGAGCCGAGTGCAGCGGCCAGGCAGGTGGCGACGAACGCGGCGCCTGGATCGATGCCGGCATCGGCCATCATCATCGGGTTGACGAAGATGATGTAGGCCATCGTCAGAAAGACGGTCACGCCGGCCAGTACTTCGGTGCGGACAGTGGTACCGTGGGCTTTGAGTTGGAACAGCTTTTCCAGCATGGCGGGATCTCGGGGTGGGGAGGCCGAAAAGGGCGGCATTCTAGCGTATTTACCCCTACCGTGCAGCAAGGGGCACGGCTGTGGCGACGGGTGTGGTTGCAGGGTGAATTTTTGCTCTCGTTGTGTCAGTCTTTACGGCCATTTTTGCGGAGAGCCGCCATGAGCAATACATTCGAAACCGACGAACAGCGCGTCAGCTACGGCATAGGCCGTCAAATGGGCGATCAACTGCTGTCGAGCAATATCCCCGACCTGGCCGTCGATCTGGTCCTGGCCGGCCTGCGCGATGCCTACACCCAGCAGCCCAGCCCGGTCGACGAAGCCGCCATGCAGGCCGCCTTCCAGACCCTGCAGTCGAAGATGCAGGCACTGGCCGAGGAGTCCGCTCGTGCGGCAGGCAAGGCTGGCCTGGAGTTCCTCGAGCGCAACGCCGCGCGCGAGGGCGTGGTGACCCTGCCGTCGGGGCTGCAGTATGAAGTCGTCAGTGAGGGCAGCGGCGCCACGCCGACCGCAAGCTCTACCGTGCGCACCCACTACGAAGGTACGCTGATCAGCGGCGAAGTGTTCGACAGCTCCTACAAGCGCGGCCAGCCTGCCGAATTCCCGGTCGGTGGCGTCATCGCTGGCTGGACCGAGGCGCTGCAGCTGATGCAGGAAGGTGCCAAATGGCGCCTGTACATCCCCTCCAACCTGGCCTACGGTGAGCGCGCCGCCGGCAGCATCCCGCCGCACAGCACGCTGATCTTCGATATCGAGTTGATCAAGGTTCTGTAACCAAGTGCATATCGCCTCCGGTGGTTGGCGTAGCGCAGGCGCGCTACACCCCGGGGATGCTGGGTTGGCGAGCGCCTGCTCGCCGACGGTGTTGCACGGGCTGGCCGGTTGGCTGGCGTAGCGCAGGTGCGCTACACCCCGGGGGTATGCTGGGGTTGGCGAGTGCCTGCTCGCCGACGGTGTTGCACAGGCTGGCCGGTTGGCTGGCGTAGCGCAGGTGCGCTATGCCCCGTCAGAACTGGCGGTCCACCGCAAAGCGGGCCAGCTGTTCCAGGGAGTCCCGGTAGATTGACGGCGGCAGTGTCTGCAGCAGGCTGATGGCCTCATCCGCATGCTGGCGGGCCAGGTTTGCGGTGTATTCCAGGGCGCCGCTGTTTTCCACCGCCTGGCGGATCGGGGTGATGTCCTCGATGCCGCCTTTCTGGATCGCCCGGCGCACCAGGGTAGCCTGTTCGGCGGTGCCTTCGCGCATGGTGTAGATCAATGGCAGCGTGGGCTTGCCCTCGGCCAGATCATCACCGACGTTCTTGCCCATGGCCTCGGCGTCGCCGTTGTAGTCCAGCAGGTCGTCCACCAGCTGGAAGGCGATACCCAGCGCGTCACCGTAGCGGCGCAGTGCCTCGACCTGCTGTGTCGGGGCGCCAGCGAGCAGCGCGGCGGTATGGGTCGAGGCCTCGAACAGCATGGCGGTCTTGCTGCGGATGACTTCCATATAGGTGGCTTCGTCGGTGCTGGCGTCACGTACCTTGGACAGCTGCAGCACTTCGCCCTCGGCGATCACGTTGGTGGCGCCGGCCAGTACCCGCATGATACGCATGTCGTCGAGTTCGACCATCAGCTCGAACGAGCGTGAATAGAGGAAGTCGCCGACCAGCACGCTGGCCGCGTTGCCCCACAGCGCGTTGGCGGTAGAGCGGCCACGGCGCAGGTCGGAGGTGTCGACCACGTCGTCGTGCAGCAGGGTGGAGGTGTGCATGAATTCGATGATAGCCGCCAGGGTGTGCGGGCGCTCGTCGGTCAGGCCGCAGGCGCGGGCGCCAAGCAGCACGACCAGGGGGCGCAGGCGCTTGCCGCCGGCACTGATGATATAGCTGCCGATCTTCTCGACCAGGGGCACGCGCGAATGCAGTTGACGCATGATCAACTGGTTTACAGCTTCGAAGTCATCAGTGACCGCAGTGTAAAAAGGCAGGGTGGTCATCTACAGCACGCTTTCAGAAGGGTTGCGCGGCATGCTAGGCGGCGGCTCGCGTACTGTCAAGAAAGCAGCGGCATTCGGCTATTACCGCATTCTTCAGGCGCGCTGGTTCGGCATTGCGCTGGCGCCGATTTGTCGGTAGAATCCCCGCCCCTGAAAACCCGATTTACAGCATCCCTGTTTTGACAATGGCAAGCTCGGGCCCGATAGGCGGGTTCACTTGCAGCCATGCCGGCCATTAACGACTATACCCAAGCGCCGGGTGAGCAGGATTACGGAGAAAGCAACATGTACGCAGTAATTGTTACTGGTGGCAAGCAGTACAAGGTCGCCGAAGGCGAATACCTGAGAGTAGAGAAGCTGGAGGCCGAAACCGGCGCCAGCATTGAGTTCGATCGCGTACTGCTGGTCGGTAATGGTGATGACGTCACCATCGGTGCTCCGGTTGTCGAAGGCGCCAAGGTGACCGCTGAAGTCAGCGCCCATGGTCGTGGTGAAAAGGTTCGCATCATCAAGTTCCGTCGCCGCAAGCACCACATGAAGCGTCAGGGCCACCGCCAGTGGTACACCGAAATCAAGATTACCGGCATCTCTGCCTAAGTATTGAGGAGTAAAGACTCATGGCACACAAAAAAGCAGGCGGTTCCACACGTAACGGTCGCGATTCAGAAGCCAAACGACTTGGTGTGAAGCTGTACGGTGGCCAGGCTGCCACTGCCGGCAACATCATCGTTCGTCAGCGCGGCACCCAGTTCCACGCCGGCAAGAACGTTGGTATGGGCAAGGATCACACTCTGTTCGCCAAGGCCGACGGCGTGATCAAGTTTGAAGTCAAGGGTGAGTTCAATCGTCGCTACGTCAGTGTCGTAGCCGGCTGATAGTTCCCCGGTTTCAAAAAGCCCTGTCTTGCGACGGGGCTTTTTTGTTTGTAGCGTAGGTCTTCCTTATAACCCCTCATGAGGGGGAGCGAAATGAAATTTGTAGATGAAGTGGCCATTACCGTAAAGGCGGGTGATGGTGGCAATGGTTGCATGAGCTTCCGCCGGGAAAAGTTCATTCCCAAGGGCGGGCCCGATGGTGGTGATGGTGGCGATGGTGGCTCGATCTTCCTGGAAGCCGATGCCAACCTGAACACCCTGGTCGATTATCGCTACACCCGTCGTTTCAATGCCAAGCGTGGCGAGAACGGGCGTGGCTCCGATTGTACCGGGGCCAAGGGCGAGGATATGGTGCTGCGGGTACCGGTAGGTACCACCGTGGTCGATGCCGGCACCCAGGAAATCATTGGTGACCTGACCGAGCCGGGCCAGCGCCTGCTGGTTGCCCAGGGTGGCTTTCACGGCCTGGGTAATACCCGTTACAAGTCCAGTGTCAACCGCGCTCCCCGGCAGACCTCGAATGGCAGCCTGGGCGAGTTGCGTGACCTCAAGCTGGAGTTGAAGGTGCTGGCGGACGTCGGCCTGCTGGGGCTGCCCAACGCCGGCAAGAGTACCTTCATCCGTGCCGTATCGGCGGCCAAGCCCAAGGTGGCGGACTATCCCTTCACCACCATGGTGCCCAACCTGGGCGTGGTGGATGTCGGGCAGCTGCGCAGTTTCGTGATTGCCGACATTCCGGGGGTGATCGCCGGGGCTGCCGAAGGGGCGGGGCTGGGCACGCGCTTTCTCAAGCACCTGTCGCGTACGCGGCTGCTGTTGCACCTGGTGGACATGGCGCCGCTGGACCAGAGTGACCCGGTCGAGGCGGTCGAGACCATCATCCACGAACTGGGCAAGTTCAGTCCGTCGCTGACCCTGCGCGAGCGCTGGCTGGTGCTGAACAAGTGCGATCAGTTGCTGGAAGACGAGCAGCAGGCGATCCTCGACGATGTGGTCGAGCGGCTGGAGTGGGAAGGTCCGGTTTTCGTCATTTCCGCCGCCGAGCGCCAGGGTACCCAGGAGCTGGCCAAGGAAGTCATGAACTGGCTGGATGAGCGCGTCCTGCGGCTGCAGGAGGATGAAGAGTACGCCACCGAGATGGCCGAGCTGGACCAGCGTATCGAGGACGAGGCGCGTGCGCATATCCAGGAGCTGGATGATCGCCGGGCGCGGCGCAAGGCAGGTCTCGACGACGGAGATGACGACTTCGACGACGAGGATGATGATGACGAAGATGGGCCGGAAATTTTCTACGTTCAGTGAGCGGAGCTGACATTGCATGCGTGACAAGGTAACGGCCGCCCGGCGGTGGGTGATCAAGATCGGTAGCGCGCTGCTGACCGGCGATGGGCGCGGCCTGGATCGCCAGGCCATGGCGATCTGGGTGCGGCAGATGGTGGAGCTGCGCAACAGCGGGGTGGATGTGGTGCTGGTGTCCTCCGGCGCCGTGGCTGCCGGCATGACCCGGCTGGGCTGGAGCGAGCGACCGAAGAGCATTCATCAGTTGCAGGCGGCCGCTGCGGTGGGGCAGATGGACCTGGTGCAGGCCTGGGAAAGCAGCTTCGAGGAGTTCGGGCTGACCACCGCCCAGGTGCTAGTGACCCATGACGACCTGTCCGACCGCAAGCGTTACCTGAATGCGCGCAGTACCCTGCGGGGGCTGCTCGATCTCGGTGTGATTCCGGTCATCAACGAGAACGATACGGTGGTCACTGACGAGATCCGCTTTGGTGACAACGATACCCTTGGTGCGCTGGTGACCAATCTGGTCGAGGCCGATCTGTTGGTGATACTCACCGACCGTGACGGCCTTTTTACTGCTGATCCGCGCAACAATCCCGAGGCCGAGCTGATTTCCAATGCCATGGCTGATGATCCCCGGCTGGATGCCATGGCTGGCGGCAGCGCCGGTGCCCTGGGGCGCGGCGGCATGCAGACCAAACTGCGCGCCGCGCGGCTGGCGGCCCGCTCGGGTGCCAGCACCATCATTGTCGGTGGGCGTATCGAGCAGGTGATTGCGCGGCTCAAGGTCGGCGAAGACCTGGGCACCCTGTTGCTGCCGGAGAAGGGCATGCTGGCGGCGCGCAAGCAATGGCTGGCTGGCCATCTGCAGACCCGTGGCCGGCTGCTGCTCGATGATGGTGCGGTTCGGGCGCTGCAGAGCGGGCGCTCCAGTCTGTTGCCGGTGGGGGTCAAGGCGGTGGAAGGCAACTTCCGGCGTGGTGAAATGGTGGTCTGCGCCGCGCTGGACGGCAGCGAGGTTGCGCGGGGGTTGGTCAACTACGGCGCCTATGAGGCGTCGAGGATTCTTGGTCAACCCAGCGAGGCGATCGCCGGAATTCTCGGCTACGTCGACGAACCGGAGTTGGTGCACCGGGATAACCTGGTGCTGGTGTAGAGGGGTAGCGGGGGTGTAGCGCGCCAGCGCTACGCCTTTGCGGAGGTTGGTGTGCTCCCGCCGTCGAGCAGGCGCTCGACAGCCCCGGGCTGGGGGTGTAGCGCGCCTGCGCTACGCCTTGCGGGGGTTGGCAGTGCTCCATCGTCGAGCCAGTGCTCGATGATCACCTGCAGCTTGGTGTGGCGCTCTGGTTTGCAGGATGGCAGGCCACAAAAAAACCGGCTCAATGAGCCGGTTTTTTTGCATCAACGCAGAACGCGATCAGGCGGCGGTAGCCATGGCCTTGATGTGTGCGTTCAGGCGGCTCTTGTGGCGAGCGGCCTTGTTCTTGTTGATGATGCCCTTGTCGGCCATGCGATCGATGACCGGAACGGCGGCAGTGTAGGCTGCCTGGGCTTTCTCGAGGTCTTTGGCGTCGATCGCCTTGACTACGTTCTTGATGTAGGTACGAACCATGGAGCGCAGGCTTGCATTGTGATTGCGGCGCTTCTCGGCCTGCTTGGCGCGTTTCTTGGCTTGAGGTGAGTTGGCCACCGTCTTGCTCCTCAGAAAATCAGTGAATTAGGGTATAAATAAGGTCGCGTACTGTGCCGTAGAGCCAGGCCAATGTCAAGGGGCAAAAGCCGGCGGTGGCCTGGGTTGTCGTATATGGTCTCCTCCCTCATTGCAAGGCTTTCAACATTCAATGACAAGAGCAGGTTGTCTGTCGTAT
>NZ_JACLGO010000034.1 GCF_014219065.1 Halopseudomonas xiamenensis
TCAAGAGGTCGATCCTGTTTCACTATGGTGGACTATGCATGGCACCTAACCCATACGAATAAGTGAAGAGCCATAAAAAACCAGAAAGGACTTCCCGATGGATCACCTACCAGCCAAGCCGCGCCTGCGGGAGCAGTTCCGCTCTGTGATTCGCCTGAACCATTACAGTATCCGTACAGAAAAAAGCTACTGGTACTGGATTCGTTACTACATTCGCTTTCATGGTATGCGCCACCCTCTGGAGCTGGGCCCTGGGGACGTGAACGCCTTTCTCAGCTGGCTGGCAACTGACCGTCAGGTCGCCGCTGCTACTCAGAATCTGGCTCTAAATGCCTTGGTGTTTCTTTACGCACGAGTGTTTGAACGTCCCTTGGGTGATATTGGTAATGCTATTCGGGTAAAACGCCCTCCCAGGCTACCCGCCGTACTGACGCATCAGGAGGCAATGTCAATCATAGAGCGGCTGACAGACCCTTATCAGCTGTTGGCATCGCTGATGTATGGTGCAGGGCTGCGGGTGGTCGAGTCAGCACGCCTGCGGGTTAAGGACATCGACTTCCAGCGCCAGGTTATTACTGTCCGGGACGGCAAAGGTGGCAAGGACCGCACCACCTTGCTGCCTGCATCCCTGATTGCGCCGTTGCTGCGGCGCAAAGAGGAAATCCAGACCGGATGGAGGCATCACGAGTCGTTTTACAAGATTCCCGTTTCTCTGCCTTTTGCGCTGCGGCGCAAGTATCCCAATGCCTCTCGTTCACTGGAGCGGCAGTGGCTTTTCCCTTCCAGCGCCATTTGCCTTGATGATGAAGGGCAGAGCGTACGGCATCATTTGCATGTCAGCACCATTCAGCGCGCAGTTAAGTTGGCTGTGCGCGACGCCGGAATTAACAAGCCTGCTGGTTGCCATACGTTCCGCCATACGTTCGCCACCGAGCTGCTGCGCCGTGGGAGCGATATCAGAACGGTGCAAACCCTGTTGGGCCATGCGGATGTTCGGACGACTCAGATATATACCCATGTGCTTGGACAAGGTTTCGCAGGTGTTCAAAGTCCATTGGGGTAGTTTCCCCATGGTTTCGGGCACGCTACCGCCCTACCCGTTCATCCCGAGCATAACCATTATTATCTGGTGGGATATGGAGGCTGTCCGATGCTTGTAAAGGAGAGTCTGCAATCCCTGCTTGGCTTAACCATAATGCAGGCATCTGGCCATTTCAATCAGGGTTGGGGCAGTCGATGGTCTCATAGCCGGTGCCGTGGGCTTTGTTGATCAGCTTGTTTGCTTGTTCATAGCCGAGGCGCTTGGCTTTCGGCACATCGCTGGTTTTGATTTCGTGGAGGTGGATGCCCAGGGTTGGGGCGCCGCAGACGGTTATTACGGCCATGCCGGTTTGGGTGGCGCAGGTTGAGGTCAGGACGTTGATGCCGGCGTTGGTTAGGGTGGTGGTGCTGTCGGTTAGGGTGGTGGTTGGGGGTTGGCATTGTTTGGTGCCGTCGGGTTTATAGATGTGGGTGGTTTGGGTTGTGCAGGCGGTGGTTAGGAGGAGTGTGGCTGTTAGGGTTGTTGCTTTCATGGGTTGGTCTCTGTAATGAATGAACTATGGGGAATATATTAGCTCTTTCCCCCTCTCCCCAGCCCTCTCCCGCGAGGGGAGAGGGAGCGGTGATGTGTTAGCGGGTAGCGTGTGCATACAAAAATCCCGGCGCTGGGCCGGGATTTTTGTGGTGCGGGTTGAGGGTTAGCCTACCCATACTCTTGCGTTGCGGAACATGCGCATCCAGGCGCCGTCTTCGCTCCAGTCATCGGGGTGCCAGGAGTTTTGTACGGTGCGGAATACGCGCTCCGGGTGCGGCATCATGATGGTGACGCGGCCGTCGCGGTTGGTCAGGCCGGTGATGCCGCGGGGGGAGCCGTTGGGGTTGGCTGGGTACCGGTCGGTCATGCGGCCGTTGTTGTCGACGAAGCGCAAGGCGACGCTGCTGCTGGCTTCGCAGGCGTCCACGGCGGCGCTGTCGGCGAACTCGGCGTAGCCTTCGCCGTGGGCGATGGCGATCGGCATGCGGGAGCCGACCATGCCGCTGAGGAATACCGACGGTGACGGTTGCACTTCGACCATGGCCACCCGTGCTTCGAACTGCTCGGAGCGGTTGCGTACGAAGCGCGGCCAGTGGTCGCTGCCGGGGATGAGTTCGCGCAGGTTGGACAGCATCTGGCAACCGTTGCACACACCCAGGGTGAAGGTATCCGGGCGGGCGAAGAAGTCGGTGAAGGCCTGGCGCGCCTGTTCGTTGAACAGGATCGACTTGGCCCAGCCTTCGCCGGCGCCCAGTACGTCACCGTAGGAGAAGCCGCCACAGGCGACCAGGCCGCGGAAGTCGGCCAGGTCGATGCGACCGCTGAGGATGTCGCTCATGTGTACGTCGATGGCAGTGAAGCCGGCGCGGGTGAACGCGGCGGCCATTTCCACCTGACCGTTGACGCCCTGCTCACGCAGGATGGCTACCGCCGGGCGCATGCCGGTGTTGATGAAGGGTGCGGCGACGTCTTCGTTGATGTCGTAGCTGAGCATGGCCTGCAGGCCGGGGTTGCGGTCGTCGGCCAGGCGTTCGTGCTCCTGGTCGGCGCATTCGGCGTTGTCGCGCAGGCGCTGGATCTGCCAGCTGGTCTCGCTCCAGGCCTGTTGCCAGTCGGCGCGGGTACCGTTGAGTACGGTTTCGCCGGCGAACCAGAAGTTCAGCACCTGCTCTTCGGTCGGACGGCCGATGACGGCGCTGCAGTCGCCCAGGCCGGCGGCGGACAACTGGCTGAGGACGGCTTCGGTGTCATCCTGGCGTACCTGGATCACCGCACCCAGTTCTTCGTTGAACAGCGCGGCAGGCAGGTCGCTGGCGTTGTCAGCCAGTACATCGAGGTTGATATCCAGGCCGCAACGACCGGCAAAGGCCATTTCCGCGACGCTGGCCAGCAGGCCGCCGTCGGAGCGGTCGTGGTAGGCCAGCAGCAGGTCATCCTGGTTCAAGCCTTGGATCACGGCGAAGAAGGCCTTGAGGTCTTCGGCGTCGTCCAGGTCCGGAGCCTGTTGGCCGATGCGGTTGTACACCTGCGCCAGCGCGGAGCCGCCGAGGCGGTTCTGGCCGCGGCCCAGGTCGATGAGGATCAGGTCGGTATCGCCCTGATCAACGCGCAGTTGCGGGGTCAGGGTGCGACGTACGTCCTGTACCGGGGCGAAGCCGGTGACGATCAGCGACATGGGCGAGGTGACGCTCTTGTCCTGGCCGTTGTCGTTCCAGCGGGTCTGCATGGACATGGAGTCCTTGCCCACCGGGACGGTGATGCCCAGTTCCGGGCACAGTTCCATGCCGACCGCCTTGACCGTGTCGTACAGGCGGGCGTCTTCGCCGGGGTGGCCGGCGGCGGCCATCCAGTTGGCGGACAGGCGGATGTCCGACAGATTTTCAATGCGCGCGGCGGCCAGGTTGGTGACCGTCTCGGCCACCGCCATGCGACCGGAGGCCGGGGCATCCAGCAGCGCCAGCGGGGTACGCTCGCCCATGGCCATGGCTTCGCCGGTATGCACGTCGAAGCTGCTGGCGGTTACCGCGCAGTCGGCAACCGGCACCTGCCAGGGGCCGACCAGCTGGTCGCGGGCGACCAGGCCGGTGATGCTGCGATCACCGATGGTGATCAGGAAGTTCTTGCTGGCCACGGCCGGCAGGCGCAGTACGCGCAGCGCGGCTTCTTCCAGCGCGACAGCGCCGGTGAAATCATCGCCCTGCTCCGCTTCGCGGCTGACGCTGCGGTGCATGCGCGGCGGCTTGCCGAGCAGGACCGACAGTGGCATGTCCACCGGCTGGTTGTCGAAGTGGCTGTCGTTGAGCACCAGCAGCTGTTCTTCGGTAGCCTCGCCAACCACGGCGAAGGGGCAACGCTCGCGCTCGCAGATTTCCTGGAAGCGCTCGAAGTCGGCGTTCGGCACGGCCATGACGTAGCGTTCCTGAGATTCGTTGGACCAGATCTCCAGCGGGCTCATGCCCGGCTCGTCATTCGGTACATTGCGCAGCTCGAAGCGGCCGCCGCGGCCACCGTCGTTGACCAGTTCGGGGAAGGCGTTGGACAGACCGCCGGCGCCCACATCGTGGATGAAGGCGATGGGGTTCTTGGCGCCCAGCTGCCAGCAGCGGTCGATGACCTCCTGGCAGCGGCGTTCCATTTCCGGGTTCTCGCGCTGCACCGAGGCGAAATCCAGGTCCTCGGCACTGCTGCCGGTGGCCATGGACGAGGCCGCGCCGCCGCCCAGGCCGATCAGCATGGCCGGGCCGCCGAGCACGATCAGCTTGGCGCCCACCGGGATCTCGGCCTTCTCGACGTGATCGGCGCGGATGTTACCCATGCCGCCGGCGATCATGATCGGCTTGTGGTAGCCACGGATCTCCGGGCCGCGGGGCGAGGCGACGGTCTGCTCGAAGGTACGGAAGTAGCCGGTCAGCGCGGGGCGACCGAATTCGTTGTTGAACGCGGCGCCACCGAGCGGGCCGTCGATCATGATCTGCAGCGGGGTGACGATGCGGCCCGGCTTGCCGTTGTCCTCTTCCCAGGGCTGCTCGAAGCCGGGGATACGCAGGTTGGATACGGTGAAGCCGGTCAGGCCGGCCTTGGGCTTGCCGCCGCGACCGGTGGCACCTTCGTCGCGAATCTCGCCGCCGGAGCCGGTGGAGGCGCCGGAGAAGGGGGCAATGGCGGTCGGGTGGTTGTGCGTCTCGACCTTCATCAGGATGTGGATCTGTTCCTGATGGGCGCGGTATTCGCCGGTACCCGGCTCGGGGAAGAAGCGTCCACCGACGAAGCCTTCGATCACCGCGGCGTTGTCCTTGTACGCGGATAGCACGCCATCACTGCGCATCTGGTAGGTGTTCTTGATCATGCCGAACAGGCTCTTGTCCTGCGCCTGGCCGTCTATATCCCAGCTGGCGTTGAAGATCTTGTGCCGGCAGTGCTCGGAGTTGGCCTGGGCGAACATCATCAGTTCGACATCGCTGGGGTTGCGGCCCAGTTCGATGAAGCTCTGCACCAGGTAGTCGATCTCGTCATCGGCCAGCGCGAGGCCGAGGTCCAGGTTGGCCTGTTCCAGCGCAGCCTTGCCGCCGCCGAGGATATCCACGCGGTTGAACGGCTTGGGCTCGGTGTGGTGGAACAGCTGGGCGGCAGCGTCGATATTGTCCAGCGCCTGCTCGGTCATGCGATCGTGCAGCAGCGCGGTGACCTGCTGCAGCTCGGCGGCGCTGAGCTGGCCACTGACGTAATAGGCGATACCGCGCTCCAGACGGGAGATCATCCGCAGGCCGCAGTTGTGGGCGATATCGGTGGCCTTGCTCGACCAGGGCGAGATGGTGCCGAAGCGCGGAACCACCAGTACCAGGTTGCCGCTGGGCTCTTCGACATCAACCGATGGGCCATATTTGAGCAGACGCTCGAGAACCAGTTGATCCTGCTCATCCAGTTCGCCGGTCAGATCGGCAAAATGCATGAATTCGGCATACACAGCACTTACGCCGGGAACATGCTGTTGCAGACGGGCAAGCAGCTTGTTGCGTCGGAAATCGGAAAGGACTGGGGCTCCACGCAGGATATGCATGTTGGTATCGGCCTCGGAGATTTGGGATATTGGAAAAGAAGGCGCATAGGATAACCCATGCTGCGCGTTCGGGCTATTGTACCGGCGGAACTGTGCGACCAGCCGCGCACAACCATCCCCTGAAACAATCCTGCCCTATTGCCGCTGGATGGATTTACATATACTTGGCGCATGTTACAGAACCTGTTTCGCCGCCCCGCTGCCCCTGCCCTGGCCATCCTGTGCTCGGTGCTGCTGAGTGCCTGCGAGCAGCCCAGCCGCCTGGAGCAACTGCGCGCCGACGGCACCCTGCACGTCATCACCCGCAACACCCCGACCACCTATTACCAGGGCCGCCACGGCGATACCGGGCTCGAATACGAGCTGAGCAAACGCTTTGCCGACAGCCTGGACCTGGAGCTGAAGATGGTCGCCAGCCCGACGCTGGACGACCTGTACCAGCAGCTGGCGCAGGACAAGGGGCCGCATATCGCCGCTGCCGGATTGACCGCCAACCCGGCCCGGGCTGACCAGGTGCGCTTTGCCGAGGCCTATCTGCAGGTGACGCCGCAGGTGGTCTACCGCCGTGGCGATCGCCAGCCGCGCGGCATTGAGGATCTGTACGAGCGGCGCATCCTGGTGCTCAAGGGCAGCACCCTGGCCGACCAGTTGCGCCAGCTGCAGACCGAGCACCCGGAGTTGGTGTTCGAGGAATCGGACCATCTGGAAACGGTCGACCTGCTGCGCATGGTCAATGACGACGAGATCGATTTCGCGGTGGTGTATTCCAACGAGCTGATCGTCAACCAGGCCTTCTACCCGGCGGTACACGTCGGCTTCGACCTCGGCCCGGCGCAGCCCATGGCCTGGGCCCTGGCCGGCGGTGAGGACGACAGCCTGCTGCAGGAAGTGAATCGCTTCTTCGATGAGATTCGCGCCGACGGTACTCTTGATCAGTTGCTGGAGCGTTTCTACGGGCATGCCGATGTGCTCGATTATGTCGGCGCGCGCGCCTTCGCCCGGCATATGCAGCAACGCCTGCCGCGCTTCGAGAAGCTGTTCCGCCAGGCCGGTGACCAGCAGGGGCTGGACTGGCGCCTGCTGGCGGCCATGGCCTACCAGGAATCGCTGTGGGATGTGGATGCCCGCTCCCCGACCGGGGTCCGCGGGCTGATGATGCTGACCCTGCCGACCGCCAAGTTCGTCGGCGTGACCAACCGGGTCGACCCGGCGCAGAGTATCGCAGGCGGCGCCCGTTACCTGATCTGGGTGCGCGACCAGTTACCCACCGACATCCCCGAACCCGACCGCACCTGGTTCGCCCTGGCGGCGTACAACGTCGGTATCGGTCACCTGGATGATGCGCGCATCCTGACCCGGAATAACGGCCGCGATCCGAACCGCTGGATCGATGTGAAGGATCATTTGCCGCTGCTGTCGAAGAAGCAGTGGTACAGCCAGACTCGTTATGGTTATGCCCGTGGTGGCGAGCCGGTGCATTATGTGCAGAACATTCGCCGCTATTACGAGATTCTTACCTGGGTGACCCAGCCGCAGGCGGAGACTCCGCAGATGCCGGATGAGCAGTATCACGCGCCGGGGATTCTGGAGCAGTTGCCGCAGGGGATTTGAGGTGACTGGCTATGGGCTCCCCCTCTCCCCCGGCCCCTCTCCCGCGAGGGGCGAGGGGTGACTTGGCTGCATTCACGTTATCTTTCTGAAAGTGAGATGTTAGAAGTAGTCAAACGAGCCTTTTGCCTGTTTGTACAGCGCATATCCCCCGGTTCGCATAGACAAGCTTTCTCTCTTCGAACTGGACAGCGAAACCAACAACATAAGTAATAAGCTACCCAACAGTATCAGTTAGGTGCATGCCGCAACACAGGTCTGAAAACCTATTTTTCTGCCAGGAAAACTAAGCGATATCAGCCAAGTCACCCCTCGCCCCTCGCGGGAGAGGGGCCGGGGGAGAGGGGGATACGCATTGACCTACCGCCGAGCCCGGAAAAACTCCGTCAGCAACACCCCACACTCCTCCGCCAACACCCCCCCCTCCACCAGCACCCGGTGATTCAACCAGGGCTGGTCCAATACCTGCGCACGGCTGACCACCGCCCCCGAGCGCGGCTCGCTGGCGCCGAATACCAGACGGTTGATACGACTGTGCACCAGCAGGCCCGAGCACATGGTGCAGGGTTCCAGGGTGACGTAGAGGGTGGTGCCGGGCAGGCGGTAGTTGCTTTCGACGAGGGCGGCCTGGCGCAGGGCGACCATTTCGGCGTGGGCGCTGGGGTCGTGGCTGCTGATGGGTTGGTTGAAGCCGCGGCCGATGATCCGGCCATCACGTACCAGAATGGCACCCACCGGCACTTCACCCAGTTCGGCGCCCTTGCGCGCTTCGGCGATGGCCTCGCGCATGAAATCGATATCAGCTGGTTTCATCTGGAATCTGTTGCCGCCCGTCTGTCACATCCCATGGACGGCAAAGGATACACAATCGCGCGGAAAAGGTGGCGGGCATTGCTGCCCGCCGGTGGGGTACATCTTCAGATCAGCGAGCGCTCGCGCAGCAGTTCGATGACCTTGTCGACGCTGGCCGCCAGATCCAGCTCGGCGGTATCGATCACCAGGTCGGCATCCTCGGGCGCTTCGTAGGGGTAGGAGATGCCCGGAATGGTGCCCTCTTCCCCGGCGGCATACAGCCCGGACGGGTCGCGCGCCTGGCACACGTCCAGCGGGGTATCCAGATGCACCATCAGGCAGCGGTCACCCAGGATATGCCGGGCGGTGGCGCGGCTCTCCGCGGTGGGTGCGACGAAGGCAGCCAGTGCGATCAGGCCCGCCTGGTTCAGTTGGCGAGCCACACGGGCGCCCTTGTGCAGGTTCTCCGCGCGGCCAGCGGCATCGCGGCCCAGGCCCTTGCTCAGGTCCTGGCGCATGGTCTTGCCATCCAGCACGAAGCAGGCGCGGCCACGATCGAACAGGCGGCGTTCCACGGCATAAGCCAGGGTGCTCTTGCCGGCGCCGGACAGGCCGGTGAACAGCAGGGTGACCGGCTCCTGGCCGTAGCGCACGGCACGCTCCTTGGGGGTGACGTGGGCGAATTCGCCATGGCTGTCAGTGCCCTGCTGCTGCGCCTGCGCCTTGGCCACGATCATGCCCGCGCCGACGGTGCCATTGGTCAGTCGATCGATGACGATGAAGGCGCCAGTGGTGCGGTTGGCGCGGTAGTCGTCATAGGCGATGGGCCGCTCCAGGGCCAGCTCGACCCGGGCGATTTCGTTCAAGGCCAGCTCGCTGGCCTCTTCATGGGCCAGGGTGTTCACATCCTGGCGGAAGTGGATACGGGTGAAGGAGCCCGGGCTGTAGCTGGTCGCACGCTTGATGTCGTACTTGCGGCCCGGCTGCATCGGCTGCTCGGACATCCACACCAGGCTGGCCTCGAACAGGTCGCCGATCACCGGGCGATTATCCACATGGGCAAGCATGTCGCCGCGGGAGATGTCGATTTCATCCTCCAGTGTCAGGGTCACGGCCTGCCCCGGTCCGGCGGCATCCAGTTCACCATCGAAGGTGACGATGGACTTGACCCGGCTGGTCTTGCCCGAGGGCAGGGCCACCAGTTCATCGCCCTTGTTCACCACGCCGGAGGCAATGGTGCCGGCAAAGCCACGGAAGTTGAGGTTCGGCCGGGTCACCAGTTGCACCGGGAAACGCAGGTCGGTCAGGTTACGGTCAGCCGACACTTCCACGGTCTCCAGGATTTCCATCAGCGACGGGCCGGTGTACCACGGGCTGCGCTCGCTGCGGTTGACCACGTTGTCGCCTTTCAAGGCGGACATGGGCACGAAGTGCACCGAGCTGTTGGCCAGGGTGTCCAGCCCCTTGGCGAACTCGCTGTAATCGGCGCAGATCTGGTTGAAGACCTTTTCGTCGAAGTCCAGCAGGTCCATCTTGTTGACCGCGACAACGATATGCCTGATCCCCAGCAAGGATGCGATAAAGCTGTGCCGGCGGGTCTGGGTCTGCACGCCGTAACGTGCATCAATCAGGATGATCGCCAGGTCGCAGGTCGAGGCGCCGGTGGCCATGTTGCGGGTGTACTGCTCATGGCCGGGGGTGTCGGCGATGATGAACTTGCGCTTGGCGGTGGAGAAGTAGCGATAGGCGACATCGATGGTGATGCCCTGCTCGCGCTCGGCCTGCAGGCCATCGACCAGCAGTGCCAGGTCGACTTCCTCGCCGGTGGTACCGGACTTCTTCGAGTCGCGGGTGATGGCTTCCATGTGATCTTCATAGATCATCTTGGAGTCGTGCAGCAGGCGCCCGATCAGGGTGCTCTTGCCATCGTCGACGTTACCGCAGGTGAGGAAGCGCAGCAGTTCCTTGCGCTCGTGCTGCCCCAGATAGGCCAGGATGTCCTGGCTGATCAGATCAGATTGGTGACTCATTGCAAAATTCTCCGGGCTGGGCGCTTAGAAGTAGCCTTGGCGTTTCTTTTCTTCCATCGATCCGGCCTGATCGTGGTCGATCACGCGGCCCTGGCGCTCGGAAGTACGGGTCAGCAGCATTTCCTGGATGATTTCCGGGAGGGTGGCGGCGGTGGATTCCACGGCGCCGGTCAGCGGGTAGCAGCCCAGGGTCCGGAAACGCACCATTTTCATTTCCGGCGTTTCACCGGGGTTCAGCGGCATGCGCTCGTCGTCGACCATGATCAGCGAGCCGTCGCGGTTGACTACCGGGCGCTCGGCGGCGAAGTACAGCGGTACGATCGGGATGCCTTCCAGGTAGATGTATTGCCAGATATCCAGCTCGGTCCAGTTGGACAGCGGGAACACGCGAATGCTCTCGCCCTTGTGCACCTTGCCGTTGTAGATGTTCCACAGTTCCGGGCGCTGGTTCTTCGGGTCCCAGCGGTGATGCTTGTCGCGGAACGAGTAGACGCGTTCCTTGGCACGGGATTTCTCCTCGTCGCGGCGGGCACCGCCGAAGGCGGCATCGAAGCCGTATTTGTCCAGTGCCTGCTTCAGGCCCTGGGTCTTCATCACGTCGGTGTGCACCGCGCTGCCGTGGGTGAAGGGGCCAATGCCCTGGGCCACGCCTTCGGGGTTCATGTGCACCAGCAGGTCCAGGTCCATCTCCTCGACCATGCGCTCGCGAAAGCTGTACATCTCGCGGAATTTCCAGCCGGTGTCCACGTGCAGCACGGGGAACGGCAGGCGGCCGGGATAGAATGCCTTGCGCGCCAGGTGCAGCATGACCGCCGAGTCCTTGCCGATGGAATAGAGCATCACCGGATTCTGAAACTCGGCGGCAACCTCACGAATGATGTGGATGCTTTCAGCTTCCAGCTGTTTGAGATGGGTCAGTTTTTCCAGCATGGGGTACTCACGGTGAACGAAGGGCATCAAAGGAATGCGGCATTGTAACAAAGCGATGCCCTTCTAATAAGCAACCCTTCAATACCTTTAAGTTATAAGCATATTCACCGCGGGCAGCCCTATACCGGATTGTCGATATCGATGAAGCGGTGTTCCACCCCGAACTGCTCGACCAGGTGCTCACCCAGCGCCTGCACGCCGTAGCGCTCGGTGGCATGGTGCCCGGCGGCATAGAAGTTGATGCCGCATTCGCGGGCGATGTGGATGGTCTGCTCCGATACCTCACCGGTGATGAAGGCATCCACACCGAGTGCCACCGCCTTGTCGATATAGCCCTGCGCGGCACCGGTGCACCAGGCGATGCGCTTCACTGGCCGACCGTGCCCACTGATGAACAGCGGCTCACGTCCCAGCGCCAGGTTCAGTTGCTGGGCCAGTTCCTCACCGCTGAGCGCCTCGCTCAATTCACCCTGCAACCCCACCGATCGGGGGTTATTCGGTTCCAGCCCGCCGGTGATGTTCCAGCCAAGCCGTTGCGCCAGTTGCACGTTGTTACCCAACTTGGCGTGCACGTCCAGCGGCAGGTGATAGGCGACCAGGTTGATACCATGCTCGAGCAAGGCGCGGATGCGCCGCTGCTTGAGGCCGGTGATCGGCGCCGCTTCGCCACGCCAGAAGTAACCGTGATGCACCAGCAGCAGATCAGCCCCCTGCGCAACCGCCGCATCGATCAGTGCCTGGCTGGCGGTGACCCCGGTCACTATGCGCGAGACGCTCGGCCGCCCTTCGACCTGCAGGCCATTGGGACAATAGTCCTGAAAGGCGCTGCAATCGAGCAGGTTATTGCAATAGGCCACCAGCCCGGAACATTCAGTCATTACTTACCCCCTGATATAAAAGCGATTTTCCTGTATACAGGATGAAGATACCAAGCGTATAACAGCGGCATCTGCACAATCATATTAATCTCTTTATAATGACAAACTCCTAGGGGCTGTTCCCGTTAAAGGTAACCCAGTGAAAGGTTTTCTGCGTAATTTGGGCTGGCCTGCAGTCTGCGGCCTGTTATTGGCTCTGGTAATCCTGCAGCAGTTCCCGCAGTGGCTCGGGCTGCCGGCAAAATCCAACTATCAAATGGCTCCGGCAATGGCCCTGCCCACCTCTGCCGGCGTGGTTTCCTATAGCGATGCGGTAAGCAAGGCCGCACCGGCGGTGGCCAATATCTTCACCACCAAACAGGTCAATACCCCGAACGCCAACCAGCCATTCAACAGTCCATCGCTGCGCGATTACGCCGACAGCATGCCGGCCCCGTCGCGCCGCCAATCCAGCCTCGGTTCGGCAGTGATCCTGCGCAAGGACGGCTACCTGCTGACCAACAATCACGTGGTCGCCGGCGCCGACGGCATCCTGGTAGCGCTGCAGGATGGTCGCGAGGCGATTGCCGAGCTGATCGGCACCGACCCGGAAACCGACCTGGCGGTCCTCAAGATCGACCTGCCCGACCTGCCGGCGGTCACCCTCAGCCCGGCCGAGCAGCAGCGTACCGGCGATGTGGTCATGGCCATCGGCAACCCCTTCGGTCTCGGCCAGACCATCACCATGGGCATCATCAGTGCCACCGGCCGCAACCAGTTGGGGCTGAACACCTACGAGGACTTCATCCAGACCGATGCGGCGATCAACCAGGGCAACTCCGGTGGCGCGCTGATCGACGCCTATGGCCGGCTGATCGGCATCAATACTGCGATCTTCTCCCAGTCCGGCGGCTCCCAGGGCATCGGTTTTGCCATCCCGGCACCGCTGGCGATCAACGTCATGGAGGAGATCATCCAGCGCGGCCGGGTCATCCGTGGCTGGCTGGGCGTGGAGGTACAGCCATTGACCGACGAGCTGGCCGAGTCGTTCGGCCTGATCCAGACCCACGGCATCGTGGTCTCGGGGCTGTATCGCAATGGCCCGGCCTGGTCGGCCGGGCTGCGCCCGGGTGACGTGATCATGAAGATCGATGGCCAGGCGGCCCGCAACGGCCGCCAGGCAATGAACGTGGTGGCCCGTGCCACACCGGGACAGAAGGTCGAGCTGGAAGTGCTGCGCAACGGTGAAGCACTGAACTTCACCGCTGAGGTTGGCGTGCGGCCAACCTTCGGCTCCTGATACGCCCGGCAGCGACTCAGCCGTTCAGCAGGCTGCCGAGGGCATCCAGCAGCGCCTGGTTCTGCTCCGGCGTACCGACGGTAATGCGCAGGAACTGCTCGATACGCGGCTGGCGAAAATGCCGCACTATCACCCTGCGCTCACGCAGGCCCGCGGCCAGCTGCGCGGCATCGCGCTGCGGGTGCCGCGCCAGCACGAAGTTGGCAGCCGAAGGCAGCACCTCGAAGCCCAGCTGTGTCAATGCCGCGCTCAACTGCTCGCGGCTGTCGATGACCGCCCGACAGCACTGCTCGAACCAGGCCTGATCCTCGAAGGCGGCAACCGCGCCGACGATCGCCAGCCGGTCCAGCGGATAGGAGTTGAAGCTGTTCTTGACCCGCTCCAGCGCCTCGATCAGGTCCGCATGACCGACCGCCAGGCCGACCCGCAGCCCAGCCAGCGAGCGCGACTTGGACAGGGTCTGGGTCACCAGCAGGTTGGGATAGCGATCGACCAGGGCAATCGCGGTCTCGCCGCCAAAGTCCACATAGGCTTCGTCCACCACCACCACCGAATCCGGGTTGGCCTGCAGGATCTGCTCGATGCCGGCCAGCGGCAGCAGCATACCGGTCGGCGCATTGGGGTTGGGGAAGATGATGCCCCCATTGGCACCACGGTAGTCCTCCACCCGGATGCTGAAGTCCTCCGCCAGCGGCAGCACCCGTGCCTCGATGCCATACAGGCCGCAGTACACCGGGTAGAAGCTGTAGCTGATATCCGGCATCAGCACCGGCTTGCCGTGCTGGAACAGTGCATGGAAGATGTGCGCCAGCACCTCGTCGGAGCCATTCCCAACGAAGACCTGGGCGCTGCTCACACCGTAGTAGCTGGCGATGCTGTCCTTCAGCGCATCGGCATTGGGCGCCGGATACAGCCGCAGGCCGTCATCCAGCTGACTGCGGATGGCGTCGATTACCTTCGGCGACGGGCCATAGGGGTTCTCGTTGGTGTTCAGCTTGATCAGGTTATCCAGCTTGGGCTGCTCGCCCGGTACATAGGGCACCAGATCCTTTACAAAGGGACTCCAGAAACGACTCACGGCAAGACTCCAGAACAGTAACGGCTCACCAGTCGGGAGCCTGGATCAAAATCAGGGTCTGACTCACATAATACTTACGCAATGCTCTCTCAACGCCGTCATCCTCGGCGCAGGCCGAGGATCCATTAACCCCGTGCAGTCAGTGGATCCTTCGCCTTCGCGAAGGATGACGGCATGAGCCGGGGCTAACGTCATAAAAATTGGCAGGCCCGGACTATCATCAAGGGCAATGTAGCCGGACACTCATCAAGGCTTGATACGATACTCTGCACTACGCGCGTGGGCCGTGAGGCTTTCGCCACGAGCCAGCACCGAGGCGGTCTTCGCCAGTTCCGAGGCGCCTTCCGGGGAGCAGAAGATCACCGAGGAGCGCTTCTGGAAGTCATAGACACCCAACGGCGAGGAAAAGCGCGCAGTGCCGGAGGTCGGCAGCACGTGGTTCGGTCCGGCGCAGTAGTCGCCCAGCGCCTCGGGGGTGAAGCGGCCCATGAAGATGGCGCCGGCATGGCGGATCTGCCCCAGCATCGCCTCGGGGTCGGCCACCGACAGCTCCAGGTGCTCCGGAGCGATGCGGTTGGCCACTTCGCAGGCCTGCTCCAGGCTGTCGACCTTGATCAGCGCCCCGCGATTCTCCAGCGACACACGCACCATGTCGCTACGCTCCAGGCTACCCAGCAGCTTGTCCAGGCTGGCCTGGACCGCATCCAGGAACTGCGCATCCGGTGACAGCAGGATCGACTGCGCGTCCTCGTCGTGCTCGGCCTGGGAGAACAGGTCCATGGCGATCCAGTCCGGATCGGTCTGGCCATCACAGATCACCAGGATTTCCGACGGGCCGGCAATCATGTCGATGCCAACCTGGCCGAACACCGCGCGCTTGGCGGTCGCCACATAGATGTTGCCGGGGCCGACGATCTTGTCCACCGGCGGCACCGTCTCGGTACCATAGGCCAGCGCCGCCACCGCCTGCGCACCGCCTACGGTGAACACCCGATCGACACCGGCCAGGCAGGCCGCGGCCAGTACCAGTTCGTTGATCTCGCCACGCGGGGTCGGCACCACCATGACTACCTCGGGCACCCCGGCGACCTTGGCCGGGATGGCGTTCATCAGTACCGACGACGGATAGGAGGCCTTGCCACCCGGCACATACAGGCCAACACGGTCCAGTGGCGTGACCTGCTGGCCGAGTACGGTACCGTCGGCCTCGGTGTAGCGCCAGGACTCCTGACGCTGGTGCTGGTGATACACCCGGACCCGCTCGGCGGCCACTTCCAGTGCCTGGCGCTGCTCGCTGGTGATGCGCTGCAGGGCCAGTTCCAGGCGGGCGCGATCCAGCGTCAGATCGGCCATGCCGGCCACATCCAGCCCGTCAAAGCGACCGGTGTATTCGACCAACGCCGCGTCGCCACGCTGGCGCACGGCGGCGATGATTTCCTCGACCCGCTCGTTGACCGCCTTGTCGGATACCCCTTCCCACGCCAGCAGGCCATCGAGATGATGGTTGAAATCAGCCTGGTTGGCGTCCAGACGGGTGATTTTCAACGGCGTGTTCATGGCGTGTTCCTCAACGGTAGGGATAGTACATATCAGCTGGCGCGGCGCTCGACGGCGTCGCCCAGCAATTGGATCAGGTTTTGTATCCGGGCGTGCTTCATCTTCATCGACGCCTTGTTGACGATCAGCCGCGAGCTGATGTCAGCAATCAGCTCCTGCGGCTCCAGGCCGTTGGCCTTGAGCGTGTTGCCGGTATCGACCACGTCGATGATCTTGTCCGCCAGGCCGACCAGCGGTGCCAGCTCCATGGAACCGTACAGCTTGATCACTTCCACCTGGCGCCCCTGGGCGGCGTAGTAGCGGCGCGCGACATTGACGAACTTGGTCGCCACCCGCAGCCGGCCCTTGGGCTCGGGGGTGTTCACCGGACCGGCGGTCATCAGCCGGCAGTTGGCGATCTTCAGGTCCAGTGGCTCGTACAGGCCCTTGCTGCCGTACTCCATGAGCACGTCCTTGCCGGCCACGCCCAGGTCGGCGGCGCCCTGCTCCACGTAGGTCGGCACATCGGTGGCACGCACGATCAGCAGGCGCACGTCCGGGTCGCTGGTACTGAAGATCAGCTTGCGGCTCTTGTCCAGATCCTCCACCGGTTCGATACCCGCCAGCTTCAGCAGCGGCAGGGTATCGTCGAGGATGCGGCCCTTGGACAGGGCGATGGTCAGGCTATTGCTCATGTGGATTTCTCTCAGGCGGAAACACGGCGGATGCTGGCACCCAGCATCTGCAGCTTTTCCTCGATGCATTCATAACCACGGTCGATGTGGTAGATCCGGTCCACCAGGGTATCACCGTCGGCCCACAGGCCGGCAATCACCAGGCTGGCCGAAGCGCGCAGGTCGGTGGCCATGACCGGCGCGCCCTTGAGCCGCTCGACCCCGGTGACGATGGCGGTGTTGCCCTCGACCTGGATATGCGCGCCCATGCGGCTCATTTCCTGCACGTGCATGAAGCGGTTCTCGAAGACCGTTTCGATCACTGTGCCGGTACCCTCGGCCACCGCGTTCATCGCCATGAACTGTGCCTGCATATCGGTAGGGAATGCCGGATACGGCGCGGTACGCAGGTTCACCGCGCGCGCGCGGTTGCCCTTCATGTCCAGGCTGACCCAGTTCTTGCCGGTGTCGATCTGCGCGCCGGCTTCTTCCAGCTTGAGCAGAACGGCTTCGAGAATCGCCGGATCGGTATCCTTGAGCTTGACCCGGCCACGGGTGGCAGCGCCGGCCACCAGGAAGGTGCCGGTCTCGATGCGGTCGGGCATCACCGAGTAGGTCGCGCCATGCAGGCGTTCGACGCCATCCACGGTAATGGTATCGGTGCCATGGCCCTTGATCTGGGCGCCCATGGCGATCAGGCATTCGGCCAGATCCACCACTTCCGGCTCGCGTGCGGCGTTGTGGATCACCGTCTGGCCACGCGCCAGGGTGGCGGCCATGAGGATGTTCTCGGTGCCGGTAACGCTGACGGTATCGAATGCATAATGCGCCCCGCGCAATCCGCCTTCCGGCGCCCGGGCCTTGATGTAGCCGCCCTCGACGGTGATTTCCGCGCCCATGGCCTCCAGGCCACGGATGTGCAGGTCCACCGGCCGGGAGCCGATGGCGCAGCCACCGGGCAGGGCCACTTCGGCATAGCCGAAGTGCGCGACCATCGGCCCCAGTACCAGGATCGAGGCGCGCATGGTCTTGACCAGCTCATAGGGCGCCACCAGGGTGGTGATGCTGGTCGGGTTGACCTCGACGTTGAGCTTGTCGCCCACCACCGGCTGCACGCCCATGCGGCCGAACAGCTCGATCATGGTGGTGATGTCGTGCAGGTGCGGCAGATTGCAGATGGTGACTGCCTCGTCGGCCAGCAGGGTGGCGGCGAGGATCGGCAGCGCCGAGTTCTTCGCCCCGGAAATGCGGATTTCACCATCCAGGCGGTTACCGCCGGTGATCATCAGTTTGTCCATACGGATTCTCTTGTGCGGGATCGTTTCAGCGACGATCGTCCCAGGCTTGGCGGGTGAAGAATTTCATGGTGACCGCATGGATCCGGCCATCGGCAATCGGCTCGTTGAGCAGGGCATAGATCCGCTGCTGACGCTTGACCGGCGACAGTGCCGCCAGCTCATCGCTGATCAGCAGCAATTGAAAGTTGCAGCCCTCGCCGTCCACTTCCACCTGGGTGCCAGGCAACTGCTGTTCGATCAGGTTCTTTACTTCACTGGCCTGCATTGGGTATCTCCAGGGTGCTGTCATTCGCAGCAGAAAGGGTTTCCAGCCATTCATCCAGTCCGCACACGGCGGCCATGCTCAGCAGTCCGACGGGCAGTCCGCTGGCCTGCAGTCGCACCTGGTGCTCAGTGGCAGTACGCGCCGCCGACAGCAACAATGACAAGCCGACACTGTTGCTGCGGGTGACGCCCGACAGATCCAGGGTCAGCGGCTGGCCGGCGCTGGCCGCTATGGCGCCGGCCAGCTCATCGCGCAGCGCTATGGCGCTGACGAAGTCCAGCTCGCCTTCCAGTCGCAGCCGTTCGGCATCACGCAGCAGACGTGCCTTCACTCGCCGGCCTCTTTTTCAACAATCTCGCGGGACTCGGCAACCACACTGCCCCAGTTGGCGATCACCGCATCCAGGTCGTTGCGGTTGGCCTGCATGGCCTGGGCGAACTGGTCACGGAACAGCAGGCCGATATTGATGCCTTCGACGATCACGTTGCGCACTTTCCACTGCCCATCGAGATTGACCATGGTGTAGGTGACCGGATAGACGTTGCCGTTGTTGGCCCGCACTTCCATATTCACACTGGCACGCTCATCGGTCTGCTGCGAGCCCTTGGCCGGCGGCAGTACGGTGATGTTGCCGCTGTCGAATTCGAGCAGGGCATTGCCGTAGAACTCGACCATGCTGCGCTTGAAGGTATCGATGAAACGATTCATCTGCTCCTCGCTGGCGCTGCGGCTGTAACGCACGGTCATCACGCTCCGGGCGATGCCCTGGAAATCCACCACCGGGTCGAGCACTTCGTTGAGGCCTTCGAGAAAGGCATTGGAATCCTGCTTGTAAAGCTCGCGGTTGGCATTGAGCACTTCCATGACCCGCACGGAGGTATCTTCCACCACCTGGTGCGGGGTGGCGGCCGCAGCCTGGGCCAGCAGTGGCGTGCTCAGCAGCAGAGCCATTGCCCATGTCATGAAGTTGCGCATGTTTTTCTCCTGTTAGTCGTCTTTGCTGACGGTATTGAGCAAGAAGCGGCCGATCAGTTCCTCAAGCACCAGTGCCGACTGGGTATCGAGGATCTCGTCACCATCGGCCAGCACCAGGTCATCACCGCCCACGGAAATGCCGATGTACTTCTCGCCCAGCAGGCCGGCGGTGACGATCGAGGCGGTGCTGTCGGCCGGCAGGGTGTCCACATCGGAGTTGATGGTCATCTCGACCAGGCCGGTATAGCGGTTCTTGTCAAAGGTGATGCGTTTGACCTGGCCGATGGTCACACCGGCCATGGTCACCTTGGAACGTGCGGTCAGACCGGAAACGTTGTCGAAGTGGGCATACACGGTATAGGTGTCACCATTGGTGCTCAGGGTCAGGCCACTGACGCGCAGGGCGAGTATCAGCAGGGCCAGCAATCCAGCCAGGATGAACAGGCCGACAGTCAGTTCCAGTTTACGGGTGCGCATGGCAGTTTCCTTGGCAGATCAAAACATCAAAGCGGTGAGAATGAAATCCAGGCCCAGGATGGCCAGGGAGGCATAGACAACAGTACGGGTGGTCGCCCGGCTGATGCCTTCGGAAGTCGGTTCGCAATCATAGCCCTGGAACACCGCGATCCAGGTCACCACCACAGCGAAGACCACGGCCTTGATCAGGCCATTGAGCACATCGGCGCCGAACAGCACCGAATTCTGCATGTTGGACCAGTAGGAGCCGGAATAGACGCCCAGCCAGTCCACCGCGACCATGGCGCCACCCCAGATACCGACCACGCAGAAGATCAGCGACAGCAGCGGCATGGAGATGAAGCCGGCCCACAGGCGCGGCGCGATCACGTACTTGAGCGGATCGACGCCAATCATTTCCAGGCTCGACAGCTGCTCGGTGGCCTTCATCAGGCCGATCTCGGCGGTCAGCGCGGAACCGGCACGCCCGGCGAACAGCAACGCGGTGACCACCGGGCCCAGTTCACGCAGCAGGGTCAGGGCGACCATCTGCCCGACCGCCTGCTCGGAGCCGTAGTCCTTGAGAATGTTGTAGCCCTGCAGCGCCAGCACCATGCCGATGAAGATGCCGGAGACGATGATGATCGCCAGCGACAGCACACCCACTGCATACAGCTGCTTGAGCAGCAGGCTGAAGCCATTGCCGTAGCGCGAGCGTCCGGCCAGCGCCTGGAACAGGAAGATGCCGGAACGGCCGATGGCGGCCACCACATCCAGGCCGACCCGGCCCAGCGATGCCACCCTATCCACGAGACTGCTCAACGCTTGCGCTCCTTCTGCAACAGGTCATCCACATAGTCCGTCGCCGGGAAGTGGAACGGCACCGGGCCATCCGGCTCGCCCTGCATGAACTGGCGAATGCGCGGGTTATCGGAGTTCATCAACTCGTCCGGCTTGCCATGCCCCAGCACCTGGCCATCGCCCACCACGTACAGGTAGTCGGCGATGCTGGCGGTTTCCGCCAGGTCGTGGGACACCACGATGCTGGTCAGCCCGAGCGCATCGTTGAGCAGGCGGATCAGGCGTACCAGCACCCCCATGGAGATCGGGTCCTGGCCGACGAACGGTTCGTCATACATCATCAGCTCGGGGTCCAGGGCAATCGCCCGGGCCAGCGCCACCCGCCGCTTCATGCCACCGGACAGCTCGTCGGGCATCAGCTGGTTGGCGCCACGCAGGCCGACCGCCTGCAGTTTGAGCAGGACGATATCGCGGATCATGTCTTCCGGCAGCTTGGTATGCACCCGCAGCGGGAAGGCGACGTTCTCGAACACATTCAGGTCGGTGAACAGCGCGCCGCTCTGGAACAGCATGCCCATGTGCTGGCGCGCGGCGAACAGCTCCTCGCGACCGAGCCGGGGGATATCCTCGCCGTTGACCAGGATGGCGCCGCTGTCCGGACGCAACTGCGCGCCGATCAGCCGCAACAGGGTGGTCTTGCCACAACCGGACGGCCCCATGATGCCGGTGATCTTGCCGCGGGGAATACGGATGTCTACATTATTGAAGATAATCCGCTCACCCCGGCTGAAGGTGACCTGCTGCAGATCGACGATGAAATCCGATGATTCGGGCATAGTGTTGGGTGGCCTTACCTGTTGACCGACGCAATGACGGAAAAATGAACGGAGTAATATACCAGTTCGGCGGATGCAGCCCAAGCTGGGCATCTTTCATTTTGTGTTCCCAGAGATGGCTGGCTGCTTCGGGGCCATGGATTGCCACGTCACTTCGCTCCTCGCAATGACGATGTCTGATCAACCTGTGGGAGCCGCGCTGTGGGAGCCGCGCCCCGCGGCGATGGGTTTGCGGGCAGCCCGCTATCGCGCCGGGGCGGCGCTCCCACCACCAACAACACCAACATCACCACAAGCGGCGCCCTCCAGGAAGTTCGGGAATATCTCCACAGTGGGAGACAGCACAGATGAGTTGAGCGTCACAAAACGCTATACTCCGCGCTGACTGCTCAACAGAAATCAAAGACCATGCCAGAATTCGATTACACAGCTTCAGCCCAGCGCACCATTCGCCTCGAACGTGACGCCGTCGACAGCCTGCTGGGCCGGCTCGAAGGCCATTTCGATACGGCCTGCGCCACGCTCATCGAGTGCCCCGGGCGCATCGTGGTCACTGGCATGGGCAAGTCCGGGCATGTTGGCCGCAAGATCGCCGCGACACTGGCCAGTACCGGTTCACCGGCCTTCTTCGTGCACCCCGGCGAGGCCAGCCATGGTGACATGGGTATGATCACCCGCCAGGACGTGGTCATCGCCCTGTCCAATTCCGGCAATACCGCCGAGGTGGTGACCCTGCTGCCATTGATCAAGCGCCTCGGCATTCCGCTGGTCAGCATCACCGGCAACCCCGACTCGACCCTGGCCCGCGCCGCCGTGGCCAACCTGGATACCGGCGTCGAACAGGAAGCCTGCCCGCTGAACCTGGCACCGACCTCCAGCACCACCACCGCGCTGGTCATGGGCGACGCCCTGGCCATCGCGCTGCTCGAGGCGCGCGGCTTCAGCGCCGAGGATTTCGCCTTCTCCCATCCCGGCGGCAGCCTCGGCCGGCGCTTGTTGCTGCTGGTCGACGACATCATGCACAGCGGTACGCAGATGCCGCTGGTATCACCGGCCGTGCCACTGCGCGACGCGCTGCTGGAAATGACCCGCAAGGGCCTTGGCCTGACCGGCATCACCGACGACCAGGGCGTGCTGGTCGGTGTCTTCACCGACGGTGACCTGCGCCGCACCCTGGATCAGGATGTCGATATCCGCAATGCGCGCATCGAGCAGGTCATGACCCCGCGCTGCAAGACCGTGCGCCAGGGGGTACTGGCTGCCGAGGCGCTGAAGGTGATGGAGGACAGCAAGATCAGCGGGCTGTTCGTGGTCAACGAGCAGGGTCTGCCGGTCGGCGCCCTGAACATGCATGACCTGTTGCGTGCGGGGGTGGTATGAAACCTGAACTGACTCTGCTGGAACGCGCCCGGGATATTCGCCTGGCGATCTTCGATGTGGACGGCGTACTCACCGACGGCCGCCTGTACTTCATGCCCGATGGTACCGAGTTCAAGTCGTTCAACACCCTGGACGGCCACGGCATCAAGCTGCTGATCGCCTCCGGTGTGCAGACCGCGATCATCAGCGGTCGCAACTCACCGCTGGTGGAACGCCGCGCCGCCAACCTGGGTATCCAGCACCTGATCCAGGGGCGCGAGGACAAGCTCACCGCGCTGGCCGAGCTGCGCCAGCGGGTACCGGTGGAGCTGGAGCAGATCGCCTTCCTCGGTGATGACCTGCCGGACCTGCCGGTCATGCGCCGGGTCGGGCTGGGCATGGCGGTGGCCAGCGCCGACGGCTTCGTCCGCGAACATGCCCACGGGGTGACCGTCAACGCCGGTGGCGCCGGTGCAGCGCGGGAGTTCTGCGAACTGATCATGCGCGCCCAGGGCACCCTGGACGCAGCCCAGGCGGCCTACCTGTGAAGATTCCGCGCTACCTGGTCACCGGTGGACTGGTACTGCTGGCCGTGGTTCTGGCGCTGGCGGTGGGCTACTGGAACATTCGCCCGGCCAGCTTCACCCCGCAACTGGTGCAGGACCCGCTGCAGCCGGACTTCTTCATGGACAACCCGCGGATTCGCCAGCTCAACGAGCAGGGCCAACCAGCCTATGACTTGACCAGCATCCGCGCCGCCCACCAGGTTGGCGAGGACATCACCGAGCTGGATGAGCCCAGGCTGGTGTATTACCGCGAGGGCGACCAGCAACCCTGGAACCTGCGTGCCCGCTACGGCGAGGTCAGTGCCGACGGCGAACGCGTCGAACTGAGCCAGAATGTGATCATCGAACAGCCATTGGCCGGCCAACCGGCTCGGCGCCTGTCGACGCCGGCGCTGAGTGTCTTTCCCAGCCGCCACTATGCCGAGACCGACCGCAGCGTCAGGATCGAAGCCGGCGGCGTGACCACGGCCACCGGTATGCAAGCTAACTTCAACGACGGCCGCATCGAGCTGCTGTCCAACGTAAGAGGCGAACATGAAGCGCGTTAGAACCCTCTGTCTTGCCCTGCTGGCCGGCGTTGCCGCGCCAGTGATGGCGCTGCCTGATGACGCCAGCCAACCGATTCGCATCCAGGCCAACTCGGCGACCCTGGATGATCGTCGCAACACCGCCGTGTACAGCGGCAATGTCATCATCACCCAGGGCAGCATGCGCCTGACCGGCAGCCGCGTCACGCTGAATACCGACCAGGCCGGCGAGGTCAGCAAGATCGTCGCCCAGGGCTCGCCAGCCACCTACCGGCAGACCCCGGATGCGGACAGCAAGCCGGTGGACGCCCGCGCACTGACCATCGAATACCATGCCGACGTCGAGCGCGTGGTGCTGATCGACCAGGCCTTTCTCGAGCAGGCCGGCAACACCTTCCAGGGCCAGCGCGTGAGCTATGACATCCAGCGCCAGGTAGTGGATGCCGGCCGCGCCAGCAGCGGTGATGACGACACCGCCGAGCGTATTGAAATCATCATCCAGCCACGCAAGCGTACCGAGCCGGCGACCAATGACGAAACTTGAAGCACGCCACCTGGCCAAATCCTACAAGTCACGCAAGGTCGTGCAGGACGTCTCGCTGTCGATCAACAGCGGCGAGGTGGTCGGTCTGCTCGGCCCCAATGGTGCCGGCAAGACCACCTGTTTCTACATGATCGTCGGGCTGGTCAAGGCCGATCACGGCAACATCCTGATCAACGAGCAGGACGTCACCCGCCTGCCCATGCATGGCCGGGCGCGCCAGGGTATCGGCTACCTGCCGCAGGAGGCCTCGATCTTCCGCAAGCTCAGCGTGGCCGACAACATCATGGCGATCCTGCAGACGCGCAAGGACCTGAACCGCCAGGGCCGTGAGGGCAAGCTCGACTCGCTGCTGCGTGAATTCCACATCCACCACCTGCGTGACAATCTCGGCATGAGCCTGTCCGGTGGTGAACGCCGGCGAGCGGAAATCGCCCGTGCACTGGCCACCGACCCGCAGTTCATCCTGCTCGACGAGCCGTTCGCCGGGGTCGACCCAATCTCGGTCAACGACATCAAGCAGATCATCGAGCATCTCAAGGACAAGGGTATCGGTGTGCTGATTACCGACCATAATGTGCGTGAGACCCTGGATATCTGCGACAAGGCGTACATCGTCAACGATGGCCATATCATCGCCGAAGGGAATGCCGAAGCCGTGCTCGCCAACCAGCTGGTACGCGATGTGTATCTGGGGCATGCCTTCCGCCTGTGAAAACCGTCGGATTTCAGGCATGCTAGCGGGCAATTGGCCATGATTTTATTTTGCTCATCAATGGCTTGAAATGAACAAGGCACATCGCGACACACTATGAAACCAACGCTCGTCCTCAAGATGGGGCAGCAGCTGACGATGACACCGCAGCTGCAGCAAGCCATCCGACTGCTTCAGCTGTCCAGCCTCGACCTCCAGCAGGAGGTGCAGGAGGCGTTGGAAGCCAATCCGCTGCTGGAAATGGCGGACGATGGCGAGGATGACTACTCCTCCAATACCGCGGACAACGCCGGCGGCGACGAGGATGCACCTGCCACCGCCCTGCCCGAGCCGGCGGCACTGGATGTCATAGACCAGCACAGCCACAGCGAGGAAGAAGGCAACTGGAACGAGCAGATCCCCAGCGAACTGCCGGTCGACACCCAGTGGGAGGATATCTACCAGACCTCCGCCAGCTCCCTGCCCAGCTCGGATGACGAGGACTGGGATTTCACCTCGCGCACCAGCAGCGACGAGACCCTGCAGAGTCATCTCGAATGGCAGCTCAACCTGCTGCCGCTGTCGGATACCGATCACCAGATCGCCATCGCGCTGATCGATGGTATCAACGCCGACGGCTACCTGGAGGAGTCTCTGGAAGACATCCAGGCCTCCCTCGACCCGGAACTGGGCGTGGAGCTGGACGAGATCGAGATGGTGCTGCACCGCATCCAGCAGTTCGAGCCGGTCGGCGTCGGCGCCCGCAACCTGAGCGAATGCCTGCACCTGCAATTGCGCCAGCTGCCCGACAGCACGCCGATGCTGGAGCAGGCCAAGCGCGTGGTGCGCGATTACCTGGAGCTGCTCGGCAGCCGCGATTTCGCCCAACTGATGCGGCGCACCCGGCTCAAGGAAGACCAGTTGCGCGAGGTGATCGCGCTGATCCAGACACTCAACCCGCGTCCCGGTGGGGAAATCGCCTCCGGCGAGGCCGAGTACGTGATACCCGACGTCATCGTGCGCCGCGACCAGAACCGTTGGATCGTCGAGCTGAACCAGGAAGCCGCGCCGCGGGTACGGGTCAACAGCCAGTACGCGTCCATGGTCAAGCGCGCCGACAGCAGCGAGGACAATACTTATCTGCGCAACCACCTGCAGGAAGCACGCTGGTTCATCAAGAGCCTGCAGAGCCGCAACGAGACGCTGATGAAGGTGGCCACGCAGATCGTCGAGCACCAGCGCGGCTTTCTCGAACACGGCGAAGAGGCCATGAAGCCGCTGGTACTGCACGATATCGCCGAGGCGGTGGGCATGCACGAGTCGACCATCTCGCGGGTGACCACGCAGAAATACATGCACACCCCACGCGGCATCTTCGAGCTCAAGTACTTTTTCTCCAGCCACGTCAGCACCAGCGAGGGCGGTGAATTCTCCTCCACCGCCATCCGCGCGCTGATCAAGAAACTGGTGGCGGCAGAAAACCCGAAGAAACCATTGAGTGACAGCAAGATCGCTGGTTTACTGGAGGAACAAGGCATCCATGTGGCGCGGAGGACCATCGCCAAATATCGCGAATCGCTCAACATCGCGCCATCGAGCGAACGCAAACGGCTGGTCTGAATCGACCTGGGTCAATGAAAGCGAACACAAGAAGTGGCACCATGGGGGTAACTGGACAAGCTACCCCGGTTCATCAAGCCAATCAGGAGAAGTGTTATGCAAATGAAAATTACTGGTCTCCAACTCGATGTGACAGATGCTCTGCGTGACTATGTGACCGAGAAGATGGCGCGCCTGGAGCGGCACTTCGACAAGATCATCAGTGCCCAGATCACCTTGGAAGTGGACAAACTGCAGCAAAAGGCCGAAGGTACGCTGCACATTGCCGGCAACGATCTGGTTGCCGAAGCGCAGCACACTGATATGTATGCCGCCATTGACCTGCTGGTCGACCGTCTGGACCGCCAGCTGATCAAGCACAAGGAAAAACACATTGGCCGCCAACAAGGCGTCAACGACCGGTAAGTCCAAGCAGCGAACCATGCAAATAAGTCAAATACTCTCCCCCCAGCTCACCTTCGCGGCAGTGCAGGGGGGCTCCAAGAAACGCGTGCTGGAGCTGATCGGCAAGTTGATCGCCCAGCACACCCACCTGGATTCGGATGTCGTCTACGAAAGCCTGATCGCCCGGGAAAAACTCGGCTCGACCGGCTTCGGCAACGGCATCGCCATTCCCCACTGTCGCCTGGAGCAATGCACCGAGGCGGTGGGGGCCCTGCTGCAACTCGACAGCAGGATCGATTTCGACTCCCTCGACGGTGAGCCCGTCGACCTGATCTTCGTCCTGCTGGTGCCCCATGAGGCCACCGAGCAGCACCTGCAGATACTCAAGATGCTGGCCGAAAAACTTGACCAGGAAGAGTTGCGCGAGGCACTGCGACAGGCGCCGGATGCACAGGCCCTGTACCGGGTCATGGTTGGCGCCAACGGAGACTGATGACATGCGCCTGGTGGTCGTCAGCGGACGCTCCGGCTCCGGCAAGAGTACCGCTTTGCATCTGCTGGAAGACAATGGTTTCTACTGCATAGACAACCTGCCGGCCGGCCTGCTGCCGGAACTGGCCAGGCAGGCCAACAATACCGACCTGAGCCTGCCGAAGGTGGCCATCAGCATCGATGCGCGCAACCTGCCCAGCGATCTGCAGCGCTTTCCCGAGCTGCTCAAGCAGGTGCGCGATGCCGGTATCCACTGCGATGTGCTGTTCCTCGCCGCCACCGACGAGGTGCTGATCAAGCGCTTCTCGGAAACCCGCCGCAAGCATCCGCTGACCGATGGCAACCTGTCACTGGGCGAGGCGATCGCCGCCGAGCTGAAGGTGCTCGAACCCATCATCGACCTGGCCAGCCTGAAGATCGATACCAGCCACCTGACCCTGTACCAGCTGCGCGACCTGCTCAAGCAGCGCCTGCTGAGCAGCCAGAGCAACAGCCCCTCGATTCTCATCCAGTCGTTCGGCTTCAAGCGCGGCGTGCCGGTGGATGCCGACCTGGTATTCGACGTGCGCTGCCTGCCCAACCCCTACTGGAAGCCCGACCTGCGCCCGTTCTCCGGCAAAGACAAGCAGATCTGCGACTACCTGGATGCCGAACCCGATGTGCAGGACATGTACCAGGACATCTTCCACTTCCTGCAGAAGTGGCTGCCGCGCTATGCCGCCGGCGAACGCAGCTACATGAGCATCGGCATCGGCTGCACCGGTGGCCATCACCGCTCGGTGTATATCGCCGAGCGGCTGGTCCGGGAGCTGAGCGTGCACTCCTCCAACCTCCTGATTCGCCACCGTGACCTGCCATGAGTCAACTGATCCAACGCGTCCAGATCATCAACAAGCTCGGCCTGCATGCCCGCGCCGCCGCCAAGTTCGTCAACGTGGCCAAGCAGCATGGCTGCAGCGTGCAGGTCGGCGGTGATGAGCAGCGCATGGTCGATGGCAAGAGCATCATGCAGGTCATGATGCTGGCGGCGAGCAAGGGCACCGAGCTGTGCATCTGCTGCGAAGGCGAGCAGGCCGAACAGGCCATGGAGGACCTGGTCTGCCTGATCAATGACTATTTCGGCGAAGGCGAGTAGCCCCAGCCACCAACTGAGCGACACCCCACTTCCTCACCGGCAGCAGGCGTAGCGCCTGAACGCGGACCGGCCTTTCGGGTTGTCGCGCGCCTGCGCGACGACGGGGTGGGGATAATGGAGCGCCTCAGGCACCCCCAACGGTCATACCGTCCACCAACCAACTGCCGGTGAGGTAGTTGCCACGCCGTTCGATATCCGAGCCCACGCAGCGCAGATTGCGGAACATATCCCGCAGGTTACCGGCGATGGTCACCTCGCGTACCGGATGACTGATCACACCGTTTTCCACCCAGAAGCCACCAGCGCCCCGGGAATAGTCCCCGGTCACGCCATTGACGCCCTGCCCCATCAGCTCGGTGACCAGCAGGCCGGTACCCATCTCCTGCAGCAAGGCCGACAGATCCCCGGCATTGGAGCCGATATGCAGATTGTGCACGCCACCGGCATTGGCGGTGCTCGACAGCTTCAGCCGCCGTGCGGAATAGGTGCTCAGCACCCAGCTCTGCAGAATACCCTCGCGAATGAACGCCTGTTCCCGCGTAGCCAGCCCGTCGCCATCGAACGCGGCGCTGCCCAGCGCCTGGCGCAGATGCGGGCGCTCATCGATATGCACCCACTCGGGAAACACCTGGCTGCCCATGGCATCCAACAGGAAGGTCGACTGGCGGTACACCGCACCACCGGAAATCGAGCCGATCAGGTGCCCGAGCAGGCCCGCGGCCTGGTCGGCGGCGAACAGCACCGGCACCCGTGCGGTCTTCACCGGCCTGGCACCGACCCGCGCCAGGGTCCGCTCCGCCGCCTTGCGGCCCAGCGCCTCGGTACCCATCAGCCGGTCACCGCGGCGGTCGACCGTATACCAGTAGTCGCGCTGCATGCCTTCATCGGTATTGACGATCAGCACCGCAGACGCGCTGTGCCGCGAACCCAGCGAGCTGCCGATGAAGCCATGGCTGTTGCCGTAGACCCGGCAGCCCTGCTGGCTGCTGATATTGGCACTGTCGCTGCTCAGCCGTGGATCAACCGCCAGCGCCGCCGCCTCGCAGGCCAGGGCACGCTCGATCGCCGCCTCGGCATCCAGCGCCCAGGGGTGGTACAGGTCCAGATCGGGCAGATCATGCGCCATCAGCTCAGCCTCGGCCAGACCGGAACAGGGGTCGGGCGAGGTATTGCGGGCGATCGCCAGTGCCGCCTCGACAGTGGAACGGATGGCCTCGTCGGACGTATCCGAGGTGCTCGCCGAGCCCTTGCGCTGATCCAGATACAGGGTGATGCCGAAGCCCTGGTCGCGGTTGAGTTCGACCGTCTCCACCTCGCCCTGGCGCACACCGACGGACAGCCCGGTATTCTGGCTGACCGCCACCTCGCAGGCCGAAGCGCCCTGGCGACGGGCTTCGTCGAGGATGAAGGCCACTCGCTGTTCGAGCATCCGGCACAGGGCCTGGGGGTCATCGTGCTGCTGGTCGGGAAGCTGTTCGGTCATAAGATCTCCTCGTAGACGCGCATTGTACCCCGGACAGACACCCTGTGAACGGGTATCATGGCGCATTGAACAGAACCGGCGCACGGGCGGCAACCATGACAGATTTTCCAGAAGAACACGACGACGGCCAGCAGGAAGACGAAAAGAGCAAGAGCCAGGTCAAACGCGAGATGCATGCGTTCCAGGAGCTGGGCCGCCGCCTGGTCGAACTCAAACCCACACAGCTGGACAAGCTGGAGCTGACCGACAAGCTGCGCGCCGCCCTGGAAGAAGCTCACCGCCATACCGCCCGCGGCGCCCTCAAGCGCCACCTCAGTTTTGTCGGCAAGCTGGTGCGCGAACAACCGGATATCGAGGCGATCCAGGCCTACGTCGACCGCCTCGACAGCAGCAGCCAGGCCCATGCGCAATACTTCCACCAGCTGGAGCGCTGGCGTGATCGCCTGCTCACCGGCAACCCGGAAGAACAGCAGGCATTCATCGATGCCTACCCCAACGCCGACCGCCAGACCATCCGCCAACTGGTGCGTCAGGCAAGCAAGGAAGCCGCCGAGAACAAGCCGCCGGCCGCGGCGCGCAAACTGTTCAAGCTGATTCGCGAAGTGGCGGAACACGCCGACTGATGGCCCTGGGCTCGGTGGCGCGTCGGTGCCACCGGGTTGCCCTTCCGTCATCCTGAATGGCGTTCCCGGGCGACTGTGCTAGGTTCAAGGAGACCCCCAAGCACAGGATTCGCCGTGAATATAGCCACGCCCCTGCCCCGTCTGGAAAATCTGCTACCGCCTGATCAGGACCACGAACACCGGCAACTGCTCGATGGGCTGTTGCAACCACAGGCCTGCATCAACCCCAAATACTTCTACGATGACCGCGGCTGCGAGCTGTTCACCCGCATCTGCCAGCTCGATGAGTACTACCCCACCCGCACCGAAGCGGCCATATTCGAGCAGTGCGCCGATGAAATCAGCGCCGCGCTGACCGGGCATGCACAATGGATCGACCTGGGCTGTGGCGACTGCAGCAAGTCGCGCCGCTGGCTGGAGCACATCACTCCGGCCAGGCTGATCGGCGTCGATATCGCCGGCGACTTCCTGCAGGCCTGCCTGGCCGACATCGCCGATGGCCATCCCGAACTGGAATGCGTCGGCGTGGTCAGCGATTTCACCCGGCGCCTCGACCTGCGCCGGCTGCTCGCCGAAGACCCCGACAGCCCGCCGGTGTTCTTCTATCCCGGCTCATCGATCGGCAACTTCGCCCGCACCGATGCCCTGCGCCTGCTGCGCGGCATCCGCCGGCACTGTGGCGAGCACGGGCAGTTGCTGATTGGCGTTGACCTGGTCAAGCCCAGCCACATCCTCGAGGCCGCCTATGACGATGCCGAGGGCGTCACCGCCGCATTCAACCTGAACGTGCTGGAGGTGGTCAACCAGTTGCTGCCGGCGGACTTCGATCCCACCGCCTTTCGCCACCAGGCGGTCTACGACCCACGTAACTGCCGCATCGAAATGCGCCTGGTGGCCAACAGTCCGCAAACCGTACGGCTGGGCAGTACCGCGGTGCGCCAGTTCCAGCGCGGCGAGCATATCCTCACCGAATATTCCCACAAGTACACCACCACCGGTTTCAGCACCCTGCTGGCCGAGGCCGGCTTTGCCCGGCAGCAGCTGTGGACCGATCCGCGCCACTGGTTCGGCGTGTTCCTGGCGGAGCCGCAGGCATGACCCTGCAGCCACCACCGGCCGAGGCAAGCGTGTTGCAGTCGCGCTACCACAGTGTACGCGACTACAGCATGCAGCTGATCGAGGGGCTCAGCGCGGAGGACTGCCAGCTGCAGTCGATGGCCGAGGCCAGCCCGATAAAATGGCATCTGGCCCATACCAGCTGGTTCTTCGAGACTTTCATCCTGTCCGCTCTGCCGACACCGCCAGCGCGCTTCGATGACGCCTTCGCGGTACTGTTCAACTCCTACTACGTGGGCATAGGCCCGCGCCATGCACGGCCCGAACGGGGCATGCTGTCACGGCCATCACTGGATCAGATCCTCGCCTATCGCCAGCATGTGGATACCCATATGCGTGAAGCCCTGTCTTCCCCGGACTTTCCCCAGGCCATGCTGGCGCTGGTGGAACTGGGGCTCAATCATGAACAGCAGCACCAGGAACTGATCCTCACCGATCTCAAGCATCATTTCTCCCGCAACCCGTTGAGTCCGGCCTGGCGCGATACCGGCCCCGACCAGGCGGTGACCGGGCATGGCCGTCTGCTTGCCGAGCCCGTCGCCTTCGCAGGCGGTCTGGTCGAGATCGGCCATGCCGGTAACGGCTTCCACTATGACAATGAAGGACCACGGCACCGGGTCTGGCTCGAACCCTTCCAACTGGCCAGCCGCAATGTGAACAACGGCGAGTACCTGGCCTTTATCCGCGACGGCGGCTATCAGCGTCCCGAGCTGTGGCTGTCGGATGGCTGGGACCAGGTCTGCGCCGAAGGCTGGCAGGCGCCGCTGTATTGGCAGCACAGCGATAGCGGCTGGCAGGTATTCACCCTGCATGGCCTGCAACCCCTGGCCACCGACGCCAGCCTGAGCCATGTCAGCTTCTACGAGGCCGATGCCTATGCGCGCTGGGCCGATGCCCGCCTGCCAACCGAGGCCGAATGGGAGCACGCGGCAACCCAGGGCGGGCTGCTGCATGGCCTGTTCGATGAGGTCTGGCAGTGGTGCAACAGCGCCTACCTGCCCTACCCCGGCTTCCGCCCCGCTGCCGGAGCGGTCGGTGAGTACAACGGCAAGTTCATGATCAACCAGATGGTATTGCGCGGCGGCTCGCTCGCCACCCCGGCCAGGCATAGCCGGGCTTCGTATCGCAATTTCTTTCCGGCGGGCGCGCGCTGGCAGTTCAGTGGAGTGCGGTTGGCCTGGGATGGTAGAGCGGCGTAGCCGGCCGCTTTTCGGGGTGTAGCGCACCGGCGCTACGCCGGCGATCTTGCCGTCAGTCCCCCTCTGTCGTCGAGCAGGTGCTCGACAACCCTATAAACAGACCGTAATTGCAAAAAAGGCCGCCCCCGTTACCGGAGGCGGCCTTGTTGATCACTCAACGCCAGCTATCAATAGCCCAGCGAGAAGTTCTCTTCGTCCATATCCATCAGGTTGGCGGAACCGGACAGCATGGCTTCGACGTGGGCGCGGGTGCGCGGCAGGATGCGCTGGTAGTAGAAGCGCGCAGTCTGCAGCTTGGCCTTGTAGAAGGCTTCGTCACCGGTGCCGGCAGCCAGTTTCTCGGCGGCGACGCGGGCCATGTCGGCCCAGAAGTAGGCCAGGCAGACGTAGCCGGAGTACATCAGGTAATCCACCGACGCGGCACCGACCATCTCGCGGTCCTTCATCGCGGCCATGCCGACCTTCATGGTCAGGTCAGCCCATTCCTTGTTCAGGGTCGCCAGCGGGCCGACGAATTCCTGGATGGATTCGTTGCCTTCCTGGGTCTTGCAGAACTTGTGCACAATCTTGGTGAAGTTCTGCAGGGTGGCACCCTGGGTCATCAGTACCTTGCGGCCCAGCAGGTCCAGCGCCTGGATGCCGGTGGTACCTTCATAGAGCATGGAAATGCGCGAATCACGCACGTTCTGCTCCATGCCCCACTCGGAAATGAAGCCGTGGCCACCGTAGATCTGCACACCATGGTTGGCCGCTTCAAAGCCCACTTCGGTCATGAACGCCTTGGCGATCGGCGTCAGGAACGCCAGCAGGGAGTCGGCCAGCTTCTTCTGTTCCTCGTCCTGGCTGCGCTTGATGATGTCCACCTGCTTGGCAGTGAAGTACACCATGGCACGGTTGCCCTCGGCGAAGGCCTTCATGGTCAGCAGCATGCGCCGCACGTCCGGGTGCACGATGATCGGGTCAGCGGGCTTGTCCGGTGCCTTCGGGCCACTCAGGGCACGCATCTGCAGGCGCTCGCGGGCATACTTGATGCCACCCTGGAAGGCCACTTCGGCATGGGCCAGGCCCTGCAGAGCGGTACCCAGGCGCGCGGTGTTCATGAAGGTGAACATGGCGTTCAGGCCCTTGTTCGGCGGCCCGATCAGGAAGCCGGTGGCGCCGTCGAAGTTCATCACGCAGGTGGCGTTGCCGTGGATGCCCATCTTGTGCTCCAGCGAGCCACAGGTCACCGCGTTGCGTTCGCCATTCTCACCCTCGGCATTCGGCAGCACCTTGGGCACGATGAACAGGGAAATACCCTTGGTGCCGGCCGGTGCATCGGGCAGGCGCGCAAGAACGATATGGACGATGTTCTCGGCCATGTCGTGCTCACCGGAGGAGATGAAGATCTTGGTACCGGAAATGCGGTAGCTGCCATCGTCGGCCGGCTCGGCCTTGGTGCGCAGCATGCCCAGGTCGGTACCGCAATGCGGCTCGGTCAGGCACATGGTGCCGGTCCACTGGCCGGAAATCAGCTTGGTCAGGTAGATCTGCTTCTGCTCTTCGGTGCCGTGGGCTTCGATGGTGTTCATCGCGCCATGCGACAGACCGGGATACATGCCCCAGGACCAGTTGGCCTGGCCAACCATTTCACTCAGGGTCAGGCCCAGCGAGTCGGGCAGGCCCTGGCCGCCGTACTCGGGGTCCAGCGACAGGCTCGGCCAGCCACCTTCGACGAACTGGGCGTAGGCTTCCTTGAAGCCGGTCGGGGTCTTCACGCCCTCGGGGGACCAGGTGCAGCCCTCGGTATCGCCAACACGGTTCAGCGGTGCGATCACCTGTTCGCAGAACTTGGCACCCTCGTCGAGAATGGCATCGATCATGTCGGGAGTAGCGTCTTCGCATCCCGGCAGGCTGCTGTAGTGTTCTGCATAACCCAGTACTTCGTCGCGTACGAAACGGATGTCGCGCAGGGGAGCCTTGTATTCTGGCATGGGTACTGACCTCAACGATTATTTCAGGATTCGGAACGGCGACGAGCCGGACGGCCCATTCAAACACGTGTTTGAAACTTACGTTTCACGCCTGGCATTGTCAAGCCCCGGCGGATGAAAAACCGGGGAATGCGCATCAGGGAGAGTAGCAATAAAGGTGCGAGGTCGGGGGATAAAGGGGCTGGGGGACCGAGGGTTTGCCTGCAGTTTGGCAGCGGCGGCTGGTCCGTATCGCCCCGGGGCGGGGCTTGTATGGTTTTCCTACAGGAAGGAAGATGTTGGGGGGATTGATTGTAGGAGCGGCGCCCCGCCGCGATAGCAGACCACTCAGCGGCACCTCCATCGCGGCGAGGCGCCGCTCCCACCCATAACCCGGAGAGCCCGGAGAGCCCGGAAAAACAGCAAAAACGGACCTGAAATCAGGCGTGAATATCGATCAGGGTGCCCAGTGCTTCATCGGCGGTGTCGATGATCGCCGCGCCCGCCTCGACCTCGCGCTGGGCCTGCTGCAGTTCCACCAGGCTGTTGGCCAGGTTCACCGGGCGGTTGCTGTCTACCCGGGTACTGGCCGCCGGCTGTCCGGTCGCCGGTTGCAGGGGAATGGCACCCGCTGCCGCCGGATTCGTCGGGGCCCCGGCGCGGGCGATCTCTGCCGCAGCGGTATTGGCACGGTACTGGCCCTGACGCACGGCGTCGAAGCCGGAGGACAACAGATCAAGCGAGGCCATGGCACAGACTCATATAGTGGCAATATGCCAATTCAAGCACATTCCCGCTCAGGATGACATGCCGCTGGTCGGAGCGATCAGTGTATCGAGCTGCAGGTGTGCAGCCACCGCCGCCGCACTGAGCGGCTCGATACGCGGCACCACGCCCAGGCAGGGCGCCGGCAACAGCTCGCGCAGGGTCTGCAGGTTGTGCTGCTGGCGGTCCATCTGCGGATCGACCTGGTTGGCCACCCAGCCGGCCAGGCGCAGACCATCGGCGGCGATCGCCTCGGCGGTCAGCAAGGCGTGGTTGATGCAGCCCAGGCGTAGCCCCACCACCAGAATCACCGGGATACCCAGCTCGATAGCCAGGTCGGCCAGGGTCTGCCGGTCGTTCAGCGGCACTCGCCAGCCGCCAGCGCCCTCCACCAGGGTCAGCTGCGCGCCCCGCTCGAATACCCGAGAGCAGGCAGCGGCCAGTTGCCCGGCGGTCAGCGTCAGGCCTGCCTCGCGGGCGGCGATATGCGGCGCGATCGGCGGGGCCAGCGCCACCGGATTGAGCAGCTCGTAATCCAGCTGCGGATTGCATTCGGCCTGCAACGCCAGGGCATCATCGTTACGCAGGCCGGCGACGGTGGTCTCGCAACCGGCGGCCACCGGTTTGACCGCCGCGGTGCTCAGGCCGCGCAGCCGCGCCGCGTGCAGCAGACCGGCGGCGATGGTGGTCTTGCCGATTTCGGTATCGGTACCGGTGACGAAGTAGCGTTGGGACATGGGGGCTCCGGATCAGTTGGCGGCGGGTTTGAACATCAGTACCTGCGCCACCTGCCAGGTGGCTGGCAGGCCAGCCTCGCTGCGAAAGGCCTCATAGGCGGCGGTCAGCCGGCGTGCACGCGCGGCGCCGGTCAGGCCAGCGGGGCGGCCGGCATTGAGGTTGTGCGCGCCGAGGGATTTCAGCTCCTGGGTCAGTTCGCCCAGGCGTGAATAGAACAGCACGTGCTGCTCGACCTGGCAGCGCCAGTCGGCGAAGCCCGCCGCCGCCAGCAATGCCTGCAATTCATCCAGCGGCATGAAGCGGTTGACGTGGACAAAGTCGTCCACCGCCTGCCAGGCGCTGCGCAGCTCATGCAGGCTGCCGTCCAGCAGGGTATTGAAGGCCAGGCAGCCGCCGGGGCGCAGCACCCGCCAGGCCTCCGCCAGCGCCTGCGCCAGGTCGGGACACCATTGCAACGCCAGGCTGGAGAAGATCAGGTCCTGCGAGCTGCTGCGCAGCGGCAGTGCTTCGGCATCGGCGGCGACCCAGCCGGGCAGCGCCGGGCTGAGCTGACGGGCGTGGCGCAGCATGCCTTCGGCCAGGTCCAGGCCGATGACCGGCCGCTGGCAGCGATCAGCCAGTGCCCTGCTGAAGTAGCCGGTGCCGCAGCCCAGGTCGATGATATCCCGCGGTGCGAAGCTCTGCGGCAGGCGCGCCAGCAGGTTGCTGCCGACACTGCGCTGCAGGGCGGCGGCCCGGTCATAGGTGGCAGCGGCGCGGCTGAAGGATTCGGCCACCCGGCGCTTGTCGAGCATCTGCTCAGGCATGCTGCGCCTCCAGCCAGCCGGCGATCTGCTCGGCCAGCCACAGTGGCTGCTCCAGCGGCAGGGCATGGCCGGCCTGGTCATTGACGGCCAGGCGCGAGGGTTCATGCAGGGCGGCTATCGCCTCGGCGGCGGCTATCGGCACCAGCGCGTCCAGCGCGCCGAAGCAGTGCAGCATGGGCTGCTGCGGGCGAGCCAGCACTACCCGATTATCGAGCATGCCGAGCACCGCCAGGGCGTGCAGGCGCTGCGGCGCATCCAGCCCGTCCCAGCTCAGGGCCTTGGCCAGCTGTCTGGCCTGCGGACTGCCCTGGGCCACCAATAGCGCGAAACGCTTGAGGGTTTTCTCCGGCGCGTCGCGAAAGTCCTGGTAGAAGGCCTTGAAGGTGTCCGTTGGCATGGCCTGCGGCCAGTCCCGGCGCTCGACGAAGCAGGCATTGCTGGCCAGGGTGGCAACCCGGGTGAAGTGCTCGGGAAAGCGCCGATGCAACTGCACCGCCAGCATGCCGCCCAGCGACCAGCCGACCAGCACGCCCGGCCTGATCTGCTGGGCCAGGCTGCTGAGGTCGGTTTCCAGGCTGGAGAGCTGGATCGCCGGCAGCGGCAGGATCTCCACGCTGGTATCGGGCAGGCGTTCGAGCAGCGCGGCACGCAAGGGTTGCATGGTCTGCGGCGCCAGCGCCCAGCCCGGCAACAGGGTGATGTGTTTCATGGCTCCATCTCCGGCAGGCTGTTCAGGGTCTGTTGCAGGGCTTCCAGCAGACGCCCGACATCCTCCTCGCTGTGCGCCGCCGACAGGGTCACGCGCAGGCGGGCGGTCCCCTGCGGCACCGTGGGTGGGCGGATTGCGGTGATCAGGATGCCGCGCTGACGCAGCCCGGCGGACAACTGCAGGGCCCGTGCGCTGTCACCGATCAACAATGGCTGGATCGGTGTCGGGCTGTCCATCAACTGCAGGCCAAGCGCGCTGGCGCCGGCACGGAACTGTGCGATCAACCGCGCCAGGTGCTCACGGCGCCAGCTTTCCTCACGCAACAGCCGCAGACTGGCCAGGGTCGCCCAGGCGACCGCCGGCGGCTGGCTGGTGGTATAGATATAGGGCCGGGCGAACTGGATCAGGGTCTCGATCAGCTCGTCGCTGCCGGCGATGAAGGCGCCAGCGGTGCCAAAGGCCTTGCCCAGGGTGCCGACCAGCACCGGCACATCCTCCAGGCCCAGACTATAGTGCTCGACGATCCCGCCGCCGGTGGTGCCCAGGCAGCCGAAGCCGTGGGCGTCATCGACCATCACCCAAGCACCGCTACGACGCGCCGTGGCACAGATCTGCGGCAGCTGCGCCAGATCACCGTCCATGCTGAACACACCGTCGCTCACCACCAGGGTGTTGCCGGTGGCCTTGCCCAGCCGCTGCGCCAGGCTCTGCGCATCGTTATGCAGGTAACGGGAAAAACGCCCACCACTGAGCAGCCCGGCATCCAGCAGGGAGGCGTGATTGAGGCGATCCTGCAGCACGGTATCGCCCTGCCCGACCAGCGCGGTGATCGCGCCCATATTGGCCATATAGCCGCTGGACATCAGCAGCGCCCGGGGCCGGCCAGTGAACTCGGCCAGCGCCTCCTCCAGCTGGTGATGCGCAGCGCTGTGCCCGACTACCAGATGCGAGGCACCGCCACCCACGCCCCAGCGGCGCACGCCCTCGACCATGGCCTCGGCCACCGCCGGATGAGCGGCCAGGCCGAGGTAATCATTGCTGCAGAAGGCCAGCAGGGGCTGCCCATCCACGCTGACATGCACCCCCTGTGGCGATGCCAGCAGGGGGCGTTGACGATAGAGATGATCGGCACGGCGTTGGGCCAGGCGCGAAGACAGATCGAAGGGCATACAGACCTCAGCGCCAGCTTGCTGTTGCGGTCACACCGCGGCAGCGTTGGTGAACATCCGGCTGTCGCGCTGCTCGATCAGCGCCTGCTCGATGGCCGCCTGATGCACTTCGTCATCATGTTCCTGGCGCTCCTCGGGCTTGATACCCAGCCGGTCGAACAGACGCATGTCCTTCTCCGCCTGCGGGTTGGAGGTGGTCAGCAGACGGTCGCCGTAGAAGATCGAGTTGGCACCGGCGAAGAATGCCAGGGCCTGGGTCTGCTCGCTCATCTGCTCGCGACCGGCGGACAGGCGCACGTGGGATCTGGGCATCATGATCCGCGCGACCGCCAGCATGCGGATGAAGTCGAAGGGATCGATGTCCTCGGCATCTTCCAGCGGCGTACCGGCGACCTTGACCAGCATGTTGATCGGCACGCTCTCCGGATGCTCCGGCAGGTTGGCCAGCTGAATCAGCAGTCCAGCGCGGTCCTCCAGCGACTCACCCATACCGAGGATGCCGCCCGAACAGATCTTCATCCCCGCATCGCGCACGTAGGACAGTGTCTGCAGGCGCTCACCGTAGGTGCGGGTGGTGATGATGTTGCCGTAGAACTCCGGCGAGGTATCCAGGTTGTGGTTGTAGTAGTCCAGCCCGGCCTCGGCCAGCGCAGCGGTCTGCTCCCTGGTCAGCTTGCCCAGCGTCATGCAGGTTTCGAGACCCAGTTCACGCACGCCGCGCACCATCTGCAGCACATAGGGCATATCCTTCTCGGAAGGATGCTTCCAGGCCGCACCCATGCAGAAACGGGTGGCGCCGATGGCCTTGGCTGCCGCGGCTTCGTCCAGCACCTTCTGCACTTCGAGCAGTTTTTCCTTGTCCAGGCCGGTGTTGTAGTGGCCGGACTGCGGGCAGTACTTGCAGTCCTCCGGGCAGGCGCCGGTCTTGATCGACAGCAGCGTGGAAACCTGCACGCGGTTGGCGTCGAAGTGCTGGCGATGCACTGTCTGCGCCTGGAACAGCAGGTCGTTGAAAGGTTGGCGCAGCAGGGCCAGCACTTCTGCCGGAGTCCAGTCGTGGCGGGTAACAGAGGCAGTCATCGGAAGCATATCCTTGGAATCGGTGAGGACTTGTATATGCAACGCATGATAATGGCGGCGGGGAGACTGTCAACCACTTATGAAACACAAGGTTTACAACTGGCTACAATTTAACCAGATCAATCGATGCCTGCTGTGCCTGGGCAGTGCCGCGGGAATTGCCGAATGCATCTGCACAGCCTGTCAGGAGGACCTGCCCTGGCTCGGCAGCGCCTGCCGGCAGTGCGCCCTGCCCATGCCCGAGAGCGGGCTGCTGTGCGGTCATTGCCAGCACAACCCACCCGCCTTCAGCCAGGTGGTGACGCCCTTTCGCTACGCCTTCCCGCTGGACAGCCTGATCCCGGCATTCAAATACCAGCACAAGCTCACCTATGGCCGGTTGCTGGCGCAACTACTGTTGCAGGCCATAGTGCATCATTATCAGGAACATGAGCAGGCGCTACCGGCTCTGGTGATCCCCCTTCCCCTGCACCGCGCGCGGCAGGCGCAGCGCGGCTACAACCAGGCACTGGAGCTGGCCCGACCGATTGCCCGGCGACTGGGATTGCCGCTGGACCGGCACATCCTGCTGCGCCAGCGCGCCACCACCGCGCAACAGGGGCTGGATGCCCAGGCGCGCCGGCAGAACCTGCAAGGCGCCTTTGTCTGCCGCCAACCACAGCGCCTGGCCGGCAAGCATGTTGCGCTGGTCGATGACGTGGTCACCACCGGCACCACGGTCAACGAAGCCAGCCGCATCCTCTTGGCGGCCGGTGCAGCCAGCATCAGCGTCTGGTGCGTGGCGCGCACGCCCTAGCCTGCGGAGGCACTCATCAAACCCCGGCGTAGCGCAGGCGCGCTACACCCCCAGCGCAACCGGGCCGGGTTGTCGTATATGGTCTCCTCCCTCATTGCAAGGCTTTCAACATTCAATGACAAGAGCAGGTTGTCTGTCGTATA
>NZ_JACLGO010000035.1 GCF_014219065.1 Halopseudomonas xiamenensis
GCGCGGGCGCCGAAGCCGCGCGAGGAGATCTGCAGGTCCTGGGCGTAGTTCTGCCGGTTCAGCGCCACCAGGCCGGGGACCCGCTGCAGGGATTCCGAAAGGTTGGCGCCCAGGTTGGGGGCGCTCAGTTGCTCGGCGCTAACGGTATGTCGGGCCAGCGGCAGTTGCAGGTCCTGGCCGTCATCGCCGCCGCCGAGGATGATCTGTGCCGGCAGGCTGAGCAGATCATCGGCATGGGCGTACGGTAGTGACGCCAGCAGCAATGCCAGCGCCAAGGGCGTCAGCTTCATGGCTCCATCAGGTGTGCTCCACATGGTCGTATCCCTTTTGTCATTTTTGTCATTGGCAAACGGGACCAGTTAAGCAGCACGATGATGATGCCCGACATGGTACTTTGGGCGTGTTTATCCGCCAGCTTGGTAGTAACCGGGACGAAGAAAAAAAGGCCCCGAAGGGCCTGAAGATGGTAAAGCATGCTACTGCGGCGTACCGGTGGAGCGGGCCGGCACGCCTGTTCACCGGCAGCTCAGAAGAAGCCCATCGGATTCACGTCGTAGCTGATCAGCAGGTTCTTGGTCTGCTGGTAGCTGTCGAGGATCATCTTGTGGGTCTCCCGGCCGACACCGGATTTCTTGTAGCCGCCAAAGGCGGCATGGGCCGGGTACATGTGGTAGCAGTTGGTCCACACCCGTCCGGCCTGGATGCCCCGGCCCATGCGGTAGGCGACGTTCATGTCGCGGGTCCAGACGCCGGCACCCAGGCCGAACTCGGTATCATTGGCGATGGCCAGCGCTTCGGCCTCGTCCTTGAAGGTGGTGACGCTGACCACCGGCCCGAAGATTTCCTCCTGGAACACACGCATCTTGTTGTGGCCCTTGAGCAGGGTCGGCTCGATGTAGTAACCGCCGCCCAGTTCGGCCTCCAGACGCTCGGCGTTGCCGCCGATGAGGAACTCGGCACCCTCCTCCCGGGCGATTTCCATATAGGACAGGATCTTGTCGAACTGCTGCTCGGAGGCCTGTGCGCCAACCTGGGTGTCGGTATCCAGCGGGTTGCCGCGCTTGATGCGGCGCGTGCGATCGAGCACCCGGCCGATGAAATCGTCGTACATGCTTTCCTGGATCAGCGCCCGGGATGGGCAGGTACAGATTTCACCCTGGTTGAAGAAGGCCAGCACCAGCCCCTCGGCAGCCTTGTCGATGAAGCTCTCTTCGGCCTTCATGATATCGGCGAAGTAGATATTCGGGGACTTGCCGCCCAGCTCGGTAGTGGACGGGATGATGTTCTCCGCCGCGCAGCGCATGATGTGCCGACCCACCGGGGTGGAGCCGGTGAAGGCGATCTTGGCGATACGCTTGCTGGTCGCCAGCGCCTCGCCGGCTTCGCGGCCATAACCATTGACGATATTCAGCACGCCGGGCGGCAGCAGGTCGCCGACCAGCTCGGCCAGTACCAGGATGCTGACCGGGGTCTGCTCGGCCGGTTTGAGTACGATGCAGTTGCCCGCTGCCAGCGCCGGCGCCAGCTTCCAGGCGGCCATCAGGATCGGGAAGTTCCAGGGAATGATCTGCCCCACCACGCCCAGCGGTTCATGGAAATGATAGGCCACGGTGGTTTCGTTGATTTCCGCGGTGCTGCCTTCCTGTGCACGGATGCAGCCGGCGAAATAGCGGAAGTGATCGGCCGCCAGCGGGATGTCGGCATTCAGCGTTTCACGCACCGCCTTGCCGTTGTCCCAGGTCTCGGCCACGGCGAGCAGTTCCAGGTTCTGCTCAATGCGGTCGGCAATCTTCAACAGGATGTGGGCGCGTTCCTGCACCGCGGTCTTGCCCCAGGCCGCCTTCGCCGCATGCGCGGCATCCAGCGCCAGATCGATATCCTCGGCGGTGGAACGGGGAATTTCGCAGATGGCTTCGCCGGTTACCGGCGTGGTGTTGGTAAAATACTGGCCTTTGACCGGGGCCACGAATTCACCGTTGATGAAGTTGCCATAACGGTTCTTGAAGGTGATGAGGGAGCCGGCAGCTCCGGGGTTGGCGTAGATCATTGTTGTGAGTCCTCTGTACGCAGCCTGGCCCCACGGCTCAGGTCATGCTTGGATACTAGTTACTCCATGCGCGCAGCGTGAATGCCTCCTTGGCAGGGCTGGTGTCGTTATTTAGTAGTAGATACCTCTGCCAGTGGCTGCTGGCGGCTGATGATGCTCTGCAGCCGCTGGACCTGTCCCGGTTCGACCAGGCGTGCATCCGGTCCGGCATTGGCTGCCTCGATGCACACCATGTGGCGATAGCCTTGTGCCGGGAACTGGCTCAGCCGCGCGCCCTTGTCCTGCCAGGGGTTCCATACCACCACCGACTGGCTGCCATGGCGCTGCACCCACAGCGGATCGGCGCTGCCATCGAGCAATTGCACATCCGCCGCGGTATCGAAATACACCCGATCCACCTCGCCGCGGAAGCGGATCGGCTGCTGCTGGCGGTACTGTGCATCCGCCTGCAGCTTATCGATGTAGCCCGCCCCCTGCAGTCCCAGGATCTGGACATTGCCGATATCATCGACCGGCAGGTAGCTGTGCAGGGCCTGGCTCAGCTTCTGGGCCCGGCTGCCGGTGTTGGTGCTGGTCAGCGTCACGCTCAGGCTGGCACCGAGCAGTATCTCGACCTGGACCGCCCAATGCTCGCCCGGCAACTGGCGGGTGATTTCCTGCTCGGGCAACTCCAGCACCAGGCGCACCTGCTGCGGATCGACCTGCGCCTGGCGTAACTGCCAATGGCTGGTACGCGCGATGCCGTGCGCCGGGCCCGGACGTTCATCGGCGAACCACGGCCAGCACAGGGGAATGCCACCGCGCAGCGCCGTGTCGGGCCTGGCCGGGTCCACCGGGCTCATCCACAGCAGCGGGCGCTGGCCGGCGGGAACGCAATCGATGATCTGCCCGCCCTGCAGCGCGACCCGGGCCCGCACTGCTGGGTGGTCGATGTCGATGAAGCGGCGCCCATGTTCATTGCTGGTCAGGCTGATGCCGGCGGGCAGTGTCCCTGTCATCCCTACTCCGCTCCCATGCACAGGTATTTGAGTTCGGTGTATTCATCCAGTCCGTGCCGTGAGCCTTCGCGCCCCAGCCCGGACTCCTTGACGCCGCCGAAGGGCGCCATGGGGTTGGAGATCAGCCCCTCGTTTATGCCGATGATGCCCGCCTCCAGGGCATCGGCCACGCGCCAGATGCGGTGGATGTCCCGACTGTAGAAATAGGCGGCAAGACCGAAGGGCGTGGCATTGGCCAGCTCGATGGCCTGCTCCTCGGTATCGAAACGCATGACCGCCGCCAGCGGTCCGAAGGTTTCCTCATGGCAGAGCTGCATATCGGTACTGATTTCGGTCAGCAGTACCGGCTGCACATAGTTGCCACGATCGGTATCCGGTACCGGGCCGCAGACCCGCTTGGCGCCCTTGGCCATGGCATCCTCGAAATGCTCGACCACCTTGTCCACTGCCTCTCCATTGATCAGGGCCGACTGGTTCACACCCTCCTCGAAACCGTCGCCGACGCGCAGCTTGCCCATGGCCTCGGCCAACCCGGCGACGAAGCTGTCATGCACGCCGGACTGCACCAGAAAGCGGTTGGCACAGACGCAGGTCTGGCCGGTATTGCGAAACTTGCAGACCATGGCGCCCTCGATGGCACGGCTGATATCCGCATCATCGAAGACGATGAACGGCGCGTTGCCACCCAGTTCCAGGGAGATCTTCTGGATATGCTCGGCGCACTGCGCCATCAGCCGGCGGCCGACATCAGTGGAGCCGGTGAAGCTCAGCTTGCGTACCTTGGAGTTGCTGGTCAGAGCCTGGCTGATGGTCTCGGCGCTGCCGGTGACCACATTGAACACCCCATGCGGAATGCCCGCCTCCTCCGCCAGCACCGCCAGCGCCAGGGCCGAGAACGGCGTCGCGCTGGCCGGTTTGACCAACATGGTGCAGCCAGCAGCCAGGGCGGCGCCGGCCTTGCGGGTGATCATCGCCGCCGGAAAATTCCATGGCGTGATCGCCGCACACACGCCCACTGGTTGGCGGGTAACCACGATATGCTGACCGACCCGCGCTCCGGGAATGGTTTCGCCATACATGCGCCGGGCCTCTTCGGCGAACCAGCGGATGAAGGAGGCCGCGTAGTCGATCTCGCCGCGGGACTCACTCATCGGCTTGCCCTGCTCCAGGGTCATCAGGGTTGCCAGGTCTTCACGGTGCTCGAGCATCAGGTCATGCCAGTCCATCATCCGGTCGGCCCGTTCCTGCGCGGTACGCGAGCGCCAATGCCGGAAAGCCGCCGCAGCCGCATCGACCGCCCGGTCTATTTCTTCCGCCGCCAGCCGCGGCACCTTCCCGATCGCATCACCGTTGGCCGGATTATGGACATCAAGGGTCTCGCCACTGCCGGCGTCGATCCAGCGACCATCGACATAGCATTGCTGGCGAAACAGATGGGGGGAGTTCAGGCGGGAAAGGGTCATGTATCCTCCTGCGCGCATGAGGCATGGGTGGAAAGGCCTGCATACAGGTTAGGCACAGCTCAGGGGGGACGCAAACCGCGGGCAGGGATATCACAGCGCAGCGCTTGCAGAGGGCAAGCCGGCGGCATGGACGCCACCGGCCAAGGTCATGCGGTCAACTTCCCTCGATGCGGAAACCGACCTTCAGGGTCACCTGAAAATGCGCAACCTTGCCATCGACGATATGCCCGCGAGTGTCGACCACCTCGAACCATTCGACATTCTTCACGCTCTTGCTGCACTCGGCGATGGCGCTGTGGATGGCATCCTCGATGCTGGTTGTCGACGAGCCAACCAGTTCCAGCTTTTTGTACGTGCGATGATCTGACATATCAACCTCCTCTTTGCCTGTTCTGAGTATGGCAAAGGATTGGCGGCATGGTTCAGCCTCGTCGCATCTTGCGCCCATCACCGGTCTTGGTCGGACAGCCGGGAGCCCGGCATTTCTCACCGCGGCTGCGCTCCAGTTCCTGCAACGCGTGCCATGCCCGGCACAGGGATCGGGAGGTTCCTGCCATCAAGGTCACATTGCTCATTGGAGCGGTCTCCGAAATGAAATGGATGGACCGAGTATTGTCCTACCCTGATCATCTGTCAATGAGAATTATTCGCATTATTTTCAATATTTCCGTGCCTTTACATTGCAATATGAAGATACAAGCCTATAATCGCAACGCAAATCATTATCACCGGAAAGCAACCCCATGGCCCGCACCTTTCGCTATACCTCCCTGGCTCTGACCATCTCTGCTGCAATCCTGCTGAGCGCCTGCGACAACGGCAAGGACAATGATCCGATTGCACAGTCCCCGGCGACCACCGAGCCCAGCGCCGTCGAGCAGGACCAGAGCGGTTCCGATACCGGCACCAGCGCCCCGGCGGCTGCCAGCATCAGTGAACAGGACGTCGCCAGTCATTATGCCGACCTGGCCCATGCCACCTATCTTGACGCCCTGACCACCGCCCAGGCCCTCGACAAGGCCGTCGACGCCCTGCTCGCCGAGCCGACCGAAGCCAACCTGGAAGCAGCCAAGCAGGCCTGGCTGACCGCACGTGTTCCCTATCAGCAGTCCGAGGTGTTCCGCTTCGGCAATGCCGTGGTGGATGACTGGGAAGGACAGGTCAATGCCTGGCCGCTGGACGAAGGCCTGATCGATTACGTCGACGCCGATGACTACCAGCATGAAATGGGCAACGAGGGTGCCACCGCCAACTTGATCGCCAACCAGACCCTGACCATCGGTGGTGAAACGCTGGATGCCAGCGAGCTGACGCCTCAACTGCTGGCCGATCTGAACGAAGTGGGTGGCTCCGAAGCCAACGTCGCCACCGGCTACCATGCCATCGAGTTCCTGCTGTGGGGCCAGGACCTGAATGGCTTCGAGGCCGGTGCCGGTCAGCGCCCGGTGACCGACTATGTCCAGGGCGAGGGCTGCACCAATGGCAACTGCGACCGCCGTGCCAGCTACCTGGACGCCGCCACCGACCTGCTGGTGAGCGACCTGCAATGGATGGTCGACCAGTGGTCCGCCGACGAACAAGGCAACTATCGCGCCGAGCTGCTTGCCCTACCCAATCAGGATGTGTTCCAGAAAATGCTGTTCGGCATGGGCTCGCTGTCATTGGGCGAGCTGGCGGGAGAACGGATGAAGGTCGCGCTGGAAGCCAACTCCTATGAGGACGAGCACGACTGCTTCAGCGATAACACCCACAACTCCCACTACTACAACGGCAAGGGTATCCAGAACGTCTACCTGGGCAGCTACCAGCGCCAGGACGGCTCGGTCATCAGCGGCCCTTCGCTCTCGGCACTGGTCGCCGAGAAGAATCCCGAGCTGGACCAGACCCTACGCGATGACCTGGACAACACCATGCAGGCGCTGACCACCATGAAACAGGCGGCCGAAGGCGAACCGGCCATGGCCTTCGACATGATGATCGCCCCGGGTAATGAAGCCGGCGCAAGGATCATCAACGATGCCATCGCCGCGCTCGCCCAGCAGACCGGCTCCATCGAACAGGTCGCCGCCGTGGTCGGTGTGGAATCCCTGCAGCCCGACGATGCCGGCCACTCCTTCTGACCGGCGATGATCAGGCGCAAGCCATCGGCCAGTTCCCAGCTGCCGATGGCTTTTGCGTTCATGCTTTTTACCCAGGCGATATAGATCACATTCATGAAACCGCTGTTATTGATCCCGGTCCTGGCACTGAGTCTCACTGCCGGTCCGACTTCGGCTGTCGAGTACCCGCTGCAGGACACACCGCAATCCGGTGGCGCCGGCAGCGTTGCCCAGAGCGACCACAACGCCTACTCCCTGCCCCAGGCCAATCTGCCGATATCCCGGCGTCTGGATTTCAGCGTGGGCAACAGTTTTTTTCGCAATCCCTGGGTAATCGCCCCCTCAAGCACTGACGCCCGCGATGGGCTGGGGCCGCTGTTCAACACCAACTCCTGCCAGGGTTGCCATATCAAGGACGGCCGCGGCCATCCGCCGGCACCCGGTGAAACCGCCGTATCGCTGTTTCTGCGACTGGCGGTGCCGGCTGGCCCGGATACCGATCCGCAGTTGCTGCGCGAACATGGCTTCGTGCCCGCCCCGGTGTATGGCAGCCAGTTGCAGACCGCTGCCATACCCGGCATGCAGCCCGAAGCGCAGCTGAACATAGCGTGGCAGGAGCGCGAGGAAACCCTGGGCGATGGCACCCGCGTAACACTGCGCAGCCCGGAATATCGCATCGACAATCCCAACTATGGCCCGCTGCCCGATGAGCTGTTGATTTCCCCGCGGGTAGCACCGCCGATGATCGGCCTGGGCCTGCTGGAAGCCATTGCGGAACAGGCCATTGTCGCCGCCGAAGACCCGGATGACCTCGATGGCGATGGCATTTCCGGCCGTGCCAACCGGGTCTGGGACCGGGCCGAGCAGCGCACCGTGCTGGGCCGTTTCGGCCTGAAGGCGGCCGAGCCCAACGTCATGCAACAGAGCATGGCCGCCTTCGCCGGCGACATGGGCCTGACTTCCAGCCTGGCACCGCACACCGACTGCACTCCCGAACAGCAGTGCGAGCGTTTTGTCGATGGTGGCGACCCGGAGGTCAGCGACAAGATCGCCGCCTTCGTCAACTTCTATGCCATGAGCCTGGCCGTACCCGAACGCCGCGACATGGACAGCCCCGCCGTGCAGCAAGGGGCGCAGCTGTTCAACGATATCGGCTGTGCCGCTTGCCACACCCCACGGCACGTCACCGGCGAACTGGACGGTCGCCCCGACCTGAGCAACCAGGTGATCTGGCCTTATACCGACCTGCTGCTGCATGACATGGGCGATGGTCTGGCCGATGGCCGTGCCGAGTTCCTCGCCGACGGCAACGAGTGGCGCACGCCGCCGCTGTGGGGGCTGGGGCTGACGCAGCAGATCAATCCGCGCGCGGGCTTCCTGCATGACGGTCGCGCACGGACGCCGGAGGAAGCCATCCTCTGGCATGGCGGCGAAGCCCAGGCGAGCAACGACCGCTATCGCGGGTTGCCGGCGGCGCTGCGCCAATCCTTGATCGCATTTCTAAACTCCCTGTAAACGGATCCCACATGTTCTCATTTTCCATCCTGAGTCTGCGCACCCTGAAGTGGGCCGGCGTTACCGCCCTGCTCACCGCCTCCGTCTGCAGTGCCGCCTGGGCGCAAACGCCCAGGGCAACCTGGCACGACTCGCTGGCCACCGGCTATACCGCCCTGGCCGAGCAGGCCGGCGCCCTGGACCAGGCCGCCAGCACCTATTGCCAGGCGCCCTCGACAGATACCCGCAGCCAGCTGGAAAGCGCCTGGCGCGAGGCGTTCGATAGCTGGCAGGCGGTGCGTTTCGTCGATTTCGGACCGGTCGAGCAGGACAATCTGGCCTGGCAGTTCCAGTTCTGGCCGGATGCCAAGAACACCGTCGCGCGCAAGGCCAACCAGTGGCTGGGCAGCGAGCAGCCGATCGGTGTCGAACAGCTGAAGGCCGACAGCGTGGCGGTCAAGGGCTTCCCGGCGCTGGAGTACCTGCTGTTCGATCCGCAGGCAGCCAAGAGCCAACCCTTGCCGCAGGAACGTGCCTGCGCCCTGCTGACCGGCATCACCGCGCTGCTGCAGCGCAACAGCGCGCAACTGCAACAGCAATGGCAGGACTTCCGCCCGCATTACCTGAACACCGAGCAGTTCCAGCGCACCACGGTGCTGGCCGCCATGCATGGCGTCGAAACCCTGCGCAACAAGCGTCTGGCCGCCCCCATGGGCCTGGAAGGCAAACCCCGGCGCAATCCCTATCTGGCCGATGCCTGGCGCAGTGAGCATTCGCTGGCCGGCATGCGCGCCAGCTTGGTCGGATTGCAGCAGTACTTCCTGCCCGGGCTGCGCCAATGGATGGACAATGACCAGGGTGCGGAACTGACCAACCGCCTGGATCAGCAATTGACCACAACCATACAGCGCCTGGAGAGGCAGCCGGCGGACCTGCAGCAACTGCTCGCCGATGATGACGGCTACCGTAACCTGCAGCTGATCTTCATCGAGGTCGACAAGCTGAACCAACTGCTGTCCGGCAACATCGCCAGCCAGTTGGGGATCATTCGCGGCTTCAACTCGAGCGACGGGGACTGATATGCAGCGCCGCCACTTCATCCAGCTGAGCCTGCTCGGCGTCGCCGCCGCCTGCAGCTGGCGCAGCTACGGTCTTGGCCCAGGGCAATCACCACTGCGCTTTCTCAGCTCGGTGAACGACGCCCAGGGTGAACACTTCATCGTCGCCGCCAATGCTGCCGGAGAGGAACTGTTCCGCCTGTCAGTAGCCGAGCGCTGTCACAGCGGCTGCCTGCACCCCCGTGCCGGGCAAGCGGTGATCATGTCCCGCAGGCCGGGAATAAATCTCTATGTAATCAATATGCTGGATGGCACTCTTGAGACACTGATCGAAGCCGGAGAGGACTTTCACTTCTACGGCCACGGGGTGTTCAGTCAGGATGGCACGCGCTTCTACGCCACCGCCAATCACTATCCCAGTGGCGAGGGTTACATTCGCGTCTACGCCGCCGATGAGCACTACCGGCACCTGCAGGACTTCCCCGTTGCCGGCATGGACCCGCATGAACTGCGCCTGCACCCGGATGGCCAACGCCTGGTGATTGCCATGGGCGGGATCCAGACCCATCCCGACTATGGTCGGATCAAGCTGAACCTGGAGTCCATGCAACCCGCCCTGATCGTCATGGATCGCCACAACGGGGCGATCCTGCAGCGCTGCGAGCCGTCCCATCACCAGCTCAGTTGTCACCACCTGGATATCAGTCGTGATGGGGTAGTGATTGCCGGCTATCAGTTCGAAGGTCCGCAATGGGAAACACCACCGCTGATCGCCCGGCTGGATACCGATACCGGCGCATTCAGCGAGATTGCCCTGCCCGGCCCGGAGCAGGCGCGCCTGGGCAACTATACCGCCAGTGTCGCGATCAGCCGCCACTCTCCGGTTGCGGCGATCACCGCGCCCCGGGGTGATTGTGTGATGTTGCTGGATTATCGTTCCGGCGAGCCCCTGCACATTGTGCCGCTGGCTGACCCGGGCGGCGTGCTGGCCGACCAGGATGGGAGCTTCATAGTGTCATCGGGTGCCGGCGGCCTGTTCCGTGTCGAGGCCGGCGGTGCCGAGCCGCAGTTGCTGGCCCAGCATGCAGTGCATTGGGACAACCACCTCACCCGGGCCTGACTTTCCGGGTGTGGCTGACACCGATCAGCGGCTGGAGACCATGCGTTCTATGCAGCGGCGGGATTCATCCGGCAGGTGGGTGAACTGCAGGCCGGTCCAGTACTGACCACCGGCCATGCTTTCGCGATGCCAGCGGCTTTCGGCATCGAGCATGATCTCACTGACGCCATCCAAGTTCATCGGCAGGTTGACCTGCAACGCCCAGGCCCGGTTCAGCTCTATCGGTCGTTCGCTCAGCAGCATCAATCCCTCGGTGTGAAGATCCACCACCCGCCCCAGCAATTCCCCGCTGTCAAGGTCATATACCTCCAGGCTGCTGCTCACGTGATGGCGCTCCAGTTTCCGTCGTTCGTTCATGGGATGTTCTGCCTGACATAGGACCGCAAGTCTGAGGTTTTTTCGTGATGGCGAAAAGCTATGGTTCGCATATTTATGTAAACATTGCAGCGGTTTGTGACGCAGGTCAATTCCTTGCCAGCTTGCACCCCGCAGGAGCCTGACCCATACTCGGGCCGACTCGAACAACAGACATTCATCAGCCCGTCAGTGGCTGTGTACCGGGGGATATTCATGCGACTCATCCATATCGGCCTGCTGCTTGGTGCGGCCATGCTCAGCGCCCAATCCATGGCTCATGACCACACCGCAGGCGACCTGCATATCGAGCATCCCTGGTCGCGGGCACTACCACCGGTAGCCCCCACCGGCGCCGCCTACCTGAGCATAGAGAACCGCGGCCAGCACAGCGACCGGCTGCTCGCCGCCGACACGCCCATCGCCGGGCATGCCGAGCTGCATGAACATGTGCACCAGGACGGCCTGATGAAGATGCAGCAGATCGACAGTATCGAGATAGCACCCGGTGAGCGGGTGGAGTTCACCCCAGGCGGGCATCACATCATGCTGTTCGATCTCAAGCAGCCGCTGGTGGCCGGCAGCAGCTACCCCGTGACGCTGACCTTCGAGCAGGCCGGTGAAGTGGATATAGAAGTGATGGTCAGAGGCGAAGAGGACAAGGGCCAGGCCGGCGATGCCCATCACTCGACGCATGAGCATGAGCAGCACGACCACCATCACTGAGCCGCATGGTGGCCGTCAGGGCCTGTTCCCGTCTCAGTCCTTGCGGGTCGGTGTGCGCATGGTCACGAACTCTTCCGCCGCGGTGGGGTGAATCCCCAGCGTGGCATCGAATACCGCCTTGGTCGCCCCGGCCTTGAGCGCCACGGCCAGCCCCTGAATGATCTCCCCGGCATCCGGGCCAACCATGTGCACACCCAGCACCCGGTCGGTCCGCTGGTCTACCAGTAGCTTCATGAAACTCTGCTCCTGATTGCCGGCCAGGGTGTTGCGCATCGGCCGGAAACGGCTCTCATAGATATCCAGCCTGTGCCCCTTGGCCCGCGCCTGCTCCTCGGTCAGTCCCAGGGTGGCGATGTTCGGGATGCAGAACACCGCTGTGGCGATATCTGCATAGTCCACCGGCAGATACTCCTCCGGCCGGTACAACCGCCGTGCCAGCGCCATGCCTTCGGCCAGGGCAACCGGGGTCAGCTGGATGGTATTGGTGACATCGCCCACGGCGAAGATCGCCGGATCGCTGGTCTGGTAATCGGCATCCACCTTGACGAAGCCCTTGTCGTCGAGGGTGACCTCGGTATTCTCCAGGCCCAGGCCGTCCAGCTTGGGACGCCGCCCGGTGGCATACAGCACCAGATCGGTTTCCAGGGTCTCACCATCTTTCAGCACCACCCGCAGGCTGCCATCGGCCTGCTTGTCTACCTTCGCCACATCGGCATTGAAGCGCAGGTCCAGCCCCTTGTTCTGCAGCGTCACTACCATGTGGTCGCGCAGGCCCTGATCGAAACCACGCAGGAACTGCTCGCCGCGATACAACAGAGCGGTATCGCATCCCAGGCCATGGAAGATGCTGGCGAACTCGATGGCGATATAGCCGCCACCGACCACCAGGCAGCGCCTGGGCAGCTCATCCAGGAAAAACACCTCATTGGAGCTGATGACATGCTCGCGCCCCGGGAAGTCCGGAATGAACGGCCAGCCGCCGGTGGCGATGAGAATGCGCTCGGCACTGAAACGCTGCTCGCCAACCGCAACGGTGTGCGAGTCCAGCAGTTGCGCACGCCCCTGTACCAGCGTCACCCCGGCGGAGGTCAGCAGGTTATGGTAGATGCCGTTGAGCCGGTTGATCTCGGTGTTCTTGTTCTCGACCAGACGCTTCCAGTCGAAGCCTGCGCCGGCCAGATTCCAGCCATAGCCCTGGGCGTCGCTGAAGTCCTCAGCAAAATGCGCGGCGTAGGCGAACAGTTTCTTCGGCACGCAACCGACGTTGACGCAGGTCCCCCCCAGATAGAGCTCCTCGGCTACCGCCACCCGGGCGCCGAACCCCGCCGCCATCCGGCTGGCACGTACACCACCCGACCCGGCACCGATCACGAAAAGGTCAAAATCATATTCCGGCATGCTTACTGTCCTGCGATTGATGCAAAGGGCACAGCATACCCGATTGCTGCGTGACGGGGATGGCGTAATGCTGTTCACTTAACCCTGTCCCTCGCCTCACTGCTATCCTTCACCTTCTCCCTCACCGTCATCCTTCGCGCAGGCGAAGGATGACGAGGTAGAAAGCAATCCCGCATTGTTTCAGGTCAACGCTGGAATGGGGCAACAAACCCATTAGCGTGAAAGTCGCGCAGCGCCGGAAGAGGGAGCGATCACGCCGCTGCGGACTTTCATTATTCGGGGTGCCGGCGGCGACATGATCGTTAAGTGAACAGCATAAATGGGGATGGCGAGACCGGCGGCCACTCTCGGCGAGCGCCGCCACCCTGGCCTGGCACAAACTCAGTCCTGCTGCCCGAGCAGTTCCTCGTACTCATCGTTGTACTGGTCGGCCAGTTCGCTTTTCTGCCGATCGGTCAGCAGTTTGCCGGCCATCTGAAAGAACTTCTGCTCTTCCTCCCGCAGGTGGTGCAGCACCTTGTCCCCCAGGGCGCGGGCAGTCGCCAGCCATGCCGGGCTGGACATATCGGTGTCGTCCAGCTTCTCCATCAGCTCATCCATTTCATGATGCTCGGCAATCGCATGCCGGCTCAGGTCGACACCATTTTCGTGGGCCATCAGCGGGATATAGAAGTAGCGTTCCTCGGCGGTCTCGTGGGCATGCAGCTCTTCCTTGAGTTGCTGATAAGCATCCACCCGCTCCGGCGTATCGCCACTGGTCAGCAACACCGCCTCGACATACTGACGCTGCCTGTCGTGGCTCACCCGCAATGCTTCGAAGATGGTCATGGCACGGCTCTCCATTCTCAGCTCTGTAGCGCTTTCGACCCGCCTCGCTGGGCTAAGTTCAGCCTCCAGGCAGCCAGTGCCTGGCCCTCCATTCACCGCGGATTCACAAAAATAAACCGTCTCCTTCCCGTGGACTGCCATTACCCCCTTTCATAACCTGCCCGGCAGGCATACAATACGGCAACTCGACGCGAACATCTGGTTACAGTTCCGCGCATATAACCAATAATCAAGCCGTTTCTCCAAGGAGTCCGGCATGCCTGATGCTGTATCGACATTGCCCCACAACTGGGCATTGGCTGCTTTTCTGCTGGGTGTTCTAGGCCTGTGCGCTTTCATGTTGCTGGTATCCAGCGTGCTGGGCAGCAAAGCCTGGGGGCGCAGCAAGAACGAACCCTTCGAGTCCGGTATCGTCTCCACCGGTGATACCCGCCTGCGTTTCTCCGCCAAATTCTATCTGGTCGCGATGCTCTTCGTGATCTTCGATGTCGAAGCCCTATTCCTGTTTGCATGGGCCGTCTCGGTACGCGAAAGCGGCTGGGCCGGCTTCATCGGAGCCTCTATCTTTATTTCAATTCTAGTTGCGGGTCTTGTCTATGAAGCGGCTATCGGTGCCCTTGATTGGTCACCGGCGGGCCGTCGCAGGAGGCAGGCGAAGCTAAAATGAGGCTTTTGACATGCAATATGAACTTATTCGGATCGATCCGGATGCCGTCAATGACGAGTATCCCATCGGTACCAGGGAGAACGTCGACGATTCGCTACTGAAAGACCAGGTTCACCGCAACATCTTCATGGGCAAGCTTGAGGATGTCGTCAGCGGCGCAGTGAACTGGGGACGCAAGAACTCACTCTGGCCGTACAACTTCGGCCTCTCCTGCTGTTATGTGGAGATGACCACCGCCTTCACTGCGCCGCACGACATCGCGCGCTTCGGTGCGGAGGTCATCCGTGCCTCCCCGCGCCAGGCCGACTTCATGGTCATCGCCGGTACCTGCTTCGTGAAGATGGCGCCGGTCATCCAGCGCCTGTACGAGCAGATGCTGGAGCCCAAGTGGGTCATTTCCATGGGTGCCTGCGCCAACTCCGGCGGCATGTACGACATCTATTCCGTAGTCCAGGGGGTGGACAAGTTCCTGCCCGTGGATGTCTATATCCCCGGCTGCCCGCCCCGCCCCGAGGCGTTCCTGCAGGGCCTGATGCTTTTGCAGGAATCCATCGGCAAGGAGCGTCGCCCGCTGTCCTGGGTCGTTGGAGACCAGGGCATCTACCGGGCGGACATGCCTTCGCAACGCGAGCAAAACCGTGACCGACGCATTCAGGTCACCAACCTGCGCACCCCTGACGACGTGTGAACCGGCAAACGCCAACACCGCCGCCGTATTCACCGTTGACCGATAGCGATCCCTATGAAGACTGCAGACCAGGCGCTGTACATACCCCCATACCAGGCTGACGACCAGCGTGTCGTCGCCGAGTTGTCCGCTCATTTTGGAGCCGAAAAGCTGACCATCCAGCCCAGTCTCACCGGCATGCCGGTGGTCTGGGTTGCGCGCGAGCAGTTGCTGGCGGTGCTGCGCTTGCTGCGCCAGCTGCCGCAGCCCTACGTCATGCTGTATGACCTGCACGGCGTGGACGAGCGCCTGCGCACCCATCGTCAGGGGCTGCCTGACGCGGACTTCAGCGTGTTCTACCATCTCATGTCGCTGGAGCGTAACAGCGACGTGATGATCAAGGTGGCACTGAAGGAAGGTGATCTCAACCTGCCCACCGCCTCGTCCATATGGCCGAATGCCGACTGGTACGAACGCGAAGTATGGGACATGTACGGCATCCATTTCGAGGATCACCCACGCCTGACCCGCCTGCTGATGCCGCCGACCTGGGAAGGTCATCCGCTGCGCAAGGACTACCCCGCGCGGGCCACCGAGTTCGACCCCTTCAGCCTCACCGCCGCCCGGCAGGACGCCGAACAGGAAGCCCTACGCTTCAAGCCCGAAGACTGGGGCATGAAACGTGGCGGCGAGCATGAGGACTTCATGTTCCTCAACCTCGGCCCGAACCACCCTTCGGCCCACGGCGCCTTCCGTATCATCCTGCAGCTCGATGGCGAGGAGATCGTCGATTGCGTACCGGAAATCGGCTACCACCACCGCGGTGCCGAGAAGATGGCCGAGCGCCAGAGCTGGCACAGCTTCATTCCTTATACCGACCGTATCGACTACCTGGGCGGAGTAATGAACAACCTGCCCTACGTGCTGGCGGTGGAAAAGCTCGCCGGTATCACCGTGCCGCAACGGGTCGATGTGATCCGTATCATGATGGCCGAGTTCTTCCGTATCCAGAACCACCTGCTGTACCTGGGCACCTATATCCAGGACGTCGGTGCCATGACCCCGGTGTTCTTCACCTTCACCGACCGCCAGCGCGCCTACAAGGTGATAGAGGCGATCACCGGCTTCCGCATGCACCCGGCCTGGTACCGCATCGGCGGCGTGGCCCATGACCTGCCGCGTGGCTGGGACAGGCTGGTACGCGAATTCCTCGACTGGATGCCCAAGCGCCTCAACGAATACGAAAAGGCGGCGCTGAAGAACAGCATCCTGATCGGCCGCACCAAGGGCGTGGCCGACTACAACACCAAACAGGCGCTGGAATGGGGCGTGACCGGTGCCGGTCTGCGTGCCACCGGCTGCGACTTCGACATCCGCAAGGCCCGCCCCTACTCCGGCTACGAGAACTTCGAGTTCGAAGTCCCGCTGGCAGCCAATGGCGATGCCTACGACCGCTGCATGGTGAAGATGGGCGAGATGCGCGAAAGCCTGAAGATCATCGAGCAGTGCCTGAACAACATGCCCGAAGGCCCGTACAAGGCAGACCACCCGCTGACCACGCCGCCGCCGAAGGAACGTACGCTGCAGCACATCGAGACGCTGATCACGCACTTCCTGCAGGTGTCCTGGGGTCCGGTGATGCCAGCCAACGAGTCGTTCCAGATGATCGAGGCGACCAAGGGCATCAACAGCTACTACCTGACCAGCGACGGCAGCACCATGAGCTACCGCACGCGTATCCGCACGCCCAGTTTCCCGCACCTGCAGCAGATCCCCTCGGTGATTCGCGGCAGCATGGTGTCGGACCTGATCGCCTACCTGGGCAGTATCGACTTCGTTATGGCTGACGTGGACCGCTGATTATGACTACGTTGATTAAGACTGATCGTTTCACTCTCAGTGATGCCGAACGTGCGGCCATCGAGCAGGAAATGCACCACTACGAGGACCCGCGCGCGGCCTCGATCGAGGCGCTGAAGATTGTCCAACAGCAGCGCGGCTGGGTGCCGGACGGCGCCGCCGACGCTATTGGCGAGATCCTCGGCATCCCCGCCAGCGACGTGGAGGGTGTCGCCACCTTCTACAGCCAGATCTTCCGCCAGCCGGTGGGCCGGCACATCATCCGCGTATGCGACAGCATGACCTGCTATATCGGCGGACATGAAAGCATTCTCGACAGTATCCAGGGCCAGCTCGGCATCGGCCCCGGCCAGACCACGGCCGACAACCGCTTCACGCTGTTGCCGGTGTGCTGCCTGGGCAATTGCGACAAGGCCCCGGCGCTGATGATCGACGACGACACCTTCGGCGATGTCAGCGCCGACGGCGTGGCCGCACTGCTGGAGGCCTACCCATGAAGACGCTTGCTTCGTTCGGTCCCGCCAACCGTATCGCCCGCACCGAAGAAACCCACCCGCTGACCTGGCGCCTGCGTAGCGATGGCCAGCCGGTGTGGCTGGAGGAGTATCAGCAGAAGAATGGCTACGCGGCGGCGCGCAAGGCGCTGCTGGAGATGGGCCAGGCTGATATCGTCAGCACGGTCAAGGATTCCGGCCTCAAGGGTCGGGGTGGCGCCGGCTTCCCCACCGGGGTGAAGTGGAGCCTGATGCCGGCGGACGAGTCGCTGAACATCCGCTACCTGCTGTGCAATGCCGACGAGATGGAGCCCAACACCTGGAAGGACCGCATGCTGATGGAGCAGCTGCCGCACTTGCTGATCGAAGGCATGCTGATCTCGGCGCGGGCGCTCAAGGCCTACCGTGGCTACATCTTTCTGCGCGGCGAATATGTCGATGCCGCCCGCCACCTCAGACATGCGGTGGAGGAAGCCAAGGCCGCCGGCCTGCTGGGCAAGAACATCCTCGGCTCGGGCTTCGACTTCGAGCTGTTCGTGCACACCGGCGCCGGACGCTATATCTGCGGTGAGGAAACCGCGCTGATCAACTCCCTGGAGGGTCGCCGCGCCAACCCCCGGGCCAAGCCGCCGTTCCCCGCCGCGGTCGGCGTCTGGGGCAAGCCGACCTGTGTCAACAACGTGGAAACCCTGTGCAACGTACCGGCCATCGTCGCCCACGGCGTGCCTTGGTACACCGGCCTGGCCCGCCCCGACAGTGGCGATCACGGCACCAAGCTGATGGGCTTCTCCGGCAAGGTGAAGAACCCCGGGATCTGGGAGCTGCCCTTCGGCATCACCGCCCGCGAACTGTTCGAGGAGTATGCCGGCGGCATGCGTGACGGCTTTACCCTCAAGTGCTGGCAGCCCGGCGGCGCCGGTACCGGCTTCCTGTTGCCCGAGCACCTGGAGGCGCAGATGTACTCCGGTGGCATCGGCAAGGTCGGCACCCGCATGGGTACCGGCCTGGCGCTGGCGGTGGACCACACGGTGAACATGGTCTCGCTGCTGCGCAACATGGAGGAGTTCTTTGCCCGCGAGTCCTGCGGCTGGTGCACCCCCTGCCGCGACGGCCTGCCGTGGAGCGTGAAGACCCTGCGCGCGCTGGAGCGTGGCCAGGGCCGCCCCGAGGACCTGGAAGTGCTGCTGCGCCTGGTGGACTTTCTCGGGCCGGGCAAGACCTTCTGCGCCCATGCACCGGGCGCGGTGGAGCCGCTGGGCAGCGCTATCAAGTATTTCCGTGACGAGTTCGAGGCCGGTATCAGCCAGGCGGCAGCCGCCGACAGGCCAACCGCCGAGTTCGTGCAGGCGTGACCAGACAAGCGAATTCCATTAGCAGCACCCGTATGACGGGTAAGAAGAAAGTACAACCATGGCCACTATTCATGTAGATGGTAAGCAATACGAAGTCGACGGGGCGGACAACCTGCTGCAGGCCTGCCTGTCCCTCGGCCTCGATGTTCCCTACTTCTGCTGGCACCCTGCGCTGGGTAGCGTGGGCGCCTGCCGCCAGTGTGCGGTCAAGCAGTACAGCGACGAGAACGATACCCGCGGCCGACTGGTCATGTCGTGCATGACCCCGGCTACCGACAACAGCTGGATATCGATCGACGACGAGGAAGCCAAGGCATTCCGCGCCAGTGTCATCGAATGGTTGATGATCAACCACCCGCATGACTGCCCGGTGTGCGAGGAAGGCGGTCACTGCCACCTGCAGGACATGACCGTGATGACCGGTCACAACCAGCGTCGCTACCGCTTCAGCAAGCGCACCCACGTGAACCAGGAACTGGGGCCGTTCATCGCCCACGAGATGAACCGCTGCATCGCCTGCTACCGTTGCGTGCGCTACTACAAGGACTACGCCGGCGGCACCGACCTGGGCGTGTTCGGCGCCAACGACCAGGTGTATTTCGGCCGGGTCGAGGATGGCACCCTGGAGAGCGAGTTCTCCGGCAACCTGACCGAGGTCTGCCCCACCGGGGTATTCACCGACAAGACCCACTCCGAGCGCTACAACCGCAAGTGGGACATGCAGTTCGCCCCGAGCATCTGCCACGGCTGCGCCTCGGGCTGCAACACCAGCCCCGGCGAGCGCTATGGCGAGATCCGCCGCATCGAGAACCGTTTCAACGGCTCGGTCAACCATTACTTCCTCTGCGACCGCGGACGTTTCGGCTACGGCTACGTCAACCGCGAAGACCGGCCACGCCAGCCGATCGTGCAGCGCTCGAAGCTGACCATGGGCATCGACGCGGCACTGGACCAGGCCGCCGGCCTGCTCAACCGCCGCCGTATCATCGGTATCGGCTCGCCACGCGCCAGCCTGGAAAGCAACTTCGCACTGCGCGAGCTGGTGGGTGCCGAGGACTTCTTTTCCGGTATCGCCCGGGAAGAGCTGGACAATATCCAGCTGGTTCGCCAGATACTGCAGGACGGCCCGCTGCCGGTCGCCTCGATCCGCGACATGGAAGCCCATGATGCCGTGTTCGTGCTCGGCGAGGACCTGACCCAGACCGCTGCGCGCATCGCCCTGGCGCTGCGCCAGGCGGCCAGGGGCAAGGCCACCGAGCTGGCCAAGGCCGCTGGCATCCAGGACTGGCACCAGGCCGCGGTGCAGAACATCGCCCAAGGCGCGCAGAACCCGGTGTTCATCGCCAGTCTCGACAGCACCCGGCTGGACGATATCGCCGCCGAGTCGGTACATGCTGCGCCGGACGACCTGGCCCGCCTCGGCTGTGCCGTGGCCCATGCCATCGACCCCAGCGCCCCAGCGGTAGCCGGCCTGGAAAGCGAGGCGGCGGAACTGGCAGAGCGTATCGCCCAGGCGCTGCTCGCTGCCAAGCGTCCGCTGCTGGTCTCCGGCGCCTCGCTGGGCAGTCGCGCAATCATCGAGGCGGCGGCGAATATCGCCCAGGCCCTGAAGAATCGCCAGAAGAACGCCTCCATCAGCCTGGTGGTACCCGAAGCCAACAGCATGGGCATGGCCATGCTGCTGGCCGGAGAAAGCGCTGACAAGTCCGTCGAGGCGGCCCTGGCCGCGCTGAGCGCCGGTCAGTACGACGCCCTGGTGGTACTGGAAAACGACCTGTACCGCCGCGCCGACAAGGCCAGCGTGGATGCAGCCCTGGCGGCGGTCGGTGTGATCATCGCCGCCGATCACCAGCAGACCCCGACCACTGACCGTGCCCACCTGCTGCTGCCGGCTTCCAGCTTCGCCGAGGGCGATGGCACCCTGGTCAGCCAGGAGGGCCGCGCCCAGCGCTTCTTCCAGGTGTTCGACCCGAGCTACTACAAGCCGGAGGTGTTGATCCGCGAGGGCTGGCGCTGGATGCATGCGCTGCGCAGCACCCTGCTCGGCCAGCCGGTGGACTGGACCACACTGGACCAGGTGACCGCTGCCTGCGCCCAGGTGCATCCGCGCCTGGCGCCGATTACCGAGGCAGCGCCGGATGCCGGCTTCCGTATCCGCGGTCTCAAGCTGGCCCGCTCACCGCACCGCTACAGCGGCCGGACCGCCATGCGCGCCAATCTCAGCGTACACGAGCCGCGTCAGCCGCAGGATCCGGACAGCGCTTTCGCCTTCTCCATGGAAGGTTATGCCGGCAGCCGCGAGCAACGCCAGCAGGTGCCCTTCGCCTGGTCGCCGGGCTGGAACTCGCCGCAGGCCTGGAACAAGTTCCAGGACGAGGTCGGCGGTCATCTGCGCAGCGGCGACCCGGGTGTGCGGCTGTTCGATGGCGCGCGTATGGATCTGCACTGGACTGCCCCGCCGGCGGCATTCGCCCCGGCCCAGGGCACCTGGCAGGTGGTAGCGCTGCATCACCTGTTCGGTAGCGAGGAAAACAGCAGTCGCGCAGCGCCCATCCAGGAACGCATGCCACAACCCTATATCGCCCTGGCCGAAGCCGAGGCCGCTCGTCTGGGTGTCAACGAGGGGGCTCTGCTGGGTTTCACGCTCGGCACCGAGGTGTTGCAACTGCCGCTGCGGATCAGCGCTGACCTGCCGCTGGGCGTGGCCGGCCTGCCGGCTGGCCTGCCGAGTATCCCACCGTTGACCAGCAATGCCGTGGTGACCGAACTGAGGGAGGCTGCACAATGAGCTGGCTCACACCCGAGGTGATCGCCATCCTGATCAGCGTGCTCAAGGCCATCGTCATTCTGTTGGCGGTGGTGATTGCCGGCGCGCTGCTGAGCTTTGTCGAACGCCGCCTGCTGGCTGTCTGGCAGGATCGCTACGGACCCAACCGGGTCGGCCCGTTCGGCATGTTCCAGATCGTCGCGGACATGCTGAAGATGTTCTTCAAGGAAGACTGGACCCCGCGGTTCGCCGACCGGCTGATCTTCACCCTGGCACCGGTGGTGGCGATGAGCTCGCTGCTGGTGGCCTTCATCGTGGTGCCGATCACTCCCACCTGGGGCGTGGCGGACCTGAATATCGGCCTGCTGTTCTTCTTCGCCATGGCCGGCCTGACGGTCTATGCGGTGCTGTTCGCCGGCTGGGCCAGCAACAACAAGTTCGCCCTGCTCGGCGGCTTGCGCGCCGCGGCCCAGACCCTGTCCTACGAGGTGTTCCTGGGCCTGTCGCTGATGGGTATCGTGGCCCAGACCGGCTCGTTCAACCTGCGCGATATCGTCGCCTACCAGGCCGACAACCTGTGGTTCATCATCCCGCAGATCTTCGGCTTCCTGACCTTCTTCATCGCCGGCGTGGCGGTGACCCACCGTCACCCGTTCGACCAACCGGAGGCGGAACAGGAACTGGCCGATGGTTACCACGTGGAATACGCCGGGATGAAATGGGGCATGTTCTTCGTCGGCGAGTACATCGGCATAGTATTGGTCTCGGCGTTGCTGGCGACGCTGTTCTTCGGTGGTTGGCACGGCCCCTTCGATCTGCTGCCGCAACTGCCGTTCCTGTGGTTCGCGCTGAAGACCGGTTTCTTCATCATGATCTTCATCCTGCTGCGCGCCTCGCTGCCCAGGCCGCGCTATGACCAGATGATGGCGTTCGGCTGGAAGGTCTGCCTGCCATTGACCCTGATCAACCTGCTGGTGACCGGCGCGATAGTGCTGGCGGCAGCCTGAGGAGAAAGCCATGATCAAATCGATTATTCATGTAGTGCATGGCACCTACACCCAGCTGCGCAGCCTGGTGATGATTTTCGGCCATGCGTTTCGCAAGCGTGACACCCTGCAGTATCCGGAAGAGCCGGTGTACCTGCCGCCACGCTACCGTGGCCGCATAGTGCTGACCCGCGACCCCGATGGCGAGGAGCGCTGCGTGGCCTGCAACCTGTGCGCGGCGGCCTGCCCGGTGGGCTGCATTTCCCTGCAGAAGGCCGAAACCGAGGATGGACGCTGGTACCCGGAGTTCTTCCGCATCAACTTCTCGCGCTGCATCTTCTGCGGCCTGTGCGAGGAGGCCTGCCCGACCACCGCGATCCAGCTGACCCCGGACTTCGAGCTGGCCGAGTACAAGCGTCAGGATCTGGTATTCGAGAAGGAAGACCTGATGATTGCCGGCACCGGCAAGAACCCGGACTACAACTTCTATCGCGTGTCCGGCCTGTCGATCGCCGGCAAGCCCAAGGGCGCGGCGCAGAACGAGGCTGAGCCGGTCAATATCAAGGGCCTGCTGCCATGACGCCTGTGAGGAATATCTGATGGAATTTGCCTTTTATTTCTCCGCCGGAGTGGCCGTCGCCGCCACCCTGATGGTGATCATCAATACCCGCGCGGTCCATGCGCTGCTGTATCTGGTCACCTCGCTGCTGGCGGTATCGATGTGCTTCTTCTCCCTCGGCGCGCCCTTTGCCGGAGTGCTGGAGATCATCGTCTACGCCGGCGCCATCATGGTGCTGTTCGTGTTCGTGGTGATGATGCTCAACCTGGGCTCCGGTAGCGAACAGCAGGAGCGCCAGTGGCTCAGCCCGCGTGGCTGGATCGGGCCGGGGTTGCTCTCCGGCCTGCTGCTCGCGCAGTTGCTCTACGTGCTGTTCAGCGAGCCGTCCTCGGGTACCGTCAGCGGTGCCACTGTGGATGCCAAGGCGGTGGGCTTCGCCCTGTTCGGCCCCTACATCCTGGCCGTCGAGCTGGCGGCGATGATGCTGCTGGCGGCGATGGTCACCGCCTTCCACATCGGACGCCATGAAGCCAAGGAGGTAGCATGAGCGGTATTCCCATGGAGCACGGCCTGGCCCTGGCCGCCGTGCTGTTCAGTCTCGGCCTGGCCGGGCTGATGATTCGTCGCAACATCCTGTATGTGCTGATGAGCCTGGAGATCATGATGAACGCCGCCGCTCTGGCCTTCGTCGTGGCTGGTGCCCGCTGGGAGCAGCCCGATGGCCAGGTGATGTTCATCATGGTGATTACCCTTGCAGCCGCCGAGGCCAGTATCGGTCTGGCCATCCTGCTGCAACTGTATCGCCGCTTCAGAACCCTGGATATCGATGCTGCCAGTGAGATGCGCGGATGAACCTTCTATTTCTAACCCTGCTGTTTCCACTGATCGGCTTCCTGCTGCTGGCCTTCTCCCGCGGGCGCTGGTCGGAAAACACCTCGGCGCTGGTCGGCGTCGGCTCGGTCGGCCTGTCGGCGCTGGTCAGTGCCTGGATCATCTTCCAGTTCAGCACCGGCGCGTTGCAGGACGGGGCCTATATCCAGGTGCTCTGGCAATGGATGGCGGTGGGCAACTTCACCCCCAGCCTGACCCTGTACCTGGATGGCCTGTCGCTGACCATGCTCGGCGTGGTTACCGGCGTGGGCTTTCTGATCCACCTGTTCGCCAGCTGGTACATGCGCGGTGAGGAAGGCTACTCGCGGTTCTTCGCCTACACCAACCTGTTCATCGCCAGCATGCTGTGCCTGGTGCTGGCCGATGACCTGCTGTTCCTCTATCTCGGTTGGGAAGGCGTGGGCGTGTGCAGTTACCTGCTGATCGGCTTCTACTATACCGAACGCAAGAACGGCAATGCCGCGCTCAAGGCCTTCCTGGTCACCCGGGTCGGTGACGTGTTGATGGCCTTCGGTCTGTTCATCCTGTTCGTGCAGCTCGGTACGCTGAACATTCAGCAGTTGCTGGTGCAGGCACCGTTGCTGTTCGCCGAGGGCGACTTCTGGATCACCCTGGCCACCCTGTCGCTGCTCGGCGGCGCGGTGGGCAAGTCCGCCCAGCTGCCGTTGCAGACCTGGCTGGCCGACGCCATGGCCGGTCCCACGCCGGTGTCGGCGCTGATCCACGCGGCGACCATGGTCACCGCCGGCGTCTACCTGATCGCGCGTACCCACGGCCTGTTCCTGCTGACGCCGGACATCCTGCAACTGGTCGGTATCGTCGGTGGCGCCACCCTGCTGCTGGCCGGCTTCGCCGCCCTGGTACAGACCGATATCAAGCGTATCCTCGCCTATTCGACCATGAGCCAGCTCGGCTACATGTTCCTGGCCCTCGGCGTCGGTGCCTGGGAAGCGGCGATCTTCCACCTGATGACCCACGCCTTCTTCAAGGCCCTGCTGTTCCTCGCTTCCGGCTCGGTGATCCATGCCTGCCACCACGAGCAGAACATCTTCCGCATGGGTGGACTGTGGAACAAGCTGCCGGTGGCCTACGCCAGCTTCATCGTCGGTGGCGCGGCGCTGGCGGCGCTGCCGCTGCTGACGGCCGGCTTCTATTCCAAGGACGAGATCCTCTGGGAAGCCTTCGCCAGCGGCAACCATGTACTGCTGTACGCCGGTCTGCTGGGTGCCCTGCTGACCTCCATCTATACCTTCCGGCTGATCTTCGTGGTGTTCCACGGTGAGGCTCAGACCCAGGCCCATGCCGGCAAGGGGCTGGCGCACAACCTGCCGCTGATCGTGCTGATCATCCTCTCGACCTTCATCGGCGCCCTGATCACTCCACCGCTGGCCGGCGTGCTGCCGCAGAGCGTCGGGCATGCCGGTGGCGAAGGACGCATGGGCCTGGAAGTGCTGTCGGGCATCATCGCGGTGGCAGGCATCCTGCTCGCGGCCTGGCTGTACCTGGGCCGCCGCGGCGTGGTCAAGGCTATCGGCAACAGTGCTCCGGGCCGCTTCCTGACCGCCTGGTGGTATGCCGCCTGGGGCTTCGACTGGCTGTATGACAAGGTATTCGTGCAGCCCTACCTGTGGCTCGCCCGGGTGCTGGCCCGCGACCCGCTGGATCGCACCATTGGCATCCTGCCGCTGCTGGCGCGCGGTGGCCATGCGCTGCTCAGTCGCAGCGAGAATGGCCAGATCCGCTGGTACGCCGCCTCCATCGCCGGTGGCGCGGTACTGGTGATCGGCATGTTGCTGCTGTCGGCCGTCTGATTATGAATTCACGCAAGGAAATGATCCCGTCATGATTCTGCCCTGGCTGGTCCTGATCCCCTTCATCGGCGGCCTGTTGTGCTGGCAAGCCGAACGCTTCAGCACTGCCCTGCCCCGCTGGCTGGCGCTGTTGACCATGGGTCTGGTGCTGGTCCTGAGCCTCTGGCTCTGGGCCAGTGCCGACTACTCCCTGGCCGCCGTCACCGACGGTGCGCCGGTCTGGACACTGGAATTCAACCACGTCTGGATCGAGCGCCTGGGCATCAACCTGCACCTGGCGCTGGATGGCCTGTCGCTGCTGATGCTGATCCTCACCGGTATCCTCGGGGTGCTGTCGGTGCTCTGCTCGTGGAAAGAGATCCAGCACCGCATCGGCTTCTTCCACCTCAACCTGATGTGGATCCTCGGTGGCGTGGCCGGTGTCTTCCTGGCCATGGACCTGTTCCTGTTCTTCTTCTTCTGGGAAATGATGCTGGTGCCGATGTACTTTCTCATCGCGCTCTGGGGGCACAGCGGCGAAGGCAAGAAGACCCGCATCAACGCCGCCACCAAGTTCTTCATCTTCACCCAGGCCAGTGGTCTGATCATGCTGGTGGCGATCCTCGGCCTGGTGCTGTTCAACTTCAACCAGACCGGCGTACTGACCTTCGCCTATGAAGACCTGCTCGGCCTGGAAATGCCACCGGGTGTGGAATACATCCTGATGCTCGGTTTCTTCATCGCCTTCGCGGTGAAGTTCCCGATCGTACCGCTGCACTCCTGGCTGCCCGATGCCCACGCCCAGGCGCCCACCGCCGGTTCCGTGGACCTGGCCGGCATCCTGCTGAAGACCGCCGCCTACGGCATGCTGCGCTTCGCCCTGCCGTTGTTCCCCAACGCCTCGGTCGAGTTCGCGCCGATCGCCATGACCCTGGGCCTGATCGGCATCTTCTACGGCGCGATACTGTCCTTCGCCCAGACAGACATCAAGCGCCTGGTGGCCTATTCCAGTATTTCGCACATGGGCTTCGTACTGATCGGCATCTACGCCAGCACCCAGCTGGCGCTGCAGGGCGCGGTGGTGCAGATGGTTGCCCACGGCCTGTCAGCGGCGGCACTGTTCATTCTCTGCGGCCAGCTGTACGAGCGCATCCACACCCGTGACATGCGCGAGATGGGGGGGCTGTGGGCACGCATACCCTACCTGCCGGCACTGAGCATGTTCTTCGCCATCGCCTCGCTGGGCATGCCGGGTACCGGCAACTTCGTCGGCGAGTTCCTGATCCTGTTCGGCAGTTTTGCCAACAACCCCTGGGTAGTGGTGATTGCCACCTTCGGCCTGGTGCTGGCCTCGGCGTACTCGTTGATCATGATTCACCGCGCCTACTTCGGCGCCTCGCGCTCCGGTGAGGCATTGCGCGGCCTGGATACCCGGGAGCTGATCATGGTGCTGTCGCTGGTAGCGCTGCTGGTGGTGCTCGGCCTGTATCCGCAACCGGTACTGGATACCTCCGCAGCGAGCATGGCCGGTGTACAGCACTGGCTCGGTGACGCTCTCTCCAACCTCGTTCCGGCCCGGTAGCAGCTTGATGGAAAATGACGCTATGCAATATACCCTGTCCCACTTCGTCGCCCTGCTGCCGCTGCTGATCGTCGGTATCACGGCCATTGTGGTCACGCTCGCCATCGCCTGGCGGCGCAAGCACGACCTGATCTTCGGCCTCACCGCGCTGGGCCTCAACCTGGCCCTGCTGTCACTGATCCCGGCGCTGCAGGTCACGCCCCAGGAGGTGACCACGCTGATGCAGGTGGACCGCTTCGCGCTGCTGTACATGGGCATCATCCTGGTAGCCACCCTGGCCTGCGCCACCCTGGTGCATGCCTACCTGGGCAAGACCAATACCGGCGAAGGCTTCCCCGGCAACCGCGAGGAAATGTACCTGCTGATGCTGCTGGCCGCGGCCGGCGGCCTGGTGATGGTCGGCGCCTCGCACCTGGCCAGCCTGTTCATCGGCCTGGAGCTGCTCTCGGTACCGGTCTATGGCATGGTCGCCTACGCCTTCTTCAACAAACGCTCGCTAGAGGCCGGCATCAAGTACATGGTGCTGTCGGCGGCCGGCTCGGCGTTCCTGCTGTTCGGCATGGCGCTGGCCTATGCTGAATCCGGCAGCCTGCAGTTCACCGCGCTGGGCGCGCTGGCGGTCACGCCGATCCTGCAGATCGGCTTCGCCATGATGCTCATCGGGCTGGCCTTCAAGCTGTCGCTGGTGCCCTTTCACCTGTGGACGCCTGACGTCTACGAAGGCGCTCCGGCCCCGGTATCGGCGTTTCTCGCCACCGCCGCCAAGGTCGCCGTGTTCGCCGTGCTGCTGCGCCTGTACCAGGTGTCACCGGCAACCAGCGGCGGCTGGCTGAACGAACTGCTGGCGGTCATTGCCATCGCCTCGATCCTGTTCGGCAACCTGCTAGCGTTGATGCAGAGCAACCTCAAGCGCCTGTTGGGTTACTCGTCGATCGCCCACTTCGGTTACCTGGTGATCGCGCTGATCGCCAGTGGCGGCCTGGCCATGGAAGCTATCGGCGTGTATCTGGCCACCTATGTGCTGACCACCCTCGGTGCCTTCGGCGTGGTCACGCTGATGTCCACGCCATTCAAGGGACGTGACGCCGACGCCCTGTACGAGTATCGCGGCCTGTTCTGGCGCCGCCCGTACCTCACCGCGGTACTGACAGTGATGATGCTGTCGCTGGCGGGCATCCCGCTGACGGCCGGCTTCATCGGCAAGTTCTATATCCTCGCCGCCGGTGTCGAGTCGCGCCTGTGGTGGCTGCTCGGCGCCCTGATCCTGGGTAGCGCCATCGGCCTGTACTATTACCTGCGGGTCATGGTTACCCTGTTCCTGGTCGAGCCGGGCCTACGCCGCCACGACGCGCCGATGAACTGGGGCCAGCACGCCGGCGGTATCATGCTGCTGTTGATCGCCCTGCTGGTATTCGTGCTCGGCGTGTATCCGCAGCCGCTGCTGGAGCTGGTCCAGGGCGCCACGCTGGCTGCCCTGTAACTGAACAAGTCCCGGTTCGCCGGGACTTTGTTTATCCAATGGATCGATTTTACCCGCTACGCGGTCAATACTGGGTTCATCCACCGCCTGGGTAGTGGACACATCTACTGACTGAAAAGGATACCTATCATGCAACGCCTCCCCCTGATCATCGCTGCCGGTCTGCTGACGCTCGCTGGCGCCGCCCATGGCAGCAGCTTCATCGGTACCACCGACGCCATCGCCGGGTCCCTGGTCAACACCATCGATGCGACCAGCGATGCCACCTCCGGCAACAACAAGGTGGTACTCGAAGCCCGCGAGGATGCAGCCAGCTTCGTCGGTAGCGATGGCCAGCTGCGCAGCGCCCGCCTGGAAGCGGCTCTGCTGCACATCCGCCAGTCCAATCCCGAGCTGGAAGCGACCGACATGCAACTGGCCGAGGCGATCCTCGCACTGTGATGCATGTCTGACCTCGGTACCCGTTATCCAGCAGCCGTAGCGGCAGGTCAGCTTGGGTAAGGCGCGTTTCATCGCCAGGCATCTGCTGCTCATCGGCATGCTGCTGGGCAGCTCCCTTGCCCAGGCCGGATTGCAGCTGGTGCTGGATCAGCGCCAGCTCACCCCAGGGCAAGTGCAGGCCAGTCAGGCGCTGCTCGCCGAGGCTACCGCGCTGCTGCCGCCCTCGCTGGTACAGCAGATGGATCGCAGGGTACCGGTGCGCTGGAGCGGGCGACTGGCCAAGCCGGTATTCGGACGCGCCAGCGCCAGTGGTACGCTGGAGCTGAACCGGCGCTGGTTGGACGACTTCAGTACCGGGGCTGACGACAACTTCCCGCAGGGACGCCAACACGGCACCCTGCGCCAGGAGTTGCTCGCCACCCTGGTTCACGAGATCGCCCACCTGCATGATCGCGGTCGTTACTGGAGCGATGAGCAGCGTTCCCTGCTGCAACAATGCCGCAGCCGTTATCGAATCCAGGGCAAGGTCGGCCTGCCTGCACAGTGCCGCGGCCAGACCGAGCGCCGTTTTACCTTGAGCGACGATCCGCGCTTTCTCGATCTGGCCGGCTGGCCACAACAGACAGGTCAGCGAGGGGCGCGCGAAGCCGATAACCACCAGGCCTACCGCAGCCCGGACAGCTACGAGCTGCACAGTCCAGCGGAATACCTGGCGGTCAATCTCGAATACTTCCTGCTCGACCCGCAATACCGCTGCCGACGCCCGGCGCTGCATGCCTATTTCGAGGATCACTTCGGCTGGGCACCACCACCGGCGGCAGACTGCGCCGGGGAGCTTCCCTATCTGTATGCCGGCCTGGATGCCCAGCGCCCGGCCCTCGGCTGGCTGGACCCGGAACGTATCTACGCGGTGCACTATCTGCTGGCCGAGCCCAACGAAGAGTGGGTCAGCCGCTGGGGCCATAGCATGCTGCGACTGGTAATCTGTGCACCGGGCCGTGCGCCCGGTCCAGATTGCCTGCTGGACCTGGATCACCATCTGGTGCTGTCCTTCCGCGCCTTCGTCGATGACCTGCAACTATCCAGTTGGGATGGTTTGATCGGTAACTACCCTTCAAGGCTGTTCATGCTGCCATTGCAGAAGGTGATCGACGAGTACACCCGGCTCGAACTGCGTGGCCTCAGCTCGGTACCACTGCACCTGGACGAACAGGCACGGCGCCAGCTCGCCCTGCAGGCCGCCACCCTGCACTGGAGTTACGATGGTATCTACTATTTCATCAGCAACAACTGCGCCGTCGAAACCCTGAAGCTGCTGCGCAGCGGCAGCGCCCTGCCGCAACTGCAGGACCTGGACAGCCTGACGCCCACCGGCCTGCTGCAGCTGCTGCATGCCCGCGGGCTGGCGGATCTGCAGCCACTGCAGGACCGCCAGGCTGCACTGCGCCAGGGCTACTATTTCGACTCCTATCGGGAGCGCTATCAGCAGATGTTCGAAGTTATCCGCCACCGCCTGCAGATTCCCATCGCACGCATGGAAGACTGGCTGGCCAGCCCCGCTGACCAGCGGCAGGCCTGGTTCAGTGCGGCCGACACCCGGTTCACCGCAGCCCTGCTGGTGCTGGAAGAAGCCATCCGACGCCGCCAGATGCTGTTGATTCAGCAGGACCTCAAGCAACGCTTCCTGGCCCCGAACGCCCCGTCGGAACTCACTGAAACCGCTCAACTGGTACAGGGATTATTGAGCGCCAGCAGCTTCCTGAGCCGCCCCGGGGAGCTGTTGAGCGAGGGTTACGGCCTGCCACAACCGCAAGAGTCACAACGTTTCAGCGAGCTTGCCGGGGCCAGACAGGAAGCGCTGCTGGCCCGTGCCAATGATCTGGAGGAGCGGTTGCTGGCGCTGATCGATCCGCAACAACGCCAGCAACTGGACGCCACGAATGACAATATCAGCCTGCTGGCGCAGCAACTGCGCCGATTGCACCAGGAAGCCGGGGGAATTCAGTTGCCCTGAGCGCTTGGGTCGCTCTCCTGATGGGAGATGAAGGCGAGGTGATGGTTCAGGTTGCCCTGCAAGTCATTGATTTAAATGGTGCCCGGAGCCGGAATCGAACCGGCACGATGTTGCCATCGAGGGATTTTAAGTCCCTTGCGTCTACCAGTTTCGCCATCCGGGCTGGCTGGCACCTGGAGTTCGAATAACAGCCTGCATGATGCTTTTAATCGGCCATAACTCCAAGAGATTCAGAATGTTACACACATCATATGACCCTCACAAGGACTTTTTGCCCGGCAGGCCAATAACGCGATTCCCCGGTCATCACCGGTACTACCCCTCTCTCCTTCCCCTTCCATGACAACCCATGCCCAGCCAATCTGCAAACCATCTCCAGACATGCTATTCTCTATTTCAAATCTGCAGACAATCATCTGAAATAGCAAAGCGAGGACTCCCATGTCGCTAGCAGAAGCTCAGAAAAGCAAAGCCGAAAAACCTCAGGGCACCGTTGGCCTGCGCGCTGCCATGAAGATCATGGAACGCTGGGGAGCATCGCGCGAGCAGATGGCGAGGATTTTACGCGTTTCCGGCAGCACCCTGGCCAGGGCCAAGGCTGGCAACGAAGGTATCGGCCTGGATAACGATCAACTCGACAGAATCAGCTACGTACTCAATATCCATGCCACGCTACGTTTGATATTTGACAACCCTGACAATGTGTACGGGTTCATAAAATTGCCAAATAACAACGTCTTCTTCAATGGTCGAGCGCCACTGGATGTCATGACGGATGGCAGCTTTGCATCGCTTTACGAGACCTTCCGCCATATTGACGGGCTGAGGGGGGCCATGTGGTAAGCCGGGAAGATCTGCCGGTGGTCAAACCTGCCAGAGTGATGGGCTACCGGCTGGTCAACTCGAAGTATCCTCCCATCGCCCTGTTCGATGACGTGGCAGACCCGGAAGAGTTCGATGCGCTATATGAACTCCAGGCCCGGACCAATCCTCGCCTGCTGAATGCAGTCGGCCGACTCGAGTTCATTCCCAGGAGCGAGATCCCCTTCGGTATCCCCGGTTGCTCGTATGCAGTGGCGCCCTTCACCCATCTCAACCCTGCCGGCTCCCGTTTCAGCGATGGCAGCTTCGGCGTACTGTATCTGGCGGACACGATAGCCACGGCCCTGGCCGAGGTCCGGTACCACCAGCAGGCCTATTGGGCGGGAGTCGAAGGCCTGGCCTTCGACCGCATCCTGCTAAGAGCGTTATCCTGCAAATTCGATCAGACCGGCATGCTCGACATGACCGGTATTACTCTCGATGACCCGATATATGATCCATATGACTATGGTGCCGCCCGCATCGCCGGAGTGAAATTGAAGCAGGCAGCCGCATGCGGACTGAAGTACAACTCAGTGCGCAGTCCGGGCAATGTCTGCTGGGGCCTTCTGACGCCCAAACCCGTGCACTCGATCGTGCAGACATCACACTACGAGATGATATGGGATGGCCGGCGTATTTCCAGCGTGAACAAGCTTGCCCCGGTTTGAGGTGAGCTACGACCGGCTCAACCGCTGAGTTGCAGTTACAGCAAGCCGCGCGCCCTTATCGAGCGCGCAGAAATACCGGGCAGATCGCGCGCAGCAGCGCCGGACGGTAGCTCAGCGCCATGGCCGTTGCTACGGCGGCAACCGGCAACAGGGTGAACCAGACCAGAACTGCCATGGACGGATGGTCGGCCTTGAAGCAGCACAGCACCGATACCGACAGCGCCAGCCAGCCCAGGGTGCGCAGGTAGCTCGGTGCGACCTCGTCGGCGCTGAACACCTGGCGCCAGTGCGCCGGCAGGGACAGCGCCAGCCAACCGGTCGCCAGACCCATGCTGGCGGCCGCCGCCAGCAACCACAGTCCCGCGTTACTCATAGGCCACCCCACCGATCCGGGCGCTATCCTTGACCTCAACAGGCCTTGCCAGACGGCGGGCCGTGAGTACCGATACCAGTGCACAGGCCAACAGGCTCAGATCGACGCCGGCCACCGCCCAGTAGGGCTCAAGCAGCATGGTCTTGATCAGATGGTCACCCGTGGTGATCCAGTTGAGCAGTACCGCAGCGACACAGAGCAGCGCCACCACCCAGCATTGCTCGCGCCAGGCCGGGTTGTGCCGCGCCTGGGCCACTGGCGCGCTGCGCCACAGCGCATGCAGCAGGCTCAGCAGCCAGGCACCCCAGAACGTCCACTTTTCCCATTCGCCACGGCCAGGCATGGCCTCGGGCAGCAGCCGGTTGGCCACCAGCATGGCGACTACGGCCAGCACCATACCGGTAACCGTGGTGACGGCCATTGCATCAACCAGCCGACAGCCTTGCAGGCCACGCCGGGCGTGCTCCTGCTTGCGCTTTTCAACGAAGAACACAAAGCCGGTGGCAATGCAGATACAGCCCAGCAGACCGCCAGCCACGTACAGCCAGCGCAGCAGCCAGTGCTCGAAGTGCTGCAGATGCAGGCCGGTCAGGAACTGATTGACCGCGCCGACCGGGTCTCTCGCCGGGTCCTCGCGCAATACCTCACCAGTGCTGGCCTTGAAGTGAATGCCCTCCCCGACCAACGCCACGCGGTCACTGCCGGCACGGTAGATGCTGACGTAGCCATTGGCGTCATGCAGATGCTCGATGGTCAACAGCCCGACCTCGCCCGGCATGTCACGGTCAGCCCAGATGCGCTTGGCCTCGGCCACCATGGCATCGACCGAGGCCATCTGCGCCGGCACACCGGCCTCATCGTGGGGTAAGCCGGTATGCGCAGCCTCGATCACCTCATGGCGATCATGCAGCGGTTTGAGCAGGGTGCCGGAGACCGGGAAATAATAGAACGAGGCAAAGATCACCAGCCCGGTAAAGGCAAAGAAGAAATGGAACGGCAACGCCACTACGCCGCTCATGTTGTGCAGGTCCAGCGTGCTGCGCTGGGTGCGCTTACGCGGACGGAAAGTGAAGAACTCCTTGAAGATCTTGCGGTGCATGATCACCCCGGTGACCAGTGCGACCAGCATCACCAGAGCAGCCAGCCCCACCACAAAGATACCCAGATTCTTCCAGTGCAGCTGCAGGCTGTAGTGCATCGGATAGAACCAGTTGCTGCCGATCTTCAACTGGTCATCGGGCAGCATCTTACCGGTGCGGGGGTCGATGGTCGCCCAGCCATGCACGTGCAGATGGTCATCCGTCGGATCCTTGGGCTGGTTGGGGATAGCGAACTCGCCGCCAATACTCAGTACCGGGTCACGGTGAGTCGTATAGGCATAGAGCGAGGCCATGGGCATGGTCTCCGGCGCCGGCAAATCACCAATTACCCGCCTGGCGGTGGCAACCATATCAACCGGATGAGGTTTGAGATCGGCAAATACCTGCTTGAGCAGGTTGTCGTAGGATGGCATCGGCTGCGGCTCGAAGCGAGTATCGGGGATCGCCCAACGATCGATCTCCCGGTCGAATACCGACAGCGCACCGAAAAAGAACGCGACCATCAGCACGAAGCCCAGCACCAGGCCGAACCAGGTGTGTACCCAGGCCATGGATTGGCGGAAGTTATTCAGCATGGCTCTGCTCCTATCCGATGATCATACGCTGCAGCTGCCAGGCGGCAGCCAGCATCAGGGCACTACCCAGCGCCAGCACCAGCCAGACTCGCCACAGGCTGGCTGCGGAAAACGCCCAGAGAAACAGCACCAGATACAGGACAAAGGCCAGGATCATCATCGCCTGCTCGGCGGCATGGTACTCGACCCCGGCCCCATTCAGCACCGCTACACCCAGCGCCACCACGCCCCAGACAAAGGCATAACAGCCAAAGATCGCTGCCAGGATACGGGAAACCACCGCGGCGGGAGACACCCCGGCCATCATGGATTTTGCTCCGGAACGGAAAAGTTCATAGCACTCACCTGCAGGCAGCCCAGCTCTGCACTGAGGTACAGGTTGGGGCGTTGAAAGAACGAAAAATGCACGGACCGTATCCGACTCTGCAGGCCGGATACGGATCAAATATGTGGCGCATGATGATAGAGATTATCATTTCCCTGCGCAAGCAGCAGCCTCTGATCGGTCACCCGAACCTTGCTCCGGGTGACCAACGGGCTTACCAGCTATAACTCAGCCTGGCGGTGAGTTCCCGACCCGGATTGTAGTAATCCGCACTACCGGAACCCACTACATGCTGCTCATCCAGCAAGTTGCTGACATTGACGGCCAGATCCGTGCCCGGGGCAATCTGGTAATTGAAGGCAGCATCAAACAAGGTCGTCGCCTCACTCTCGCCGCTATCATTGAAGTTGTTGAAGTAGTAGCTGCCTACATAACGGGCGCCCAGGCCGACGCTGACATCCGTACCCGGTACACTGTAATAACCCCAGAGCGAAGCCGAGTGCTTGGGCGCGGAGACGAATTCGTTGCCCTTGATCGATACGAACCCTACACCCCATACATCCAGTGCACCACGAAGCACCTCGGTGTCCATATAGGAGTAGCCGCCAATCAGACTCAGGTTCTCGGTCAGCTCGGCCTTGGCCTCCAGGTCGAGGCCACGTACCCGCTGCTCACCCACGGTCTGCTGTTCGATGACCCCGTTCGGCTGCACCACCGCCGTGGCGACATCGTCCTGGGTCAGTTCGTAGACAGCGGCAGAGAACAGCGCATTCATCGCCACCGGCGAGTACTTCACACCCAGTTCATACTGGCTACCCCGCTCCGGGGTAACGCCAACCTGAGGTGGAGAAACGGACTCGACCATGCTGACATAGGCAGAAATCTCGTCATTGACGATATAGGTCAGCGCGCCGCGGAAAGAGTTTTCCGAGAAGCTGTCCGAGGACTTGGTAGAGTAGAGGTGATCTGTTTCGGAAACATCCATGGAGTCATGGCGCATGCCAAGCGTGAGAATGAAACGCTCGTAGAACGACAGGTTCTGCTGCAGGAATACGGACTTGATGGTGCTGTCCTGATCCTTGTTCTGGTAGACCTTTGGAGACGAAATACCGCTATATACCGGGTTGCTGGTGTCGATCTGCCCAACGTCACCACCCGATGAGAGGCCATATACCGATACATTTTCGGAAGAAGAATCGAGATACTCCACCCCCACAATGGTGCTGCTGTCGATATTCTCGAAGCGTGCATCGTACTGCAGCATCAGGTTGCCGTTGAGCTGTTCGGCCTCAGTATCGGAGCCCAGGTAACCTCGATCAACCAGCGTGCTGGTGCGGTCTACATTGTCACTGATATAAACATAGCCATACTCATCGCTCAGGTCACTGTGACGCAGATTGCTGCGTAGCGTGAAACCATTGTCGAAATCATGGCTGAAGCTGGCGCTGATATTGGTGCGCTCGACATCGTGGAAGTTGTAGCTCGGCTCACCGAAGAACTCGTCGCGATCATATTCCCGGTCTTTCGGGTAACCACCGCTGTTGGGTGTACTGTCCCGACGCAGATGATCCACTATCAGCGTGGCCGAGGTAAAGGCGGTCGGCTCCCAGGTCAGACCACCCATAGCGAAGCCGTTGTCATCCTGGGAGTGATCGTACTCACGCTCGCTGCCCTGAACCTTACCGGTGAGCCGGTAGGCCAGAGTCTCGCTGCCATTCAACGCACCACCCACGTCCACACCCGCTTCCTTGTGATCAAAGGAGCCATAGGTGACGTACCCCTGACCGATACGCTCGAAACGCGGCCGCTTGCTGACGAAGTTGACCGAGCCGCCCGGGTCTGCCGGCCCAAACAGGGTGGAGTTGGCGCCACGCAGCACCTCGATGCGCTCATAGGCGAAGGGTTCCTCCCGTACACCGCGCATCGAGCCCAGGGTCAGGCCGTCCCGGTAGGTGGTGGCCTGGAAGCCCCGGATCTTGAAGTAGTCGTTGCGATCATCGGTACCGTAATAATCGGTGATCAGACCGGGGGTGTACTGCAGTACTTCTTCGGTAGTGCTGGCGCTGCGCTGCTCTATCTCCTTCTGAGTGATGACCGAAACCGAGGCCGGGGTATCGAGGAGACTGGTCGCGACCTTGCCACCTACCCATAGCTCCTTGGCAACCACCGAATTGGCATCATCATCAGCCGCCACCTTGGCGTTGACGATAATGGGCGCGAGACGGAATGCCTCGTCACTCGCAGTGGTCTCCTGTGCAAAGCCGCTCAGGGGCACAGCAGCCAGCGGCGCGCAAAACAGAACCGCACCGGTCGTGCGTTGCCAGGGTGTGCGGGCGGGAATCAGCCGAGTCTTAGTGTCAGTCATGCTCAATACCTTTCCTTTGGATCAGTCAGAAATGCACCACGCTCTGCAGGCATGCATTGTAAGTAAATGTGTAAAGGGTGTTGCGGACGGGAGTATAAAGTAAAAGCTGTAAAGAACGATAATCGTTCTCATAGAAAATCTGGAAACATGCGCACCGGCTCGCTCCATCAGCGCAGATTGATGCCCGCTGGCGCAGGGTGACCGATTGATGTTGCGGAAGTGACTGTAAAAACCAGTCATAGCAAAAAGGCCCCGCAGACTGACGTCTGCGGGGCCTTTATACTGGAGGCCGAGGTCGGAATCGAACCGGCGTTCACGGCTTTGCAATCCGGCAAAAAAGCCTTTTAAATTCAACACGTTATAGATAAATCGTGTCCGCACGATTACTGGTTATGGTGTTCTGGGGGCCTTTATTCATGCGCCACGCCCGTCCAGTTGCGGAAACGATTTACCTGCTCCTTTTCCTCCCTCCTCGGCCCTTTTGCCAATCTTTCCTGGAGTACAAATGCAGCTCTACGAAATCGGCGCCGGCATCACTGCCCTCCTGCTGTTCGGTGTGACCCCGCAATTTTGCGGAACGTTTTTTGGGTTAAGATTGCCCGCAGGGACAGCGTGCGCACAGGAAAAACCGTGAAGCGACCAATATTAATCTTATCCTTATCAGTGCCGGCTTTTTTGCTTGCCGCCGGACTGATTCTTGGCAGCTTTCCGGAAAACCATTTCCCTGCTGCTGGCATTACTATGTCGGTCGTGGCCACAGTTGTTACTATCCTGGTGTCCGGCGCGAATGCTTCCAAAGCATGGAGTGCTCAGCGCAAAGGAATTGAGCCGTATGAGCCTATCTCTGCCAAGCGCATGAAGCTATTTTCCAATGTCACCCTCACTAGCGACCCGTACCAGAATATCCAAAGACAGCTGGATGAGCTGTACGGAAAGCATGAGAACCTTGCCGATTATGTAGATATGCGTATTGAACAAGTATTCAACTATGCACAGCTAGCTCATGAACGACTGACAGAGCATGAGGAGGTAACCCTTCCTATGATCTTGGCCTCACAGTCAGGAATTATCATTGCGGGCGCAACGCTGTCCCTTGCTGGAGCTGTTGCCCTGTTTGCTCCAGACCAGCTTTATGAAGGGTTTTCCGGCCTTATTGAGCTTGCAAGTCAGATGATTATCTCATTGTTGTAGCCGGCTCCAGCAGTGCCGGCCTTTAATCAAAGGCCCAACCTGACAACAGGTAGCTCGAATGCGGGAGCGACATTGAATAGCTGATAATCCGCTCCATCTATCGACACGACATCTGGAGCACTGTCACGGAGATTGCCCGCCCCTTCCATTCCGCCCGAAACCGAACGACCCGCGCCGGCGTAGTCAAGCGCATAGCGCACGCTCGAGGCGCCCTGAGGTTCCGATGCGAGGGCAATCACAACATCTCCCCCTTGAATCACAATGCTCAGGATAGTGAGCACGCCCAGGTCATCCCGCACTTGGAATCCATAATCCGTCGCCGCAGCAAGCTGCTCCGTATCCAGCCGCATCGGCGGGTGCGGCACATCGAAACGCACTCGAACTACAGTGCCGGAGAGGACCGCCGAGATCGGCATCAGGCACTCTGGCTGGTATCCCTGCAAAAGCGCGTCGTGCGCTCGCCCGAAGTAGGCACCGTTGAGTTTTGCTCCCACGTTTGTGAAGTGGATATTGCCGCCGTACGGGAACCGATAGCTGGATGTGACAGCGAATATCCGGTCACTGTCGCGCGCAGCTCCATCATTCTTACGGGAATATGCGGTGACCTGACTGATAAGCATAGGGATGGGTTCAGATTGCCCCGAGACGGCCTGGGCGTCTGTTTCAATATCCGACTGCAGATTCTCCAGCATGGCCCGGTAAGTTCCGTATGCGGTCTCTTGATTAGCGTCGGCCTCTCCTTGTATCCACCCTATGTAATGACACAAATAGTCGGACCCTGTATCCACCCCAGCCTGAACCTGCGCGATCAGGTTGGGATACCAAGATGCCCCCTTTTGCAACTGATTTATGCGATACGACCCGCGCCCACCGGTTGAGGCCAGTATCACAAGGTCACTTGGCATCACGCCCCTAATGGCAGCGAGTGTAGATGCGTAGTTTGCCGCCCCGGAGCACTGTGTTTCACCTAGCGGGACACCCGCGCCACCACTACCCCCCGTGTCGTCATCGTCCTCTACAGTGATAATCATCCCAGACATCGCCGAATTATTGGCGAGCTATACAAAGATGACGAATCGGTGAAATTCAGATATTTGAAAGAAACTGAAGATTACAGGCTCGCTCTTGAGGAGGGGTTTATCGGCTTCCCTGCATTCACCAAGTCATCAACTATATTTGATGATGCGCTTGACGCATTTTATACCCGACTCCCGCCAAGAAAGAGAGCGGATTTTGGTAAGTACTTGTCACAGTATGGCTTGCCGGAGAACTTCAATGGCTCTCATATGGCGCTGCTCGGTTACACAGGTGCGAGGCTGGCCAGCGATAGTTTCGAGCTTTGCCCTGATTATTCAGATGTGACCGCGCCTGCAGATATATTAATGGAAGTAACGGGCGCTCATTATCATGTAGAGTTGGCACGCCTTCCTCCTCCAGGTGAGCAGGTTGAATTTTTGCCTGAACCCGACAACCCTCATGACAAAAACGCAATAGCTGTGATTTATAGAGGCGCCAAGATCGGTTATATCAACAAAACGACCGCGATAGGTTTTAACAAGATGCTGACCACTATGGATGTTAGCGGCTGCATACTTAATTTGTAGAAGTTCAGACTTGATCTGACAGTTACCGAGTTTTCTGGCTGCGACTGTCAGGTCAAATTCAGCCTATCGATT
>NZ_JACLGO010000036.1 GCF_014219065.1 Halopseudomonas xiamenensis
CAATAGTAGATAACAGCCTCCTATCCCGCCTTTTGGGTTCGCGAGCGAAGGCGAGGAAATACTTTCACGGTCTCAGGTGCGCTACACCCCATAAAGAAAAGGCGCCCACCAGGGGCGCCTTTGGTCATACCTCAGCCAGGATCAGACGCTGTAGTACAGGTCGTATTCCAGCGGGTGGACGAAGGTACGTACCTTGATCTCCTCGGCGGCCTTCAGCTCGATGAAGGCGTCGATGAAGGTGTCGGAAAATACGCCGCCCTTGGTCAGGAAGGAGCGGTCAGCATCCAGTGCTTCCAGAGCTTCCTTCAGGCTGCCACAGACCTGCGGGATTTCCTTGGCCTCTTCCGGCGGCAGGTCGTACAGGTTCTTGTCGGCGGCATCGCCGGGGTGGATCTTGTTCTGGATGCCATCCAGGCCCGCCATCAGCAGGGCGGCGAAGGCCAGGTAGGGGTTGGCGGCCGGGTCCGGGAAGCGCGCTTCGATGCGACGGGCCTTCGGGCTGGTCACATAGGGAATGCGGATCGAGGCGGAGCGGTTGCGGGCCGAGTAGGCCAGCATCACCGGAGCTTCGAAACCGGGCACCAGGCGCTTGTAGGAGTTGGTCGACGGGTTGGTGAAGGCGTTCAGCGCCTTGCCGTGCTTGATGATGCCACCGATGAAGTACAGCGCGGTATCGGACAGGCCGGCATAACCTTCACCGGAGAAGGTGTTCTTGCCATCCTTGCTGATCGACATGTGCACGTGCATACCGGAGCCGTTGTCGCCGTACAGCGGCTTGGGCATGAAGGTCGCGGTCTTGCCGTAGGCATCGGCAACGTTGTGTACGACGTACTTCAGGTTCTGCACTTCGTCAGCCTTGGCCACCAGGGTGTTGAACTGCACGCCGATCTCGTTCTGGCCAGCGGTAGCCACTTCGTGGTGGTGAACTTCCACGACCTGACCCATCTCCTCCAGTGCGTTGCACATGGCGGTACGGATTTCATGGTCGTGGTCGACCGGCGGCACCGGGAAGTAGCCACCCTTGACGCCCGGACGGTGACCCTTGTTACCGGTCTCGAAGGACGAGTCGGTGTTCCAGGAAGCCTGCTCGGAATAGATCTTGAACATCGAGCCGGAAATGTCGGACTTGAACTTCACTTCGTCGAAGATGAAGAATTCCGGCTCCGGGCCGAAGAACGCGGTGTCGCCGATACCGGTGGACTTCAGGTACTCCTCGGCCAGCCGAGCGATGCTGCGCGGGTCACGCTCGTAGCGCTGCATGGTGGACGGCTCGATGATGTCGCAGACCAGGATCAGGGTCGGCTCTTCGGTGAAGGGGTCGAGCACGGCGGTATTGTCATCGGGCATGAGGATCATGTCGGAAGCTTCAATACCCTTCCAGCCGGCGATGGAGGAGCCATCGAACATCTTGCCTTCTTCGAAGAAGTCCTCATTGACGTCGCGGGCGGGCATGGTCACATGCTGCTGCTTGCCCTTGGTATCGGTGAAGCGCAGGTCCACCCACTTCACGTCAAATTCATTGATCAGTTGAATCGCTTTCGACATGCTGTTCTCCAGAAGAAATCATTTCCAGGTGATGGCCTGGCGCTATCTACTATGTTCATGCGGAGCTCGATATGTTCCGCCGGTTCATTCGTCCGAACAATAACGAGCAAAAGGTGTGCCACTATCGCCAGGCCGCTGAAACCCTTGTTGCACCGAAGTCGAGCGACCACCGCAGGGAATGGCGACCATTATCGCGCACTTAATGGGTGCGTGGAACAGCTGCGATGCACCATATTGAAGCGCTTGTCGGTAATCCGCGCAGTTGCCGGCCAGCGCGGGTATAATGCGCCGCTTTCGCACCGCCGACCGCTGAATTGTCCCTATGAAACTGATTATCAAGTTCTTTGCCGAGATCACCATCAAATCGCCGCAGGTGCGCAAGCGCTTCGTCAGCCAGCTGCGCAAGAATCTCAAGGTGCTGCTGAAGCCGATCGATCCGGAGCTGCGCATCAACGGCAACTGGGACAGCCTCGAAGTGGTCACCGGAGATGATCCGGCGCTGCAGGCCAGGGTCATCGAGCGGCTGTGCAATACCCCCGGCATCAATCACATCCACGAGGTGCGCGAGTACCCCCTGGGCAGCCTGGATGAGCTGGCTGAGCTGTGTGTCGAGCGCTTTGCCGAGCAACTGCGTGGCCGCACCTTTGCCGTGCGTTGCAAGCGGATAGGCAGCCACCCCTTTTCCTCCACTGACGTGAATCGCCAGATCGGCTCCCGACTGATGGAGCGGACCGGCGCCGCTGGGGTATCGCTGACGGACCCGGAAGTGCAGGTGCAACTGGAGATCCGCCAGCAGCGCGTGTTCCTGATCCAGGCGCGGCACGAAGGGCTCGGTGGTTTCCCGCTGGGCACCATGGAGCCGGTACTCAGCCTGATGTCCGGCGGTTTCGACTCCACCGTCGCCAGCTATCAGATGCTGCAGCGCGGTATCCTGCCGCATTTCGTGTTCTTCAATCTCGGCGGGCGCGCCCATGAACTGGGTGTGCGCCAGGTCGCGCACTATTTGTGGGAGCGTTATGCGGCCAGCCATCGCCTGCGCTTCATCAGTGTGCCATTCGAGGGCGTGGTGGCGGAGATCCTGCAGAATGTCGATAACAGCCAGATGGGCGTGGTGCTCAAGCGTATGATGCTGCGTGCTGCCAGCCACATCGCTGCACGTCGCGGTTTCCAGGCACTGGTCACCGGCGAGGCCATCGCCCAGGTCTCCAGCCAGACGCTGCCGAACCTGGCGGCCATCGACCAGGCCAGCGACATGCTGGTGCTGCGCCCGCTGATCACCACCAGCAAGACCGAGATCATCCGCACCGCCCGGCGCATCGGCACCGAGGCCTTCTCCAGCAGCATGCCGGAGTACTGCGGGGTGATTTCGGTGAGCCCGGACATCCACACCAACGCCCGGAAGGTCGCCGCTGCCGAGGCCGGCTTCGATTTCAGCGTGCTGGACGAGGCCATCGAGCAGGCCACCTCCACCGACTGCTGCGATCTGGAACTGGACATGGAAGGCTCGGAAGTCGAGACAGTGCAGCAGGCGCTGGTCGGGCAGGTGGTGCTGGATATCCGCCACCCGGATGAAGAGGAAGCCAAGCCGCTGGTGCTGGAAGGGATAGAAGTACGCAAGGTGCCCTTTTACCAGCTGAACAGCCGTTTCGCCGAACTGGACCCGGGCCGGGCCTATCTTCTGTACTGCGAAAAGGGTGTAATGAGCCAGTTGCATGCCCAGTATCTGCTGGATCGCGGGCATGACAATGTGCGGGTTCTGCGACTGCCCAGGGGCTGATTCAGCCGGCGGTCGCGCCGTTTCGTACAAAAAACATACACTGTCATCTCAGTGTCTGTATAATGCCTGCCTCTTTTTTAGACAGGTACGCCTGTCGCTGCGCAATCCAGGATGCCCCCGTGATCGAGAATCTCCGTAATATCGCCATCATTGCCCACGTTGACCACGGCAAGACCACTCTGGTCGACAAGCTGCTGCGTCTGTCCGGTACCTTGGATCGCAAGGAACTCGAGAACGAGCGCGTCATGGACAGCAACGACCAGGAAAAGGAACGCGGCATCACCATCCTGGCGAAGAACACTGCGCTGAAGTGGAAAGACTACAACATCAATATCGTCGATACCCCCGGCCACGCCGACTTCGGCGGTGAAGTCGAGCGCGTCATGAGCATGGTCGACTGCGTACTGCTGGTAGTCGACTCCATCGACGGCCCCATGCCGCAGACCCGCTTCGTGACCCAGAAGGCCTTCCAGGCCGGTCTCAACCCGATCGTCGTGGTCAACAAGATCGACCGCCCCGGTGCGCGTCCTGACTGGGTAGTGGACCAGATCTTCGATCTGTTCGACAACCTTGGTGCCACCGAAGAACAGCTGGACTTCCCGATCGTCTACGCCAGTGCCCTGAACGGCCTGTCCGGTCTCGACCATGAAAACCTGGCCGATAATATGGACGCGCTGTTCCAGGCCATCGTCGACCACGTACCGGCACCCACTGTCGACGTTGACGGCCCGTTCCAGATGCAGATCTCCCAGCTGGACTACAACAGCTTCCTCGGTGTGATCGGCGTAGGCCGGATCAAGCGCGGCAAGATCAAGACCAATACCCCGGTGGTCGCCATCGGCGCCGATGGCAAGAAGCGCCAGGGCCGTATCCTCAAGATCATGGGCCACTCCGGTCTGCAGCGTGTCGAAGTCGAAGAGGCCCAGGCCGGCGACATCGTCTGCGTCAGCGGTATGGATGAGCTGTTCATCTCCGACACCCTGTGCGACATGAACAATGTCGAGGCGCTGCCGCCGCTGACCGTGGACGAGCCCACCGTATCCATGACCTTCCAGGTCAACGACTCGCCGTTCGCCGGCAAGGAAGGCAAGTTCGTCACCAGCCGCAATATCAAGGAGCGCCTGGAGAAGGAACTGCTGCACAACGTCGCCCTGCGCGTCGAGGAAGGCGATTCGGCGGACAAGTTCAGGGTCTCCGGTCGTGGCGAGCTGCACCTGTCGGTCCTTATCGAAACCATGCGCCGTGAAGGCTTTGAGCTGGCCATCGGTCGCCCGGAAGTGGTGATCAGGGAAGTCGATGGCGAGAAGCAGGAGCCCTACGAGAACGTCATCATCGACATCGAAGAGCAGCACCAGGGTGCGCTGATGGAGCAGATGGGCCTGCGCAAGGGCGATCTGACCAATATGGCACCGGACGGCAAGGGCCGTATCCGCCTGGAATACACCATCCCGGCGCGCGGCCTGATCGGCTTCCGTAACAGCTTCCTGACCATGACCTCGGGCACCGGTATCCTCGCCTCGACCTTCAGCCACTACGGCCCGATCAAGGGCGGCGACGTAGCTCACCGCCAGAACGGCGTGCTGGTGTCCATGGCGACCGGCAAGGCACTGACCTATTCCCTGGAAACCCTGCAGAGCCGCGGCAAGCTGTTCCTCGAGCCTGGCCAGGAAATCTACGAAGGTCAGCTGGCCGGTATCCACAGCCGCGACAACGACCTGGTGATCAACCCCACCAAGGGCAAGAAGCTCGACAACATGCGCGCCTCCGGCAAGGATGAAGTCATCGCCCTGGTGCCGCCGATCAAGTTCACCCTGGAACAGGCGCTGGAGTTCATCGATGACGACGAACTGGTCGAAGTGACACCCAAGTCGATCCGTCTGCGCAAGAAGATTCTTGACGAGAACCAGCGCAAGCGGGCTGCCAAGGGCTGATCCGATCCGCCGCAGCACTGCTTGAAAAGCCCCCGATGGTCAGCGCCTCGGGGGCTTTTTATTTCCAGCATGGGCCGTGCCGGCTTATATGGGTGATAAAAGAGTATGGGTCAGTGATGACCGGACTGAATGAGCTGGCGCGCCTTTTTCAAGCGTTGAAGCAATTGTGAGCGCTCGAACATCAGTACGAATACCAGCGATATGGCAAACGGGATCAACAGGTAGAGAAACCGGAAGACCAGCAGGGCGGCCAGCAGGGCGGCCGGGTCCATATCCGGCAGCGCCAGGAAAAACAGCACTTCCAGCACACCGAGACCACCCGGTGCATGGGACAGCATGGCCGCGGAAAAGGAGGCTACAAAAATGCCCAGCACGATCAGGTAGCCGGGGTTGCTTTCGGCGGGTAGCGCAAAATAGATGATGCCGGCGGCCGCCAGCACTTCCAGTGGGCCAATCACCAACTGGGCCAGTACGATCGGGGGGCGAGGATACTCAACCTTGAAACTGCGGATCTGCAGCGGTTTCAACCGACGCAGGCTGCCAAATACATACAGTGTGATGATCGCCAGCAAGCAGACCCCCACGGTATATCCGCCCCAGATCGGGAAGTCGGATATGAAATAACTCAGTAGCTGGGGGTTCAGGATCAGAGAGATACCGCCCAGAAAGATGCAGGCCAGCGAAAAGGTAATGGAGCAGAAGGCGATCAGTACGCCTACCTCCATGCCGTCCAGCCCTTTGGAGGTATAGGCGCGATAACGAATGATGGCGCCGGACAGGACGGATGCGCCAATATTGTGCGCCACCGAATAGGTCGTGAAGGAGCAGGCGAAAACGAAAGGGAAGGGCAGGCGCCTGTGCAGATGACGCAGTGCCATCAGGTCGTATCCAGCCAGTGCGGAAAAGGCCAGTACCGTACAGCAAACGGCCAGAATCCAGTGCGATACCGTGATGGCGTGCAGGCTGAACAGCACGTCATCCATGGATATGTCGCGAAGCTGGTGATACAGCAGCCAGATTGAAAAGGTGACAGCTATCAGACCAACCAGCGGCCAAAGATAATCTTTGGTTAAGCGCATTCTGTTTCCTTTGGGGAAGCAACAGTCTCCATCGGGCTGAGGCAACACAGTAATATCGAGGTATACAGGCCGGGTACTGCTCAAGCGCGATTATTGTACCGCTTCGAAGCCCTCTGAGTCCTACTGACCCTTGTAACCGACTTTTACGTTGATGAAGCGCTGTCGCTCAGCCATCCGCCAGGGCGTCCCAGAACGCTTCGGCAAAGCCATTGAGGGCTGTGGCCGGGCGTGTGAGATGAATCTCCAGGGGGATATCCCAGCTCTCGTCGAGCGCCCTGGTCAGCCGTCCATCCATGACCTCCTGCTCGGTCAGGCTTTTCGGCAACCAGGCGATACCCTTGCCCTCGAGCGCCATCGACATCAGGACGGCGGCCAGATGGCTGCTGAACAAGGGGTTGAGCTGGAGCCCGTCCTGCTTGCCCTGCAGATGGTGATCGATGATCCGTCCGAGTCCTGACTCCTCGGTATAAGCCAGGTAGGGAATGGACGGCTGCCTGCTATCGATGCGCGCGGCAGGGCTGGCGAGAGGAATCAGCAGGTCGCCGCCGACCTTTTTGCTGACATACTGGTCCGGCGGCAGCAGCGGCGGTACCTCGGGGTGACGATGGCACAGCAGGAACTGTACCTGGCCATGCCCCAGCATCTGTTCGCAACTGGCCATGCTGTCGGAATGCAGGCGGACTGCCTCAATCGGCGTGCCCCTTTCCGCGCCTCTGATCCACCGAGGGAAGAAGGTGAAGGACAGCGAATGCGTGGCGGCGAATTGCAGTACCCGCGCGGCCTTGCCGGCGATCTCCCGGGCCTCCGAGCGTATGCGATAGAGCCTGGCCACCTCTTCCCGCACACTGGGCAGGATGAGCTTTCCTGCTTCCGTAAGCGTCGCGCCTTGCGGTGTCCGGGTGAATAGCTCCACTCCCATCCAGCCCTCCAGCGTGCGGATTCTGCGACTGAAGGCGGGTTGCGTAACGTGTCGTGCGTCGGCTGCACGAATGAAGCTGCCGTTCTCCGCGAGTGCGATGAAGTCTTCCAGCCAGACAAGTTCCATGGGCAATGCCGTTTCAGCATGGGGGGCGGAATTAATAGCATTGGACGCTGTTTTTGGCCAGGCATACCTTGAGCCCTCCCACAGCAAGAGGAGTGCTCCATGCGTATCGTCGACATCCGCGAAAAGACCGTTTCCATCGCCTCGCCCATCGCTAACGCCTACATCGATTTCTCCAGGATGACCTGTTCCGTGGTGGCGGTCATCACTGACGTCATACGCGACGGCAAGCCGGTGATCGGCTACGGCTTCAACTCCAACGGCCGCTATGGCCAGGGCGCACTGATGCGTGACCGTTTCCTGGCTCGCATCACTGAAGCCGACCCTGAATCGTTGCTCGATCGGGAAAATGACAACCTCGATCCGTTTGCCATCTGGAAGACCCTGATGACCAACGAGAAGCCTGGCGGCCATGGTGAGCGCTCGGTGGCGGTAGGCACCATCGACATGGCCGTCTGGGACGCCGTGGCGAAGATCGAGGGCAAGCCCCTGTATCGCCTGTTGGCGGACCGCTACCGTGGCGGCAAGGCCGACGATAGAGTCTGGGTCTACGCCGCCGGTGGCTACTACTATCCGGGCAAGGACGATACCAAGCTGCAGGACGAAATGCGTGGTTATCTGGATCGCGGCTACGAGGTGGTCAAGATGAAGATCGGGGCCGCCCCATTGGCCGATGACATCCGCCGTATCGAAGCGGTGATCAAGGTGGTCGGCGATGGTCGCCGTCTGGCCGTCGATGCCAATGGTCGCTTCGACCTGCAGACTGCGATTGCCTACGCCGAAGCACTCAAACCCTACAACCTGTTCTGGTATGAAGAAGCGGGTGACCCGCTGGATTATGCCCTGCAGGCTGAACTTGCCAACCACTACGAGCTGCCGATGGCAACCGGGGAAAACCTCTTCTCCCATCAGGACGCCCGTAACCTGCTACGCCACGGCGGCATGCGCCCTGAGCGTGACTACCTGCAGTTCGATTGCGCCCTGTCCTATGGCCTGGTCGAGTACATGCGTACCCTGGAGGTCATGGAGGAAATGGGCTGGTCGTCCCGCCGTGTCGTGCCGCATGGCGGCCATCAGATGTCGCTGAATATCGCGGCCGGCCTGCACCTTGGCGGCAACGAATCCTACCCGGACGTGTTCCAGCCGTTCGGCGGTTTTGCCGATGGCATCCGCGTTGAAAATGGCTTCGTGGGGCTGCCGGATATCCCCGGTGTCGGTTTCGAGGCGAAAACCGCACTGTACAAGGTGATGCGCGAGCTGGGCGAGAGCTGAGCCCAGGTCCAGCCCGCTGCCCCTTATACGCGGAACTGCTGCACCAGTGAGCGCAGCTGTTCGGCCAGTTGTGCCAGCGATTCGCTGGCCTGGGTCGATTGCTCCACGCTCTGGCTGGTCTGCTCGGCCACATCGTTGATGCCATGAATGTTCTGGTTGATCTCGCGGGCGGTGGCGCTCTGCTCTTCGGCGGCGCTGGCGATCTGCTGCATCATCTCGTCGATCAGCAGCACGCCCTGGGCGATGCGCTCCAGCGCTTCGTCGGTCTCGCCGATGCGCCCGACGGTATTCTGTGCGCTTTCGCGGCTGCCGTGCATGACCTTCTCGGCGCGTACGGCGCCGCTTTGCAGCTTCTCGATGGTTGCCTGAATTTCGGTGGTCGAATCCTTGGTGCGGCTGGCCAGGGAGCGTACCTCGTCTGCGACCACGGCGAAGCCCCGGCCGCTTTCGCCGGCCCGCGCGGCCTCGATGGCGGCGTTCAGGGCCAGCAGGTTGGTCTGCTCGGCGATGTTCTCGATCACCTGCAATACCGAGCCGATCCGGTCACTGTCGCCCTTGAGCTCGCTGACCACGCCGACGGCATTGTCGATATCCTCGGCCAGATGGTTGATCGCATCCACGGTGTCCGCCACCACGCTGCGCCCCTGGTTGGCATCGCCGGTCGCCTGGCGGGCGCTGTCGGCAGCGCGCAGGGTGTTGCGCGCCACTTCTTCGACAGTGGCGGTCATCTCGTTCATCGCCGCCGCGGCGCTGGTGATCTGGGTATTCTGGTGCTGCATGCCGGCTTCGGTCCCTTCGTTGACCTGGGCCAGCTCGGTGGCGGCCGCCGCCACCTGCTCGGAATACTGGCTGACCTCGCCGAGCATGGTCCGCAGACTGCCCTGCATGGTGTGGATGGAGGCCAGCAGGCTGGTATTGTCACCCGCTTTCAACTGGATATCCGCGGTCAGATCACCTTCGGCGACCTGATGCACGATGGTTGCCGCATATTCCGGATCGCCGCCCAGTGTGCGTACCACCGAGCGTACCAGCAGCAGGCAGGCGAACACGGCGATGACGATAATGACCAGGGTCACCAGCACCAGGGTCCAGAAAATCGAATCGATTCCGGCCAGGGCCACGGCCCGTTCGGTCTCCAGCACCAGCCCCCAGCCCAGTAGCGGAATGAAGCTGTAGCTGCCGACTACCTTGACGCCGGCGGCATTGTCATACAATCCCACGCCGCTGCGCCCCGAGGCGACCGCGCGCCCCGCCTCGCTGTCGACCGGATGCTCCATACCGCGCAGCGACGCCGCCTGGGTGACCGGCGCACCGGCACTGTCCAGCAGAAAGATTTCCGAGCCTTCGCCACGGGCCAGTTCGCTGACCCGGCTGAGAATGGTGTCGATCCGCACCGCCCCGCGTATCACCCCGACGATCTGCTGGCCGCGACGTACCGGGATGGCCACGGTACTCACGCGATTACCGGTGGCCCGGGAGATGACCGGTTGGGAAAAACTGTCGGTCCCGCTGATCGCCTGGCGGAACCAGTCGCGGTCGGCCACATCGAAGGCCTCGGCCTCGTCGGCGCTCAACACCTGTGCGCGCCCGTCATAGCTCACCCCTACCACGCCCCGGCCATCGGGTGCGACGAAAAAGATCGTATCGTAGAAGCCCTGGGCGCTGGCGATGCGTTCGAACAGATGTTCCAGCTGCTGTTCATCGAGATCGCGGGCCGCATCCAGGCTGGCCAGGTAGCGCATCTCGTCCTGCCGTGCCAGAGCCCAGTCGACGAAGGAGGCGGCGTTCAGCTCGCCGGTAACCCGCAATTCATCAAGCGTGGCGCGGGTAAAGGACTCACGGTAGGACACGAACACCAGGCTGGTCACGGTCAGTACCGCGGCCAGCACCAGAGCGACGATCATCAGTGTCAGCCGGGTACCGAAACCCAGGGAAGCAGAGCGGGCGGAGAACATTTTCGACTCCTTGAGAGTTCTCGGGATTACATCCAGGGTATCGACAGAAAACACTCGATCTTTATTGATATCGCCAGTTGGCATTCGGGCATTGACAGCGCACAGGCCAGGCTGCAACGTACCGCGGGACGTTTATCCATTTGGGTATCGAGGCCGTGCGCCGCACTGGGGAGCCGCCTGCGGTCATGTGACGCGGGCTGATGGGGGAGTGACTATGAACAAGATCAAGCGCACGCGTGACAGCATGCACGGGTTGGCCGATTCGCTGGGCAACCTGCTGATGGAGGCGTTCCATTACCTGGCGCTGTTCGGCATCGGGGTGGTGACGGCCTGGGGTGGAGTGATGGCCTTTATCGGCATGCTCGAGAAGGGCCAGTTCACCGTGGATGACATCCTGCTGCTGTTCATCTACCTGGAATTGGCGGCGATGGTCGGTATCTACTTCAAGACCAACCACATGCCGATCCGCTTCATGATCTATGTGGCGATCACTGCACTGACGCGGCTGCTGATTTCCGATATCTCGCATAACCATCAGCCGGGGTGGGGCGTGGTCATGGTATCCGGGGCGATACTGCTGCTGGCGCTGGCGATCCTGGTGGTGCGCTATGCCTCGGCGCGCTTCCCGGCGGTCAGCGCCGGACCCTGGCAACGGGCGCGCAACCGCGAGGATGCCAGCGCCGAGCGTGACGACCTGGATGACTGAACTGGCTCGGCCTTTCAGCCGGCGAGGCCGGCCAGCAGCTTCACCGCACCGTACATCGCCACGCCGGCAAACACCGGCCAGCCCAGCGAGCGGGTCCGATGCCAGACGTACAGCGTCAGCAGCACTCCGCAGGCGGTCGCCAGCCAGGAAGACAGCGTAAGGCTGGCCGGCACCAGCGATACACCGAACATGGCGGCGATCATCGACGGACCGAGCACGCTGAGCCAGGCGGGCATGGCCTCGAGGCTGTTGTCCTGGCGCCGCGCCAGGTGGCGCTGCATCCATAACATCGGTAGCAGGCGCATCAGCAGGGTGCCCAGCGCGGCGGCCAGCATGGCGATCCACAGCGCGCTATCCATGGCGCTTGCCTCCTGTCCTGGTACTGTTCAGCGCCTGGAACAGCAGGGCGCCACAGGCCGCCGCCAGCGGGATGGCCGCATTCGGCCAGCCATTGAGCGTCAGCAGCAGGGCGATCAGGGTGGTGGCGCCGAGGGCGATGGCCCAGGGCCGGGAGTCGAAGCGCGGCGCCAGCAGCACCAGGAACAGCGCCGGCAGGGCGAACGGCATGACCTCGCCGAGCAGCGGCCAGCGCTGGGTCAGCTCCCGACCGGCTACGGCGCCCAGCGCGGTGCCGGCGATCCAGCTGAACCAGGCCAGCAGTGCCGCCCCGGTATACCAGCCCACGCGCTCGGCCGGTGCCAGCTGCGGCAGGCGGCTATGGGCCAGGGCGAAGATCTGGTCGGTCAGGCCATGCATCAGCCATGGCCACCAGCGGTTGGCGGGTAGCCAGGGCGCCAGGTTCGGGCCGTAGACCATGTGTCGGGCATTGATCAGCAGCGTCATCACCACCACCAGCCATAATGGGGCGCCGGAGGCGACCATGGCGACGAACAGGAACTGCGATGCCCCGGCATAGATGAACACCGAGATGAGCACCGCTTCCCAGACACTGAAGCTGGCCTGGACAGCGATCAGGCCGAAGGATATCGCCACCGGGATATAGCCGCCCAGCAGCGGAATCGCCTCGCGCATGCCGGCCAGCCAGGGGCTGGTGCCGGAGAGGGTGGTGGAACTCATGCGCCTGTCTCCTCCCCGGCGTAGATGATGACGACCAGTAGCGTGGCGCCGGTGTCGCCGGTCCGGTACAGGTGCGGGCGATCGGCGGCGAAGCTGTGGCTCTGCCCCGCCGACAGCAATCGGCTGCCGTCCTGGGTACCGATCTCCAGTTGCCCGCTGAGCAGGGTGATCGACTCGCGGGTACCGGCGGAGTGGGGCTCGGCCTGGCGCAGGGTATGCGGTGCGCAGCTCATCCAGTAGGCATCGACCCGCGGCTCGCCATTGCCCTGGTCGACCAGGCGCACCTGCACGCCAGCGTCCTCCACCGGCACGCTCAGGGGCGCGATCAGGTCGCCGAAGGGCACCTGCAGGCGCGTGGCCAGGCGCCAGATGGTATCCAGCGTAGGGTTGCCATTGCCCTGCTCCAGACGCGACAGGTTGGACTTGGCGATACCGGCATCGGCGGCAAGCTGGGACAGCGACAGGCCGCGCTGATGGCGCAGGCGCTGGAGATGGTGCCCCAGGGCATCGAGGCTGAGTTTATCCATGGTGGGCTCACGAACGTTCTATTTATCGAACGTTCTATAGATGGAACGCCTGCTTGTCAATCCGTCGCAGCGCCGAACCATGGCAGGCCGGGTTCCATTCCGGCCAGCGGCATGCCGGGCGAGCGCCCATGTCGAGGTGGAACTCGACAGGGCCTGTCTCGGGCCGTCCGTCAGAAGCGCAGACTATCCTCCGGCGGCGGCTCCTCCAGCAATGCCAGTCTGGCTGCCTGGTCGAGTTCATCGTTGCGATAACGGCTGAGCGTCTTGCTGACCGCCAGATAGAAGCCGATGACGATGAAAAGCATCAGGAATTCAACTGGCATGCTGCAGCACCTCGGATGGTGAGTGGGGTTGTTTCAGGGTAAGCCAGCTGTTGAGCAGCATCAACAACATACCGACCAGAAAACACAGGCCACCGACCCAGCGCACGATGAAACCCGGATGGCTGGCCTCCAGCGCCTCGACGAAGGAATAGGTCAGGGTGCCGTCGACGTTCACTGCGCGCCACATCAGGCCCTGGGTGATGCCGTTGACCCACATGGAGACGATGTACAGTACGGTGCCGATGGTCGCCAGCCAGAAGTGCGCGTTGATCATGCCAACGCTGTACATCTGCTGGCGGCCGAAGACCTTCGGTATCAGGTGGTACAGCGAGCCGATGGAGATCATGGCCACCCAGCCCAGGGCGCCGGCGTGTACGTGGCCGATAGTCCAGTCGGTGTAGTGCGACAGGGCGTTGACGGTCTTGATCGCCATCATCGGACCTTCGAAGGTGGACATGCCGTAGAACGCCAGGGCCACGACCAGGAAGCGCAGGATCGGGTCGGTGCGCAGTTTGTGCCAGGCGCCGGACAGGGTCATCATGCCGTTGATCATGCCGCCCCAGGAGGGTGCCAGCAGGATCAGCGACATCACCATGCCGAGGGTCTGTGCCCAGTCAGGCAGAGCGGTGTAGTGCAGGTGGTGCGGGCCGGCCCAGATGTACAGGCCGATCAGCGCCCAGAAGTGCACGATCGACAGGCGGTAGGAGTACACCGGGCGATTGGTCTGCTTGGGCACGAAGTAATACATCATGCCGAGAAAACCGGTGGTCAGGAAGAAACCCACCGCATTGTGGCCGTACCACCACTGCACCATGGCATCGGTGGCGCCCGCATAGATCGGGTAGGACTTGAACCAGCTGACCGGGATGGCCAGGTGGTTGACGATATGCAGTACACCGATGGTGATGATGAAAGCGGCAAAGAACCAGTTGGCCACATAGATGTGTTTGGTCTTGCGCCGGGCGACGGTGGCGAAGAACACCACCGCATAGGTGATCCAGACGATGGCCATCCACACCGCGCCGGTGAATTCGATCTCGGCATATTCCTTGGTGGTGGTCAGGCCCAGGGGCAGTGTGACCAGCAGGATCAGCATGGTCAGCTGCCAGCCCCAGAAAGTGAAGGCGGCCAGCCTGTTGAAGGCCAGCGGTGTCTGGCAGGTACGCTGGACGATGTAGTAGCTGGTGGCGAACTGGGCGCAGCCGGCAAAGCCGAAGATCACCAGGCTGGTATGCAAGGGGCGCAGGCGTCCGAAGCTGGTCCAGGGCAGGTCGAAGTTCAGTTGCGGCCAGACCAGTTGGGCGGCGATGAACACCCCCAGCGCCATGCCCAGGGCTCCCCAGACCAGCGTCATGATGGTGAACTGGCGCACCACACGATAGTTGTAGGCATTGGTGTGCATGAAGACTTCCGATATTCAGAATGCGAAGAAAATGATGCGCCCCACTCTAATGTTCGAGCGGGGCGGGCAACAGATTCAGGCGTGGCTGAATTTGGCGGATCAGAACGACCGCAACATCCGTCCCAGCAGCTCCATCGCCTGCTCGCTGTCCGGCCCCCAGGCGTGGCCGTGATTCAGCCGCGCACAATGGCGAAAACCCTGACTGGCGGAGAAGATCGGGCCCGGGGCCAGGCTGATGCCCTGGGCCAGAGCCAGCCGGAACAGCTGCAACGAGTCGACCTGTTCGGGAAACTCGAACCACAGGAAGTAGCCACCGCCGGGGCGGGTGACCCGGGTGCCTTGCGGGAAGTGCCGGGCCGCCGAGGCGAGCATGGCCTCCTGCTGGCGCTGCAGGGCATGGCGCAGCTTGCGCAGGTGGCGATCGTAGCCGCCATGCTGCAGGTAGTCGGCGATCGCGGTCTGGGCTGGCACCGAGGGTGAGATGGTGGTCATCAGCTTGAGCCGGGCGATGCGTTCGGTAAAGCGCCCGCCGGCCACCCAGCCGACCCGGTAGCCGGGCGCCAGGGTCTTGGAGAAGGAGCCGCAGTGGATCACCAGACCATCGCGGTCCAGACCCTTGATCGGCATCGGTGGGCGCTCGCCATAGTGCAGTTCGGCGTAGACATCGTCCTCGATCAGCGGCACCTGATGTGCGTGCAGCAGTTCGTACAGCTGTTGCTTGCGGCTGTCATCCAGGCTGGCGCCAAGCGGGTTCTGAAAGCTGCTCATGAACCAGCAGGCCTTGATCGGCAGGCTGCCCAGGCGCTCGCGCAGTACCTGCAGGTCGATACCGTCGCGCGGATGCACCGGGATCTCCACCGCCTTGAGCTGCAGCCGCTCCAGCACCTGCAGGCAGGCGTAGAAGGTCGGCGACTCGATGGCCACCAGGTCGCCAGCCTGGGTCACGCTCTGCAGCCCGAGGTTGAGCGCTTCCAGCGCACCGTTGGTGATCACCAGCTCCTCCATCGGCAGCATCACGCCGCTGACCATGTAGCGCAGGGCGATCTGGCGCATCAGGTCGGGGTTGCCGGCGGTCATGTCGGCGATGATGTCGTGCGGAGACAGGTTGCGCAGGCTATGGGTCATGGAGCGGGCCAGGCGGGCCAGCGGGAACAGGTCGGGGCTGGGGAAGGCCGAGCCGAAGGGCACGGTATGCGGGTTCTTCAGCGAGCCGAGCACCGAGAACACCAGTTCGCTGACACCGACCTCGGTGGTCGGCTGCGCCGCCGGGTTGGCTTGTGGTTCCGGCAGGGGCAGCCCGGCCAGGCTGCGGACGAAGTAGCCGGAGCGTGCCCTGGCCTGGATCAGGCCGCGGTCTTCAAGCAGATAGTAGGCCTGGAACACAGTCGATGGGCTGACGCCATAGCTCTGGCTGGCCTGGCGCACCGAGGGGATGCGTTCCCCCGGCGCCAGGATGCCGTTGCGGATCAGCTCGGCGATGGTGTCGGCCAGGCGTTCATAGCGTTTCATTGGTGTGTTCCCCTGGACTCAGTACCTGACCGGCGCCAGGAAGGTTGATTCGGCCACAACCGGGGCACTGCTGTCATCCTCTATCGACAGCACGAAGCTGATCCGCTGGCGCGCCGGCGGCGGTTGCTCACCGGTCCACACCACACTGAGCGGCAGGTCGCGGATATCCTCGGCACCCAACTGCAGGCTTACCGGTGCCGCGAGCTGCAGCCCGTCGGCGGCGTCCAGTGTCAATTGGTAATGGCCGGCCTGCTGGCGCTTGTTGATCACCTTGAGGCTGTAGGTGTTCTCCAACTGACCGGCACTGTTTTCGCGGAACAGATTGCTGCGGTCCCGGGTAACGTCCAGCGACATCAGCGGACGATCCAACAGCGCCATCACGAACAGGCCGATCATCAACACCAGCATGCCGCCATAGCCTAGCAGCCGTGGCCGCAACCAGCGGGTATGGCCGCCCTGCAGGGCCTTTTCCGAGGTATAGCGGACCAGCCCACGGGCATAGCCCATCCTGTCCATGATGCTGTCGCAGGCGTCGATGCAGGCGGCGCAGGCTATGCACTCGAACTGCAGCCCGTCGCGGATATCGATGCCGGTCGGGCAGACCTGCACGCACAGGTTGCAGTCGATGCAGTCGCCCAAACCCAGGGCAGCAGGGTCGCTGTCCCGACGCCTGGGTCCGCGTTGCTCGCCGCGCTCGGCGTCGTAGGCGATGACCAGGGTGTCGCTGTCGAACATCACGCTCTGGAAGCGTCCATAGGGGCACATGTCGCGGCAGACCTTCTCGCGCAGCCAGCCGGCGTTGATATAGGTGGCCGCAGTGAAGAAGAACAGCCAGAACGCCGCCTGGGCGCCCAGACCGAGGCTCACCAGGTCCGTGGCCAGTTCGCGGATCGGCGTGAAGTAGCCGACGAAGGTCAGTGCCGTGACCAGGCTCACCGTCAGCCAGATGGCATGCTTGGCGCCGCGGCGCAGCAGCTTGTTCAGTGACCAGGGCGCCGCATCCAGGCGGATGCGCTGGTGTCGGTCGCCCTCGGTGATCTTTTCCGCCCACATGAAGATCCAGGTCCATACGCTTTGCGGGCAGGTATAGCCGCACCAGATGCGCCCGGCCACCACGGTGATGAAGAACAGGCCGAAGGCGGCGATGATCAGGATCGCCGACAGCAGGATCAGATCCTGTGGCCAGAAGGTGGCGCCGAAGATATGGAACTTGCGGCTGGCCAGGTCCCAGAGCACCGCCTGGCGCTGGTTCCAGTTCAGCCAGGCGGTGCCGAAGAACAGCAGGAACAGCAGGCCGGCACCGAGCAGGCGCAGTTGTCGGTAGCGGCCATTGAAGCTGCGCGTGTGGATCGGGCCGCCAGCGGCGGCGGGCGTCATGCGCGCGGGTGCGGGATCGATGATCCTGGCGGGAATGCGATTGCTCATGGTGTACCCCATCAGTCGTGAATCAGGCTGATGGGATGATCGCCATCCCGTCTGATACATAACAGACTCAGGTTTTGATGAAAAAACCATATCAGCGGCAAAGGCGCATGGTTCGGGCGTGGTGCATTGTCGCATGCCGGACTGTTATGGCTGGGATGGAGTTGTACAGAGGAAAGGGGATATCAGTGTGGCCGCTGATACGGTTTTTATATCTGTATCTGATCCTGTTCATTTGCAGGCCGATATTGCATAGTGCGCGGTCGAATCAATTTTGCCATGGGGCTGTCGGTGCATGTATTACCAGCAAGCTGAGTACGAACGAAGCGGGCACGGCCCGTACCAACGGAGACGGACATGAATCTGGGGGCGCTGCTGTGGTTGATGGCGCTGCAGGTGCTGGGTGCGTTGATCAGTCATTTCCTGGTGCCGGCGCTGCCGGGGCCGATCATCGGCATGGTACTGCTGGTGCTCGGTCTGATCGTGCTGGGCGAGGTGCCCGAGCCGCTGCAGCGTACCGCCTCGGCGCTGCTCGGCTACCTGCCGTTGCTGCTGGTGGTACCCGCCTCGGGCATCATGCTCAGCCATGACCGGCTGCTGGCGGACTGGCTGCCGATCACGCTGGCGCTGGTCGGCTCGCTGCTGGTGGCCGTGCCCTTCTGTGGCTGGCTGCTGCAGTGGCTGATCCGCCGCCAGGAGAGCCGCCAATGATCGCCCTGCTGGTAACCATCCCGGTGTTCGCGCCGATGTTGACGGTGGCCGCCTACCAGGTCGCGCTCTGGGTGCAGCGGCGCACCGGTTCGCTGTTGCTGCAGCCGGTGATCGTCACCCTGGCGCTGGTGATCGCCATGCTCCTGCTGCTGGACATAGACTACCTCACCTACCGCGAGGCCGCGGAGCCGATCGCGCTGTTGCTGGGCCCGGCCACGGTGGCGCTGGCGGTGCCGCTGTATCAGCAGCGCCAGCGCATCCGGCTGCTGTTGTGGCCGATCCTCATTACCCTGCTGGTCGGCGGCGTACTCATCGTTGCCCTGACCTTGCTGCTCGGCTGGCTGCTGGGCGCGCCTTTCGTCACGCTGATGTCGCTGGCGCCCAAGTCGGTGACCATGCCGATCGCCATGCTGCTCTCCGAACAGGCCGGTGGTGATGCGGCGATGACCGCGGCGCTGGTGATGCTGACCGGGGTGATAGGGACGGTAATGGCGCCGCCGCTGCTGCGTCTGGCGCGGGTCGACTCGCCCGCCGCCCGGGGCCTGACCCTGGGCATGAACGCGCATGCCATCGGCACCGCCCATGCGCTGCGCGAGGGGGGGGAGTGCGCCGCTTTCGCTGCACTGGGCATGAGCCTGCTGGGATTGGCGACAGCGCTGCTGCTGCCTTGGTTCGTCGGCTGACGGTAGCGGGGCCTGCGTTGCGCAGGCCCCTGTCGGTCGGGCCAGGCGATCAGGCCTCGCCCATGCCCTCGGCCGGTTCCGGCGCACTGCCGCTGCGCACCTTCTCCTCGATACGACGGCCAACCTCGGCGTCGATGCTCTTCCAGTAGTCCAGCGCCCGCTCCAGTACCGGGCTGCGGACCCCGCCGAGCAGACTGCCAGCGACCTGCTCGACCAGGCGCTCGCGCTGCGCATCATCGAACACCTCGCGGACCATGGTGCCCGGCTGGCCAAAGTCGTCGTCCTCCGGGTGCAGGGTATAGGCGCTGCGGACCATCTCGCCGTCCGCTTCCCAGCCGTCCTCCATCCTGCCGGTATTATCGGCCCAGCTGCGATCGCCGCTGTTGGGCACATATACCGGGGCGTTGCCGCTGTGCTCGTAGGTCATCTGGCCGTCGAACATGTAGGTGTTGACCGGTACCTTGGGGCGGTTCACCGGCAACTGGTGGAAGTTGGTGCCGATGCGGTTGCGCTGCGCATCGTTGTAGGCAAAGGCGCGGCCGAGCAGCATCTTGTCCGGGGACAGGCCGATGCCCGGCACCGTGTTGCCGGGGGAGAAGGCCGCCTGCTCGATCTGCGCGAAGAAGTTCTCCGGGTTGCGGTTCAGCGTCATCCTGCCGACCTTGATCAGCGGGTAGTCCTTGTGCGGCCAGATCTTGGTCAGGTCGAAGGGGTTGAAGCGGTAGCCGGCGGCCTCGGCGTAGGGCATGACCTGTACCGACAGCGTCCAGCTCGGGTGCTCGCCACGGCCGATCGCCTCGAACAGATCGCGACGATGGTAGTCCGCATCCTTGCCGGCCATGTCGGCGGCCTCGGCGTTGGTGAAGAACTCCATGCCCTGCTCGGTATGGAAGTGATACTTGACCCAGAAGCGCTCGCCGGCGGCATTGATCCACATGTAGGTATGCGAGCCGTAGCCGTTCATGTGCCGCCAGGTGCGCGGCAGACCGCGGTCGCCCATCAGGTAGGTCACCTGGTGCGCCGATTCGGGGTTGTTGGTCCAGAAGTCCCACTGCATGTGGTTGTCGCGCAGGCCGGAGTCGGGCAGGCGCTTCTGGCTGCGGATGAAGTGCGGGAATTTCATCGGGTCGCGCACGAAGAAGATCGGCGTGTTGTTGCCGACCAGGTCGTAGTTGCCCTCGCTGGTATAGAACTTCAGCGAGAAGCCGCGCACATCGCGCCAGGTATCCGGGCTGCCCATCTCGCCGGCGACCGTGGAAAAGCGCGCCAGCATCTCGGTCTGGCATCCTTTCTGGAACAGTGCGGCCTTGGTGTAGGCCGAGACGTCTTCGGTGGTTTCGAACACGCCGAAGGCGCCGGCGCCCTTGGCATGCGGTTGGCGCTCGGGCACCTTTTCCCGATTGAAGTGCGCCATTTGTTCGAGGAAGTGCACATCGTGCAACATGATCGGGCCATTGGCGCCGATGCTGAGCGAGTTGCGGTCGCTGGGTGCCGGGGCACCGGTACTCATGGTCGAGCCGGTGTTCGGCTTCTTGGTGGAGTCGGTCATTGCGGTATTCTCCTGTTCAGGCGGCTGGCGAAACCTCGCGGCATAGCCGTCCTTCACTGTAGACCATGCAGCGGGCCTGGGCGCTGTTCTTTACCGGGAGTTACAAAGAGTGGGGCCCTGGATTGAAGGCCCGCGCTCAGGCGCTTGCAAAGGCGCGGCGTGTCTTCACCTGCCGTCGATCGAGTACTTGCCGGGGCCGGTCAAGCCAAGCAGCAACAGGCCGCCGGCAATGCTCAGGTTCTTGAAGAACTGCGTCATGTTGGCCGCTCGCTCCGGCTCGGCCATCGTCCAGAAATCGTGCCCGATCACCGCGGTACCCAGGGTGAACAGGACGAAGAGAAAGGCCAGCGGGCGGGTATAGAAGCCGACCAGGATCAGGATGGCGACGAAGAACTCCATGAGCACGGCAATGGCTGCGGCCAGCATGGGCGCGGGTGTTCCCAATGATTCCAGGTAGGCCGTGGTCCCGGCAAAACCGGTCAGCTTGCCCCAACCCGACAGGACGAACAGGATCATCAGCAGGACACGTGCCAGCAGAATGATCTCGTTTCTCTGATTTTCCAGCAGACTGTATCTCATGTTCACTTCCCCATGGTCCCTGTTTCCAGCAAAGCGGCTCAGCGGTATATAGGAACTAAAGCCGACCGCTGTACTTCCGTCAAACTGGCGCGATACCTGGCGTCACCTGCCGGCGGGGCTGGATATCGAGCCGTGGTCATGCGAACGTCAAGGCTCCAGCCAATCCGGGAGGCAGCCCATGATCGAACTCATCATCCCGCAGCGTCGCCGCAACCTCGGCCACTTCGAGGTCCAGCGGGTACTGCCGTTCGCCAAGCGGCGCATGGTCGGTCCCTATATCTTCTTCGACCGCATGGGGCCCAAGGATCTGGCGCCGGGACTACCACCCGAGGCTGACGTGCTTCCGCATCCGCATATCGGCCTGTCGACCATCACCTATCTGTTCGATGGCGAGATCATGCACCGCGACAGCGTGGGCTCGGAGCAGGCGGTGCGTCCGGGGGAGGTCAACTGGATGACCGCGGGCCGCGGCATCACCCATTCCGAGCGTTTCGAACAGGCGCGGGCGCAGGGTGGCCCGATCGACGGCGTGCAGGCCTGGGTGGCGCTACCCGATGAGTGCGAGGAAACGGACCCGGGCTTCTGGCACTACGATAACCAGGCGTTGCCAGCGTTCGCGGACGACGGCGTCAGCGGGCGGGTGATCGCAGGTTGCCTGGCGGGCCTGCAGTCGCCGGTGCGGACCCACTCGCCGCAGTTCTATGTGCACTGGCAATTGCGCACGGGGGCACGCGCCTCGCTGCCAGCGGAATACAGCGAGCGCGCGGTCTATGTCGCCAGCGGCACTGCAGATGTGGCTGGCCAGCGCGTCGAGGCCGGCAGCATGGCGGTACTGGCGCCTGGCAAGGCTGTTACCGTCACCGCGCTGGGCGGTGCGGTGGTCATGGCCCTGGGTGGCGAGCCGGTGGGGCCGCGCTACATCGACTGGAACTTCGTCTCGTCATCCCGGGAACGGATCGAGCAGGCCCGCGCCGACTGGCAGGCCGGACGCATGAAACTGCCCGACCTGGATAACACGGAGTTCATTGCGTTGCCGCCGAAGCTGGGCACGATGACGCGGTCCTGACGCTGGCGGGCCGGGACTGCCTCAGCCTCAGTCCTTCCAGCGCCCCGGCTCGTAGGAGAACACCGGCAGCGACCACGACCAGCGAATGGCCGCCAGGCGCACGGCCAGGCCGAAACTGAAGGACGCCAGCAGGTTCACGTCCTCGTTGACTCCCAGGTAGCGCAGGCTCAGGTAGAGGATCGCCACCATCAGCGACACGCTGGCATACAACTCCTTGCGCAGCACCATGGGCGTGCGGTTGCACAGCAGGTCGCGGAGGATGCCGCCGAAGATACCGGTGGTCATGCCGGCCATGATCACCACCGTGGTGCTGTAGTCCAGCTGCAGCGCCACGTTGCAGCCGATCACGGTGAAGGCGATAAGGCCCATGCCATCGAGCACCAGGAAGATCGAGTGCAGACGGTGCATGTAACGCGCCACCAGCATGGTCAGCAGGCCGGCGGAGATGGTCAGGTGGATATACATCGGGTGCTGGGTCCAGGTGACCGGATAGTTGCCCAGCAGCATGTCGCGTACCGTGCCGCCACCCAGGGCGGTGATGAAGGCGATGAAGGCGACCCCGAACATGTCCATGTTGCGCCGGCCAGCGGCCAGTGCGCCGGACATGGCTTCGGCGGTGATGGCTATCAGATAGACGTAGAGAAGCATACAGTTTCCTCTGCACTGTAATCGCCTCTCCCCCTGTCCTTTTACCTGAGAGTTTACGCAGTCGAAGACTGCTTGCCCCTTCGGTGGGTTGCTCGGCAACCTCTCTCCAGCTGGCGTTACGGTCGCATGGAAAGCGCCTTGGCGGCGACTTGTCAGCTTCCTGGTATGACTCGCAGTAACTGTGCCTGAGCGATTATGGGAGTTTGCGCCTTCGGCGGGGGTGGCTGCCCCTCTCTCCTGCGAGCCGGCGATTATACAGCAAGTACCGGCGGAAGCCATGCCCGGCCCGCAGCTGCCGGAGTTTTACGGGCGATGGCGCCGCGGATTGATTACACTGGACCGGGCAACCGAGCGGAGAGACCCATGCATCAGCAGATACTCGATTTCTGGTTCGAGCAGCTCGAGCCAGCGAAGTGGTGGACCAAGGATGAGCGGCTGGATCGCTCGATCGAGCAGCGTTTTGGCCAATTGCACCGCCAGGCTGCCAGCGGCGAGCTGTGGCGCTGGCGCGTCACGCCCGAGGGGCGGCTGGCCGAGATCATCCTGCTCGACCAGTTCTCGCGCAATATCCACCGCGACCGCCCTGAGGCCTTCGCCCACGACGGCATGGCCCTGGTACTGGCCCAGGAGGCCATCACCGCCGGTGCCGACCTGGCGCTGCCGGTGGTGCAGCGCAGCTTCCTGTACATGCCGTTCATGCACAGCGAGTCGTTGCCGATCCATGAGCGGGCGGTGCAATTGTTCAGCACTCCGGGCATGGAAAGCAGCCTGGACTTCGAGATACGCCACCGGGACATCCTGCGGCGCTTCGGCCGCTATCCCCATCGCAACCAGATTCTCGGGCGGGCATCCAGCGACGAGGAGCTGGCCTTTCTGAGCCAGCCGGGTTCGTCGTTCTGAGCCGCGCCCTTCACCGACCTGTTGAGAGGATATGATCCATGCATTTTTCCATTCCGACCCTGGCGCTGGCCGCCACCCTCGGCGTACTGGCCGGCTGCGCTGCCGGCACCGACCAGCGCCCGGCCGCCAGCATGATCGAGAGCGAAGGCTTCAGCACCCAGCTGCAATGTGGTCGACTGCCGGTCAGCGCCAGCGGGCAGGGCGAGCAGCTGCAGGTGGAGGTCAATGGCGAGCAGTTCGCCATGCGCCAGGCGATCAGTGCCTCGGGCGCCCGCTATGTTGCCGACACCGAGGAGGAGACCAGCCTGTGGTTCAAGGGCGAGCAGGCCTGGCTGGTGCTGCGCGGCGACGAATATCCATTGTGCGCGCCTGCCGGAAGCATCATCGAGCCGTTCCGCGCGTCCGGTAACGAACCCTTCTGGTCATTGACGCTGGAACAGGGCCTGTTGAGCCTGAACCGGCTGAACGAAGGCGAGTTGCCGGCCCAGCCCTATGTCACCGAGGAGCGCGGCCAGGTCAGTACCGACGGTGCGCATCCGGTCAGTCTGCGGGTGACCGAGCAGCTGTGCCGCGACAGCATGAGCGGTATGCCCTTTCCGCAGCGGGCCAGCGTGCAGGTCGACGGCGCCACCCTGGAAGGCTGCGGCGGCGATCCGGCACGCCTGCTGCAGGGCGGTGAATGGGTGGTGGAGGATATCGATGGCCGCGGCATCATCGACCGCTCGCGGGTGACCCTGAACTTCTGGCGCGATGGCCGGGTGACCGGGCGTGCCTCGTGCAACAACTTCATGGGACAATACCAGCTGACCGGCGAGGGCCTGGGTATCGGCCAGACGGCCACCACCAGGATGGCCTGCGCGCCGTCGCTGATGGAGCAGGAGCAGCGGGTATTGCGTAACCTGGAGAACCTGCAGGGCTTCGATTTCGATGACAGCGGCGCCCTGCTGCTGCGCGCGGGCTCCGGCTCGTTCAAGGCGCGTTTGGAAAACTGATAACAATCAAGGAGATGAATCGTGTTGGCACTGATACTGGGACTACTGATCTTTCTCGGCGTGCATTCCACGCGCCTGTTCGCCGCCGATTGGCGTACCGCCCAGGTCGAGCGTCGTGGGCTGGGGGCCTGGAAGGGCCTGTATTCCGTCGTGGCGCTGGTCGGCCTGCTGCTGATCATCTGGGGTTACGGGCAGGCGCGGCTGGCGCCCACCTGGCTATGGGTATCGCCGGTCTGGACCCGTCATCTGGCGGCGTTGCTGACCATCCCGGCGTTCATCCTGCTGGCGGCGACCTATGTGCCGGGTACGCATATCAAGGCGCGGGTCGGCCATCCGATGCTGCTGGGGGTGAAGTTCTGGGCCCTGGCGCATCTGATTGCCAATGGCACCCTGGCCGACCTGCTGCTGTTCGGCGGCTTCCTGGCCTGGGCGGTGGCGCTGTACGTGGTCCTGCGCCGGCGTGACCGGCTGGCCGGGGTAAGCTATCCGGCGGTCGGTGCCAGCCGCGATGGCATTGCCATCGTCATCGGGCTGGTCGCCTGGGTGGTATTCGCCCTGTGGTTGCACGGGCCGCTGATCGGTGTCCGCCCGTTCGGCGGTTGATCGCTGGCTGCCGGCGGGTTGCTGGCTTTCATTACCTTGGCAGCCGCGCGGCTGCCTACCCGGGAGTATGACCATGCAATTGCTGTATCCGGAGATAAAACCCTTCGCCCGGCATGACCTGGCGGTGGCAGCGCCGCATGTGCTGTATGTCGACGAGAGCGGGCAGCAGAACGGCCTGCCGGTGGTCTTCATCCACGGCGGGCCGGGTGGGGGCTGCGACAACCTGAGCCGGCGTTTCTTCGACCCGTCGATCTATCGCATCATCACCTTCGACCAGCGCGGTGCCGGGCGTTCCACGCCCCATGCCAGCCTGGAGGACAACACCACCAGCGCGCTGATCGAGGACCTGGAAGCCCTGCGCAACCACCTGGGTATCGACAAGTGGGTACTGTTCGGTGGCTCCTGGGGCTCGACCCTGGCGCTGGCCTATGCCCAGGCGCATCCGCAGCGGGTGCTGGGCATGATCCTGCGCGGCATCTTCCTGTGCCGCGACCAGGATATCCACTGGTTCTACCAGGAAGGTGCCAGCCGCATCTTTCCCGACTATTGGGAGGAGTACCAGTCGCTGATTCCCGAAGCCGAGCGCGGCGACATGGTTGCCGCCTATTACCGCCGGCTGACCGGGGATGACGAAATCTGCCAGATGCACGCCGCCCGGGCCTGGTCCGCCTGGGAGGGACGCTGCGCCACGCTGCGCCCCAGCAACCAGGTGGTCGAGCGTTTTACCGATGCGCGCCGGGCCCTGGCCATGGCCCGCATCGAGTGCCATTACTTCATCAACAAGGCATTCATGCAGCCGGACCAACTGCTGCGCGAGATGCCCAGGATCGAACACATACCCGGCATCATCGTGCATGGTCGCTACGACATCATCTGCCCGTTGGACAATGCCCTGGCGCTGCACCAGCGCTGGCCGGGCAGCGAACTGCAGATCATTCGTGACGCCGGCCACTCCGCCTCGGAGCCGGGCATCGCCGACGCCCTGGTACGCGCCACCCAGAGCATGGCGCGGCAATTGCTCAAGCTTGAGCCGGAGGCAGAATAGTGAAGGGATTGCTGCAACGGGTCAGCCAGGCGCGGGTCGAGGTCGGCGGCGAGATCGTCGGTGCCATCGACCAGGGGCTGCTGGTGCTGGTCGGTATCGAGCCCCAGGATGACCGCGCCAGCGCCGACCGGCTGCTGCACAAGCTGCTCAATTACCGGGTATTCGCTGACGTCGAGGGGCGCATGAACTGCTCGGTCCAGGATATCCAGGGTGGCCTGCTGCTGGTTTCCCAGTTCACCCTGGCCGCCGACACTCGCAAGGGGCTGCGCCCGGGCTTTTCCACCGCGGCCCCGCCCCAGCAGGCCGAGGAACTGTTCGACTACCTGCTGGCGCAGGCTCGCCAGGGTTGGTCGCAGGTAGCCACCGGCCGCTTCGGTGCCGACATGCAGGTGCACCTGGTCAATGACGGCCCGGTGACCATCCTGCTGGAGACCTGATCTTGCCTCTGTAGGAGGCCCGCCTCGGGCCGATAGCGCTGTTCGGCGGGTCCGCTATCGCGCCGGGGCGGCGCTCCGACAAGGACGACCCTTCCAGAAAGGTGGATGCTCCCACAAGGATGTTTCCAGACGAAGCAGGACCCTGGGCTGGTTGTCTATCAGCCTAGGGCTTCCTCGACAAAATCCAGTCGATCCTGGCCGAAGAACATCTCGTCGCCGACGAACATGGTCGGTGCGCCGAACACCCCGCGTTCGATGGCCTGCTCGGTGATCTGCCGCAGCCGGTCCTTGACCGCCGGATCGTTGAGCTTCTGCAGCAGCTCGGCGGTATCGAAGCCTGCGCCAGCCAGCACCTCGGCGAGCACCTCGGGGTTGCCCATGTCCTTGCCATCCACCCACATGGCCTGGAACACCGCCTCGACATAGGGCACGAAGCGTTCCGTGCCGAGGTAGGCAGCGGCGCCACGCATCAGCTGCATGGTATTGATCGGAAAGAACGGGTTGTGCGCAAAGGGTACGCCGTAGCGTCGGGCGAAGCGCAGGAAGTCGACCCGGGTATAGCGGCCCTTGGCCGGGATGGTGGCCGGCGAGGCATTGCCCGTGGCCTTGAACACGCCACCCAGCAGCATCGGCTGGTATACCACCTCGGCGTCGTGGCGCTGCGCCAGCTTGGCTATCTGGGTCCAGGCCAGGTAGCTGGCCGGGCTGCCCACGTCAAAGAAGAACTCCACCTGCTTGCTCATGCTTGTCACTCCAGTCTCAGTCAAAGGGTCAGAAGGTTTCCATCCACGGTCGCAGGTCCAGCTCGTGGGTCCAGCAATCACGCGGCTGGCAATGCAACTGCCAGTATTGCTCGGCGATATGCTCCGGATCGAGAATGCCAGCCTGCTCCTTCAGAGCATAGCGCTCGGGGAAGTTGTCGCGGATAAAGGCGGTGTCGATGGCGCCATCGATGATCGGGTGGGCGACATGGATACCCTGCGGGCCGAGCTCGCGGGCCATGCTCTGGGCCAGGGCGCGCAGGGCGAACTTGGCGCCGGCGAAGGCGCTGAAGCCGCTGCCGCCGCGCAGCGAGGCGGTGGCGCCGGTGAAGATGATGGTGCCGCGGCCGCGCGGCAGCATGGCCTTGGCCGCCTCGCGGCCGGTGAGAAAGCCCGCCAGCGCGGCCATCTCCCAGACCTTGCGATAGACCCGCTCGGTGGTTTCGGTGATGCTGAAGCGCACGTTGGCGCCGATATTGAACACCACCACTTCGATGGGCCCGATCTGCTGCTCGATATGGCTGAACAGCTCGATCATCTGCTCGTCACTGCGGGCGTCGCAGCCGAACGGGTGAGCGCTGCCACCAGCCTGCTCGATGCTCTCGACCAGGGGCGCCAGCTTGTCGGCCTGGCGGCGGGTGACGCACAGGGTGAAACCCTCGCGGGCAAAACGCTGGGCAATGGCGCCGCCGGTGGCATCGCCGGCACCGATGACTACGGCAACGGGTGGTCTGGACATGGATAAGGCTCCTGCTTATGGGTTCTTTTTTGGAACTTATTAGATAGTCAGTTTCTTTTTGGAACTTGTCAAGCTATCCTGTGACCATTGTTCAAGACTGTCGTTTGCCGAGGATAGGGTATGCGCTGGGAAGAGTTGGATCAGCAGCCGTGTTCGTTGTCTCGCACCCTGGCGGTGGTCGGTGACCGCTGGACGCTGCTGGTGCTGCGCGACTGCTTTCTCGGGGTGCGGCGTTTCGACGAGTTCGAGAAGCGTCTCGGCGTGACCCGCCACGTGCTGGCCGACCGGCTGAAGAAACTGGTCGAGTACGGCGTGCTGGTCAAGGTCCCCTACCAGCAGCGGCCGCTACGTGAAGAATACCGGCTGACCGAGCGTGGCCTGGAGTTGCACCCGGCGATCATGGCGCTGGTCAGCTGGGGCGACCGGCATATGGCCGATGAGCGCGGCGCGCCGATCCGGCATGTGCACAAGGGCTGTGGCCAGGCCATGCGCCCGGTCATGGTGTGTTCCGAATGTGCCGAGCCGGTGAGTGCCCGGGACATCCTGGTGCAGGTGGGCGAGGGCTGGGAGGGACAGGTCGGCGAGCTGTTGCCGGCAGCGCGCTGATCAGCCGAGTCGGGCGATCAGCGCGGTCACCGCGGTTTCCACCCGCAGGATGCGTTCACCCAGCTGCACCGGCTGCAGGCCGGCGGCGCTCAGCTTGTCCACCTCGTAGGGAATCCAGCCGCCTTCCGGACCGATCGCCAGGGTGATGGGTCCGGTCACTGCGCGGGGGCAGGGGGGATGGTCGCCGGGGTGGGCGACCAGTCCGAGGCTGTCGCCGAGCAGGCCGGGCAAACGGTCTTCGACGAAGGGCTTGAAGCGTTTCTCGATGCGAACCCTCGGCAGGAGCGTATCGCGCGCCTGCTCCAGCCCCAGCAGCAGGTTCTCACGGATCACCTCGGGCTGCAGGAAGGGGGTCTGCCAGAAGCTCTTTTCCACCCGGTAGCTGTTCAGCAGGATGATCTCGGCCACCCCGAGGCTGGCGCAATGCTGCAGGATGCGACGGAACATCTTCGGCCTGGGCATGGCCAGCAGCAGGGTCAGCGGCAGCTTGGCCGGGGGCGGCTGATCGAGTTCGAGCCGCAGTTCGGCATGCTGCTCATCCAGCGCCAGTACCTGGCCTTCGCCCATCAGCCCGTCGATCCGGCCGACCCGCAGACGGTCGCCCACGGCCACCTGCTGGATCTCCAGCATGTGCTGCAGGCGCCGGCCACTGAGGCGTGCCCGCTGCGGCGCGATGAAGTCATGCTCCTCGAGCAGCAACAGGTTCATGCGCCGGGGCTGTCGTCCTGGCTTTCGGCCTGTTCCCGGTTTACCGGCTTGAGCATGCCGGCGAACAGGATGCCGACCTCGTACAGCAGCCACATGGGCACCGCCAACATGGTCTGGGAGATCACGTCCGGTGGTGTCAGCAGCATGCCGATGACGAAACAGCCGATGACCACATAGGGACGGATCTGCTTGAGCTTGGCCACGTCCACCACCCCGGCGAGCACCAGCAGCACGGTGGCTACCGGTATCTCGAAGGCCAGGCCGAAGGCCAGGAATAGCGTCATCACGAAGTCGAGATAGCTGTTGATGTCGGTCATCACCGTTACCCCTTCGGGGGCGACGCTGGTGAAGAAGCCGAACACCAGCGGGAACACCGCATAGTAGGCGAAGGCCATGCCGGCATAGAACAATATGATGCTCGATGCCAGCAGTGGCAGGGCGATGCGCTTTTCATGCTTGTACAGCCCCGGTGCGATGAAGCCCCAGATCTGGTGCAGGACGAAGGGCATGGCCAGGAACAGCGCGCTGATCAGCGCCAGCTTGAACGGCGTGAGAAACGGCGAGGCCACATCCGTGGCGATCATGCTGGTGCCCTCGGGCAGGTAGACCCGCAGCGGCTCGGAGATGAAGGTGTAGAGATCGTTGGCGAAATAGAACAACCCGGCGAAGATCAGCAGCCAGATCACTATGATGCGCAGCAACCGGGAACGCAGTTCGGTCAGGTGGGCGACCAGCGGCATGTCGCCGCTGGTGTTCTGCTCGGGTAACTTGTCACTCATTTGGGCGCAGCCGGATGGTCGTCAGTGGATGAAGGGGCGGGGCTGGCGGCAGGAACCGTGGCATCGTCGGTCGCTGTCGGCGCATCGGTGCTCTGCACTGCTGGCGCCTGTGAGGGCGCAGTGGCCTGTTCCGCGTCCTCGCCCTGGCTGGCGCGTTTGACATTGGAGGCTGGCTTGGCGGTGCCCGGCTTCTTCGCCAGGTCAGCCATGATCTTCTCGTTATGCAGTGCCTGGCGGATTTCGTCGGCGCCCATTTCCCGTTCCACCTGGCTGCGCACGTCCGCCAGGCTGCGCTTGATCCGGCCGATATACAGGCCGGCCATGCGCACCGCGCCGGGCAACCGTTCCGGGCCCAGCACCAGCAGGGCGACGATCGCCACCAACACCATTTCCAGAAAACCGATATCGAACATGGACCATCAGTCCTTGTGCTGAGTGGATTCCGTTTTCTGTTCGGGTTTGACGTCCAGGGTTTCGCCCTTGCGCTCTTCCACCGAGGGTTTGTCGTCGTCATTCATCGACTTGCGAAAGCCCTTGATCGCCTCGCCCACATCTCCACCAATGCCCTTGAGCCGCTTGGTGCCGAACAACAGGATGACGATCAGCAGGATGATCGCCAGTTGCCAGATACTGATTCCACCTAAACCCATCTCAACCTCCAGGGCAGTGCCCTACTTGTGTGCTCGCGCTGCTTTCTCGGCCAGGCCGGACAAGTCAAAACGCCGTTCCAGTTCATTCAATACATCATCCGGGCCGAGGTCCAGGTGACTGAGCATGACCAGCGTATGAAACCACAGATCAGCGGTTTCATAAATCAGCTCGGCCTTGTCACCGGACTGCTGGCAATCCTTGGCCGCCAGCAGGGTCTCGGTGCATTCCTCGCCGACCTTTTCCAGGATCTTGTTCAGGCCCTTGGCATGCAGGCTGGCGACATAGGAGCTGTCGGCTGCCGCCTGCTTGCGTTGCTCCAGCACCTCGGCCAGGCGCGTGAGCGTGTCATTCATGCTTGTGCTCATAGATATCTTCCGGGTTCTTGATGACAGGATCACTGTCCTGCCAGTGACCATCCTTGAAAACCTTGTAGAAGCAGCTCTGGCGCCCGGTATGGCAGGCGATGCCGCCGCGTTGCTCGACCTGCATGATGATCACGTCGTTGTCGCAGTCCAGGCGCAATTCATGCAGGACCTGGATATGCCCGGACTCCTCGCCCTTGCGCCACAGCTTGCGCCGCGAGCGTGACCAGTAGATCGCGCGCTGCTCCCGTGCGGTCAGTTGCAGCGCCTCGCGGTTCATCCAGGCGACCATCAGTACCCGGCCGCTGGCAGCATCCTGGGCAATGGCGGGTATCAGGCCGTCGGCATCCCATTTGATGCAGTCCAGCCAGTCGGTATCGGTATGCGTATCGGTCATGTCGGTCGTTGTGCCAGGGACGTGGGTAGGGGCTAGCGCCGCAGTACCAGCCAGCCGCCGGCCGCCAGCAGCAGCCAGTACAGCGGCGGGGTCTGGGTCCACAGCGTCATGTCGGTGCCCATGCCATTGGCGCCCGCAGCGACCAGTACGGCGCCGATCAGGCGCAGGGCGAGGGCATCGGCACGGCGTACAGGGGCATGGTGATCCCGTCGGGCGATGTTGTCCAGCGCCCGGTGCGTGGTTTCCAGCAGCGGCGGTATCCGCTCCAGGTGCTGGCGCAGGTTGTGCAGTTGATGTCGTGGGCCGGCGCGTTCGCGCATCCAGCGCTCCAGATAGGGTTTGCCGGTGCGCCAGAGGTCCAGGTCGGGGTACAGCTGGCGGCCCAGGCCCTCGATATTGAGCAGGGTCTTCTGCAGCAGCACCAGTTGCGGCTGCACTTCCATGTTGAAGCGACGGGCGGTCTGGAACAGGCGCAGCAGCAGCTGACCGAAGGAGATGTCCTTGAGTGGGCGCTCGAAGATCGGCTCGCACACGCTGCGGATCGCCGCTTCGAATTCATTGACCCGGGTTTCCGGTGGCACCCAGCCCGAATCGATGTGCAGTTGCGCCACGCGCCGGTAGTCGCGCTTGAAGAAGGCCATCAGGTTGCGCGCCAGGTAGGTCTGGTCTTCCGGGGTCAGGCTGCCGACGATGCCGAAGTCGATGGCGATGTACTGCGGCTCCTGCGGGTGGCGGTGCGAGACGAAGATGTTGCCGGGGTGCATGTCGGCATGGAAGAAGCTGTCGCGGAACACCTGGGAGAAGAAGATTTCCACACCCCGTTCGGCGAGCTTCTTCATGTCCGTGCCCTGGGCCTGCAGCGCCTCGAGATCGGTTACCGGAATGCCGGTGATGCGCTCCATGACCAGTACCTTGTGGCGGCACCAGTCCCAGTAGATCTTCGGCACGTAGAGTACCGGCGAATCGAGGAAGTTGCGCCGCAGCAGCGAGCCGTTGGCCGCTTCGCGATACAGGTCCAGCTCGTCGAAGATGGTCTGCTCGTAATCGCGCACCACCTCTACCGGCCGCAGTCGGCGTCCCTCGCGGGATACCCGCTCCAGGGTACGGGCGGCCAGGTACAGCCACTGGATGTCCTGGTGGATGACATCCTCGATATCCGGCCTGACCACCTTGACCACCACGTCGCTGCCGTCATGTAGCCGCGCGGCGTGTACCTGGGCCACCGAGGCGGAGGCGAGCGGCTGGTCGGAGAATTCGGCGAACACCGCCTCGATCGGCAGGCCCAGCTGTTCCTCGATGCGCTGGCGGGCCTGCTCCGGGGGGAAGGGCGGTACCTTGTCCTGCAGAAATGCCAGCTCGATGGCGATATCGTCGGGCAGCAGGTCGCGGCGGGTGGAAAGGATCTGGCCGAACTTGATGAACACCGGGCCCAGGCTTTCCAGCGCCAGGCGCAGACGCATGCCACGGGTCAGGTCGCGTGGCGCCGGGTACAGCTTCCACGGCCCGAGCAGCAGCAGGCGGCCATACCAGGGCAACGGCAGCGGTTGGATCAACTGGTCCAGACGGTAGCGGGTGAATACCAGCAGGATGCGAAACAGGCGCAGAAAGGCGGTCAGGTTCATGCGTCGTCGGGTCCGGTAGCGGGCTGCACCAGTTGCTGAACGCGGGCATCGAGCCGGTCCAGCTGCAGGCGCAGTTCGTGGATCTGGGCGGCGCTGGCATCGGCTTCGGCGCGGCCGACCAGCTGCCGTCCCTCTTCGGTGAGATAGTCGGCGATACTCTGCTGCAGGCTCTGGCGCGCGCCGCCGAACCAGCCACGGCCACCCCGGGCAAGCTCGCCGATGGCATGCGCGGCGACTGGACCCAGCCAGCGCGCCAGGGCCGCTTCACCGTCGATCTGCAGGTCGGTGAGGATATTCTGCAGCTCCACCAGCACCTGGGTGTCGCCACTGAGTTCGAGTTCCGGCGACAGCAGCAATGACTGGCGGTCGCTGCTCAGTGCCAGGCGGGCCAGCAGGCTGGCCGGGGCACTCAGCGTGCAGTCTGGCTCGCCAGCATGCTGCGACAGCAGACGAATGCCGCCTTCCTGCGGCAGCAGATGGATCGAGACGGCTGGCTGGCTGGCGCGGATCAGGATGCTGCGGCCCTGCAGGGCCGCGAGTCGCCTTGCGCTCAGCGGGTCCTGTTGGATGGCCAGCGCCAGGCTGCGCTCGACCCCGGCCAGCAGAAGGCGGCTGGGCATCAGGGCTTGATACCCCGGTGCAGGGCAACGATGCCGCCGGTCATGTTGTGGTAGGTGACCCGGGCGAAGCCGGCCTCCTCCATCATGCCCTTGAGCGTTTCCTGGTCTGGATGCATGCGGATCGACTCGGCCAGGTAGCGGTAGCTCTCGGCATCGCCGGTGATCAGCCGACCCATCAGCGGCAGCATGGTGAACGAATACTGGTCGTAGGCCTTGGACAGCAGTTCGTTGCCTGGCTTGGAGAACTCCAGTACCAGCAACCGGCCGCCGGGCTTGAGTACCCGCAGCATGGAGGCGATGGCGTCTTCCTTGTGGGTGACGTTGCGCAGGCCGAAGGCGATGGTGATGCAATCGAAATGGTTGTCCGGGAACGGCAGCTTTTCCGCGTCGGCCTGGACGAAACGCACATTGCCGGCCACGCCCTTGTCCAGCAGGCGATCCCGGCCGACCTTGAGCATGGAGGCGTTGATGTCCGCCAGCACCACTTCACCGGTCGGGCCGACCAGGCTGGAGAACTTGCGGGTCAGGTCGCCGGTACCGCCGGCGATATCCAGTACCCGGTTGCCCGGCCGCACACCCGACAGCTCGATGGTGAAGCGCTTCCAGAGACGATGGATGCCGCCGGACATGAGATCGTTCATCAGGTCGTATTTGGCAGCCACCGAATGGAATACCTCGGCTACCTTGCCAGCCTTTTCCGATTCGGAAACGGTCTGGAAGCCGAAGTGGGTAGTGCGGTCTGAACGGGATTTGTCTGTCATGGAAGCATCTGCCTTGGCAAATTGAGCCGCCATTCTACCTGTATTTGAGGTCGGCGAGGCGTTGAATATGGGACAGGCTGTCGCATGCGGCAGCACGATCCGGCATGCTATGCACTTTTTCACACCATACTCAAAGGAATAGCGATGGCAACTGTAGAAATCACCCGTGAACATACCCTGGGCAAAGAGGCGGCGAAGGAGCGTGCCCAGCAAATGGCGGACAAGCTGGCCGCCAAGCTGGATGCCAAGTGCAACTGGCAGGATGATGAGCTGACCTTCAAGCGCAGCGGTGTGGACGGCAGCATCCTGGTCGGCGAAGACGACGTGCGGGTAGCGGTCAAGCTGGGCATGATGCTCACGCCCATGGCCGGTATGGTGAAAGGTGAAATCGAGAAGGCGCTGAACAAGTACCTGGCTTGATTTGTCGCAATAGCGCGGCGGCTGATCTCTGCTAAGCTGGAGCTTCTCATCTACAGCAGGTCATTGGGGAGTTGCTCATGGCGGACAAGAAGAAGCGGGACGAGAAGGACAACTGGCTCGACGGGCTGGAGGGCTATTCCCGACAGATCTGGCTGGCCGGTCTTGGCGCCTACACCCGAATGGGCAAGGAAGGCGGCAAGTTGTTCGAAGCGCTGATTCGCGACGGTGAAGAGGCGGAGAAAGCGGCCAAGGCGGATAGTCGCAAGAATGGACGCGGCAAGAAGGACACCCTGGACGCGGCACGGGCCAAGGTGGACAAGGCGCGCAGCAAGATGAGCGACAAGCTCGGTGGGCTGGAGGAGATGTTCGACAAGCGCATGGCCAGTACCGTCGAGCGCCTGGGGCTGGCCCGCCAGGCCGAGCTGCAGGCGCTGGCGGCGCGGGTCGATGAATTGGCCAAGGCGCTGGAGCAGCTGTCCGCTGCACCTGCCGCCGCCAAGCCGGCGCGTGCCGCCCGCACGACTGCGGCGAGCAAGGCCGCTGCCAAGCCCGCCCCGGTGACGGCCAAGCCGGCTGCAGCCAAGCCCGCCGCTGGCAAAGCCGCTACCGCCAAACCGGCAGCCAAGCCGAAAGCCAGCGCCACCGCGACGCCAGCCAAGAGCACGGCGAGCACGGCGGTCAAGACCACGCCGCGACGCCGTAGCACCGCACCCAAGGCCGCTACCCGTGGCCAGTCGGCGCCGGCACCGGCCACCCAGGCGACCCCTGGCACCCCTCCGGAGCTGTAAATGACAAGGCCCGCCGGCGTGATCCAAGGCGAATGAGAGGGCCGGGAGGCCCACGGACGGGCAACCTCCCCAGCGGCAAAATGTATAGGAGCGACCTCGCCGCGATAGATGGCCGCCGGCTAGCTCTGTAGCCGTCGCACCGCTGATCGCGGCGAGGCGCCGCTTGTATGGTTTTCCTGCAGGTCCAAAATGGGACCTGTCAGGGTGGAGGGGCTAGCGTCG
>NZ_JACLGO010000037.1 GCF_014219065.1 Halopseudomonas xiamenensis
GCATCTATCCTCTGGCGCATCGCGACGCCGTAGAGGGGGAGGGAGGAGACCATCTTATCGAGCGCCTGCTCGACGACAGCGTACCACCAGCAGCACCAGTACCACCGGTCAATCCGCCCTGCGTAGCGTGCCCGTGGCTTTTCCCTGCGACCCACAGCGTTTCCCTGATAAGCTGCACCCAACTATCCTTTGCAGCCTGGAGCCAGCAATGAGCCACCCTTTTGCACTGCTGACCCCTGACACCGTACTGGATGCGGTGGAGTCACTCGGCTTTGTCAGCGATGCCCGCACCCTGACGCTGAACAGCTATGAAAATCGCGTATTCCAGATCGGCATCGAGGACGGCCAGCCGCTGATCGCCAAGTTCTACCGTCCGGGGCGCTGGAGCGATGCGGCGATCCTGGAGGAACACCAGTTCTCCCTGGAGCTGGTCGAGCGCGATATCCCGGTGATCCCGCCGCTGCAGATCGACGGCCAGACGCTGTTCGAATTCGCCGGCTTCCGCTTCAGCCTGTTCCGCCGCTTCGGTGGCCGTGCCCCGGAGCTGGACAACCCCGACCACCTGCTGATGCTCGGTCGCCTGCTGGGCCGACTGCATGCGGTAGGTACTATGCGCCCCTTTGAGCATCGCCCGGCGCTGACCGTGCAGTCCTTCGGCCACGACAGCCGCAACTGGCTGTATGAGCATGACAGCGTGCCAGAGAACCTGCGCCCGGCGTACTTCTCGGTCGCCGACGACCTGCTGGCGCGTATCGACGACATCTACCGCGAACATCCCTACCAGAGCATCCGCCTGCATGGCGACCTGCATGTCGGCAACCTGCTGTGGCGTGACGACAGCCTGTACATGGTGGACATGGATGACTGCCGCCAGGGCCCGGCGATCCAGGACCTGTGGATGATGCTGTCCGGCGAGCGCGACCAGCGCCAGGCGCAACTGGCCGAGCTGGTCGATGGTTACAACGAGTTCCACGACTTCGACCCGCGCCAGCTACCGCTGATCGAATCCCTGCGCAGCCTGCGGCTGATCCACTACAGCGCCTGGCTGGCCCGGCGCTGGGACGACCCGGCGTTCCCCATGCACTTTCCCTGGTTCGCCAGCGAACGCTACTGGGCAGAACAGATCCTCACCCTGCGCGAGCAGCGCGCCGCGCTGGACGAACCAACGCTGCGGCTGTTCTGATCCCGCTTTATCAATTCCATCAATGGCTGTTCCCGGTCGGGCGATATGCCGCATACACTGCGGCACATCATTATCCGCAACCTCCGGAAAGGTGACGCCCAGGCGCTGCAACAGGCCGGACGCAACCGTTTCGAGATGACACCAATAATGGGATACCCACCATGACCGATACCCTGCTCGATTCACGCAACCTGGCGTTCGAACTCTATGAAGTACTGGATGCCGAGGAACTGACCCAACGCGAGCGTTTTGCCGATCACAATCGCGAGACCTTCGACGCCGCGCTGGCGACCGCCCGGCAGATCGCCGAGAAATACTTCGCGCCGCACAACCGCAAGAGCGACGAGAACGAGCCGGAATATGTGGACGGCGCGGCAGTGCTGATCCCCGAGGTCAAACCGGCGGTGGACGCCTTTATCGAAGCCGGCTTCCAGAACGCCGGACGCAGCTTCGAGGAGGGTGGCATGCAGCTGCCCAACCTGCTGTCGCGCGCCTGCTTCGCGCACTTCCAGTCGGCCAACATCGCCACCTCGTCCTACCCGATGCTGACCATGGGCGCCAGCAACCTGATCGGCAAGTTCGGCACCGAGGACCAGAAGCGCCGCTTCTTCCAACCGATGATCGATGGCCGCTTCTTCGGCACCATGGCGTTGACCGAGCCGCATGCCGGCTCGTCACTGTCCGACCTGCGCACCCGTGCCGAGCCGGCAGGTGATGGCACCTACCGCATCAAGGGCAACAAGATCTTCATCTCCGGCGGCGATCACCCGCTGTCGGAAAACATCGTGCACATGGTGCTGGCCAAGCTGCCCGACGCCCCGCCCGGGGTAAAGGGCATCTCCCTGTTCATCGTGCCCAAGTTCCTGGTCAACGATGACGGCAGCCTGGGCGAGCGCAACGATGTGGTACTGGCCGGCCTGTTCCACAAGATGGGCTGGCGTGGCACCACCTCCACCGCGTTGAACTTCGGTGACAACGACAACTGCGTGGGCTACCTGGTGGGCGAGCCGCACAAGGGCCTGGCCTACATGTTCCAGATGATGAACGAGGCGCGTATTGGCGTCGGCATGGGCGCCATCATGCTCGGCTACGCCGGCTACCTGTACTCGCTGAACTACGCCCGCGAGCGCCCGCAAGGCCGCCACCCGGATGGCAAGGACCCGACCAGCCCGCAGGTCGCTCTCATCGAGCATGCCGATGTACGGCGCATGCTGCTGACCCAGAAGGCCTATGTCGAAGGCTCCTTCGACCTGGGTCTGTTCTGCGCCAAACTGGTGGACGACGGCAAGACCGGCAACAGCGAGGAGCAGCGCCAGCTGGCCAACGAACTGCTCGACCTGCTGACACCGATCGTCAAGTCGTGGCCGTCGGAGTTCTGCCTCAAGGCCAACGAGCTGGCGATCCAGATCCTCGGCGGTCACGGCTACACCCGCGAATACCCGGTGGAGCAGTACTACCGCGACAACCGCCTGAACCCGATCCACGAGGGCACCCACGGCATCCAGTCGCTGGACCTGCTGGCGCGCAAGCTGACCCAGAACAAGGGCGCCGGGCTGCGCCAGCTGACCGGCCTGATCCAGGACAGCATCCAGCGCGCCTCGGCGCATGCCTCGCTGCAGGAACTGCGCGCACCGCTGGAGCAGCTGCTGCAACGCCTGCAAACCACCACCACCGCCCTGCTGACCGACCTGGGCAGCGGCAAGGTCAACCAGACCCTGGCCAACTCGGCGCTGTACATGAAGGTCTTCGGCCATGCGGTGATCGGCTGGCGCTGGCTGGAACAGGCGATTCGCGCCGAGGAAGGCCTGGCCCGGGGCAACAGCGCCGACGAGGACTTCTATTGCGGCAAGCTGCAGGCGGCACGCTACTTCCTGACCTGGGAAGTGCCCGCCTGCCAGCATGAGCTGAACCTGCTGGATGCGCGGGACCAGACCTGCATGGAAATGCAGGATAGTTGGTTCTAAAACCCTTCCCCCTCTCCCCCGACCCCTCTCCCGCGAGGGGAGAGGGGAGCAGAACGTGCAAACCGGCAACATAGGTGACAGCTCAGACCGGGAGGATGGGTTACGCAAGTTACGGTAGCCCATACTCTGGTTACACATTGCCAACTGTATCTACCCCTGTCTGAAAACACGGGCTGACAAGAAAGCTCTGGGATGTCAGCAAGCACACCTGACTCCCCTCTCCCCTCGCGGGAGAGGGGCCGGGGGAGAGGGGGAAACAACAGCAACACCCCCACTCTTTCATTCATACGCGCCGACGTCTAACCTAGCCATCAGCCCACTGCGGATTGCTAGCCATGCCACGCCTCCACCTGCTGCTGTGTCTGCTGTTCGCCTGCCAGGCGCTGTTCATGCCCCTGGCCCACGCGCAGGACAGTGACGCAGACCTCAGCCCCATCGAACGCCTGCAGGCGGATATCGCCGCGCTGCCTGACAGCGGCAAGTCCGCCGCCGAGCAGCAACAGCTGCAGGAAGCCTGGCAGCAGCGGCTGACGGCACTGCAGCGGATCGAGTCGGTGAAAGAGCAGCAGGCAGAGCTGCAATCGACCCTCGACGGCGCACCCGAAGAGCTGCGCAGCCTGCGGCAGCAGATCAATGCCCTCAGCCCCGCCGATGAAGAGCGCCTGCGCCAGCGTTTTGCCGCGGGTACGCTGCAGACCCTGGACACCACACTGGGCGATCTGGTGGCCAGGATGTATGACTGGCAGAACGAGCTGACGGCGGTCAACAGCGAACTGATCGCCGCGGAAACCCGTCCGGAGAAGACCCAGAGCCGGATCTCCGCCAACCAGTCGCGTGCCAATCAACTCAACGAGCAACTGCGTCAACTGCAGCGCCAGCCGCAGAACCAGTTGAACCAGGCGCAGGTGGAGGCGATGCAGGCGGAGCTGGCCAGCCTGGAACAGTCCAGCAACCTGCTGCGCCAGCAGTTGTCGGCGAACAACACCTTGCTGGAACTGGCCAATGAAGAACGCCGCCTGCTGCTCGCCGAGCTGGGCAATATCGACAAGGAAATCAACGTACTGCAGGATGTGATCGACGAGAAGCGGCGCAGCCTGTCCGAGCAGGTGATCAGCGATACCACCGCCGAATCACAGCAGATCAGCAACCACCAGTTGCTGCACAAGCAGAGCCTGATCAATCAGCGGCTCAGCGAGGAGCTGTTGGAGTCATCGAACCGGATCAGTTCCCTGTCGCGCCGCAATATCCGCACTACCCAGCAGATCGACCATCTGACCCAGCAGGAAAGCGCGCTGGACCAGCAGATCAGCGTGCTGGAAGGCAGCCTGCTGCTGTCGCGCATCCTGCACCAGGAAAAACAGGCGCTACCGGCAGTGCAGATCGATCATACGCTGGCCGATTCGGTAGCCGACATGCGCCTGCGCCAGTTCGAGATCAATCAGTTGCGTGAGCAACTGCGCAACCAGGACGCCTACCTCAATCGCCTGCTCAACCAGCTGCCGGAGGAGCAACGGGAGGCGCTGCGCGAGGACCTGCTGCAACTGCTGCGCAGCCGCCTGACGCTGGTGGAGCAGCTCAGTACCCATATCAATACTCTGCTGGGTGAGGCCATCGCGCTGCAGATCAGCGAGACCCAGTTGCAGCAGCTCAGCAGCAAGCTGCAGCAGACCATCGACGACCAGTTGTTCTGGGTAGCCAGCAATCCACCGATCGGCCGTGACTGGTTGCTGGACCTGCCGCAGCAGATGCTGTCCCAGTGGCAGGATCTGCAACCAGTAGCGCAAATACAGCGCTTGTTGCTGACCCTCAAGGACAATCCGGGCTGGTTGGCGTTGCTGCTGGCCCTGGCAGGGATACCGCTGCTGTTTCGCCAGCGCCTGGCCAGGCGCCTGCGGGAGTTGCATGGGGAGGTCGGGCATTACCGCCTCGACAACCAGCGCACCACGCCCATGGCGCTGTTGCTGACCGCGGTCTGGGTGCTGCCGCTGCCGATCCTGCTGGGCGGTGCCGGCTTCGGCCTGGGCTTTGGCGATACCCCGGCCATGCCCACCCTGGGTCGGGTGCTGCTGCAATTGTCCGTGGGCTGGTTTGTCCTGCACCTGATGTACCGGCTGTGCTACCCCCAGGGCATTACCATCCAGCATTTCCGCTGGTCCACCAGCACGGTGTCACGGCTGCGCAAGCTGATCCGGCGTCTGGCCTGGGTCCTGCTGCCGATGCTGCTGATCATCAGCCTGGGCACCAGCAACCCCGAGCACCTGGACAAGGACGTGCTGGGCCGGCTGACGATGATCATCACCCTGTGCCTGTTCAGCCTGCTGGTCGGCGGCGTGATGCGCCGCAGCGAGCCGTTGAACAACTCGCGGATCTTTCATTTCGGCGCCTCGGCGATCCTGATCCTGGCGCCCCTGGCACTGGCCGGCATGACCATCTGGGGCTATCACTATACGGCCATCCGCCTGGCCGAGCGGATGATAGGTACGCTGTACCTGATCACCGCCTGGATATTGCTGCAGGGCATAGTGGTACGCAACCTGCGCGTGGCCGGCCGGCACCTGGCCTATCAGCGCGCGATCAGCAAACGCCAGGCCGAGGAACAGGCCGGCGGCCTCGAGTCCGACGTGCCTCTGGACATTCCCGAACTCAAGCTCGAGCAGATCAACCAGCAGTCGCTGCGCCTGGCCCGCCTGGGGCTGCTGATCCTGTTCGGCGTGCTGATCTACCTGACCTGGTCCGACCTGATCAGCGCTGCCTCCTACCTGGAATCCATCACCCTGTGGGAATACAACAGCGGCACTACCGACAACCCATTGATGGTGCCGCTCAGCGCCGGCGACCTGCTCGGCGCCATCATCGTGGTGGTGCTGACCATCACCCTGGCGCGCAACCTGCCGGGGCTGCTGGAGATACTGGTGCTGTCACGCATGGAGCTGCGCCAGGGCAGCAGCTACGCCATCACCACTCTGCTCAGCTACCTGATCATCAGCGTCGGCATCATCAGTTGTCTGTCCACCCTGGGTGTCAGCTGGAACAAGCTGCAATGGCTGGTCGCGGCACTGGGCGTCGGTCTCGGCTTCGGCCTGCAGGAAATCTTCGCCAACTTCGTCTCCGGGCTGATCATCCTGTTCGAGCGGCCGGTGCGCATCGGTGATGTGGTGACCATCGGCGAGCTGTCGGGCACGGTCAACCGCATCCGCATCCGCGCCACCACCATCACCGATTTCGATCGCAAGGAAATCATCGTTCCCAACAAGACCTTCGTCACCGAGCACCTGATCAACTGGTCACTGTCCGACACCGTCACCCGCGTCACGGTGAGAATCGCCGTGGCCCACGGCTCGGATGTGAAACTGGTGCGCGAGCTGCTGCTGCAGATCGCCAACAATAACCCGCGGGTGCTGGATGAACCGGAACCGCTGGTACTGTTTCTCGGTTTCAATGACAACCGGCTGGATCACGAACTGCGCATGCATGTGCGGCAGCTGGATGATCGCAACCCGGCCATCGATGAGACCAACCGCGAGATCGACCGCCTGTTCGCCGAGAACCACATAGAAATCGCCACCCGGCAGGTGGATGTCAACCTGCGCACCAGTCAGGGCCTGGAGCGGCTGATCAGCACCGAGCGGGACTGAAGCCGTCGCTTGCGCGTCAACCGGGGGAAAACGCACAATAGCGTTTTCCCTGCCATCCGAGCATTGCCAATGCCAAAAGCCTCCGAACTGAAGAAGGGCCAGATCGTCCAGATCAACGGCCAGCCGTATATCGTTTCCCAGATCGATGTGAAGAGCCCGTCCTCGCGCAGCGGTACCACCCTGTACAAGGTGCGCTTCAACCATGCGCAGACCAAGCAGAAGCTCGAACAGAGCCTGACCGGTGACGACTTCTTCGCGCCCATCGACTTCCAGAAGCGTGCCGTGCAGTTCCTCTACCAGGATGCCGATGGCTACACCTTCATGGATAACGAGGACTACAGCCAGTTCACCCTGAACGAGGATGCCCTCGAAGAACAGATTCCCTATCTGTATGACGGCATCCAGGGCCTGTACGGCCTGGTGGTCGAAGGCAACCTGGTCGGCGTGGAACTGCCAGCGGTAGTGGAAATGGCGATTGCCGAGACACCGCCGGCGATCAAGGGCTCCTCGGCCAGTGCCCGGACCAAGACCGCACGCTTTGCCAGCGGCCTGGAGATTCAGATCCCCGAGTACCTGGAAACCGGTGAAGTGGTGCGCATCAACACCGAAACCGGCAAATTCATGTCGCGCGCCTGACCCGAAGGAACAACAACAATGTCCAACGAACCCCTGATCATCGAACCACCCCGCCCGGCCGATGCCTGTGTCATCTGGCTGCATGGCCTGGGCGCGGACCGCTATGACTTCGTGCCGGTGGTCAAGGCGCTGGAGCTGCCGGCCGATCACCGCCTGCGTTTCATCTTCCCGCAGGCGCCGACCCGCCCGGTGACCATCAATGGCGGCTTCCCCATGCCAAGCTGGTTCGACATCCTGGCGATCACGCCGCAGCGGGTGATGAACCTGGAGCAACTGGCCGAATCCGTGGCCATGGTCCGTGGTCTGGTCGATGAACAGGTTGCCAGTGGCATTGCCGCCGAGCGTATCGTGCTGGCCGGTTTCTCCCAGGGTGGCGCCATCGTCATGCGTGCGGCACTGGAAAGCGGTCTGGCGCTGGGCGGGGTGATGGCCCTGTCGACCTATGGCCCGACGCTTGAGCAGGTACTGAGCGAGCACCAGGGGCCACGGCTGGATGTGTTCTTCGCCCACGGCCTGCATGACGAGATTCTGCATCCACAGCTGGGCCGCCAGGCCCATGACCTGCTGCAGGGCGCCGGGCATACTGCGCACTGGCATGCCTATCCCATGGGCCATGAGGTCTGCCCGGCGGAAATCGCCGATATCCGCAACTGGCTGGACAATCGCCTGGGACTTCGCTAACCGCCTGGGTTGCTTTACACTGCTCGATGATTCCCTATCACATCGAGAGACGATTGTGCTCAAGGCACTGAAAAAACTATTCAAACCGGGCAAGACACCGGCTCCGCATCACGAGACGCACATCGAGCCGGCGGCGGCCCCGGTTACCCCGAGCAGCGCCGCGCCGGCATCAGCGGCGCCGCAGCCCCAACACAAGCACGACCGGCATGAGAAGAAGGATGCCCGTCCAAAGCGCAACCGCCAGACCAGGACACGCCCTGCCGCAGCGCCGGCCAAGCCCTGGTCCATCGCCGATTTCGTGGTGGAGCCCGCAGAGGGCAAGACCCGCTTCCATGACTTCCCGCTGCCCGACAGCCTGATGCGCGCCATCCAGGACCAGGGATTCAGCTACTGCACGCCGATCCAGGCCCAGGTGCTGGGCAATACCCTGCTCGGCCACGACGCCATCGGCCGTGCCCAGACCGGCACCGGCAAGACCGCCGCCTTCCTGATCTCGACCATTACCCAGTTGCTGGAAACCCCGCCGCCGGATGAGCGTTTCATGGGCGAGCCACGCGCGCTGATCATCGCCCCGACCCGGGAGCTGGTGATGCAGATCGCCAGTGACGCCGAGGGCCTGACCAAACACTGCGGGCTGAACGTCATGGGCTTTGTCGGCGGTATGGATTATGACCGGCAACTCAAGCAGTTGGAAAAGAAGTACTGCGACATTCTGGTGGCCACCCCCGGCCGCCTGCTGGACTTCTGCAATCGCGGAGAGGTGCACCTGGACCTGGTCGAGGTGCTGATCCTGGATGAGGCCGACCGCATGCTCGACATGGGCTTCATTCCGCAGGTGCGGCAGATCATCCGCCAGACCCCGCGCAAGGGCGATCGCCAGACCCTGCTGTTCTCCGCCACCTTCAGCGATGACGTGATGAACCTGGCACGCCAGTGGACGGTCGATCCGGCCATCGTCGAGATCGAGCCGGAACGCCCGGCCTCGGAAAACATCACGCAGAAGGTCTACGCGGTCAGCAGCAGCGACAAGTACAAGCTGCTGTTCAATCTGGTCACCCAACTGGAGTTGGAACGGGTCATGGTGTTCGCCAACCGCAAGGACGAGGTGCGCCGCATCCAGGAACGCCTGGTGCGCGATGGTATCGATGCCGCCCAGCTGTCCGGCGACGTACCGCAGAACAAGCGGGTGCGCACGCTGGAGAACTTCCGCGAGGGCAAGCTGCGGGTGCTGGTCGCCACCGATGTGGCCGGGCGTGGCATTCATATCGATGGCATCAGCCATGTGATCAACTACACCCTGCCGGAAGATCCGGAAGACTACGTACACCGTATCGGGCGCACCGGTCGCGCCGGCGCCAAGGGCACCTCGATCAGCTTCGCCGGTGAGGATGATGCCTTCCAGCTGCCGCCGATCGAGGAATTGCTGGGCGGCAAGCTGGAATGCGTACCGCCGGAAGAGGAGCTGCTCAAGTCGGTGCCCAAGCGCCATCGCACAGCCGAGGAAAAGGCCGCCAGCGATGCCAACGAAGCCGAGCAGGCTGCAGCCGCGGCAGCCAATCGCAAGCGTTCCAGTTCCAGAAGGGATGGGCGACGGGACCGCCGTTAGGTTTTTTTGCGCAACCGGGCCGATGACTATAACCCGTTGATTCGGCCCGGGAGAACCACCATCCGTCCGTTAGCGGCGATCTTCCACATTTATCGTCTTGACGCTTGTAGCTGTCATTTATTTTGCGCTATACCTCAATCAACCGACCGATACCCGGCAGTGATCCACTGATACCGCCGGGTAATGCGAGTCGGTCTTGCGGACTGCCAGGTGCGGACCGGTGCCTGATACAGTCTCGTATACGGCCATTGCGAGGTAATAGCCCATGGAAGCGTGCGGAGCGACCCGACACACCTTCTACGTACTTGATACCAACGTCCTCATCCACGATCCCAATGCCCTGCTCAACTTCGAAGAGCACCATGTCATCATCCCGATGACCGTCCTTGAAGAACTCGACAAACTCAAATCCGGCAAGACCAGCACCGCCGCGGACTGCCGCCAGGCCATCCGCCTGATCGACCAGACCCTGGCCGACGCCCCGCCCGAACTGGTCGAGTCCGGCGTCCCCATCCAGCGCGGCAAACTGGCGCCCAACGGCACCCTGGCCATCCTCATGGACAAGGCGCCGATTCCCGCCCACTGCCTGCCCAACGACCTCAACGACAACAAGATCATCAACCAGCTGTGCCAACTGCAGATCCGCCACCCCGACGACCGCATCGCCCTGGTGTCCAAGGACATCAACATGCGGCTGAAGGCCCGTGCCTGCGGCATCGATGCCGAGGACTACCATACAGACCAGTTGCTCGATGACATCAACCTGCTGGCCCGCGGTTACCACCAGATCGAGGGCTCGTTCTGGGATCGCGCCAGCAAGGTCGAGACCCGCCAGCTCACCGGCAAGACCCTGCATGACGTGCAACTGATCGATAACCTGCCGGCGCTGCATATCAACGACTTCATCATCGACGAGCAGGGCTTCATCGGCCAGGTCAAGGCAGTCGAGGGCGCCAACCTGCAGTTGCTCGACATGCACCAGGAACCGCTGATGCACCAGGAGGCCTGGGGCCTGCGGCCGCGGGACGTGTTCCAGGCGCTGGCCATGCACGCGCTGCTGGACCCGGACATCCACCTGGTCAACCTCACCGGCGCCGCCGGCTCGGGCAAGACCATCCTGGCGCTGGCGGCGGCGATCGAACAGACCATGGTCAGCAAGACCTACCGGCGCATCATCGCCACCCGCAGCACCCAGGGGCTGGACGAGGACATCGGCTTTCTGCCGGGTACCGAGAAGGAAAAGATGGAGCCCTGGCTGGGCGCGATCACCGACAATCTGGAAGCCCTGCACATGGACGACGAATGCACCCATGGCAGCGTGGAGTACATCCTCGACCGGGTACCGCTGCAGTTCAAGTCGCTGAACTACATCCGCGGGCGCAGCTTCCAGCAGAGCTTCATCCTGATCGACGAGAGTCAGAACCTCACCCCGCACCAGATCAAGACCATCATCACCCGCGCCGGCAACGGCTCCAAGGTGGTCTGCCTGGGCAACCTGGCGCAGATCGATACGCCGTACCTGAACGCTACCAGTTCCGGCCTGACCTACCTGACCGAATGCTTCAAGGACTTCCCCCACGGCGTGCACATCCACCTGCAGGGCGTACCCCGCTCGCTGCTGGCGGAGTATGCGGAAACCCACCTCTGATCCGAAAGGTATTCTCGACAGCCCTCCGGCCTTCCACCGGCATCCCCGGTGAAGGCTGGAATGCTGTTCTACTTAAGCCGTCATCCCTCCCAGAACCCGTCATCCCTCCCAAAACCCGTCATCCTTCGCGCAGGCGAAGGATCCACCGGCCACTCTGGGTCAGCCGGCACCATGGATCCTCCGGCCTGCGCCGAGGATGACGGGCGTGCCGAGGATGACGGTGAAGGCCGAGGTTCCTATTGAACGCCTTTATCAACCCAATTACGGGTCTTCCCCCGGCACATGCGGCATAATATCCGACATTGCATTCAAGGAGCCCCTGTCATGCTGATGGTGATTTCCCCCGCCAAGACCCTGGACTACGACACCGCACCGGCCACCCAGCGCCATACCCAGCCGCGCTATCTGGAGCACAGCCGGGAACTGATCGAGGTGCTGCGGGAAAAGTCGCCGCAGGACATCGCCGAGCTGATGTCGCTGTCCGACAAGCTGGCGGCGCTGAACGTGGCCCGTTATGGCAGTTGGTCGGAGCAGTGCAGCACCGACAACAGCAAGCAGGCGTTGCTGGCGTTCAAGGGTGATGTCTATACCGGGCTCAATGCCGAGGACTTCAGCGAGGACGACTTCGACTTCGCCCAGCAGCACCTGCGCATGCTCTCCGGCCTGTACGGCCTCCTGCGCCCACTGGACCTGATGCAACCCTACCGCCTGGAAATGGGCACCAAGCTGGCCAACCCGCGCGGCAAGGACCTGTATGCCTTCTGGGGAGAACATATCACCGAATGGTTGAACCAGGACCTGGCCGAGCAGGGTGACGACATAGTGCTCAACCTGGCCTCCCAGGAGTACTTCGGCGCGGTCAAGCCCAAGGCCCTGAACGGCCGGCTGATCGAGACCGTATTCAAGGACCGCAAGAACGGCCAGTACAAGATCATCAGCTTCTACGCCAAGAAGGCCCGAGGGCTGATGGCGCGCTATGTAATCAAGGAGCGGCTGAGCGACCCCGAGGGCCTGAAGGATTTCAACCTGGACGGCTACCACTACGACCAGGCCAGCTCCAGTGCGGACAAGCTGGTGTTTCTGCGCGAGGAGCAGCGCTGAACATGCCGGGCTCGGGAGCCACGCCGCCGGATGACAGCAAGCGCTACAGCCAGCTGCTGCAGCGCAATCGCTGGTTCCGCGATCTGCCGGATGACTGCATCAGCGAGACCGTGGCAATGGCCCGTCTACGCCGGGTGGAGGATGGCCAGCGCCTGTTCGCCCATGGCGACCTGCCTGATGGCCTGTACGGCATCTACAGCGGCAGCGTGCGCATCAGCAATACCGGCAGCGATGGCCGCGAAGCGTTGCTGACGGTGCTCAGCCCCGGCAGCTGGTTTGGCGAGATATCCCTGTTCGATGGCCTGCCACGCACCCATGACGCTCACGCCATGGGTGCCACCGAGCTGCTGTTGATCCCGCAGAAGGGCTTCCAGCAACTGCTCGAACGCCGCCCGGAACTCTACCCGCACTTCATGCGCCTGCTATGCCGGCGCCTGCGCCTGTCCTTCAACATGATGACCGACAGCGCCCTGCTGCCCCTGCCCGCCCGGCTGGCCAAGCGCCTGCTGATGCATGCGCAGTCCTACGGTGAGGTGACGGTGGGCAATGAACGCCTGGCGATCCAGTTGTCCCAGGAAACCCTGGGGCTGATGCTCAACAGTTCACGGCAGAGCATCAACCGCCTGCTCAAGCAATTCGAGCAGGCCGGCTGGGTACGCATCCATTACAGCCAGATCAGCATACTCGATGAGGAAGCCCTGACCCGCATTGCCACCGGCAGCGGGATGCCGGTGGCATAGAGCAGCGGCTCGATAACCCCAAGGGGCCGCAGCATCACGCTCCGGCGCGCAGCCGCGCAACGAAATCATCCAGCCACGGCTTGGCATCGTCCTCGGGGGTGACCGTTTCGCTGGCGTCCAGGCGCAGCATGGGCAGTGCCTCGCTGGCCTGTACTTCCAGCAACAATTCACGCAGCTGCTCGCCACCCTGGCAGAAGGTGTCACCATAACCGGCGTCGCCCAGCGCAATGACACCGAAGGGTTTGCCCGTCAGCAAAGGAAAACGCGACTGCATGTCATAGTAGAAATCCTGGATGGTGGCCGGCAGCTCACCCATACCGGTGGTCGAGCAACAGACCAGGATTGCGTCGGGGTTGGCCTCGAGCAATGCATCCACCGTCGCCGGCTTGATGCGGGTAACCTGCAGCCCGGCCGCCCGGCAGCGCTCTGCCGCTTCATCGGCCACCTCGTCGGCCGTGCCGAAAACCGAACCACTGAGTATCGCCAGATGCATCATTACCCCCTTTGCTGATTGACCGGGCGCACATTATGCCCCAATCGCCGCCCCGCTGCCGGACCGAACCGGACAGACATGCTAAGATGCGGCCCTCGACCGACCACAGGATGCCGGCCCGATGCACGACCAGCAGACCATTCTGATCACCGGAGCAGCCCAGCGCGTGGGCCTGCACTGCGCCCAGCGGCTTGCCGCCGATGGCTACCGGGTGCTCATTACCTGCCGTCGTCCGCGCCCGGAATGGCAGGATCGCCCGTTGCCGGGGATCGAGGTGCTGCTGACCGACTTCTCCAGCGTCGAAGGTATCCAGCGCCTGGTCGACACCCTGGTCAGCCGCCAGATCCGCCTGCGCGCGCTGATCCACAACGCCTCGGCCTGGCTGAACGACCAGGACAGCGCCGCGGCCCTGCAGCAGATGTTCATGGTGCACATGCAGGCGCCCTATCTGCTGAACCTGGCCTGTGCCGAGCTGTTCGACCCGGCTGTCACCGGCGATATCATCCATATCAGCGATCATGTGGCCCAGCGCGGCAGCGCCCGGCACATTGCCTACAGCGCCACCAAGGCCGGTCTGGAAAGCCTCAGCCGCTCGTTCGCCGCCAGCCTTGCCCCACGCATCAAGGTCAATGCCATCGCCCCGGCGCTGATCATGTTCAATGAGGGCGACTCGGCCGAGTACCGGGAAAAGGCGCTGGCCAAGTCGGCGCTGGGCATAGAGCCCGGGCCTGAGGTCGTCTACCAGTCCATTCGCTACCTGATGGACAACCCCTACGTAACAGGCACCTGTCTCGACCTGAATGGCGGCAGGAACCTCAAATGAACCGATACGAGAACTGCGATGAGTCTTGAAAAGCTGACCAGCAACTACCACGACATCCTCACCAACCTGGGTGAGAACCCCGAGCGCGAAGGCCTGCTGGGCACCCCCCAGCGCGCCGCCAAGGCCATGCAGTTTCTCTGCCGCGGCTACGAGCAGTCGCTGGAAGAAATCGTCAACGGCGCGCTGTTCGAGTCCTCCAGCGACGAGATGGTGATCGTCAAGAACATCGAGCTGTACTCGCTGTGCGAACACCACATGCTGCCCTTCATCGGCAAGGCGCACGTGGCCTACATGCCCAGTGGCAAGGTGATCGGCCTGTCCAAGGTGGCACGCATCGTCGACATGTTCGCCCGCCGCCTGCAGATCCAGGAAAGCCTGACCCGGCAGGTCGCCGAGGCCGTGCAGTCGGTCACCGAGGCCCGTGGCGTGGCTGTGGTCATCGAGGCCCGGCATATGTGCATGATGATGCGCGGAGTGGAAAAGCAGAACTCGACCATGATGACCTCGGTCATGCTCGGCAGCTTCCGCGAGTCGTTCAATACCCGCCAGGAATTCCTGCAGCTGATCGGGCGGGACAACTGAGATGCAGCGCATGGAGCCCGGCATGGCGCGGATCAGGATCAAGAACCTGCGCCTGCGTACCTACATCGGCATCAAGGAAGAAGAGATCAACAACCGCCAGGATGTGCTGATCAATGCACTGATCCTGTACCCCGCCGACAATGCGGTGGAAATCAATGAGATCGAACACGCGCTGAACTACCGCACCATCACCAAGGCCATCATCAGCCATGTGGAGAGCAATCGCTTCGCCCTGCTCGAACGCCTGACCCAGGAGGTACTGGACCTGGTCATGCAGCATCCACAGGTGCGCTATGCCGAGGTCGAGGTGGACAAGCCGCACGCCCTGCGTTTCGCCGAATCGGTATCCATCACCCTGAGCGGTGAACGCGAATGACCGCCGATGAATTCAAGGCCCGGCTCGGCAGCCCCGAACACCGCTTTGCCGACACCCTGGCGTTCATCGACCAGCATTACCACTATCAACCCAGCGCCTTCAGCAACGGCCCGCTGCACAACAGCCCGCAGCAGAACCAGGGCTCGTGCCGGATACTGGCCATGGCGCTGGACCTGGGTTTGAGCGATGAACAGGCGCTGCAGTGCTTCGCCGAGCATTACCAGGCGGTCCTGGCCCAGCCCGAGGGCAGCGAGCATGCCAATATCCGCGCCCTGATGCAGCACGGCCTGGCTGCCGTGCGCTTCGACAACCAGCCACTCACCCGGCGCTGAACCGCGCCCAGCACAACGGAGCATCCATGGCGGTCAAGCAACTCCAACCCCGCGGCGATTTTCCCGCCCCCGGCCTGTTTCGCCGCCTGGCCGCTGCCTTCTATGACCTGATGCTGTGTCTGGCACTGCTGATGGTACTGATATTGCTCTATCAACAGGGCGTGCTGCGGCTGGTCTATGGCGCGGAAACGCTGCAGGCCATGTCCGATGCCGGCAGCCTGGACCGCGACCCCGTGCTGACTATCCTGATGATCCTGGCCATCTACGGCTTCTTCGGCCTGTTCTGGACGCTCACCGGCCAGACCCTCGGCATGCAGGCCTGGCGTCTGCGGGTGCAACAGCTCGACGGCAGCTCCATCACCTGGCGCCAGGCGATCAACCGTGTGAGCGTCGCCTTCATCGCCTGGGCCTGCGGCGGGCTGGGCATCTGGTGGGCACTGTGGGACAAGCAATCGCGTACCTGGCCGGATATCGCCTCGGGCACCCGCACTGTGGTGTTGCCGAAAGCATGAATCTCGCCCTGACCACCTCCTACGCCCTGGTGGTAACCCTGCTGATCGCCACCCCTGGCCCGGTGGTGGCGCTGGTCATCAATACCGCCTCGGCGGCTGGCTCGAAAAAGGCGCTGCAAACCGCTATCGGCGCCAATGGCGCGTCGCTGGCGCTGATCGTCGCCGCCGCCGCGATCATTTCCGGGGCGGCGGTGCTGCAGCCGGAAACCCTGCGCTGGATCAGCATCCTCGGCTGCCTGTATATCGGCTGGCTGGCCATCTCGGCGATCCGCGAGCACGCAGCGGTGCCGAACGAGGCGCAACAGGGACGCAGACTGCAACAGGGCGGCTGGCTGAAAGGCTTCCTGGTGGGCATCTCCAACCCGAAGGACATCCTGTTCTTCGTTGCGCTGTTTCCCCAGTTCATCCAGGTCACCGAGTCCTTCGCCACCAGCATGGGGCTGCTGGCGGCGATCTGGGTCGCACTCGACCTGCTGATCCTCGGCGCCTATATCTTCGTGCTGGGGAAAGTGCTGTCGATCCGCTACCGGCGCTGGATAGCCCTGGTCTCGGCGGTGCTGTTGCTGGGTATCGCGGTGGCGGGGCTGGTGTACAACCTCGCCACCTGAGGAAGGGAGATCAGCCCGTGCGGCGCATCAACCAGGCGCCCATGGCAACCAGCACGAGGATTGGCAGCAGTACCGCGATCAGCGGAGAAAAGCCGAACACCAGGCTCGAAGGACCAAGCAGATCCTGCACGATGCGGAAGCTGAAACCGACCAGTACCCCAGTGAACACCCGCTGGCCGAGGGTCACCGAGCGCAGCGGGCCGAAGATGAAGGAGATGGCGACGAACACCAGCGCGGCGGTGGTCAGTGGTTGCAGCAGCTTCTTCCAGAAGGCCAGCCAGTACTGGCTGTTGTTCAATCCCTGCTCGGCGAGATAGCCCTGGTAATGCCAGATACCGGTCAAGGGCAGCACATCCGGGTCCAGCAACACTACCCGCAGCAGGCTCGGGGACAATCCCACATCCCAGCGTTGCTGCAGGTGCTGCTCCACGCGGCTGGTACCGTCCTGCTCGAATAGCGTGGTCGCCACATCCTCCAGCAGCCAGTGCTCATCCTGCACGCTGGCACGCTGGGCAAAGCTGGTTTCCAGCAGTTCGCGCTGCCCGTCGAAGCGGTAGCGGGTGATGCCGTGCAGCACGCCGTTGGGCTGCACCGCGTTGATGTGGATGAAGTCGTCACCCTCGCGATGCCACAGGCCCTTGGACTTGACCGCCTCGCCACTGCCGACGGCCAGCGCCCGGCGACTCTCGGCCAGGTTCTCGCTGTAGGGCGCGACGTACTCGCCGAGCAGCACACCGGCCAGCATCAGCACCAGCAGCGGCTTGAGCACCGCGCCCATGATCCGCGCTATGGACATGCCCGAGGCGCGCATCACGGTGAGTTCGGAATTGCTGGCCAGGGTACCCAGGCCGATCAGGCAGCCGACCAGCGCCGCCATGGGCAACAGGTCGTAGAGGCGTCGTGGGAAGGTAAGAAAGATATAGGTCAGGGCCTCCAGCGCGCCGTAGTCGCCCTCCAGATCATCCAGCTCGCCGATATAGGCGAACAACAGGTCCAGTCCGACGATGATCAGCGCCACCGCCAGCACACTGCTGATGACGGACTTACCGATATGACGATCAAGCAGCCGCATGCGCACCTCCGGTCGGACCACTGCGGGCGGTCAGGGCACGTAGATTGAGCAGCACGCCGACGCCGAGAAATAGCAGATGCACCCACCACAGGCCGATGGCGGCTGGCGTCTTGCCGGCTTCCATCCAGCCCCGGGCACTGACCAGCAGCGCCAGGTAGGCCATGTACAGCACCACTGCCGGGATCAGTTTGAGAAAGCGCCCCTGGCGCGGATTGACCCGCGCCAGGGGGACAGCGAAGAACGCCACTATCGGCACCAGCAATGGAATGGCCAGGCGCCATTGCAGCTCGGCACGATTCTTCAGGTCAGCATGGCCCAGCAGCCGCGAGGTCGGCATCGCCTCACGATCATTGACCTCGGTCACCACCTCCGGCTTGGGCAGCAGCACGCCATAGGCATCGTACTGCACGGTGCGGAAATCCGCCGCGCCGGGTCGCCCATCGTAGCGATAGCCGTTCTGCAGCACCAGGTAACGACTGCCGTCGGCATTCATCTGCTGGCGTCCGCGCTCGGCCACCAGCACGCCGACACTGGCATCCTCACCCGAGCCGGTACGCTCGGCGATGAAGATGGTCTCCAGCTCGGTACGGTCATCCGACAGGCCACCGGCATAGGTTACCCGCTGGCCGCTGCCCAGGGTCTGGAAGCGGCCGGCGGCCAGGGTATCGAACTCGGTCAGGGCATCCTGCTCATTGAACAGTTGCTGGGTCTTGAGCACACCGGCCGGGGCCACCCACAGGCTCAGCCAGGCCACCAGCAGCGCCACCAGCAGCGCCGGGCCCTGGGTGTAGCCGAGGATCTTGCGATCACTGATACCGGTGGCCGACAGCACCGCCATCTCGCTGTCCAGGTACATGCGCCCGTAGGCCAGCAGAATGCCCAGGAACATGCCCAGCGGCAGGATCAGCACCACGAAGCCGGGCAGGCGGTAGGCCATGATGGTGAACAGCACGCCCGGGTCCAACTGGCCCGCCGCGGCCTGCGCCAGGTACTTGATGAAGCGACCACTCATGATGATCAGTAGCAGCACACCACTGACCGCCGCCAGGGTGGTCAGCACCTCACGGCTCAGGTATCGGAATACGATCACAGGTTGTTTCCTTGAATCCGGGGCTTTATGGCCTCTCGGGAATAGGCCAGAATGCAGTGACAGCAAGCCTGTCCGCCGTTGGCTGGCCAGCATCGGCACCAGGCCGGTCATGCCATGCCGGTCATAATGGGCAGTATTATCGGTCAAACCACACGATTTGTCTTGGGGAGCACCATGGAGTTCAACGTCAAACACGGCGCACTGGAAACCATTAAAACCGGTTGTCTGGTGGTCGGCATCAACGAAGCACGCACTCTCAGCGGCAGCGCCGCCCATCTCGATGGCATCTGCGGCGGTCAGATCAGCGCCGCGGTCAAGCGTGGCGACATCACCGGCAAGTCCGGGCAGAGCCTGATGCTGTTCGCCCTGCCGGGTATCAGCGCCCAGCGCGTGCTGCTGGTCGGCACCGGCAAGGCTGGCGACATCAGCGATCGTGACTGGCGCAAGCTGGCGCAGAAAGTGGTCGCCACGCTGAAGAACGGCGGTGCTACCGATGCCGTGTTGGCACTGGCCGAACTGCCGGTCAAGAACCGCGACCTGTATGCGCGCAGCCGCCTGCTGGTGGAGACCGTGCGCGAAAGCCTGTACCAGTTCGACCAGTTCAAGAGCAAGAAGGCCGACAAGCCGCGCCTGAAGAAATGCACCCTGTGGTCCGCCGACAAGGCCGATGCCGACGCGCTCAAGCGGGCCATCGCCCATGGCCAGGCGATCAGCGACGGTACCGACCTGACCCGCGACCTCGGCAACCTGCCCGGCAATGTGTGCACCCCGACCTACCTGGCCAAGGAAGCCAAGGCCCTGGCCAAGCAGTTCAAGGGCATCGAGGCGGAAGTGCTGGACGAGAAGGACATGAAGGCGCTGGGCATGGGCTCGCTGCTCGCCGTCAGCGCCGGCAGCGCCGAGCCGGCCAAGCTGATCCGTCTCAGCTACCAGGGTACCGAGGCCAAGGCCAAGCCCCACGTACTGGTCGGCAAGGGCATCACCTTCGACACCGGCGGCATCAGCCTCAAGCCCGGCGCCAGCATGGATGAGATGAAGTACGACATGTGCGGCGCCGCCACCGTGCTCGGCGTGTTCAAGGCAGTCGTCAGCCTGCAGCTGCCGATCAACCTGACCGTGCTCATCGCCTCCGCCGAGAACATGCCCAGCGGCACCGCCACCAAGCCCGGCGATATCGTTACCAGCATGTCCGGCCAGACCATCGAGATTCTCAACACCGACGCCGAGGGCCGCCTGGTGCTGTGCGATGCACTGACCTACGCCGAGCGCTTCAACCCGGCCAGCGTGGTGGATATCGCCACCCTCACCGGCGCCTGCATCGTCGCCCTGGGCAGCCACACCACCGGCGTGATGGGCAATAATGACCAGCTCATCGAGCAACTGCTGGATGCCGGCAAGCAGGCCGACGACCGCGGCTGGCAACTGCCGCTGTTCGACGAATACCAGGAGCAGCTCGACAGCCCCTTCGCCGACATCGCCAACATCGGCGGCCCCAAGGCCGGTACCATCACCGCCGCCTGCTTCCTGTCCCGGTTCACCAAGGCCTACCCCTGGGCGCACCTGGATATCGCCGGCACTGCCTGGATCAGTGGCGGCAAGGAGAAAGGGGCCACCGGTCGGCCAGTGCCGTTGCTGACCCAGTATCTGTTGAATCAGGTTCAGGGCTGAATGGCACGCGCCATGCCCTGTGAGTCTCTACACCGTCATCCTCTGCGAAGGCAGAGGATCCATCGAACAGGCTGACTTCTATGCCGCTCCTGGATTCTCCGCCTTCGCGGAGAATGACGGGATTATGGGGTGCTTTATCAAAAACTCATGACCAGAATCGACTTCTACGTTCTCAACAGCAACCAGACCCAGGCCCGGCTGCAGTTCGCCTGCCGCCTGGCATACAAGGCCTGGGAGCAGAACCGCCATGTGTATCTGCATTGTGCCAGCGAGGCCGAGGCCGAACAGCTCGACGAGCTGCTGTGGTCATTCCGCGCCGACAGCTTCCTGCCCCACGCTCTGCACCCCGACCAGCCGGCCGAGGCCGTAGTCTGTGGCTGGGGGGATGACCCGACTCCGCACCACGACCTGTTGATCAATCTCAGTAACGACACCCCCGACTTCTTCAGCCGCTTCAACCGTCTGGCGGAAATACTGGTCGAGCATGACCCTATCCTGACGCCGGCCCGCGAACGATTTCGTTTTTATCGCAAACGGGGCTATCCTCTGAAAACTCATCAGATACGGACAGCAGGATGAAGTATGAAGCAGCGCGAACCAACGGACCCGTCTCGCTTGCTGAAGGACCTGGAGTCCATCCGCACACTGCTGGATGACGACCCACCCACAGACCATCAGCTCGACATTCCCCTGTTGCAGGACATCATCAGCTCCGGCAGCGACAAGCCGCCTGCAGCATCAGCAACACTGGCCGGCAACAAGTCTCCCAACCCCTTCCTGCCCTATGAGTCCCTGGCACGTCTGGCCGGTGAACGGGTCCAGCTCGAACGCATACTCCAGCAAACCGCCCAGCAGTCACTCACCGGCCTGCACACCGGCGCCCGCGAAGTACGTATGGAAGCCCGGCTGCAGGCCGAAGCACAGCTGGTGATGCAGGATGTGATCGACGAGATACTGCCGGTGATCGAAGCGGAATTGCGCAAGCGCCTGAGCGGCAAGCTCGAACAGATGGTTCAGGAGCAGTTGAGCCAGCGAGGCATGGACAACCGCTGAAAGGCCTTCCCCCTGTGGGAGCAGAGCGCCTGGTCAATCGCGGCGGGGCGCCGCTCCCACTCCAGTCCCCACTCCTGTGGGAGACTCCATGGTGCCAGGCAGTCTGGTTCGAGTGCCGGGATGGCAGGCAGCAAGCAGCCTTGTGAGCGCCGCCCCGGCGCGAGGCGGACACTCAGTCGCTCTCAAGCCGGCACCATCTGCTCCAGGCCGTCACGCATGCGCAGCGCATCCTGACGGAAGCAACGCGCGGCCTGCAGCAGCGCCAGCAAGGTGAGGAACAATGCCACCGGGATCAGCAACATGGCATCGTGCAAGCCGACGGCCTTGAACGTCTCGGTCATTTCAGTAGCGCCCGCGGCATGCATGGCCGCCTGGGCTGAGCGATCGGACCACCAGCCCACCACCAGCGGCCCGAGACCACCGCCAAGCAGGTACAGGCCGGCAAAGAACAGCGCCATGGCCGTCGCCCGCAGGCGCGGCTCGACCACATCCTGGATCGCCGTGTAGACGCAGGTGTAGAAGTTGTAGGAGAACAACCAGCCAATACTGAACACGCCGACGAATACCGCGGTATCGATACGGCCGGCGCTCAGCGCCCAGGCGGTGCAGACACAGGCGACCAACATGCTGAAGGCAGCGAACAGCAAACGACCGTTGGCCCAGCGCTGATGAATCTTGTCCGCCAGCCAGCCACCCAGGGTCAGGCCGAACAGCCCGGTGACACCGACGATCACCCCAGTCGCCATGGCTGCATTCTGCAGCCCCAGCCCGAAGTAACGCTGCAGCATCGGCACCATGAAGGAGTTGCAGGCATAGGAAGCGAAGTTGAAGGCCAGCCCGGCCAATACCAACCACCAGAAGGTACGGATCTGCAGCACCTTGCGCAGGGGCTTGTCCACCGGTGTGGTACTGACCTTCATGCCATCCGCGCCACCGCGTGCCGGCTCACGAATGAAGAACAGGAACAGCGCCAGGATCAGCCCCGGCACCGCAGCGATAAGAAAAGGCGCACGCCAGCTGTCGAACGCCTGGACCATGGCACCGATGGTGAAGAACGCCAGCAACAGCCCCAGCGGCAGCCCCAGCATGAAGATCCCCATGGCTCGCGCCCGCTTGTGCGCAGGAAACAGATCGCCGATCAGCGAGTTGGCCGCCGGCGCGTAACTGGCCTCACCGATACCCACACCCATGCGGATCAGCAGGAAGCTCCAGAAGTTCCAGGCCAGACCGTTGAGCGCCGTCAGCCCACTCCACACCGCCAGGCCCCAACCCATGATCTTGCGCCGCGCACCCGTATCAGCCATGCGCCCCAGCGGCAATCCGGCCAGGGCATAGACAATGGTGAAGGCGGTGCCGACCAGACCCAGCTGCAGATCGCTCAGCCCCCACTCCATGCGGATCGGCTCGATGATGATGGCCGGAATGGTACGGTCGAAGAAATTGAACAGATTGGCGAGGAACAGCAGGAACAGAATGCGCCAGGCATAGGGCGCTTGCTGATTGGGCTGCATGGTCGGTTCTCTTGTTGTTGTCCATGGGGCGCCTGTCGACGCGATGCCGGCCTTGACCACATCGCCCGAGCGTCGGGAATCCACAATCTAGAACCTTTACCGCGGCCTGTCTTCGACTATTCGCCGGATTTATGCACGGCGATGGAGCATCCAAGCGAGGCAGACGAAATCCTTGCCCGCCGCCGCCCTCAAGAGTGCCAGCCAACTGCCGATATAGTGGCAAGGTGCAACCACACAGCAAGCCAAACCATGAACCTTATCGCCCACGCGGTCAGAGTAACCGTCCCCGCGCAGTCCCCTACCCAGGCTGGGCAGACGCACGTCCCTGTCCCGCCGAACGATAATAGCTCCACCTCCAGCCAGGCCGATACAATCGACATATCGGCGCTGGGCCGGACCCTCGCCTCCCAGATGAAAACCAGCCAGAGCGATGGCAAGCACAGCGATATCAATGACAGTGACCTGCCCGCCGAAGTCCAGCGCCTGCTCAAGCTCATTCGTGAGTTGAAACAACAACTGCAGGAGCAACAACAGCAACTGATGGAGGTCATGACTGACACGGCGCTGGACGAGGAAGCCAGGAAGCTCGCACTGGCGGGGATTCAGGCGAGCATCGGCACCCTCTCCGGCGCCCTGATGAACGCCTACAATGCCTTGATACAGCTGTTCAAGGACCTGGACATGAGCAGTGAGCAGATCACTCAGGCCACTGCGCTGATCATGAAGTAGAAACGCGCCAGCAATCCCGACCACTCTGCATGGCTTGACCGACCGGGCTTCAGTGCCAGTCACCGCCCCTAACCGATACGGACGTTGCCACAGCCTGGCCGATTACCCCATATTGCGAACACCGCAGCGAGGCGCCAACACGCGAAGCTGTTATTCAAGCACAGTGGCTGGGCCACATGAGTTGAGGCTGTCGTGAACGATATCGCAAGTAACCAGCAGTATTTTGATCAAATGTTTGATCGGCAGGACCTCTCGTCAACCGAGATCAGGGAATCCGTCTTCGAGGAATGCGAGTTCAGCGATTGCGACCTTTCTGCCACTATTCTGACTCGCTGCAAGTTCGTCGACTGTACTTTCAAACGTTGTAACCTGAGCCTGATGGTCATTTCTCAATCACGCTTTTCCACCGCGGAGTTTATTGAATGCAAGCTGGTGGGAGTGGACTGGACCAGAGCCCATTGGCCGTCCTTCGACCTGGAGCCAGGGTTGGCATTCAGAAGCTGCATACTGAATGACTCCAGCTTCTTCGGACTGACACTGCACGGGCTGCAATTGCAGGATTGCAGGCTGCACGACGTGGACTTTCGCGAAGGCAATTTTTCCGGATCTGCGATGCGTGATTGCGAGTTCAACAACAGCGTATTTATGCGCACCGACTTGAGCAAGGTCGATTTCAGTGGCTCGACGGATTTCACCATTGACGTGCTGGTGAACAGGATCACCAAGGCAAGATTCTCCCGCGTGGAAGCCTTGATCCTGCTGGACAGCCTCGGGATCGAGCTGGTTGATTAGGTACTGGCGCAATATCTGAGCGTAAGCCGTGATGGTCTCGGCTGAGCCCCCGCCACCAGTTCAGACACTGGTGGCGAGGCGCCTGGCTCAAGGGCGCTCGAACCAGCTCAGCTCCAGCGGTACCGCATCCGGTCCCTCCGCGAAGCTCATCCAACCCGGGTTCGGCTGTTGCCCAACACCGGCCTTACTCCAATCACATACCCCATCCGCAAAGACGTCACGCAAGCGATTCTGCTGGTCGATGCTAAACACGATCGGCTCGCCGGTGACACTCGCCTCATAGTCGGCACTGGCAAAATCCAACGGCTTGAGCTGACACTTGAGAATGTCTTCGGCCACAGGCCCGCCCGCTATCTGCCGCGGAGACTGTCCGAATTTGACCGGGCAGGCTTCCGTATCCAGCCCTACATCCTCTACCCCGCCGTCACCGTCACCAACAAGGCACTGGTCCTTCGCTGCGCCAGGCTTATTGGCAATCACCTTCTCAGCCAGCGTTTGCTCAGAGTCGTCCCCCTCAATAGCACTCAACCATTCATCCATGACAATAAACGCTGCCGTATTCGGCGCCGGTACCCCATTCTGATCGAATGCCCAGATCAACTGGTTATCATGATGACCGTTAGCCTTGAGCAGACGGTCACGTACGGACTTGGCTCGCCAATTCAGATGAATATCAACCGCGGGTTCGTTGTAGCGGACATCGATGATCGGCACGTTGGCCAGGTAACGACCATCCGTGACCATACCTGCAACATAGGCACGCTCAAGATCCGCGGGCATCGCAACACGCCGTTCCGGTCCGGCAATGAGATTCTGGTCAGGATCAAAGTAACCGATGTTCTCGTTCATATGCACAAAGCGCTCCGGTGTAATGATGCCGCCCTGCAGCGCTCGCAGTCCGTATTGCACGCCCTGGTTGTCCAGCGGCTGATTCGCCCTGGTCACGCCGTCAGGATAGGCACGGCTGCCCAGCAGGTTTACATTGTGCTCGGGATGGGAGCAACGAATCCCTCCCGGATTATTGGTCGGATGAAACACCAACTCAGCGGGAAAACCGGCCCCACAATTGCTTGCATTGGCAGGGTTGCCCGAAGGGAGAAAGGCCCAGTTCCAGCTTGAACAGTGATATAGGCTCGAATGACCAGTAAAGGCTAGCGTCAAGCCTTGTTGCTCCGCGGGGGGCACCATTTCAATGTAGCCACCCGTTGCATTGAATATTCCGCAATCGGATATCTCAATGCCATTGGTCAGCGCGTCCGCATAGGTTACCGAGGGGATCAAGCCATCAAGCAGGCCGGGATAGGAAGAGGCCATGGTCAACTGCACAATGGCTCCACCCGACCCGCCGGTTCCTACGCTGTAGCGGATCGGCCCCCAGCTCTCCACGATGTGCTCCTTGAGCATCATCAGCGTCTCGGCACCCAGCGCATGGTTGGCATTAGTGCCATGATCGTTCAGACTCGAGGTCGCCAGCATGTAGCCCTTGCGCAATGCCTCCTCGCTGAAGAAAGGCGCATTCGCAGGAGTCTGGAATCGGCTACCTCCAGAGCCACCGCCGAAGGTAAATACCAGCTTGTTGTTCCAACCCTTTTGCGGATCGGCGGGGTGATGCGGTTGTCCCGGGTCATGAAAGACCGAGATCGCATACATACCGCGATTCAGCGTGCCCCGCTCCAGCGCGAGGATGCTGCGTACGGTATCGCCTCGATCATTGGTAAAGCGGGCAATCTGGCCATCCGCTGGCGGGTTCTCCGTATCGTAAGGAAGGAAGCAGCTATTGTCCGCCGAAACATCGAACTCGCAATCAGCAGCGAAGTTGGTCGGTTGGTAGAAATAGCTGACTTCCCGCTCGATGCCGCAGTTTGAATCAGGGCTGTCAGATAGGCCGCTGGCGCGCGATTGAGCGCTGGCACTTTGGCCATTACTGGGGTTGGTCACGGTTACACTGGCAGCCGACGGCTGGGCACAGATCCAGGGTTCCAGCTGCGGGCCGGAAAAGATCGGACCGCTAGCCGGGTGGTTGGTAACCACCAGATCCATCGACCGGGATGGCCGCTTTCTCGAGTGAGCCGAGATGGTGTTTTCGCCCACATCAAGACCCGATACCAGGCCAACGAAACGGTTATCAGCTCGAAGTGCAAAGGCATCGGTTACATCGTCACCGTTGAGTTCAACCACAACATCATCAGCCTCGTTGGAATTCGCCAACTGCACCTCGACCAGCACATCGCCGCCTGATATCAAGGCAGGGTCGTTGGACAGGGAGCGCACATCTTCAATCTGTGCCGATGATGAGCTGGACGAACCACCACCTCCCCCGAGACATCCGCTTAGTGCCAGCGCTGACACCATACCGATTACCAGAGGATGGATGGAGAGTGGAGCATGCATGTGTTTCTCCTCGGCCAGCACGCCTTCGCCAGCCTGATATTATTTTTATTGGATATGACCGCTTGGGTCGGAGAAAAGCATAGATCAAATGCCGAATAAGCGAGGGCGTATTTCATGCGCGCGAGATTGGAACGAGCCTGCACCCTCACAGAACAAGCAGCAAGCCACCAATGATCGCGGCAAACAGAACAGACAATCCGATCAATATCTTCCAGGGAAAGGATCGCGGGGGCGGCTCTACTGCGAGTTGTTCGTTCAGATAATTTCGCAGCAAACGGGTATTGCGCGTATTGGCCTTGTAGACGGCATCGAAGGCATCCCCCACAACCGGCACCAGGCCACCGACAAAGTCGATCCCGATATTACGCAGCATGCGCCGCTTCACCTCCTTGCTAGCCCCTGCTCGCTGGGCCTCGATCAACACATAGCCTGACATCAGCAACCCGATCACATCACCGATACCCGGCACCAGGCCAATGAGCGGCTCCACACCAATCTTGAATCGAGTGAAAGGCAGACCGATGCTATTGTCGGTGAAACGGCTGAATCTATCGAGCCGGGCGAGTATGGCTCGTTGTTCGGCTTCGGATGGTTTTCTGGTCATTACGGCTCCGATAGCAAAGGGCTCCAGATCAATATAGGCTCAATGTTCACTGCAAGCGTCGCCGAATCCGAGTTCACGACGATCGAGCCAACCATTATGAATGCCATGCCCGCTTCTCCAGCACATATCGAGCAGATCTATCAGGATCATTCTCGCCGAGTTCTCGCAACGCTGATCCGGTTGCTCAACGACTTCAGCCTGGCCGAGGAGTCTCTGCAGGAAGCCTTCGTCGCAGCCCTGCACCAATGGCCACAGGAAGGCATTCCCGACAACCCTGCCGCATGGCTGATCAGCACCGGTCAGCGGCGCGGTATCGACCAGATCCGCCGTAACCAGACCGCGCGGCGTCATGCCCATCTGGTGGAGCACGACGAACCCTCCACGGAGGAAGCCGATGAGACTCCCATTGATGACGACCTGCTGCGATTGCTGTTCACCTGTTGTCATCCAGCGCTGGCCATGGATGTGCGGGTAGCGCTGACCCTGCGGGAAATGTGCGGCCTCACCACCGAGCAGATCGCTCGCGCCCTACTGCAGAGGCCCGGCACCGTGGCGCAACGCATTGTTCGTGCCAAACGCAAGATTCGTGACGCCGGCATTCCCTACAAGGTGCCGGACAGCCACGAGTTGCCGCAACGGCTCCCCGATGTGCTCAAGGTGATCTACCTGGTCTTCAATGAGGGCTACTCTCGCAGCGACGGGCAGCATGTCCTCGATGTCAGCCTCGCGAGCGAGGCTATCCGGCTGACCGAATCCCTCGCCCGGCTGCTGCCCGATGGAGAGGTGTTCGGGCTCACTGCCCTGATGTACCTGCAGCACTCGCGCCGCGATGCTCGCCAGGACCAGTGCGGCGAATTGGTCACGCTGGAACACCAGGACCGCAACCTCTGGCATCAGGCGGATATCCGCCTCGGTCTCGACTGGCTGGCCCAGGCGCTACAACTCACCCCTGTCGCCCCCTACACACTGCAAGCCTCGATCGCGGCGGAACATGCCACTGCCCAGCATGCCGACGACACCAACTGGAAGCGGATCGTTCTGCTCTACGACGCCCTGCACCAGCAGCACCCTTCCGCCGTGGTCGCCCTCAACCGGGCAGTGGCAGTGGCCATGCGCGACTCGCCCCGCGAGGGCCTGCGTCTGCTGGACCAACTCAGTTCCACCAGGGAAGTGCTCAGCTACCACTTGTATCACGCGGCTCGTGCCGACCTGCTGCGGCGCACGGGCGACCTCGAATCGGCCCGAATGGCGTACCAGCGAGCGCTGGCGTTGACGGCCCAGGAACCGGAACGGCGCTTTCTGACGCGACAGCTACGCTTGCTCGATGACCATCTCGCCAGCCGACCAGCGCCATAAGAATTTCATAAAAAAATCGATACCGCTGTCGATCTGGCCCCTGTCCGCACGACTCAAGGGTAACTACCCCAGCAGAGGAGAGCGACACAATGAAATTCATGTTGATGCGCAAAGCAGACGAGGAAACCGAGAAAGGCACCCTGCCAACGGCAGAGGTACTGCAGGCCATGCACGGCTACAACGAGCGCATGATCCAGGCAGGTGTCTTCCTGTTCGGCAATGGCGTCAGGCCCACCAGCGAAGGTTGTCGTATCGTCTTTCGCAACGGTGAGGCCAGCGTTATCCGCGGGCCCTTCTCTCCCGCCTCGGACCAACTGGCCGGCTATTCGGTACTGGAAGTGGACTCCCTGGAAGAGGCCATCGACTGGGCCAGGCAATGGCCACACGAGGACAGCGATGGCAACGCGACCCTGGAGTTGCGCCGCTACTTCGAGTTGAGCGATTTCAATCTGGATGCTGCGCTCATGGATAAGCATCAGCGCCAGATGCAGCTGCCAGTGGAGCTGAACATCCACCTGTCATTTCCCGGTAACTGCCGTGAAGCCATGACCTTCTACCAGCAAGTCACCGGCGGCGTTCTGGAAGCCATGATTCCCTATGCGCAGACACCCGCCGCAACGGAAGTGCCGGCCGAGCAGGCCGACCGGATCATCCACGCCTCGCTGAACATTCGCGGCCGGCGCCTGATGGCAGCGGACATGACCGGCGACTGCCACCAGGCAATGCAGGGTAGCTGTGTCCACCTGGAATTCGACACCCTCGAACGCGCCGCCGAGGTGTTCGATCAGTTGCAACAGGGCGGTCAACTCATCATGCCCTTCGAAGAAACCTTCTGGGCCAAGCGCTTCGGCATGACCACCGACCGCTTCGGTACCCACTGGATGATCGGTTACGGCACCGGTCATTGTTCCCAAAACCTCAACACAGAGGAGGTTAACGCCCCATGAAATATGTCGCCCTGGTGTACTACCAGGAAAGCCTCATCGAAGCCATGACCGAGCAACAGTGGCATGACCTGAACCAGGAATGCATCGCTGGCGTCGAACGGCTGTGCGCCGAAGGAAAGTACATCACCGGCCAGCCACTGCAACCGGTGACGACAGCCACCACGGTCCGCGTACGCAACGGGGAGACGCTGATCAGCGACGGCCCTTTTGCCGAAACCAAGGAACAGCTGGCCGGCTTCTACCTGCTCGATGCCAACGACCTGGACGAAGCCCTCCAGCTCGCCAGCCGTATTCCTCCGGCGCGCCTGGGCAGCATCGAAGTACGGCCCGTCCGGGAACTACCACCCAAGGACTGAAACAGTCCCAAACACCGAAACAGGAGTCCAACCATGAACTACATCGATGGATTTGTCGCAGCGGTGCCCAGCGCCAACCAGCAAGCCTATATCCAACACGCACGCCTGGCCGCCCAGGTGTTCAAGGAGCATGGCGCACTGCGGGTAACGGAATGCTGGGGTGATGATGTCCCCGAGGGCGAAACCACGTCCTTCTCGATGGCCGTGAAACGCCAGCCCGATGAAGCCGTGATCTTTTCCTGGATCGAATGGCCCTCCCGGGAAGCGCGTGATGCAGGCATGGCCAAGGTGATGCAGGATCCCCGCCTGCAACCGGAGAGCAACCCGATGCCCTTCGATGGCAAGCGTTTGATCTATGGCGGGTTCCGCATGCTGCTGGATGAGTGAGAAGATTGTGATGGTCACCGTGCCTCCGCCGGCATAGGTGCCACAACGACAACAGGGCTATTGGACGCCGGAGCACGGGTAATCGCTGCTGCCAGACGCATTGAGCGCATGCAAGCATTGCAGAAGGAACTGGGCGTTGGCGATGACCGTCTTCTGGCGATCCAATGCGATATTCGTACCACGATCCGCCTTGCGGGGTCATGCTCACGCCCTGCTCCGCAAATGCCCAACAAATGTATTCGCACGAACCACGGCGGTGCATCCCCACCCCATAAATACCGACACAGCCCCATTCACCATGGCCGCAGCCGGTATAAAACGGGCAAAACGAGAAGTTGGAACATAATCTGCTTGGAAACCAGTAGCCACGACGCCGTACCCGTCCGAAGGAGAGGGAGCATGATCGACGAAGACCGGTTCAACCGAAGCACTCTGGATCGCATGGTCACTCTGCGCAGACGCCTCAAGCAAACCATGGGGGTGACCATACACCTGAGCGAGCCTGATGCATTCGAACAGATGATCAAACTCAGCGAGACCAATGCAGAAGAAGATGTGCGCAAACTGGGCGCAGAGCTGACACTGACCATTTTTCCACAGCAAAAGTCAGCGATAACCGGGAAAGGAATGATAGAGACGATGCGTGAAAGGCTCACCAGCAACTCGCAAACCGCCTCACAAGCCAGTACATCCAATGAAGTGGTGAAGATCTACCGTGGTCGGATCGTACAACAATAGCGAGACCCACACTCTCACATCTGCGATACCACCTGAATAACAGCATCATGATAAAGAGAGCCTTAATCAAAGGTCGCTACATATAGCTTCTCCACCTTGTCCCTTGCCCACGGGGTCTTACGCAAGAATTTCAGGGAGGATTTGACCGACTGATCCTTCTTGAAACAATTGATATCTACCCGCTGAGCCAGGCCGTCCCAGCCGTAGTGGCTTTCCAGTCTGGTGACGACCTGCTCAAGCGTGACCCCATGCAGCGGGTCGTTCGATTTTCCATTAGCCATGATCCAACGACCGTCCTCTGCTTTGTCTGTAAACCCGATCCAGCCCCTACTCCGATCCTGTTGCACGACCTTCACGGACTATTTCAATCAACGCATTCAGGGCGTCGGTGGCCGTAAAGATACCCAGCAGCTCGCCCTCTTCATCCTTGACGATCACACTGCCAACCTTGTTTTCAGACATGAGGAAAGCCACCTCATCCAGGGGCGTAGCGGCGTTCACGCTCAAGGGTTCCTCCGCCATGATATCGGAGGCCTGCACCTGAAACTTCTCCGCAGCGCTCAAGCCGGAAAAGAGTCGTACATCACGGTCACTGACCACACCCACTACGGTGCTGCCACGAACGATGGGCAAGTGACGAATACCATGCTTCTCCATCAGGAGCCGCAAATCGTCAACCATCATGCTTTCGTCCGCAGTGACCGGATCAGGGGTAGTGAATTCTTCCACCGGAACATTGATAGGCATGGTAGACCTCCTGTAGTCCTCCGCAAAACGCAGATGCAGCTGAGTACGATGGTTCACCATATTGGCGGATAGATCAATTGATGCAGCTCATCAGAAGCCGTCATCAACTGATGAGGTCGCCCTGGCATGAATCATTTTTATGTGCAGAAAAGTGTGGAATGGATCATTATTTCCTCATGAGGTGAGCTATTGAGCAGTAAGCAGTCAATTGGCATGCCCAGCAGGCATAACACCATGGAAGGCCGAGCGTGACCCGGCCAACTCCACAGCTCGGCATTGAGGGGAGATCCTCTCCCTCATATGCCGAGCTACATGGCTAGTGGCTGTGAGGATCCTCACCCAGCAACCCAAGCGCCTCGCTCAACACGGCAACCGACTCCTCATGTTGCCCAGCGTCATGCAACTCCTCTCCCTGCGCACGCAACGCCACTACCCGATCCAGTACCGCTTCATCGGTTGGCGGGTTGCTTTCCAGGATGGCATCGATCCTGGCCATATCCTGCGGGCAATGCATGGCAAAGACAGCAGAACTGAATACCACAGCAGCAAACAGCAAGAATAAACGGGACATGAAGACACCCCTCATCTGGTGGGCTCCCAGCACCCCTCAAGCGTAGTTCAAAGAGTCAGAATTGCGACGAGCCAGGAGTGCAAAGCACAGAAAGCCGACCCGATACTTACTTTTTTGCCGGCCCTGGAAACCAGAGCCCCTGTGCTAAAGTAGCCACAAAATCCAATCTGGACGATTCACATGCTCATATACCTCCTGATCGCCTGCGACCGCCTTGAAGAAAAACGGGAGAAGAAGCTGAGGCAGAGCCTGCCGGAACTGCAAGCGGCGTTGCAGGCGTATGTTGCTGCCAATGCAGCCAACAATGTCACCCTGATCAACGAGTGCGAGAGCGACGATTGCGAAGACTGGCAGTTGGGAGTCAGCCAGCCGGTGACGAAGAACATTCACCTCAATTTCCCAGTGGACCTGTTCAACAGTCTGGCCGAGAAATATGGCATTGATTGCGAGGTGGGTTATATCGAAGACGGTGCCCGCGAGCCCGTCAGTTATTTCGGCAAGTATGAGGGCAAGGGTGAGGCGTTCTTGATAGCGGAGTATTTGGGATTATAGCAGCGCACCCAGCGTAATGATGGCGACATTGCGCTGGCATACTCGCGCTTTAGCAAGGTGGCAATCAGAAAATTGTACCTGGTCCCATTTCCGGATAACCAGTTCATCATCCCGAGCAGTCCGGTGAAGACCATCAGACTCACCGGCACCCACTCAAGAATACCGGCCACTGGCCGATAGACAGACAACAAGATGCCAACCAGCAGGCATATCGTGAACCCGATTATTGCATCACCCATCTCCAGGCTGCCGACAGCAATAGCCAGCCCGGTCAGCCCGGCTCCAGCGGGCAGCAGCCCCGAATTATCCGGCACCACCGATGCTGTCGACCTGTCTTCCCTGGGCCGTGCCCTGTCCGCCCTCAGTCAGGGAAGTCAGTCCGGCGGCACCCAGGACGCCAGTTCCAACTACGAATTGCCCGAAGAAGTTCAGCGCCTGATGGAGCACATCCAGGAGCTGCAACAGCAACTGCGTGAAAAGCAACAGCAGCTCATGCAGCTAATGGCCGACACCAGCCAGAGTCAGGAAGCCAAGCAGCTCGAGCTGGCCGAGATCCAGGCAAGCATCCAGGTCCTGACCGGCCATCTGATGAGCGCCATGACACAACTGCTGCAGATGATGGAAGCATCCGCTGAGGGCTGAGAGCCAGTGATGAGCAGGATGGGAAAGCCTCTTGCCAGCCGGAGCAGGGCCTGCTGAGCCAAGCAAACAATCATCTTGCAAACTCACTTTTCAAAAGAGGATTTACACAGGAAGGGGGAGAACAAGGGGCGCCCCGTCCCGGCTGTCAGGCTTGCCCGGATAACCTGCGGTGTAGAAGTTTCGATCTGATCTGACACTCGGCTTGAAAAGGACGGGGTTACCGAGTTTGAGGGTTGTGCGACCAATCATCTCACTCATAGGAGTAACCCCGCATGAATGTTGTAAATCAACCGATCGTCAAACACAAG
>NZ_JACLGO010000038.1 GCF_014219065.1 Halopseudomonas xiamenensis
CTTGTGTTTGACGATCGGTTGATTTACAACATTCATGCGGGGTTACTCCTATGAGTGAGATGATTGGTCGCACAACCATCAAACTCGGTAACCCCGTCCTTTTCAAGCCGAGTGTCAGATCAGATCGAAACTTCTACACTTAATTCAGGAGCGCGGGAGGACAAAATTCAGATAACTTTATTGGTCACCTGTCGATAACCAGGCACAAGTCTAAGAAGCCCGCCCTGAGCGGGCTTTTTTACGCTTGCCCTTCCCTGCTCGCCTCAAATATGCGCCTCTCTACCAAGCGCCTCCACCACCCACTGATTCAAGCTCTTGCCCTCTGCAGTGGCAGCCACTACCAGGTCAGCGTGCAGCTCCGGCGGCACCCGCACGTTGAACTTGCCGGAGAACGCTTTGGTTGGCTCGATACCACCCTCGGCGCACATCTCCAGAAATACCCGTAGAGACGTCGCCCCTTCCCGCTTCAACCCCTCAATATCAGCCGCGTAGAAATCCGCCCCGCCATTCAGGCCAACGAACTCTCCACGAAACATCTCAATCTCAGGGTCGAACTGGATAACGGCCCGGTAGCCGTCAATCGTCATCGTGTTCTTCATGGCTTTACTCCATTCGCATTCAGCCAGTCACGCACCGAGGCCACTGCACCCTTGTCAGTGGTCGGCGACGGGTGTGGCCGATGGAACACCCGTATCTCACCAAATAATCGCACCCCGATGCGTGATCCCTCCCGCTCTGATACATCCGCACCCAGCTCAATGAACAGCGCTTCGATATCTCGCCACTGAACATTGGCGCTGACGGGACGAGCAAAGATCAGCTCAAGGGTTTTCTGGTGTTTTCTTTTCATATCCGGATAGTACCAATAATCAGTACTACTGACAATTCCAGTTGTAGCACTACTCTTTGCCTACCCCCCCCCAACCGCTTCGGCGGTTTTTTTGTGCCCGTAACTCCCGCCCCGCTCGATTCTTCCACCTTCGCTCCGCCTCCTTGAAATCACACCTTTGGAAATTAAAATCACGATTTGTGCTGACACATAAAACACGATTCGTGATATTTAATCACGACAGCGCAGAACACCGCGCCACAATCCGGAGACTCGCCGGATAGCACGGAGCCAGCGAAGTGGCTTACGACGACTTCGACATGGAGTAACGCCCATGTCGCAGATCCAGGCCACCAACGCCGCGGCCAAGCTGGAAGAACTGCAGCAGTCAATGCAGGCGGTGCCGCCGGCAGACGCGATCGAGAACGCCGAGAAGTTGATCGGCGATCTGCGCCAGCAGCGCGACGCGGCCCGGGCCAAGCACGAAGCGCTGACCGAGGCATTCAACGCCGCGGCCCAGCACCAGAAGATCATCGCCGAGGCTGCCGAATACCATGCCGAGGTTCAGCGCTGGACTGCAATCGCGGAGGCCCTGGCCCCCACCGGCATACCGTCGCAGATCCTTGCCGATGCCATCACGCCGATGAACGAGCTGCTGGCCGATCTGTCGGCCCGGGCCGGATGGAAACAGGCATCGATCAGCACCGAGATCGAGGTCGAATATGACGGCCGCCTGTACGGCCTGCTGTCCGAGTCCGAACAGTGGCGCGTCGATACCCTGCTGGCCGTGGCCATCGCCAAGCTGTCGGGCATCGGCCTGGTGGCGCTGGATCGGTTCGATGTGCTGGAGCCGGCATCACGGCCGCAAGCGCTCAAGTTATTGATCGGCGCCACGCGGGACGGGATGCTGGAGCAGGCATTCATGGCCGGGACCATGAAAGCGCCGATGGCGAGGGTGCCGCCGGGTGTGCAGCAGGTGTGGGTTGAGGGCGGGGTGATTGAGGGCGAGACGGAGAAGGCGGCCTGATGGCCGCCCAGTTATTCCGAAAACTCGGGGCGAATCACAAAATGACAAGTCACTCCTGATTGGTCGCTCGACACAACCATCCAGGCTTTTTCTACGGCTTCGATTTCGCCAATATGCCGTCCTTCCATATCGTAAAAATCGATCTCATCTATACGATATATAGGTCGACTGGCCTCGTCCCGAACATATTCATCATGATCAATGCGCCCTACCAAGGGTGCCATTGGGCCCCTCCCGCCATACACATTAAATCGTCCGCTGGTGAAATCTATTGGCATCTGCATACCCCCTTTTCCAGCCCCATGCCGGTCACCCGACCATATCCGAAGGCCTGTCGAGAGGCCAGCATTCTCTGAGGTACCCATATGACAGCCTATGTCGATTTTCTGCGAAAGAAGATCCGGCTTGCCGACTTCGCCGGTTTTGAAGTCGAAGATTCTGATATCAATCCCATGCTTAAGCCGCACCAGCGCGACATCGTTCGTTGGGCGGTGAGAGGCGGTTGCCGGGCCATCTTCGCCGCGTTCGGCCTGGGCAAGTCGGTCATGCAGATAGAGGTCGGGCGCCTGGTCCAGGAGCGCGCCGGCATCATGAGGGCGCAGCCATGCCCAGCACCGCTGTCATTCGCGCCCCAGGAGTCCGCATGAATCAGCTAGCCTACCCCCACACCGTCCGCGATATCGTCATGGAGTACCACACGAAGCATGGCGCGCTGGACGACACGCTGGCAGCTGCCGAGCTGGCCATTGACACGCTGAACGCGAATTGCGAGGTCGGCACAGGCCGGTACGAGCCAGTGGCCAGCCCACTTCGCATTCACCGGCAAGGTGTCGAGCGCATCCTGCTGTCGAGCGCATGGCGTGCGATATATCAAACGCTGAATCTCGATTCGGTGTTCAGTGCAGCCGACAAGAAGAAGTTCGACCAAAGTCTTTCAGATCCCGCGCCTCTGACGCTGGAGAACCTGCAAGCCACGTTCGGTCAGTACTGGGAAAATCCCCGCTATTACATCCTCAAGGGTCTGGCTGAGGTGTTCTGCACGCTGGACAAGTTCTATAAGTCGCACAGCAACTTCGGCTTCGGCGTGAAGGGCCTGCCAAAGCGTGCCATCCTGGGTAACTTTGCCGGCTACAGCAGCTGGGGATTCGACCGGATGAACGACATGTGCGCAGCGATGGAGCAGGTGAAGCCCGGCCTATGGCTTGGCGAGCATGTTCCGGAGCCAGAGCGGCAGCCATGGCGCGACATCATCCGCGCCCACTCTTGCGTATGGGGCCAGTCGAAGCCGTTCACCCTGCACCAGTTCGGCCTTGAAATACGCACGTTCGCCAATGGCAACGCGCATGTGCATTTCAACAAGCGAGCGCTGGGGCTGATCAACGACTGCTTGCATGAGTTTTACGGCAGCGTGATACCGGATGACTTCGAGAAGCCGGACAAAAAGCAGGCCGGCACTGAGGTCAGCAAGGATCTGGCCTTCTACCCGACGCCAGCGGCTGTTATCGAAGAAGTTCTGGCTGACCTGTACATCCACGACAGCGCGAAGATTCTTGAGCCGTCATGCGGCACCGGGGCGATTCTGGACGCACTGCGAAAGCGCGGTCATGACGATCTACTTGGCGTGGAATATCACCCCGGACGCGCCCAGACGTGCCGAGAAAAGGGCTATGCCGTCTGGACAGGCAACTTCCTTGAGTACGCCACTGGCCCGACATTCGACGTGGTCATCATGAACCCGCCCTTCTGCTCAAAGCACTGGGCGAAGCATGTGCACAAGGCGATGGAGTGCTTGCGCCCCGGCGGCACCCTGGTAGCGATACTTCCGGCCACTGCCGAGGGTAGCGACCTGCTACCGAAAGGCGGCGCATGGCGTGATCTGCCGGTGGGCAGCTTCCGCGAGTCGGGCACGAACGTGGGCACCGGTTATTGGAAGTGGAGGAAGAAATGACCGAAGGGCGCCATCCCGGCCGCCCCTCCTGCCTGATTCGACCCAAGCAGAACCACAGCTTACAGTTCAATGGCAGTGAACGGTGCCTTTGCTGTTATCCATGTGGCAGCACTGGCCGGGTGGTGAGCTTTTCCGGCAACCGCCGCCGTGAGCCAGAACGGTACTGCTTACCATCATCAGCGACAAAGCAATCAGCAGAACTTTCATACCTCGTACTCCCTGCCCTTTCGGGCCTCAAGTAAATCTGCAATCGCTGGCACCGTGCCAGCAACCACGACCATAACCCAAGCGCCAACCACTGGCCATACCGGCCCGATAAGAGAAGCCCCATGACCACCAACCAACACATAGCCCGCGTCTACCTCGCGCAGGCCAGGGCAACGCCGTGGCCGTCATTCCGCTCAACGCTGGTGCGATGGGCGCGGGATCGGTGGCACAGGCACATCAGATCAACGAAACGCGGACAGATGGAGATCCCGCTATGAGCACACTCAACAACCGCCGCCACCCGATGACGCCGAACATGATTGAACCCGTGCCGTTCGACGAATCGGCAAACTTTGATGTAGTGCCGTGCGACCCGCAAATCGTCGGGCGCATCGAGCATCACCTGGAGGGCGAGCCTGTGCGCGTTGTGCTGACCGCCGCAGGGCTGAGTCTGCCGAATGGGGCGCTGTTGTATGCGGCACCCGAGGGCATAGATAGCGAGGGTGGAAGCCATGACTGATTACAAGCTGGTGCCGTACCACCCAACGCCCGAAATGGTCGAAGTTGCAGAGGATGCACACATGCTGTTCGGGGATATGGATATGGCGCTGCGCATGGCGATTCTGGCTGCGCCTGAGCAGCAGGAAGAAGCACACGCACTGGACGACGCCGAAGCAGCCCGCTTGCAAGCCATTCTACTTGACCGTCATCGAGACCTGAGGCCTGTGAATGTCGGGTTGATGGGCTGGGCAACCGCTGTGCTTGAGCAGCAGGCTGAGCAGGATCCGGTTGGCTGGCAGTTCTTTCAAGATGGAAAGTGGTGGCACGGCGACGATCGCATCAAGAATCACAGGAAAAATACAGAAGATGCTGGCATTCCGACACGGGACGTATATGCAGCCCCACCCGCAGCGCCGGACGTGAGCGGACTTGTTGCGGCGCTGGAGCAGATTCGTGACGCAAACAGGGCGCCGGCTCACCGGGCGACGAATGCAGAGAATCATCGGATGGCCTTTGAAGCCCTATCCGCCCACCGGGAGCAACAGACATGAAGCGCATTGAGTACAACGTCATCATTGATGGTCGGGTGTTCGTAGGGGATATCTCATTCTTCCGAGACGCAAGTTTCGACGAGGCTATGGGGGCTGTCGAAGAGGATATTCGGCGTGAAATGCTTCGGGAAAAACGGCGGCGGGAGCAGCAAGGGGGTGACGCTCATGCATGACGAAAGACTCAAGCGCTGCCCGTTTTGCGATGGCCCATGCAAGACGATACAGGGAAGTGCAGATAAGGCTGTATGGGCGCATGGGAAGTTCTGGCGCGTGTATTGCGTCAGATGCCAGGCTCGGCAGCTTTTTCATCGCAGCGAGGCGAGTGCGATAGGCGCATGGAATCATCGAGTACAGGAGCAGCAGCCATGACAACCAATAAACCAGAGGTGGTGGCATGGATAATCCCTGACGGATCAATCTACAAGAGAGCTGCTGTAGCAGATCTGGCACGCCGCTCGGGAGAGCAGCCAGAGCCACTGATCCGTCAGTCCGACCATATTGCTGAGGTCAGTAAATTGGTCGCGGCGATACCGCGATGGATCAGCGTTGACGATAGGCTTCCAGAGCCAGGGTTGCTTGTGATGGTCTACACCCCGCCGCAACCGGGTGACTATGATGGAAGTTTACGCATCGACTTTGACGCGCTATGCCCTGAATCTGACACCCCATACTGCCCATTGCGGCGGCCTGTCTGTGCATGAGAGGTATCCAATGTCTACCGCATCGGAATTTCTTGAAGAGCCCGAGCTGGTCGTTATGACTGGCTCCAAAACCCCGAAAAAACAAATAGAGTGGCTGGCTTCCCGCGGCTGGGTATTTGAAGTCAACGCATCGAACCGGCCTGTAGTGGGTCGGATTTACACCCGACTGAAGCTGTCAGGCGTCAACCCGACATCAGACACGGCATCAGCCGAGCCATGGACACTGGACCTTTCAAGAGTGGAGTGACATGCGGCCAAAGGGCAAGGCGAACCGAGAGTTGCCACCCAGGATGATAAAGCGGATACGCCAACGCAAGTCAGGGAAGATATGGATCGGCTACTACTACAACGGCCGGGACGAGAACGGGCGCCGCAAGGAGATACCGCTTGGCTCGGACCTCAATCAGGCCAGAGTCGAATGGGCGCGACTGGAGCGAACTGTCGCCCCTGCCGTAATCAATCTGATGGGGGCGATATTCGATCGATACGAGGCTGAAATCATCCCAGGGAAAGCACCGCGAACCCAGAGCGATAACATCAAGGAACTGAAGAACCTGCGCAAGGCGTTCTCGGATGCCCCGATTGACGCCATTACGCCCCAGGTGGTTGCCCAGTACCGGGACGCCAGGACGGCAAAGACCCGGGGAAATCGTGAGATCGCCCTGCTTTCCCATGTGTTCAACATCGCTCGGGAATGGGGGTACACGGAGAAGGAGAACCCTTGCGCTCGGGTGCGACGGAACAAGGAGAAGGTTCGAGACTATTACGCCGCTGATGACGTGTGGGATGCGGTGTACAAACATGCCTGCCAGGAGTTGAAGGATGCAATGGATCTGGCGTACCTGACTGGACCGCGCCCTGCTGACAGCATCAAGCCCACCACTGGCGACCTGTCCGGCGACTTCATGCTGGTGAGCCAGGGCAAGACCGGCAAGAAGTTGCGCATTCGTTTGCGCAATGGTGAGCAGTTGACGGGGCTTGGTCTGTTTATCGATGGGCTGCTGGAGCGCAGAAAGGAGGCGGGCATCCGAAACAGCGTGCTGATCACCAACAGCAGCGGCCTACGGATGAGCTATGCGATGCTCCGCAACCGCTGGGATGAGGCCCGCGCAAGCGCCGCCACCAAGGCAGCAAGCGCTGGTGATACCGCCCTCGCCGAGCGAATCAGGCAGTTCCAGTTCAAGGACATACGCCCCAAGGCAGCGTCGGAAATTGAGGATTTGACCGCGGCCAGCAGGCTGCTGGGCCACTCAAAAGAGGAAATTACGAAGAAGGTTTACCGGCGTGTTGGCGAGGTTGTGAACCCGACCAGGTGACCATGGTTGCGGAACTTCCCCGATAGTTGCGGAACTGATTGGAAAAATACCGCCCAATAAAAAACCCCGCAAACGCAGTGTTTACGGGGCTTCTATACTGGAGGCCGAGGTCGGAATCGAACCGGCGTTCACGGATTTGCAATCCGCTGCATGACCACTCTGCCACCCGGCCTCTAACTGGGCTGTCGAGCTGCGAACGCAGCACAACGAAATTGGAGCGGGAAACGGGTTTCCCCGTCGATCCCTATCCTATTGATTCAACAGAGGTTTTTGGTACACCGCTCTGCTTGACGGACTGGATTATGTACTACCCTTGCTGTCTTGGCAAGCGCTTTCTCACGACACCGCTTCAAGTGCTTGTTTTTTGGTCATATCGTCTCTTCATCTTACCCGATCATTGCCTGCATGCCCCTGGGCAGCAGCAACCATGCGGTGACTGATGCCGAACAAGAAGCACCGCCCCAGCCTGCATCTACCACTCCGCGTCCCTGCTCCAGCCAAGAAGAGCTTGTAGGTGCTGCCTCAGGTCATGGTGCCAGGCGAAGCAACCTTCATAGTGGCAATGTTGCCTGGTTTGTCCCGCCATGGACGTTCTTTCACTGACAAGGACACTGCAATTCAGCAGAAGCCCGAGCAGCACAAAAATAACGCAATCCAACCCTAAAGAATTCTCATTTGTAGCCGTTAACCCGTAGGGAACTTATACAAAAATTTTATCAGCCTGCATTGAATAAGAATCCACGAGAAGACGTTTCAACGCAGGCAAGATAAAGCAGAATTGCCGCATGGAATCGCACAACGAAGTGCTGCAATACCGGACGGGCGAACACAAACCCTGCACGGATACATTGTTCAATACCACTGAAGGAGATCGTATATGAAGATCAAACAAACCATGCTGTCGGCTGCTCTTGCCGCTGCGACGATGTGTGCCGCTGGCGCTGCATTTGCTGGCCCGCCAGTGACCGTAACATTCAAAAACCTCAGCACTCAAGAGGCCACCTACAAGGTCGTCACCAATAATGAGGTGAGTACCAACACCAATGCAAGCCCTAAGCCAAAAACGACAGTGCAGCCTCAAGGTGCTGACACATACGTTGTGCAAAATATCATCAGCCCCGATGCCAACGCAGCAACCGTGCGCTATACCATAGGCAGTAAGACCTGCGTCTTCGGTACAACCTTCGTAAATCAAATCTCGGGCGGCGCTCTGCTACCTGGCGGCCCAACTAAAATTCCGAAATGGAACAAAACTGCAACCGCTAGCGGTGGGGCAGTCTGCACCGCCACCATCAAATCGCAGAATTTGTCAAACTACTCGTGGACGGTTGAATTCACGATGAAGTAACTGACAACGGGCGACCCGGCATATGTAACTGGTCGCCCCTCTTTCTGAAAGCGCAATGCAGATTACAATTCCTACGGGACGCTATATGAATAGCATTAATCAACTTGGCACAACCACGCCTCAACAAACTCAAGTAAGCGAACGCAGTTTTGTTAATAAAACTGGGGAAACAACATACTCTCAGACCTCTGAGATAATCAACACTCCCAACAGTGCAACAATGCAGGTTTCATCGCTATCACGCCTGCTTAATGATGCCGCCGTTCGAGCCGAAACACGAGACGCCATCACCAATCGTGACGGACTTGCAGCTATTGCCCAATCGACCGCTCATGAGCTTTATGGTGAAAGCTATACACGCAACAAAGCTATTCATGATGCAGAAGTCCCGAACTCCGACGACTCACAACGACTTGCACAAGCAAAACAGGCAACTGCCTTTACCAACGGCCAAGGCAGCAATCCATTCAAAGGTATGTCACGCGACCAACTTGCACTAATCGCTTACGACGACAGCGGCGCCTTCACTGTCAACGAGCGCCGTGCGGCTTTATCAGAAGCGGATGATCAGGAATATCAGTGGCGCGTAAAGGTTGTTGCCAAAATGATGGATGACTACAACCGTACAGGCAAAATATCTGCAGAGACCCACCAGGAAGTTCTTGACCACTATAAATCTCTACCCGCCATTGAAGAGTCCCAACTTCCCAAAGGCTATGACATGCAGTTGCAGGGCTGGATACAGGAGGCTAAAAGCACAGAGTCATCACAACATAAAGATGAACTTGAATCCTTGCTGGAACAACTAACAAAACGACTAACAAATAACCAGAAATCATAAGCCCAGTAACATCATCGTCTGCTGCGACAGCACAGGCAAGGGGACGGCAAAATCATCTGGAGAGAGGATGCAGAGAGTTCACGACACCGATTTGATTCGCCTGGAAAATATTACGCATGCTTATGCTACGGGCGCGTCCAGTCAGGCGGTTTTGTATGATGTGTCGTTTTCTGTCCCCACAGGCCAAAGTTGCGCCATCGTTGGTGCGTCTGGCTCAGGGAAAAGCACGCTGCTCAACCTCATCGGGCTGCTGGATGAACCGACTTCGGGGCGTGTTCTGCTCGCGGGCGAAGACATGACCAACGCCGATGCCGAATCACGCGCCATCGCGCGTAATCGGATCATTGGCTTCGTATTCCAGAGTTTCAACCTGCTGCCACGGCTCGATGCGCTCGACAATGTGGCACTCCCGCTGCTCTATCGCGGCATCCCCCAGCCGCAAGCCCGCCAGGCTGCCCTGACGCAACTGGAGCGCGTCGGCCTGAGCAACCGCAGCCACCATCGACCCGCCGATATGTCGGGCGGCCAGCGCCAGCGTGTCGCGATAGCCCGCGCCCTTGTCGGCGAACCCTCGCTGCTGCTGGCTGACGAACCCACCGGCAACCTCGACAGCCAGACGGCGCAGGACATCATCGGGCTGCTGCTGTCTTTGAACCGCGAACGCGGCACGACCCTGGTTGTGGTGACGCACGATACCGGGATTGCCGATCGCATGGCTCGTTGCATTCAAGTCCGCGATGGCCGGATCGAGGAAGCGGGACATGCCTAGACGTGCTGCCATCACACTGACCTCATCGCATGGCTACGGCCCCTCATGGCTGCACCTGGTGCGCGAACCCGTGGAGAATCTGCGCCAGCTCGGTCGCCGTGCCGTTCTGGCGCTGCTGGGGATCGCCGTGGGCTGCATGGCCGTCGTTGCCCTGCTGAACATCGGGCACAACGCCGAACGTGAAGCCATGAACGTCTTCAAGGGGATGGGCAGCGATCTGCTTGTGGCAAACGTGCAGATCCCCGGCAGCGGCCGCAGCGAGGCGTTACCGAACGTCGCCACACTGGATACCGCCGCGTTGCGCCAGGCCATCCCCGACATTACAGCGGCAGCTCCTCTCATCCTGACCAGTAGTGACGCCCGGCTTAAAGGCCATGCTCTGAGTACAACAATACTGGGCAGCAATGCCGACCTGCCCGGCGTGCTGGATCTCCAACTGGCGCAGGGGCGTTTCCTGAGCCAGTTCGATACGCACAGTACCCATGCGGTGCTGGGTGCGAATGTCGCAGCGGCGTGGGAAAACGCAGGCATCCATGCCCAGCCCGGCGACCGCATTCAGATCGGCGGTTATCTGTTTCAGGTGATCGGCATCCTGCAACCCGCAGGCCAGAACCCATTGCTTCCCGCCCCGCCGGACGACGCCATTTTGCTGCCACTGGAAGGCATGCGACGCATCATCCCCAGTCCGCAGATCACCAGCGTACTGGCCCGCAACCCCAACGGCGCAACGCTGGTGCAAACCTCCCCCGCCCTGCAGCAATGGGTGGAAGGCAGGATGCCCGGCTATGAGGTCAACGTGCAAATTCCCCGACTGTTGCTTGAGGGCATGGCGAAACAGTCACGCCTGTTTTCCTGGCTGCTGGCAGGACTGGGCAGTATCGCCCTGCTGGTCGGCGGCATCGGCGTCATGAATGTCATGGTGATGAACGTCGCCGAGCGCCGCCGTGAGATAGGCGTGCGTATGGCGCTCGGCGCTCGCCCCAGGGACATTGCCAGGCTCTTCCTGCTGGAAGCGGTTGTACTGGCCGCCACCGGGGCACTGGCTGGCGCGGCTGTTGGCCTGATCATGGCCTGGGCCTTCGTTCACTACTCGGGCTGGTCTGCCTTCTCATTCTCGGCGGCGGCATTGCCGCTCGGTATTGGCAGCGCCATCGCAACCGGCCTGTTTTTCGGGCTGTCGCCTGCGATGGCGGCTGCGCGCCTCACCCCGGTACAGGCGTTGCGTGATGCGTAAAGTGTCTATCCTCATCGCACTCATGCTGATGGCCCCTGTCGTTGCGCAGGCGAGGACAGATGGGGCGCTGCGCCCATCCCAGGCGACCCGCCAGGGTCAGCCATCATCGACGACGGCCAGCATTTCACTCAATGCCGAGACCATCGAGTTGACCCTGAGCGACGCGATCTATCTGGGGCTGCGCGACAACCGCGCCATCCGCAGCGCCTATCTCGATCGCATTGCCCAGAAATTCGACCTGCGCGTGGCGGAAGACCGCTTCACACCCAAACTGGTGCTCAGCGGCGGCTATCTTTCCAGCCGGAATCAGGATGACCGTTACCGGGAAAGCACCGTAACCCCCACAACCACATTGCTGACGCCCTATGGCACCCGCGTAAGCCTGGGCTGGACGTACCGCCATACGCAGGCCGACCAGGCCGGGCTGTCACGCAATGACGGGGCCAACATTTCTCTGATCCAGCCGTTGTTACGCGGCGCAGGCAAGGATATTGCGACAGCACCGGTGCGCCTGGCGCGGCTATCCGAGCAGGCCAACCGGCTCAACCTGAAATCCACTGTCTCGCAGACCATCACGCAAGTGATTGCGTCCTACCGCACCCTGCTGCAGGCACAGGAGCAGTTGAAGATTTCCAGGGAATCGTTGCAACGCGCCCGTCAGTTGCTTGAAGTCAACCGCGCCATGATCGCTGCCGGACGCATGGCCGAGTTTGAAATCGTGCAGACAGAGGCCGAAGTCGCCTCACAGGAACTGGCCTATGAAGAGGCCCGCAATCAGACGGATACCGCACGGCTTGCCCTGTTGCAGCTACTCGCCCTGAATCTGAATACGCCGATAGTCGCCACCGAGGCACTGCAGGCGCGGCGCGTGGACGTCAATGCCGCTGAGGCGCTCCGGCAAGCCGAAGCCTTGCAACCCGCCTGGCTCTCTCAACTCATCTACAGCGAACAGGCCACCATCAATCTTGCCGTAGCGCGTAATGACCGCCTGTGGGACGTTTCTCTGGTGGGCGGCGCCAGCCAGATACGCGACCGCAATACCCTGAGCGGTTCCGCACGAACCTGGGAAAACTATGTCGGCATCCAGGTCGAAATCCCCATTGGCGACCTCAGCACGCGCCAGGCCGAGGTACAGGCCCAGGTCAACGTGCGCAATCAGGAAATCCAGCTGGCCGAAGCCCGCCAGCAACTGGAGCGCGACGTGGCGAATGCGGTGCGCGATATTGGCACCCGCTGGCGACAGTACGAAATCGCCCAGCGTGCGCTCGACCTTTCACGCCGCAAGCTGGAAATTGAACGGGAAAAGCTCACCGTGGGCCGCTCCAGCAACTTTCAGGTGCTGAGTTTCGAGAACGACCTGCGCAATGCCGAGAACGCCCGCCTGAACGCATTGATCAGCTACCTGAACGCGCAGGCCGAACTCGATCAGACGCTGGGCACCACACTGGAAAGCTGGGACATATCGCTGAATGATTAAAAATCGCTTGATAGACCCACTGATCGCACACGTCCGCCGCCACCCCATGCGTTCGGCGTTACTCGTGTTGCTGACAGCCGCGACTTCCGCCGCCTTCTGGCAATCCGACAACGCCAGCATCCCCCAGCAACCACAAGCGCAATGGGTGCAGGTACAGCCCCAGTTGGTGGAACAGCAGCTGGGCCTGGTGGGCCGCATCCAGGCTGCCCGGCAGGAAACCCTGTCCGCGCCGTTTGAAGGCGTCATTCGGGACGTGCTGGTGCAGGAAGGTCAAACCGTTGAGGCGGGCCAGACACTGCTGCGGCTTGACCCGGCGCAAATCGAAATCCAGTTGCGGCAGGCACAGGCCGAACTGCTCAAGGCACAACGGGAAGCCCATCAACTGCGCAACTGGGACGGCAGCCCCGAAGTGTCACGCGCCCGACGCGCCGTGCAGACCGCTCGTTCAACGTTGGAAGCCACGCAGGCCAACCTGCGAGACACGCGGGCGTTGTTCGAGCGTGGGATCGTGGCCCGCATGGAAGTTGATACGCTGGCGCAGCAGGTACGCACCCAGCAGCAAGACCTGCTTGCCGCCCGGGACGAACTGCGTACCGCCGAGTCTCGCGGCCAGGGCGAAGAACGCAAGATTGCCGAGATGGAGCTGACCAACGCACAAGCCCGCTATCAGGCCGTGACGGCGCAAAGCGAACGGCGCGTGCTTAGAGCGCCATTTCCTGGCGTGGTGGCGCGTCCATCGGTGCCCGAGGGCGGAAAAGCGCTTATCGCGCAGGCTGGCGTACAGGTCACGCAAGGCACGCCACTGCTGACCGTAATCGGGCTGGATCGCATCCAGGTACTCACCCGCGTAGAGGAAACCGACCTGCATCAGCTACGCGAGGGCATGCCCGTGCAAATCACGGGCGATGGCTTCGCCGGGATAACGCTGACAGGCCGTATTGCCGCCATCGCGGTACAGGGCAACGCGGCGGATGCCCCCGGCGCAGCCGCCCACTACGACATTGTGATTGCCGTCGATACGCCGCAGACCGAAGCCGCGCAGGTCAGGCTGGGTATGAGCGCCCGGCTGGCGGTCAGCCTCTACCGCAACGAGCAGGGCATCGTGGTGCCGCCACAGGCATTGACGACGGACAGTGACGGTTCAACTTATGTCATGTTCCGCGCCACCGCAGATACAGCGCCATCGAAGATTCCGGTTGTACCAGGACGGGCAATCACTGAGGGCATTGAAGTACAAGGGTTGCAGGCAGGGTATGTTCTGGTGCCCTGAACGTGGGCGACGGCAAAAAATCACGCAAAAATTGCAGAAAAAACAGTCAAGAAAAGCTAAAGAATTCTCATTTCCTGCCGTTATAGAAGTTACCCTTCACCAGCTTTCCGTGCCGAACGAGGGCGAAGGGGATTCAGCTATTTCATCCACAAGGAGTATCGTATGAAAAAACTGTTCTTCTCGCTATTCGCGGCATTGTTGCTGAGTACCAGCAACATGGCGGCTGCTGCATGCGCTTATATGAACATCACCAGCAGCGGGGCAAGCCTTTCTGCAGGTGATTCTCAGAACGTGTATGAGTTCAGCATCTCGTGCATTGGCTCGGTGACGTTCAAGTTTGAAGACCTTTCCGGCAACAACCCGACGAGCAGGATCGCCCATATCATTGAGCGACGTTCTGGTTCGTCGTGGTCTCTCGTGTCTTCGACCACCAGTAATGGAGCAAGAACTGTTAATCGGAGCTTCGTACCCAGTGCTACCGGCCAATACCGTTATCGCATCGAGAACGTAGGTACATCTCAAGTACGTAACTGGCGTATGGAAGGTCGTATGCCACTGTTCACAATCCCTGGCACTTGATTGATTTAATAAAGCTGAACTGGGGAGCCATCGTCTGCTCCCCAGTTCTATCAAAATCGCGTCATGGCAACTCAAAGGGAGAATCATAGACCATGCCATCAATTAACCCGTTATCAAATGCACTGGGCAATTTATCACTCAACGCGAACCGTTCACTGCTTGATCCCAAACAGTATGAGGGATTTACCGTAAAAGTAGGGAAAGAAACCAGCCAAAACGGGGTATTGGGTGGCGTTCTAAGTCAGGATGATTATGATAAATTTAAAGAGATAGTAAAAGATATCAATGTTAAAGATGCCAGCCGCAATGATATGCTCACTCTTTACAGAGGGCTTATCGACGCAAAACTTCTGACTTACGAACAAGTCAATTTCGGATATATATCTGGCTCAGTAGAATTTGGCCCTGATGGCAAGGGGATAAATCAAGACGCAAAATACAATCAATGGGATTTTCAGCAAAAACAACTTCCCACATATGCCGGAAGTGAATTTAACGGGAGTCGTGGTGGCGCAATCAATTCCATGAAGCTCATCGCTGCTGTTGCAAATGCTTCACCAGTTACCGGGGCTACTGTAGCGAAAGAAACCTATTCTCCGCAAGATCGCAACTATTCAAGCGGTAATTCATCAAGCTACCAAGTCAATTTCTCTGAGCTGGCACAGCGCCTATCTCGTGGTGAAAGCATTGAAGAACTGAATGTTCCTAAAGATGTGGACATTGCTGAACTGATCAAGCAACTTGAACAAATGGCCCAAGCGCAACGTTCGGCAAAAGCCGTAGAGCCACAGGACTCAAGGGCAGTCTCACAAGGGTGACGGACGCATGAGCATCATCACATCGTCAACCGGCATCATGTCCGTACAGCCTGCGCAGACCATCACAACGGGCAGTGCGCAGTCTCCCCTTGGAAATACTCAGCCAGATGACGCAGGCTCTGTAAAAATTTCAATGGCTGGCCTTATGATGGCTGGGCAAGCCAACAAGAAAACATCAGGGAAATACGACGACATTGAAAATAGCGGCCTCCCCGATGAAGTGCAGCGCATTCTGAAAATGATCCGCGACCTTAAAGAAAAGCTCAAGGCTGAACAGGAAAAACTCCAACAGATCATGAACGATGCCAGCCTTAGCGACGAAACGCGACAGGTGAAAGTTGCGCAGAGCCAGGCAATGATCAATGCGCTATCTGGAGCGTTGGCAGATGCAAATCAAATGCTGGCAAAAGTTACCAAAGACCTTAACTTAAGCAAAGAAGATTTAGTGAAGGTGGCAGCGCTTGCAATGAAGTAATGATGCCCATTTCGATACGCCGAAGACCGAAGCCGCGCAGGTCAGGCTGGATATGAGCGTCCGGCTGGCGGTCATCCTCTACCGCAACGAGCAGGGCATCGTGGTTCCGCCCCAGGTTTTGGCGACGGACAATAACGGTTCAACTTATGTCATGTTCCGCGCCACAGCAGGCGCAACGCCAGCGAATGTTCCTGCCGTGCCTGGACAGGCGATCACCCAGGGCGTTGAGGTGCAAGGGTTGCAGGCAGGGTATGTTCTGGCGCCATGAGCACGACGAAAACTTACGCAAAAAAATGCAGAAAAAACAGCCAGGAAAGCTAAAGAATTCTCATTTACCGCCGTTAATTTAGATGTTCTTCCGCTGCCGGGGAGACCTGGCAGGTCAGGTACTTGCCTGAATGCTGAGGGACAAGCGCTGTAGAGATTATCAACCTTAAAAGGACATTTTATGAAACTCGCTAAACTGTTCGGAGCAGCCGCTCTCTTCGCGTCGATGGTCGCAACCGCCCACGCGGCCAATACTACTGTCACCGTTAAGGTGAAAAACTCCACCACCACCGAAGCAGCATACACTTACGAGTACTTCTCAGGTAGCGTCTCGCCGACGCCAGGCTCGATCCTGCCGTCCAATACAACAACTTTCTACCTGACCAGCGTTGCAGATACGGTTTCTGGCATGCGCTTCGTCTACGCTTCCGGCAACAAGAAATGCCGTTTTGCGGCATCGCACCAGGTCAACCCAAGCACCAAAGTACCGAGCTGGACCAAGACCGGCACCAGCATTGGCACCACTCGCGCCACCTGTAATGCCAACATCACTGCGGCCCAAGCTGGGCTTCCGTACAACTATACAGTCGAATTTGAAATCAAGTAATTCGGCATTTCTCTAGGCTCTCTGGCCGGGGATAGCTATGCTGTTATCTCCGGCTTTTGGAGTATTGCTATGAATATCACGATCAAATCCTATCAGGCGAGCATTCCCGCACAAGTGCCTGCCCAGGAAATACCGCGTTCGGACAACACTACAAAGTCCATCGCTGAAAACACCAACTCGAGCACTGCCGCAACCGTCTCAATATCCAGCTCCGCACAAGCCCGCTATATCCAGAGCAGCGCAACCGAGCGCCAAGCTGCCATGTCGCAAGGTGAATTAAAGCAGCTACACTCAAGTACATGGTCTGATATATACAATTTCAGCCAACTTCTCGGCAGCAAAAATTACAATAAAGATGATTTGCTACCACAAACAGATGATCCCGCACGATTGGAACTGGGAAAAAAATCTCTGGAATACGCCATTTCCCTTCATCAATCCCCCCCGGGGAATGCTTCTAACCCTTTTGCTGGAATGGCCCGAAATGATCTGAGTGCCGTGGTCTATGATGACTCCGGAACATACACCATGGCCGAGCGATATGCTGCCTCAGCAGAACTCCGCATGCAGGACGAGGCATATTTCTCCAGCCTGTCAGCCAAACTAACAAATGGTGGCGATAATCGTGATTTTTTCAAAAGCATTCTGGACTACTTCGATGATCTGCCTCCGGTAGAAAAGGCAGCCTACCCGGATGGTTACAGGGACAGCATCGACAGTCTGTATCAAGAACAGCTGGATCAATGGGGACCGCTCGCCCTAATCAAACAAGCAACCGAGGAAGACACCGAGAAACTCTCTGAAAGCATCTTCAAAGAAGGTCAGTCATCGCAGGAAATGCTGCAAGCCGTCCTGGAGAAAGCGATTGGGCTTTCTAAGGCACAATAAACCATGAACATCTCGATCAAATCTTATCAGACGAGCATTCCCGCAAAAGCGCCTGCTCAGGAAGGCTTGCGATCGGAGAACACTACAAAGTCCACTACTGAAAACACCAACTCAAGCACTGCCGCAACCGTTTCAATATCCAGTTCCGCTCAGGCACGCTATATTCAAAGCAGTGCTATCGAGCGACAGACATCCATGTCACAAAGCGAGTTGAAGAGCCTATATGCAAAAGGACAGAAGGATATTTATAATTTCGGACACCTTATTGCAGGCGGGAGCTATAACAAAGACGACTTACTTCCAAAAACAGACGATCCCGCTCGATTGACTTTAGGCCAGAAGTCTCTGGATTGGGCCATCGGGCTATCCCAATCCCCGCCCAAGCATCTTTCCAATCCGTTCGCAGGCATGGCTCGAAATGATTTGAGCGCCATTGTCTATGATGATTCGGGAACTTACACAGAAGCAGAACGATATGCCGCTTATGGGGAACTTAGCAAGCAGGATGAAGCATATTTCTCCAGCCTGTCAGCCAAACTAACAAATGGTGGCGATAACCGTGATTTTTTTCAAAAGCATTCTGGACTACTTCGATGATCTGCCTCCGGTAGAAAAGGCGGCCTACCCGGATGGTCACAGGGACAGCATCGATAGCCTGTACCAAGAACAACTAGACCAATGGGGACCGCTCGCCCTAATCAAACAAGCAACCGAGGAAGACACCGAGAAACTCTCTGAAAGCATCTTCAAAGAAGGTCAGTCATCGCAGGAAATGCTGCAAGCCGTCCTGGAGAAAGCGATTGGACTTTCTAAGGCACAATGATAACCGGATAAGCAAAACAGGCTTTTATCGTCCAACCGAGCAACGTGCGCATCCATAACGCTTGTCCCTCTGCTTGGAAGCCGGAGAACGTTATCCCCATGCACAATCCACCTCACCCAGGCGAAGCACTACGCCTTGACGTACTTCCAGCGCTGGGCATCAACGCCGATGCCCTGGCTACCCACCTGGGATTCAGCCCCCGCCATCTGCGTGCCGTACTGAATGGCCGCTTGCCTGTCCGTGCCGAACTCGCGCACCGACTGGAACTGGCTGGACTGGGCAGCGCTCGCCAGTATCTTGCCGAGCAACAAGCCTGGTCGTTGTGGCAAGCCAGGCAACGGCCTCACCCTCCCATTATCCGACTGTACCCCTGACTTTTGTTATTGGCCTGAATGTGTGAGTCAAGCGGTTGTAACCGCGTGAATGCTGCTTTGCCTGTTCATGCCCGAGTGCATCGGAAAGGCCCCGCCGTCGCGCACCGAACGTCAGCGGCCACAGTCTGACGGCGGTATGAAATAGGGTTGTGCCGCAGAACCTATTGTTGCCTGACATGAAAACAGAACTCCAGTGAGATGCAGGGCATCGGGCGAACCCGCCTGCCATTCTGGAGAACTGACATGACGCACCCTCACAGCAACGCCTCTGCAGGCGAGACCTTACTTGGCACTCCTACCGCCCTGATGCTCGACACCCGCCTGACGCCCCTTGAACGCAATGGCTGGCAGGTGCTTCGGATGCTGCGTGCCGCTGACGGCCTCAGTCCGCTGGCGAATCTTGGACAACTGCGCCGCTACCTCACCTCGATCCCGCTGGGCCAGCGTGCTGGCTACGAGACCGCCTGGCGCGTACTGGTGGTGCTGCGCTTGACCGGCTGGATCAGCCTGATCGGCCAACACCGCGACCCACTGACCGGCCATGTATTGAGTGAGCTGTACCAGGTACACGACCACCCTCTCAGGTTTGCCCAGGCCTGCGAACTTGATGCCAGCCTGCCGGATTTGCTACACGAATCAGAACGCCACGAAAACAATCAGGTATCACGGGTAGCCAGCCACATCCAGGCCACGATGACGGATGAAAAGCCCGGCCCTGTCGCTGACGACGATCATAACGATCCGCCGCCACCGGCATCGACGGCGACCGGGCAGCCTCAACCTGCGGATACCGACGCCCCGGAAGAACCAGCCAACGCATCCGCCAATCCAATGGCCGTTCTGCCACAGAACCATCGCGCCCGGCAGACCATTCAGGATTCTGCGCCTACGTATAGTTTGTATAAGTATAAAAAAATTCGACATGGTTTGAGCAAGTATCAGATGAACCCGAATTTCCCGGTCAACACGCTGCTTCTAATGCGTGCCTCTATCGCTGCCAAAAAACGGGGTGAACTCGAGCAGTTCATTGAGATCGCGTTCAAGGCGATGTGGGAAGATGGCAAGAAGATGGACGATCCTGAGACATTCGTTGAAGTGTTTACTGACGGCGGTCTGGACGGCCAGGCGCTTTTAGAAGCTACACAAGATTCGGAAGTCAAGCGGGAATTGATCGACAACACGCAACGTGCTGCTGATCACGGTGCCTTCGGTATTCCAACGTTCTTCTTTGGTGAGGAAATGTTCTTTGGAAAAGAGCGTCTCGGGCAATTGGAAGAGCTGATTGCGAAATCGATAACCACATAGTGTTCATCAGTAGTGCGAAGGCGCATTTGCAAGGATCTTGCGGATGTTAGCAGTCACTGTCATAAGTCCTGACTCGTTAAAGCAGCGTATGAGTCGAGAATCTACGTTGGCCCTGGAATGTCCGCCTGTGAATGGCGCTTGACCCGCGGCAATCTTTAGCGGTCAATAAAATTTTGGGGCCACTTATAGGCTGTAAATTCAATCGATCACCGCGCCACACTACAATGTCATTCTAGATTTTGTGCGCTGCGATGATCGATTGACTTCAAAAGACTCACCAATTCTTGCGGAGAGTGATACCCCAGGTACGTGGAGCACCATAGTAGCCAATCAGCTTGCCTTCTTGGGCTACGGCGTCAGCGATCGTGGCTACGATGTCTTCGTCGGTGAGATTTCTTGCCCAGACTGTAAGGGATGTGTCCAAGCTGATCCAATCGAGACCTGCCCGTAGATTGACGTAAAAGTAGTCGTCGTCCAACTTCAGCGGATCGTTGTTGACGTCTGTCATCCTCTCGTCGGTATAAATGTATTCCCCATAGATGAATCCTTCCATGACGCTGGAAAAGCTGAAGCGATAGTCAGCGCTCAAGGTCGCCCGGTTCTCAGCGTTACCGCGGAGCATTCCGCCTGAGCGGTCGCAAGTGCCGTCCCCATTGTCGCCGGGATCAGGAAGTCCGGTATGCCAGGGTGTGGCTACCTGGCAGGGTCCCAATTCAAAGTCGGAATACTCGCCGTCGTTATAGGCGTAGCCAAGGTTCATGGTCAGTCGTTCGGTAGGCAACCAGGAGACTTCGACCTCGGCCCCCTGGGCCTCGGCAACTCCTGCATTCAGCAAAGTGACCAATCGGTAATCCCCCCATTTTTAAGGTTCTTCGCGGAGTCTGGGGGAAGAGCGAGTTGACAGTCAGGAAAGCAGGTAAATTGGCAGTCGCCAAACACACCCTTCACCTGTCCCTGCTGTCGCCGTGCATCCTATTGATCTTGCCGCTTTCTGGCCAGGCTACGACGCCGTTACCTGTCGCCCATCTACCGATAACACCCTCCTCATTGAGCTTGAACCTCAAGCCGGCTCTCTTCCTAAGTGCGGGCGTTGTGGCCAGTTCAGCCCGTTGATTCACGATCGCCGGATTCGTCTGGTGCGTGATCGTGATCTGTTCGATCAGCGCGTCCTGCTTCAACTACCAGTGCGCCGAGTCGATTGCCTGAGTTGTGGGCGGGTGACCGAGCGGATCGACTGGTTGGAGCCAGCATCTCGGCTGACCCAGCGGTTACGGATATGGCTCGAAAGCTTGCTGCGGCTGCTGCCGATCAGCCACGTCAGCCAGCTCACCGGCCTGCATTGGCACACCCTCAAAACGCTCGATAAACGACGCCTTCAAGCCGAGGTAGGCAACTTCGATTCAACCGGTGTCCGCCGCCTGGTGATGGACGAGTTCGCCCTGCACAAAGGGCATCGCTATGCCACGGTCATCATGGATGCCGAGCGAACGCGGGTATTGTGGGTCGGCCACGGCAACAGCCGCGAGGCGGTCCGCCCGTTCTTTGAATTGCTCGGCAAGCACTGCCAGCAGATAGAGGCGGTGGCCATGGACATGAACACGGCTTTTGATTTGGAGGTGAAGAAGCATTGCCCGCAAGCCGAAGTGGTGTACGACCTGTTTCACGTCGTCGCGCGCTACGGTCGGGATGTGATCGACCGTATCCGGGTTGACCAGGCCAACCTCCTGCGCGAAGACAAGCCGGCACGAAAGGCGGTCAAGCAAAGCCGCTGGCTGCTGCTGCGCAATCGCAACAACCTGAAGGACGGACAAGCCGTGCAGCTTCAAGAACTACTCGCGGCCAACCAGCCGCTGGCTACGGTCTATGTCCTCAAGGATGCGCTGAAGGATGTCTGGTTCGCCCCCAGCGTACGAGAGGGCTGGCGCCGCTGGCGAACCTGGTTGCGGCACGCCCGGGACAGCGGCCTCGCGCCGCTACAGCGCTTCGCTCGCAACCTGCGCAAATACGCCCGAGGCATCCTCGCCAGTGCCAACTTCCATATGCATACCAGCGTCCTTGAGGGCGTCAACAACCGCATCAAGGTGATCAAGCGTATGGCCTATGGTTTTCGGGACTCGGAATACTTTTTCCTGAAAATCAAGGCTGCCTTCCCCGGGAAAGCGCGATGAACCAAAAAAAACGCGGCCGGAGCCGCGTTGCGATAGGAACCTTGCGCTCGGTTCGAGGGGGGTTACAGCAGAAGCGGCGCAGGTCCCTGCACATGACGTGCGTAGCAAAATAAACCGGCGCGCTGGAGCTCACACGCCGGGGCCCTCATCAGAAGAATCCGAGTGGATTGATGTCGTAGCTGATCAGCAGGTTCTTGGTCTGCTGATAGTGGTCGAGCATCATCTTGTGGGTTTCACGGCCGACGCCGGACTTCTTGTAGCCACCGAACGCCGCGTGCGCCGGGTACAGGTGGTAGCAGTTGGTCCACACGCGACCGGCCTTGATGCCACGACCCATGCGGTAGGCACGGTTGATGTCGCGGGTCCAGACGCCGGCACCCAGGCCGAACTCGGTGTCGTTGGCAATCGCCAGGGCTTCGGCTTCGTCCTTGAAGGTCGCCACACCGACCACGGGTCCGAAGATTTCTTCCTGGAACACACGCATCTTGTTGTGACCCTTGATCAGGGTCGGCTGCACGTAGTAACCGGAGGCCAGGCCGCCTTCGAGCTTCTCGGCGGCACCGCCGGTGAGGATCTGTGCGCCTTCCTGCTGAGCGATCTCCATGTAGGAAAGGATCTTGTCGAACTGCTGCTCGGACGCCTGGGCGCCAACCATGGTGTCGGTATCCAGCGGGTTGCCACGCTTGATCGCCTTGATCTTCTTCATCACCACTTCCATGAAGGGCTCGAAGATCGATTCCTGAATGAGCGCACGCGACGGGCAGGTGCAGACTTCGCCCTGGTTGAAGAACGCCAGTACCAGACCTTCAGCGGCTTTCTCGATGAACGCAGGCTCTGCATTCATGATGTCTTCGAAGAAGATGTTCGGGCTCTTGCCACCCAGCTCCACGGTGCTCGGAATGATGTTCTCGGCGGCGCAGCGCATGATGTGCGAGCCGACCGGGGTCGAGCCGGTGAAGGCGATCTTGGCGATGCGGGTGCTGGTGGCCAGCGCCTGACCAGCTTCGCGACCGAAGCCCTGGACGATGTTCAGTACGCCCGGCGGCAGGAGGTCACCGACGACTTCGATGAATACCATGATCGACAGCGGGGTCTGCTCGGCCGGCTTGAGCACGATGCAGTTACCGGCAGCCAGGGCCGGAGCCAGTTTCCAGGCGGCCATCAGCAGCGGGAAGTTCCACGGGATGATCTGGCCGACAACACCCAGCGGCTCATGGAAGTGATAGGCCGCGGTGTGCTCGTTGATCTCGGCGGCGCTGCCTTCCTGGGCGCGGATGCAGCCAGCGAAGTAGCGGAAGTGGTCGGCAGCCAGCGGCACGTCGGCGTTCAGGGTTTCACGGACGGCCTTGCCGTTGTCCCAGGTTTCAGCGACAGCGAGCTTTTCCAGGTTGGCTTCGATGCGATCGGCGATCTTCAGCAGAATCAGCGCGCGGTCCTGCACTGAGGTCTTGCCCCAGGCATCGGCAGCAGCGTGGGCGGCGTCCAGCGCTTTCTCAACGTCTTCGGCGCCCGAACGCGGGAATTCGGCAATGACTTCACCATTTACCGGCGAGGTGTTGACGAAGTACTCGCCTTTGACCGGCGGGACGAATTCACCACCGATGTAATTGCCGTAGCGCGGCTTGAAGGATACTACAGATCCTTCCTGGCCGGGTTGTGCATACGTCATTTTATTTTCCTCATGTGATGGACAGATTGATTATGGGTTATAGGTAAAACGAAATCAGGAAGACGCCGGCTGTCTGAGCTGATACATCACCTGTGACAATGGACGTGAATACCTCTGGACTCAAAAATCTCCGTACAGCGGTCAAGCTCCGCGTCCGGCATGAACTTGCCTGTCCCTTCACCGAAGTCCAGACGCTGGACACTGCCGAAGCGTGGCAGCTTGTCGAGCCAAATCGGGTTGTACGGCAAGATCTGCATGTTCTTTACGCCGTTCTCGAGCATAAAGTCAGCAATGGCACTGAGGTTTTCATCTGTGTCGGTGATAAAGGGCACCAACGGGACCCGCGGCAGAACCTCGATCACCGAATCCCGTGCCAGGGCCTGGACCTTCCTGAAGTTCTCATGAATAGAATGGTTGGGAACGCCGCAGTACTGCTTGTGCGCATCGCTGTCCATCAACTTGAGATCAAAGTAGATGGTGTCGGTGTAGGGCAATACCAGATTTTCAAATACCTTGTAATTGAATAGGCCCGCTGTCTGGATCAGCGTGTGGACATTCCGCTGCTTCAGCCGCGAAAACAGTTCGCCGACCGAATCCATCTGCATCAGTGCCTCGCCGCCGGAGACAGTGACACCGCCGCCGGAGGCCTCGAAGAAGGCCTCGTCCTCAAGCACCTTCTCCACCAGCTGATCCATGTCGATGTCATTGCCACAGCGCTCCAGTGCACCTGACGGGCAGACATCAACGCACTTGAAGCACTGGGTGCATTTGTCGCGGATGATCTTGTCGGGCGAACTCAGGTCGATCGCCTGCTCGGGGCAGGCGTCAGCACAGTCGTGACAGCTGATGCACTTCTCTGCATCATAGGAGAGTTCGTAACCGGTGTTGATGCTTTCCGGATTCTGGCACCAGGTACAAGACAGCGGGCAGCCCTTGAAGAACACCACACTGCGAATGCCCGGCCCGTCGTCCAGGGTGTTTCTCTTGATGTCGAAGTACAGCGATGCCTTCCTTGGCTCGGTAACTGCTATCGCATCAATCAGGCTTGCATCAGGTCTCATACACTGCTCCGGGATATCACCTCATCCTGCATTTCAGGTGATAGATCGTTATTGAGGTAGGCCTGCGAACTGCCCAAGGTTCAGCTCGCAGGCACACTTTGGTAAAACTCTACGAACAGAGTTAAGGTAGGACAAAAGTAGTCTCAGCTCAGCCCCTGTTACTACTACGCGATATCACCTCATCCTGCATTTCAGGTGATAGATCGTTGAAGTATGCCGAGTAGCCCGATACCCGAATCAGCAGGTTGGGGTGCAACTCCGGGTTGTCCCGTGCTTCAATCAGGATTTTCGGATCCAACATATTGGCCTGCACCTGCATGCCGTGGCGCTTGAAGTACACTTTGTACATGCTACCCAGTGCACTCTTACCATCGTCACAGTCGTAACTGGAGGCATCCAGCTTGATATTGAAGTTGATGCCATTGGCAAACTTCTTGAAATCGATCCGGTTCATCGAATTGATCAAGGCGGTGGAGCCACGCTTGTCTGCACCGTTTTCCGGCGCAAAACCCGAGGCGAAGGTCTCGCCGGCACGACGGCCATTTGGTGTGGCATTGATCAGCCCGCCGAAGTGGGTGTGGGAAGTGTTGGAGTACACGCCCGCCAGGTACTGGCCACCGCGGGTATTCTTGCCCAGGGCGTGAATGGAATCGGAGTAGTGATCCCCGACCCACTTCATCCAGGCATCCGCCTTGGGAATATCGTTGCCAAATTTATCGATGCCTTTCAGCCTGGTCCGCACAACCTCATCCGAGAGATTGTCTTTCAGGTGAGCGACCAGCTCCTCAAGGGTGAGCCACTTGTCCTCGAACACAGCACTCTCAATGGCCCCCAGGGAATCGGCCACGACCGCCATGCCGGTGCCCTGGATACCGGAGAAATTGTACTTCGCGCCACCCTGTGTAGAGCAAACGCCCTGCTCCAGGCAGCCTTCGAGTGTAGCGCTGGTAAGAGGGGTGGGGTGGTGCTTGGCGTGGAACTGTTCACACTTCTGCAAATCCGCGTGCAGCTTGCCCAGCTGATGCTTCACCTGCACCTTGTAGGCGTCCAATACGTCATCCATGCTCTTCATGCTGGAGACCGGGGGTGTCTTGACACCGATCTGTCGGTCAGAACCAAACTGGCACCCCTCGTTGAGCGCCATTTCCAGGGCCAGGGCCATGTTGTACATCCCGGCGTCGGTGGAACCCAGGGTCTTGCCCGGCGCCGTGGGCTCAACACAGCCGATGGCGACATAGTCTCTGGCATCCTCCAGGGAGTAACCGACATTCACCATGGACTCGATGATGGTTTCGTCGTTATACATGGCGGGCGCCGAACCCGGGCCGAAGTTCACCCGGATGACCTCATCGTAGAATGCCTTGGGTGTGTTCTCGTGGAGACGGACGTGGAAGTTGGGCTGGCGCATGCGCAACTCATCGGCGAGCTCCAACAAAATGAAACTCAGTTCATTGGTCGCATCGTTGCCCTCGGAGTCCTGACCACCGATGGTCACTACCTCCCAGCTAGTCAGCCCACCGAGCATGCTGGTCACCTCGTCGGTGTACATGGGGATGTGTTCGCATACCTTTACGCAGAAAGCGCCCAGAATATCTTTCGCCTCTTGTCTTGAAATACGTCCAGCCGCCAAATCCTCTTCATAGTAGGAATTCAGGAATTGGTCCACGCGGCCCGGACAGGTGGTTTCACCCATTGTCTCCTGGAAAATGGCGATGTGGGTGAGGGTCATTGATTGGACCGCTTCATAGAAACTGGTTGCGCCATAACGTGGTACGCGAGCGCAGACCTCCGCAATCCGCTCTAGATCAAGTTTCCGCTGAGGGTCCGCTTCAGCCTCTGCCAGCCTACGCGCCTCGGTCGCATAGCGGTCACCAAACTCTGCCAGCGCATTCATTGAGATTTTCACAGACTGGTAGAAGTCCAGCTTGGAGGGATCGTTGGTTTGTGCCTCGAAGGCCTCCACCTCGGCGATGATGCCCTCGGCACCCAGTTTGATCACTTTCTCGTAGCCGGGTGCCAGGTGAGCAATACCACCAGCCTCATACAATTGGTACTGCAGTGCTTCAGTCTGCTCCTTAATAAAGCGCATCTGCTCTTCCTGCCCGTCAAAGGCAAGATAAACCATATACTTGTCCATCCAGAACGGAATATATGACTGGAGTTTTGCCTGCTCGTCTTCGCTGATCTCGAGAGGATTGACCTTGCGGGTGGGTAGTTTGTCGACACCAATCATTATGCCCAGACCGCCAAACTCCGGATAACAGATGCCGGCGACCCGTTTGGAGGTGAAGTTGCCAACAATCAGCTCGTCAGGATAGATTTTCACCGTTTTGTTGGCCAGGACGTGGCGTGTCGCTTCAGCTATCTGAACGGCCGTAGATTTCCCATCGTTGGCCTCATCCATGTAATACTCTGACCAAAGCACTGCGCGCTCGATGCAGCCACCGTAGGTAGCCTCGTTGACAGCTTTCTTCAGGCGAGCGACTCGAGAACCATCTTCCAGTGACTGACCAACGACATTAGTAATTGCATTCATATTTCACCTCGCGTCTTTTAATATTGTTTTTGAAGCTACGGTTGCTTTACATGTCGCCCCGTCTTAAACGAAGCACATACTGAGAGTACAAGGAGTGGTAGTGTCCCGTCAAGTGGTGTAATTCCGGTCTCCAGTTTCATTGCTTCAGGCGGCCTCAGACTGTGGCAGTAGGTTGGCCTGGTCTTCCTTGCTCAGCACGCGCGCCAACGTCTCTTGGCTCATGTAGCGGCGTGTCACCTGCCATTCATCTGTTTGCTCAGCGAGTAGCGTTCCCACGAGCCGCATGATGGCAGCGTTGTTCGGGAAGATACCCACCACCCGCGAGCGGCGTTTGATTTCCTTGTTCAATCGCTCCAGGGAATTCGTCGATGCCAGCTGAGGCCAGTGCTCTTTCGGGAAGCTCATGAAGGCAAGCACGTCGTCCTCGGCGCTGTCCATGAGCTCCGCTACCTTGGCGAAGCGCTCTCGCAGCTTGTCAGCGGTTTCTCGCCACTGCTGGCGTGCCTCCTGCTGGTTCTCCTGCACGAAGGCCGTGCGGATCACGGCGGCCACCATGGAGTGCTGCTTGCGCGGGACATGGGCCAGCGCATTGCGCATGAAGTGCACCCGGCAGCGTTGCCAGGTAGCTCCTATGACCTTGGCAATCGCCTGCTTCAGGCCCTCGTGGGCATCCGAGACCACCAGTCGCACGCCTGACAGGCCACGGCGCACCAGGCTGCGTAGGAACTCGGTCCAGAAGGCTTCAGTCTCGGCCGGACCCACAGCCATGCCCAAGGTTTCCCGGCGACCTTCGCTGCTGACGCCAACGGCAACAACCACCGCTTGGCTGCTGACAGCGCCACGCTCGCGCGATTTTAGATAGGTCGCATCCAGCCAGACGTAGGCCCATGGGCCCTCCAGCGGGCGATTCAGGAAAGCCTCGACGCGCTCGTCCAGTTCCTCGCACAGTCGCGATACCTGGCTCTTGGAGATGCCGCTCATACCCATCGCCTGCACCAGATCATCGACCTTGCGGGTCGATATCCCCTTCACATACGCCTCCTGCACAACAGCCACCAACGCCTGCTCCGAGGCCTTCCGGGGCTCCAGGAAGCTCGGCAGGTAACTGCCCGTGCGCAGCTTCGGAATTCGCAGGTCCATCGTTCCCAATCGTGTCTCCAGTGTGCGCTCGCGATAGCCGTTGCGCTGGTTGACCCGGCCCTCACTGCGTTCATGTCGGCCGGCGCCGCAACGCTGCTCCGCCTCTGCATCCATCAGTCGCTGCAGGACCAGTTCGCCCAGCTCCCTCAGTAAATCACCGTCCGCATGCTTTTCAGCCAGCTCAATCAATGCCATCCTGTCCTCGGTCATCGTGGTGTCTCTCCGTGATTGGTGAAGGTGTCGTAACCTCCAGTTTACGGAGACCCACGGTGGCCGCCACCCCACCGTGAAGATTTACACCAGGCGGCCGCGAAAACTGAGTGCAACACCTGACCTTTCCGGTACGGTGCTGCCCCTATGTCTTATTCCGAACTCAGCGTTGAAGAGCGCGCCACCATCCAAATCGGCCACGCCCAAGGCTTCAGCTTGCGCAGGATTGCTCGTCTGATCCATAGATCGCCTTCGACCATTAGTCGAGAGGTGCGTCGCAACCGAGATGTCCGCGGCGGCTACTCGGCCCATGTGGCTCAACAACAGATGAAGGCCCGCCGCCGAGTCTGTCGGCCAATGCGTAAGCTGCTGCCGGGGAGTGAGCGTTTCGAGTTGGTGGCTCATATGCTCCGCGAGCGTTTGTCTCCCGAGCAGATTGCCGGCAAGCTGCGCAGCATGAACATACCCAGCCTCAGAGAGGCCTACGTCAGTCGCGAGACGATCTACAACGCGATCTATGCCCTGCCGGTCGGCGAACTGCGCAAGGAGCTGATCATCTGCCTCCGCCAAAGTAAGACAACGCGCAGACCACGCTCGGGCGGCGTGGATCGACGCGGACAGATCCCGGAGATGGTCAGCATTCACGTGCGCCCGCCAGAGATCGAAGACCGGCTGATGCCAGGGCATTGGGAAGGCGACCTGATCAAGGGTAAGGCTAACGCCTCGTCTGTAGGCACGCTGGTGGAGCGCACCAGTGGCTACCTGATGCTGGTGAAGATGAACGATGCGACGGCGACCTCGGCGATGGAGGGCTTCAGTGCCGCACTCAATGGCATGCCGCTGGCGATGCGCAAGAGCATGACCTACGACCAAGGCCGGGAAATGGCGCGGCACGCCGAGATCACCCAGAGAACCGGTGTGGCGATCTACTTCTGCGATCCACACAGCCCCTGGCAGCGCGGTAGCAACGAAAACATCAACGGTCTGATTCGCCAGTATCTGCCCAAGGGCACAGACCTGTCGGTGCATAGCCAGGAAGAGCTCAATGCCATCGCCCTGCAACTGAACATGCGACCGCGTAAGCGCTTCGACTTCAAGTGCCCCATCGAAGTTATGGGTGAGGTGATGCAGAAGGCCATCGCTATGCGGCATGATGCCCCAGCTTCAATTCAATGACCGTGTTGCACTCAGCTCCTGCAACCGCCGCTCCTAAACCAGCAGCAAGAAAATAGCCTCGCTTCCCACTGGAAGTCAGTAACGCTTCCACCTTGGATGGTGGGATGTGACGTTGAAGAACTCCGACCAGCAAGCTAATGCCAATGAATAAAACCGATAGCTCGATAGCGAGAAAGGCGAACATGCCTAGAGCGTCTTGGAGTTGAGATGACATTCAATATTACTCCTATATTTCTAGTATTGTCGAAATGATGTACGCAGCCTACTTGCGTTTATCCGACCTGTCAACTATAATTCTAGAAACATCGAATTATTGGGGCGTGCTATGGATCACGAAAAGGTTGCAGCCAGCTTAGCTGAGCTAGGGAATAGTCACCGACTGTCCGTGTTCCGCTTTCTGGTCAAAGCTGGCCATGATGGGGCTTCGGTCGGAGATATCCAGAAGGGGCTGGGTATTCCTGCTTCGACGCTATCACATCACCTTGCGCGCATGGCCAAGGTAGGGCTGATCCGGCAGGAGAAACATAGCCGCACGATTGTCTGTATACTCGAGTATGGGCACCTAGAGAATTTGATCGGTTTCTTACAAGAGGAATGTTGTGCAGGTGTTCGGATTGCGCATGAACCAGAACCGCTTTGACGCTTGCCCAGCTCTCGCTGTCCTCCCTAGTCAGCATCGCTATGAAGACTCAGGCGAAGGTGGAAACAGAAAATTGGCAGTAGAGTAGGCTGAAGAGGATCAATCAGATAATCCGCTGAGAAAGATTTTCTTCTTTACATCTTTGGCATTTTATCAACCAGAAATTCCGGATACCCAGAAAAATCGAGACCACTACCGCGATTCCGATAAAAAAGTAGCGCTGCCAGCCTCCACCATTCGCAAAAAGACTGA
>NZ_JACLGO010000039.1 GCF_014219065.1 Halopseudomonas xiamenensis
GGTGGGACGGGCCCGTGGCTTCAAGATCACTTGCAGTCCGACCGCGATGTCTTGGTTGCGCGAGAGGTTGTCGATATGGCTCTGTTGCAAAAATCGTGAAGCTTGAGCATGCTTGGCGGAGATTGGACGGACGGAACGATGACGGATTTCAAGTGGCGCCATTTCCAGGGTGATGTGATCCTGTGGGCGGTGCGCTGGTATTGTCGCTATCCGATCAGCTATCGCGACCTTGAGGAAATGCTGGCGGAACGCGGCATTTCGGTCGACCATACGACGATCTATCGCTGGGTCCAGTGCTACGCCCCGGAGATGGAGAAGCGGCTGCGCTGGTTCTGGCGGCGTGGCTTTGATCCGAGCTGGCGCCTGGATGAAACCTACGTCAAGGTGCGGGGCAAGTGGACCTACCTGTACCGGGCAGTCGACAAGCGGGGCGACACGATCGATTTCTACCTGTCGCCGACCCGCAGCGCCAAGGCAGCGAAGCGGTTCCTGGGCAAGGCCCTGCGAGGCCTGAAGCACTGGGAAAAGCCTGCCACGCTCAATACCGACAAAGCGCCGAGCTATGGTGCAGCGATCACCGAATTGAAGCGCGAAGGAAAGCTGGACCGGGAGACGGCCCACCGGCAGGTGAAGTATCTCAATAACGTGATCGAGGCCGATCACGGAAAGCTCAAGATACTGATCAAGCCGGTGCGCGGTTTCAAATCGATCCCCACGGCCTATGCCACGATCAAGGGATTCGAAGTCATGCGAGCCCTGCGCAAAGGACAGGCTCGCCCCTGGTGCCTGCAGCCCGGCATCAGGGGCGAGGTGCGCCTTGTGGAGAGAGCTTTTGGCATTGGGCCCTCGGCGCTGACGGAGGCCATGGGCATGCTCAACCACCATTTCGCAGCAGCCGCCTGATCGGCGCAGAGCGACAGCCTACCTCTGACTGCCGCCAATCTTTGCAACAGAGCCTCCGTCGCCATGCTCACCTCGCTTTGGTGCACACGAGTATTGAGCATAGTCGAGATTGGTGCAGATCACTTCTGATATTGAACTGTCAGGAGCTGGCTGCACAACAGCCATTACGCCCAATCAACTGGTGCAGTCGTCTTCTGAAAATGACACAAATTGGCCACATGATTTCTGGCCATCTAATTTAACCAGGTTTGGATAGAAATCGGCCTCAAATACGATTTCTTCATCGCTAAAACTGCCCTTCCTGCTGTTTGATGCCAACGCTGGTCAATACAGTCAGTTTGTCGGTGAACCACGTCGGTGTTAAAGATGTTTTCCTAATATCTACCCGCCGAACTATCAGTGATGACTAGGTTGCTAACACTCAGATTGATGATCGTTCCTAGACGGTAACCCGGTGTGGCCGTATTGGAGACATTCACAGTGCGGAAAAAACACACAGGCGTGAGCGACACAGCCTGCTTGGTAGTGTTAGTTCAGAAGCTCGCGAAAATGTTCTTAGGGTGTGGTTGCTGGATTAGGGCACGCCACAATGGCAAGAGTGCCGGAAAGGGTAGTGCGCCTGATGTTACAATGATATTGTTTATGTAGCTAGGACTGCATCGAGAAATGCTTGCGGGCGGACTTTTCAGACAAACCCTAGGGTAGATGTTCCGGCCAGGAGTAGCCGGTTAGCTTACTGGCCCGTCCGACCGCTTCAGATTAGGTGTTACCGCTAAAATTTGTGGGCTGAACTACAGATGCGACCGAAAGCTGCCACTCCTGGGCGCATTAGCGGCTGGCCGGTGCATCCCAAAAAATGATTTCAGAACAATGATGGGAGTAAAGGGCAACCAACCATGCTGACGAAAACCGCCGAAGACTACCTTGCCGCACTGGCTGATGAGCTCGCTATCAGTGAGGCACGCTACGACCAAGCCAGCCGCAGCTATACCTCGCTCGGGGCATGGCTGCATCGTCCTGAGTCCACTGTCCTTGCCTACGACCCGCAGGTCTATGTGCAGGGATCATTTCGGTTAGGCACGGCAATCCGTCCGCTGAGCGAAGAGGAAGAGTACGATGTCGACTCTGTCTGCGTTCTTGGTAATCTTGGCACTGGTAATCTGACCCAAAAGCAGTTGAAGACGCTCGTTGGCGACGAGATCAAGGCGTATCGCCGGTCTCAGAATATGGTAAAACCCGTGCGAGAGGGGCGTCGCTGCTGGGTGCTCTCCTACGCCGACGGAGCGCAGTTCCACATGGACATCGTCCCGGCCGTCCCTAATGCGGCGCGGCAGCGCCTGATACTCGAAGCGCGCGGTCTCGACCTGAGATGGTCGAACACGGCAATGGTCATCACCGACATCAGGTCACCAGTCTACGAGTACATCTCGGACGATTGGCAGCGCTCAAACCCGAAAGGATACGCTGAGTGGTTCAGGCTACGGATGGGCGCGGTCTTTGAACAGCGCCGGCGCGCCCTCGCCGAGTCCATCAAGGCGAGCGTCGAGGATATCCCCGAGTATCGGATTCGCACTCCGCTCCAATCTGCTATCATGATCCTAAAGCGGCATCGCGACGGAATGTTTGTGGGCCGATACGACGAGCGTCCGATCTCGATCATCATTACCACCCTCGCTGCCCATGCCTACAATGGCGAGGAGAAAATCGCGGACGCACTCTACTCAATCTTGTCCCGCATGGACCAATTCATCGAGGTCGATGGGCATCGCTGTATTATCCGCAATCCGTCGGATCCGCTCGAGAACTTCGCCGACAAGTGGCCCGAGCACCCTGAACGGAAGCAAGCGTTTTTCGAATGGCTCGCCCAAGCCCGTCACGACTTCGGCGAGCTTGGCCGTCAAGTCGAACGTCGGCGTCTCGTCGAGAGTGTCCAGCCTCGCATGGGGGACGTCGCGGGCAGGGCAGCCTCCCGCCTCGGGCCGCTGCCTAGCAGCATGCTGCGTCCGGCGGCAACTGTCACAGTGGCTGGCACCGCAGCGTCAAGCGCGCCCGCATTTCCGAACACCCGACGTGAACCGACATCGCCCAAGGGGTTCGCATGATTTGGTGGGCCGATCTGCCCGCCAGAGCTCAAGCAGAGCGTAATGCGGTCGCCGACTTGACCGATCGCAATACATGGCTCTTAAACGTTGTGTGGCGCCTCGCGGCAAACCTACAACTCGCCGCCGACTTCGATTTTGAGATCGGTGAGAGGACCATCCCCCTGACGCTTGTCTATCCTGACTTCTTCCCCGACGCGACGCCCTCAATCCTCCCGCGCGACGGAGTTCGCCTATCCGGCCACCAATACGGTACGGCTGGGGAACTGTGCCTTGAGCATCGTCCCGACAACTGGACGCCCGATGTGACGGGTGCGATGATGATTGAGAGCGCTCACCGGTTGCTTTCCTCCGAGCAGGAAACGGGGGAGGCGGCTCCCTCCGACCATCGCACGCTCCCGGCCCAGCGGTCACGGGGCGCCATCTTGCGGTTTCTGTATTCATGCGAGGTCTGGACCGGCATATCTATGGTCGAGGTAGGACAGGCTGCAGAAGCGGAAATCCAGGAGCACAACTTCGCCGGCTTCTACGCCGCGCAGCTATCGCACATTGGCCCAGCGGACGCGCCCATCTGGACAGAGCAGAGAAAGCGGGGCCACGGCGCCTACAAGCTACGGGCAGTGATCGCTCACTTGCCCGAAGGGACGTTGAAAAAGTGCAAGACCTTCGACGAACTTAAGTTATTGCTTGAGACCCACGGGTTCGGGGCTCTCGCCACGGAGCTGTCAGTTGCGTCTGACGGGGTAGGCGTGATCCTTTTCGATGGCATCGACCTGCAAGTACCGATGGTGTTAAGGAAGGATGGATCGCCGTTGTTGATCAACTACGAAACGGTGTTTTCCGAACTTGATGGCGTGCGCCTTGATCCCGAATACGATCGGCTCGCAGCGGCGAAGATAGCAGTGGTCGGCTGCGGGTCGGTCGGATCGAAGGTGGCCGTCCATCTGGCCCGATCCGGGGTCGGCAGCTTCGTGCTGATCGACGGCGACCTGCTCAAGTCGGGTAACCTAGTCCGCAATGAACTTGACTGGCGGGCTGTCGGGATCCACAAGGCCCCAGCGCTTGCCACTAGACTTAAGGAGGTCAGCGCCGATTGCATCGTGACCACCCGAACCACCGTCATGGGCGGGCAGGAGAGCGGCGGGACGTTGTCCGCGACGATGCGCGATATTGAGGAATGCGACCTGATTATCGATGCAACCGCAGACGCGACCGTGTTCAATCTGTGCGCGGCGATCGCGCGCCGGGCGGAGAAGCCGATGTGCTGGGCCCAGGTCTTCGGTGGAGGTGCCGGCGGTATCGTCGTCCGACTCAGGCCCAAGATTGATCCCACCCCGCTTACCGCGCGACAGCGTATTGAGGGCTGGTATGCGGATCAGGGGGTGGAGTGGCCCGACGACGGCTCGTCGCAGCCTTATGCCGAGACAAACGGCGCAGGAACGCCCCTCATTGCGGACGACGCGGACGTCTCCGTTGTCGCCGCCCACTTGTCGCGCTTCGCCATCGACATCCTTGCGCGTCCGGAGGCGACGATCTTCCCATATTCAGCCTATCTCATCGGTCTGACTGAGACGTGGCTCTTCACCGCACCCTTCGACGTGCGCCCTATTGATCTTGGTGAGCGCGACGCATGGGGCGTCGATCCTGAAGCCGGCGACGCCAATGCCCTCAAGCAACTGCTGGCCGACCTGCTCCCGGGGAAGAGTGATGCGGGTTGAGATCACTGACGACGTCCGGAGCAAGTTGCGTAGCGCACTCAGAGGTGCCGGCCGACGCGAGATCGGCGGTGTCCTCATGGGTGAGCAGATCGAGCCTGGCCACTTTCGCATCGTCGATCTGTCGATCGACAAAGAGATCGGGGGACGCGCCCATTTCGTCCGCAGCCCCGAAGCTCATGCTGTGGCGCTGGACGCCTTCTTCAGGCGTACTGGTAACGAGTACCAGCGTTTCAATTATCTGGGCGAGTGGCATTCCCATCCTAGGTTTCCGGTGGTGCCGAGTGTTCAGGACGTGTCGTCGATGGTCGAGCTTGTGCATGGTGAGCGCGGCATCGACTTCGCAGTCCTTCTGATCGTTAGGTTGCATTGGTGGCGGACAATTGCCAGCTCCTGCACGCTGTTCCGCCGGAACGCCAAACCCTCATCCGTCGAAATTTTGGAGACCTGAGCTTGTTCAACCACTTCGTCCGCTCGCTCATCGACTGGGTCTTCAGGCGCCGATCTGTCGGTCTCATTCTTATAAGGATTAGCCTACCGCTACTCGGTCTGGTCCTCTTGGGCCTCACTGTCGGCGTGACTATACCCACAGCCTATGGGCCATTCGTTTTCAGTTGGGATTCGACAGGCGGTAGTTCGGCTCTGCTCAGTTGGGGTGTGTTCGTCGTGGTCACGCTCATCGTCCTGCTCGGTGCGGCCCTCATTATTCGTGATGTTCGGAGGGAGAGCCGCGAGAAGGTCATTGTTATTGAGGCCCGTGGACTGCGTGATTGGCAGGGTGAAGCGCTGGAGAAGGCGGTACCCATCTTTGTCAGAGGGCGCCGCGAGCAGATCATGGTCGATGTCCGGCAGGGCTTGGTCGACGGTCAGATCGTTAGCCCCGAGGTCGCGCTTCGCCGCCTTTCCAGCCTCCCCGACGACATCGCGCGACGCTGCGATAGCTTCGACCGCGCGGACATGTCGTTCGTTCTCGGCGGACTCGCACCGGTGCCGCTACTCTTCCTGCTCGGCGTGATCGTCGATGACGAATCCCACACGCTTATTATGGACTGGGATCGGACGCGTCACATGTGGCGTTCGCTCGACGAGGAGGATGACGGCAAGCGCTTTACTATTGCCGGTCTCGACGCCCTGGATCCGGGTACGGCGCGCGTCGCTCTCTGCGTGTCCGCATCTTACGATGTCCTTGACGCGGACGTCCGCCTAGTCGAACCAACCGCACCCATCATCAGGATGGAGTTGGAGAACCGCAGTACGGCTTCGCACTGGTCCGAGCGCAAGCAGCAGCAACTCGCGCAGCAGTTCCTCGACGTCGTAATGTCGCTAGCACGCCAAGGCGTGACGGACATTGCCCTTTTCTTAGCAGCACCAGCGAGCATTTCGCTCCGGCTTGGCACTGTCTATGACAAGCGCAATCTTCCTCAACTCGAATTGAACCAGTTCGAACAGGCTGATCCGAAGAAGTATCCGTGGGCGGTGCGGATGCCAGTTGCTGGATTGACCCAAGCTCAACTAATCCAGCGTTGAGATGGCGTCGATGGCTGAAAAGAACGCCTTCCATGAGATCTATGTGCGCGCGGCGGGAGCCGTGGCGTTCGTAGCCATCGTCGATGCCAAGGGGGACGAGGGCATTGGCTCGGCGTTCCATATCGGCAATGGGGTCTTCGTCACGGCCCGGCATGTGGTCGATGGGGTGACCATCAAGGAGGTCGCCACCACCAAGTCGGCACACCTCACCGAAGAGGCCGGCGGCAAGGTAGCTCCTCCACGTCGGCTAGAGATTGTCGATGGCCCCTATTTTGGTCTGGATGGTCTCGACGTCGCGGTCTTCCGGGTCGACCTTGGCGCGACGCCGTTGCCGGCAATCACCGTCAGCCAGCACACTGACTACTCGCTCGGAGAGAATGATCTGGTCCTCTCAGACGTTCTTGTGGTTGGCTATCCTCCGATCCCATTCACCACTGTACCCACCCAGGTTGTCACTCTGGGACAGGTCAATGCTGTGGTACGTGTGCGCCATTCTCCGGCCCTGCACTTCATCGCTTCAGTCATGGCGCGCGGCGGGTTCAGCGGAGGTGTGGCACTCGATCAGTCGGGCGTCGCGCTAGCGCTCGTGACGGAGAGTCTAGGCCAAGGCGATATGCCGGTGGAGACCGGTTATATGAGCCTGCTGTCGATCGAACCGGCGCTGGATCTTGCGGCCGAAAAGTTCGGGTTCAGCCCCCATGGCAGCTATCCCGGCCGCTATAGCGACACGCTGTTCGCGGTGAAATTTTCGCGTCCGTCTGACCGGTCGCTCAGTTCTTTCATCTATGACGCGGGCCTCTACGTCTATGATGACGATCGTGATGTGTTCGTCGAGATCGACTGTGCAGACGAGGCGCTGCTGGCCGAGGCGGTCGCGATGTTCAATGCTATTACCCCCCTGACTCGTCACGACGTAGATGGGTCTGTCCTGTACACACCCGTCGAGAATCCATCCGCCGAGCTGTTGCTAGAGGCGGGAGAGGCGGTTGCTGCGTTCATCGAGAGGTCCGGCTATAAGATGATGGCTGTTGAACGCAGTCAGTGGCAACTCAAGTCTAAGTGGTAGGCCGTGACGGGAATGACTATGGCGGCCACACAACTCCAGATCAAAGATCGGACGGACAAGGCTGACAACCGATGCAGCGTTGAGGGTGTCGCATTAATGTAGGATTTTGCATGATATTTCTCTATTTATGAGGATTTAACGCCTTTGTAAATATTGATGTTTTTTCGCTATTTACAATCGAGTAGGAGTGACTTTGCGTCTGGCACATTTGGGCAACTAGTGGCAGTAATGAATGCCCCAGCGCTTTTTGCTCATCGTATGGGAGCGTGGTGCTGTTTGTGAAGTCTGTTTGATGAAAAGCGACCATATGTCAGCGTGCCAAAGCTCCGCTAGCTGATCGGCACTATCTCTGAACATCCCGGCTACGGGAGCGCAAACATCGTAACTGATTGCGGTTGCGTTCATGTGATTGCCTTGCCCGCATCCATCTTGACAACCCGCCCTTAATCGACAACCATCATTCAGGCAAAACCGTTGTCCACGTTCGGTAAATGTGGAGCCCTTAGCGCCTTCGGGTGTGACCCCTTTGAGCGACTGCGCATTCTGAAAAGTCGACGGCACAATAGTGCTGGATGCAGCCTACACCAACCCAGACGGGACCTTCCCGTCGGGTGGGTCTTGTCCCAATCATTTAGGAGAAGACCCATGAAAGCTAGCATTGCGCTGTATCAGGCGTTGAAGTCGATTGACGTATCCGATGAACGTGCTTCTGCAGTTGTAGATGCGCTGGAGACAGAGATAGTGACCAAAGCCGATCTTGCTGACTTGGCAACCAAGGCTGACTTGCGAGCTCTTGAGAGTGAGCTGAGGTCTGACCTTAAGCTGCTCAAATGGGGTATGGGATTAACCATTGCGGTTGTCTTGATCCCAGCACGGAAGCAGTTGTTGATAATCTGAGCAGCGCTCACCTCAATCCGCTGTACCCACCTTCGCGGGGAATCCTTTCCCCTGCCGGGGTAAGTGTTTCTCCGCTTTCGCGTATCACTTTGAAACTGGAGAAAGACCATGAGCAACACTTCTACCACTGAAGCCCAATACTTCGACCTGCATACCACTGGTGTCGGCTATCTCAATCGTGTCCGTGAGGTGAAGCCCCGCAAGGGCAACTCCTTTATGGCTGTGACAGTCGGTGCTTTGAAGGGTGCTGCTGATTCAGTCGAGTACACCTACATCGACTGCAATGTCGTCGGAGAAGAAGCTGACAAGCTGATTCGCCGGTGCCAGCAGGCTGTTGAAGCCGAGAAGAAAGTCCTGGTTGGCTTTCGGATCGGCGACATCTGGCCTGACACTTTCACTTACCAGAAAGGCCCTAAGCAGGGGCAGACTGGCGTATCACTGAAAGGTCGGTTGCTTTATGTGGGTTGGATAAAGGTTGAGGGGGAAATGGTCTATCAGGCCAAGCCCTTGAGCCCAGCTCCAAGCCAGGAAGAGCAGGTCGCCTGATTTCCATATCAAACACTCCCGGCGGGAAATCTTTCCCGCTCAGGGGGATAGCCGATCTATTCCGCTTTTTATTTAAACCCTCGAGGGAGCAATCGGCCCTCTGGGGATGCTGATTCTCCCTTTCTTTTTTCTGAGCTGGAGAATCAATATGCTATTAAATCAACTACATGTGAAAAGCCCTCAAGGTCACTACTTTCCTGCATCGCTCGATCAGGCGCTTCAGGTCGTGCGGGATGGAATGAGACAAAAGTACCAAGGCGGTACCGAGTTCACTTCACCCATGCTGGTCAAGGAGTACCTATGGAGCCAGCTGGCAAGCCTGGAGCATGAGGTGTTTTCCGCCATATTCCTGGACAACCAGCACCGTCTGCTTGAGTACGTCGTATTGTTTCGCGGCACGCTAGACCAGGCATCGGTATATCCGCGGGAAGTGGTTAAGGAGGCGCTGAGGCTTAATGCAGCAGCGGTCATATTCTCTCACAACCATCCAAGTGGTAGCCCTGATCCCAGTGAGGCAGACAAATTGCTGACCAAGCACTTGAAAGAGGCGTTGAAGCTAATGGAGGTCCGGGTACTGGATCACATCATTGTGGCCGGTTCCGGCACTACATCCTTTGCAGAGCGCGGCCTACTGTGACAAGCAGGCGGCTCTTAATTTCATAGCCTAGTCGTCCCGGCGGGAGCCTTTCCCGCTGGGGAAGCTGTCGCCAGGGATATGGAGATCATAATGAACTGGATATTTAACAGTGCCCTGGATGCACGCACCGAGTATGAAAAATCCTCCCTTAAGGGTGAGCAGAATCTGGAGGCGCTATTTCAAGCGCAGCTCTGTGGTTATCACTGCTTTGCTGAGGGGGTACACGAAGTGCCTCCTTTGCTGGCCAGCCGGTCTCGTTTGAGGAATGCCTGGGCGGATGGATACCAGGTCGCTGCTGACCGTCGCGGTTAGCAGTACGCCTCAAACCTTTTTCACACCATACAGCCCTCCGGGGCTGTTTTTCCTGCGAGGATCATCCTTGCGGCGGTTGCTTGCACACGATGGAGACAAGCACATGATCAAGATTCCTGGCCAGTTGGCCATCCGTACCATCCACGGTCGAAACGGCGCGTTCAACGTTGCTCGGCTGTCCACCTCCATTGGTGAGTTCGTGGTCAAGGATCAGATCCTCGATCAGTACAGCGAAGGCAAGTACGACGGCGAGTTCGTGATCACCCAGATCAGCCCGTCCAGCTACAGCCATAGCGGTCGTACTGTCATCGAGATCCGAGCACGACTGGATGCAATGATCCTGGACGACATGGATGCGCTCTCCCAGGACGATGCCGAGCGGCTCGACCAGAAGGAAGTGGATCCTCTCGAAGAAGATGTGGCGGCTGCACCGAAAACCCCAGCGGCTCCAGCAGTTGACGCTGGCGATGCACCTTTCGGTATGGCGCAGCCGGAGCCTGCTCCCTCTGCTTCACACGCAAGCCTGACTCCTAATGAGGATGAAGTGCTGTTCGGCACGCTTTGGCCACTGGGTGACAGCGTGAAGCTTGACCCCACGGTGGATCGGCAACGGATGCGTGCGCAATGTGCTCGACTTGGTCAACTGGGCTACCAGTTGAACTTCAAACAGCAGGTATGGGAACGCGCCCAAGCTGCTTGATCGTCTGCGATATCTACCTTTTCCACAACCCTGCCGGGGCTTCCCGTCAGGGACTCCGGCCACTACATGAGGATGTACACCATGAGCTGGCTTTTCCCCATAGTCGTTCCGAGATGCCTAAGCGCATGGCCATGGCATGAAAGGAAGTGGTGATGAACACTACATTGCCGTCTCTTTCCGACGACCTACTGCGTTTGGTCGAGGACCAGCTTGCAAACAACGAGTGGGCTCCGGGCGAGGAGTTGGTGGCGTACTTCGTTGAGGCAGGTTTGACCGAGGAGCAGGCACGCGAGGCCATTAGCTATCGCAACCGCTACCTGGTCAACCTGTACCGCGAAGGGTTCACGCCGATCCGTAATCCCGGCGTCGTACTTCGATACAACCCACATAGACGTGACTTCGAGCCCGAATAACGGGCTCTTCCTTCTAACTCACGGGGGCAGTACCTGCCCCTGCGGGCGGATCTGCCTCCTCATTTTTCGAGGACATATCATGCCTGCATTGCCAACTCACCCGACCCTGTACCGCATCGACGAATGCAGCGACCTCATGGCCGATGCCTGCGTCTGCGATGAACAGCGCAACCTGGTGTTTCTGTCTGTCTGGGGCCGGGATACGGCCATTCAGGAGTTCCTGGCCAGGCTGACACTAGGCAGGGAAGAGCAGGGGCTGGACCAGTTCCACATCGCCGTGGATGGTCGAAGCCTTCCGGTCTTTCCCCGCGTCGACATGCTGGAAAAGCGCACCACCCGCCAGATGCGCGGGACGCTGTTCGGCAGCCTGTTACACCTGTGGCTGTTCGACAGCCGCTGTGTTACGCCCGACCGGGCCAATCACTTCGCCTATGCCTTGATCGAGGCTGATGCGAATCCTCAATACAGGCTGTGGCCTCTGGTCATGGACACCTGTCCTTTGCCGCTGCTTCAACACTGGCGTGAGCCGGTAATGGAGCTGCTGGTGCAGCAGGAAATGCTACAGCGCTTGCCGGGCTCGACAGGCCCTGTGACCGCTTGGAGCCTGTCCTTGCAACTGGATCGGCTTGAAGCCGAACTGGGCCAGCTCATTCGCCAGAATGTCCTGGACACCTCTTCCGACCAGGCCTGCGCCTGACTTTCCCATCCGCTGAGCGGCTTTGCCGCTCTACCTTGAACCACAATGGAGGCTTTCATGGCTCTGATGTTTCCGCGTCTGGCGCGCAACTTTGCCCGCAATGGCTACTATCCCACCGACGAAGCGACCCTGGAGCGCACGCTGCAAGCGCTGGCACCCTCACCAGGACGCATGCGTATCATCGACACCTGCGCCGGCGAAGGCGTTGCCCTGGCCGAAGCTGCCCATGTCCTCGGGCGTGAGAACGTCGAGGCCTGCGCGGTGGAATATGACCGCGAACGTGCCGGCCATGCCCGTGGCCTGCTGGATCGAGTGCTGCACAGCGACCTGATGGATACCCTGATCAGCAGGCAGTCGTTCGGGCTGCTCTGGCTCAACCCGCCCTACGGTGACCTGGTGGCCGACCACTCGGGTGCCTCGGTGTACCAGGGGAAGGGGAGAAAGCGACTCGAAAAGCTGTTCTACCAGCGCTCATTGCCACTGCTGCAGTATGGCGGCGTCCTGGTCTTCATCATTCCGCACTATGTGCTCGATGACGAGCTGTGCGGCTGGCTGTGTAATCATTTCACTGATCTGCGGATCTACGCGGCCGCCGATGCCACCTTCAAGCAGGTGGTGATATTCGGCATCCGTGTCCGCCGGCAGGATCTGGCCAAACCTCGGGATGTTGCCGTGGTGCGTGACCGTCTCAAGGCGGTGGCGGCAGACCTGCAAGCAGCTGAAGAACTTCCAACCAGTTGGCCCTGGGAGCCCTATCCGGTGCTGCCGGCAGTCAACGAGCTGGAGCACTTCTATCGGGTCAGCCTGGAGCCGGAGCAGTTTGCTGAGGAAATACGGCGTCTGCGAGGCTTCTGGCCGGACTTCACGCTGCACTTCGGTCAGTCCGGCATTCAGCCCAGGCCGCCGGTGAGGGCTTTGTCGAACTGGCATCTGGCGTTGGCCCTTGCGGCCGGCGCCATTTCCGGTGTGGTGAAGTCCAAGAGCGGGCGTGTCCTGGTACTCAAGGGTGATACCTACAAGGACAAGGTGCGCAAGACCGAGTTCACCGAGGATGCCGACGGCAATGTCTCCGAAGTGAGGATCCTGACAGACCGTTTCATACCCATCATCCGGGCATGGGACATGACGCCCGGTTCTCCTGATCGGGGGCGGGTACTGACGATCAGCTCATCACCGAGCGAGTCGTCAGCAGCAACCGCAGAGAGCGAGACGGAACGTGGTCCTGTACCTGGCCTGTTGTTTGAAACAGGCCGCCTGGTCATGACGCGCGCCGTCAGCGACCTGGTCGAGCGCGGTGTGCTCGATCCATCCCTTTATCTCAGGCGACATCTCGCCGGTGATTGGGGGGAGCTGTGCGACGAAGACAAGCACACCAATCAGCAGGCGCTGCGCCATGGTGATCGGTTGTTTTCAAGCTATGACCTGAGCATCGACGATGAGCCCCGGCTCTGGATCATCACAGAGGCTGACCGGAGCGTGACCACGCTGCTGTTGCCATCTGACTACTAACTCCCAGCGCCGCCAGGCGTTACCTCAAACCACCCGCAGGGTATGCCTATACCCGCTGGGGTGTCGCGCGTGCCCTGCTTCATTCCATACGGAGAAGCATCATGAGCGACCTGACCCAAGACCTTTCGGCCCCTCTTTCCCCACTGACCATCGGCCTGACCGACTTCATCGACGAATTCGGCGATGAGCTGCTGGACTCCCTCAATCGCTCCAACCCACCTGTCTATGCCGGCAACGCCCACCCGCGTCGCCAAGCCGTCATGGGCTCCCTCAAACGTAGCCCTTTCCCCGCCCAGGCAGAGGTGGTGCAGGCCATTACTGCGTTGCTGCTGGATCGCAACGAGCAGGCCGGCATCATCAATGCCGAGATGGGGACGGGCAAAACCATGATGGCCATCGCCACGGCGGCAGTCATGCATGATGCCGGCTACCGGCGAACCCTGGTCATCTCGCCACCGCACCTGGTCTACAAGTGGCGGCGCGAGATCCTCGAAACCATCCCGGACGCCCGCGTATGGGTGCTCAACGGCCCGGATACCCTGGTCAAGCTGCTGAAGCTGCGCGACCAGCTGGGCGAGCCCTACGATGGACGCCAGGAGTTCTTCATCCTCGGCCGAGTGCGTATGCGCATGGGCTTTCATTGGCGGCTGGCCTGCTGGCAACGGCGCGCCGCCGGCGGACAGCGCTTGGCCGGCTGTCCTGACTGTGGTCGCCTCCTCGAGGACCAGGACGGCAACTTTGTCACGGTCGAGGCATTTCAGCATGAGGGCCGGCGCCGCTGTTGCCCACACTGCCATGCGGCGCTGTGGACCTTGATGCGTCCCGGGATATCGGCGAGTGGTGACCGGCGATCGGCAATTCTGAAGTCGATGTGCCGGATACCGACCATCGGCCCGGTGCGGGCTGAGCGGTTGCTCGGGGACTTCGGTGAGGACTTTCTCGCCTCGATGCTGGGCGACAACGTCAGCGAGTTCATCAACCTGATGGATGCCAAGGGCAACTTCATCTTCAGCGATCGTCAGGCCAGGCGTATGGAGCGCGCCATGGCCAACATCGAGTTCGGCTTCGGTGAAGGTGGCTACCAGCCAACGGAGTTCACCAAGCGCTACCTGCCTGATGGGTTCTTCGACCTACTGATCGTCGATGAGGGGCATGAGTACAAGAACGCCGGCTCTGCCCAGGGCCAGGCCATGGGTGTGCTGGCAGCGAAGGCACGCAAGACCCTGCTGCTGACCGGCACCCTGATGGGCGGTTATGCCGATGACTTGTACTACCTGCTGTTCCGGATACTCACCCGGCGGATGATCGAGGACGGCTACCGTCCAAACGCCCGTGGCAGCATGGCCCCCGCGGCCATGTCGTTCATGCGCGATCATGGGGTGTTGAAGGACATCTACACCGAGCGGGACAGCGAGTCGCACAAGACGGCCAGGGGCAAGAAGCTCTCGGTACGCACGGTGAAGGCCCCGGGCTTCGGCCCGAAAGGCATTCATCGGTATGTACTGCCGTTCACCGTGTTCCTGAAACTCAAGGACATCGGCGGCAATGTGCTGCCGGCCTACCAGGAGGAGTTCGTCGACGTGGCCATGGAGACTGAGCAGGCCTCGGCCTATCAGAAACTGGCTGGCACCTTGACCCAGGCGCTACGCCAGGCCCTGGCCCGGCGGGATACCACCTTGCTCGGTGTGGTACTCAACGTGCTGCTGGCGTGGCCGGACTGCTGTTTTCGTCCGGAGGTCGTCAAGCATCCGCGTACACGGGATACGTTGGCCCTGGTGCCGACGATATTCGGTGATGGGGAACTGATGCCCAAGGAGCAGGCGCTGGTGGATCTGTGTGTGGAGGAGAAAGCCAAGGGTCGGAAGGTCTTGGCATACACCGTCTACAGCGGGAAACGCGACACAACCTCCAGGTTGAAGCGCGTTCTCGAGCAGGCTGGGTTGAAGGTGGCGGTACTGAGGGCCACGGTAGACACGTCCAGGCGAGAGGATTGGATTCTCGATCAGGTCGACCGGTGCATCGACGTATTGATCACCAACCCCGAACTGGTGAAGACAGGTCTGGATCTGCTCGATTTTCCGACCATTGCCTTTCTGCAGACGGGTTACAACGTCTACACACTGCAACAGGCCGCTAGGCGCTCATGGCGGATAGGCCAGAAGCATCCGGTACGGGTGGTGTTCTTCGGCTATGTAGGCACCTCGCAGATTACCTGCCTGGAGCTGATGGCCAAGAAGATTGCCGTGGCGCAAAGCACGTCGGGAGACGTGCCGGAGTCAGGTCTTGACTCGCTGAACCAGGATGGTGATTCGGTTGAGATGGCGCTGGCCAGGCAGTTGATTGCGGCTTAAAAGAGGTAAAAAGAAACCCCGGTGTGAAGCTATCAGGCTTCGCACCGGGGTTTTTGTTTTGTAGAAAAAGTCAGTGCTGATTGATCGGCTTACGCCGTGGAGTCTCGGTGCCGTATTTTTTATCGAGATGGCCAGCAACGAACCAGCCTATCACGGTAGCAATCGTTAGAGTGCCTACGACAAAAGCGGTGAGCGAGTACATAGTAAAGGTCATCACTTTTCTCCGTATTCGGCAGTTGGGGGAATTGCTTTTGTCAATTCTATCACAAGGGACAGAAGCTGAAATGTAACCCCGACGACTGCGCTGAACGAGATGAGTGTGGGGCTCCCGTCGGTAATGACACCGACGGCTGCCACAGCAACGAGGCTGCACCCAACTCCCATGAGCCAGTGATACAGCCATTCCAGTAATGCTTTTCTGAACACCTGGTTCTCCTCTGATGTTATCTGATGAGGAGCCCCTGATGGGCGCTCGCCCATCAGGGAAGGTTTGATCAGCGGCCCTATCACTCAGAGGTAATAGGGCCGTTGTTTAGATAAGGGGAGCAAGCGGGCCTAGAGGGCGTGGCGAGACGACCATTTTGCGTTCGCGCCACTGATCGAGATCCACTCTTTTGACGCGCTCGAGGGCTGGGCGATCGTACTCGCTCCAGTCGCGTTCACGTCGCGTTAACGGACTGACGCAACGGCTCTTGGCTATGCTGATAAGGCCTTCGATGCTAGTAATCAGTTGGGACATTATGGTTCTCCAATTTCGAATAGGTATGCGAATGCGGAGAACACTTCCCCTGCAGGGAAAGGATTCCCCGCATGGGTGGGTACACAGAATGCCGAGCACTGCCCGACGGGACAGGCCCGTCTGGGTTGGTTGAGGGAGCATTCGGCACGGTTATGCCGTCGACTTTTCAGAATGCGCAGTCGCTCAAAGGGTTGCATCCGAAGATGCTAAAGGCTCCACATTTACCGAACGTGGACAACGGTTACGCCTCTCGATAATCAAATTCTTGCCGATCCCTGTCAAGCCTTCATCAAAATGCCGCGAAACCAATAACTCATTTTCCCTATGCCGAGCTGACGAGCTGGGGTGTAGTCCGCTGTCAGATAGGAGGTTGGGGGTCGCATGGCAATAGCAATTGTGAGTGTCTTCAAGCGTCTGGTTTCTAGGGAGGAGAAGCCGGCTGATGACTTGGAGAGCAGTGACGGCTGGTTGCCCGTGCAAACAGGGGCGCAGCTGCTGGAGACACCGTACCGGCAAGGTTTGCTGCAGGTTCTGTATGAGCTGTGCTCAATTCCAAGAGATACCTTCGATATCTACGTTAAAGCCCCTGTTGAGCGATATGCTGAGCTGGTCCAGCTTTTACCTGCCTCGGAAACCCATCACCACTCCTATCCCGGTGGAATGCTCGATCACGGCCTGGAAATCATGTGTTATGCGCTGCGCATCCGGCGCAAACACCTGTTACCGCCTGGAGCGCGACCAGAAGACCAGGTATCGGTAGGCGAGCTATGGAGTATGGGGGTTCTGTATGCGGCTCTGTTGCATGACGCGGCCAAGGCGCTTGTCGATGTTGAGATTCAGCTCCAGGACGGCTCACAGTGGCTTCTATGGAATGGCGTCATACCAAGTGCTTATCGGGTTCGGTACCGCCCTGGTCGAGACTACCGACTGCACGAAGCGGCAGGTGCGCTGATGTGTAGAAAGGTTCTGGGTGGAGCAGTTCTGGATTGGTTGTATAGCGATGCAACGCTGTTTGGCCTGGTCTTGTATACCATTTCCGGGCACATGGAGCGGGCCGGTATTGTAGGTGAGATTGTCCACCAGGCTGATAAATCCAGTGTCAGCAAGGCGATGGGAGGAGATTTACGCCGACTGGACACGGCGCCGAAGCAATCCTTGCAGAGCAAGCTAGTCAGTGGCCTACGGCACCTAGTGCGAGGCGGTACCTTGCCGCTTAATGGCACCAAGGGCTCCGCAGTGTTTTTGTCAGAGGATGCTGTGTGGTTTGTCACTCCTACAGTGCCCCGTCAACTCAAGGCTTATCTCTTGGAGCAGGGCATACCAGGTGTTCCAGCCGACGAAAGCAGACTGTATGACGAGATGTTGGCCCACGGACTGATCATGCCCAACCCAGAAGGGTTGGCTGTATGGTCTGGTTGTACAGTCCGGGTGGGAGACTGGAGTACCGCAAAGCTGCATTTGCTGAAAGCGACTCCTTCGCTGATTTGGAGTTCAGAGGATGAAAGACCAGAGGCAAAAGCGATTGTGACCACTCCTCCGGCGGCCCTTAAAGAGGAAGCATCTGATGTAGTGGAGGCAGACAACACAACGGTGCCAATCGCACAGAAGCCGGAGCTGGTCGATGAAAACTGTTTTGACTCAGTAGATGAAGACTTTGAGGGCCGCATTCTATTTCCAGAAACTAGTCCCTCAGTTACATTCAGTAATGAAGACATCGTTACGTCCACTGAACAACCGCCTGGTGAGCAACATCAAGTAATTCCTGATAATCCGAGCGTTGAGACGCAGTTGGATCCCGGTGAAGAGTTCGTCAATTGGGTTAAAGATGGATTGCGATCAAAGCGGCTCGGCGTCAACCATGCTAAGGCCTATGTGCATGCGGTGGCCGGAACCTGGTTTTTGGTAAGCCCAAACATCTTCAAGAAATTCTGCATTGAGCGGTACGGTGCAGATGATGCTTGGGAGCAAGTGCAAGGACGATTCCAGAAGAAGAAGCTGCATCTCCGATCGGGAAAAGATAAGCGGAATATCGTGAGCGTGTCTGTCAGGGGGCCTACGGGTAAAACCAGCAAGCTCAAAGGTTTTCTCCTGACGGAGCCAGAAGTGCTGGGGCGGCCGCCAGCAGACAATATCTATCTCAATCTGAACAAGGAGCCCTAACGTGCAGAGTCTCACGGTTAATGAACTTATGACTGAGTTGTTTATTGAGCGTTGGTCATCGCCGGATACGCAGTCCAGTTATGAGGTCAGTGTGCGAGCCTTGCAGAGATATATGGGAACGGATTACCTCAGTGAAGTGACACAGGATATGGTGTTTGCTTGGAGGTTGGCAGTGGTAAGGCGTCCTGGGGAAAGCGAAGATGAAGGCATAAGTCCGGTGAGCTGGAATAACTACATCCGGCATTTGAAGTCTCTGTACAATTTTGGTTTAAGTCGTGGGAACATTCCTGAAAGTGTTAATCCATTTGTAGGGGTTGGACTAAAAGAGCCGAAGACAAAATCAAAAACTTTGCCCAAAGGGGGGATTGGAAAAATACGCACACTACTGAAGGGGTATATCCAGGCGGAGGAATCTGGACAGTATGGTAAAGCGTATATCCATCCTGCATGGTTTTGGCTTACCGTGACTGAAATGCTCTATCACACGGGCATCAGACGCAGGCAGCTGTTGTTTATCAGGATATGTGACATCGATCTGAAACAAGAGCGATTCAGCTGCCTGGCCGCAGGAGCAAAGAATTTGTCGGAAAATCCCTTACCGCTGCATCACGATCTCATACCGCTGCTAGAGCGGCTGATTAGAGAGTCTCTTCGTCGTGGAGCCAAACGTACGGATCAGCTTTTCAATGTAAACAGGTTCAGTGTGCGGCACAGAAGACAAACGATGGATGCCAACCAGCTTGGGACTTTTTTCAAGCGCGTGTCATCCAGGTTAGGGATGAAGATTTCTCCTCACCGCTGTCGACACAGTTTTGCAACGGAATTGATGATAGGGGAGAGGGCAGATATCCACCTGACACAGCGTCTAATGTGTCATCTGGATATCAGATCCACGATGATCTATGTGGATGTTCCTATCAGTCGGCTGAAAAATTATCTGCTTCAGCGCGATTCCAGTCAGGATGAGATGAGACGTTACTGAGATCGGACGGGTAAGGCGGCACCGCTGCTTTACCCACAGCACATAATGACTAAGCGCTTGACATTCTGTGCCTGGCGTTTAATCTCTCGGTAGCAACACCGTGGTTACTTGTGGTTTATGCTGTATGAAGCCTTCCCACTGCAGCTGTGGTTCACAACCTGGCTGTGGCAGTCTAAGGCACTATCGACAGCAGTGTGCGCTGTCGATAATCGGAATTGGCTCCGCGACCTGGACTCGAACCAGGGACCCAATGATTAACAGTCATTTGCTCTACCGACTGAGCTATCGCGGATTAGATGTGCGCACTTTACCAAAAAAACTTTCCAAGTCAACACCTTGTGCCGGTTTTCGATGAAAGTGCGCGATGCGATCTTCAGCCCTCGAGCATGACCTTAGCCATGGCGTTGGCGACCAGATCGATATTCCTGTGGTTGAGTGCGGCAACGCAGATGCGGCCGCTGCCGACGGCGTAGATCGCCGACTCCGTGGCCAGGCGCTCGACCTGCTCACGGGTCAGGCCGGAGTAGGAGAACATACCCCGCTGCTGCTCGATGAAGCTGACATCCTGCTGCACGCCGGCGGCACGCAGCTTTTCCGCCAGGGCCTGGCGCATGTGCTTGATGCGTACGCGCATTTCCGCGAGTTCTTCGACCCACATGGCATGCAGGTCAGCGCTGTTCAGTACGGCAGCCACCACTTTCGCGCCATGGGTCGGCGGGTTGGAGTAGTTGGTGCGGATAACGCGCTTGAGCTGGGACAGTACCCGCTCGCCTTCCTCTGGGGTGGCGGTGACCAGGGTCAGGGCACCGACCCGTTCGCCATACAGCGAGAAGGACTTGGAGAAGGAGCTGGCGATCAGGCAGGGCAGGTCCGCCTCGGCGAACAGGCGCACCGCCAGGGCATCCTCTTCCAGGTTGTCACCGAAGCCCTGGTAGGCGATATCGAGGAAGGGGACGTGGCCGCGCTTGCGCACCACCTCGATCACCTGCTGCCACTGCTCGGCATTCAGATCGACCCCAGTGGGGTTGTGGCAGCAAGCGTGCAGCAGCACCACGCTACCTTCGGGCAGGGCGTCGATGCCCTGCAGCATGCCCTGCAGGTTCAGGCCGTGGGTGGCCGGATCGTAGTAGGGGTAGGTGACGACTTCATAGCCGGCGGTCTCGAACAGCGAACGGTGGTTTTCCCAGCTCGGGTCGCTGATCGCGACCAGGCGCTTGCCGGCGAGGCGATAGAGGAAATCCGCGCCCAGCTTCAGCGCACCGGTGCCGCCCAGGGACTGGGCCGTGACCAGACGGCCTGAGGTCAGCAGCGGAGAGTCTGTGCCCAACAGCAGTTTCTGTACCGCCAGATCGTAAGGCGCCAGGCCTTCCATGGGCAGGTAGGTGCGCGGTGCGTATTCGGCGACGCGGGCTTCCTCGGCGGCCTGTACTGCGCGCAGCAGGGGAACCTTGCCGTTTTCGTCGTAATAGACGCCAACGCCCAGATTGACTTTTTCTGCACGGGGATCGGCATTGAAGGCTTCGTTCAGGCCAAGAATGGGATCGCGTGGCGCCATTTCAACGGGGGAAAACAGACTCATGATATGGGCAGACTCGAAACAGGTGAATGAAGTTGTCGGGCTGTGCCGCAGGCGGCCGGATATCATAACAGAGACCAGTGCCGGGGTGCGAGTCCGCGTAGCCTACATGGCGGTTGACGGGCAGTGCTATGATGGAGGCTGTATTTCCATTCGCGGTGCCGTCCTGTCATGAGTCAATTCAATCTGCAAACCCGTTTCAAACCCGCCGGTGACCAGCCGGTTGCCATCGCGCAGCTGGTGGAGGGGCTGGAGGCCGGCTTGTCGCACCAGACGCTGCTCGGGGTGACTGGCTCAGGCAAGACCTTCACCATCGCCAACGTCATCCAGCAGGTGCAGCGGCCGGCAATCATCATGGCGCCGAACAAGACCCTGGCCGCGCAGCTGTATGGCGAATTCCGCGAGTTCTTCCCGAACAATGCGGTGGAATACTTCGTTTCCTATTACGACTATTATCAGCCGGAAGCCTACGTGCCGGCATCGGACACCTTCATCGAGAAGGATGCCTCGATCAACGATCATATCGAGCAGATGCGCCTGTCCGCGACCAAGGCGCTGATGGAGCGCCCCGATGCGATCATCGTCGCCACTGTCTCGGCCATCTATGGTCTGGGCGACCCGGAATCCTACCTGCGCATGGTGCTGCATATCGACCGGGGCGACATCATCGATCAGCGCACCATGCTGCGCCGGTTGGCCGAGCTGCAGTACACACGCAACGACATGGAGCTGTCCCGGGCCACCTACCGGGTGCGCGGCGATGTGATCGACGTCTACCCGGCGGAATCCGACCTGGAGGCGATCCGTATCGAGCTGTTCGACGATACGGTGGAGACGATCAGCTTTTTCGATCCCTTGACAGGTGAGGTTCTACGCAAGGTTCCGCGTGTAACTATCTATCCCAAATCACATTATGTGACGCCGCGTGAAAAGCTGCTGGAGGCCGTGGAGGAGATCAAGGTCGAACTCAAGGAGCGTCTGGAGGTGCTCAACAGCCAGAACAAGCTGGTCGAGGCCCAGCGCCTGGAGCAGCGTACCCGCTTCGATATGGAAATGATCATGGAGCTGGGCTACTGCAACGGCATCGAGAACTACTCGCGCTATCTGTCTGGGCGGCCGGAAGGCGAGCCGCCGCCCACGCTGTTCGACTACCTGCCGGCCAATGCGCTGCTGGTGATCGATGAGTCCCACGTATCGGTGCCGCAGGTCGGCGCCATGTACAAGGGCGACCGCTCACGCAAGGAGACACTGGTGGAATATGGCTTCCGCCTGCCGTCGGCGCTGGACAACCGACCCATGCGGTTCGACGAGTGGGAGGCGATCTCGCCGCAGACCATCTTCGTCTCGGCCACTCCCGGCCCCTACGAGGAGGCCCATGCCGGGCGCATCGTCGAGCAGGTGGTACGTCCGACCGGGCTGGTGGACCCACAGATCGAGGTGCGTCCGGCGACCAGCCAGGTCGATGACCTGCTGTCGGAGATCGGCCTGCGGGTCGGTCAGGGCGAGCGGGTGCTGGTCACCACGCTGACCAAGCGCATGGCCGAGGATCTGACCGACTACCTGGGGGATCACGGCGTGCGGGTGCGCTACCTGCATTCGGACATCGACACGGTGGAGCGCGTGGAGATTATCCGCGACCTGCGTATGGGGGTGTTCGATGTGCTGGTAGGCATTAACTTGTTGCGTGAAGGCCTTGATATGCCTGAGGTTTCACTTGTCGCCATCCTCGATGCAGACAAGGAAGGTTTCCTCCGCTCGGAGCGCTCGCTGATCCAGACCATCGGCCGGGCAGCGCGCAACCTGAACGGCAAGGCGATCCTCTATGCCGATCGCATGACTGGCTCGATGGAGCGGGCTATAGGCGAAACCGAACGGCGCCGCACCAAGCAGATCAGCTTCAACGAACAGCACGGCATCACCCCCAAGGGCGTGGTCAAGAGCGTGCAGGATATTCTCGAGGGCGCGGTGGTGCCCGGCAGTCGATCGAACAAACGGCGCCAATCGAAGGTGGCCGAGGACGGTGCGGGCTACCAGGTGCAGAAGCTGCGTTCGCCCTCGGAAATCACCAAGCGCATCCGTCAGTTGGAAGAGAAGATGTACCAGCATGCGCGTGATCTGGAGTTCGAGGCCGCGGCGCAGATGCGCGACGAGATCCAGCAGCTACGCCAGCAACTGGTAAATGCCTGAAGCAATCCATGGGGCCCAGGAGCCCGTTCCATGAGCAACGACCAGTCGCGGTCTTTTTGCATTTATTCAGTAACTTAGGGGTTGACGGCATCTGGGGCGGTGCGTATAGTTCGCCTCCATCGCAGGCACGTAGCTCAGTTGGTTAGAGCACCACCTTGACATGGTGGGGGTCGTTGGTTCGAATCCAATCGTGCCTACCAGATACAAAGCCCGACCATCCTGTGGTCGGGCTTTTTTGTTTCCGGTATTCATTTATTCCATCACGTGGCCTTGCGTAGCGGTCACCACTGAGAAGGAGCGGCACATGCCCATCGTTACTCTTCCTGACGGCAGTCAGCGCACATTCGATCATCCCGTAAGCGTAGCCGAAGTGGCTCAATCCATCGGTGCCGGCCTGGCCAAAGCGACGGTGGCAGGCAAGATCGATGGTCGCCTGGTTGATGCATGCGACATCATCGGTCAGGACGCCAGCCTGCAGATCATCACGCCGAAAGACGAAGAAGGCCTGGAGATCATCCGGCACTCCTGCGCCCACCTGGTCGGGCATGCGGTCAAGCAGCTGTATCCCACCGCGAAGATGGTGATCGGTCCTGTGATCGACGAAGGCTTCTATTACGACATCGCCTACGAGCGCCCCTTCACCCCGGAAGACATGGCCGCGATCGAGAAGCGCATGCGCGAGCTGATTGCCACCGAATACGACGTCATCAAGAAGATGACGCCGCGTGACGAGGTGATCCGGGTATTCACCGAACGGGGCGAGGACTACAAGCTGCGCCTGGTCGAGGACATGCCTGATGAAAAAACCATGGGCCTGTACTACCACGAAGAATACGTCGACATGTGCCGTGGCCCGCACGTGCCCAACACCCGCTTCCTCAAGGCTTTCCAGCTGACGCGTATTTCCGGCGCCTACTGGCGTGGTGATGCCAAGAACGAGCAGCTGCAGCGCATCTATGGCACCGCCTGGGCGGACAAGAAGCAGCTGGCGGCCTATATCAAGCGTATCGAGGAGGCCGAGAAGCGCGATCACCGCAAGATCGGCAAGCGCCTCAACCTGTTCCATACCCAGGAAGAGGCGCCAGGCATGGTGTTCTGGCATCCGAATGGCTGGACCGTATACCAGGTGCTCGAGCAGTACATGCGCAAGGTGCAGCGTGACGCTGGTTACCGCGAGATCAAGACCCCGCAGGTGGTCGATCGGGTGCTGTGGGAGCGTTCCGGGCACTGGGAGCACTACTCGGCGAACATGTTCACCACCGAGTCGGAAAGTCGTGACTACGCGATCAAGCCGATGAACTGCCCGTGCCATATCCAGGTGTTCAACCAGGGGCTGAAAAGCTACCGCGAACTGCCGCTGCGCCTGGCTGAATTCGGTTCCTGCCACCGCAACGAACCGTCCGGGTCGCTGCATGGCCTGATGCGCGTGCGTGGCTTTACCCAGGACGATGCGCACATTTTCTGTACCGACGAGCAGGTCAAGTCCGAGGCGGCCGACTTCATCGCCCTGACCCTGCAGGTGTACCGTGACTTTGGTTTCGATGATGTCGAGCTGAAGCTGTCGACCCGTCCGGAAGACCGCATGGGTGATGACGCCGACTGGGATCAGGCGGAGCGTGGGCTGGAAGAGGCGCTGAATGAAGCCGGTCTGAAATGGGATCTGCAGCCGGGCGAGGGCGCTTTCTATGGTCCGAAGATCGAATTCTCACTGCGTGACTGCCTCGGTCGGGTATGGCAGTGCGGTACCCTGCAGCTGGACTTCATGCTGCCGGGCCGCCTGGGCGCCCAGTATGTGGCCGAAGATGGCGCGCGCAAGACCCCGGTCATGCTGCACCGGGCGATCCTCGGTTCGTTCGAGCGTTTCATCGGTATCCTGATCGAGCACTACGCCGGTGATTTCCCGGCTTGGCTGGCGCCGACCCAGGTTGCGGTGCTGAATATCACCGACAACCAGGCACAATTCTGCCAGGAAGTGGAAAAAACGCTCAATGAAATGGGTTATCGCGCTGTTGCGGACTTGAGAAACGAGAAGATCGGCTTTAAAATCCGCGAGCATACTTTGCACAAGACTCCCTACCTGCTGGTAATCGGCGACCGGGAAGTCGAATCGCACACTGTGGCCGTGCGCACGCGGGAGGGTAAAGATCTGGGTACGATGACCATTGCCGAGTTCTCCGAGTTCCTTGCCCGCGCCGTCGCACAACGAGGCCGCCCGAATTCGGAGCAATAAAGATTAAACGCGAGATGAGACAAGACAAAAGAGCCGCACAACGCCCGCCGATCAACGAGAACATCACGGCGCGCGAAGTGCGCCTGATTGGCGCCGAAGGTGAACAAATCGGTATCGTGTCCATTCAGGAAGCACTGGCCGCCGCAGAGGAGGCCAAGCTCGACCTGGTTGAAATCTCCCCCGACGCAGAACCGCCTGTTTGCCGGATCATGGATTACGGCAAGCACATCTTCGAGAAGAAGAAACAGCAGGCTGCTGCGCGGAAGAATCAGAAGCAGATCCAGATCAAGGAAATCAAGTTTCGTCCAGGGACGGAGGAAGGGGACTATAAGGTCAAGCTTCGCAACCTTATTCGTTTCCTCAGTGAGGGTGACAAGGCCAAGGTATCCCTGCGATTCCGCGGTCGTGAAATGGCCCATCAGGAGCTGGGCATGGAGTTGTTGAAGCGGGTCGAAGCCGACCTCGCCGAATACGGCACCGTTGAACAGCACCCGAAGATGGAAGGTCGTCAATTGATGATGGTCCTCGCACCCAAGAAGAAAAAGTAATCTCCAGGGCAACGCCAGGCCTTGTGATTATCTTATCCACTCTATTTGGAGTACCTGAACATGGCAAAGATGAAAACCAAAAGCGGTGCCGCCAAGCGCTTTAAAGTGACTGGCAGTGGCATCAAGCACAAGCATGCTTTCAAGAGCCACATCCTGACCAAGATGACCACCAAGCGTAAGCGTCAACTGCGTGGGACTTCCCAGCTCAATGCTGCGGATACCCAGAAAGTTGAACGCATGTTGCGCCTCCGTTAATCAAGGTTGAGGAATTAGAGAATGGCTCGTGTTAAGCGTGGTGTAATGGCGCGCAAGCGTCACAAGAAAATTCTGAAACTCGCCAAAGGTTACTACGGTGCGCGTTCGCGTGTATTCCGGGTTGCCAAGCAGGCGGTCATCAAGGCAGGTCAGTACGCCTATCGTGACCGCAAGCAGCGCAAGCGTCAGTTCCGTGCTCTGTGGATCGCCCGTATCAACGCCGGTGCTCGTCAGAATGGCATGTCCTACAGCCGTCTGATCGCTGGTCTGAAAAAGTCGTCCATTGAAATCGACCGTAAGGTTCTGGCCGATCTGGCCGTGAACGAAAAAGCGGCGTTTACTGCGATTGTCGAAAAAGCAAAGGCTAGCCTGGCTTAAGCCCTCGTTACGACAATCACCGGCGTTCGCGCCGGTTGGCAACGTCATTAATAGGGGAAGAGCCTCATCGCTCTTCCCCTATTTTTGTTTCTGGAGTGTTAAATGGAAAACCTAGACGCGCTGGTCTCCCAGGCCCTGCAGGCCGTGCAGCAGGCGGCTGATGTCAATGCGCTGGAGCAGCTTCGCGTCCAGTATCTTGGCAAGAAGGGCGAGCTTACCCAGGTAATGAAGACCCTGGGCAACATGCCTGCCGAAGAACGCCCCAAGGTCGGGGCCATGGTCAATGAAGCCAAGGAACAGGTCCAGACCGCGCTCAATGCGCGCAAGAGTGCGATGGAAGCGGCAGCGCTGAATGCCAAGCTGGCCGCCGAACGGGTGGATGTCACCCTGCCGGGTCGTGGACAGGCGAGCGGTGGCCTGCATCCGGTCACCCGCACCATGGAGCGGATCGAAGAATTCTTTTCCCGCATCGGCTACGCCGTCGCGGAAGGCCCCGAGGTGGAAGATGATTATCACAACTTCGAGGCGCTGAACATTCCCGGCCATCATCCGGCCCGGGCAATGCACGACACTTTCTATTTCAATGCCAACACCCTGCTGCGCACGCACACCTCGCCGGTGCAGGTGCGTACCATGGAAAGCCAGGAACCGCCGATCCGTATCGTCTGTCCGGGCCGAGTGTATCGCTGCGATTCGGACCTGACCCATTCGCCGATGTTCCACCAGGTCGAAGGTCTGCTGGTCGATCGCGAGGTCAGCTTCGCCGATCTCAAGGGCACCATTGCCGAATTCCTGCAGGTGTTCTTCGAGAAGGACCTGAAGGTACGCTTCCGGCCATCGTTCTTCCCCTTCACCGAGCCGTCCGCCGAGGTGGATATCCAGTGCGTGATGTGCAGCGGCTGTGGTTGCCGGGTGTGCAAGCAGACCGGTTGGCTGGAGGTCATGGGTTGCGGCATGGTGCACCCCAACGTATTCCGCAGTTCGGGCATCGACCCGGAGAAATACCAGGGCTTCGCCTTCGGCATGGGCGTGGAGCGCCTGGCCATGTTGCGCTACGGCGTCAATGACCTGCGCCTGTTCTTCGACAATGACCTGCGCTTTCTTGCGCAGTTTCGCTGAACGCCGCAACCGCAACCTTTGATAGCAGGAAGAGAACATGAAATTCAGTGAACAGTGGCTGCGCAGCTGGGTGAACCCCGAGGTTTCCCGGGATGACCTGGTGGCACGCCTGTCCATGACCGGCCTGGAAGTGGATAGCGTCACTCCCGCCGCCGGTGAGTTCAGCGGCGTGGTGGTGGGCGAGATCCTCAGCGCCGAACAGCATCCCGATGCCGACAAGCTGCGCGTATGCCGCGTCAGTAACGGCAGTGAGGAGTTCCAGGTGGTCTGTGGCGCACCGAACGCCCGCGCCGGTATCAGGATTCCCTTCGCCATGGTCGGTGCCGTGCTCGGCGACGACTTCAAGATCAAGAAGGCCAAGCTGCGCGGGGTCGAGTCCTTCGGCATGCTGTGCTCGGCATCCGAGCTCAAGCTGTCGGATGATCATGACGGCCTGTTCGAGCTGCCCGCCGATGCGCCGGTCGGCCAGAGCCTGCGTGAGTATCTGGGGCTGGACGACGCCATTATCGAGGTCGACCTGACGCCCAACCGCGGCGACTGCCTGTCCATCGCCGGCCTGGCCCGCGAGGTGGGTGCCAACTACGCGGCCCCGGTCAGCCGTCCGCTGATCGAGCCGGTTGCCGCCAGTCACGATGAGACCCGCCCGGTGGAGCTGTTGGCTCCAGCGGCCTGTGCCCGCTATATCGGCCGTGTGGTGCGCAATGTCGACCTGTCCCGGTCCACGCCGCTGTGGATGGTCGAGCGCCTGCGCCGCAGCGATGTGCGCAGCATCGATCCGGTGGTGGATATCACCAACTACGTCATGCTCGAACTGGGCCAGCCGCTGCACGCCTTCGACCTGGCGCAGGTGCGCGGCGGCATTCGCGTGCGCATGGCCGAGGAGGGCGAGAAGCTGGTCCTGCTCGACGGCCAGGAAGTCAGCCTGCGCGGCGACACCCTGGTGATCGCCGACCACGAACGCCCGCTGGCCATGGCCGGGGTCATGGGCGGTGAGCATAGTGGCATCAGCGAAAGCACCACCGATCTGTTCCTGGAAAGCGCCTTCTTCGATCATATCGCCATCGCCGGCAAGGCCCGCAACTATGGCCTGCATACCGATGCCTCGCACCGTTACGAGCGCGGTGTCGACTGGCAACTGCAACGCGAGGCCATGGAGCGCCTGACCGCACTGATCCTGGAGATCGTTGGTGGTGAGGCGGGCCCGGTCATCGAAGCGGTGGATGAGCAGCATCTGCCGAAGGCGATCACCGTCACCCTGCGCCGCGAGCGCGTGACCCAGATGCTGGGGCTGGAAATCGACCCGGCGCAGATCGAGACTTATCTGCGTGGGCTGGAACTGGATGTCATCGCCAGTGGCGAGGGCGAGTGGCAGGTATCGGTACCCAGTCACCGTTTCGACATCAGCCTGGAGATCGACCTGATCGAAGAGCTGGCCCGGCTGTATGGCTACAATCGCCTGCCGGTCAGTGCGCCGAAGGCCTCCCTGAGCCTGACGGCAAAACCGGAAACCCGTGGCGAGTTGCCGATCCTGCGCCGTTTGCTGGTGGCGCGAGGCTACCAGGAAGCGATCACCTACAGCTTCGTCGAACCGGGGCTGAACAAGCTGTTCGACCCGCAGGTCGAGCCTCTGGCGCTGGCCAACCCCATTTCCAGCGACATGGGGGTCATGCGTACCTCACTGTGGCCGGGTCTGAGCAAGGCGGTACAGCACAACCAGAACCGCCAGCAGGCACGGGTACGCCTGTTCGAGAGTGGTCTGCGCTTCGTACCGCAAGCTGATGGTGAGTTGCTGCAGGAGCCCATGCTGTCGGGTATCGCCTGTGGTACCCGGCTGCCCGAAGGCTGGGCCAATGGTAGCGACAAGCTGGACTTCCATGACGTCAAGGGCGATGTCGAGGCGGTACTGGGGCAGGGCGGCGCGCTGGATGCCTTCCGCTTCGAGCCGGCCGAGCACCCGGCGCTGCACCCGGGGCAGACCGCACGTATCCTGCGTGATGGCGAGCTGGTGGGCTGGCTCGGCGCGCTGCACCCGCAGTTGATCGACCAACTGGATCTGCACGGCCCGGTATTCGTCTTCGAGCTGCGTCTTGCCGGCATCATCGAAGGGCGCCTGCCGCAATTCTCTGAACTCTCCCGCTTCCCGGAAGTCAGACGGGATATCGCAGTGCTGGTGAGCAAGACCGTGGTCGCCGGCGACCTGCTGACGGATATCCGCGAACAGGCGGGAGAGTTCCTCAAGAACCTCAGACTGTTTGACGTATATGAGGGGAAAGGCATTGATCCTGAAAGCAAAAGCCTGGCAATTGGCTTGACCTTGCAGCATTCATCGCGCACTCTTACTGACGATGAAGTGAATGCAGTGATGGACAAGGTGCTCGGCTCACTGGAGCAAAGGTTCAACGCCACGTTAAGGAAATAGGAAGTTGCACATGGGGGCTCTGACAAAAGCAGAAATGGCGGAACGTCTCTACGAGGAACTTGGCTTCAACAAGCGTGAGGCCAAGGAGCTGGTGGAACTGTTTTTCGAAGAGATCCGCAACGCGCTTGAGAACAACGAGCAGGTCAAGCTGTCGGGCTTCGGCAACTTCGACCTGCGCGACAAGCGCCAGCGCCCCGGCCGCAACCCCAAGACTGGCGAAGAGATCCCCATTACCGCCCGGCGCGTGGTCACCTTCCGCCCCGGACAGAAACTCAAGGCCCGAGTAGAAGCCTATGCTGGAACCCAGCCATAACAATGAACTGCCGGCAATCCCGGGCAAGCGCTACTTCACCATCGGTGAGGTCAGTGAACTGTGCGCGGTCAAGCCGCACGTACTGCGCTACTGGGAACAGGAATTCCCACAGCTGTCCCCGGTCAAGCGCCGTGGCAACCGCCGCTACTACCAGCGCCAGGACGTCCTGATGATCCGCCAGATCCGCTCCCTGCTGTACGACCAGGGCTTCACCATCGGCGGCGCCCGCCAGCGTCTGTCCGGCGACGAGGCCAAGGATGATGGCAGCCACTACAAGCAGCTGATCCGCCAGACCATTGCCGAACTGGAGGAAGTGCTGCAGGTGCTCAAGGCGAATTGACTGAGATATGAAAAAAACCTTTCGCATTTCAGTTAGTTAATGTATAGTTCGTCCCGCTTTGGCAGCAACTGCAAAGCATCAGTCGGGGCGTAGCGCAGCCTGGTAGCGCACTTGCATGGGGTGCAAGGGGTCGAGTGTTCGAATCACTCCGTCCCGACCAAATATCTCAACGACTTAGGCCAGTTCGGTAACGACTGGCCTTTTTCGTTGTGCGCCAGGCATGGCGCGTTGCGCGTTAGCGCAACCCGCTTGGCTGTGGTGGCCAAGCAGGTG
>NZ_JACLGO010000003.1 GCF_014219065.1 Halopseudomonas xiamenensis
GGTGGGACGGGCCCGTGGCTTCAAGATCACTTGCAGTCCGACCGCGATGTCTTGGTTGCGCGAGAGGTTGTCGATATCCTCCACTTCCATCATCAACCCTGGATAATGCCGCCGCCGTCATCGCCGCCGACGCCCGTGCCGGGCTTTTCGGGCCTGTCAGGCTTGCTCGGCCTTCAGCCTGCCTGGGCGAGATCTCCGGCGGACGGATTAACGGCGGAGCTTCGCCGCCTTTCGTGCGTGTGAAGGCCGAAGATAGTTCTCTCAAAAACATCCGTTTATGAGAGATACCAAAGCCGACAGTCTGCCGAAGGTTGAAGGTCTCTCAAAACTGCCTCTCGCTTCCGATCTCTCACCGATCTACGTTTCTAAGTGTTTTGAGAGGAGAACAGCATGTTGGTGGGGTACGCCAGGGTTTCGACACGTGATCAAACCCACGCGCTGCAACTCGATGCGCTCCGCAAAGCAGAATGTGAGCGCATCTTCGAGGAGACGGCGTCTGGCGCTCAGCGCGCTCGACCGCAGCTTGCCGCCGCACTCGACTACGTCCGCAAGGGCGACACCATCGTGGTCTGGAAGCTCGATCGGCTGGCCCGCTCGATCAAACAGCTAATCGAGACCGTCGAGCACCTGGAGCGACGCGAAATCGGCTTTCGGTCGCTGACGGAGCAGATCGACACCACGACTGCTGGCGGTCGGCTGATCTTCCACATTTTCGGGGCTTTGGCCGAGTTCGAGCGCTCGATAATCCGCGAACGGTCCAGGGCAGGCCTAGAGGCCGCTAGGTGTGATGTCCAGGGACGTTGTTGAGTCGGTCGAAGGGTACGCCGCCAATCGCAGAGTGGTGTCGGTGGTGGTTGTAGAAGTGGAGCCAGCCGGGCAGCGCCAGGCGTCGTTCGGCCTCTGAACCGTAAAACCTGGCATAGGCCCAGCCGTCCCCGAGCGTGCGGTGGAATCGCTCGATCTTCCCGTTCGTCTGCGGCCGGTAGGGGCGTGTCCGCTTGTGTCGGATGCCGAGCCGAGCGCAGAAGTCCCTCCATGCGTGGGATCTGTATGCCGACCCGTTGTCGGATAGGACTCGCTCGACGGTCACGCCTCGTTCGGCGAACCAGGCCACGGCGCGTTCGAGAACTCCCACCGCTGTGCTCGCCTGCTCATCCGACCAGATTTCTGCGTATGCGACGCGGGAGTGGTCGTCGATGACTGTGTGAACGAACGCCGTCCCGGTGCGCGGCTTGTGATCTTTTCCTCGTGGTAATCCCGGAGTCGCGAGCTTGTTCCGTGCGCCTTGCTGCCGACCTACGTAACGATGTCCACCGCCGTCGGGGATGTTGCCGAACTTCGTGACATCGACATGAATCAACGATCCCGGATGAGGATGCTCATATCGCCGCAATGGCTCGCCAGTGACACGATCGATATGCGAGAGGCGGTTCACGCGGCAACGGACGAGGACCGCGTGAACAGTCGACGTCGAGAGACCAAGTCGCGCAGCGATCTGGGCTGGCCCCAGTCGAAGCCGCCAGCGCAGGTTGATGATCTTCTTCTTGACATGCTCGGGCGTCCTGCCTGGGATCCGGTGCGGCTTGCTGGAGCGATCCTGCATCCCAAACTCACCCTCTTCCCGGTAGCGGCCTGCCCATTTCCGGGCAGTGATCGGGGAGACCATGAACATCTTTGCGGCGATCGTGGCCGGATAGCCGTCTTCGACAATCAGCCGGGCTAACCGGAGACGGGCACGAGGAGTGAGAAGAGCGTTCGGATGGGTCATCAATTGGCCTCCGCCGCGGTCTTCGTAAGCGCGCGTCTGGTGAGAAGCATGATGACGAGAGCGATCGCTGTCAGCACCGAAGCGACCCAAACCGGCGCGAGCAGCCCCAGCCCGGTCGCGAGCCCGAGCGCACCAAGCACGGGCCCCGCTGCAGCTCCGATATTCAATGCTGCGGTTGCGTACGAACCGCCCATCGTTGGCGCACCCGATGCTGCATACAGCACACGCGTGATCAGAGTACTGCCGACGCCGAACGACAGGAATCCCTGAACGAGGACGAGGACGATAAGCGCGACGGGATGAGATGCGACCACTGCCAACACGATCCAGCCTGTCAGCAATAGCGGTCCGCCGACTGCGAGCACGAGGCCAGGTCGTTGATCTGATAGTCGTCCTGCGATCGTGACGCCAAGGAACGATCCGATGCCGAACATCACCAGCGCGACGGACACCCACGCTTCGGCCAAGCCCGCGGTCTCGGTCACGATGGGTGCCAGGAAGGTGAATGCCGCAAAGGTCCCTCCGTTGATCAGCGCTCCGAGTACCATGGCCAGGATGAGCCGCGGCGTCGCCAACTGGCTGAGCTCGACACGGAGCCTTGGTGAGGTCGCGCTAGTCTCGCTCCGACCAACATTGTTCGTGACGCCACGAATGACTCCAACGGCCGCGGGAATACAGAGGATGGCGATCGCCCAGAACGTCGTTCGCCAGCCCAGCGCTGTGCCGAGCAGTGCCCCGGCGGGGACGCCCACGACGGTTGCGATCGTCGTGCCGGAGAGCAGGATCGACAGTGCACGCCCCTTCTGGTTCGCTGGCACGAGGGTAGTGGCCGTGCTCAGTGCTACGGCGAGGAATCCTGCGTTTGCGAGAGCGCTGAGCACCCGGGTGATGAGCAGGAGAGAGAACACTGGTGTCATCGCTCCGATGACGTGGCTTCCCGCGAACACGAGAAGGCAAACGATCAATGTGAGCCGCGGTGGCCAACGGCGAGCGAATGCCGCCATCACTGGCGCGCCGACGACCATACCGACTGCGAATGCGGAGGTCAGCAGTCCCGCAGTGCCGACCGAGACGTCAAGTTCGGTCGCGATCGCGGGGAGCAATCCCGCGAGCATGAATTCTGAAGTGCCCATGACGAAGACCGCCAGGGCAAGCATGTAGAGGGCAAAAGGCATCGAGTACTCCGAGGTGTGAGATCAAGAAATGGTTCTTCTTGTCACCACGGCCAGCGCCCCGGGTACGCCAGACATACGCCCACACAGATCGTGGGCGTCGTAACTAGTGGTTCAAGGGGCTGGCGGTGTGACCGACAACCCCTGACCTGTCTGATTCGGGACTCGACATGCCCCAAACTCTAACATGCCTTCAATGCAATGGCGAGCGGTCTGGACAGATACTTCTTGAATCGGCACGGTGTCATTACGGGCGGGGGCCAGAACAACGTCCCTGGACATCACAGCTAGGGCGCGCGGACGGATCGGCGGTCGGCCGAGGGCGCTCTCGCCGACCGACTTGATCGCCGCGAAGGCGATGCTGACCAACCGCGACATCACCGTAGTCGAAGTCGCGCGGCGCCTGAGTGTGTCTCCCGCCACATTGTATCGACATCTGCCAGGGGGTCGTACAGCGGCCGAACTGGAATGACGCGTTCCCTATTGAACGGTCAGGCGCTGATCGAAGAGCCTCGTAGTCCACTCTTCGGCAGAAGGGGTGCTTCCGCCTACGGACCCATAACTGACCGTCGCGATGGAACCGGCCTAACGCGAGACCAAGTGCGCAACGACCCGCTCGTGTGGCTTCAGCTGGTCGCTGAACCCGCGTCCGGATTGACGTTGATGCTGGTCGAGTTCGAGCAGTCGCCTAAGTTCGGCGCGAAGGAGTAACTGCCCCGAGTTCTCGTCGCTGCCGACGTAGTCAATGAGCGACTCGTCTGCCTCATGCCACGCCAGCGCGTCCACGACGACCACTGCTTTAGCAAACGCTGCTGGCCGCCAATCCGGTGAAAAGTCGATCACCGCCGGCGGCAAGCCGTCTTCGAAGAGAACATTGCCTCCGAAATCACCGTGGATAACTTGGCCGTCGGCTTCGACGGGCATCAGACGCTCGATGAGCGGCGCAACTAGGGGAGCCAGCTCGTCGGCGTAAATGGCCTCCTCCTCCCCCCAGGCCATCCGATCGGCGACAGCCCAAGGGTCGGAGCGTCGCGCCATGAAGGCGGGCCTCTCGACGTTACGAAGAGCCACGTGGAAGGCATCCGCCACATCGAGGACCTCAGGCCAGCGGTCAAAATCATGGGCGCCAGGGAGAAGCGTCTGCGCGAACCACCCATCGACGCACCATCCGCCCGTGTGAGCCTCGACGTACTGCGGGACCCTAACTGCGGCGCTGGCGATCTTGGCCAGCACTCCGGCTGACCACTCGGTTTCCTCCGGGAGCGTCGTTCGTTTCAGAACCACATTGCCCACGCGAAACGCCGCGCCCTGACCGCCGGACAGGGCCTCAGCATGTCCGTTCAGTCTGAAAGCCTCGAGGACCGGAGCGGGCGGTGGCTGAGCCATCCCAGCAGCGTAGCACTAGCCCACATGCCGCGGAATCACGACATAGCCTGCTCGCCACCCTTCTGAGACAATGACGAGGTCTGCTCGCCGGAAAGGTGGCTGACGTCTGCTTCAGGTGCCCAGACCAACGACCGTTCACCACCCCACGCGGACGCCGCCGACGTTCGGGTGTCGGTTGGGTGACAACTCTGACCCGCGCGGCATGGGCGGTCGCCCACGGCCGGGCAAGTGTTAGAACCTCCACCGTGTCCTCCATCAAATCGCAACTTAGCCCTCGAATTGTGCTGTGCGGGCGACTTTCAAGCTTCATTATCGGACTGCCCGTCGGGAGCGTGATCTTTGCCAAGGAACCTCATCCTAGTTTCGGGCTGCCCTGGCGTCGGAAAGACGACCCTGGCTCGCCCGCTCGCCAAGGCCCTCGCGGTTCCGTTGATTGCGAAAGACGACATCAAGGAGACGCTGTTCGACAAATTGAACGGAACACCCGGCGACGAGGGCTTCTCACGCCAGATCGGGGGCGCGGCGATGGAGGTCATGTGGACGCTCGCTGGGCGATGTCCAGATGTGATGCTGGAAGCAAATTTCCGGCCCGACAGCGCCTATGAACGGGGGCGAATACTCGCGATGGACGCCAATGTCATCGAGGTGCATTGCCGATGCGACCGAGAAACGATTGCACAGCGCTTCCGAGATCGCGCCGCGGCAGGAGAGCGGCATCGGGCCCACACGATCTCAGAACTGACAATGGACTATGTGGCGCAGTTTGAGCGCCCGATTGGCATCGGGCGCGTCGTTGTCGTCGAGACACTTGGGCCGCTGGATGTCGCCTCAATTGCCAAGGAGATTGATCGCAATTTTCTGCGCAATCCAACCTAGCTCGCCGAGCAACCCGCCCGGATGCGGCTCCCTTGGCCGATGTCTGCTTCCGGGCGTCGGCCTCGTTACCGTTCGCGACCCATGGCGGACGGTCGAAAGGTCAGCTCTGCGGCGAAAGCTCAACCCTCCAGTCAGTTGGCGCCATCCTGAGCATCAAGCGTAAGCGACATCTCGGTTGTCGGCCTCCAACCGAGTTGTTCGTAGAGCCCCCGTCCCTGTTGGGTGGCATGTAGGACCGTGTAGGTGAGACCTCTGCGCTCTGCTTCCAGACGGCAAAGGTCCATCAACCGCTTGCCCAAACCGCGCCGCCGATAGGTTGGTTCGACGTACATGTTCAGGACGTAGCCGCGCGCGCCCTGGTCCGGATGCGATGGGTGGGGCGGCCAGTCGAGCACCATCATCCCCACGCCGGCGATTACTTCAGCGTCCGCGAGGATCAGCCAGCCGAAGTACCGACCATCGGCCAGACGGGGTTCTAACCACGGTCTAAAATTATCAGTCATCGGGGTGACCGCTTCGTCGGTGCGGCCAGAGACTTTGAACATCTCGTGGCGGTGACGGCAGATGGTTTCGAGGTCCTCGGGTTGAACCGGTCGAACCTGGAATTCAGTCGCTGCATCCATGCTGAACTGGAGCGCGATAATGAAAAAACGTCAACGTCAGCTCGCCACCCGCCTGTGACGATCCAGGGGTCTGCTTTTCGCCGGTTGCGAAGCTGACGCCCCAATCATCGCTAAGTTGTCCTTGACCGGTCCACCGCAAACTATCAGATTTGCAGGGGCTCAAGCAGATGAGGCCCACGGTCCGCGTGAAGGGTTCAACCCGGTCTGCTACACATTCTCCATCTTCTTTCTTGCTCGTGAAACGCGGACGCCGAGCGCTAAGAGAAAGAAGGTGCATCGTGAGCTACACCCCTCTTCCCCCACGTCCGAGTCTCGAATTGCTGCGGAAGCGCGCTAAACGCCGGTTGACCGACCTGCGGGCGGCGTCTCCGGAAGCACGCCTCTTCGATGCGCAGTTGCAGCTTGCTCGGGAGCATGGGTTCTCAAGTTGGCGCGCCTTGAAGGAGCAGATTGACCGCGTCCGCAGAGAAGGCCGCTTCCGCGCCGACGGTAGTCCGGCCCATCTTCCAGACGAAACGGTGATCAATGGGTGGCCGGACTTCACCTCCGAACGCCCGTTGAAGGTGTTGGTGAGCGGCTGTCTCACCGGCTTGCCTGTGGGCGTGGAAGGTAAACCCTATGGTGAATATCCGCCCATCGTCAGGTTCTTAGCGAGGCCTGAGGTCGATGCGGTGACATTCTGTCCTGAGCACTTCGCATTCGGAACGCCGAGGGACTGCCCGGACATTCATGGCGGTGATGGATACGACGTGCTCGACGGCCGCGCCCGGGTTCTTTCAGAGGCCGGACAAGACTGGACTGACGCCATGGTGGAAGCGGCCCGTCAGATGTTGCGCATCGCCCAGGCGCACCAGGCTCGACTTGCGCTGCTGCAGGACATTAGCGCTGCCTGCGGATCGCAGGTTATCTATCGGGGTGCTCGGAAAGCAGGGGCTCCGCACCAGGTCGGCGCAGGCGTGTGCGCGGCGCTGCTCATCCGCAACGGCATCGCTGTTATCAGCCAGCGCGACTTCAAGAGCTTCGACCTCATCCTACGCAAACTGGATCCTGCCCGATCGCCCCGGCCGGACCTGAGGGATCATCACCAAAACGACTGGTATCGAACGTTCTTCGGCGGGGACGGGTAAACGTCGGCAAGACAATCCTAGGCTTTGCCGCACAGCCATAGGGGGAGGAACCTGCATTGATCGGCTTTCCTGTATCCCGACCGGCGCCGCACTGGGGCGGCGTCGCGAGAGCCCGACGTTCAGTCGGGACGGAATGGTGGCTGCGGCTCATCCTCTCGCCGCCAGCGCCGGCGTCGACATGCTGCGCAACGGCGGGAACGCCATCGACGCAGCGGTCGCCGCTGGGTTCGCCGCGAGCGTCGTGATGCCCGAGATGTGCGGCCTGGGTGGCGATCTCTTTGCGATCCTCCACCTTCCAGGCCAGACGCAGGCGCCTCTCGCAGTGCTCGGAGCAGGGGCGTCGCCGCTTGGCTGCACGCTTGATCAGATGATCGCCGCCGGCCGCCCGACATCCACCGGCGAGGTTAAAATGCCCTATCGAGGCGCCTTGTCTATTGGCGTGCCCGGCATGGTCCACGCCTTGGTCGAGATGCATCAGCGCTTCGGACGATTGTCCCTGCACCAGGTCATGGCGCCCGCGATCGGCCTTGCTGACCGCGGATTTCCTCTGACGCGCCTGGGGGCCTGGTCCATCGCGGTGAGTGAGCCGCTCCTTCGACGCCACTCGGAAGCCGCAGCGGTCTTTCTGTTGATTTGCACCCAAATTTGACCCGGGATTTGCATTGAATTTTGACCCACCCCTTGTTGTCAGAATTATGTCTCGATTTTCAGTTTGCGGGTCTGTTTTTCCTCCTGCTTATTCTGAGTTGAACTGTGTTTGAAGCGGTAACTTTCATTGCCGGTTTCCAGGATGTGGCAGTGGTGGGTTAGTCGGTCCAACAACGCTGTTGTCATCTTTTCATCGCCAAACACTCGGCTCCATTCCGAGAAGCTCAAGTTGGTGGTCAGTATCACGCTGGTTTTTTCGTACAGCTTTGAGAGCAGGTGAAACAGCAGTGCCCCACCGGTTTGGCTAAAAGGCAAATATCCCAGCTCATCCAGAATCACCAAATCGGCATACAACAGACGGTTTGCGATTTGTCCCTGACGCCCAGATGATTTCTCTTGCTCCAGTGCATTGACCAAATCCACGGTGGAGAAGAAACGCACCCGTCGGTTCAAGTGCATCACTGCTTGTGTACCAATGGCTGTGGCCAGGTGAGTCTTGCCTGTGCCTGGCCCACCAATCAGCACCACGTTCTGGGCTTGTTCCATGAAGTCGCACCGGTGCAATTGTTTGACCGTGGCCTCATTAACCAGGCTTTGACTGAAGTCAAAGCCCACCAAGTCCCGATACACGGGGAACTTGGCCACCCGCAATTGATAGTTCACCGAACGTACTTCACGCTCTGCCACTTCAGCTTTAATCAAGCTGTCCAGCATGGGCAAGGCTTGATTAAATGCTGGTGAATTCTGATTGCCCAACTCCTCAATGGCGTGTGCCATGCCAAAGAGTTTCAAGGATTTGAGGATTCTCACATGGCCTTCATGCTGCATCATGGGCTCTCCTTAAACTGTCATAGCGGTTCACGTTGGCCTGTGGTTCCAATGTCAGCCTTAACCCCTTGGGAATTGGAATCGGTTTGGGTGGAGGTTCTTCGGTCAAACGTCCCAACAGATTAAGCACATGCTCCTTCGATGGCTTGCCACACTCCAATGCCAATTCCACAGCACTGAGTACCGCACCTTCATCGTGGTGCAATACAAGGGCCAGAATTTCCACCATGTCACGGTCACCGCCGGGGCGTTGCAGCAAGATGGATTGAAGCTTCTTGAACGCGGGTGGCAATTCAGCAAATGGCGCACCATTGCGCAACGCCCCAGGTTTCTTCTGAAGCACAGACAAGTAATGGTGCCAGTCGTATTGTGTGTGGCCACGCCGAGCGTGGCCACTGCCAAACAATCTTGGATGCTCGGCAATGTGTTGGCCTTCGGCAGCCATCACCAGCTTGTCTGCATAAATCCGAAGGCTGATGGCCCTGTTGGCGTAACTGGCAGGAACGCTGTAGCGATTGCCCTCGTGGTGAACAAGGCAGGTTGAAGTGACTCGCTTGGTTTGCTCCACGAATGCATCAAAGGCATTGGGTAGCGCCATCAACTCGCCTTGTTCATCGGCAAAGGCCTCTTGCACGGTTTGGTCCAATTCGGGGTGGCGCAGCTCAGACCACAGCGCTTTGCAGCGATGCTCAAGCCACACATTCAAATCAGCAAGGCTTTGAAAGTCTGGTGCCCCTTGCCACAGGCGTTGGCGGGAATCCTGCACGTTCTTCTCAATCTGGCCTTTCTCCCAACCCGATGCTGGATTACAGAACTGCGCATCAAACAGGTAGTGGCTGACCATGGCAGTGAACCGCTGATTGACCCTGCGCTCTTTGCCACGCCCCACCGAATCCACAGCGGTCTTCATGTTGTCGTAGATGCCGCGCTTGGGAATGCCACCGAAGATTTGAAAGGCATGCCAGTGGGCATCAAACAGCATTTCATGTTTTTGCTGGTAGTAAGCCCGAAGCACAAAGGCCCGGCTGTGGGCCAACTTAAACTGGGCAATCTGAAGTTTGACCTGTTTGCCCGCTATGCGGGCAAAGTCCTCACTCCAATCGAATTGGAAGGCTTCGCCACAAGCAAAGCGCAAGGGGATGAAACAACCCTTGCCCGAGGTTTGCGCCTTGAACTGTTCGGAATCTTTCCACTGTCGGGCAAAGGCACACACTCGGTCATAAGACCCGGTAAAGCCCAAAGCGACCAAATCCCGGTACATGCTGCGCAGGTTTCTGCGCAGCTTCTTTGTCTTTTTGTGCTCGGTGGAGAGCCACTGCCTTAACTTGGGCTCAAAAGGACTTAACTTGCCAACGCTGTCTCGCGCTGGGTACTGCGGTTCAACCACCTTGCTTTGCAAATACTTGCGAACGGTGTTCCTGGACAGGCCGCTTCGTCGGGCTATTTCCCGAATCGACGCACCATCGCGAAAATGCCAGCGTCGAATTGCGCTCAATATCGCCACGTTTATCACTCCTTGATTTCTCCCGCCATATCCAGACGGGAAACAGTGTCATACGTGGGTCAAATTTCGACGCAAATCTTTACCCTAAGTGGGTCAATTTTAGATGCAACTCAACAGCCAGAGCCAGTTGCTCCATTTCCGGCAACCGTGGGCGTGGGCGCAGCGGCGCGCCCATCGCGGCGAGCAGCGCGACGTAGAAGCGGATCACGGACGGCTCGGACGGCATCTGCACGACCAACACCGGGATGTGCTCCTGGTCGGCGTCGGAGCTGGCCGGGTGGGTGCGGCGGAACTTCTCGACGATCATCGACTTGCCATTGTTGGTCGGGCCAACCAGCAGCAGGTTGGGCATGCGTTGCTTGTTTGGCCACGCATAAAGGGCTTCCAGCCGGTTCAGCGCCTCGACTGCGCGCGGATAGCCGATCCAGCGGTCGGCGCGAAGGCGCTGGATGCGCTCGTCCGCCGGAAGACGGGCCAAGCCCTGGGCCGCCGGCAGCAGGTGGGACAGGTCGATGATGGGATATTCGTCCACGGCTACCACTCCTCAATCTGGTCGAACGGTTTGGCGGGTGGCAAGTTGTCTGCCTGCGGGTCGGCAATATCCGTATCCGGCGGAACGGGCTTGTCCGGCCGAGCTGATGTCTTGAGGTGCTGGCGGCGATCCGCGTCACGCCGCGCCTTGCGTGTGGCCTTCTGCGCGCTGGTCACAATCTCACGCATCTGGCCGATCATGCGGAACAGCGCCGACTCATCCACCTGTTCGCGCCCTTGCTGCCGCAGTTTCGCCAGCGCCTGCCGTTGTTCCCAGAGGGTGACAGCCGGATGCGACAAGGTACGGTAGGGAATTTCCAGGTAATGCTGTCCCTCCGGTTCCAGGACCCAGATACGGCTGATGTCGCGCGGATCGCGCCGGATCAGAAAGGACGGCCAGCGTTCACGCCGCGCAATCCACGGCTTGAGCGCATCGGCGTAGTAGTGGATGTGGTCGATGACAAAGCCGGTGCGGGTCAGCGTGCGCCGGAGGATCGGCAGAAAATCGACCAGGAACGAAGTAGCGCGTGTGACGACGGCCGGTACGCCGACACGCGCCACGGCCTCGGCCCAGCGCGCGGCCGGCGGTTGGAGCAGGCCGTTGTGCACCGAACCGTGGTAGGTGCCGACCGCCAATGTGAGCCAGCGCTCTAGCTCGCGCAGCGTCAGGGCGGCCTTGTTTTCGGAATCGTAGTCGCCGCGCTGGTCAGGGTTGGAGAAGGTCGTTCCCGGCAGTTCGTCGTGAATCATCTGCATCGCCGTGCCGATGATCCGTTCCACGATGCCGCCATAGTGCGGCTGTCCCAGCGGGCGATAGTCCAGCCGGATGCCATGCTGCTCGCAACCCCGGCGCAGGGCCTCGCTCTTGAACTCGGCCGCGTTGTCTAGGTAGAGCAGCAAGGGCTTGCCGCTCATCTGCCAATCCATTTCCACGTTCAGTCCTTCCAGCCAAGGGCGCTTGTCGCAGGCGACATGCACGAGGCACAGGCCAACCGAAACGGCAGACGGCGCTTCCAGCGTGACGACCATGCCGAGCACGCAGCGGGTGAACACGTCGATGGCGAGGGTCAGGTACGGGCGGCCAATAGGTTGCCGGTCGCGGTCATCGACCACGATCAGGTCGATGACCGTATGGTCTATCTGCACCTGCTCCAGCGGCGCGGTCACGGCAGGAGGCTCGCCGCCCACACCTTGTAGGTCACGAGCGGCATCCTGGCCTTCCCGCCGGCGGATGACCTTGCGCGGGTCAAGGCTAGCGATCCGTAAGGCCACGGTATTGCGCGCCGGCACTCGCAGTTTTTGAGCCTTGCACACCTGAGTGACTTCGCGGTGAAAGGCCGCTAGGCTGCGCTTCTGCTTGGTCAGGAACCGCTTTTGCAGTAGCTCGTGGATGACGCGCTCGACCGGTTCCGGCAAGCGCCCCTTACCTTTACCTCCACCGGACTGGCCGGGCACCAGATCCGTCACGAGGCCGCTGCCTTGCCGGGCACGCCGGATCAGAACGTATACCTGGCGCCGAGACAAGCCCAGCGCCTGAGCCGCCATATCGGCCGCTTCGTGCCCGACCGTCTCCGACTGCGCCAACGGACTGATGATCTCCGCACGACGGCGCGCACGCTCCCAAGCCTCATCAGGCAGAGTGGCCACGCCTTGTTCTGGAATCCGTGGGGTGTCCGTCGCCATGCTCACCTCGCTTTGGTGCACACGAGTATTGAGCATAGTCGAGATTGGTGCAGATCACTTCTGATATTGAACTGTCAGGAGCTGGCTGCACAACAGCCATTACGCCCAATCAACTGGTGCAGTCGTCTTCTGAAAATGACACAGCGCCTGCGCGGTATTGGGCACCGCGGAATCCAGTGGGGTGATCTTCAGCCCCGACTCGGTGAGGATGGCATCGGGCAGCTCGTTGTCCTTGGCCAGGCGGGTGACGGTGGCCAGCTGCTCGTCCAGCAGCTGCAAGCGCTCTTCCAGGTACTGGTTGCTGTTCGGGTTGATCGCCAGGGGCAGAGCCTGCGCATGCTTGAGCGCGGCGAACCTCTCTGCCGGCAGCAGGTAGTCGTCAAAGTCGCGGAACTGCCGCGAGCCCTTGACCCAGATGTCGCCGGATCGCAGCGCGTTCTTCAGCTCGGACAGGGCGCAGATTTCGTAAAAGCGCCGGTCGAGGCCTTCCGGGGTTATCACTAGCGGCTTCCAGCGCGGCTTGATGAAGGCGGTGGGCGCATCGGCCGGCACCTTGCGCAGGTTGTCGGCGTTCATCTCGCGCAGGGCCTGCACGGCCGCCAGCACGCCTTGCGCAGCCGGGGCGGCGCGCAGTTCCAGCACCTCCAACAAGGCCGGCGTATAGCGGCGCAGGGTGGCGAAGTTCTCGCCAACCAGGTGCAGATGGTCGAAGCCCTCCGGCCGGGCCAGCAGCTCGGCCTCGCTGACGCTCTCGGTGAACTCGTCCCAGGGAATCACCGCCTCGATGGCGGCGTAGGGATCGCTGCCGCTTTCCTTGGCCTCCAGCAGGGCCTGGCCGATCTTGGAGTACAGGCGCACCTTGTCGTTGATCGCCTTGCCTTGCTTCTGGAACTGCTGCTGATGCTTGTTCTTGGCGCTGCTAAACAGCTTGACCAGGATGCGGTCGTGCAGATCGACCAGCTCATCAATCACGGTCGCCGTACTCTCCAGCACCACGGCGGCCAGGGTCGCGTAGCGCCGCTGCGGCTCGAACTTACCGAGGTCTTTGGGCGTCATCTGCCCACCCTCGCGGGCCAGCTTGAGCAGGCGGTTCTGGTGGATGTGCCGGCCCAGAGCTTCGGGCAAATCCACCAGCTGAAATGTCTTCAGCCGCTCGATGTGTTCGAGCATGTGCCGGGAGTTCGGTTTTAGTGGGGCCTGCCGCAACCAGGTCAACCAGGTGATGCTGCTGCCGGCCTTGAGCTTCAACAGCTCGTCCAGCTTGGCCCGATGCGAGTCCGTGAGTGGTTCGACGAGGGCGCGGTAGACCCGGCGATTGGCCCGCGCAATGGCTTCCGAGCAGGCCCGGTCAATCACGCTCAGCGCCGGCAGGATGCGCCGCTTCTGCCGCAGACTCTCCAGCGCCTGGCCGGCCAGCAGCAAACCCTTATCGGTCTGCTGGGCCAACTCGGTCAGCTCGCGCACCAGGGCGCGGAAGTCGGACAGGCCGAACGGGGCCAGTTGTAGGTAGGTGCGCAGTTCCTGGGCGTGCTCGCGGCGAGTCACGTCGCGTTCGCCGTACTTCGCCCAGCTCGCCGGGTCGGCCTGAACTTGCTTGGCCACCCACTGGATGACCGGCTCGGGCAGCTCACTGTCAGTACCCAGTGCGTAGCCGGGGTAGCGCAGCAGGCAGAGCTGCACCGCAAAGCCCAGGCGGTTGGCGTCGCCGCGCCGCTGGCGGATCAGCGACAGGTCGGAGTCGTTGAAGGTGTAGTAGCGGATCAGGTCATCCTGGCTTTCTGGCAGCGCAAGCAAGGTGTCTCGCTCAGTGGCCGAGAGAATCGAGCGACGCGGCATGGTTCAGTCGTCCGTGCGAAGGTACTGGTAGAGGGTTTCACGGCTGATGCCGAACTCGCGGGCGAGCTGAGCCTTCGGCTCGCCCGCAGCGGCCCGCTGCCGCAACGTGATGGCTTGCTCGTCGGAGAGGGCTTTCTTGCGGCCCCGGTAGGCACCGCGCTGCTTGGCCAGGGCGATGCCCTCGCGCTGCCGCTCGCGGATCAGGGCGCGCTCGAACTCGGCAAAGGCACCCATGACCGACAACATGAGGTTGGCCATGGGAGAGTCCTCGCCGGTGAACACCAACCCCTCCTTCAAGAACTCGATGCGTACACCGCGCTTGGTCAGCTTTTGCACCAGACGGCGCAGATCGTCGAGGTTGCGCGCCAGGCGATCCATGCTGTGCACCACCACGGTATCGCCTTCGCGGACGAATCCGAGCATAGCCTCCAGTTGCGGGCGCTGGGTGTCCTTGCCTGAGGCCTTGTCGGTGAACAGCTTGCCGATCTCGACCTGCTCAAGTTGGCGTTCCGGGTTCTGGTCATAACTGCTGACTCGGACGTAACCGATGCGTTGTCCCTGCAAGATGCCTCCATAGGCTGGATGGGCGGTAGGGCTTACGTTGGTTTTTGGTTCCATTGCGCCCGAAGCCTTGAATTTGTCAGGCTGAAATCTATGACCTTGGCAAGCATGTGTCAAAGAATGTGAAAGCGGACTCTATTCTGACGGCGCGGTGCGGCCTTGCCTGACATCCAGTTAGGGTATAGCTCAGGCTGACATCCAAACAGGACGCCCTAGTCCGGGGGGGACTCGCAGAAATTGCCCTCTTCCTGTAGACTGTTGCGGCCATTGAGTTACTAAAGACACCCGATAAGGCCTCATGCTTACTCTGCAAAACATGATCTGGCTGCCTACGCCGCCATAGCGCTTCGCCCCCCGCATCATCTGTGACTGCTTGCTCTGCCAGCGGTCGCTTTCTGCTGTGCCTTCGGTTTTAACACCCTCCACAGCACCCCTACATCCGACAATTTGACCTCGTATCGACCAGCTGCACTTGGCCTGCGCCATGCTGTGCTGCGCGATCCATTGCCTTGGGAATTCTGATGCTCCACTCGTTAAAACAAACCTGGTTATCCAACATCCGTGGCGACATCCTCGCCGGTCTTGTGGTCGCCCTGGCCCTCATCCCTGAAGCCATCGCCTTCTCGATCATTGCCGGTGTCGACCCTAAAGTCGGCCTGTACGCCTCTTTTTGTATCGCCGTGGTCATCGCCTTTGTCGGTGGTCGCCCGGGAATGATCTCGGCCGCAACCGGTGCAATGGCACTGCTGATGGTGACCCTGGTCAAGAACCATGGTCTTGAATATCTGCTGGCCGCCACGCTGCTATGTGGCGTGCTACAAATCGCTGCTGGCTACCTGAAGCTCGGATCGCTGATGCGCTTCGTCTCGCGCTCGGTGGTGACCGGTTTCGTCAATGCACTGGCGATCCTGATTTTCATGGCTCAGCTGCCTGAGCTGACCAATGTCACCTGGCACGTCTACGCCATGACAGCCGCAGGCCTCGGCATCATCTATCTGTTCCCCTATGTCCCCAAGATCGGCAAGCTCATCCCATCGCCGCTGGTGTGCATCATCGTGCTGACCGCCGTCGCCATGTCGGTTGGGCTGGATATCCGCACGGTCGGTGATATGGGTGAACTGCCGGATACGCTACCGATTTTCCTCTGGCCTGACGTGCCGCTGACGTTCGAGACGTTGGCCATCATCTTCCCTTACTCGGCAGCGCTGGCCGTGGTCGGTCTGCTGGAGTCGATGATGACCGCGACTATTGTCGACGACCTGACCGACACCCCCAGCGACAAGAACCGCGAGTGCAAGGGCCAGGGCGTGGCCAACATTGCTTCGGGTCTGATCGGCGGTATGGCCGGCTGCGCGATGATTGGTCAGTCGATCATCAACGTGAAATCTGGCGGCCGTTCTCGCCTGTCGTCCCTGGCCGCAGGCGTATTCCTGCTGCTGATGGTGGTGTTCCTCGGCGACTGGCTGAAGCAGATCCCGATGGCTGCACTGGTGGCAGTGATGATCATGGTGTCCATCGGCACCTTCAGTTGGGATTCGCTGCGCAACCTGAAGAAGCACCCGTTGTCGACCAACATTGTCATGGTCGTCACCGTGGTGGTCGTGGTCGCCACCCACAACCTTGCCTTCGGCGTGTTGGCCGGCGTACTGCTGGCCGCGATGTTCTTCGCCAACAAGGTTGGCCATTACATGGCGATCAGCTCTTCGCTGGACGAAGCAGGCGAGCACCGTAGCTATAACGTCACCGGCCAGGTGTTCTTCAGCTCGGCAGACAAGTTCGTCGCGGCCTTTGACTTCAAAGAAGCCCTGAACAAGGTAACCATCGACCTGAACCGTGCTCACTTCTGGGATATCACCGCCGTTGCCGCTTTGGACAAAGTGGTCATCAAATTCCGCCGCGAAGGCACCGAAGTTGAAGTGCTGGGCCTCAACGAAGCAAGCGCCACTATCGTGGATCGCTTCGGTGTTCACGATAAACCCGACGCTATTGATCAACTCATGGGCCACTGAGAAGGAGAAAAACAATGACCCACGTAATTGCCTGTATCGACGGTTCCGCCTCGGCCCCAGCCGTTTGCGACTACGCAGCCTGGGCCAGTCTGAGCCTGGAAGCCCCGCTGACCTTTCTGCATGTGCTGGATCAGCGACAGTACCCGGTTACAACGGATCTGAGTGGCAATATCGGCCTTGGCAGCCGCGAGCACCTACTCGATGAGCTTGCTTCCCTGGATGAACAGCGCGGCAAGTTGGCCCTTGAACAAGGGCGGATCATGCTTGCCGCCGCGAAAGAGCGGGCCATGACGGATGGTGTGGCCGCGCCGGAGTCCAAGCAACGTCATGGCGATCTGCTGGAAAACCTGCAAGAGCTGGAAAGCGAAACGCGCCTATTGGTCATCGGTCGCCAAGGCGAGTCTAGCGGCGGTCTGAGTCAGCATGTCGGAAGCCAGCTGGAGAGCGTGATTCGTATCATGCACCGGCCAATCCTGGTCACCCCGGCCAACTTCCAAAAGCCCGAGAGCGCAATGCTGGCCTTCGATGGCAGCGCTACTACCCGCAAGGGTGTGGAGATGCTGGCGGCCAGCCCCCTGCTGAAGGGGCTGCCGATCCACCTGGTGATGGTTGGGCCAGTGAACGACGAATCGTCCGCGCAGCTGGACTGGGCGCAGAAAGTGCTGCTCAACGTCGGATTCACTGTTCGCGCCGAGACCCTGAACGGCGAGATAGAGCCTACCTTGCACGCCTATCAGAAAGAGCACGGCATCGACCTGCTGGTGATGGGGGCCTACGGTCATTCGCGCATCCGTCAGTTTCTGGTCGGCAGCACCACGACCAGCATGCTGCGCACCACCACTGGCCCACTGTTGCTGCTGCGCTAACGGCCATGGACGACGCCCTCGATCTTGCCCATTTCAAGACCCTACTGGAACAGCGGGCTGCCGAGCTGGATCGGTTGCTGGAAGACGCTGAGTCTCGCTCGCAATCGGTGAAGTTGGATCAAAGCAAGGTAGGGCGTCTGTCGAGGATGGACGCACTCCAGCAGCAAGCGATGAACGATGCCATCCGCAGTCGGGCGCAGCATGAACGCGTCCGCCTCCAGCTGGCCCTCAAGCGTTGGTACGAGGGCGAGTATGGCTGGTGTAACCAATGCGGCGAGTTGATCGCCTCGGGCCGCCTGGAATTCGATCCGGCCACGCCGTTGTGCATCACCTGTGCGAGCCGCGCCGAGTCGGATTGAAACCATGACAGCTCGTGACGTCAGTCCCAATTAACGAGGCTTCTATGTATTTGTTGGCAAAAAACTGGCTGGGCCGAACACGGAAAACTAGCACTTGGATGTGGGCACTGCTGTGCCTTGCGTTGCTCACCGTATTCCAAGTCCGCACCCATCACCTTGATGATCGTTTGTACTTCTGGATCAAGACCCACTGGCACACCGATGATTGGCAGGAGCGCTCTGTGTGGCTGCCTGACTACCGGGTTGAGCTGGATGCTAAGGCGGTTCCCGGTGTGGACAACAATCTTTCGGGCCTGACCTTCGACCCTGACCTAAACCTGCTGTGGGCGGTCACCAACGGCCCAAACGAACTATTGGCCCTTAGTCGTGACGGTGATGTGGAAAGGCGTTACAACCTGGACGGCTTCCACGATGTGGAAGCTGTGTCCTATGCCGGCAACGGCCAGCTGGTAATCGCCGAAGAGCGCCGGCAGAGCCTGGTTGTCGTGGATGTCCCCATCGCCGAAGACGGTAAACTTTCTCCTGATCGACCATTGAGCCGAGACCAGTATCCAGCGCTGACCCTGGCGCTTGGCAAGGAAGACAACAAAGGCCTTGAAGGGCTCGCCTACGACCTGAAAGGTGATCGCTTGTTTGTGACCAAGGAGCGTGACCCACGCCAATTGCTGGAAGTGAGCGGCCTTCGTGCCAGCCTGGCAGGAGGCTTTTCCCTGCACGTCCGCGACCTGTCCAGCCTGGTAAAAGACAAGGTGTTTGCGACTGACTTATCTTCGGTCGTCTTCGATCAACAGAGCGGCCATCTGATTCTGCTCAGCGACGAGTCGAAACTGCTGATCGAAATGACCGACGAGGGCAAGGTGGTGAGTTTCCGCTCCCTGGCGCGCGGTTTTGCCGGTTTGCTGAAGGGCATACCTCAAGCCGAAGGTGTAACCATCGACGATGAAGGGTATTTGTACGTGGTCAGCGAGCCGAACTTGTTCTATCGCTTTACCCGCGAGACAGATTGACCAGTCAACAAGCTACAGTCAGGCGTGGCCGGGACGCTTGAACTGTTAGCGTACGATTTTTTCCGAATTCTGCGGGCTCCCCGACTACCTCTTCCCGAGGCCGAGCGCTTGGTGGCCACTATCCGATCCAAGGGCGCCAAATTGGCTGTGCCCGGTGTGGTCGACTTGACTGAACTGGCGAGCGAATCGAAAGGCGTGGCCAAGGTCGTATTGGAATCAGTTCAGGACATGCTTCTGAAGTTGGCCCTGCAGATGGCCCGGGATGATTATGAGGAGCGGCGGGAGCGTCAGAGCCAAGGCATAGAGCTGGCCAAGCAGGCCGGGAAATATAACGGGCGCAAAGCAGACGCCATTACCCATGAACGAATCATTACCTTGCGCCGCAGCGGGCATAGCATTGCAGAGACAGCCAGGCTGGCCGGTTGTAGTACAAGCCAAGTGAAGCGAATATGGGCGAAGTGGCGGGCTGCCAGTCTGAACCAGTCCTCACACACTGGTAGTCAGTCGGAAAGCAACTGGCTAGGTTGACGATCGCCTCTAAATTAGAGAGTATGTCTGTAATCGCGCCCGATCCTCTGGTGCTGGCTAGTCCAGCATTACGTTCGGGCCTTCTCATTTCTGGAGACATGGAAGTTGTTGGCTCCCAAGCCTTTTCGCACTTACTCTGACCTCGTTAAGCTACTGACCCAACGTAATATGCAGATCGTAGATCCAGCCCGGGCGGAACGAAAGCTCGCGCAGCTGGGATATTACCGGCTCAGCGGCTACTGGTATCCAGCGAGAGAGTTTGCTCAGGACGCTCAAGGCCAGAAGACTCTGTGTCCTCATACTCGGAAACCCCTTCGTCTGGAGCATTTTCAGGCCGGCACCGTCTTCAGCGACGCTGTTATTCTCTACCAGTTTGACAAGCGCCTGCGGCTGCTGATGCTCGACGCAATAGAGCGCCTGGAAGTGAATATCCGATCCGTAATCGCTCACGAAGTCGGTTACCATAATCCGATGGCCTATACCGACCAAAACTTCATCCGGCCAAAGCAAGCGCGGAATTTCCACACAGCGAAAGGTAAGCTTCGCAACAAATGGACGGAGTGGTTGGCTCGTCAGCAAGATCTACTGAACCGGAGCACCGAAGACTGTATTGAGTGGCACCGCCTGACGGGACGGCCCATCCCGTTCTGGGTCGCTGTAGAGGCTTGGGATTTCGGTACGCTTTCCAGGTATTTTGAGATGCTAAAAGGCAGTCATCAAAACCGGATTCTGCGTAGATTCGGACTGAACGATGCGAAGATTTTTGCTCGCTGGCTGCAAGAGATCAACCTGCTGCGCAACCGCTGCGCCCACCACAGCCGTATCTGGAATCAGGTTTCACCGAACGCCCTCTCTGCATTGCCGAACGAGGCATACTTCCAGAAGCTCAACCTGGATCACAACGCGCTCACCAGAATCTACGGTGTTATCTCCATCATGTGGTTTCTGCTCAGACGCGTAGCGCCGAACTCGTCGTGGATTTGCGATGTGGCGGACCTCATCGACAGCAAGCCGGGGCTACCTGGATGCACGTTCACCTCTCTTGGGCTTCCAGCCGAGTCCGGCTTCCCTCGCCAACTTTTCGGAGTCTAGCCCGTCCCTTATTTGTTAAAACCTGAAAAAAGCGGAAAAAAACTCCGTTGGCTTTTAAACTTAAGAGTATCACCTGCCACGATAGTGTTTGCTTTTCTCCGCATGCCCCCAGTTGAGGTATGAACCTCTATCTCTGGATTTTCTATAATCGCAGAGTGGACATCATCAGAATGAGCAGGCGTTTCATTGTAGATGCTTGCATAAAAATCACCTACTACTACGGTGTCGCCCGATTCTGAAATCAGCCTTGGTATGTCCTCTAAAAGTTCTTTCCTAGCATTCTCTCGGTCGGACTCTCCGAAAAGATAGAGAGACCCATCTTCGGCCGGGTCGTAAGAGAGCATATTTAAACCTGATCGACCGAAGTGAGCCTGAGCACTGCTATTTTCATGCAGGATATTATTATAAACCTGACGTGCCTTGTAGGATGTTGCAAAATGAATCAGCCAGTATCGCCAACCCTGAGGATTATTTATAGAGAAGGGGCTTACGTACGGAGCGCACTCTTTGAAGGCTTGGAAAACCAATCGTTCAGCGGTACCAAGCCAAGTATTGTTATTCATTTTCCCATCGAGCACATTTAAATCACCCAGCCCCAGTCCCACTGCAGACAGCTGATTTGAAATCAACACCGGCTCGGACTTTCTTAGAAAGGAAACCAGCGCCTCAATCGCAAACGTATAAAATATTTCCGCCGATGGGTTCGAACGAATGATATCAAGTATAGTTTTTCTCTCTACGTGGCTGTGTCCGCACTGGTCGAGATTAAACAAGACATTTCTATACCTAAATTTCGCCAAAAGACCCTTTACTTTTGGGTAAACCTGTTCAAAAGGCTCACTAAAATACTCGACATGTATTTTAAGGTGGGTGTCACCGTCCAACACCTCAGCAATGAGGGGGGTTAAATTTTCTTTTAGATACTCGGTTACATCTTTATCTGCATCATTTAGCACCAGCAAACATTCTATTCCGACCAACCCCAACCCCTGCATGGAGCGGTTTATATTTATCAATTTTAACGCATTTCTTAGCTCTTCGATAAAAATAACCGGAGATCCTGCAGCCCCACATTGATAACGCCCTCCACCCGAAAACCCATCAACTACTGCCAGCCGAAACTTTGACTGTTGAGGCAGTTGGCATCGTATAGTAAGATACTGAAAAAAATACTCTCTTAATATCTTATGTTTCCGTTTGGAATGATCATCTAGAATCGCACCATTCAGCCATTCGTATCTTTTTTCTGCCATTCTTTCAAAATTCCCTATCGAAACGAGGCCTGCTGCGAAGGATCTACAATGGTGATGGGCATTTCATCCCATGTTCGCCCTCTGTATTCTCTGCCGTTATCTTTTTTTGATCTTTTTTTATTGTCTTTTCCCCAAGCCCCCCACTGCTTAAAAAAGAATGCCGTTTCGCTTATCAAGCACTGCTCGTAAATCTCATCAATCCAGCATTCCTTTATAGGTCGTGCGGCTCGCCCACTTTCACCTCCAACGATAGCCCAATCTATCCCCCCCAAGTCAACACCTGCCACTGAACCAATCAATGGTTCAAAAGAAATAAACCTTATAGCCGCGGGAACCTCGCGAAGACTATCAATTCGATGTAATACGTCTGCATTTTCAACGCTCGTACCAAGCCAGACATTTGGAAGAATATCATTGATTTTCGTAGATATTATATCCCTCATCCGACCAGGCCGCTTCGTCAAAATTTGATAGCTGTGACGTGGAGTTTCCCTCATGACGTTCCATACACGCAATATAAATTCGTCGCTCACATCATCATGAAACAGGTCGCTCATGGAGTTAACAAATATTTTTCTAGGCTTTTTCCAAGAGTAAGGTGTCGTCAGCGATTTCTCATCCTCCCGCACTACTCCATTCCAAACGACTCGCTTACCAGTTTGCCTTGTAAGACCAATGTATTTCTCAACGCGCATGGATTCAAGTCGCTTCGACATCTCCATCGCATAGCAGTTTTTACACCCTTCGCTAATTATCGAACAGCCTGCTACAGGGTTCCACGTGGAGTCCGTCCACTCGATTTCGGTTTCAGCCATTTCTGCACCTATGCGATCGTTTCATCTCTATTGGGTACAATTGCATACCCAGCAACCCCTGAAATCACTCTAAGCATATTAAGAAGTTTACACAAGAATATCATATGCAACATCAAACCCCTTTCCCTTTTGGTTTTACCAATCTCAATTCCTTTCGGATAGGGCCCTTGGCCCTTGGTCTACCATTCCCTTCCAGGGCCATTTACCCCTTTGGCTGGTGCAGCCATTTGCAACCGAGGGCCCCAGCTATCTCTGATCAGCGCGCGTGACACTCTCAAACCATGCCGCCATCTCCGCCTGGATATCCGTACTGACCGGAGAAGGCACCCCGACATGCAGCTTCATCTCCTTTGCTTTCAATTCTGCCCGCTGCTTGGCAAGCAGGCTTCGCTGCTCCGCAAATACCGGTGATAGCGCTTCCACTGGAACGTCATATCCCTCATGCTCATTCATCTGCCTGCGCAGCCGTTTGAACTGCTCTGGATCTGGTGGGCTATCGAGCACTCGTTGCCTGTCAGCAGAACGCACTCCATGCTCCTCTGCCCAGAACCCGACCACCTCCTCCCAAACCTCTGAGTACGGCTTGGAAAAAGTGAATACTTTCGCTGGCTGGCGAGGAGCTTCCGCATCCTGATATCTGGCCACTTTGAAGCAGGCTCGCCAGCTGCCTCTGCCCTGCCGATGAAATGCCGCGGTAATACCATGCACGCCGACGCCTCGTTCGGGACGTGTATTCGGGTAGCTTTCCGTTACAAAGCGCTCGTACCGATATTGCAAACTGTCGCGCTGCCATTTCAGGTCCTGTAGCTGCGCTTCCAAGCGGCGAGCGAGAAAAAGCACGTCGGCATCTTCCTGGACTTCAGCTGATGAAGTACCGAATAAACGCTGAAGATCACCGTTAAACTCGGCTGTCACATGAAACCCAACAAATCCAGCCGGATGCTCGCCCGGCCCGTAGTAAGTTACTGCCATTGAAAACCCTACTAATGATCCAAATCGCTGCACTGACACAATTTGATAGAACTCATCGAAGCTGGAAAGCATTACCGCCGTTGATCGCTATTTCGCCCAGTCCTGTTGCATGTAACACAAAACACCTTTAGCATGGTTACATGTAACAAACGGGAGGTTCGCCAGATGGCAAACACAGATGTCAATTCACGGGTCCAGAAGCACCGCGACGCGCTGCGCATGTCAGGACTGCGGCCAGTACAGATCTGGGTGCCTGATACACGTCGCCCTGACTTTGCTGAAGAATGCCGTCGACAGAGCCGCCTTGCTGCCAGAGCAGATTCAGCCGACCATAACATGCAGGACTTTATGGATGAAGCTCTTGGGGACATCGATGGCTGGACAGACTGATGAGAGGTGACTTCGTGACCGTCGCCATGTCTGGTGACTTTGGAAAGCCCAGGCCGGCACTGGTGATTCAGGCAGACCTGTTTAACGAGCATAGCTCTATCACTGTTCTACCAGTGACGGGCACTCTGGTCCGCGCTCCACTGCTACGCATCACAGTCCAGCCCAGCGTAGAGAATGGTCTGAAGAAACCTTCACAAGTGATGGTGGATAAGGCCATGACCATCAAACGGGACAAAATTGGGCCAGCTTTCGGGCGCGTTGACGCAGATGCGTTAGTGGAGATTGAACGTTGCCTTGCATTGTTCCTGGGGATTGCCAAGTGAAAGCTATTTGTAAGACAGATACATCAGTGGAGGTATCACGCTGATGGAGTTCATCGACAGGCTGATCGTCGCCTGCGCCCATGCTATTGGTCGGCTCGGCATGTTCCTGATAACGCTTTGGGTCCGCCTGGTCTTTATCCTGGTCTGTCTGGTCATCCTCGGCATACTGGGCCTGATCGGCGTCTGGGCATTTGGGCTATTTTTCGGCTAAGCTGGACAACCCCAAACCCAGCCGCTATGTTCTGATCAAGCCACGACTTTACTGCAGGAGAGCTGATGGCCTTCAATCTGTACGGGGAACCGATCCCTGACATTGTCACAGAAAAGCCCGCCGTGGAGCTGCCACAGCGGGCTGATGGCCGTGCCTGCAATATCTATGGTGAGCCGATCGAGGACGCTGAGACCGTAGCCGCCAAGAACCAGCAGCTTCCTCCAACTCCGACGCACGTCCAAGTTGTGCAGGGGGCTGTTGATGCGACCCTTCCCGTAGTAGGAAAAATCGCGTTGACTGCGTTCATCGAAGGAACCTCCCAAGCCTCACGAGACATTGAGGCCTACCTCGGCCTGGGAAATATGCACGAAGACGACGATCTCAACATTGTCGGTTTTTTTGATAACGAGTAGTTGGCTACCTTAGTTTTCCCTTGACTGCTCCTTCCGTAGCATCTGCTGCTTTGTCCCCAGCGGCCTGAGTACCTTGCGCGCCTTTTCCTAGCTGTAGACCTATCTGATTCCCGGTCTGAAATCCAGCCCAAGCCATTACCGCCATCCAGATCATTGGTAGCACCAGGAACATCGCCCACTCGATGATAACCAGCAGAGACTTGTCATAGAGGTTGGCGAGGCCAAACGCTGTTTCCAGCGCACTTGTAGTGGAGCCACCACCGCCATAGAGCATGGTAATCAGGTTGTTACTCAACCACCTGGCCAGCTCCCACCAGAAGGTCAGAAACCAGATGGCAAACAATCCAAAAGTCGCTGTCCCAGCCACAGTCATGCTGTAACCCGACATGACCAGTACCAAGGGCAGACAGATAATTACTGCCATGACCAGGACCGCCTGGACCATCGGCAAGCCCATCTTCAGCATATCCATGCCCACCTTACCTTTGGCCACCTGGAAAGCCCCACCGGCAGAGCCCAGCAAGCCGCTTGTCACCTCGACAGGGTTCATAAGCGAACTGCCGCCGATATCCCGATAGCCCGACACCGGCCGCACATGTCGGCCATTGGCTGCGGCCTCGCGGGGACTGACCATCCGCCTGATCACCGCCTCCTCGGCGGATGCATGCACTCCCACAGCAGCCTGGATCGTAGTCCAGATACTGGGGTTCACTTCATCGTACAGGCGCTTGCGCAATCCCTGGGTGCCGTCAGACCACCATTCCGCGCAGCTTGGATACCCTGGCTGTCCTGGGCCGGTATTGCTTCTGGCAGAGTCGCGTGCTTCCACATAGGGAAACCCCGGGATGGGACGCGGTGCATAGAACGCATCATAGAAGCCAGGCGTAGTCAGAAAGTGATTGGCTCCCAGCCAGGCAGTGTCCTTAGCCAGGCCTCGATCGATGTTGCCTGAACCTTCGCGGAACAGCTTGTTACGTGCAGCTCCATAACAGGCCTGCTGGAATTCACTGACCTCTATTTGAAGAATAGGGTCCTCGATCTCCTGCAGGTCAATTTCTGTCGCTATGGACTGCCAGTCAGGGGTGCATGGAATAGCCGCCACTGCGCTATTGGTCATCCCCTTGGACATCACATGCACGAACGCCCACCAGAGTGGAATATTAGCAGTCTGGCCAGACAGTGAGTTCAGCGTGTCACTGCTCCACTCTCCGTCCCCTATCACCGCTACTGAGCAATGCCCACCGCTTCCATCCGTGCGGACGATGGTGTTGACCGGGTTAATGGATACGCTCAACAAGGGCAGGCACGTGAAGGCGTAGCACAGCACCATGGCATACAGGCTTGTTTCAATCCGATTAAGTGCCAGCTTGCCCTTATTGCCCTCGTCGTCCCCCTCTCTACGCGCACGGAACCATTCCGACACCATCATTGCAACAAACGGCACCGCTGCCAGGCCGGTCGCCATCAGGGTATTCCAGAGCGCGTTATTGATAATCCAGCCCAGCAGCAACAATGGGGCTTCCATGTAGTCGGTCACGATCAGGTTCGCGTTCATGCCTGCCCCCAAGCAGCAGCCAGGTTGTAGAGTTCAATCAGCAGCACGAAAGCCACTGCCGCATATTCCAATCGCTTGAGCTGCCTAAGCCCTTCGTGGCCACCATTCTCATCCCGCATCAGCCACTGCACCGCCTGCATACGGAATCGGCCAAGCCACAAGGCTACTGCCGTTGCATACAGCAGAAGGCGCCATACCAATAACGCCGGAGCGGCGGACAACATCATCTGCCCATACTCATCCAGCCCACCAGCCAGATGCGAACCGACATACACGATCAACAAGCCCAAGAAGATGACCAGAATCCATGAAGTCACGCCTACCATGGCGACCCGCATGAATACCCTGCTGAAGCCACGTTTCGTACTCATCAGGGTGCTCCCGCGCCAGTTCTGGGACGGCCACGGCTGTCGAGCGTCGAACCAGGCACAAAGGTCTCCACTTCGCTGGCCCCCTGAGACCGCCCAGCCGCACGCTCCAGAGCGACCACCGCCGTGTTGCTGGCCATCGCCGTGCGGATATCCAGCTCGGTCTTCAAAGCTGCAATGTCACGATCCAGTGAGTCGACCTTCTGATTAAGCGCCGGCGCAACGGGGGACTGCTCACTAGCCGTAATCTCGGCGATTCCCGGCTCGGTCATACCTGCCATCAAGATACGTCTTGCCCACATAGCCTTGATCAGCGTCCTGGACAACGCCATTTCGCTGGAAAGCCGGTGGGCCAGTAACTCAGAATCAGGGTCTGTTCTGATCGCCTCGATCACACTGCGCGATACTGCCAGCCCCTCACCACCAGAGACCTGACGCAGGTTTTCCGGCGTAATGGGTAATGTGCCAGCCAGTAACTGCATCAGGGTGTTGAGAATAGTCTCTTGCTCCTCCTCCAGGTCCTTCATCAGGCCGGTACCAGCTTGCCCTTCACCGCGCTCACAACCATCACACGTCTGCAGAGTCGTTTCGCCCACCACCTTCTTCAGCCAACGAGCGGCATCTTCGGGAGCCCCCCAAACCGTACACATACCGCCCCGACAGTCGCCTGCAGAAGGAGCAGCACTGCTACCAGCCTGGTTGCCGCCGCCCGGCCAGGTCCCGCTATTGGTGGGTACTGCTCCCCAACCACCCCCTCCACCGGTTACTGGCTGAGTGCTGACCGGGTCAGTACGCGCATGCAACAGGTTGTAACCGGCTACTGCCACATCCGTGACCACGTTGATCGGCTGCTGTCCCTGGCCACCCCGCTTACTGCCGCCCACCCAGGTTACGCCGTCATCTCCTCCAACCTGCTCGACCTGCGCCTGTGCCTGGACGGGGTCACGAGTAGCTGCCGCGGCACTAGACCAAGCCTCGCCGGTAGCCACCTGTTGCAGGCGGGCCCCCATCATCCAGTCCCCCATCTGAGCGGTCATGTTCTGGCACGACAGCTTGCCCCGGTCATAGTCGATTCGCCCCTGCAGAACACCATTGCTGAGCAACTCATAGAGCTGAGGATAAGAGCGCTGGATAATTAATGCCGGCAGCGACGCCACAGCTCCCTGGGCATTCTGAATCACGTTACCCATCAGGTTCTGGAAGGTGTTGGTGACGCCATTGAGGGAGTTCGATACCGAGTAACCCAAGTCAAAATTTCCACAGGTGGCATTGACGTTCCAGCGCACCCCCATATGGATAGGAGCAGGCGGGAGGTTTATCCCGGATGTTGCCGATACCGAGAACGGGCTGGCACCGCCAATGCGGTAATAGATGTTCTCGGCGTGTGTGGAATGGCTCGCTGCAGCACTCGCCAGGGCCAGGGAAAACAGCATAGTGCGTTTCATATTCAACCTCCTGTATGCCATAGCAATCGCTGGCCACGCCGCTCGCAACAGCTGTAGGGTCTCCACAGAGCCCACACGTAGTCACCTGATCCATCGGTACGATCACCGTATGAGGACAGCTGCCCTCGATCGGGCCACACATCGCAACTGTTCTCGCGGCTGGGCGATAGTGCCTGCCACTTGTGCGTGGCTGCGCTGCCTTCAAGCACTGGAGATGGTGGCCACCACCCATCTCGGGAACTGGGTGTCAGCGGTTGGTAGACATGGGGGGAACCACTTCGGGTAACCAGGTCTGCGACACGCTGGGCCGCCAACGCTGCCCCACGGTAATCATCCGATTGCGAAACAAACCCGCTACGCGGATAAATATTCCCCCAGACATCCCCTGCCCGCCCCAGCTCGCGCATACCGGGTACATAGGCTTCTGGATACAGCATTTCAACCAGGGCCTGTCGCCAACCCACAATATCCAGTGTTGAGAAGAAGTGCGGCTTCATAGATACGGTGCCGGATGCGCACACCATGCCCCGCAAGCCCGTGAGCGCCGAGAACATCGAGGTACCAGGATGGCCAATAGCATCAACGTTCTTGAATCGAAGGATGCTCCGTGAATTGCTATGCCGTGTGGTCATGGTTCCGCCACCTTCCGCACCACTCACCGGCGGACTCAGCGCGGCTACATCCGACCAGGGATTGGCTCCTGTTCTGTTGTAACTGGAGACCACCAACTCCGGGATGTAGTGCTTGACCTTTACCGAGGTCCTGACCCGGCAGCCCAACGAACAGTGCAACCAGGCACATACTCCTACTGCCTGATAATCGACACAGGCTGGCGAGGCTGTAGAGGTGATGATCTCAGCCGTAGAGAGCCTGGCAGCGTGTGCTTGACTGCCACCCCAGACGGCCATGGCCAGTCCAGCAAACCAGATCAGCGTGGATTTACTCAGCATGTGGCAAAGCCTCCTCGATGAGCGCAACAGCGGTGGCCACGTCCGTCTCGCCATAAACAACATGACCGTCAATCACGACCGCGGGGATCTTCTCGACACCGAGCATCCAGGCTCTGGCCACCGCCATGGCAGCGCGCTCATACCGTTCACTCATCTCCAGCCATTCGGCACTCTGCATGCGCTCCAAGGCAATGGCGCTGGCCATGTCTGGATCACCTGGCAGTTGAAGGGATAACAGCTCATCTAGGCCTGCCAAAGCGTCCAACTCCACCACTGTGGCATTCTCAGGCAAGTTGCTAAGTTCAATATGGGATGCGGTAAAAACCTCGGGACCTGCCAATATCGAATTGGACCAACAGGCCAGCATGGCAAACGAGGCGAGACCGGTAGTGATGAAACGCATGGTGAAACAGCTCCGTAGGCGTGAGACCTACAGATTGACTGGCTACCACCAGTCGGCGCATCGGGGAATGTTAAATGCAGTCCAGCGTTTTTCTGGCTCAGCCACCTTTATAGTTCAGCGAGTCAGATAATCAGAGGAGGACAATGGAGTAGCCGCAGCAAGTCGCGGCCACCCGCTCAAGCCTGAACTGAGGTCCTCCTCAGACAGGCCTGGATCGCCGGTCAGGAGTCCCGGTCGGCAAGTTTTTGCAGGTTTTCGTGAATCTTGAACAGCACAATCATCAGCTCACACCAGATCCGAGCCCCCACTGCCCCGATCACGATATAGAACAATCCCCTGATGAAGCTGCCGAAGGAAAAACCACCAAACCCAGTGTACATGCTACCCAAACCGGCAAAGACAACACCCACCAATAAAAGCCAGTACACGACCGTAATGATTTTGGGAGTGAGCATCGACTTGAAGAAGAATATTTGATTCATTTTTATTCCTTGATGAAAAACACAGCGTTAATCGCTGTACAGGCAAAGCCACCCACGGCCTCGTTAGAACAGCCCGCGCTATTCTAGGGCAATGTGCTGGTGTTTCAACGTTCGACCAATATTTGCCCGTTGATGCGGCACCACCGCCTCAGTGCAATTCTCCCTCACCGCTGGATGCGTTGATAGCCTCGGCAAGTTGACCAGCCGACATAAACCCTTCGCCCAGCTCACCGTTGGGCAACACTACGGCAGGCGTTCCTCTAACCCCAAAGTGTTGTCCCAGTTCAAAACCGGTTGAAATAGCTGCACCAGTGCATGTGTTTTGATCCGCCTGTACCCAGCCGCCCTGAAAAGCCTGCTCCAGTGCATTTTCTGGTTGAGAGCTGCACCAGACAGATTGCATTTGCGAGGCCACAGTGGAGTTCAACCCGGCCCGGGGAAACGCCAGGTAACGTACGGTGATACCCAGCTCGTTGAGCCTGGGCACCTCTTGGTGCAAGAGTTGGCAGTATGGGCAGCTGGTATCGGTAAACACGGTCACAACAGCGTGTTCGTCGCCGGCAACGAAGCTCAGAAAGCTGTCCACTGGCAGCTTGGCCAGCTCGACCAGACGATCCTCACGCTGTGCGATCTCCGTCCTATTGACCACCCCTTGAGGTGTGACCTGGAACAGATTGCCAACCAGGAAAAAATTGCCATTGTGACTGACATACACCCGCTCACCGGTTTGCAACCGAGCCTCGTTCAGCCCTAATACCGGGGACGGTCTGGAATCAACAATTGGCAATACCGAGTCAACTTGCTGTCGATTGTCTTTGCCCACTTTGAGCAAAGCGACTGCAACAGCGGTTCCACCGATGAGTGAAATTATGATCATTGCAGCTCCCACCCAGGCGATAGCTCGGGCTTCATCTGTATTTCTCACTTTCATCCAGTGATCCCCCGCTTCTCATCCAGGCGCCTGGCAATTTCGATAGTCGCATCCAGTTCGGAGCAACCCAGTTCGAGCATCACTCGTCGACGCTCCGCCTTCTCCTCACCCTCGGTGCCGGCCAGAGCCAGATACAAGCTGGGTGGTACGATTCGGAAAAGTGATTCGATCCGTCCACCCAATACCACCCCTTCGGTGTATTTGCGGGTCAGCTTTGTCGCCGACTGCACCAGCTTGCGCTGATCATCAGAAAGCTCCTTGAAGCGCATCACCATGGATACCTCGTCAGGCGGCATGGTCAGCAACACCCACCACTCGATCATGTTCAGCAGCTTGGCTGCCACGTCGGGGTAATCTTCTAAGTTTTGAGTAGCCATCCATAGCCAATGCGATAGCTTCCGCCCCATTTTGCCGACCGACACCAGGAACGGTGCCAGCAACGGGTTGGTAGTCAGCAAGTGGGATTCATCGATTACCTGGACGATGGGACGACCGCTATACTGGTCGCGCTCAGCCATGGCGGTAATGACGTTGGTGATGGAGATAATCGACAGAGCCAGCTGGGCGCTGTAACCCCCATCGGCATAGTGAGCGAGGTCAATGATGGTGACATCACATTCTGGCCAGGGCTCGCCTGGCCGGTTGAAAACTTCTCCATCGAAACCATCGACATACAGCCCCAGGGCCTCGCCCATCTCGTAGGCACGCTGGCGACCATGCTCCGGCGTGTCCGGCTCATTGGCGATATCACGGAATGCTTCGCGAACATCCTCCGTCAAGCATTGACGACCTTCACTCACGGCCTTCCTGGCGGCACGAAAAATAGCATCGCGAACGGTACGCTGGTCACTTCGACGAAACAGGGCTTCTTCCTTTGGATCGCCGCCAGTGATCATCAACCTGGCAGTGATCTCCATCTCACCCAGGATGTTGCGCTCATCCTCTGTAGTGTCTTCCTCGATCTCCAGATCCGCCGGGGCATCTTCCTGCCCCATCCGAGCCTCGATGTCTTTCAGTTGCTTTCGACGCAGCTCCTCCGGCTCCAGCAGCCGATGGGCCTCTGCAAATGGTGGCAACCGTACCCCGCTGCCAGGTGACAGCCGTACCTGATTTACACTCAGCCCCAGCCGCTGAAAATACTGACCCAGCAGACCAAAACTGTTGCCCTTTTCAATGACAAACAAACGGGGCCTGCGCACGGCCATCAGCTGGGCAAGCATGCCGTTCAGCGTGGCTGACTTACCGGCACCTGTCGGGCCGAAAAGCAGCATGTGTGCGTTGGCCTGACGGTCGTCCAGATTCAACGGATCGAAACTCAGGGTTTCCCCTCCCCGGTTGAAAAAGCTCAGCCCAGGGTTCCCGGTGCCTCGCGATCGTCCGAAGAAAGGGGCCAGGTTGGCCAGGTGCTGCACAAACTGATACTGGGTATACCAGCGATTTTTCCGGTCCAGCTCCGGTTGAAAGTTCATGGGCAGCCAGCGCAGATAGCTGTTGAGCGCCGCCACCTCATCTTCCAGCTCGGTGGGTTTGAGGTTGGCATTGATCAACTGGGTACCCAACTGTAAAAGCCGAGTGTCCAATTCAGCCTCGGTGTTCCCCTTGACGAAAAACACCAGGCTTCCCTGGTACAGCTTGTGACTTTCGCTGAGCATATCCCGGGCTTTGTCGCAGTCGCTGCGCACGCTGGCGGCCAGCACGCTGTCACCGATAGCCTTCTGGCGCAGCGTGTTGATATGGTTTTCCAAGGGCTCCTGCGGCGTCGAAACGATAGTCAGGCACGCAACTGTACCTTCGGGAAGGTGATCAAACAGCGCATTGCGAGCAGCCGAGTCGCCCCGCGGCAACTCGCCTGTCAGATGTCCGACTTTCGGTGGAGTCCTCAGCTCCTCAACTGGCACTACGCAGTGCGGCATGCCATCGAAGTACCACAGCCCCGCCTCCACATCGCCTCGAGGACTGGAAGCCAACAGGCCTTCTGAAAGGTCGTAAGACCAGGATGGGAGTTCGGGATAACGGAATTGGTCATAGAATTTCCTGGGATCTTCAGGCGACAGGCGTGGCTTGGGGTTGAACCACGGCATCATCCAGTTGTGAAAATCCTCAGCACCATATCGTTTCAAGCGCAGCCCAGCAGCGCCCAACCCGCCGACCAGACGGTCATATACATGGTTCACCGCCGCCTCGGGGTTCAAGGCACGCTTACGGTCGCCAATGCGCTTTTTCCCCTGTTTCGCATGTTCCGGCAGCCATCGATACAGCACCAGGCGCGTTCTGCGGGTATGGCCACGCCAATCGGCCTGAGTGATGACTTCATCAAAGAACAAACCACCAGGCTTGGAAATAGCCTTCAAATGCTGCTCCATGTTGCTCAGCCAATCCTGGGTGTAGGGAGTCTCCAACACATCCGGCTTTATATAGTCGTGGATCTGCTCGATGTCGGATCGAGGATTGGTATCGTCACTGACATACAACTGAACCACCCAGGGATGGTCATCTTCCTCCGGCAGGCTATCCTGCAGCGCTGCCTCTATCTGATCACGTATATGCTCCAACGACTCTGGCGATCGCCCTTCAGTCGGTACCGGCGTCACTTCCGCTATCACACCCACTGACTTTCCATCTTCCAGGAGAAAGCAGCCGGACTCTTCAAGAAACTCCACCCAAGGCAGCCGGCTGGCGAAACTTGGTGCACGTTCGTAGGCGCTTCGCAGAGCCGACATAGTGATGGGCTTACCCCGCGGCAACACCAACTGACGGCCTGACTCATCGGTGATCAGGTCCTCCATATGTGGTGCCATCTGATTGGCAGTTGTCGTCTCAGAAACGGCGTCAGAAGCATCTGGTGATGACACACCTGTCCCCTTGGCGGGGAAAAGCCGCGACATGAATACATTGAATCCAGACATCAGCGCGTCCTTCCAGTACGGTCAAGCTGGTTGACTTGCGGCCTGGTCATATCGCCTGGCATTGCATACTGCGGCATGCTGTAGAGCGGAAACACGGTCGAGTATCCTGGTACAGGTACGGGCTCTGCTCCAGCCAAGTGAGGAAAGACGTACATGACCAGGTCTGGGTTGGGCAGACGGGCAAACTGACTGTAGATTTCATTGGCAGCTGTACGGGTATATTGAATTCTTTGCTCCACCAGGGCTCCATCCGAAATGGGGCGGCGCAGATCCGACCGTGCATCAAGCAAAGCCTGCTGACTCAGATTGTCCCCGCTTCGGCCGCTGGCCGACTGGCGCCACAGGTCCTGCATTGTCTGATCGCCATGAGGCATCAGCTCTTCCTTGGACGTGGCACAACCGGCCAGAACAGCCCCAAGCAGGGCCACTGTGATGATCTTAGGGAAGTTCATAGGACACCCTCGCTGTGCTGCCATGGCGAACTTTGCGACCCGCCTGTTCATAGTCAATTTCCAAGGGCCGCTCGATATGAACCGCGACCTCTACACCCGGCTGCACGTACACTGCAGCGAAAGCCTCGCCATAGAGTCGGTTTACCCAGTCGGAAATATCGGAAATGCCGTTGGTTAGTACCGAGGTGACCGCCTGATTTCCAGTGATGGCACTGGACACGGAGCCATCTGTATTGATGGTGGCCACGCCTTCGGAATCGTCGACCAAGCTGGATGCCACTGCGGCACCAGCTGCAGTGATCAATGCCCTGCTGCTCAGATATTCCTTGGCATTGCTACGGCGTATACCGCTGACACAGGGAATCCCGTAGGGATCGGAAATGTAGCCAAGCACTTCGTCATTGGAGCGGCTCTGGCGGGTGTTACCGGTCTCGGGCTGAGGAACGGTGCGAATGGTTCCGTCCTCAAAGACGAAGGTCATCGAAGTGATGCTTCCTCTCACGCAGGAGAGGGTCCAGTCACCGGTGGCAGTACCGCTGACGATCGCCGAATGCACTTCTGGAATCTCGATGTGATTGGCAGTCAGGTTGTCTTTACCAATCACCACCTTGAAGGGATAAGGGTCGCTGACGGTACCGTTCACCGGCACCCGGCCAATCAATGCCGTCATGCCCAGTGAGCCCATCAGGGTGGCATTGGCAGGGACCGTATAGACCGGTTGCACCAAGGACGCATCAGGCTTGCCAGTCACCTTGGCTTCAGCAGCGGTGGCCCCTCGCACCACAGAATCCGCGACCACATCTACGCCGTCGGCAAACGCGGTAGGAAATGACCACTCCCCCTGGTTCCGACCTTTTTGCTCCTGCACACCGTCCATCGGCGTCACCCAAACTGTAGAGGGGGCTGGAGTGTACTGATGGCTGTCATTCCTACCCGTCCCAATGGGCATCTCCCCACCGCTGGCTGACTCGGCATCCGAGGTATAGTTGTTTTTCAGCTGTTCGAACTGTCGCTCGAAGCGAGCCAACAGTGACTGCTCCTTACGCTGCTCCTCTTCCTGCATCCGCCGACGCTCCTGGCGCAATACTTCCTCCAGCCTGCGATCAACGTTGGCATTCTGTTCTGCCAGCTTACTGTTCTGCTCCACTAGGCGCCGACTTTCGCTGCGGGTATTTTGCAGATCCTGCTCCATCAGCCGGACGCGACCAACCAGGGTAGCCACAGTGTCCTGGGGGGTATCTGCCTCTACTCCCAGCAGCTCCAGTTCTTCTGATGTGAGCTGGAGCGAAGCATCCACCTGCTGTTGTGCCTGCCGCCCGGAGCCTTTACCACCGGACATTACGACGATCAGCACAACAATGACCAAAACCGCTGGCACCAGAATTTTCAGCAAGCCGTTACTCTTCAATGACATCGACATAACTCAGCCCTCCTGTGGCGCCGGCTGAATACGTGGTAGCTGCAGGTGCTCGGCCAGCGGCCCCTTCGTCACGATAATGACGGTCGTGGTGCCATCCAGATGCCCGCGTGGACCTATGGTTGGGTGCATGAAGGTGGCCGCCATCAGTGCCCCATGCAGATAACGCGGATCCAGTTCAAAGCTGCGGTCTGGATCCTGATTGCGCAGCTCAATCGCCGTCGCATGCAGTCCCTCCAGGGTCCATGCAGCTATTGGCCTGGCCTCCACCGGCAAGGCTGGCATCAGTGTTGCCATCGACTCCGGCAGCCGCATGGCTACCCGGTTGATACCCGGCACAGGCTCGATGACTCGCAAAGGCGAATACAGGGACTGGGCAACGTAGCGGGTTAACACCACCGGCAACGGTGCGCGCCGTTCAGCGGCTGGTTCGGAGCGCTGGCCGGCGTCGACCTCAGCCACTTTCTCGGCATTGACCACCTGGATCTGCTCTGCTGACGCCCCTGTCTTGGCGGTAAGGTCGACCAGGATGATTTCACCAGTCGATTCGTCCTTCAGTTGAACACGCTGGGTATCAAACGCTTCATGGGCTTTGAAATAGAGAACCCCGCCGGTTGACTGCACTCGCAGGATGTCCTCATTAGCGATTGTCACCGGCAGGCCGACCGACACATTCCGGTTCAGTACCACCAGTCGTTCTTGACCAACCGGCAAGTCGATCACCAGCGGCGTCCGGTCCCACTCCATCAACTCGACGGCATAGGCCAGTGGCGCTGCCAGCAGAGCGCCACACAACAATCCTTTCAACAAATGCATTTTCATTGTTCTCCCCCCGGCATGTTCAGGCGTTGTGGGACTCCGTCAAAACAGTCAATCTGCAGGCCGAACGGATTCCGCTCGCGATCCACATCAGCTCGAACGACACGCAAGGGGTAACGTACATACACATCACGCACATCCACCCCCGCGTACTGCTCGTTGATCACCAGGTCTAGGTTTGCGATCCAGGTGTCCTGTCCCAGGATCTTGATGGACTCAGGCCGATAGCCCCTGCCAGGCACCTCGAAAACACCCCGCACCCGCCCCCGCAGCTCCGATCGGCTGCGACGCATTTCATATTCCTCGTTAAGCGTTACCCGGCAGGCGGGAGTGAAGAAGGCTTGCAACCCATGCAGGTTGCGCTGATAGTCAGCCTCACCGTTGACTGGCCAACGATTGAGCTGCTGCCAGATGTAAAAGCTGAATGCATAGACGGTAGAGGGTGGTACTTCCCACCACTTCTGGGTTGAGCCGCTACGCAGGTCCGGCGGGATATTGATGGTCAGATCCTTGGGGGCCTGGTTCCATCCCCACCACATCGCAGCACAGGCCAGCACAAGAACACCACAAATGGCGCGCAGCGTAGTGATATGCGAATCCCGTGAGATATTGGCATTCCGGTATTGGGACATTACTGTCTCCTGAGATCGGGCTTGAGGATGGGGTTTCGGCGAATGCTGTACCGGGCCGTTTGGGTAATCAGCTTCTCCGCTGAGCTAAACCCCTTACACGCCAGGTAGAACTGGAGCTGACGATACATAAGAGAGGTCGGCCTTCCTCTACGGAGGCGGCGCATGATGGTGCCGCCAAAGAACAGCGTCAGCCCTGCTCCAAGAAAGGCCACTGTAGGCGCCATAGCAATGACGCCCATGATCAGTGCCGCCACAATGCCGACCGGTGTGAACACGCCCAGGCCGGCCAGCGTCAACGTGGCCACTTCCTTCCCAGTCATCCCCCTGAACACTACCGGAGCAGCATTCAACCGCTTGGGTACCCAACTGATGGTCTCGGCCATACGTCCCCCGTTACTGCGAGAGAACCGGCGCAGCTTCAGTGGCCAACCAGATTATCGCGACGATCAACAGCACCCCAACCATAACGGTCACCGCAAACTTGCCCCAGGTCTCCCGCTCACGCGCTTCTTTGAATGATGCAACACAGGCTGATGCCACCACGAAGAACGCAACCACGCAAAGAACCAGACCGATCAGAATTGCGCCGTCATAGATGTATCCCTGCAGCGTGCTCATAAGCCCACCACCGCCACCCTGAGAGGGCGCATCCATCGTGGGCAAACCTTGTGCAAAAGCCTGGCTCATTCCGAGACCAGCCAGAGCCAAGGTCTGCGATGTTCTTTCTCCAACGCTCTTGATTACCTGTTTAAACTTCATGTAACTGCTCCTTAGTAAGTGGGTACATTTCAAAAAAGCGGACTCTCAAGACAGCAGAATCCAGAACATCACTACGATGATGAGAATCGCCTTGATTGCCGTATGCAGGGCTTCATCCCCATCCAGATTGTTTTTTGCCCAGCCCCGGTAACAAGAAGTCAGAACCCAGGCTGCGATGATCAAAACCACCACACAGCCAACACCAACGATCAGCGCCCATACATCGCCTGACTCGAACCCTGATCCGGATTTGAAGGCGTCTTCTGGCGTCACGGCTCCTGCCTCAAATAGCGGCCGACCACATCGTCTTCCATGGGCTCGAGGCGCCTTGGCGGCATACGTGACGGGGATAGGTACTCATCCAGGCCGCGCTGAATGACCTCGACATCAGCGCGCACGCGCGGAATGTCCAGATACAGGTTGATCTGGCCGGCCTGCTCAGCCTGCCGCGCTTCGAGGCGATCCAGGACAGTTGCAACCTGATTAAGCTGGTCCTGGATCAATGCCAGATCACGACGCTGGATTTCGTCATAGGGCTCCACTGCAGAAGCCGGGATGGCAGATACGACGGATGCCGACAGCGCTAGAGGAAGAATCAACGATTTAAAGTGCAACATGTGCCAAGCGGTCCCCGGTGTGATGCTTTGGCTACAGTGTCAAAGTTCCAAGGTGGCAATTCGATAGAGAACATTAAGTGCAATGCGGAGGGTTTTATATGGCAACCAGGGCCGGTAGTTTCGGCCCCGATTATCAGCTCAGAGATACTTCTTAAACGTACTGGTCGCTACAGCAACCAAGAACCCGAACAGTGCTGCACAGGGCAGCAAAAACAGGTTCGGATGAATGGCAAAGGGCAGGCTCAAGTAGATCAGCCAACCCACCATAAACACAGGGACCACCGACCTTTTGGCATGATGGTAGATGAAGGCACTTTCTCGACCCGCCCCGAAACGGCGTAGATCGCGTAACACCAGGCCATCAACGAAGCCGACAAGCGCCGCCAGCAGAAACAGCGGACTGGTCAGCAGCAGGATCACACAACGGGTCAGGGTCATCAGGGTGACGTACATGGCCGCCAGTACGTAGTCCTTGAGCGTAGCGACCCAGCCTGAACCGGAGGTCTCTACTGCCCAGCCGGCAATGCCGGTACGCACGAATAACCAGTCATAAACAGTTGCCAACAGCTCTCCGGCAAACGTCACAGGCTCGGACACCAGCAACGAACGGGAAAAGTTGCTATCCAGCCAGCGCATTTCCTGCCGCATCACCAGTTCTGCGTGTTCTGCGCCGGGCAACCCCCACCAGGCGAAATAGATCCCCGCCCACTCAATCGAGACCGAGACCAGGATCGATACCAGCACCACGGTGAGGATCTTGAACGGCAGTGACAACAGATTTGATACCAGGCCGCTACGCTTCTTTTCAGCAGTCTTTATGCGAGTATCCTCAGCCAAAGCTCTGCCCCTCCGTTGCATCATCGAACGCGCCCGGTTGTGCTTCAACTACCGGATTTGCGATAGCGAAGCTATCGAAGGCTTTACGCAACTCAGGATCAATCTCCACAGGTGGCGGCGCGACAGCCTCCCACCAGCGGTCCCCTGTGCTGTACTGCTTACGCATGCCGGCAGAGATATCCGTGATCGTTGCGGGAACATCTTTGCCTTTGTCCGGTAACGGCAAGGGCATGCGAATTTTCCACAGCTGACCGCCCTCCATCAGAGCGAAAGCCTGCCCTTTCGGCAGGTTGACGATGTCGGCCGGCTCCAGCATGGGTACCTGCACGGTACTGATACGGTCACCCCCTGAACTGGTGAAATCCACATCTGAGTCAGGATTGCTGTTGTCCGAAGCCATGGATACCAACATGCGGGTTTGCACGTTCACCTGTCGCAGTTGGTTGGTTAGCAGCTCTGCCGTCTTGTCTTCCCGAACCCGTAGCATGATCAGGTTGTTGAAGTTACCCACTACCTGGCCCGCCTTGGCAGCACTGCCGATCTTGGCCTCGATGTCGGAAACGGTTTGGGTGTAGGCCGTGACCTGGATACCCGCCCCACCCCCTTTGTTTATCAGTGGGATGAACTCTGGCCCCATCAGCTCGTTGAACTCATCGCAGTGCAGGTTGATGGCGACCTTTCCACTGACAGCATTGGGCAGCCCGTCATCAATACCGAACTTGTAGATATGACCGGCAACAGACACCAGGTCCGCAAACATCGAGTTGCCAATCGCCTGGGCAACCTCGAAGTCGCTCAGCGCATCGAGGCCGACATACACAATGCCGCGTTTGCGGATCACTTGCAGCCAGTCGAAGATTGGGCGCGTGTCCTCAAGGTCATCGTAGTCTGGTGACAACAGCTCATTGATGCGGCCACTGGTGAGCTTTTCCAGCAGCGGCAATAGTGACGCCACAATTTTGTCGAAGTAGGTTTTGTCGTAACGCACGGCACTGAGCAGTCCCTCCAGGACCGAGTCTTTTATCGACACATCAGGTGACTGCAGATACTGAATCAAGGCTACGACGCGCTTGTCGCGCCCCATGAGGTTCCTGGGCCAGTTCCGATCATTCAATCGTCCTTCAAACTCCGCAACATGCCCCCATGCACCAGGTAGCGCAGCCTCCAGCTTCTGCTCGGCATACTCGATGAGCAGACCGTCGATATTCACCACATCAGTCAAGATCTGCTCATAACTGGGCCGATGTCCCAGGGCATGTCGAGCCCGGTTAACGATATTGACAAAGCGCCACGCGAACTCGCGGAACGCGGCACTATTCCCCTCATTGGGCAGCGCGTTGGCAATCCTCGTGGCGACCTCAGATAGCCTGCCAAACCGGCCTACTGCGTTATAACGTGCAGACAGTGCCGGCCACCCCAAATGGAATACGTAAAACTCATCCTGGCGACCAGCACGTACAGCTTCGATATACATGCGTACCAGCAGGTCCGGGTCACCCTTGGGGTCAAAACAGATCACTACATCCTTGGTAGGCCGGTGAATGTCCTGGGTAATCATCACTTCTGCCATGCGGGTCTTGCCTACCCGCGTCGTGCCCTCTACCAGAGTGTGGCCAACACGCTCACCCAGTGGCATCCATGCGTCTTCCTCCTTCCACTCCACAGCATGAATAGCCGGGTTACCGCCGACAGGAGGCAATGGTCTTACGGGGTTGAGTGGTACGTCAGCACTGAGCATTTTCACCACGACCCTGGCAGCTGTATGACGATCGAGCTTGATCTCCAGACGTCGAGCGAGTCGGTACCACTTCGACGGCCTGACATAAACCTGGGTATTGGGCTGCTGCGCTTCGTGCAGGCGCTGGGTGTGCTTAGCTTCCCAGCGAAACCCTTTGCCCAGCCAAAGGTACCGGCCGCTCACCGGAATCTGCTCACTACGTAGTGCAAAGCGCGGTAGACGACGCATGTTTCGGCGGTATCTGAGAATGATCCACGCTTGCCGGCCCCGGTATGCAGCATAGGCCAGAAACCCTGCTGCCATTCCCAGTCCTATTGAGGGCGTCAGAGCGAGCGACCAGGGCGCCCATACGCATAACACTGCGCAGCCTATACATACCCATACGGTTTGAAGCTCTACCGCTGGGCGCAGCAAGGACTCCATCGGGTGCCGTTGGCTCATGGCTACGTCTCCAACGCTGCGATCGCAGCTTTGGCAATGGCCAAGCCATCCTGTGCCAGAACCGCCACTAACATGCGGTAATGATCTGGGTCATAGTCACTCAAAGCCGTGAGCCCGGCAAAAACACCATTGGCCTTCAACCCTGACCGTTGAGCAGCAGCGATATACAGTTTCAGCGCAGGAATACGCTTATCCCTATGCTTGAATCTCACAGGTAACGCAGGCTCTGACAGGCTATCAACTAACGCTGCAATCTGAGGCCAGGCCTCGGCATCCTCCTCAGACAGATAGGAATGTGCATAATCAATGCAGAGCTGGTCCAGCCGATCTTGAGTCTGCAACTGTTCAACCAGGTCGGCGGGCGTAACATCACGACTCATGGCATGTAACGCTATCCACATGGCGCGGCACAACCACAGCACATGGGCCTGCTCGCCAATCGCAACAGGCTGGCTAATCAAGGGTAGCTCCAGGCTGGCGAACGCATCCCTTGGTAGTTCCAGGGCGAGGCAATCCATCATTGCTCCAACCCCGCGGCGGTAATGAGAACGGGGTAATGGGTCAGCTCCAGCAGCGTGGCCAGCTCACCTCCCGGAACAGGGTCTATTCGTAAGCCAGGGACTACATCCAGCAGCACCTGTAACGAGTCCGCCGACTGCACGTTGACGGCCAGGCCGCTGGCTCCAATCTGCAGCAGTGTCTGCCCCCTGGCAGCCAGCCAACTCAGGCTTGCTGGATCATCTCCCACAATAAAGAGAGGTGAAAAAGCGGGCGGCATCGACAAGGAACGGCGCTCAACGCGACCAGGGCTAAGGGTCGGTGTCTCTACCGGCAACATATCGTCAATGGCATATGGCGCGGTACGCGCAGCCTGGATCCCCTCATGCTCGGGCACTCCAGAACCACCGATCGCCACGAAATAAGGGCGCGCCGGCTCGCCACCGACATCGGCAACAATGATGAGTGAGGGTAGCCCCTCTGGCTGAGCCAGAGCAGCGCCGGACCAGGCAATGGCCGCTATGCACCCGGTTGTTAAGCATCGTATGGCACGGCTTATCAAAAACATATTCAACCTCCAGGGGAAATCCAGACCATGGCCACAGGCGCAACCCACCGAGTTGTGGCTGCTTGTACCTGGGCCGACCCAGAATTTGAAAGGATGGAAGACCTTGCAGAGCGCTGGGCTTCTGCGTTGCGGTGAGGCTTTAGGTGGGATGCCACCGTCTCAGCATAGCGACGGGCAGCCTCCCCTCCCGCTGGGCGGTGGTATCGCCCTGTCGCAGTCAGCCAGTGACCAGTAGCATCGAAGTGAGAACGCAAGATTGCTGCAGCCGCATCAAGGTTGTCATGGGGATCAAGGGCCACACAGGGGTCGGAGAAGCGCTTCCCCGCACTGAATAGACCAGGGTTCCAATAGACATTGAGTTGGGCAACCCCTACGTCCACCAAGCTGGTCTGCTCTAATGCAACCCGCAAGGCCCTGCATGCCTCGGCGCGAGAATTGAAGTAGCTGCCCAACCCGGCGACATTCAATGTCCAGGGCCAGGGCGTATGCTCACCATCAAACGTTCGACCAGACTCGGTGCGAGCCACGGCATACAGAAGGTCCGCCGGCACATCATGCTGGTCACCGACTTTCTGAAACAAAGCAGGAGTGAGTTGATCTGCAGCCAGGGCATTGGCCGGCATTACCCCAAACATGGAATAGATGACACAGGACAGAACTACCAAGAAGCACTTTCGCATCGCTCACTACCGCTGGCGGACGATAGGTAGCGATCGCCCTGAAACATCCAGGTCCGTGCCATGGTTCAGCGTGACAGAACCACTGGTAACTCGCTCCACCGGTATACCAAGGCCGGTCGCCCAACGCCGTATTTTGCCGTCATCATTATCGCTATCGACAACCCAGACATTGACCGCTCGCCCGTCAGACACCATATCCCGCACCGCGCTGTCACACCCTGAACAGTCTGCCATCGCCACAATGACGTCATAGCGCACCGGGCTAGCGGCCTGCCCCAAGGCGCCCAAGCCTGCCGAGGCAAGTGACTCTGGCTTCATTGTGAATGTTGAAACGCGGGGCTGATCCCCTGCTATCCGCTGGATCGCTTCGTCATAGGAACGCTGGTAGGCCAGCTCTCGTTCAATACGCTCATACTCAAAACGTGCCTGTAGCTCAGCATATCGACGGCGTTCCTGATCTGTCCGAGCTTCGACACCCAGCGCTGTCAGCGGATCAAGACCAGGGGACAGAATGCCACGCCTCCCAGCCATCAGAGACTCATAGCGCTCCCACTCCGTATCGGTCAGGCCCCACTCTGCTGCTTTTGCTCTACTGTCAACACGCTGGGTTTCAGCACTCTCCGTCCGGTCGAGCTGCAGCTCCTGCTGTTGGCTCTGTTTCTCGTGGGCCTGCAGCTGGAAAGCCAGTGAGCTCAACACCAACCCCCATCCGAGTCTCTTGAACGGCGCACTCAACAGATTGGCCATGCTCATCTCCTACTGCACTGTCAGCTCAACAGAGCCGGTACCAGAAATGAATTCAGCAGTACGCTCCCCAACGCGAGAAACCCGCCAACCTGAAAATGCCTCTCCAACTTCCAACAACCGAACTTCGTTGAGCGACTGCGCGCTATGTGAGGCCACCGCGACAAAAGGCCGACCACCACGCACCTCAATACCGGTTACATCAAACGCAGGGGCTGCCGGCTTTGGTGTTGCAACCGGCTTGGTCGGTGCAGGCCGACGCGGAGCCGGGCTACTCTGCGTAGTACGCACTGCCTGGAGCCTGGTCAGTTGCGCCTCAAGCCGATCGACTTCTTCTTTCAAGCTGGCAATCAGCAGGTCCTGCTTGCCTTGCTGTTCAGTGAACTCATCTACCACCACCCGCATGGCAGCAAGCTGACTGAAAAACTCGTCATAATGCTCGCGGTACTCCACTGACATCTTGCGGATGCCGTTACCACTCTGCTCCCAGCGCTTTTCAGACGCCTCGGTGGCTTCCAGCAGTTGCATATCCAATGTTTCCAACCGTGATTCGTACTCTGCTTGCCAAGCGAGTAACGCCTCATCATTCGAGCCTGAGCATCCTGCCAGCGTGAGAATGGCCATACCGGTTATTAGTCCTCGGCGCATCATGGCTGCCCTCCTCCCAGGGAAGGGCTATCAGGCACCGGTGAGACCTGGACGTTGGAAGATGTGGGTGGTGCAACTGGAGCGTCGCTCGCGGTAGCCTGAGTCAGCCTGGCTACCCGCAACCCATAACAGACTTCCCGCGTTACCGGCTCAACCTGCAACTGGTAACTCGGTCCGCCAAGCAACTGAAGTGCTGCATGTAATGGCATAGGCCCCAGCTCATAGTGCGCAGCCGGCAATGGGCGGCTGAACAAGGTTTCCAGGGCAGGTTTGCCTTTGGCAGAACAGAGCTGGTAACCCGACCGATCCAGCGTGTGTTTTACCCCATCTGCGACAGTAGCCTTGAGCCTGGTCGGGATTCTGACCTGAACTGTCTGTTCCAGCAGGTTGCTCTGCCCTGCCTGCGCAGTTGTTGAGACCAGCGTATAGCGACCCGTGCGCAGCACCTCCCGTTGATCCTGCTTCTGCTCGGCATACAGATCATTGGCAATAGGCTGGTAGCTGGGCAGCTCCAGCTGCTGTGAGTCTGGATACTGCTCTGCCAAGCTGGGTGCCACCGGCTGCTGTACACAGCCACTCAAAGCGGCTACCGCACAGCCCGCGGCAAGCAAAGAGAAATGGTGTAAGCGAAACGACATGATTTGTGCCCTCGTGATGAGTCGATCAGAGGGCACAATGCGGGAAGGGGTTTGTGGCAGCGATGGAGAATGTTAATTCGCTTTGAGGATTTTTAAGCTTTGATGGAGGTCAGGTCTGGCCGCCTCGTGATAGCAACCGACATCAACGCAAGGATAAAGTCCTCGCAACAAGGGCAAGAGATGCAGCCAGGCGGTTGACTATCCATCCAACGCCCACATTCGATTCCTGGTAGATCCTCAGCCAGCACACCATGAAGCGCCGCCAGGTGTTCCTGAATATCCTGATGAGACGCGACTTCAAGCCATGCTTCGGTCTGGATCTGCAACTCATGCAGAACCTGCTCTTTCATTTTCGGTGGGATGCTCATAACGTGTCTCCTGAGATCAGAACCATCAGTTTCACGAGTAGCGAGCACCTCATCTATGCTCAATTGAAAATCACATTCTGGAGATTTCATGCCTTACAGATTGGTCAGAATCGACTTTTCAGATGATAGAAAATGCGCGTTTTGCTCCCGCCCGCTCACGTCTGGCAAGGTCCGCATACTGGTTGATGATAACGAGCATGAAGCCCACGCTGGTCCGGTTTGTACCAAGAAGAACATATCGAACCTGGGTGAGCGAGTTCCTGACTTCACCCTTACCGCACTGAACGGCGACGAACCTGAGATGTCTGGTGTAGGCGGTGGTAGAGCTGGCACTCACATCCCAACACAGACACCAGAGGATAAAGCACGAAACAAAGCTATCAGCTACTTACTGCTACGTATAGAAAAGCTCTCACATTTGAACGGTATGTCGCAGCCCAAGCTTGCTGAACTGCATAGTCGTTATCAGGCTCGAAGGCTTACAGCAAACGACTATTCCTATCTGACCAACCTCATGAATAAAGTTGATACTGCACAAGAACCTGCTCGCCATTTATGCCTGCCAGTTCTGGATCAATCGATACCTAGCAACAGAAACCCAGATCTCTGGATGAGTCAGACGGTTGAGTCCGGCACCTAAAGTGCTTTGAGCAGGCTACAGCTAGGTTGGCACTGGCTTGTTCGCAGTATCCTTAGGTAGCCTTGCCTGAGCTGATGGCAAATTGATAACCTTGCGATTCATGACTCTCGTAGCGACTGAGACCGAGCGCTAAAAGCAGAATGGGATAAGAAATCCACGGCTCGTCGAGCCGCGAGGAGCACATCAATGGATAATGGCGTTGCCATCATCGACGTTTCACAGCGATCACTGGTTAACGCGAGCCTGAGAGATCCCGTCGAGTACCGCAAAAGCGGCCTCAGCCTGAACCACATCGTGGGATGCCCACTGGATTGCAGCTACTGCGTGAGGCACCTGTTCGGAAACTTCGATCAGCGCAAGCCTCAGGCATTGATGTCCGATACGGAAGCGTTTGAACAATTCGTATCCCATCGCTTCTTCCAGCCCCATATCACACCAATTCAGCTGTTCAATCGAGCCACCGACCCGATGCTACCGGACGTCAAAACCCACACTCATAACCTCCTGCGGTTGTTGGATCAGGCGGGGCTTACTAACAACGTGCTGATAATCACCCGCTGGCGAGTGACTCCGAAGGACTGCGAGCACTTCAATGCATTGTCCAATATCAAACTGACAGTGCTAGTGACCTATTCTGGAATCGACGACCCCAAGATTGAACCGATCAAATCCTCAATCGCAGCTAATAGCCTGCACACCCTCTTCAAGCATGCGCAGCGCTACCGAACCTTGCTTTATTGGCGCCCCATAATCCCGGGACTCAACGACTCCAAGGAACACATCGCTCGTGCTGCTCAGTTGGCCAAACACGCTCACGCAACCGTATTTAGCGGTTTGTTTTACCGTCAAGAAATTGCAGAGTACTACCAAAACCAAGGTATCCCCGAACCCTACACTTCAACCGCCAGGCGCAAGCTTTTGCCACTGGAGGAAGAACAACGGTTGCTAGGGTTGTATCAAGCGCACGCTACAGGCACCCCGATTTTCCGCAAGACCTCCTGCGGTGTGGCCTATGCTCACCAGCAGCCGGACTACAACGGTCACTTCGGCATAACTGAGCTCTGTGATACTTGCCCAACCGCTCAATACTCAACGTGTAAGAGCGCCTGGAAGAAGCCAGATGAGGAGCTGCTAAACAGCCTATGCAAGCGCCTAGGTGCCGAAGGTGAGCCGGTGATAACAGATCGCTCCATCATTGTTCGCGGCCTCGATGAACAACGGCGGTATTTCATGCAGCACACCCTTAGATATCAGGTACACGACGCCGACAAACCGCACCACTACGATCGCCATGGACGCGCAGAAGCGCAGAGGAAAATCTCATGACAGACACTGAGTTCCAGTGGCCCTCCGAGCCCATCGTAATTGTCGACGTTGAAGGAAATGGCCACACGCCGCCTGACCTCGTGGAGCTAGCTATCGCATCGTTCCCAGTCGTTGAAGGTGAAGAACCTTCGAGCTGGCTCATCAAGCCGCCGAATCCTATCACTTGGCAAGCCAAACGTGTGCATGGCATCGGCAATTCCAACGTGAAGAGCTCACCCGTTTGGAAGGAGCTGCAGGACGATGTCGAACAGCAGCTTCAGGGCAAGTGGTTCGTAGCGCATAACGCCTCCATCGACTATGGCGTGATGAAGCGCCACTTGCCCGACTGGGCTCCAGTAGGTGTGATAGATACCCTGAAGCTCGCACGCCATGTGTATCCGGATGCTGAAAGCCATAGCCTCTCTGCGCTGCTGGCTATGACCGGCCTGGACAGTGAAGTCTCCGGTGAGCTACATCGTGCCGGAGAGGATGCTCGTGTTACCGCCCTACTCCTGAGCCGCTTGATCAAAGACTCACTCATCAAGACCTGGATAGAGGTGTGCAAAATCGCGCAGCTCAAGATTCAGATCGACAAAGAAGAGCCAGCACCAGAACAAGGAAACTTGTGGTGAGTTCAATCGTCATCGGGGTTGCTGGCACCCATTCGACCGGCAAATCTACCTTCTGCAAAGAGTTGAAAGCAGGTCTTGAGTTAAAGGACATTCGCGTCGAAACCGTTCCTTCTTTTGGGGCATTGGCGGTGCAACAAGGCATCCCTCTGCTGACCCAGCACACTTACGATTCCACGATGTGGTTCATCGAACGGACGCTTGAGGCAGAGCATGCTGCGCGCGCTAAGGCCGACGTCGTTCTGGTAGATAGGCCAGTCATTGATGCAGTGGCCTATTGGTGCGCAGCAGTCGAGTATCGAGGCATAAATATCGCTACGCATGAGCTGGAAACGATAGGAAGCCTGATGATCAACCATGGCCCAAACTACACGACTGTTCTTGCCACGAAGCTGGATCACTCGATTGCGCTGGGCCCTGGTCGAGATACTGACTCCTGGTTCAGGACAGCGGTTGACACTCATCTTCATGACCTTCTTGACCGACACGCTATCGCCCACAGGGTGCTCTCTCCCCCGGCGCGCAATCGGATTCTCGCGCATGTCACTGCCGACGTATTTCAACGCTTGGGGTTAGCATGACGTATTCATCGCATGGCATGCTGGCCGGGAAGAAGGTTCGACGCCTGGGGTTTGGAACCATGCGGCTGACAGGGCCTGGGATTTGGGGGCCTCCTAGGGACGAGCAGAACGCGATCCGGGTCTTACGTTCAGCAATTGCAGCAGGCGTCCAGCATATCGACACTGCTGACGCATACGGCCCGCATGATGTGGAGGCATTGATCCACAAAGCACTTTATCCCTATGCGGACGATTTGATCATTGCAACGAAAGGCGGATTTACCCGTCAGGGCCCGGGCCAATGGACGCCGTGCGGTGTGCCAGCCTATCTACGCCAGTGCGTGGAGCTTAGCTTGCGCCGGCTTGGCGTCGAAGCCATCGACCTTTACTACCTGCATAGAATTGACCCAAACGTACCGCTCGCCGACCAGGTTGGAGAGCTGGAAAAGCTGCGCGCGGAGGGAAAGATCAAAGCGCTGGGACTGTCCAAGGTGAACATTGCCCAAGCTATCGAGGCTGCAAAGATTGCTCCAATAGCAGCCATCCAGAACTCTTTTAGTTTGATCAATACCGAGTCAGAGGACGTTGTGCGATGGTGCGCGACCAACCACATTGCCTTCGTGCCCTATGCTCCCCTAGGAGCTGGACGATGTCTTGCTGGAGCCACTCATAGTAATACAGATGACCCGGCGACACCGCGAAGCGCCCTTCGCTGGCTGCTTGATTACTCACCGTCGATGTTCCCCATACCAGGTACATCAAACGTCTTACATCTGACGGAGAACATGAGGGCTGCTGACGTAGAGCAGACGAATTAGTCACTCATCAATCTGCGGTGTTACAACAGCAATCAGCCTAGTAAGCGCCACCTCGAACGGAGGGTGTTAATTCGCTTCCAGGGTTTTATGCATTTCCCCTACGAATCAAATCACCGAGCACCTCATGAGCAAGAGCGACCAGCTCCATATTACGGTAACCTTGTCCGTCCGGCTGATCGATCAGGTTCTGGAAGTACTGATGGTCGAATTCGATAACTTGTTTGTACACATCAACAAGAACTCCTTTTCTTTCCGACGTGACCAGCATCGCCATACTTTCTTGAAGGCCACCCTCCTCCTTGTCCTTTTTGTATCGGTGATGAATGAAAGAGACGGATAGGTCAAACCAACAACCCGGCTCGTTGGCTACCCGGCCATCAACTCCAACCTGCGCTCCCTCCACCTTCTGGACCACCGCCTCAGTCAGCGCCTCATTGTTGCTCACATGCTGCTTGAAGAGCGCTGTCGCATTCGACATATAGGCAAATATCCACGGTACATTAATCACTGTCGCGCCAGTGTATAAGTGCCCTCGTGTTTCCCGGTAGGTCTCCAACATTGACTTCAGCTTGGCCCGTGAAAAACGGATGCCCGTCTGTTTACGCAATATGTATTCGACCCGGTCAAACTGGGTAATCAGAATTTCCAGTATCTTTTGTGATTGAGTATCTTCAGTTGTTTTCCGAGCATGCTGGTCATGCTGGCGAGGCTTGAAGTACGGACAACGCTCTCTCGCCGCCTCGTCATCAGAAGCCAAGTCAGGAATGGTCTTACAGGCATGTTTTCCGAACGGTGCTCGGACATGCTTTGGAAGCCGGTATAACCCAATAATCTGGATAGGATTGTCACATACCGGACATACAGCGTATTGGACTCCTTCACCGCTACTGTTAGTCCGGTACCAACGCTCCCGTTTCGCGGTACGGCTCTCGAAATCTGCTCGCTCGATGAGCCGAAAGCCGCTGTCATTCGGGGTCAGTTTATAAATATCCATGCCGTCGACGGCTCCAACCATTTCTCAATCCTGGATCTTATAGCGCCCCTTAACTTGAATCCACCAATCGCTTGGCAACGGTGGCACGCCACCTTCAACCTCGGCCCATCTCAAGCACTGGAGAACAGTTTGAAGCGCAAGACTGAAGTCGTGGTGCTTGTCACGCAAGGCAAACACCAACTCATCATCACAGCATTCCCCACCAGCGTCAGACCCATTGCCAACCAGGTTGGCGCGATTATTCAGAATGTCATCATGTCTCATATTCTGCTCCTCAAGTGGACATGAGGCGACAATGGATCACAGCTAGGATACGAACGATGGGAAATGTTAACCCGATCGGGCCAGCATTGACCGACAGGGCCTCCTACCCGATAATGAAAGCTCACCCCGTTGGCTACTGACGGTTTCAGTAGCGCCCTTTGAGTCCCTGTGGCTCATTGCCCTATAAGTGCCTGCGACTGGTGAAAAGGCACGGTTCCAACGTCCAAACGTCCACGGTGTTGCTACCCGGAACCCAGTCTCCTTGTACTTCGCCCTCTTGGTCGAGGGCACCCTTTACCCGGCAACATTGGCCAGCCATGACGCTTCACTGAGGCACCATGGCTGGCCAATGTTCCAATTGCTTCACACCGGCAGTGCCCGCTGCTTGAACCCTGGGCTCCCTTTGTGCGGGAATCGCGCATACAGATCACCGAGTCGCGGCTGCACATCAGATTCGGGTACGGACCGACGCATGGCTTGCCGGACATGCAATACGTACAGCAGCCTTCATCATCCAGCTACATGGCCTGTAGCATCACCATCCAGCTCCCACCCTTTACCTCAAACAATAACGCCAGCTCCTTCCCAGGACCTGGCGTTTTTGGTGCAGCGTCTTGACGCTCTGGACGTTTACCTATGACTGGGTACGGTGCGTGAAATAATTGCAATACAACTGCGCGACCAGAGCTGCATTCTCGATGGTTGGCTGTAGGAAATTCTGATCAGCGAAGGTTGGATCACCGCCACTGCACCCCCTCATGCCAATCGCAGCAGAGAACTCGCCAGCCTCGTGATCGATCGTCATATACTCCCCTTCGGACAACTCAAGGCGCGGTGTAAGCAAGCCCCACAGAAAATCAGGCTCCTCCGGTTCTAAGGCATCGCGTGCTTCAATCTTGAGGACTCGACTGCCGATCAGCTCAATCTGATCAAGAACCATCTCGGTAAACGGCCAAAGCCCCTCTGGTCGTTGCATAGCTCCCCTTAATGCCTTCATCCTCAGACCTTATCAAAATAGTGCTCTGAATCGATCATCCAGGCAACCGAGTCAGTCGCGTCTGCGCTGATTTCGTTGTCTTCTGCTACTAGCTCTACAAAAGGCGATGTGTAAAGGGCCTTGGCCACGCAGGCAGCCTCAACACTGCCGTAGTCGATAATTGACGGTAGCCAATACCAACCGGGCACTGAATCAACCCTCTCAGTGGTTTGGGCATTACCTGTTTCACACCGCCGCCAGCGAGAAGCCGCAGCCCAAAACTGCCGTTTTGCTTTACTCGCACTCTGTCCGTCTACCGGGCTCATCGGAGATCCATGATAGGACCGCTCCGGGAGTATCGACCGGCTGTCCTGGATAGTAACTACGACAGGCCAGAGATACTCGCCCCTCTCATTTGCTTCAAGCCAAGCACTGCCGCCGAGAGTATCAATGATCAGTTGCTCTACCTGCCGCGGATATTTCGTCTGGACGTAAAACCGCTGGTAAATGGACATAACAGGAATTCCTACAACTGGCCGGTGTTCATCGAATCTACCTCAAACACTGGCTCATCCCCCAATGTAACTTCTCAGCAAGAGGCCCGACACTCCTCCCCAGATGGCCAAAGCAAAAATCAACAGCCCCAATTTGTCCATGACTCCTCCCATTTCATCCCGTCTTGGCCCCATCGAGCACAGGCGTTCCATTTCTGTTCTCAAACGACGCCTTGCACTTCGGAAAACCGCTACAAGCCCAAAAGTCATAAGCCCCTTTTTTGCCAGTGCCAACACGGTGCAGCAGTGGCTTGGAGCACTTTGGACATGCATGTTCACTCGGCTCCGGCTGCGGTTTACGCTCCCGGGCTTTACCCGGCTTGCCTCTCTCATCCGGCAATGCAGTCTTGCAGCCTGGATAAGCCGAACAACCCCAGAAGAAACCCTTGGCGCCCTTGCGCCGGCGCAACGCAGCGCCACAAGCCGGACAGGCATGCTCCGCGCTTTTCGGCAAATTGACCTGAGTCTGCCTCAAGCCACCCAGCTCCTTGTCCAGCAACGCCCAGGTCTTACCGATAACCTGTTCGTATGACACACGCCGTTCAGCAATCTGGTCCAGCTCATCCTCCAGCTCCCGCGTGAAGTCCAGATTGGCGAAGGCAAAGGTGCCCACCAAGGCATCGCGAATCACCTCCCCGGTCGGCGAGGGGGAAAGGAAGCCTTTCTTGTCCTCGATCAGATAACCGCGGCTGGTGATGTTTTCCAGGATCGCTGCGTAGGTACTCGGTCGACCGATACCCTGACGCTCCAGCTCGGCAACCAGTGTTGGCTGCTTGAAACGTGTCGGTGGCTTTGTGACCTTGTCCAGAACCCTGGCATCCACGGCCCGCAAGGGTTGCCCCACCTCCAACTTGGGAATGGGGTTGACCGGCTCGGCCTGTTCACCCTCCTCTGGTTCATCCTGGCCATAGACCCGCAGCCAGCCGGGGTCGATCAGCTTGCGGCCCTGACCGATAAAGCGCACCGGTGTTCCTTGGGCATCACCATTCAGCAGCACCTTGCGCACAGCGTAGCGGGCATCAGCTAACTGCGAGGCCACGGCCCGCCGCCAGATCAATTCATACAGTGCCTGTTGTTCAGTATCCTCACCTGCCCGCAGAGCCGTCACATCAGCCGGACGAATCGCCTCATGGCCTTCCTGGGCACCGTCCTTGGCCTTCCAGCTACGCAGCTTGTCTGCCAGCTCCAAGCCTGCCGACTGCGCATAGCTGCGAATCGCCTCGACACCGGCAGGATCGAGGTTGGGATTATCGGTACGGTGATAGGTGATTGCCCCCTGCTCATAGAGCTTCTGAGCCAGATCCATGACCCGCTTGGGCTTCATCTTCAAACGCTTGCCGGCTTCCTGTTGCAGCGTCGAAGTAGTGAACGGCGCCGCCGGCGCCCGATTGGAAAAGGAGTTCTCGAACCGTGCTACTTGCACGTCCCGCACCAGGGCAACCCGTTCGGCCAAAGCTCTATCCACCAGGTACTCTTCGCCCTTGGCCAGGTGCGGCCGAGTGTCCCACTGTGCACGCCAGACGGCCTTGGGATTCTCCGGCCAGTGACCGGCAATCGGCAGCAGCAGCTCAACACCGAAGTGCTTCACCGGCTTGAAGTTGGCTATCTCCCGCTCCCGATCCACAACCAGCCGCACAGCGGGAGATTGAACACGACCAGCGGATAGCGCGTGACCGGCGCGATCGGACAATGCCGGACTGACCTTGTAACCGACCAGCCGGTCCAGCACCCGCCGTGCTTCTTGGGCTCGCACCCTGTCATAGTCGATGCCCCTCATCTGAGCCATCGCTTCGCGGATCTTGTCTTTGGTGATGGCGGTGAAGGTAATCCGCTTCGGCTGTTTCAGTCGCAACGCATCGGCCAGATGCCAGGCGATAGCCTCACCTTCCCGGTCCGGGTCAGTGGCCAGGATGACCTGGTCGGCAGCTGCCACTTCCTTGCGCAACTTCGCCAGGACGCCCTTGCCACGTTCGGTTGGCACATAGCTGGGCGTGAAGCTGGTTGGATCAACGCCCAGTTCACGGCCAGGCAGATCCCGCACATGCCCGACGCTGGCCACCACCTTGTACCCACTGCCCAGGATCGAACTGATTTTCTTGATCTTGCCTGGGGACTCAACAATAACCAGCGTAGTCATACAACCCTCATCTCTGGTGCAGCTCCATCGCCATCAACTCGTCCAACCAGAACTGATAATGTGCTCCAATCAGGATCGCCTTGGGCAACTGGACACCATGCACCGGTTTGCCATGGCGAATGGCATCTTTCAGTTCAGTCACCGACACCCGCAGCATTCGTGCTGCATCAGTGATCCCAACTCGCTCACGGCCTATAGGTGACTTTTTCATAAGCTCCTCAATCAGTGCCGCTCCACAGTTTCCATAAGCAAAAGCCTCACGGCCAACGCGCCCAGACTCCAAGCGTCAACGCAAAGCTCTTTCGGCCACAGACTTCACGCTGGCCAGAATCTCACTGGGAGGCGCGCCTTTTTCATCAGACTCGCGAATGGTATAGGTGAACAGGATGTCAGTACCTCTCGCAGCCTTGCTGACCCGCGTCGTCAGGCTACCGCTACGGAGCGGCTTAGTCATCGAATAGGTGGCTCCCGGCACTGCGCTGTAGGCGTTATCACCAGCTTGGAACAGCAATCGACCAACAGTCGAGCCTTTCTCGGCAATAGCTTCCTCCGGCGTCATGTAGTTGAATGCATTTTTCAGCAGCGCCGCAGCGGTATCCACATCACCGGCATAGCTCATATTCAACTCATGCCGCTCCGTTACTCGTCTACCCGATGTAACCACTGGCATCCCACCTGCATTCGATGATTGGTTGGCCCCGGTATTGAAGCCGGAAACGGTCATTGCCCCATCCGGCAAAGTCGCCGGGTCATAGTTAACCGGTTCCCCCGTGATCGGGTTGTTCATGCAGGAAATACACTTGCCTTGGTAATAAACATGCTGGTCGTTGGCACAGCCTGCCATCATTGCTGCAGCAATCCCAACCGTCAGCAAAGTGAAAACTCTCATCACTACCCCCTAGAACGGTCGGTCATCATCGAAGTCAAAGCTGTCTTCCGCCACTGCTGATGAGGTCTGCTGAGCCGGTTGTTCGGAAGTATTCCGCTGGACCATGATTACCTGTTCCACACGGTACGGCAGGATACCAACGGATCGAGCGCGCACCTTCATGGCAGAGCGTTCTTCGTTGTTCGCCCCGGTCCAGCTCTCCTGCACCATGCGCCCTGTCACCATCACACGCATGCCACGCTGATACAGCATGGACCACTGCTCACACGTTGCAGCATCACGGGAAATCTCAACGGGTGCCCAGAACCCACCCCGATCTTCAAACTTGCCCTCACCCACTGAGACAGGGTTATCAAAAAAGACATTCAGACGCAGGATTCCCCGGGGCGGACTGTTGTCTGTAGTCGGGAACACCTTGACCTGCGGGTCCGATCCAATATTTCCCTCACCCTCGAAATGCGTACTCATCAGCAGCTCTCCACCTCGTTGAACAATGTGGGAACACATTGCCTTGAGCAAGCTGCTACTGACACAGGAAAACAGTTTTCTGATTCAAAGGTATTCACACAGGGCTATCCGGGCCGTCTCATACTGTCCTGAGCCCTGGTCCAGCCTTCAGCATTTCCTCGGCATGCTCCAGCGATTCCAAGGTGGTCTTCAACCGCCGCATGGTTGTGTTCACTGTCCCCGCCTGGTTGTTGAGAAGGCAGCGTTCCACCTCGATCTCATACAGCATCCGACGCTCACCTTCTGAACGGACCTGACAGATCACTCGATCAAACTGCGGCATCCCCATGGTTCGGTCCTGCAGGTTACGCCAGCGAACCATCGGCACTCGATAACCACGCTTGCTTTCGGTGTGGGGAGTCAGATTGATTCCATACTGCTTGAGCATGGTGTTATGACGCTGGGTGAAGTCATGTGCAGCCTGTTCCAGGTGCGCAGCATACTCCTCCATCTGGTCCATATATTTGAGCAGTCCCCCCTTACCCTTAAAAGGAAAAAGGCCCTTTTCCCTTTCGTAGCTATGTCGTGGTAAAGAGTAGCTATTTCGTGGTTCATCTGTTTTGCGTTGCATTGCTCTCATTTCTCTAGCTCCGAGTATCTACCCGTTTAATTCACAGCGATCTAGTGATGCCACTGGCATCAGCTGTGACCACAAACCTCGTTCCAGTCACCAGCGATGGACCCTCCATCAACCGTGACCAAAACCCTCGTTCCAGTCACCAGCGATGGACCCTCCATCAACCGTGACCAAAACCCTCGTTCCAGTCACCAGCGATGGACCCTCCATCAACCGTGACCAAAACCCTCATTCCAGTCACCAGCGATGGACCCTCCATCAACCGTGACCAAAACCCTCATTCCAGTCACCAGTGATGCGACTCGCATCAACCGTGACCAAAACCCTCATTCCAGTCACCAGTGATGCGACTCGCATCACTCAAGCTCATCACCCTCCCCCAATAACCCCTGACCTGAACCAGTCTCTTCGGGTTTCGCAGCCTGAACCTCCAGCTGCAACTGATCCAGGTCCGGTTCTGCTGCCTTTGTATCAGCACTGCGTGAACTGATCTCAGTCGTAACTGGTGTACGAGTAATGGGGGCATATGGACTGCGACGAACGCCCGACAACACATCGGGGTGCAGCTCCCCCCACTTCTCGATAGCTGCTCTCGCCCTGGCATTCTGGGCCGCAAAATCATCACGGGTTGTACCGCTCAGGCCGGGGTAACGCTGGGTGCTGGTACACAGGGAACGGATAGCGTTGCCGCTCAGCCTGAGCTTTTCATGAGCTTCATCGCGGGTGATCATGGCAATGTGCTGGGCCAGCAAGATATTCCGCACCACCCGGTCATAGCGGATAAGCAAGTGAATGCCCTGCCAGCCTTGCTGACCTCCTGGATAGACCCCGGTCTTGAACGGTTTTTGCGAGATGTTCTCTTCGATATTCAATTCTTCTGGCACATCGGCCAGGATATTCATGGACCACTTGTAAATCGGGTCCAGGACGCTACGCACCTCGTCCAGCTTGGCGTCAATTCTCAACATCCAGTCATCAGCATAAGGGTCATCCTTGGCGGCGTTCTGCTGGATTCGACCTGCCAGAGCGAGGTACTGACGCATGCCAATGATTTGCGGCTTACCTGACTCCACACCTCGGCCCCACCAGGTGCGGGTAGCATGATAGGTATGTAGCGTCAGCTCGATTTTGCTCCGCAGCGCTCCGACAGCAATCTCAGCCATAGTGTCCAGCTCCTGTAAACAATGAAAATGCAATGGGTGGCGCCACTGTGCGCATCACATTTTTTGCTGGATAGGGAAAACATGAATCCCATTGCAGACAATTCCCAGGTATGGCGATCATCGCCTCAGCCCCATGGCTGCTAACAGCTTCTGTCGGCTGGCATGAGCCTCCTCAGCGGAAATCCTCGGTAGCTCAGGTTCTGTAACATGAACGGTGTGTTGGACATTGCCGTTCGGTTGTACAGGCACAGCGGGCATGGGTTGTCGTGCACTCCGTACCGAATGGGCATAGGTCGTCACCTTGAACTCACCTTTGAGGGCCAGATTGATCAATGAGCGCAGCAGTGCCTTGGGTGACCGCGCCTTGCCCGCCGACACACGGCCAGCGGTTTCGTCCAGTACCCATTGGGCTGTCTCCCGCTCCAGGCGGCCGAGTGTCGGGGTCAGATCAGAGCGTTCCTGATCGCTCATCTGCAAAGCTGAATCCCAGAGCAAGTCCTGGTCGCCCGGTACAGTACTTGTATTTTTATAAATACGTACTTGTACTGTACTGTCCTGGTTCCCAGAGCGAACCGGGGTGCAAAGCCCCGTATTTCCACTTAGTTCTCTCTGCGAACCAGGCTTCGGAGCGTCCGGGAACTGCCCTAGTTCGCTCTGAGAACTAGGGGATTTCACCTGGTTCTCGATCTTGGTTCGCTCTGGGAACTGGGTTTGTTCTGCGCTTGCCTGAGCCTTCCGTGACCTACCCTGGCTCATCTCCGCAAAGCGCTGTATCCGGCGATTAAGACGAGATACCGAGCGACCTCCACCATCTTGCTGCATCTCATCAAGCACCAGTTTGGCAACAGCTCGCACGGCACTGTTACTGTGCTCCAGGCAATGCTCAACAAACTCGCAGTAGGTCGGGTCCAACATCGTCGCTTCATCCGCTGCCAAAGGTTCATCGTGCAGCGCATAGACGTTCCCCATGATCCGTCCATTGGTATCATGCCGTGCTTTATGGCAAAGACTCAGCCAACGAGTCAGGCGTAGAACCGCAATCACGCGGGCTACTGTGCCGCGGGAAGCGCTGGTACCCGGCGCAGATCTCAACAGGGGTTGCAACTGATCGTAGGTAGGAAAGGCTGTGGTGCGATCAGATGTCGATAACAATCTGATCATCTGCCACCCCAGTACGTCCACCGCCCCAAGGCTGCTGTCCAGCAATAGCGCCCTGGGAACGGTCTCATGCGGATTACCAAAAAACAGCAAACCATCCAGTGTTTCGCCAGTGGATGGTTCTGTTGTACCCGCATCGGCTCGTTGAGTGATGGCAGATGTGGCCCTACCTACCAGCACCTGCCAGTCATCTACCGTGCGCATGCACGCCCCCCATCAGGCAGCAGCTGGAGTCTGTTGGGCGAATCGATCATGGCCCGGCTCCAGTTCTTCACCAATTGCCATACCACGCCCAGGGGAATGTTGGTTTCTTCTGCCAGCACGATCATACCCTGGATGTCATCCGCCGCCCGAACATCGTCAGGTACATCGCAGATCTGCTGCCACCTTCTATAAGCGTCATGCTCGCTTTCTTCCGAAGGCATAGCCAGACGCCCCTGCCTTGACTCCAGACCGAGCAACGCCCGCCGGGTCGAACAGTCATTGCCAGTCAGGCCGAAGAAGGAATACATCATCTGCACTGATGCACCCAGCATCAGGCAGCGGTCAATCGTCTGCTCTCGGTCCACATCTGTACTCAAACGGCGAAACACACCGCCAAGCAACTCATGGTCCACCGACAGCCTACATACGACCGGGTTACTACTGGCCAACGCATCCACATCGGTTGCGCTCAAACGGCGCAACTCCCGAAGTTCAGAGTCAGTAAAGCCCAGTGCCCTGGCGCGGCGCATATTGCCTTCACGCACATAGGTGATGGCCTGACGAAGAATGGACAATGTCACGACGCTATCCATATCAGGACTCTCCTTTATCAAGCGAGTGCAGAACACGCACCAGGCGAATCAGACGGAACAGCCGGATCAGAACCTCATCTGGCATGAAGCCTTCGTTATCGGTGGTTCCCAGCAGTTCGCCAAGCAAGGTAATGTCAGAGGGATAAAGCGGTTGCATTTCCCCTTTCAGGGCTGCCAACAGCTGCCAGACACGCTGGGCGACCAGACTATGCTCCAGCTCGCCGGCCAGGGGATATAGCTCATAACCAATACCTTCCTGCTGATTGCGCTGCAGCGGCGCATCCCCCTCGGGGGTGTCCGTTAGTGGAAAACCTGCCCATTGCCCAATCGCCATCGCCAGACGGAAAATCAGGAACCGCAGCGTACGCGGATCCTTACCATGATCATCGATCCACCAGATATCGGTCACCGCCGTCAGTGGGCCGGCGGACATCAGGGGAATTGCCTGAACAGCAAAGTCCTCAAAGTTGCCCGCCTTGCCTCCCTGCAACTCCGCAACTGCGTGACGCATCTTGCGCTTGCTCTCGGATTCGATGACAGGAGACAGCGTCAAGTCAGCGATGCGCTGCTCATCTGAGCGTTCATCCTGATATTCGCCCGTCATTGCCGAGTCAATGGTCGCAGGCTGCTGGCCAGCTTCCCATACCAGTGCTTCCGCATCGTTATCCAGCTCAGCGTCCGTCGAACCCACTCCCTCTCCGATCACCACACTCGGCGAGGGAACCGGCGCACGTCGAAGCAGTTGCTCTTTTTCCTTACGCAGTTGCTCGATCTCCGCCTGCAGACGGGCTTTCTCTTCCTCATCTTCGTTCTGCGTGCTGGGGAGGGCATTCCCCGGAGGTTCAGTGACAGGAGCACCTTCTTCTGCCTGTCCCTGTTCTTCCTGACGCGGTTTGCGCTCGCGCCTGGGCGCTTCCTCCTCCTCACCCGGCAACGGCGGGTAGAATTTCAATGGATGCGCCGAAGGGTCACGCACCCGCTCCATCTCCACAACCAATGGATGCCAGATTTCTGGGTCATCAATGCTCTGGCGCCGCTTCCTGCACTCCAGTAAGCGCCTGAGGCACCAATCGAGCGTATGCAGGTGTGCACCTGAGTGATCCTCCAGCATGCCCAACAGACGATCCTCAACGATCGACCAGGGCAGCTCGGTCTGCTCCTCATAGTCAAACTGTCCGAGGATCTCATGCCAGGCCGGATCAAACTCTTCCACCGGCTTGGCGTCGCAGCGCTTCCAGATTTCCAGGCAGGCTTCGCGGTAGGCGATCAGCTTCTGGATCTGCGGCTGCCCCAAGCCACTTTTCAAGGTAGTTGGCAATGTCGGCCAGAAATGCTCAACGGTATAAAGCATGCGGCTGATATGGCTTTGACTGACGGAAAAGCCCAGTTCGAGAAACCGTCTGGCCAATTCACGCTGCGACAAATCCTGATCCGCTTCCTCCTCCAGCATTTGCTTGAGCCTCGCCACCCCCAAAGCCTTATCAATCCAGGTCAGGTCCGAGCGGTTTTCGTTCTCGGACAGGTGCCCGGCCATGGTGGCCAGCTCCGACTGCCAAGGCCGATATACACACCAGAAGCGGTAGTATTTTTCATCTCCCGTTTCCTGGTACAGCTCATTCAGGATTGACAGGCGGGTATTGCCACCATCGGAAATCATGAACTTGTCATCACCCGGTCGCTGGGTGATGGGCGGCGGCTGTTTCAGTCCTACCTCGCGGATGGACTCCTTGATCTCATCATATTTCGAGTTGCGCTGGGTACGCGGGTTGCGATCATAGGGACGCACCTGGTCCAGCGTTATCTGCATGGCCATCTCGGCCAGCGGCGCTGTCAGTTTGTCTACCTGCTTTGTCCGTAACGCTGGACCAGGCTGTTGCAGCTTCGCCATGTAATCTGCAGTGGAAAGGTTCTTGCTCATCACAGTCCCCTTACCAATTGCTGATTTTCCAACAGCGCCTGACCATCTGGATGTACCGCAGTCATGATCCTGTCGTGCAAATCATTCAGAGCGAGTACCAGCTGGCGGCCGGCGACCATCTCATCCCAGTCCGGCACATTCGTCAGCTGATTCAGTACCGTGGCCACGCCGTCGATTGCAATGGCATACAGCTCGAAGTCTGGTTGCTCCTGCAGTTCCAGAAGCACCCAGCGGCGCCGGTCCTGCTCACTTGTCAAAGGATTACGCACTGCCTGGAGGATCATGCGTACATCTTCCAGCTCATACTGCCAGGCCTCACCATCCTTCAATGCGTGATCGTTGAGTAACTGCTGCAGCAATTTGGAGCATGCGTTTGCTGGCTCAACCAACTGTTTCATGGCTAATGTCGGGTCCAGCTCAACACAGAGAAAGTACTGGCACTGGAAACGAGTATCCGCTGCCATCTTGTTTGGGAAAGATCGAATATCAGTCATGGGTCAGTACCTCTGTGTAACGTTGTTCTACTGCCTGATGGAGCTGTACCGAACGGCCGGCCTCATACCCCGCTGTCAGTGCAGAGCGGTCATGCCGGCGAAGTTCACCAGTTGCCCTGCCGGTAAGATCCTCAAGGTTGTCGTGATGCCTTGACAGGTAATGTTCAATCGCCTGCCGTGCTTCTTCGGTAGGTGCGGCTGGGATGACCTGTTTCTTTACGGCTGCCAGCCAGGCCTCCGCAAACGCATCGGCCCTGCGGATTTTGGTGGTACGTTTCAAGCGTGCGGGCAGGGATTCCTGGTATTGCTTGCGATCCTGAAGCAGCCGGCGCTGTAACACGGTATAGGCGTACCCGCTGATTCGCGGGCTCCCGTCAGGGCCAATGAAAGACCAGCTCCCGATGTAGCCTTGCCGGGAGTAACGGACGGAATAAATGGCCTCGGTACCAAAACCGTCTGCCACCATTGAGGCCAGCACCACAAGGTAGTTCGGTGGCGTTTTGCCGGACTTCGAGCCAACACTCTTCTCCTCAATGGAAGAAGCCGCCACGTCCAAGCGGGTCAGGCCATACTCGTCCATCAGCTTCTGTGCCTGGCGTAACGCAATTCCAGCTTCGTTGGCATTGGCACTGGATGACAGGGCAAGGCAACGCTCGATCTTGCGCATAATGCGATCTGGAATCATGACAATGCCCTCCTCGCCTGGCGGCATTTGGCGCGACGCAATAATGCTCGAGCATTAAGCGCGGCTCGCGGGTCACTTGGCGTGGATGAGGTGTAAATGGGGGGATAACCCGGCTTGGTGAACCGAATATGACCGCCTCTGGTACGGCTCACCTGCCAGCCCAGGCTGATGGCGAAGTCAGCCAGCTCCTGGAGAGGTTTTTTCAGCTTTCCGAGTGTGCTCACGCTGTTCATGCTCGCACCTCCCGAAGTTTCTCAACCTCATGGGAGTGGCAGTAAGGACAACCCCATAGCGTTGACCTGGTCTTATGAGCGCGTTCCCCAGGGAAAACAATTCGTGCTTGCAGCTCAGTCAGATGTCGGTCGCAGTTGCGGCACCAGTGGCTTAGACGAAAAGACGTGGATGATTTAGTCATTGCCCACCCCCACCTCAGTCAGCGCTGCGGTCCAGGATTCAATGACCGCCGATTGTTGTTCCAGCACCTGTGGGCGTACTTCATCTGCCTTCGCCATCAGGATGTCGAGAAGCGCTCTGAGATCTCGTTGATCATCATCGGGAGGGTTGGCCAGTGCGTCTTCCACGCTCCGCAGAATTTCACTTGCAAGGAACATAAGCTCGCGTCGCAGGCGGCTGGCTCTGTCTCCGTTGGTCGGTGTATGCCTGGCCCTGGATATCCACTTTTCGGCGAACTGATCAGCAGTGTTAAAATAGTGCAATACCCTCAGATGGTTGAGGACAAGAGCCACCCTGATAACCTCAACGCCTTGCTCAACGGAATTGACCGTCGGCAATGGAAAGCGTTGGAGCGCAAGCTTCCGAGCTTCCGCATGTCTGGCTTTGAAAGCCGCTTCTCGTTTTTTCTCATCACGCTGCTTCTTTTCCTTGGCGTGAGCAATGCGGGCATTGACAGTGTTCACCACTCCCGCTGCCCGTTGAAGCACAGCCTTCTCTTCGTTACTCAGCAGACTGTTCAGCGATGATGTTTCCGCTAGCTTGGCCAGCTCTTTACCGGTGGTGGTCAGCCGGGACTGCATGGAACGAAGGTCCTGAGAACTGAGGAACTTAGCTGCGTCCAGTACCTGATCGGTGGTAATGCTTCTTGATGATTTGGCCATATCAGAATCCCTCCCGATGCTTGAATTCCAAAGAGTCGAAGCGGGTGCAGTTGCCATTGAATGCCAGTCGAACAGTGCCAATCGGCCCATTGCGCTGCTTACCAATGATGATTTCAGCAGTTCCACCATCCGGCGTATCGGGGTGGTAAACCTCATCCCGGTACACGAACATGATCACGTCAGCGTCCTGCTCGATGGAGCCGGAGTCACGCAGATCTGAATTGGTAGGACGCTTATTGGGGCGCTGATCGACAGAACGGTTGAGCTGGGACAAAGCCACTACCGGCGCACCCAACTCCTTGGCCAGTTGTTTCAAGGCCATGCTGATCGATGCAATCTCCAGATTGCGGTTCTCTCTGCCCGGCTCCTGCATCAGCTGCAGGTAGTCCACCATGATCAGTGAAGGCTTACCAAAGCGACGTGCAAAGCGGCGTGCCCTGGCCTTGAGTGCGCTGGCCGACAAGCCGCCCTCGTCGTCGATGATCAGCCGGTCTTCCAGCTGCTTGAGCTTAGTGGCAGCCAGCGTCAGCTTTGGCCAATCGTCATCTTCCAGTTGGCCTGTTCTCAAACGCTGCAGGTTGATCTTGCCTATGCTGGCCAGCAGGCGCATAACCAACTGCTCTCTGGGCATCTCCAGGCTGAAAATAAATGCTGGCTGCTCCGCCCTTGCGGTCAGCGCATTCTCAACCAGGTTCACACCGAAGGTGGTTTTCCCCATTGAAGGGCGTCCGGCGACAATAATCAGGTCTGCGGGTTGCAACCCCGCAGTCTCTTTGTCCAGATCCACAAAGCCAGTGGAGACTCCGGTGATTCCATCACCCTTGTTGAAGCTGTGATCAATATGGTCAATGGCCTCGGCCAGCGTCTTTGACAAAGGAATGTAGTTTTTGCCTGGTGATTCAACCAGACTGGCCAGCCGCTTTTCAGCCTGCTCGACCAGTTCCACCCCAGGCAAATCCCCTGCCCCCGCCTCATGACTGAGATCGGCGCCGATCAACATCAACTGACGTAGTTGAAAGCGGTCCCTGATGATCTGTGCATAGACATGAATATTCGCAGTGGATGGCGTGTTCTGAACAAGGTTGCCCAGGTAGCTCAAGTCCAACAGCTTGCTTTCGTCCGGACTCAGGTATTCCGCCACCGTCACAACATCAAAAGGGAGGCTCCGCGTGACCAACCCCTGGATCGCCTTCCAGAGCACCCGGTGCTCCGGCACATAGAAAGCGTCAGTCGCAGTTATGATCTCGCATACGTTGTCCCAGGCGTCATTGCAGAGCAGCAGACCACCCAATACCGCCTGCTCGGCCTCGACCGAGTGAGGCGGCAACCGTCCAACATCCTGGGTGACACGTTTTTTCGACTCAGTGGATTGCATCGCTTGCGCCCCCCACTGTTTGATTGGCCTCTACCTGCAGGAGCGGACACCACTCCGGGTTCAGCTCCATGGCCACCGCTCGTATCTGATCTGCACCGGCGGGTGACTTGCGTCCAGCGGGCTTGGTAGGCTCAAAACGATGGATAGGCTGGCCGAGCGCCGCAGCCTGCCTGAAAGCAGTCAAATGCCTGAGTGGTGCCGACATAACCTGAACTCGGGCATCTGTGTCGGCAGAGAACATCTGATACAGGCCGGCACTCACCTCACGGGCATCCCGCGTTTCATCCAGCCTGTTGATCAGCAAAGACACTTTAGGCACAACCAGGTTGGTGTATTGGGTAAGTACCTCCAGCTCCTCCAGCATCCCAAGCGTGCCCCTGATGAACTCGCGTGCTGACAAGAGCTCAGGCGTGATGGGAGACAATGCATGATCAGCGGCAAGGACAGCCGCTTCCAGGACGATCGACCTTGCGCCCTGGGTGTCGAGAATGACCACGTCATAGCGTGATTCGAACTGTCGTATGAGGTTGGATAACCGGAAACGGCCATCCGGTGCAGCCAGCAGAAGCTGGGGTAGCTGCGCGTGGTAGTCGTTGGATACGACGATATCCAGACCGCTGATAACGGTTCTGGATACCACCTGCTCGCTTGCGGTCTGGTTGAGCGCTATCAGCTCATAGGTACCGCCAGGCGCCTCCGCTTCAAGCTGATAGTAGCTGGACAGTGTCGGCTGATTGTCGAGATCAATCAGCAGCACCCTGAGAGATGCGTCGGCCAGCAGACCGCCGAGGTGAGCGCAGGTGGTGCTTTTGCCGACACCACCCTTGGTCGATAAGACTGTGTATACCTGCATTTCACGTACTCCGTAGGAGGAATGGAATACGTGATCACTTGCGTCGTTTGCCGCGTACAAGCCCTGCCCTGGCCCGCCTGCCCTGCTCTGCAGAGCAAATGACTGTTAATCATTGGGTCCCAGGTTCGAGTCCTGGTCGCGGAGCCAGATACTGAAACCCGGCCATGCCGGGTTTTTTATTTTCCCTCCTCCACTGCGCAATCTATATCCACCCGCACCCGGTTGATCGCCCGCCGAAAGAACTGACTGACCGTCGCCTCTGCGTCCGGCTGCAGACGCAACCGCCGCGGCGCTGGCCGTTCCGGTCCATTGACGAAGGTCACCTGGCACTGCAGCGTCACCTCGCCATTGTTGCGCAGCGTCAGCGCGGCCAGATTGCTCAGGTCGGTAGTCCGCACCGATAGCTGCTCGGCGCCCGGTTGCAACTCCACGTCGATGGGAAAGGCCCAGGCTGACGATGGCAGGAGCAGCGCTATGCCGATGACCAGTAAAAATTGATACATTGCATTCATCCTCGCAGTCATGCTGCCCATTCACCATAGGCCAGAGAAACCATTGATGAAAGCACCACGCGTCACCCTTGAACAATGGCGCACCCTGCAGGCGGTCGTCGATCATGGTGGCTTTGCCCAGGCCGCCGAGGCATTGCACCGCTCACAGTCCTCGGTCAGCTACACGGTCGCGCGCATGCAGGAACAGCTCGGCGTACCGCTGCTGGAGATATCCGGGCGCAAGGCCGTGCTGACCGATGCCGGCGGCGCCCTGCTGCGGCGCTCCCGGCATCTGCTCAAGGAAGCCAGCCAGCTGGAGCAACTGGCCTGGAACATGGACCAGGGCTGGGAAGCCGAGGTGCAGCTGGTAGTCGATGCCGCCTACCCCGCCGAACGCCTGGCCAGTGCCCTGGGCGCCTTCATGCCACAGAGCCAGGGGTGCCGCGTGCAATTACGTGAAGAGGTCCTCTCCGGCGTCGAGGAATGCCTGCTCAATGGCAGTGCCGACCTGGCCATCTCCGGCATCAGCATCGCCGGCTATCTGCCGCAGCAGCTCAACTCCATCGAGTTCATCGCCGTGGCCCACCCCCAGCACCCTCTGCAACAGCTCAACCGCAGCCTGACCCACAGCGACCTGGAAACCCACCTGCAGGTGGTCATTCGTGATTCCGGGCGGCGCCAGCCGCGGAACGAGGGCTGGCTCGGCGCCGAGCATCGCTGGACGGTCACCAGCATGAGCACCGCAACCAAGCTGATATCCCAGGGCCTGGGCTTTGCCTGGCTGCCCCGGCACGAGATCGCGGCGCAACTGGCCCAGGGCAGCCTGAAGGCACTGCCGCTGGACCAGGGCGGCCAGCGCAACGCCTACATGTTCCTCTATGCCAACAAGGACAAACCACTGGGACCAGCCACCCGCATACTGGCGGACCTGATCATCCAGCATTCGCATGACGCCTGAGCGCCACAGCGGATATGCCCGCGCTCGTTGTGCCCGGGCGCGCTTGTGCTTACACTCATCGCCAACCAGATCCTGACCTGACGCGCTGCGCGTCATCCTCTTGCCCATGGAGCCAAGCATGCTGAAACAACTGATCGGAACCTGCGCCCTGCTGCTCGCCGCCTCGACCGCCCTGGCGGACAACCCCCGCGTGCTGCTCAGCACCAGCCACGGGGATATCGAACTCGAGCTGAATGCCGAGCAGGCGCCGATTTCGGTGGAGAACTTCCTGCGTTATGCCGATGCCGGTCACTACGACGGCCTGATCTTTCACCGCGTGATCCCCGGGTTCATGATCCAGGGCGGCGGCTTCACTCCCGACATGCGCCAGCGCGCCGTCGGCCAGCCGATCAAGAACGAGGCGGATAATGGCCTGAAGAACAACCGCTACACCGTTGCCATGGCCCGTACCCAAGTGCGCGACAGCGCCACCAGCCAGTTCTTCATCAACCTCAACAACAACGATTTCCTCAACCATGGCGGCCGCGACTTCGGCTATGCCGTGTTCGGCAAGGTGGTCAGCGGCGAGCATGTGGTGGAAACCATCGGCAAGGTACCGACCGGCACCCAGAACGGCCATGGCGACGTACCGCGCAACCCGGTGATCATCAACAGCGCCAAGCGCGTCGAGACCGCCGAGTAAGTCCCGCACCCATCGTCGGGCGGATCAGTCTTCCCGACGATAGGGCAAGTAGTCCATGGCATCCTGCCGATAGGCCCTCATCCCCTCGCCTTCCTGCACCAGGAAGTCCGCCACTGCCTCATGCAGTCCCGGCTGCAACCGATGCCACGACTGGGTCAGCACCGGCTCGAAGCCGCGCAGCAGCTTGTGCTCGCCCTGGGCGCCGGCATCGAAACGGCTCAACCCCTCGGCAATGCAGCGCTCCATGCCCTGGTAGAAACAGGTCTCGAAATGCAGCCGGTCATACTCCTCCAGACAGCCCCAGTAGCGCCCATACAGGGTATCCGCTCCAACCAGGAACAGTGCACCGGCCACGTCCCGTCCCTGATCGCGGGCAAACAGCAGCCGGATTGAATCAGCCATCCCTGCCGACAGCTGCTGGAAGAACGCCGGCGTCAGATAGGGCTGGCGGCCGCGCTTGAGGTAGGTCGCGGCGTAGAACGGATAGAATCGCTGCCAATCGGCCGCGGTGACCTGCGCACCGCACAGCCACTCAAACCCGATGCCCTGGGCGGCGACACTCTGGCGCTCCTTGCGAAAATTCTTGCGCTTGCGGGAATTGCACGCGGCCAGGAAGTCATCGAAACTGCCGTAGCCTTGATTGAACCAGTGGAACTGGCAACCCAGGCGCTGTACCCAACCCGCAGTCTGCAGCTCCCGGTTCTCCTCACCACTGTTGAACAGCAAGTGCGCACCGCTGACCGCACCATCCAGCAACTGATGTTCCAGCCAGTCGATGATCAGCCCCCGGCTGTCCGGGCAACGCGCCAACAGCCGAGGTCCTTGCACCGGTGAGAATGGAATGGCGGCGGTCAGCTTCGGATAGTAGTCCCGCCCGGCCCGCTCCCAGGCCTGCGCCCACTGGAAGTCGAATACATATTCGCCCCAGGAATGCATCTTGCGATACAGCGGCAGCGCCGCCTGCAGGCTGCCATCGGGGTTCTCGACCACCAGATGCATGGGCACCCAACCGTGCGCGGGCGTCACCGAGCCACTGTTCTCCAGGGCGGCGAGGAAGGCATGGCGAAGGAAGGGATAGCCGGTGGGCACCAGGGCATCCCAACGGACCGGATCGATATCGCCTATATGGTTCAACTGACGGATAAGCATGGCCGACAGCATGCCACAAGGCAGAGGATGAAGGGAGAGCCTTGCGCCCTCCCCTGGTACCACAGGCTTACTGCTGCGCCCACTCGAGGAAGGCTGCACGGCTCTGCGGGCTGAGCAGTTGCCACATCTGCTGCAGGGTAGTCAGGGTGGCGTCATTGTGTGGCAGGGTCTCGCTGGCCACTGTGGTGGGCAGCGGAGCGATGGCGCCTTGTGCCGGAGCTATCGCTACCGGCGTGCTGGCGGTGGCCGAGTCCAGCGGTGCCACGCTGGATTGCTGATCAGTTGGTTCGGCAGTGCCCAGTAGATTGTTAATCAATGAATTATTACGCTGTCCGACCGCCGCCGCATGGCGCTCGCCGGTACGAGTGTTCACCGCCCAGGCATTGAATTCGCTTTCGAAAACCTTGGCCTGTTGCAGGCTCTGCGGTTGATTGAACTGCAGCTTCCACAGCTCGCCAGCCTGGCCATCGATGCTGAATACGCCAGTACGTCCACGCACCACTTCATGGCTCATGCCGCCGTCGATATCAAAACCGTTCTTGTAAAAAGCGTTGATCTGGTAGGCTCCCGGCTGCAGGTCCAGACGTTTTTCGCCAGTCCCAAAGGTCCAGTTGGCAGCGGCAATCTGCTGGCCATTGATGCTCTGCACCTCCAGCTCATTAGGCACCACCACCGTGAGTACCTGCGCACCTGGCAATGGCGAGCCGGGATAAAGTTGCACATGGGACTGCTGGGCACAGGCGGACAGCAGGCAGGCAACAGCAAGAACGAAAAGACTACGCATGAAAACTCCTCGGAGCGAATGGGCAAACTGAGTGGTCGCAGCCACCATGTATGACTGCAAGCAACACAAGAATAAGAACAAATGATTTCAGTTCGATGACAACCATCGCTCAGCAGTTGAGACCGCCACATCAAACATTACTGCGGCGACGACAGGGTTGAAGAAACAAAAAACCGGGCTGCTCTCAAAGAGCAACCCGGTTCGGTTCTTCCGATCCGGTCAGACGAGATCAGAAATCGTAGCGCAGACCCACGGAGAAGGCAGAGGCTTCCTCACCCGCAGCTGCGTCCGGGTTGGCGCTACGCGCTTGACCCCAAGGACGCAGGGCAGAGGCCGACTCGTTGTCAACCACCGCATAGTTGGCGTAAACACGTACTGCCTTGTCCAGCTTGTGTTCGACACCAACCACCCACATATCGGCGTCATAATTGGAGTCATCGGCGTCGCGAGTCATCCACATTGCCTTGAGCGCAGTGTTGGCAGCCACCTTCAGCTCACCGCCCACACCATAGGTGTCGGAAGTCCACTGGTCACGATCAGCGACGACATCAGTATCATGCTCAACGGCCTGGTAGAAACCCACCAGTTTGAAGGTATCAGTCAGTTTGTAAGCAGCGGCGACACGAATACCATCACGCTCACCACGGGAAACGTCTTCCTCCAGTTTTTCGTAGGCCAGGGCGCCTTCGAACGGACCAGCAGCATAGTTCAACGATGCACTGAAACCATCGGAATCATGATCCTGGGCAGCACTCTGACCTTGATGGACCGAATAGGCCAGCTTGATATTGAAGCCATTGAGGTCAGGCGTGGTGTACTGCACGGTGTTGTCGTAACGCTCATCGAAACGGGCATTACCCACACGGGTCAGGTTACGCATATCACCGACTTGGTCACCGAACAGGTTGGCCGGGCCACGAGCAACCTTGAAAGGACTGTCGAAACGACCCATCTGGATGGCACCCCAGTTATTACCGGTCACACCCACGAAGGTGTCACGAGTACTGAAGTTGGTGCTGTCGCCATCACTGCTACCGCTGGCAAAGTTGATCTGCTGCTCAATCTGGAAGAACGCTTTCACGTCCGAGTTGATCTGGTGCTCACCCTTGAAGCCCAGGCGCGAGGCGTTGCTGGACAGGTTGGTTTCGGAATAGTCGGCACCGTCATCCAGGAAATCAGTGGAAACGTGAGCGCGACCGTAGATGCTTACATCGGCCATGGCCAGAGCAGGCATGACAGCTGCGGCACCAACAACAATCGCAATCAACTTCTTCTTCATCGGAAAAACTCCTTCGGGTTTTGTAAAACGTCATCCTGCGAGTGACTTGACGTCGTTTGTTTCGACCGAAGCGATTATGGAAAGCCGATATGACAGAACGCTTTCCGCAATATGAAGATTTGAAGTCAGGGGAACTTTTTGCAGAGGGCCATTGCAGCGAGGGAGGCTGGCCGCCAGGCCAGCCTCACGGAGGGGGGAGTGTCAGAGCTTGCGCACCACCACACTGCCGATGGAGTAACCGGCACCGAAGGAGCAGATAACGCCATGGCTGCCGGACGGCAGGTCATCCTGGTACTTGTGGAAAGCGATGATCGAACCGGCGGAACTGGTATTGGCATATTCATCCAGCACCACGGGCGCTTCCTTCTCCAGGTCCGGGTCGCGCCCCAGCAGCTTGCGGGCGATCAGCATGTTCATGTTCAGGTTGGCTTGGTGCAGCCAGAAGCGGCGCACATCGCTGACCTGCAGCTTCAACTCCTGCAGGTGCTCGCCGATCAGTTCCGCCACCATCGGGCAGACCTCGCGGAACACCTTGCGGCCTTCCTGGACGAACAGCTTGTCCGGCTGGCCGATGCCGCTCTCGTCGGCCCGGTTGAGAAAACCGAAGTTGTTGCGAATATTGTTGGAGAACTGGGTCAGCAGCTTGGTACCGAGGATCTCGAACTGATGCTCGGAAACCGCATCCTCGGCGCGCTCGATGATCACTGCGGTACAGGCATCACCGAAGATGAAGTGACTGTCGCGGTCACGGAAGTTCATATGCCCGGTGCAGATCTCCGGGTTGACCATCAGTACCGCACGGGCCTGGCCGGCACTCACGGTGTTGGCGGCGGTCTGGATACCGAAGGTGGCAGAGGAACAGGCCACGTTCATATCGAAACCGAAACCGTTGATACCCAGCGCCGCCTGGACCTCGACCGCAATCGCCGGATAGGGGCGCTGCAGGTTGGAGCAGGCGACGATCACACCATCGATATCCGCGGCAGTACGGCCGGCGCGCTGCAGCGCCTCGGTAGCGGCCTTCACCGACATTTCGCAGAGGATCGACCACTGATCATTGCTGCGCTCGGGAATCGACGGCACCATGCGCTCGACATCCAGGATGCCGCTCTTGTCGACCACGTGGCGGCTCTTGATGCCGGAGGCCTTCTCGATGAACTCGCTGCTCGACAGCGGTGCCGGGGCCAGCTCGCCGGCGGCGATGGCCTCCGCATTGTCCTGGTTGAAGCGTTCCGCCCAGGCGTTGAAGCTGGCTACCAGCTCATCGTTGCTGATGCTGTGTGGGGGGGTGTACAAACCTGTGCCGCTGATCACTACTTTCTGCACGGTTGAGCCTCTTTGTCATTCAATCTGTTCAGTGGTTTGGCAATGCATCGCCCAGGCAGACGATACTCTATAACGTGTTCGTGGCGGCATGTCGGGCCAGCCAGGACAGGATCAGCGGAAAATGGTCATTGGCTGCCTGCGGATGGCTCAGCAGGTCATGGTGGCCATAATCACGGGAACTGCCACTGCCTTTGCGCAGCAGGACCAACTGGGCATCATGCCCACCCAGTTCGCGGGCGAAGGCCCGGACATCGGCAACATGCCCCAGACAATGATCCTTGTGGCCCGCCAGATACAGGCTGCTCGGCCAAGCGATCCCGGCCAATGCTGCAGCATAGTCGAAACCATCCTGCGGATCACGCCATTTGCCGCCATTTTGCCACATCCAGCTGTCATCATGCAGCTGTCGGGACAGGTCAACACTACCGAGTCCCAGTGAGCGCAGCGGCAGGTAGCCCTGGCGCCACCCAGCCAGCGGCGCCAGGCGCCGCCACATCAGGTCGAGCAGCAGCCGACGCTGCCAGTTGCGCTGGGCGCAGACCCGCCGCACACCCAGTTGCACCAGCCCGGCCACCCGCTCCAGCCAGTGCGGCTGGCGGATCAGCGCGCTGGCGACCAGTACCCCGCCCCAGCCATGGGCAAGCACGAAAAAGCTTTGCTGCGGATGCTCCTCTGCCACCAGCTGGAACAACGCCGGCAGATCCTCGCAGATCAGTTGGTGCTGGGTGATATCCGGTATCGTCGAACTGGCGGATGCCCGCTCGCGCAGCTCCGCCACGTACACTGGGTGGCCGGACTGGGCCAGCCACGGCGCCAGGCCACCACCTGCCGCCGGGCAGAACACCTCGCCCCGCTCGCCCAGCCCGTGCACCATGAGTACTGCCGGGCCGTCTGCCGGGGCAGCGAAACGCCGCACCTGCAGTTGCGCCTCAGCGTCCAGCGCCATGAGTGATGTCATCCCTTGCCTGCCCTGTTCTCACCAGGCCACAGTGTACCCACAGTGCAGCTCTCACGTTGTGATCTCGTGCCAGAGTTTCTTCAGACGTTTTTCCGAAACCGGCATTTTCGTTCCCAGTTGCTGGGCGAACAGCGACACCCGATATTCCTCGAGCATCCAGCGCCATTGCTGCAGACGCTCGTCCTGCCGCCCTTCCATTCGATAACGCTGGTCCAGCGTCTGGTATTGCTGCCAGAAGTGCTGGATCTCATCGGTCCAGACCCGGTCACGTTGCACCTGCCCCGGCAGCTTGTCCAGCCGCTGGGCGATGGCCGCGAAATAACGCGGGTACTGGGCCAGCCACTGGCCCGGCACACTGCGCACAAAGCCCTTGAACACCAGTTGCTCCAGCTGGCTGCGAATATCGTTCATCGCCACCGCCTGGGACAGGTCGATACGGCCCTTGAGACGCTTCTGCAATCCGTGCCAGCCCTTGAGAATCGTCAGCACCTGCTGCGCCAGCTGCTGCGCTGCGGCAACCCAGCCGGCACGCCCAGCTTCGATTCGCGCCTGCAGCTCGGCAGGCTCACGTGGCAGCGGCTCCCCTTCCGCCAGGAAGGTCTGGTCGATCGCCGCCAGCAGCACATCCTCGGTCAATTGTTGCTGGCTACCCAGCTCACGGTAATAGAGGGCGGCTTCCTGCAAGGCCGGCAGCTTCTGCCGCAGATACCTCGCCTGCTCCGGCAGCGCCTGCAGGATCAACCGCTGCACACCCAGGCGATGCGCCTGCAGGGCCTGACCCGGACTGTCGAACAGCTGCTCGGCCACAGCGTCGCCCTGATCCACCCAGGCCGGCCAGAAGTCCACCTCGATGCCAGCCTGGCGCTGGCTGACCTTGACCGGCAGCGGCGCCTGTCCCGCCGGCGCTGCCGGTTTGGCAGTCGCTGCCGCCGCTGCCACCGGCGCGTTCTGCCGCTCGGCCAATTCACCGCTCAGCTGCCGACACAACGCGCTGTAATCACGGCCGGAGGCGATCTCCTTGCCGTCGGCATCGACCACCGCGATGCGCATCAGCAGGTGGTCCTCCAGGGTGATATCGGCCCAGGCCTGTTCCTCCAGGCGCACGCCGGTCATGCGGGTCAGCTCCCGACCCAGCGCCTGGGTCAGGCGGCCTTCGCCGAAGGGCATGCGTTCCAGTGCAGCGCGCACGAAGTCGGGCACCGGCACGAAGTTCTTGCGCAGCGCCTTGGGCAGGCCACGCACCAGGGCCACGCACTTGTCATACAGCAACCCCGGCACCAGCCACTCCAGCCGCTCCTCGGGCAGCTGGCGCAGCAGTGCCAGGGGCACGGTCAGGGTTACTCCATCGGCCAGGTGCCCGGGCTCGAAGTGATAGCTGAGCGGCAGCACCACCCGCTGCCAGCGCAGCGTATCGGGATACTGCTGGGCGCTGACCTCATTGGCGTCGCGCTGCAGCAGATCCTCACGGGTCATGTGCAACAGCTGCGGCTGATCGTGGCAGGCCTTCTTCAGCCAGCGCTCGAAGCTGGCGAGCTGGTAGATGTTCTCCGGGATACGCTGGTCGAAGAACCGGTACAGGGTCTCCTCGTCCACCAGGATATCGCGCTTGCGCGCCTTGGCTTCCAGCGCATCGAGCTCCTCCAGCAGCGCCTGGTTGGCACGGTTGAAGGCCGCGCGGCCATGCCATTGCCCCTCCACCAGGGCCTGGCGGATGAACAACTCGCGGGAGGCCACAGGATCGATCGGACCGAAATGCACCTTGCGCCGCGGGACTATGATCAGCCCGTACAGGGTGACCTGCTCGAAGGCCACCACCTGGCCGCGTTTCTTTTCCCAGTGTGGCTCGCTGTGGCTGGTCTTGCTCAGGTGCGTGGCCAGCGGCTCGACCCACAGCGGGTCGATCCTGGCCGCCAGCCGACCATACAGGCGCCGGGTTTCAGTCAGCTCGGCGACCATTACCCAGGCCGGGCGTTTCTTCGCCAGCGCCGATGAGGGGTGCAGCATGAAACGACGCTGGCGCGCCCCCAGATAGTCGCCGTCCTCGGTCTTGTTGCCCAGGTGGCTGAGCAGCCCGGCCAGCAGTGCCTTGTGCACGGCGTCGTAGCCGGCTGGCTCAGCATTCAGTGGCAGCGCCAGGTCGCGGCAGGTGAGCAGCAGCTGGCGGTGGGTCTCGCGCCATTCACGCAGGCGCAGGTAGTTGAGGAACTGGCGCCGACACCAGCTGCGCAGCTGGTTCTGCGACAGTGCCTGGCGTTGCTCCTCGAACCCCCGCCACAGGTTGACGAAGGCGGCGAAGTCCGACTGGTCGTCACGCCACTGGGCATGCGCCTGGTCAGCCGCCTGCTGACGCTCGATCGGCCGTTCGCGCGGGTCCTGCACCGCCAGGGCGCTGGCGATGATCAGTACTTCGTTCAGGCTGCCGAGCCGGGCCGCCTCGATCAGCATGCGGCCGATCCGCGGATCGACCGGCAGGCGGGCCAGTTGGCGACCGGTATCGGTGATCTGCCCATCACGCTCGACCGCGCCCAATTCCTGCAGCAGGGTGAAGCCATCGCTGATGGCCCGCCCATCCGGCGGCTCGATGAAGGGAAAGTCCTCGATCCGTCCCAAACGCAGATGCAGCATCTGCAGGATCACCGCCGCCAGGTTGGTACGCAGGATCTCCGGGTCGGTGAATTCCGGACGGCCGAGAAAGTCCGCCTCGGCATACAACCGCACGCAGATACCCGGCGCCACCCGGCCACAGCGGCCCTTGCGCTGATTGGCGCTGGCCTGGGACACCGGCTCGATCGGCAACCGCTGCACCTTGGAGCGCGGGCTGTAGCGGCTGATGCGTACCTCGCCCGGATCGATCACATAGACGATCCCGGGTACGGTCAGCGAGGTCTCGGCAACGTTGGTCGCCAGGATCACCCTGCGCCCGGCGTGGCTGGAAAATATCTTCTGCTGCTCGGCCACCGACAGCCGGGCGTACAACGGCAGTATCTCGGTATGCCGCAGGTTGGCCTTGCGCAGGAAGTCGGCGGTATCGCGGATTTCCCGCTCGCCGGGCAGGAATACCAGGGCATCGCCGGGTGGCTTGCCGCTCGCCCGCTCATGGACTTCGAGTTCGCGCAGCGCAGCGAGAATGCCCTGATCGATACTCAGGTCTTCCTCGACCTGGTTGCCCTCCTCGTCCACCTCCGCCGACAGCGGGCGGTACCAGACATCCACCGGGAAGGTACGGCCCGAGACCTCGATGATGGGGGCATCATTGAAATGCGCGGAGAAGCGCTCGAGATCGATGGTCGCCGAGGTGATGATCACCTTCAGGTCCGGCCGCTGCGGCAGAATGGTCTTCAGATAACCGAGCAGGAAGTCGATGTTCAGGCTGCGCTCGTGGGCCTCATCGATGATCAGGGTGTCGTAGCGCGACAGAAAGCGGTCGTTCTGGGTTTCCGCCAGCAGGATGCCGTCGGTCATCAGCTTGACCAGGGTCCGTTCGTTGCTCTGGTCAGCGAAGCGCACCTGGAAGCCGACCAGCTCACCCAGCGGCGTGCCCAACTCCTCGGCGACGCGACTGGCGACACTGCGGGCGGCGAGACGACGCGGCTGGGTGTGGCCGATCAGTCCGTGCACTCCCCGCCCCAGCTCCAGACAGATCTTCGGCAACTGGGTGGTCTTGCCCGAGCCGGTTTCCCCGGCAATCACCACCACTTGGCTGCTGGCGATGGCACGCTTGATCTCGTCACGCTTGGCGGCAATCGGCAGGCTGTCATCGTAACGCACCCGGGGTACGCTGGCGCGCCGTGCTGCTGCCTTGGCGCAGGATGCAGACATTCGGCCCAGCCATTGCTGCAGTCGCGCCGGCTCCGGCTCACGGCCCAGCCCCTGCAACTGCCGTTGCAAGCGGTGGCGATCTGCGGACATGGCTTGGTCGAGGTTGGCGGCAAGGGTGTCGAAATCGGTCATGCTTTCCTGTCTATCAGAGGTGGCCACGCAAGGCTGTTCATGCCCTGCACGAAAAAGCCCCGCCCGGTGGACCCGGGCGGGGCTTATTGTCGCAAAGAATCGGACGTTATGCTGCGCCGAGTTTCTTCAACTCCTCGTCACGCAGCTCGCGGCGCAGGATCTTGCCGACGTTGGTGGTCGGCAGGCTGTCGCGGAACTCGACCTCCTTGGGCACCTTGTAGGCGGTGAGCTTGTCGCGCATATGCCCCTTGACCTGCTCGGCAGTCAGCTGCGCACCTGCTTCCCTGACCACGAACACCTTGATCGCCTCGCCGCTCTTCTCGCTGGGCACGCCGATCGCGGCGCACTGCAGCACACCGGGGATGGCCGCCATGACGTCTTCCAGTTCGTTGGGATAGACGTTGAAGCCGGAGACCACGATCATGTCCTTCTTGCGGTCGACGATGCGCATGTAACCGTCTTCCTGGATGATCGCGATGTCGCCAGTCTGCAGCCAGCCATCGGTGCTGAGCACTTCGTCGGTGGCTTCCTGGCGCTGCCAGTAACCCTTCATCACCTGTGGGCCTTTCACGCACAGCTCGCCGCGCTCACCCAGCGGCAGCTCCTGGCCATCCTCGTCGATTACCTTGCACAGGGTCGAGGGTACTGGAATACCGATGGTGCCCAGCTGTACGGCATCGGACGGGTTCACCGATACCACCGGGCTGGTTTCGGTCATGCCATAACCTTCGGACACTTCGCAGCCGGTGACCTTGTGCCAGCGTTCGGCGGTGGCCTGCTGCAGCGCCATGCCACCGGACAGCGTCAGTTTCAGCGCGCTGAAATCCATCTGGCGGAACTGCTCGTTGTTGCACAGTGCCGCGAACAGGGTGTTCAGACCGACGAAGGCACTGAAACGGACCTTGGCCATCTCCTTGACCGTCGCCGGCAGATCCCGCGGGTTGGTGATCAGGATATTGTGACCGCCCAGCAGCATGACTGACATGCAATGGAAGGTGAAGGCATAGATATGGTACAGCGGCAGCGGGCAGATGATGACCTCTTCGCCATCCTTCATGTTCGCCGGCATCATCACCTTGCACTGCAGCATGTTCGCCACCAGGTTGCGGTGGGTCAGCATGGCACCCTTGGCCACACCGGTGGTGCCGCCGGTGTACTGCAGCACCGCGGTATCTTCCGCTGCCGGGCTGGCCTCGCGGAAATTGCCCGCTGCACCCATCTTCATCGCGCGGACGAAAGGCACCGCAGCAGGAATCGACCAGGCCGGTACCATCTTCTTCACATGCTTGACCACGGCGTTGACCAGCAAGCGCTTGAAGGTCGGCAACATATCGCCCACTTCGGTGACGATCACGTGCCTGACGCCGGTCTTCGGCAGCACTTCCTCGGCCAGGTGCGCCATGTTGGCCAGGCAGACCAGCGCCTTGGCACCCGAATCGTTGAACTGGTGCTCCATTTCCCGTGCGGTATACAGCGGGTTGGTATTGACCACCACATAGCCGGCGCGCATCGCACCAAACACCACGATGGGATACTGCAGCACATTGGGCAGTTGCACGGCGATACGGTCGCCGGGTTGCAGGCCGGAATGGGTCTGCAGATAGGCGGCAAACTCGCCTGACAGGCGATACATCTCGCCCCAGGTGAGGGTCTTGCCGAGATTGGTGAAGGCCGGCTTGTCAGCGAAGCGTTCACAGGATTCTTTCAGGACAGCCAGAACATTGGGGTACTGATCGGCATCGATCTCGGCGGGAATACCCTCCGGATACTTGTCAGCCCAAAAATTCTCATGCATGAAGACCCCCTGGATGCGTCCGGTTGCGAAAACTGCTGTTGTATTTGATAGAGGCAGAAACTGATTTCGACCCATTCGTGAATATTTCACCCACCTCGGTCGAAAAGTGGCTGCAGCCTAACAGCTTTTTTCGGCTCAAGCCATAGCTTCCACCGCCCTGGAGCGGCCATCAAAGTGTAGAACGCGGGAGTAGAAAACCGACTGTTCAGTCAGCCGGTTTTCCCGGGGAGAGGACTAATCGCGCAGTTCGCGGCGCAGGATCTTGCCAACCGGACTCATGGGCAGAGAGTCACGGATTTCATAGTGCTTGGGAACCTTGTAGCCGGTGAAGTTGGCCCGGCAATAGGCCTTCAGCTCATCGATGCCGAGGTCGGCAGAAGACGGCACCACGAACAGCTTGACCGCCTCGCCCGACTTGTCGTCCGGCACACCGATCGCCGCGGCGTTGGCGACCTTGGGATGGGCCGCGACCACGTCCTCGATTTCATTGGGATACACATTGAAGCCGGAGACGATGATCAGATCCTTGATCCGGTCGACGATGCTGACAAAGCCATCCTCATCGATCACCGCCACATCACCGGTCTTGAACCAGCCATCGGCATCCATCACCTCGGCGGTAGCCTCGGGACGTTGCCAGTAGCCCTTCATCACTTGCGGCCCCTTGACGCACAACTCACCGCGCTCACCCAGCGGCAGTTCATTGCCCTCCTCGTCGATCACTTTCAGTGCCGTACCCGGCACCGCCAGGCCGACGCTACCCAGCCGCGCCAGACCATCACCAGGGCTGGAGCAGACCACCGGGGAACACTCGGTCAGACCATAACCCTCGCCGATGCCACTACCGGTCTTGCCCTCCCAGCGCTCGGCGGTGGCCTTGACCAGGGCGGTGCCGCCGGAGGTGGTGCTCTTGAGCCTGGAGAAGTCCAGCTCCATGAATTCGGGGTGCTCCATCAAGGCGACGAACAAGGTGTTGAGCCCGACGATCGAGGAGAACTGCCACTTCTTCAGCTCCTTGATGAAGCCGGGAATATCCCGGGGATTGGTGATCAGCACGTTATGCTGACCGGCCAGCATCATGCACATGCAGTTCGCGGTAAAGGCGAAGATATGGTACAGCGGCAAGGGTGCGATGATGATTTCGCCACCATCGGCCAGCAGCCGGTTACCCTCCTTGTCGACCTGCTGCATGTTGGCGTACACCTGCAGCATGTTGGCCACCAGGTTGCCATGGGTCAGCATGGCACCCTTGGCCACACCGGTGGTACCACCGGTGTATTGCAGCACGGCGACATCATCCAGGGTACGTGAGACCGGCACCGGCTTGGCATCCCGGCAACGGGACAGAGCACTCTTGAAGGACACCGCCTGCGGCAGACGGTAACGGGGCACCAGTTTCTTCACGTGCTTGACCGCGGCATTGACCAGCAACCCCTTCACTCCGGGCAGCATGTCGCCCATGCGCGCCTCGAACAGGTACTTGATCTCGGTATCGGGCAGCACTTCCTCCACCAGATGGCCGAACATGTTCATGTAGATCAGTGCCCGGGCGCCGGAATCGGTGAACTGGTGACGCATTTCCCGGGCGGTATACAGCGGGTTGGTGTTGACCACCACCAGCCCGGCGCGCATGGCGCCGAATACGGCAATCGGAAACTGCAGCACGTTGGGCATCTGGATGGCGATGCGATCGCCCGGCTTGAGGTCGGTATATTTCTGGATATAGCTGGCGAACTCGGCCGAATGGCGCTCCAGATCGGCATAGTTCAGGGTCACGCCCATATTGGTGAATGCCGCGCGGTTGGCGTGTTTGGCACAGGACGATTCGAATACATCGATAATTGAGCTGAACTGGCTCAGATCAATATCGTGAGGTACCCCCGGGGGGCGTTTATCGTTCCAGAACGATGCTTCCATTGGCTCCATGTCTCCCGTTTGGAGTGCCAAGTGCCAGAGCAGACACTTGCGCTGTTATTATTTACGCCGTACCCGCGTATTGGGGCAAAATTACCAGCAATGCCGAAAAACACAAAATCCGCTTTTGTTTCATTACTTCTCTGAATATGGCTGCATGCCGCTTCAGACCCCAGGGAGTCGATTCATGTCCATGTTGGAAAACCGCACCTACGATGAGCTCAATGCAGGCGATACCGCCAGCGCCAGCCACGTCGTCACCGAACGCGATCTGATCCTGTTCGCCACCGTCTCCGGAGATGTGAACCCGGTCCACCTCGACGAGGAGTTCGCCGCCGCCACCCCGTTCAAGGGCCGGATCGCCCATGGCATGCTGTCGGGCGCACTGATTTCCGCAGCCATCGCCTGCGAACTGCCGGGGCCGGGCACTATCTATATCGGTCAGGAAATGAGTTTCCTGCGCCCGGTTCGCCTGGGCGACGAGATTCGTATCGAGCTGGAAGTCCTGGAGAAGCTGCCGAAGAACCGGCTGAAGATCGCCACCCAGGTGATCAACCAGGAAGGCAAGAAAGTGGTAGACGGCGTAGCCACCGTGATGGCGCCCACCGAGAAAGTCAAAGTGCCTCGGCCGCAATTGCCTGCTGTCAGCTACTGATTCTCCGTTACACAAACGACAACGGCCGCTCCCTCCCCGGGGCGGCCGCTGTACTCATCCAGAAGCCTGGATTACTTGTGCTGTGCTCTCGGGTCAGCAGCCAGCTCTTCAGCCGAGCGCTTGCGGGTACGCACCCAGCTCAGGCCGATGGCGATGATCAGGATCAGGCCGACCACACCCAGCATCGGGTACACGGTGCCCACCAGCTTGGTGAAGCCGACCTGGCTCAGAGCCAGACCTACCACCGCGAAGATCGCACTCAACACCTTGAAGCGGGTGGTTTCCGGAGTGGCGAAGCGCGCGCTGAAGGCGAAGAACATGCCCACTGCGGTGCTATAGATCATGCAGATCAGGGCAATCGACATCAGCACAGCCAGCCAGGGATGAATCTGCTGCGCCAGCAACAGGGTCGGAATCTCGATACCCAGCAGCTTGTCCAGGTTGGCGAACAGGCCGACGTTGAGCAGGATGATCAGGAAACCCAGCCCCAGACCACCGCCAATACCCCCCAGGGCAGCGGCCTTGGGCGATTTGGTCAGACCGCCGATTACCGCCAGCATTGGGAAACCCACGGCGATGTTGAACGACGCATACAGCAGGCCACTCAGTGCCCAGTTCGGTACTTCGGCGCCAAGGAAGGTGATCACCTGAACTTCAGTGGCCACCTGGCTCAGCTCCTCCTGGGTACCGGTACTGGTGTAGATGGAATACACCGTGATCGCCAACACCATGATCAGCAGGAACGGCATTACCGCACTGATCAGGTTGATGATGCCTTTGACGTTCAGGCACAGCGTGCCAATCACCAGCACGGTCATCAGGATGGAGCCGACCAGGGGAGCCAGGCCGAACTGCTGGGCGAGGGTCGAGCCGGCCCCGGCGAGCATGACCACGCCCACCCCATATAGAAAGAAAGACAGGATGATATCAACCACAAAACCGGCTTGCTGACCGAACAGGCTGTACAGCACCTGCTTGTGCGATCCCGCCTGCATTATCGAGCTGATACGCGCGATATGCATACCAAGAAAGGCAAACAGCACAGCGGCAACCACTGAGCCGGCGATACCAGCAAGGCCGTATCCGGTAAAGAACTGCAGTACCTCGTTACCGGAAGCAAAACCACCGCCGATGACCACAGACATGTAGGCCAATGCGATCTGCAAGGAGTGTTTGTTCATTCTTCTATCTCTACTGTTGATTTTATAATTCTAGTCGAGCCGCCTTATTCACGCAGGGCGGCGATAACTGACATTTCCACCAGAATGTCCGATTCGCACATTCCGGCCTCCACTGTGGCCCGCGCCGGGGCTACACCCTCGGGCAGCCAGCGATCCCACACGGCATTCATGCCGGCGAAATCGCGCTCGATATCCTTCAGATAAATAGTTACTGAAAGAATATGCTCCTTGTCACTGCCCGCCTCGGCGAGCAGCTTCTCGATTTCCTGCAGCGTTTCCTCGGTCTGCTGCTCGACACCTGCCTCCATGCTTTCACCCACCTGGCCTGAAAGATAGACAGTGCCCTGGTGGATGACGATCTGGCTCATACGCCGATCAGTGTGCAGTCGCTGGATGCGCATGCTTGTGTGTCTCCTTGTTATTGCTGTAGCGGGAAATGGCCAGCCCTTCGGTGCTGATCTGCGGTGTTTTCTTCGCCAGCAGATCCGCCAGCAGCCGGGCCGAGCCACAGGCCATAGTCCAGCCCAGGGTGCCGTGCCCGGTGTTGAGGAACAGATTCCGGTAGCGGGTCGGGCCGATGATAGGAGTGCCGTCCGGTGTCGCTGGACGCAGACCGGTCCACAGATCGATGCTCGAGGTGTCCGCCCCTTCCGGGAACAGATCCTGAACGATCATCTTCAGGGTCTCGCCCTTGCGCGGATCGATCTTCAGATCATAGCCGCGAATCTCCGCCATGCCACCGACACGGATGCGGTTATCGAAACGGGTAATCGCCACCTTGTAGGTTTCATCGAGCATGGTCGACACCGGTGCCATGTCGGGGTTGGTGATCGGCACGGTGATCGAATAGCCCTTGAGCGGATAGATCGGCGCCTTGATGCCCAGCGGCGCAAGCATCTGCGGACTGTAGCTGCCGAGTGCCAACACGTAATTGTCCGCGGTCTCCAGCTTGCCGTCGATCCACACGCCGTTGAGACGGTCACCGGCATAGTCCAGACGCTCGATGTTCTGGTTGAAGCGGAACTCCACCCCCAGCTCACGGGCCATTTCGGCGATGCGGCGGGTGAACATCAGGCAGTCACCGGTCTGGTCATTGGGCAGGCGCAGGCCGCCGGTCAGCTTGTGCGCGACCTTGGCCAGGGCCGGTTCGGCGCCGGCCAGGGTGTTGCGGTCCAGCAGCTCATAGGGCACGCCCATCTGCTCGAGCACAGCGATGTCCTTGGCGGCGCCATCGAGCTGGGCCTGGGTGCGGAACAGCTGGGTGGTTCCGCGCTGACGCCCCTCGTACTGGATACCGGTCTCGGCGCGCAGCTCGTCCAGGCAGTCACGGCTGTACTCGGACAAACGCACCATGCGTTCCTTGTTCACCGCATAACGGGCGGTGGTGCAGTTGCGCAGCATGCGTGCCATGAACAGGTACTGATTGATATCGGCGGTCGGCCTGATCGCCAGCGGCGCATGCTTCTGCATCATCCACTTGATCGCCTTCAGCGGCACACCCGGTGCAGCCCAGGGCGAAGCATAGCCGGGCGAGATCTGACCTGCGTTGGCAAAGCTGGTTTCCTCAGCCACGGCAGGCTGACGATCGACCACGGTCACCTCGAATCCTTGTCGGGCCAGATAATAGGCACTCGCGGTGCCAACAACCCCACTACCAAGAACCAGAACACGCATATTCAAACTCCTCGCCCACCGGGGCCAATCACGTTGGACCGGATTATAGGAGAGCCGCTGCAGTTGATTTCACTGTTTAATCCGCTATATTTGGCGCTAAGTCCCGTGCAATTAGCCAAAGGTCTAGGCAGATCCCCCAATGAGAACCAAACATAGAGCCCAAAGAGAACTGGATCGCATAGATCGTCAGATCCTCCGCGAACTGCAGGCTGAAGGCCGTCTTGCCTTCACTGAACTGGGTGAGCGGGTTGGCTTGTCGACCACTCCATGCACTGAGCGGGTCCGTCGCCTTGAACGCGAAGGGGTCATCATGGGCTACAGTGCCCGTCTCAACCCTGAACACCTGCAAGCCGGCCTGCTGGTGTTTGTGGAAATAAATCTGTCCTACAAATCCGGTGATATCTTCGAGGAATTCCGCCGTGCCGTGCTCAAGCTGCCCCACGTTCTGGAGTGCCATCTGGTATCCGGCGACTTCGACTACCTGATAAAGGCGCGCATCAACGAAATGGCGTCCTACCGCAAACTGCTCGGCGACATCCTGCTGAAGCTGCCCCATGTCCGCGAATCGAAAAGCTACATCGTCATGGAGGAAGTGAAGGAGTCGCTGGCACTGCCGATTCCTGAACAATGACGGTCATGCCCTTGCCATGGAAGCAGCATGACCGACTTTCATCCAAAGGATAGTTCAGCTTGAGGGAGATTGCTCGATAATGCCCAGCGCCTTGAGCCCGGCCAACTGCTCGTCGCTCAGCCCAAGGCGTTCACGCAGTACCGCATCGGTGTCTTGGCCCAGCATGGGCGCCGGCCGCTGGTACTCCACCGGCGATGCCGACAGCTTGATCGGACTGCCGACCATGCTGAACTGCGGATTCAGCGGGTGCGGCATGTTGACCAGCATGCAGCGAGCCTGGATCTGCGGCTCCTCCAGCGCCTGGGCAATATTGTTGATAGCCCCTACCGGCACCTTCACCGCATGAATCGCCGTTACCCACTCATCGGCGGTAGCGGTGAGGAAGTGCTCCGCGAGTATCGCCACCAGCTCCTTGCGATGACTGACCCGGTCGGCGTTGCGTACGAAGCGCGGATCAGCGGATAACGCCGGCAGGCCGATCACCTGGCATAGCGCGACAAACTGGCTGTCGTTGCCGCAGGCAATGATGAAGTCCCGGTCGGCGGCGCGGAATACCTGGTACGGCACTATGTTGGCGTGAGCATTGCCGTAGCGTCCCGGCACCTTGCCGGAAGCCAGGTAGTTCATGCTCTGGTTGGCCAGGGTAGCAACCTGCACGTCCAGCAGCGCCATATCACAATACTGCCCTCGCCCGGTCTTCTGCCGGTCGATCAGCGCCGCCTGGATGGCGATGGTCGCATACAGCCCGGTCATCAGGTCAGCAAAGGCCACCCCGGTCTTCTGCGGCCCCCCACCCGGCAGGTCGTCCCGCTCACCGGTGATGCTCATCAGGCCACCCATGCCCTGGATGATGAAGTCATAACCCGGCTCAGCTGCACGCGGGCCGGTCTGGCCGAAGCCGGTAATCGAGCAGTACACCAGCCGCGGATTTAGCGTCGACAGGCTCTGGTAGTCCAGCCCATAACGCGCCAGCGAACCGGCCTTGTAGTTCTCGATCAACACATCGCAATCAGCCACCAGCGCACGTACCAGTTCCTGGCCCTGCGACGTTGCCAGGTCTACCGCCACGGACTGCTTGCCACGATTGGCGGACTGGTAATAGGAGGCTTCGGCCGTCCACTGCCCTTCGCTATCCTTCATCCACGGCGGCCCCCAGCCGCGGGTGTCATCACCGCTGCCGGGGCGCTCGATCTTGATAACTTCCGCCCCCAGGTCCGCAAGAATCTGGCCGCACCAGGGCCCGGCCAGCACTCGACTCAGATCCAGCACGCGTATTCCCGTCAATGCACCCATCTATTCGTTCCTGTTCATGAGATAGCGGCCCCGCAGGCCCGCACGCCCCTGCGGAGCGGATTTGCCAGCATGATAAGTATCCATTGCGGTTGGGTAAAGCATGGCTTGGCGGACCGAACATGACCACTGACAGCAGCTCGTGATTTCGCCTGGCGGTATTGGATTTTGATTTATTGATAATTACCGTGCGCCAGAGCTAACATACCAGGCATCGCCCAGCGCACCGAACCAGGAGAAAACATGATTCGTGACCCGGAAACCCTGCAGATACTGTTGGACTCCATCCGCCAGTTCGTGACCCACGAGCTGATCCCCCGCGAGGATGAGGTCGCTGAAACGGACCAGATTCCGGCCGACATCGTCGAGCAGATGAAGGCCATGGGTCTGTTCGGCCTGACCATCCCCGAGGAGTTCGGTGGCCTGGGCGTGACCATGGAGGAGGAAGTCAACATCGCCTTCGAACTGGGACGCACCTCCCCTGCCTTCCGTTCCTATATAGGCACCAACAACGGCATCGGTTCCATCGGCATCCTGCTCGATGGCACCGAGGAGCAGAAAGCTCATTACCTACCGAAGCTAGCCGCAGGCGAGTACCTCAGCTCGTTCTGCCTGACCGAGCCCGACTCCGGCTCCGATGCCGCCTCGTTGAAGACCACCGCGGTACGCGACGGTGACAGCTATGTGCTCAATGGCACCAAGCGCTTCATCACCAACGCCCCGCACGCCGGCATCTATACCGTCATGGCCCGCACCAACCCGGATATCAAGGGCGCTGGCGGTATCAGTTCGTTCATCGTCGAGCGCGGCACGCCGGGCCTGACCATCGGCAAGCCGGATCAGAAGATGGGCCAGAAAGGTGCGCATACCGCCGATGTCATTTTCGAGAATGTGCGGATACCTGCCGCCAACCTGATCGGTGGCAAGGAAGGTGTCGGTTTCAAGACCGCCATGAAGGTGCTGGACAAGGGCCGCCTGCACATCGCCGCCCTGTCGGTCGGTGCCGCCGAGCGCATGCTGGATGACTCGTTGCGCTATGCCGTGGAACGCAAGCAGTTTGGTCAGCGCATCGCCGACTTCCAGCTGATCCAGGCCATGCTGGCCGATAGCAAGGCGGAGATCTACGCCGCCCGCTGCATGGTACTGGACGCCGCGCGCAAGCGCGACGAAGGGCTGAACATCAGCACCGAGGCTTCCTGCGCCAAGATGTTCGCTACCGAGATGTGCGGCCGCGTAGCCGATCGTGGGGTGCAGATCCATGGTGGCGCGGGCTATATCAGCGAGTATGCCATCGAACGCTTCTATCGCGACGTGCGCTTGTTCCGCCTGTATGAGGGCACTACACAGATCCAGCAGGTGATCATCGCCCGCAATATGATCCGCGAAGTCGAGGACTGAGTCAGCCCGGGGTTGTCGAGCGCCTCGGGCCGCGATCGGACTCGACGACTGCTTTCTGCACCGCCGAAGCAGGCGTAGCGCAGGCGCGCTACACCCCCTAGATTCCGACCAGCACGGCCACCGGGTTGTCGAGCGCCTGCTCGACGACAAAGATAGCCACAAACGAGAAAGCCCCGCCAGATCGCTCTGGCGGGGCTTTTTCTATCAAGGCTCGGCTATCAGACCCGTTCGAAAACGGTGGTGATACCCTGCCCCAGACCGATACACATGGTCGACATGCCGATGGTGCCGCCATTCTGCTTCATCACGTTCAGCAGGGTGCCGGAGATACGGGCACCGGAGCAGCCGAACGGGTGACCCAGGGCGATGGCGCCGCCGTGCAGGTTGACCTTCTGGTCCATCTTGTCCAGCAGTTTCAGATCCTTGAGCACCGGCAGCGCCTGTGCAGCGAAGGCTTCGTTCAGCTCGACGTGATCGATATCATCGATGCTCAGACCAGCGCGCTTGAGCGCCTTCTTGGTCGCCGGAACCGGGCCGTAACCCATGATCGACGGATCGCAACCGGCCACGGCCATGGAACGGATCACCGCCATCGGCTCGACACCCAGCGCCTTGGCCCGCTCGGCGGACATGACGATCATGCAGGAAGCACCATCGGTGATCTGCGAGGAGGTGCCCGCCGTCACAGTCCCACCTTTCGGGTTGAACGCAGGACGCAGCGCGGCCAGGCTTTCCAGGGTGGTCTCCGGACGGATGGTCTCATCCTCGGTGAACACGCGCAGGAAGCCGTCCTCGTCGTGGCCTTCCATCGGGATGATTTCATCCTTGAAGTTGCCCTCAACGGTAGCCTTGTGCGCCAGCTGGTGCGAACGCACACCGAACTGATCCTGCTGCTCGCGGGTAATGCCGTGCATCTTGCCGAGCATTTCCGCGGTCAGGCCCATCATGCCGGCGGCCTTGGCCGCATACAGCGACAGCGCCGGGTTCGGGTCGACACCATGCATCATGCCAACGTGACCCATGTGCTCGACACCACCGATGACGAACACATCACCGTTGCCGGTCATGATCGCCTGGGCGGCGGTATGCAATGCGCTCATGGACGAGCCACACAGGCGGCTGACGGTTTGTGCCGCGCTGGTGTGCGGGATTGGCGTCATCAAGGATGCCATGCGGGCGATGTTCCAGCCCTGCTCCAGGGTCTGGTTGACGCAGCCCCAGATAACATCTTCGACTTCCGCCGGATCGATCTTCGGGTTGCGCTCCAGCACACCGGTAATCAGCTTGGCAGACAGGGTTTCGGCACGGACATTGCGGTACATGCCACCCTTGGAACGGCCCATCGGGGTGCGGCCGAAGTCGACAATTACAACGTCTCTCGGATTGAGGCTCATAAATTCACTCTCGCTCTGTACGTTCCGCGGTTAACCGAAGAATTTCTTGCCGGTGGCGGCCATTTCACGCAACTTCTCAGTCGGGTGATACATCGGACCGAACTCGGCGTATTTGTCAGCCATGGCCACGAACTCGGCCACCCCAATGGTATCGATATAGCGCAGCGCGCCGCCCCGGAAGGGAGGGAAACCGATACCGTAGATCAAACCCATGTCGGCGTCGGCAGCGGATTCGACGATGCCATCTTCCAGGCAGCGTACGGTTTCCAGGCACAGCGGCACCATCATGATCTCGACGATTTCCTCATCGGTCAGCTCACGCTGCTCCAGCACCACCGGCTTGAGCAGTTCGTAGGCTTCGGGATCGACCACTTTCTTCGGCTTGCCCTTCTTGTCCACTTCATAGGCATAGAAGCCCTTGCCGGTCTTCTGACCCAGACGGTTGGCTTCGTACATGACATCGACCGCGGTCTTGGTCTTGTCCGCCATGCGATCCGGATAACCTTCGGCCATCACGTCACGGCCATGGTGACCGGTGTCCATGCCAACCACGTCCATCAGGTAGGCCGGGCCCATCGGCCAGCCGAATTTTTCCATCAGCTTGTCGACGCGCTGGAAGTCCGCACCCATGCCGATCAGACGGGCGAAGCCACCGAAGTACGGGAACAGCACGCGGTTGACCAGGAAGCCCGGGCAGTCATTGACCACGATCGGCGTCTTGCCCATTTTCTTGGCGTAGGCAACGGTTGTCGCCACGGCCTTCTCGCTGGACTTCTCGCCACGGATAACCTCAACCAGCGGCATCATGTGTACCGGGTTGAAGAAGTGCATGCCGACGAAGTTTTCCGGACGCTTGAGCGCCTGGGCCAGGTAGGTGATGGAGATGGTCGAGGTGTTGGAGGCGATGATGGCATCTTCCTTCACATGCTGCTCGACCTCGGCCAGTACTGCGTGCTTGACCTTGGGGTTTTCCACCACGGCTTCGACTACGATGTCGACGTTGCCGAAGTCACCGTAGGACATGGTCGGACGAATGGCGTTCAGCGCTGCAGCCATCTGTGCGGGCTTCATGCGGCCCTTCTCGACGCGCTTGCCGAGCAGTTTGGCGGCCTCGTCCAGACCCAGCTGGATACCCTCTTCGCGGATATCCTTCATCAGGATCGGCGTGCCCTTGGAGGCGGACTGGTAGGCGATACCGCCACCCATGATGCCGGCGCCCAGCACCGCGGCCAGCTTCACTTCTCCAGCCTGCTTGTCGTACTTCTTGGCCTTGTGCTTGAGTGCCTGGTCGTTCAGGAACAGGCCGACCAGCGAGGCGGCAACACTGGTCTTGGCCAGCTTGGCGAAACCGGCGGCCTCGACTTCCAGAGCCTTTTCACGACCGTGGTTGGCCGCTTTCTGAATGGTCTTGATGGCTTCGACCGGTGCCGGGTAGTTCGGGCCGGCCTGGCCGGCAACGAAACCCTTGGTGGTTTCGAAGGCCATCATCTGCTCGATGGTGTTGAGCTTGATCTTTTCCAGCTTGGGCTGGCGCTTGGCGCGGAAATCCAGCTCGCCGGCAATGGCGCGACGTACCAGATCCAGCGCGGCGTCGCGCAGCTTGTCGTCGGCGACCACAGCATCGACCGCACCCACTTTCAGTGCGTTGTCGGCACGCTGTTCGGCACCACCGGCGATCCACTCGACAGCGTTATCGACACCAATCAGGCGCGGCAAGCGCACGGTACCACCGAAGCCGGGGTAGATACCCAGCTTGGTTTCCGGCAGACCGATCTTGGTGCTCTGGGCCATGACCCGGAAGTCGCAGGCCAGACACATTTCCAGACCACCACCCAGCGCCAGGCCATTGATGGCGGCAACCGTGGGCACGTTCAGGTCTTCGAAAGCGTTGAAAATGCGGTTGGTTTCCAGGTTGGCAGCGACCAGCTCTTCTTCGGACAGCTGGAAGGCGTGAACGAATTCGGTGATATCGGCGCCGACGATGAATACGTCCTTGCCGCTGGTGACGATGACGCCCTTGATGCTGCTATCGGACTGGATCTTGTCAACGGCCGCCTTGAGTTCGGCGAGGGTGGCCTGATTGAACTTGTTGACCGACTCGCCCTGCAGATCGAATCTGAGTTCGGCGATGCCGTCTTCAAGGGTTTGAACCGTGATGGCTTTACCTTCGTAAATCATCAACTGATCTCCACGCTGTGAAAGCACATGAGAAACACTATCCAGCCCGGTTGCCGGATGGTGTCATGATAGTTCCCGACTGCATTGGAATACTGCCTGCCTGGCAAAATTCATACGCTCGTTTGATTCGGGTACGCACACCTTTATGGAAAACCGCGCCGTTGTCAATCTGCCGAACGCAGATGGCCACAAAAAACACCCGGGCACGACACCCTCGGGCATAGCCATCAAAGCCGCTGTCAGCGGCTCGGCACAGCGTTTTTCAACGGCTGCAGGGCAGCGACCAGTTGCTGCAGCACTGCCAGGTCATCCGGCTCGCGCCAGTACACCACCACCGACAGGCTCTGCCGATCGACACCCATGACCTGCTCCGGCAGTTGCTGCAACACCTCGCTACAGTTCGGTGTGGCAGCAGAGCCATTCAGCCAGTGCCAGCCATCCGCGGTGCGCCGGCAGCTGAACTCGTTCTCCAGCGGGCAACGCTCCAGTGGCATGCGATAGGCGATGCAGCCGGCCAGTTGATTGACTTTCTGCGCCTCGCGCAGCCACTCCACGGCCAGCCCCTGCTGCCTGGCCTGCTCACGCAGGCGCTGCAGATGACGCTCGCGGCCACGCGGCATGAGCTTGAACAGATTGGACACCAGTACCGCTGCCACCAGGCCGACTATTACCCAGGTCAACATCTTTACAACCCCGTTTGGATGGAAAACCAGTATTTGATCGGCCGCCAGTCATTCACTGTAGACCTGTTCGCAAAGACTGTTAGGGCCTATTGTCGCTTCATCGCCAGCCGCGTTGCGCGTCAAATCTCGCCAGGCTAGGCGTGGGACGCAGGCAATGGTCATTCCCTTGCCAAGTCCCACAACGACGCATGGCGAGATTTGACGCACAACCCGAAGGGCCGGGCCTGTTTTTGCGCGATGCTGCGTTACTCGTCGTTCATTTGGAATGACCAAATTTCTCTCCTCGCGCCTTGCCTCGCGCAAAAACAGGCGCCGGCGCGGCTTGCGATGAAGCGACAATAGGCCCTAAGATCAGCGAAAAACAAGGAGAGAACCTGCATGCTCTATTCACATGTGCTGGTGGCGATAGATCTGATCGACGAATGCCGCGCCGTTGCCGATCACGCCCGACAACTGGCCCAGGCACTGGACGCCAAACTGACCATCGTCCACGTGGTCGAACCGCTGGCGATGGCCTATGGCGGCGACGTGCCCATGGACCTGTCCATGCTGCAGCAGCAGCAGTTCGAACAGGCCCGCGAACGCATGCAACTGTTCGCCGGCGATTATGGCCTGCCCGAACAGCAGCTGCAGATCGCCTTTGGCCATCCCCGCCAGGAAATCCACCGGGTCGCCACCGAATGCGGTTGCGACCTGATCGTGGTTGGCAGTCATGGCCGCCACGGCCTGGCCCTGCTGCTCGGCTCCACCGCCAATGATGTACTGCATGGCGCTCCCTGCGATGTCATCGCGGTACGTCTGAAGAAGACCGCCAGCTGATCAGTGCGCGGCCGGCTGCTCCCCACTCCCAACCTTGTGGGAGCCGCGCCTCGCGGCGATGGGGCTGGCCGGCTGCTTAGCTTAGGTACTGAGGGACCCTCTACACCCCCGTCATCCTTCGCGAAGGCGAAGGATCCACAGGCCGCTCCGCGTTCACCCGAGCCATGGATCCTTCGCCTTCGCGAAGGATGACGGGTTTTGCGTGTATAAGATGAGGTCAGGGCAACGGCGTTCGCCTTCAGCCAGCCATTTCCTCCAGCTCGGCCCAGCGCTCCAGGGCCTGGTCGAGCTCGGCCTGCTTGCTTTCCAGGGCCGCCAGCACCGGCGCGGTCTGCTCGTGGGGCTGCTGGTAGAACTGTGGATCGCTGGCCTGCTGCTGCAATGCCTGCAGCTCTGCTTCCAGTTGCTCCAGCAATGCCGGCAACGAGTCCAGTTCGCGCTGCAGCTTGTAGCTCAACTTGCTCTTCGCCGGCGCTGCCTTGGCCGGCTTGACTGGTTCCGCCGCGGCTGGAGTTTCGGCCGGCTTGCTCTCGACATCATCCCCCCATTCCGCCAGTGACTCGACCCGCCCGCCCTGGCGTAGCCAGTCGGCGTAACCGCCGATATATTCGCGGACATTGCCCTGCCCTTCGAACACCAGCGTGCTGGTCACCACGTTGTCAAGGAAGGCCCGGTCGTGGCTGACCAGCAGCACGGTACCGTCGAAGCCGGCCAGCACCTCCTCCAGCAGCTCCAGGGTCTCCACGTCGAGATCGTTGGTCGGCTCGTCCAGCACCAGCACGTTGGCCGGCTTGCTGAACAGACGCGCCAGCAGCAGTCGCGCCCGCTCGCCACCGGACAGTGCCTTGACCGGCGTCCGTGCCCGTTCCGGCGAGAACAGGAAGTCGCCCAGATAGCTGATCACGTGCCGCCGCTCGCCATTGATCTCGATGAAATCGCGGCCCTCGGAGACGTTATCGATCACGCTCCGCTCCAGTTCCAACTGGCCGCGCAACTGATCGAAATAGGCCACTTCCAGCTTGGTGCCATGCTTGACGCTGCCACTGCTTGGCTGCAACTGACCGAGCATCAGCTTGAGCAGGGTACTCTTGCCCGATCCGTTATTGCCGATCAGGCCGATACGGTCGCCACGCAGCACGTGGGTGCTCAGGTCACGAACCAGCGGCGGCTGTCCCGGCCAGGCGAAGCTGACCTGCTCCAGTTCGATTACCCGCTTGCCGGAAGCGTCGGCGGTTTCCAGCTGGAAGCTGGCCTTGCCCTGACGCTCGATACGCCCGGCCCGTTCTTCGCGCATCGCCTTGAGTGCCCGCACCCGACCCTCGTTACGGGTACGCCGAGCCTTGATGCCCTGGCGAATCCAGGCTTCCTCCTGGGCCAGCTTCTTGTCGAACAGCGCGTTGGCGGTAGCCTCGGCGGCCAGCTGTTGCTCCTTGTGCTGCAGGAAGCTGCGGTAATCGCCCTGCCAGTCGATCAACTGGCCACGGTCCAGCTCCAGGATGCGGGTGGCCAGCGCCTGCAGGAACTGACGATCGTGGGTAATGAACAGCACCGCGCCGCGGAACTCCAACAGCGCCTGTTCGAGCCAGGCGATGGTGTGGATGTCCAGGTGGTTGGTCGGCTCGTCGAGCAGCAGGATATCCGGCTCGGCCACCAGTGCCTGGGCCAGCAATACCCGGCGACGCCAGCCACCGGACAGTTCCGACATGCTCTTGTCCGCTGGCAGGCCAAGGCGTGTCAGGGTGGTTTCCACCAACTGGTTCAGCCGCCAGCCATCCTTCGACTCCAACTGGTGCTGCACCTGCTCCAGCCGCGCCAGCTCGGCCTCGCCCATGTCCCCGGTGACCAGGGCGTGATACTCGGCAAGCAGCTCACCAACACCCGCCAGGCCGGCGGCGACCACATCGTAGACCTTGGCCGCGCCCGCCTCGGGCAGTTCCTGGGGCAACTGGCCGATCTTCAGCCCCGGCGCGAACCACAGCTCGCCCTCATCGGCGGCCTGGTCACCGGTGACCAGACGGAACAGGCTGGACTTGCCAGCGCCATTACGGCCGATCAGACAGACACGCTCACCGCGATCGAGCTGAAAGCTGACCTTGTCGAGCAGCGGGTTCAGACCATAGGCCAGGGACACGTCGGTAAAGGAAAGCAGAGCCATATCACACCTTTTGTTGATTCAGGCCGGCATTCTACCTGCCGGCGCCGATAGCTGCATTAATCGGCGTGCCAATGGCGATGATCGCCAGGAAGCATCGTGTAACGCCTCCATCATCAGTCACCACTTTGAAGCCGTCAGCCAAACAGCTAAGCTGAGCCCAATCGGAGCCGGCCAACCGGCAATCCCCTTATCTACCAGCCTTATGCCCATCAGGGCGGGATGATCGATGCTGCAGCAGTTGAAACGACACCTGATCAAGACCACCAGCCTGCTGTGCGGCGCCCTGCTGCTGACCAGCCTGCCGGCACAGGCAGACCGCCTGAGCGAACAACGCCGCCAGTACGACCAGGCGCAGAGCGCCCTGGCCCGCGGTGACCATGCCCGCTTCCAGTCGCTCAAGGCCGGTTTGAGCGACTATCCGCTGTATCCCTATCTGTTGCTGGAATCCCTGCGCAAGCGCCTGGACCATGCGCCGCACCAGGAAATAGAGCAGTTCCTCACTACCCATGGCGACCTGCCCGCTGCCCGCAGCCTGAAGAACAGCTGGCTCAAGCGTCTGCTCAAGGAGCAGGACTGGTCACGCCTGCGCCGGCATGTGGACCAGGACAGCCTGACAGCCGAACTGGAGTGCCCGCTGGTCATGCAGATGTGGCACGAAGGCCAGAGTGCCCAGGCCATGCAACGCGCGCGGGAGCTGTGGACCGTTGGCCAGTCCCAACCCAAGGTCTGCGACCCGCTGTTCCAGCGCTGGATCGCCGCCGGCGGCCTGACCGAGGACGTCGCCTGGGAACGCATGCGCCTGGCTCTGCTGCATCGCCAGGATGGGCTGGCCAAGTACCTGACCCGTTATCTGCCTGACCAGAGTGCGCTGGCCGAACGTTTCGTCGCTACCGCCGTCAACCCCAGGCTGCTGAACCAATTCAGCCAGTATCAGCCCGGTGCCGGCCAGCCGGCGGAGAAGCTCACCGAGATGGTCACCGTCGCCCTGCGCCGCCTCGGTCGGGATGACGCCGAAGCGGCACTGGCGCTATGGCCGCATTATCAGCAACTGCCGTTCACCGACGAACAGCGTCTGGCACTGACCCGGGATATCGGCGTGCGCCTGGCGCGCCGGTACAAGCCCGAGGCGCTGGCGTTCATGGCAGCCAACGACCCGCAGATGCAGGACGATACCGTCACCGAATGGCGCGCCCGCCTGGCGCTGCGTACCGGCCACTGGCATAGCGTCCAGGACCTGACCCGCAGCATGCCGAGCAACCTGCAACAGCAGAGCCGCTGGCGCTACTGGCAGCTGCGCAGCAGCCAGCTGGCCCAGACCGACACCGGCGAGCTGACCAGCGAATATGCGCAACTGGCCCGCGAGCGCGACTTCTATGGTTTTCTCGCCGCCGAGCGCAGCCGTATGCCCTATGCCACCAATCACCAACCGGTACCGGTCGATCCACGCGCTGCTGCGCGGGTGATGGATACCGCCGGCATCATCCGCGCGCGGGAATTCTTCGCCCGCGGCGACTACCTGGATGCCCGCCGCGAGTGGTATCACGCCGAGCGGCTGTTCAGCCGCGAAGAACTGATAGCCCAGGCCAGCCTGGCCCGGCAGATGGACTGGTACTTCCCGGCCATTCGTGGCATCAGCAAGGCGCAGCACTGGGACGACCTGGAGATCCGCTTCCCACTGGCCTACCGTGAACCCATCATCGAGCAGGCTCGGCTGCGCCAGCTCAACTCGACCTGGGTCTACGCCATCACCCGCCAGGAAAGCGGTTTCATGACCGACGCCCGCTCCCATGCCGGGGCCATGGGGCTGATGCAATTGATGCCGGCCACCGCCCGGGAAACCGCCCGCCGCTACAACATCCCCCTGGGTAACGCCAACGAGGTACTGCAGCCCGAACGCAACATCGCCCTCGGCACCGCCTACCTGTCGCAGTTGTACGGGCAGTTCCAGGGTAACCGGGTACTGGCCTCGGCCGCCTACAACGCTGGCCCCGGCCGGGTCCGCCAGTGGACCAGGGACATGCCGGCGCTACCCTCGGACATCTGGATCGAAACCATCCCCTTCGACGAGACCCGCGCCTATGTGCAGAGCGTGCTGACCTATGGGGTGATCTACGGGGAGAAGCTGGGCATCCAGCAGTCGGTGATGGAGCAGCACGAGCGTTATATCGAGTGAGCTGAAAGTCGTCGCGCAGGCGCGCGACAACCCGGAGGGCAGCGCATCGGGGCGCTGCCGATCAGTAGTAAGCGTGTTCCTTGACCGAGTGGTCGGTCACGTCACGCACCCCGGTGATTTCCGGAATACGCGCGATCAGGGTCTTCTCGACGCCTTCCTTGAGTGTCACATCGACCATGCCGCAACCCTGGCAACCGCCACCGAACTGCAGCACGGCAATACCACCCTCGACCACATCGATCAGCTTGATCTCGCCACCATGGCTGGCCAGGCCGGGGTTGATCTCGGTCTGCAGCAGGTAATTGATGCGATCGTTCAGCGGGCTGTCATCATTGACCATCGGCACCTTGGCATTGGGCGCCTTGATCGTCAGCTGGCCGCCCATGCGGTCGGTGGCGTAGTCCACCACCGCCTCTTCCAGGAACGGCTCACTGGTCGCATCGACCCACACACGGAATGCCTCCAGCGCGATCACCGTGTCCTCAGCCTTCTCCTCGCCGGGTTTACAGTAGGCGATACAGGTTTCAGCGTAAGGGGTACCGGGCTGGGTAATGAACACACGGATACCGATACCGTCTGTGTCCTGCTTGGATAACAACTCCGCCAGATAGCTCTGGGCAGCCTCGGTAAAGTGAATGCCTGCCATGAAATGCCTCTTGGTCTATGACGTAATGCGTGTATTGTACGGGAACTGCATCAGCGAATAAAGTCCCACCGTTTCACTCGGTTATTCCCGCAAATACCATTGCCGTTCAGTGTTCCCCCGCCGTCTGGTAAGATGAGCGGCTTTTCACCATGCCTTTGCGGAGTTTTCATGTCTGACCTGACCACCCGTTTGACCGCCCTGAATGAGGCTCTGCGCCAGCGCATCCTGATACTCGACGGGGGCATGGGCACCATGATCCAGAGCTTCAAGCTCGAGGAAGCCGACTTCCGCGGCGAGCGTTTCGCCGACTGGCCCCAGGACGTCAAGGGCAACAACGACCTGCTGATCCTCAGTCGCCCGGATGTGATCGCCGATATCGAACGCGCCTACCTGGATGCCGGCGCCGACATCATCGAGACCAACACCTTCAACTCCACCCGCGTCTCCCAGGCCGACTACGGCATGGAAGAGCTGGCCTATGAGCTGAACCTGGAGGGCGCACGCATCGCCCGCCGCGTCTGCGACGAGAAAACCGCCCAGACCCCGGACCGCCCGCGCTTCGTCGCCGGGGTGCTGGGGCCAACCAGCCGTACCTGTTCGCTGTCGCCGGATGTCAACAACCCCGGCTACCGCAACATCACCTTCGATGCGCTGGTGGACAACTACAGCGAAGCCACCCGCGGCCTGGTCGAGGGCGGTGCCGACCTGATCATGATCGAGACTATCTTCGATACGCTCAACGCCAAGGCGGCGATCTTCGCCGTGCAGGGTGTCTTCGAGGAGCTGGGTGTCGAGTTGCCGATCATGATTTCCGGCACCATCACCGACGCCTCCGGGCGCACGCTGTCCGGCCAGACAACCGAGGCCTTCTGGAACTCGGTACGGCACGCCAAGCCGATTTCCATCGGCCTGAACTGTGCGCTGGGGGCCAAGGAGCTGCGCCCGTACCTGGAAGAACTGTCGAGCAAGGCCGACACGCACGTCTCCGCCCACCCCAACGCAGGCCTGCCGAATGCCTTCGGTGAATACGACGAGACTCCCGAGCAGACCGCCGAGCTGGTCGGCGAGTTCGCCGCGGCCGGCTTCGTCAATATCGTCGGCGGCTGCTGCGGCACCACCCCGGAACATATCCGCGCGATCGCCGAGGCGGTGAGCAAGCATCCGCCACGGCAGATTCCGGACATTCCCAAGGCCTGTCGCCTGTCGGGCCTGGAGCCCTTCACCATCGACCGCAACTCGCTGTTCGTCAACGTCGGCGAGCGCACCAACATCACCGGCTCGGCGAAGTTCGCCCGACTGATCCGCGAGGACAACTACACCGAAGCGCTGGAAGTTGCCCTGCAGCAGGTCGAGGCCGGTGCCCAGGTGATCGACATCAACATGGACGAAGGCATGCTGGATTCGAAGAAGGCCATGGTGACCTTCCTCAATCTGATCGCCGGCGAGCCGGACATTTCCCGGGTGCCGATCATGCTCGACTCGTCCAAGTGGGAAGTGATCGAGGCCGGTCTCAAGTGCATCCAGGGCAAGGGCATCGTCAACTCCATCTCGATGAAGGAAGGCGTCGAGCAGTTCAAGCAGCATGCGCGCCTGTGCAAACGCTACGGCGCTGCCGTGGTGGTGATGGCCTTCGACGAGGTCGGCCAGGCCGACACCGCCGCGCGCAAGCAGGAAATCTGCAAGCGCTCCTATGACATCCTGGTCAACGAGGTTGGCTTCCCGCCGGAAGATATCATCTTCGACCCGAATATCTTCGCCGTCGCCACCGGTATCGAGGAGCACAACAACTACGCCGTGGACTTCATCGAAGCCTGCGCCTATATCCGCGACCACCTGCCCTATGCCCTGACCTCCGGCGGGGTGTCCAACGTGTCCTTCTCGTTCCGTGGCAACAACCCGGTACGCGAGGCGATTCACTCGGTATTCCTCTACTACGCGATCCAGAACGGCTTGACCATGGGCATTGTCAACGCCGGCCAGCTGGAAATCTACGACCAGATCCCGACGGACCTGCGCAACAAGGTCGAGGACGTCATCCTCAACCGTAACGCCGGCGCCACCGAAGCGCTGCTGGCTATCGCCGAGGACTACCGCGGCGACGGTGCAGTCAAGGAAGTCGAGAATGAGGAGTGGCGCAGCCTGCCGGTGGAAGAACGTCTGTCACATGCACTGGTCAAGGGCATCACCACCTTCATCGTGGAAGACACCGAGGAGTGCCGCCAGCAGGCAGCCCGACCGATCGAGGTGATCGAAGGCCCGCTGATGGCCGGCATGAACGTGGTCGGCGACCTGTTCGGCTCGGGCAAGATGTTCCTGCCGCAGGTGGTCAAGTCCGCCCGGGTGATGAAACAGGCAGTGGCCCACCTGATTCCCTTCATCGAGGAGGAGAAAGGCGACAAACCCGAGGCCAAGGGCAAGATCCTGATGGCCACGGTCAAGGGCGATGTGCACGATATCGGCAAGAACATCGTCGCCGTGGTGCTCGGTTGCAACGGCTATGACATCGTCGACCTGGGCGTGATGGTGCCGGCAGACAAGATCCTCAAGACCGCCATCGAGGAAAAGTGCGACATCATCGGTCTGTCCGGGCTGATCACCCCGTCACTGGACGAGATGGTGCATGTCGCCCGGGAAATGCAGCGCCAGGACTTCCAGCTGCCACTGATGATCGGCGGCGCCACCACCTCCAAGGCGCATACTGCGGTGAAGATCGATCCGCACTACAAGAACGACGCCGTAGTCTACGTCACCGACGCCTCACGCGCGGTGGGTGTGGCCACCACCCTGTTGTCGAAGGAACTCAAACCGGACTATGCCAGCAAGATCCGTGAAGAATACGCCATGATCCGCGAGCGTACCGCCAACCGCGCGGCACGCACCGAGCGCCTGAGCTATGAAAAGGCCCTGGCTGCCGGCCCGCAATTCGACTGGAGCGACTACACCCCGGTCACCCCCAGCTTCCTTGGCCGCAAGGTGCTGGAGGACATAGACCTGAAGGTGCTGGAAGACTATATCGACTGGACGCCGTTCTTCATCTCCTGGAACCTGGCCGGCAAGTATCCGCGCATCCTGCAGGACGAGGTGGTTGGCGAAGCGGCCACCTCCCTGTTCAACGATGCCCAGACCCTGCTGCGCAAACTGATCGATGAGAAGCTGATCCGCGCCAAGGCGGTATTCGGTTTCTGGCCGGCCAACCAGGTCGAGCATGATGACATCCAGCTGTACGACCAGCAGGGTCAGCCGACGCAACGGCTGCACCACCTGCGCCAGCAGATCGTCAAGACCGATGGCAAGCCCAACTTCTGCCTGGCCGATTTCGTCGCCCCGACCGACAGCGGCATCACCGATTATGTCGGCGGCTTCATCACCACCGCCGGGATCGGTGCCGAAGAGGTGGCCAAGGCCTACCAGGACGCCGGCGACGATTACAACTCGATCATGGTCAAGGCATTGGCCGACCGCCTGGCGGAGGCCTGCGCCGAGTGGCTGCACCAACAGGTGCGCAAGGAATACTGGGGCTATGATCCGGAAGAGGCGCTGAGCAATGACGACCTGATCCGTGAGCAGTACAAGGGCATCCGCCCTGCCCCCGGCTACCCGGCCTGCCCGGACCACACCGAGAAAGGCACTCTGTTCGAGTTGCTGGACCAGGATGGCGACAGCAGTGTGACCCTTACCGAGCACTACGCCATGTTCCCCACGGCGGCGGTCAGCGGCTGGTACTTTGCCCATCCCAAGGCCCAGTATTTCGCCGTGGGCAAGATCGACAGGGACCAGGTCGAGAGCTACAGCCAGCGCAAGGGTCAGGATATCGAGACCAGCGAACGCTGGCTGATGCCGAACCTCGGCTACGACGTCTGATAGCGCCCAGTGGCCCTGCTACCGCCCCGCGAGCGCTTCCGAAGCATCATCCTGCTGGGCTTGCCGATCATGGGCGGCATGCTCAGCCAGAGCCTGCTGAACCTGGTCGATGCCGCCATGGTCGGTTCGCTGGGCGAGGCGGCGCTGGCCGGCGTCGGCCTGGGCGGGTATGCCAACTTCATGGCCATCGCGCTGGTAATGGGTCTCGGGGTAGGCGTACAGGCCACGGTGGCCCGGCGCCGCGGTGAAGGTCGTAACGAACTGGCCGCGGCACCGCTCAACCACGGGTTGTTGATCGCCACGCTGATATCACTGCCGCTCATGCTGCTGTGCTGGTTCAATGCCGATCACATTATCGGCCTGCTCTCCGACGATCCCGAGGTGACCAGCATCGGCGGGGAGTATTTCCGCTGGCGGGCACTGGCAATCATCGCCGTGGGCTGCAATTTCGCCTATCGGGGCTACTGGAACGGCATACGCCAGGCCGGACTGTATCTGCAGATCCTGGTGGCCATGCATGTGTTCAATGTGATCATCAGCTATGGCCTGATCTTCGGCCATTTCGGTCTGCCGGAAATGGGTGCCGCCGGCTCCGGACTCGGTACCAGCATCGCCATGTTCATCGGCAGCGGCATGTACTTCGCACTGACCTGGCGCCAGGGTCGCCAGCACGGTTTCCTGCGCAGCCTGCCGAGCTTTGCCGAGATCCGCTCGATGCTGCGACTGTCGCTACCCAACTCCCTGCAGCAACTGTTCTTCGCCACCGGCGTTACCACCCTGTTCTGGATCATCGGCCAGATCGGCACCGCCGAGCTGGCCATCGCCCACGTGCTGATCAACCTGGCATTGCTGCTGATCCTGCCCGGTGTCGGCCTGGGCATGGCAGCCACCACCCTGGTCAGCCACAGCCTCGGCGAGGACCAACCACAGGAAGCCTATCGCTGGGGCTGGGATGTGGTGCGGGTGGCGGCGGTGGTGCTGTTCGTCATGGGCCTGCCCTTCTGGCTGGCGCCGCAACTGGTGCTGCAACTGTTCACCCAGGACCCGCAACTGCTGGCGCTGGGCGAGTGGCCGCTGCGCATCACCGGACTGGGCATGACCCTGGATGCCACCGCCCTGGTACTGACCCAGGCGCTGCTGGGAGCCGGGGCCAGTCGTACGGTGATGACGGTGAACCTCGGCAGCCAGTGGCTGTTCTTCCTGCCCTGCGCCTATCTGGTCGGCCCGGTGCTCGGCGGCGGTTTGCTCGCCGTATGGTTGCTGCAGAGCCTGTACCGGGTCATGGCTTCTGTTATCTTTGCCATAATGTGGAGACGCAAGCACTGGGCTGAAATCCGAATCTGAGGGCTGACCAGCAAACAGCCCCACTGGCAAGCGAGACGGCAATGGCAGACGACAACAAGAATCACAAGGACGACAACGCCCCCCGTTCAGGCATGCGCCTGCGGGATATGCTCAGTACCATCCTGTTCGGTGCCCTGGGGGTTCAGAGCAACAAGGCCAGGGAGCGCGATTTCACCCACGGCAAGCCAAGCCACTTCATCCTGTTCGGGCTCGGCTTCATGCTGGTGTTCATCCTGGGCATCATCGGCATCGTCAAGCTGGTGCTGCACCTCGCGGGAAGCTAGAATAGGCGGTCCTGGCTGGCTGGCTTCAATGCTGGCTGACCCAGAAAACCGCCGTAGCTACCGCGATGAGAATCAGCGCAACCGCGGCGAAGGCGTCCAGCGCACTGTTGTGGTCGCCACCGGTGTGGGTGTCGTGATCGTTCATGATGTGATTCCTCTTGTTGTTGGAATGGGAATGTACTGTCGCTACAGTTAAGACCAGCCCCGCCGAATGCACAAGCCACAGCATGGCCATACCGATTTATCGATATAAGCATATATATAAACATTCCTTTTAAGCATAAAAAAAAACTGATATCGTCTCCCGCGCTTCCGAGCCCTGCCGGGTTGAACCTCCGTTAGCCAAGGGCGTGAACGCCCAACAACAGGTTGTCAGAATGTATATTTACGACGAGTATGACCAACGTATCGTAGAGGACCGCGCCAAGCAGTTCCGCGATCAGGTACGCCGCTACCTCGCCGGCGAGTTTTCCGAAGCGGAATTCCTGCCGCTGCGCCTGCAGAATGGCCTGTATATCCAGCGCTACGCCCCCATGCTGCGTATCGCGGTACCTTATGGCGTACTGTCATCCGAGCGCCTGCGCAAGCTGGCGCATATAGCCCGTCACTACGACAAGGGCTTCGCGCACATCACCACGCGCCAGAACATCCATTTCAACTGGCCGAACCTGGAAGATGTACCAGACATCCTCGAAGAGCTGGCCTCGGTGCAGATGCATGCTATCCAGACCAGCGGCAACTGCATCCGCAACACCACCACCGACCAGTTCGCCGGTATCGCCGCCGATGAACTGATCGACCCGCGCCCCTGGTGCGAAATCGTCCGCCAGTGGTCGACCTTCCACCCGGAATTCGCTTTCCTGCCGCGCAAGTTCAAGATCGCCATCAATGGCGCAGAGGAAGATCGCGCGGCTATCGGCATTCACGACATCGGCCTGAACGCGGTACGCAACGACGCCGGCGAACTGGGCTTCCAGGTGCTGGTCGGTGGCGGCCTGGGTCGTACGCCGATGGTCGGTGCCGAGATCCGCGCCTTCCTGCCGTGGCAACACCTGCTGACCTACCTGGAAGCCATCCTGCGTGTGTACAACCGCTATGGCCGTCGGGACAACAAGTTCAAGGCGCGGATCAAGATCCTGGTCAAGGCACTGACACCCGCCGTGTTCGGCGAGAAGGTCGAAGCCGAGTGGCAGAACCTCAAGGATGGCAGCGCCACCCTTACCGAGGCCGAGCTGCAGCGGGTCGCCAAGTATTTCGTCACCCCCGAGCTGGAAAGCTTCGCCGGCGACGATGCCGGCTACCTGGACAAGCGCAGCAGCGACCAGGGCTTCGACAACTGGGCCATGCGCAACGTACACCCGCACCGTGCCCCCGGCTACGCTGCAGTGACGCTGTCGCTGAAGCCGACCGCCATCTCGCCGGGTGACATCAGCGACAAGCAGCTGGATGCCGCAGCCGACCTGGCCGACGACTACAGCCTGGGCGAAATCCGCTCGACCCACTACCAGAACCTGGTACTGCCCTACGTCAGGCAGAAAGACCTGTACGAAGTGTGGCAGAAATGCCGGCAGATGGGCTTCGCCACGCCGAACATCGGCCTGCTGACCGACATCATCTGCTGCCCCGGCGGCGACTACTGCTCGCTGGCCAATGCCAAGTCGATTCCGATCGCCGAGTCGATCCAGCGCCAGTTCGATGACCTCGACTACCTGCATGACATCGGCGAGCTGGAACTGAACATCTCCGGCTGCATGAACGCCTGTGGCCATCACCACGTCGGCCATATCGGCATCCTCGGTGTCGACAAGAAGGGTCAGGAGTTCTATCAGGTGTCGCTGGGCGGCAAATCGGGGCGGGATGCGGCTATCGGCCAGATCCTCGGCCCCTCCTTCGCCGCCGACCAGATGCCGACGGTGGTGCAGAAGCTGATCGATGTGTATGTGCAGAACCGTACCCCGGAAGAGCGCTTCATCGATACTTTCGAGCGTATCGGCATGGCCCCGTACAAGGAGCGCGTATATGCAGCAAATCATTAAGGGCAATCAGGTCGTCGAGGATACCTGGCAACTGCTGCCCAAGGATGCCAGCATCGAGAACCTGACCAACTCGGGCGATATCATCGTACCGCTGGCCCTGTGGCTGGAGCATGCCCATGCGCTCAAGGCGCGGGATGGCGGGCTGGGTGTATGGCTGGATGCCGACGAGGAAGCCGAGAGCATCATCGATGACCTGCAGCACTTCCAGGTCATCGCATTGAACTTCCCGGTATTCAGCGACGGTCGCAACTACTCCAATGCCCGTCTGCTGCGCGACCGCTACGGTTATCAGGGCGAGCTGCGCTCGATCGGTGATGTGCTGCGTGACCAGCTGTTCTTCATGCACCGCTGCGGCTTCGATGCCTACGCCCTGCGTGAAGACCACGATCCGCACGCCGCACTGGCCAGCCTGCAGGACTTCTCCGAGGTCTACCAGGCCGCCACTGACCAGCCGCTGCCGCTGTTCCGGCGCCGCTGAGTCTCCCGAATTACCGGATGCCATCGGGGCATCCGGTACTCACCTCCCCCATCCAGTCGAAACTCAGCCCGCCCGGCGCAGGGTAAGATTGATGCGCTGGCGCCCAAGCAGCGCATGCGGAGCGTCCAGCAACGGCGCAACGCCGTGATAACGCAAGCGATCCTCGCCACCCCAGACCACCACATCGCCATGGTACAACCGCGCCCTGGCCGGTCTGTCCGAACGCCGATGACCGCCGAACAGGAAAGTTGCCGTCATACCCAGTGACACCGAGACAATGGGCGCGCTGAAATCACGCTCGTCACGATCCTGATGCAGGCCCATGCGCGCGCCCGGCGGATAACGATTGATCAGGCAGGTGTCGGGATGGAAGTCGGCAAACCCGGCTTCGCTGGCCGCCGCCCGCGCCAGTTCGAGAAAGGCCTCGGGCAACCCGGGCCAGGGGCGGCCGCTATGGGGATCGACGGGACTGTAGCGATAGCCATGTTCACTGGACACCCAACCCAGCTCGCCACAACTGGTGGTGCTGACCGACATGCGCCGCCCGCCCGGCGTGGACATCTGCCGAAACAGCGCCTGCGCCTGGATCTCCTCCACGGCCACGAGCAGCCGATCCATCCAGGGCACAGCGAAGCCCGGCAGGATAACCGCCTGTGGCCCCATGACCACAGGCTGCGCCAACGCCCCGTGGAACAGGTCCTGCGTGCTCACGCGCTGTTTCAGCCGAGATTGACGATGGTACGTCCGACCATGCCGCCGGCGAGGATGGTATCGATCGCCTGTGGCAACTGCTCAAGGGTGATCTCATGCTCCAGGTTCTGCAGGTCGGTCTTCCACTGCAGGGACAGGCGATCCCACATCGATGCCTTGGCCACCAGTGGTTGCTCCACCGAGTCGACACCCAGCAGGTTGACGTTACGCAGGATGAAGGGGAACACGCTGGCCTGGAACTGGCCACCGGCCGTCAGGCCACAGCAGGCCACGCTGGCGTCATAGCGCAGCGACTTGACCACGTTGAACAGGATGTCGCCACCCACCGTATCCACCGCACCGGCCCAGCGCTCGGTCAACAGCACCTTGCCGGTACCGGCCTGCAGCTCACTGCGCTCCAGTACCTCGGCGGCGCCGAGCCGGCGGAGAAAGTCGGCCTGCTCCAGCTTGCCAGTCACCGCGACGACCTCGTGCCCCAGGCCGGCCAGCATGGCCACGGCGATGCTGCCCACACCACCGGTGGCGCCGGTGACCAGCACCGGACCTGCACCCGGGGTCAACCCGGCACGTTCCAGCTTATCTATGCACAGCGCTGCAGTCAGCCCGGCCGTGCCCAGCACCATACTGTCGCGCAGGGTCAGTCCTGAGGGTCGCTTCAATACCCAGGCTGCCGGCACCCGGATGTACTGACCAAAACCGCCCGGGGTATTCATGCCCAGGTCGTAGCCGGTAACGATGACCTCATCACCCGCTGCCAGTTCGGAAACCGAGCTGGCTTCAACCACCCCGGCCGCGTCGATACCCGGTGTATGCGGGTAGTTGCGGGTTACGCCGCGGTTGCCGGTGGCAGACAGGGCGTCCTTGTAGTTGAGTGATGACCATTGCACACGGATCAGCACCTCGCCGGCCGGCAATTCATCCAGATGCCGGGAAACCACCCGGCGAGCGAATTGCCCCTGCTCCTCACTGACCAGCAATGCCTTGAACTCGGACATGACAGACTCCTACCAGAAACGTTGATTGTAGAAACGCGACACCCAGGTCAGCAGCAGACGATCCAGAGCCGCGGACATGCTGGAACTCAGGCGGTCCTGCAGGCGCTTGGGCCGGGCGAAATGGACTTCGAAGACATCGGCCTGACGAATACGCTGGGTGACATATTCGTCGCTGGTTTTCAGCTCATCCGCCAGTGCCCGCTCCAGCGCCTCGGTGCCGAACCATACCTCACCGGTGGCCACCACATCGATATCCAGCACCGGACGGTAGCGGGTGACGAACTGCTTGAACAGGCGATGAATGCTTTCCAGATCCTCCTGGAATTTTTCCCGATCCTTGTCGGTATTCTCGCCGAACACGGTAAGGGTTCGCTTGTACTCCCCCGCCGTCAGCATCTCATAGTCGATCTCGTGCTTTTTCAGCATCCGGTGGAAGTTCGGTAGCTGCGCCACCACACCAATCGACCCGAGCATGGCGAAAGGCGCTGCCAGGATACGATCGGCGATGCAGGCCATCATGTAACCGCCGCTGGCCGCTACCTTGTCGACACACACGGTCAGCGGTACCCCCGCCTCCCTTATCCGGGTCAGTTGCGCCGCGGCCAGGCCGTAGGCATGCACCATGCCGCCACCGCTTTCCAGCTTGACGATGACCTCGTCCCGCGCAGTGGCCAGCTCGAGCACCGCGGTCACCTCATGGCGCAGGTTCTCCAGCGCGCTGGCCTTGATATCGCCATGGAAATTGAGCACGAAGACCTTGTCCCTATCGGTATTACCCCTGCTGCGCGCCTTCGCCTCCTGTTTGCGGGTCCGATGCAGGGCCTTGAGTGCCGGCTTGTCCAGCACCGCCTGGCCCAGCCGCTCGGTCATGCGCGCCAACTGATCATTCAGCCGGGTCACCTGCAAAGCGCCTTCGCCCTTGCGCTGTCGCCCCTTGAGCGAAGCCACCATCAGCAACAGGACAAATATCGCTAACAGGGCCGTCAGCACCTTTGCAGCGAACATTCCGTACTCAGCAAGCCAATCCACAGATATCTCCCTATTCGATTCGATCCAACCAAGCATACAGGATGATGCCGCTGCTGGTGACAGAGCTGTTCAGGGCGAATTCAAACGACCGTATGATTTTTGTTGACAGCTCCCGCTACCCACCATACCCTCTGTTGAGCTGCACAACGATGCCCCGCGACGGCTGCGCCGTTGCTTCAATGAAACAGCCCTATAAGGATGAATCCATGACTACCGTTGCCGACATCATCAATAACATGGAAGGTAAGTTCAATCCGGCCGCCGCGGCTGGCCTGGATCTGGTTTTTCAATTCAACATCGAAGATGACTCCAACTTCTATGCTGTGATCAAGGACGGTACCTGCTCCGTCAGCCAGGGCGACGCCGAAGATCCCAACGTCACGCTGATCATGGACGCTGCCACGCTGCAGGGCGTCATTTCCGGCGAAACCGACGGCATGCAGGCCTTCATGGGCGGCAAGCTGCGCGCCGAAGGCGACATGATGCTGGCGCTGAAATTGGGCGAGCTGTTCCCGGTCTGATCGGACAGCACTGAAAAAACCGGAGCCAGGCTCCGGTTTTTTTATGTGTTATCCATATCACCTGCATCGCGTGGCGGTCTAACTGCCTACCCCACCGCTGCCGCCGCCGACAACCACGGCACCCTCTGCCAACAAGCTATTCGAGCCGGGAGGACAGCCACAGGCGACGTAATCGCCAGCACGTGCCGCAGGACCTGCCGGCAGGGTGACCGTTCTGGGGCCGACCGCGACAATGGGGCCGATACCCTGTTTGCATTTCGGGCAACTGGCCTTGTGCCCTACCGAACTGGCTACCAGGCCATTGAACAGGATGCCGGGATTACCTTCCATTACCGTCCCGCCGGTGGATGTCCTTGAGCCTATACCTATCGAGTTCATTGCTATCCCTGTGCCTGGAAAATCATCCTGCTTCGAAGCAGCGATGATCCCAATGGAGTATCAGGGGAGCAAATATTTATCCAGTGTTTGAGAGATGGCTCACAACTCGGTGTTGTTCAAGCACTTTCAGTCATTCGCGGCTGCAGTGGTCACATAGATGCAGGCAATCCCCCGCCAACACGGTTTCTGATAAGCACTGCTTGCTGTTGGCAGGCCCCGGAGGCTGCAGTAGATTGGTCGGCGATCATGCCTATATCAACAAGGACAAGACAGATGCAGAAAACCCAACTGTTCGATCTGGACGGAAAAGTCGCCCTGGTAACCGGTGCCAGCCGCGGCATCGGTGAAGCCATTGCCAAACTGCTGGCTCAACAAGGCGCTCATGTGATTATCAGCAGCCGCAAGATCGATGACTGCCAGCAGGTCGCTGACGCCATCGTGGCCGCAGGTGGAAAAGCCAGTGCCATCGCCTGTCATATTGGCGAAATGGAGCAGATCGGCGCGACCATCGAGACCATTCGCAGCCAGTTTGGCAAGCTCGACATCCTGGTCAACAATGCCGCCACCAACCCGCATTTCGGCAATGTACTGGATACTGACCTCAGCGCCTTCCAGAAGACCGTCGATGTGAATATCCGCGGCTATTTCTTCATGTCGGTCGCAGCCGGCAAGCTGATGCGCGAGAACGGCGGTGGAGTCATTCTCAACGTCGCCTCGGTCAACGGCATGGTTCCGGCGATGATGCAGGGCATCTATTCGATCACCAAGGCGGCGGTCATCAACATGACCAAGGTGTTCGCCAAGGAATGCGCGCAGTTCGGCATCCGCTGCAACGCACTGCTGCCGGGCCTGACCGATACCAAGTTCGCCTCGGCCCTGGTGAAGAACGACAGCATCCTCAAGCCGGCACTGGCACGCATCCCGCTGGGCCGCCCCGCCGATCCGAGCGAGATGGCCGGGACTGTGCTGTATCTGGTGAGCGATGCCTCCAGCTACACCACCGGCACCGCCATCAATGTCGATGGTGGCATGCTCGCCTGAAACGACGATGCCGGCACAATTGCCGGCATCCCTTCTTATTCGAACCCCTTCATCGCCTGCAGGGCCTGGGAGTTCAGCGCCACCGGTGACAATCCGGTGGCGCCAATTTCGATCATGTAGCGCGCCCCATCAGCCATCGGCATGAAACGGATGGCAAAGGCATCGGCGTACAGCCAGCCCAGCTCCAGCCGGTCCAACCAGCGCCAGAGATCTCGCCAGGGCGGCGTAGCGTGCAGCGAATGGGCCAGCGCCGCGCCTACCTCGCGCTGCTGCTCCAGCGTCAGGTAACGACCGTTGACGCTGTTGAGCCGATAGCCATCCTCCAGGCCGAGGATATGCGGCAGACCGCGCCAGCGCAGCACCTGCACCTCCAGTTCCCAGAGATCACCACGCAAGGGCAGCTGATGACTGCCGGCAGCGGTATCCATTCTCGCCTCGTATTGCTGCTCGGCGCTGCGTCGCAGCTCCAGCGTGGCAACCCGCTCACCGTCGGTGATGGTGCGGAACTGGTACAGCTCCCAGGCCGCCACCACCGCCGCACCACAGACCACCAGCAAAAGCAGCAGGATGCAGCCCTTGAGCCAACCGAGCAACCACTCCAGACGCCAGCCGGAACGCAGCGTCAGACACAGCAACAACAGCGCGAGGCATCCCACCAGCGCTGCCAGACCAGCATATTGCATACCAGCTCCTTGTAGACAATCAGGCCGGGACGGGCGGCTCCGGTTGGCCGGACAGCCGTGCCAGGTAACAATCGATCAGCCAGCGCGAGATGGTGCCCTCGGGCGGGATCGCCGGCAACTGGTCAACATGCCACCAATGGGCCTCCTCGATCTCTCCCGGCTGCGGCACTATCTCGCCGCCGGCATAACGGGCATGGAAGCCCAGCATCAGCGAGTTGGGGAACGGCCAGTTCTGACTACCGAGATATTCCAGTTGCTCGACCTCGATACCCACCTCCTCCATCACCTCGCGACGCAGCGCTTCCTCCGCCGATTCTCCCGGCTCGATAAAACCGGCCAGGGTGCTGAAGAAGCCCGAGCGGAAGTTCGGTGAACGTGCCAGCAACACCTCCTCGCCACGGGTGACCAGGACGATGATGCAGGGCGCCAGCTTGGGATACTGGCGATTGCCACAGGCCGAGCACTCCATGGCCCGCTCGTCGAGCCGCACCTGGGTCGGCTGGCCGCAACGGCCGCAGAAACGGTGGGTGTCGTGCCAGATATCCAGTTGCTGGGCCACGCCGAGCAGGCGGAAGGTGGAATCATCCACATGTCCGAGCAGGCCGCGCAGGCCATGCCAGGACAGTCCGGGCAGATCGAGCTGCTCCCTGACCCGTACCAGTTGGCAGGGCTTGTCATCGATCAGTCCCAGGGTCATCTGGTATTCGGCATCACCCAGATATCGCGCCATGTCCGGGTCATGCAGCAAGTTGCCCTGGTACATGGCGAAGGACTGCTCATGGCGAATCAACACCCAGCCATCTCCGCGGGTTTCGGTCGAAAGGGATGCGGTAAAGCGGGTGAATTTCTGCATGTCATGCACCTACCGTATAGCCAAGTTCCGCCAGGCTGTCCTCGGCCAGCGCCAGTACATCGCCGGTGCTCACCGAAGAACGCTCTGCCGATTCCAGATAGAATTCGATGCTGGTCAGGGCGTCGGCAAGCACTTCCAGCTGCGGCACACCCGGCACCTGCTGCTGCTCCAGCATGGTCTCACGAATGAAGCGCGAGGCCGTGCGAATGATGTCCGCCGCCCGGGTCATGCCAAGGAAGATCAGGCCGCCGCGCACAGTTTCCAGTGTTGCCGGCACGTTCATCAGGTGCATGCGGTCGTTGCCCGACTCGATATACGCCGTCACCGCCCTTCTGGCCAGAGCCAGGCCAGCCTGGGACTCCTCCACCAGGACGATGTGTGCCTCCTTGAGCTCGACCGGCGCGGACTGCTGATCTTCACTGAAGGGGGTAGCACCCTCGCCTTCGTTTTCCATGCGGGTGACGGTCAGTTCGGTATGCAAGACCGCATCGGCGATCTGCTCCAGCGCGTCGGTATCCCCCTGCTGCCAGCCATCGAGCAGCTCGACGGCACGCCGAATCTGCTCGGAAACAGCCCCCATGTCCAGCACGCTCAACGTCTTCCACAGGCGCTGCAGGGCCGTATTCAGGGTCTCCAGCGATTGCTCGGGGTCCCCGGCATTGCGTGCCAGCAGGTCGAGCAGATCCTTGATCGCAGCGATTTCCTCATGCAGCGCCTCGGCAACCGAGCGCATGACATCCGCTCCGGGACCGCGCAGGCTGGCGAAGGCATGCTGCAGCGCGGCCTCGGTGTAGCCCGGGTCCGGCAGATTGACCGCCCGGCGCACCTCCTCGCACAGCACACACTGCGAGTCACCCAGCGCCACCAGGTACAGCAGGTCACGACGCAACTGGGTACTGCCATCTGCTTCAGTGCCCGCCACCTGGCGTTTGATGGCGCGATCCAGGCGCGCGAACAGGCGCTTGCGCTCTGCCGTCAGCTGCAGCGGCACCCGCTCCAGCGCCTCCAGCGCGGCCGAGGCGATCCAGCACAATGTGGCGGCGCGATCGTCGAGACGGGTTTCCCAGCGCTGCAGGGCCCGCTGCATCAGGGAAATCCCCACCGCCGGTCGCTCATCACGGATCATCCCGAGCAGCCCCAGCTGGTACATCTGCCGCAGCCGCGCGAAGGTCCGCGGATCGAGTGGCTGCCGGGCTCCGTCACGCAAGGCCACCGGTACCCTATGTGGGTCCAGTGGATAGAAATGGCTTTCCGGCAAGGGAGGCATGTCCGCCCGGTGCTGGCGCAGCTCATTGATCGCCGGCAGCAGCAGCTCGGGGCGCTCGGCGCCCTGCTGGCGGCACAGGTGCAGGTAGCGCTGCAGGAGGAACAGGCTGTTGCACAGCGTCGACAGCGGGCCGTTGCGCCCCTCGCCCTCATGCACCGGGATATCGGTGGCCAGGGCGATCATTTCCTCGAGCAGCAGCGCGGCGCCGTCCAACTCGATGAGATTCAGTGTGCCGCGCAGTTGCTGCAGGCCTTCGATGGCCTGTTGCAAGAGGCTGCCGTTGTGCCGCTCCTCTAGAAACTGCTGCAGCAGCTCCTCGACACCAGTCACGCTGGCAAAGAGTTCGTCCCTGACAAGATCAAGTGATGTGGCACCGGTTAACATCGCTTCAGTCTCCTTCGTCCCTGCAGTCAGACTGGCACGCTCAATCGGCGAACTCGGCTGGTTTTCTGCTCATGTGTGCCGCCACGGCCAGCTTGAGGTCTTCCGACTGCAGCATCGCCGCATTCCACGTGGCTATGTAGTTCAGACCGTCGGCAACACTGTGATCGCGGCTGTAGCGAATCATTTCCTTGGTTCCACGGATCGCCAGGGGTGATTTTGCGGCAATCTGCGCGGCAATCTCCATCACTCCTGCGATCAAGGCATCGTGGTCCGCGTAGACCCGGTTGACCAGTCCCAGGCGCGCCGCTTCCTCGCCGTACATGACCCGCCCGGTATAGGCCATCTCCCGCATCATGCCATCACCGATAAGGTGCGGCAATCGTTGCAGAGTGCCCACATCGGCGGCCATGCCCATATCGATTTCCTTGATCGAGAAATAGGCATCCTCGGTAGCATAGCGCATGTCACAGGCCGAGATCAGGTCGATGGCGCCGCCTATGCAGTAGCCGTGAACCGCCGCGATGACCGGCTTGCAGCACTCGTCGATCGCGTTGAAAGCCCGCTGCAGGCGCAGGATGTTACGCCGGATGCGCTCGGCATTGCGGCCTATGTCCCGGCCCAGGCCCGACGCCGCTCCGGCCAGCATCGCCAGGTCGATACCGGCGGAAAAGTGCTTGCCGGCGCCGGATACGACCGCCACGCGAATGCTGTCGGTCTGATCGATCCAGTCGAATACCTGTACCATCTCGCTCCAGAACGCCTCGTCCATGGCGTTGGCCTTGGCCGGCCGGTTGATCATCACGTGAGCGATGGCGCCCTGCTGTTCGACTTTCAGTGACTGGTATTCGTGCATCTGTAACGGCTCCCTGACTGCCCGCGCTGGGGCGGAATCGACATCGATGGTCAATCCGGCACTATATCAAGCCTGAGCATCAACGGCATACCTTGGCCGGCATTCGCGATTTCGATCTGTGGCAGGCTCCGCAATTTCACCGCGGCAGCCTTTTGTCTCAGACCGAAACAGGCTAGGACCCTACTCGACCGCTTCGGGCTGGCTCCACAGGGCGAACCCGGCGGCCTTCTCGATGGCTGCGATGCGTGCGGCGTGGGCCTCCATCTCGGCCTCGCTGGCCCGTAGCACCGCCAGCTGGGGGCGGGTCTGCGGGTCGAGCCGACGAATGCTGCCCACCTCCGCGGAACCGCTGTCACCACTGTTCTGGCCGGACAGCAGCAGTGCGGTCTGGCCGCCGGTCATCACCAGGTAGACGTCCGCCAGGATCTCGGAGTCGAGCAGCGCGCCGTGCAGGTCGCGCTGCGAGTTGTCCACGCCATAGCGTTTGCACAGCGCATCCAGGCTGTTGCGCTGGCCCGGGTGTTTTTCCCGGGCTATCAGCAGGGTGTCCACCACGCCACAATGGTCGGCGACCCGCCCGTGGCGTCCACCAAGCCGCTCCAGTTCGGCGTCGATGAAGCCGACGTCGAACGCCGCATTGTGGATCACCAGCCGTGCGCCACTGATGAACGCCATGAAGTCATCGACCACATCGGCGAACAGCGGCTTGTCGGCGAGGAAGGCGTCGCTGATGCCGTGCACCGCGAAGGCGCCTTCATCGACCTCGCGCTGGGGGTTGATATAGACGTGGAAATGGCGACCGGTCAGGCGCCGGTCGATCAGCTCGACGCAACCGATCTCGATGATCCGATGACCTTCCCGTACTTCGATACCAGTGGTTTCGGTATCCAGAACAACTTCACGCATCCAGAGCACTCCTCCTGCCCAGCACCTGATCGACCCCGCGGTTGGCCAGCTCGTCGGCCAGCTCGTTCTCCGGATGCCCACTGTGGCCCTTGACCCAACGCCAGTCCACCTGATGCTGGTTAACCAGGTCATCAAGCAGTTGCCACAGGTCGGCATTCTTCACCGGCTGGCGACTGGCGGTCTTCCAGCCACGTTTCTTCCAGTTGGGCATCCATTCGCGGATACCCTTCATGACGTATTCCGAGTCGGTGGTCAGCACTACCCGGGCGGGCTTCTTCAATGCCTGCAGCCCGCGGATGGCCGCAGTCAGCTCCATGCGGTTGTTGGTAGTGTTCAGCTCACCACCGAACAGGGTCTTCTGGTGTTCCCCCAGACGTAGCAGTACGCCCCAGCCGCCGGGCCCCGGATTTCCCTTGCAGGCGCCGTCGGTAAAAATCTCGATTGTATGACTCATTGCTTGTTCCGTTTGTGTGCCCGTCGGTTGCCGGCAACCAGCGGCGGCAGGCTCAGCGCCGGGAACGCCATGCCGCGCTGCCGGCGCGGCATGGCACCCAGTGTCTGGCGCCGCGCAAGCAGGAAGTAGAAGCCACCGCCCGGCAACTGATGGCGCTCGCCCAGTGCTTCGAGGCGCGCCAGCCGATCCAGCCAGGCCTGCGATTTGAGGGGCGGACGATAGCATCCATCGACGCGTTTCTCCACCGCAAAACCCAGCAGATCGAGCCAGTCGGTCAACCGCGCCGGACTGATGAAACCGGCTTCGCTGAACCACTCGCGGCCGGCGAAATGATTGAACCCCCAGCAGCTCCAGGGGTTGAAGCCGAACACCAGCAGATGCCCGCCGGCACGTACCGCCTGGCTGGCCTCGCGCAGCAGGCTACGGGGCGACAGGCAGAAATCCAGGCCGTGGTGCAGCAGCACCACATCCAGCGAGTGGGGAGCGAACGGCCAGTGGGTTTCCTCTATGGGCAGCACCGCCTCCCCTTCCAGCAGGTCCAGGCGCCAGTGGTTGCGCAGTACCGAACGCTGCTCATCCAGCAGCTCGGGGGCCAGGCCATACTGCACCAGGTGCTGCCCGAAGCAATTGCCCAGCTCCCGGCCCAGCACCGCCCGCTCGGTCTCCAGCAACAGCTGGCCGGGAGCGCTGGTCAGCCATTGCCGCGCCCCGGTGAGCAGGCGGATCAAGTCCTCCTGGCTGATGGAACGGGACAGTTCGGGAATCTCCATACAACCTCCGGGTTGGCCTGATTCAAGGAACCTCCTATAAGATAGTCAAAACAACTATTCCAGGAAGGTGCTGCCCATGCCAACGTTCATTGCGCTACCCGCGTTTCAGGACAACTATATCTGGTTGCTGCAGGATCAAGACACCCTGCAGGTCGCGGCCGTCGACCCGGGCGACGCGCAGCCGGTCATCGCCTGGCTGAGTCGCCACCCCGAATACCAGCTCGCCACCATCCTGCTCACCCACCACCACCGTGACCATACCGGCGGCGTGCTGACGCTCAAGGCGGCCACCGGCTGCAAGGTCTGGGGGCCGGCCAACAGCAGTATCCAGGGTATCGATCGGCCACTGGAAGAAGGTTACCAGTTGCGCCTGTTCGATCAGGAGATCAAGGTGCTGGCGGTGCCCGGTCACACACTGGATCATATCGCGTTCTTCTGCAATGACCCACAGGAACCCTGGCTGCTCAGCGGCGACACCCTGTTCGCCGGCGGCTGCGGCAGACTGTTCGAAGGTACCGCGCAACAGATGCACGACTCCCTGCAGCGCCTGGCCAGCCTGCCGGACAACACCACCATCTATTGCACCCACGAATACACCCAGTCCAACCTGCGCTTCGCCCGGGCGGTGGAACCGAACAATCCGGATATCCAGGTGCGCCTCGAAGTGGTCGACGAGCTGCGCCGCGACGGCAGGATCACCCTGCCTACCACCCTGGCCCTGGAAAAGCGCACCAACCCCTTCCTGCGTTGCGAAGACCCTCATGTGATAGGCGCCGCGGCCGCCCATAGCGGTACGCAGACCGCTCCCGGTGTACAGACCTTCGCCGCCATCAGGGCCTGGAAAGACACATTTTGAAATAGTCCCGACGGTGAGCCGAAGCCGCGCCCCATGGCCTTCCCCATGGAAGGGGTCACAGGTGCGGCACAGGGTCCCGCCCGGCTTCCTTGACCCTGCGGAGGTGACTCCCTAGAATCGGGCAAATTTTAACGGATCGGCCCATGACTCTTTCGCCCAACGCCCTCAGAAATGGACTCCTGACGCTGTGGCTCGTGGTTCTGGTTGGCTGTCAGACGACCAGCACCGGCACTGTCGACCGCTCTCCCAGCACCTCCGCGACGTCCAAGCACTCGACCCAGCCTGCCCAGCGCAGCGCCAGCAGCCAGAGCGTGCGCTGGCGAGCACCACAGAAGATCGATGAGCCACGCACGCTGTGGACCCGCATCCGCGATGGCTTCCTGTTCGAGCCGAGCATCATCGACAATCCCCGGATCGACCAGCAGCGCCTGTATTTCGCCACCCAGCCGCGCTATTTCGAGCTGACCTCGCAACGAGCCCAACGCTATCTGCACTATGTAGTGGAAGAGCTGGACAAGCGCGACATGCCGCTGGAGCTGGCTCTGCTGCCTTTCGTGGAAAGCGGCTACAACCCCATGGCCTATTCCACCTCGCATGCCGCCGGGATCTGGCAGTTCATTCCCTCCACCGGCCAGGTCTTCGCCCTGCGCCAGGACGACTGGTATGACGGCCGACGCGACATCACTGCCTCCACCACCGCAGCGCTGGACTATCTGACCAAGCTCAGCGACATGTTCGAGGGTGACTGGTTGCTGGCCGTGGCCGCTTACAACTGCGGTGAGGGCTGTGTCGGCCGTGCGGTCAAGCGCAATCAGGAGCTGGGCTTGCCGGCCGATTACTGGAACCTGCAACTGCCCGCCCAGACCATGGACTACGTGCCGCGCCTGCTGGCCCTGGCGCAGATCGTCCGCAGCCCACAGCAGTACGGCGCCATCCTGCCGACGCTGAACGACGAACCCTACTTCGCCCAGATCACCATCCGCCGGCCGCTGGATCTGTTCAAGGCAGCAGAACTGGCCAGCATCTCCACCGATGAGATCAAGTACCTGAACCCGGCCTTCAAGCACCGTGTCGTCACCCCGTCCGAACCCTACCAGTTGTTGATTCCGGTCGAGCAGGCCGAGCAGTTCAGCACCGCGCTGGCCAGGCTGCCCGACAGCGAACGCATCCCCTTCAGCCGTTATACCGTGCGCCGTGGTGACAACCTGTCGCAGATTGCCCGCAAGCACAATCTGAGCGTGGATGCGCTGCGCCAGGCCAATGATATCCAGGGCAGCCTGATCAGCATCGGCCAGACCCTGATGGTGCCCCACGGCCCGACGACCCAGACAGCCAGCGCCCCGGCGGCGCGCCAGCAGCGCATCTATACCGTGCAATCCGGTGACTCGCTGTACAGCATCGCCCGACGCTTCAATGTCGAGATCAAGCAGTTGCGTGCCTGGAACGGTGTCGACACGCACCTCAAACCCGGCCAGCAGCTGACCCTGCAGATGCCTTGAGCCGCGCCTGGGTCAGCGCCCGGGGCGCTTTCGCTTACCGCCACAGAATGTTAGCGTACGGACATTCTCTGGCTATGCGATCGTCCATGACCCTGCCGCTCAAACTGCTCTGCGCCCTGCTCCTGTTCCTTTCGCTTTGCTCTGCCGCAGATGCGGCGATCTATCGCCAGCACGGCTATGCGGTTTTCGGTCAGCCCAAGTACCCGCAGAGCTTCAGCCACCTGGACTACGTCAACCCCGATGCCCCCAAGGGCGGCACCCTGCGGGTCATGGGCAGCGGCACCTTCGACACCCTCAACCCCTACACGCTCAAGGGCACCAGCCCGATCAGCACCGGCAACTTCCACCAATACGGTATCAGCGAGCTGAACGAGCCGCTGATGGCCGGCAGCGGCATCTATGACCCTTCGGGTGACGAGCCCTACTCCGCCTACGGCCTGATCGCGGAAACCCTGGAATTCTCCGACGACCGCAGCTGGGTGGTATTCAACCTCAGACCCCAGGCGCGTTTCCATGACGGTCGGCCGATCACCGCTCATGACGTCGCCTTCAGCTATCGGCTGCTCAGCGAACAGGGGCATCCGAACTACCGGGCGATGCTGCAGGAGGTCGAGCGCATCGACCTGCTAGGCACCCATCGTATCCGTTTCATCTTCAAGCACAGCGGCAATCCGCTGCTGATATTGCGCCTGGGCGAGTTGCCGGTGCTGCCCGAACACTACTGGCGCGACCGCGCCTTCGGCGAGACCACCTTCGAGCCGGCACTCAACAGCGGCCCCTATCGCATCACCCAGGTGTCACCGGGACGGCGACTGGTGTTCCAGCGGGTCAACGACTACTGGGGCAAGGACCTGCCGATCAACCGCGGCAAGTACAATGTCGACCGCCTGGAAGTCGAGTTCTACCGCGACAACAATGTCGCCTTCGAAGCCTTCAAGGCCGGCGAGTTCGACATCTATCTAGAACACAAGGCGAGTAACTGGGCCAATGCCTATGACTTCCCCGCGGTAACCTCCGGGGCGGTACTCAAGCGGGCCATCGAGCATGAGATTCCCGCCTCGACCCAGGCGCTGTTCTTCAACACCCGACGCAGCCCCTTCGACCAGCGCCCGATACGCCAGGCTCTGGGCATGCTGTTCGATTTCGAATGGTCGAACCGCGTGCTGTTCTACGATGCCTACCAACGCTCGCTCAGCTACTATCCCAACAGCCCGTTCAGTGCCAGCGAGCTGCCCGCCGGCCAGGAGTTCCTCTACCTGAACGAGTACCGCGAGCAATTGCCCAGCGAGCTGTTCCTGCAGCCTTTCAGCCTGCCGACCACCGATGGCCGCGGTATCCCGCGGGAAACCCTGCGCCAGGCCGTGGAGCTGTTTGCCGAGGCCGGCTGGACGCTGCATAACGGCCGCCTGCAGAATCAGCAGGGTCGCCCGTTGGCCTTCGAGGTCCTGCTGGTCAACCCGAGTCTGGAACGCATCCTGTTGCCCTGGCGTACCAACCTTGCCCGCCTGGGCATCGACCTGCGCATCCGCACCGTGGACCGCGCCCAGTACAAGGCACGCCTCGACCAGTTCGATTTCGACATGATTCTCACCACCCTGCCGCAAACACTGTCGCCGGGCTACGAGCAACATGTCTATTTCCATTCATCCCAACGTGACGTCAAGGGCAGCCGCAACTACGCCGGCATCGCCAACCCGATCATCGACCAACTGCTGGACAGATTGCTGACCGCCGACACCCGCACCAGGCAGGTGGCCGCCGCCCGGGCAATCGACCGGGTATTGCTGTGGGAGCACTATACAATTCCAAACTGGTATATAAACTACCACCGCATAGCCCATCGAAGTACGTTGCGGTCACCACCGACTCCGCCCTATTCGCTATCCATCCGCAGTTGGTGGATGGATGCCAGGACCGATTGAACAAGAAAAGGCCACCTCGATGTTCGATATGTTGAAAACCTGTCTGGGATGCCTGTTGCTGGCCACCTCCGTGGCCACCAGTGCCGCGCCCGGCAGTCACGCGATGACACTGTATGGCGAGCCGCCCAAGTACCCGGAGGGTTTCAGCCATTTCGACTACGTCAACCCCGATGCCCCCAAGGGCGGCACCCTGCGCCTGTCCGGCTTCGGCAGTTTCGACTCCTTCAACGGCTTCATCAGCCGCGGCACCCCCGCCGACCAGGTCGGACTGATCTATGACACCCTGACCGCGCATGCCCTGGATGAGCCCTTCACCGAATACGGTCTGCTGGCCGAACGCATCGAAAAGGCCGATGACAATACCTGGGTGCGCTTCCATCTGCGCCCGCAGGCGCGCTTCCACGACGGCCAGCCGGTCACCGCCGCCGATGTGGTGTTCACCTTCAATACCCTGCTGGAGCATGGTGCGCCCTTCTATCGCGCCTATTACGGTGATGTAAGGGAAGTCGTGGCGGACAACGAGCACAGCGTCACCTTCCACTTCCAGCATGGCCGCAACCGGGAGCTGCCGCTGGTGCTGGGCCAGTTACCGGTATTGCCGGCACATTACTGGGCCGAGCGCGACTTCACCCGCAGCGGCCTGGAACCGCCTCTGGGCAGCGGCCCCTACCGCATCGGCCAGGTGCGTCCCGGGCGCTCCATCAGCTACGAGCGGGTAGCCGACTACTGGGCCGCCGACCTGCCGGTACGCCGCGGCTTCTATAATTTCGACCGCATCACCATCGACTACTACCGTGACCTCGGTGTCGCCCTGGAAGCCTTCAAGGCCGGGCAGTTCGACTTCAACGAGGAGTACAGCGCGAAGAACTGGAGCACCGGCTACGACAGCCCGGCGCTGAGCGCCGGGCGGATCGTCAGGGAGGAGATCCCCAATCTCAACACCAGGGGCATGCAAGGCTTCGTGTTCAACCTGCGCAAACCCTATTTCCAGGATGTACGGGTACGCCAGGCCATCGCCCTGCTGTTCGATTTCGAATGGGCCAACGGCCGCCTGTTCCATGACGCCTATACCCGCAGCTCCAGCTACTTCGGCAATTCCGAACTGGGCGCCGAGGGGTTGCCGGGGGACGACGAGCTGGCGTTGCTCGAACCGCTGCGCGAGCAACTGCCTGAGGCCGCATTCGGGCCAGCCTATGTACCGCCGGTCACCGATGGCAGCGGCAGTATCCGCGAGCAACGCCGCCAGGCCTACGCACTGCTGCAGGAGGCCGGCTGGCGCATCGAGGATGATCGCCTGGTGAATGCCGAGGGCGAGCCGCTGAGTTTCGAGTTCCTGCTGATCCAGGCCGACTTCGAGCGCGTGCTGCTGCCGTTCAAGCGCAACCTGGCCTCGCTCGGTATCAATATGGAGCTGCGGCGTATCGATGTATCCCAGTACGTCAACCGCCTGCGCTCGCGCGACTTCGACATGGTGGTGACCAGCTTCGCCCAGTCCAACTCGCCGGGCAATGAACAACGCGAATACTGGCACTCCAGCAGCGCCGACAATCCCGGCAGCCGCAACCTGATGGGGCTACAGGACCCGGCCATCGACCAACTGGTAGAAGGCCTGATCCAGGCCGACTCCCGGGCCGAGCTGATCAGCCATACCCGCGCCCTGGATCGGGTACTGCGGGCCGGGCATTACCTGGTACCCAATTACCACACCAGCCTGTACCGCGTGGCCTATTGGAAAAAGTTCGCCCACCCACCGGTCGCTCCCAAGTACGACCTGGGGTTGTACACCTGGTGGGCGACCGGCGCCGCGGAACAACCCGCTCCCGTGCTCCTGCCCGACCCTGCGCAGGAGAACTGATCCATGCTCGCCTATATCATCCGTCGGCTGTTGCTGATCATCCCTACCCTGTTCGGCATCCTGCTGATCAACTTCCTGATCATCCAGGCCGCCCCGGGCGGCCCGGTGGAGCAGATGATCGCCAACCTGGAGGGCTTCGAGGGCGCCACCAGCCGGATCTCCGGCAGCATGCAGGGCGAGGTCGCCAGCGGCAGCAACTACCGCGGCGCCCAGGGGCTTGACCCGGACATCATCGCCGAGATCGAACGCATGTACGGTTTCGACAAGCCGGCGCACGAGCGTTTCTGGCTGATGATCAAGGGCTACCTGACCTTCGACTTCGGCGACAGCTTCTTCCGCGATGCCAGCGTCATCGACCTGATCATCGAGAAGATGCCGGTATCCATTTCCCTGGGGCTATGGACCACCCTGCTCACCTACCTGATCTCCATTCCGCTGGGTATTCGCAAGGCGATACGTCACGGCTCGGCGTTCGATGTCTGGACCAGTTCGCTGATCATCGTCGGCTACGCCATCCCCGGCTTCCTGCTGGCGATCCTGCTGATCGTGCTGTTCGCCGGCGGCAGCTATTTCGACTGGTTCCCGCTGCGCGGGCTGACCTCCAACAACTGGGAGGAACTGACCACCTGGGGCAAGATCACCGACTACCTGTGGCACCTGGTGCTGCCGATCACCGCCATGGTCATCGGCAGCTTCGCCACCCTGACCATGCTGACCAAGAACTGCTTCCTCGACGAGATCGGCAAGCAGTATGTGGTCACCGCCCGGGCCAAGGGCCTGTCGGAGAACCGGGTGTTGTACGGCCACGTGTTCCGCAACGCCATGCTGCTGATCATTGCCGGCTTCCCTGCGGCACTGATCAGCGTGTTCTTCACCGGAGCGCTGCTGATCGAGGTGATCTTTTCGCTGGATGGCCTGGGGCTGCTCGGCTTCGAGGCGGCGATCAACCGGGACTACCCGTTGATGTTCGGCACCCTGTACATCTTCACCCTGCTGGGCCTGGTGGTGAAGCTGATCGGCGATATCGCCTACACCCTGGTCGATCCGCGCATCGACTTCGAAAGCCGGGAGGGTTGAGCGATGCCGCGTTTCCAGCTGTCACCACTCAACCGTCGCCGCTTCGCCCGCTTTCGCGCCAATCGCCGTGGCTGGTGGTCACTGCATATCTTCATGCTGCTGTTCGTACTCAGCCTGGGTGCCGAATTCATCGCAAACGACAAGCCGCTGCTGCTCGGCTACCAGGACGAGTTGTATTTCCCGGTATTCAAGCGCTACGCCGAAACCGAGTTCGGCGGCGAGTTTCCCATCGAGGCCGATTATCGCAGTCCCTATGTGCGTGAGCTGATCGATGAGGCCGGGGGCTGGATGCTGTGGCCGCCGATCCCCTACAGCTACCAGACCATCAATTACGAGCTGCAATTGCCAGCACCGGCACCGCCCTCGGCGGACAACTGGCTCGGCACCGATGACCAGGCCCGGGATGTCATGGCCCGGGTCATCTACGGCTTCCGCATCTCGGTGCTGTTCGCCCTGACCCTGACCATCCTCAGCTCGATCATCGGCGTCATCGCCGGTGCCATCCAGGGTTTCTATGGTGGACGCATCGACCTGATCGGCCAGCGTTTCATCGAGGTCTGGTCGGGTCTGCCGGTGTTGTACCTGTTGATCATCCTGGCCAGCTTCGTGCAACCGAACTTCTGGTGGTTGCTGGGCATCATGTTGCTGTTTTCCTGGATGGCGCTGGTGGATGTGGTGCGTGCCGAATTCCTGCGTGGGCGCAACCTGGAATACGTACGCGCGGCCCGTGCCCTGGGCGCCGGCAACGCCAGCATCATGTTCCGGCATATCCTGCCCAACGCCATGGTCGCCACCCTGACCTTCTTCCCGTTCATTCTCACCGGCGGGGTGATCACCCTGACCTCACTGGACTTCCTCGGCTTCGGCCTGCCACCGGGTTCGCCCTCGCTGGGTGAGCTGATCGCCCAGGGCAAGGCCAACCTGCAGGCGCCCTGGCTGGGCATCACCGCCTTCGTGGTGCTGTCGGTGATGCTGTCCCTGCTGGTATTCATTGGCGAGGCGCTGCGTGATGCCTTCGACCCGAGGAAATGACATGAGCCAACCGCCATTGATACGGATCGAGAACCTCAGCGTGGCCTTCGCCAGCGAACGCGAGGAAGTGCTCGCGGTGCGCGACGTGAGTTTCGATATCCTGCCGGGCCAGACCCTGGCGCTGGTCGGCGAGAGCGGCTCGGGCAAGTCGGTGACGGCCCACTCGATCCTGCGACTGCTGCCCTACCCCCACGCCCGTCACCCCGGCGGACGCATCCTCTACCAGCAGCAGGACCTGCTCAGCGCACCGGAGAAATTGCTGCGCAAGGTGCGTGGCAACCGCATCTCGATGATCTTCCAGGAGCCCATGAGTTCGCTGAACCCGCTGCACACGGTGGAGCGTCAGATCAACGAGGTGTTGACGCTGCACAAGGGGCTGGACAAGAAGGCGGCACGCCAGCGCACCCTGGAACTGCTGGAGCTGGTGGGTATACCCGAGCCGGCCAAGCGCCTGGGTGCCTACCCCCATGAGCTGTCCGGCGGCCAGCGGCAGCGGGTAATGATCGCCATGGCGCTGGCCAACGAGCCGGAGCTGCTGATTGCCGACGAACCGACCACCGCGCTGGACGTCACCGTGCAGCTGAAGATCCTCGAACTGCTGCAATCGCTGCAGCAGAAACTGGGCATGGCGCTGCTGCTGATCAGCCACGACCTGAACCTGGTGCGAAAAATTGCCCATCGGGTATGTGTCATGTACCAGGGTCAGGTCGTCGAACAGAACGATTGTGCAGAGTTGTTCGCCCGGCCGCAGCATGCCTACACGCAACAACTGCTGGCTGCCGACCCGTCCGGTGGCCCGGTCGGCATTGACCCGGACGCGCCCGTGGTCATGCGCGCCGAGCAGTTGCGGGTCTGGTTTCCGATCCGCCAGGGCGTGTTCAAGCGTACGGTGGATCATGTCAAGGCGGTCACCGACGCCAGCTTCAGCCTGCAACGCGGGCAGACGCTGGGCATCGTCGGCGAAAGCGGTTCGGGCAAGACCACCCTGGGACTGGCACTATTGCGGCTGGTGGAAAGCCAGGGGCTGATAGAATGCAACGGGCAGCGCCTCGACGGGCTCGATCAGCGGGCGGTACGACCGGTGCGGCGGCAGTTCCAGGTGGTGTTCCAGGACCCCTTCGGTAGCCTGAGTCCGCGCATGTCGATTGCGCAGATCATCAGCGAAGGACTGGAGATTCACCGCATCGGCACGGCGGAGGAACGTGAGCAGATGGTCATCCAGGCCATGCAGGAAGTCGGCCTGGACCCGGACAGCCGGCACCGCTACCCGCACGAGTTTTCCGGCGGGCAGCGCCAGCGCGTCGCCATAGCGCGGGCGCTGGTGCTCAAGCCGTCGCTGATCCTGCTGGACGAGCCCACCTCGGCGCTGGATCGGACGGTGCAGGGCCAGGTGGTCGAGTTGCTGCGTGAGCTGCAGCGCAAGCACAATCTGAGTTATCTGTTCATAAGCCACGACCTGGCGGTGGTCAGGGCCCTCAGTCACCAGCTGATGGTCATACGCCGGGGTGAAATCGTAGAACAGGGACCGGCCGAGCAGATCTTTGCCTCGCCGCAACATGACTATACCCGTCAGTTGCTGGAGGCAGCGTTCGCCCACCCGGTATCCGATAAGTCGGCCTCGGTTTGAGGCCATTGCAAAACAGGAAAAGAACATGGGATTTCTAAGCGGAAAACGCGTACTCATCGTTGGCGTAGCCAGCAAACTGTCCATCGCTTCGGGCATTGCCGCAGCCATGCACCGCGAAGGGGCTGAGCTGGCCTTCACCTACCAGAACGACAAGCTCAAGGGCCGTGTCGAAGGTTTCGCCAGTGACTGGGGCTCCAGTGCCGATATGTGCTTCCCCTGTGATGTGGCCGATGATGCACAGATCGAGCACGTATTCGCCGAGCTGAGCAAGAAGTGGCCCGACGGCATCGACTGCATCGTGCATTCGGTGGGCTTCGCCCCTGGCGATCAGCTGGACGGCGACTTCACCGAGGTGACCACCCGTGAGGGCTTCAAGATCGCCCATGACATCAGCGCCTACAGCTTCGTCGCTCTGGCCAAGGCCGGTCGCGAGCTGCTCAAGAAGCGCAACGGCAACCTGCTGACCCTGAGCTACCTGGGCGCGGTACGCACCATGCCCAACTACAACGTCATGGGCATGGCCAAGGCCAGCCTGGAAGCCGGCGTACGCTACCTGGCTGGCAGCCTGGGCGAGGACGGCATCCGCGTCAACGCCATCTCCGCCGGCCCGATCCGCACCCTGGCCGCCTCCGGCATCAAGAGCTTCCGCAAGATGCTGGCCTACAACGAAGCCCGCACCCCGCTGCGCCGCAACGTGACCATCGAGGAAGTCGGCAATGCCGGTGCCTTCCTCTGCTCGGACCTGGCCTCGGGTATTTCCGGTGAGATCCTGTATGTCGATGGTGGCTTCAACACCACCGCCATGGGCAATCTCGACCAGGAATAAGCTGTACCGGCGAGCCGCCCCTTATCGCGGCGGGGCGCCGCTCCTACAACATGCACCTTGTGGGCGCCCCGCTTCGAGACTCTTCCTCGTCATTCTTCGCGAAGGCGAAGGATGACGGGGTAAGCGAACCGCATTACGCCCCGGGGCGATGGTTTTGCCGCTATTTCCCCGTTACCGACTGGATCACCGGATCATCCAGATCCCAGCCCCCACCGATGATCGCTGCCAGTTGCAGCGTGGCCGCCAATCTCTCGGCATGAATGTCCACTGCCACGCGCCGGGTACTCAGGGTGGTGTTCTGCGCGGTCGCCACCTCCAGGAAGGAAACCTGCCCCGCGCGATAGCGGTTGGTGATCACCCGCTCGTTCTCCAGCGCCAGTTGCAACAGGGCATCCTGCTGCTCGGTCTTCTCGGTGAGAATCTGCAGCGTGGCCAGGGCATCCTCCAATTCCCGCAGGCTGTCGAGTACGGTCTGGCGGTAGAACGCCGCCTGTTCATCGTAGCGGGCCAACGCCATATCTCGCGTCGCCGCACGCTGACCGCCATCGAACAAGGTCTGGGCCAGGGTCGGTCCAAGTGACCAGACCCTGGCAGGCGAGTCGAACAGACCGCTGAAACTACCGCTCTGCACGCCGCCCCACAGATCCAGTGTCAAATCAGGCAGCCAGGCGGTCTGAGCCACCCCAATGCGGGCATTGGCCGCCGCTACCTGGCGCTCGGCGGCCACCACATCGGGACGCCGGGCAATCAACACCGCCGGCAGGCTTTGCGGCAAGGCGGGGACGGCGGGCAGCTGCTCCCCTTCCTGCTGCAGAGCGAGATCGGCCGGAGCGACACCCAGCAACGCCGCCAGCGCGTTCTGCTCCCTGGCCCGGGCCGCCTGCAGGTCGTACATCTCGGTACGCAGCGACTGGCGCTGGGTCTCGGCCTGGATCACATCGGCCCGCGACACTATGCCGGCCTCATACTGGTTGCGAGTCAGGCTCGCGGAGCGGTCGTAGGCGACCATGGTTTCGTTGAGAATGTCCTGCTGGCGATCCAGTGCGCGCAGATTGACAAAGGCCCCGGCCACGGCCACCTGGATTGCCAGGCGTGCCGCAGCCAGGTCGGCGGCGCTGGCCTGCAGGCCGGCCTGATCGGCCTCGATTTCCCGGCGCACCCGGCCCCACAGGTCCGGCGCCCAGCCGATCTGCAGACGGGCATCGTACTGCTCGGAGGCCGATCGCCCGGTGTCCCCGCTGCCACCGCTGCGGCTGCCACCCAGGCTGGCCCCCACCTCAGGGCTCAAGCCTCCGCGGGACAGGCGCCACTGCGCTTCGGCGGCGCGAAAGCGCGCCTCGGCCTGGGCCAGGGTCTGGTTCGCCCGGGTGCTGCGCTCCACCAGCGCGGTCAAGGTATCGTCTTCGAATGCCAGCCACCAGCTGCCGCTGGCTGCCCAGCTCTGCGCGGGTATCGGCTGCCAGCCATCCTGATAGCGGATGGTGGCGGTATCCACGGTGTCGGGCTGGATATAATCCGGTCCCAGGGTGCAGCCAGACAGAAGCACGGCGAACAGAGGCAAGGACAGCAGCTGTATTTTCATGGCGATGGATTCATTGAGTCGACCGGTTGCTCCCGGTTGCGCAGCACCCGCTGACGCAGGCGCTCCAGATACAGGTAGATGACGGGTGTGGTGTACAGGGTCAGCAATTGACTGACCGCCAGCCCGCCGATGATGGTGATACCCAGCGGCCGGCGCATTTCCGCGCCCTCGCCGAAGCCCAGCACCAGTGGTACGGCGCCGAGCAGGCCGGCCAGGTTGGTCATCAGGATCGGGCGCAGGCGCAACAGCGCCGCCTGGCGGATTGCGGCATGGGGCGCCAGGCCATCACGGCGTTGGGCCTCGAGCGCGAAGTCGATCATCATGATGGCGTTCTTCATTACCACGCCGATCAGCAGGAACAGCCCCAGCAAGGCGATCAGGCTGAAATTCGTGCCACTGAAATTCAGTGCCAGCAGTGCGCCGACGCCGGCCGACGGCAGGGTCGACAGTATCGTCAGCGGATGCAGGGTGCTTTCGTACAGCACGCCGAGTACCAGATAAACCGCCAGCACCACCCACAGCAGCAACCACGGCTGGTTGAGATTGACGCTGAAGTCCGGCCGGCCGGATGAGGCCGGCACCGTATGCACGCTGGTCGGCAGCATGATCTCACCGAGCATGCGGTCGATCGCCTGCTCGGCTTCATAGGCCGTCACGCCGGGCGCCAGTGCATAGCCGACACCCACCGAGGCGAACTGCCCATCATGCCGCACCCGGTCGCTGGCCATGCCATAGTCCCAGCTGGCAAAGGTGGACAGTGGCACCCGCGTGCCACTGTCGGTGACTACCTCGATCTGCCCCAGCACTGCCGGGTCCTCGGTATAGCGCGGGTCAAGCTCCATCACCACCCGATACTGGTTCAGCTCGTCGTAGAGCGTGGCCACCTGGCGCTGGGAAAAGGAGTTGTTGAGCAACGAGGCGATGGTCGCCATGTCCACGCCAAGGCGACGGGCCGCCTCCCGGTCTATATCGAGTACCACCTGCCGGGTTTCCTCACCGCCGGTCGAATCGACATCCACCAGTTCGGGCAGCTCCTGCATGGCCTCCGATACCCGTCGCGACCACAATTTCAGCGCCTCCAGCGAGTCGGAACGCAATACCACTTCGTGTTCGCTGCGCCGGAACGGCGAACCCAGGTGCAGATCCTGATCCACCATCAGCATCATCAGCGCGCCGGGAATCTGCGGCGTGTTCTGCCGCAGTCGCTCGACCACCTGCTGGGCGGAAACGCCGCGCTCCTCCAGCGGTTTGAGATTGATCGACAGCTGGGCATTGGTGGTGCCGCCGGCGCCGCCACTGGTACCGGTCAGGTCCTGCACCGCCGGGTCGGCCAGGATGTACTGGCGGTAGGCTTCGATCTTGGGCTGCATGACCCGGAAGGAGAAGCCATCGTCACCGCGCACGAAGCCACGGATCTGCCCGGTGTCCTGCTGCGGCAGGGTTTCCTTGGTGATATCGATATACAGCCAGGTATTGCCGGCGACCACCACCACCAATGCCACCATGACCAGCACGCCGCGGCACAGCGCCCAGTCCAGGCTAGCCTGGTAACCGTCGCGCAGCGCTCCGAACAGGCTGGCGCTATAGCGCGCCACCGGCCCTGGTGTCTGCTCTCCCCGGCTCTGCAACCACAGCGCGCAGAGACTCGGCGTCAGCGTCAGGGAAACCAGCAGGGAGATCAGCATGGCCGCCGCCAGGGTAATGGAGAACTCGCGGAACAGTCGCTCCACCACCCCGCCCATGAACAGAATGGAGACGAACACCACCACCAGCGCGACGTTCATTGCCAGCAGGGTAAAGCCCACCTCCCGGGTTCCGGTCAGCGCTGCCTGGAAGGGCGTCAGGCCATTCTCGATATGCCGCTCGACGTTCTCCAGCACCACGATGGCATCGTCCACCACCAGTCCGGCGGCGACGATCAGCGCCATCAATGACAGGTTGTTGAGGGAGAAACCGTAGAAGTACATGACCACGAAGCTGCCGACCAGTGATACCGGCAGTGCCACCGAGGGGATCAATGCGGTGCGTGCGCTGCCGAGGAACAGCCAGACCACCAGCACTACCAGCAGCGAGGCCAGCACCAGGGTGAACTGGGCCTCGTTGAGCGTGGCGCGGATCACCGGCGAGCGGTCCATCACTACGGCCAGCTCGCTGTCGGCGGGCATCAGTGCCTGCAATTGCGGCAACTGCTCATGGATGGCATCGATGGTGCGCACGATATTGGCGCCGCTCTGGCGACTGATCATCAGGATCACCGCCGGATCATGGTTGTGAAAACCACTGGTATAGCGGTTCTCCACCGAGTCGCTGACGCTGGCCAGGTCACCGAGGCGCACCATTGCGCCATCCCGGTGGCGGATTACCAGCCCACGGTACTGTTCGGCGGTGCGCAGCGAATCGCTGATGCCCACCCGCCAGCGGTGCTGCTCATCCTCGATGAAGCCCAGCGGATACAACGCCGTACTCTGGGTGATGGCGCTGCGCACCTCGTCCAGGGCGATACCGTTGTGCAGCAAGGCGCCGGGGTCCAGTTGCACCCGTACCGCCGGCAACGAAGCACCGGTGACGCTCACCTCCCCCACCCCGGTGATCTGCGCCAGTTTCTGCGCCAGGATGGTCGAGGCCGCATCGTAGAGATCGCTGGACGCCAGGTTGGCCGAGCTGAGCGCCAGTGCCATGATCGGCGCCTGGGATGGATTGACCTTGCGGTATTGCGGGTTGCCCGGCATACCGGCGGGCAACTCGCCACGCACCGTATTGATGGCCGCCTGCACTTCCCGCGCGGCCTCGTCGATATTGCGGTCCAGTTCGAACTGCAACATGATCTCGGTGGAGCCCTGGTTGCTGCCGGAAGTGATCGCGACCACCCCGGAAATACTACCCAGCGCCCGTTCCAGTGGCGTGGCAACGGTGGTCGCCATGCTTTCCGGGCTGGCCCCCGGCAGGCTGGCGCTGACCGTGATCACCGGGAAGTCCACTTCCGGTAGCGGCGCCACCGGCAGCAGCCGCCAGGCCAGCAGACCGCAGGCCAGCAGGGCCAGGGCCAGCAAACAGCTGGCTATCGGCCGACTGACGAACAGGCGTGCGGGGTTCATCAGCCCTGGCTCGCCGCGTCCGCACCCGCCGGGCTACGGCGACGCCGCCCCAACCGGTCGAAGAACAGGTATACCACCGGGGTGGTGAACAGCGTCAACACCTGGCTGACCAGCAAGCCGCCGACCATCACCAGGCCCAACGGCTGGCGCAGCTCTGCCCCCGAACCACTGGCCAGCATCAGCGGCACCGCGCCGAACAGGGCCGCCAGGGTCGTCATCAGGATCGGCCGGAAGCGCAGCATCGCCGCGCGGTGGATCGCCTGGCGCGGTGCCATGCCCTGGTTGCGCTGGGCTTCGAGCGCGAAGTCCACCATCATGATGCCGTTCTTCTTCACCAGACCGATCAGCAATACCACCCCGACCACCGCAATCATGTCCAGCGCCCGGCCACTGACCAGCAGCGCCAACAGTGCGCCTACCGTCGCCGAGGGCAGCGTGGATAGAATGGTGATCGGGTGGATGGTGCTCTCATAGAGTACGCCGAGCACTATGTACATGGTCAGGATCGCCGCCAGAATCAACCACAGGGTATTGGACAGCGACGCCTGGAAGGCTTCGGCTGCGCCCTGGAAGCGGGTCTCGATCTCCGCCGGCATGGCCAGCTCCTGCTTGACCTGCTCGATCGCCGCCACCGCCTGGCCGAGCGAAGCCTTCGCCCCGAGATTGAAGGACACCGTGGCCACCGGGAACTGCCCCTGATGGTTGATCATCAGCGAGGTCGCACGCTGGTGCAATCGCGCCACGCTGGCCAGCGGCGCCTGGCCGCCCGAAGCGGTGGGCAGGTAGATGCTGCTCAGCGCTTCCGGCCCCCGGGCCAGCGCCGGGTCCATCTCCAACACCACCCGGTACTGGTTGGCCTGGGTGAACAGCGTGGAAATCTGCCGCTGGCCGAAGGCGTTCTGCAACACCTCGGCGATGTTCGATACGCTTATACCGAGGCGCGCGGCGGCGTCGCGGTCGATTTCCAGGTAGAGTTCCTGGCCGCGCTGCTGCAGGTCGGATGCCACGTCGGTCAGTTCCGCACGCTGGCTCAGGGCGTCCACCAGGCGCGGGGTCCACTCACCGAGGGTCTCGCTGTCCAGGCTGGTCAGGGTGAACTGGTACTGGGTCCGGGCCACCCGATCCTCGATGCTCAGCTCCTGCACCGGCTGGAACCAGGCCTGGATACCTTCGACCTCGGCGGCGCGCTGGCGCAGTCGCTCCATGACGGTGAACACCGATTCGCTGCGTTCCCTGTGCGGCGGCAGGTTGATGAACATGCGACCGCTGTTGAGACTGGCGTTGGTACCATCCACACCGATGAAGGATGACAGGCTGACCACCCCGGTATCCTCCAGCAGGGCCGCGCCCAGGGCCTGCTGCCGCTCGCCCATGGCGCCGAAGGAAACATCCTGCGGGGCTTCGGTCACCACCTGGATCACGCCGCTGTCCTGCACCGGAAAGAAATCCTTGGGCACCGCCAGATACAGCAGCGCGGTCAGGCCGATGGTCGCCAGCATCACCAGCAGCATCAGTGGCTGGCGATCCAGCACCCAGTCGAGCCACTCGCCGTAGCGGCGGATGGTGCGGCTCATCAGGCTGGCGTCCTCGGCCTGCTCGTCATGGGCCAGCGGCTCGCGCAGCATGCGCGCGCACATCATCGGCGTCAGCGTCAGCGACACTACCAGGGAAATAGCGATGGCCACCGCCAGGGTCACGGCAAACTCGTGGAACAACCTTCCCACCAGGTCGCCCATGAACAGCAGCGGGATCAGTACCGCGATCAACGACAGGGTCAGCGAGATCAGAGTGAAACCGATCTGCGCCGCCCCCTTGAGCGCGGCCTCCATCGGTGACGCGCCCTGCTCCCGGTGCCGGGCGATGTTCTCCAGCATGACGATGGCATCATCCACTACGAATCCGGTGGCGATGGTCAGCGCCATCAGCGTCAGGTTGTTGATGGAGAAGCCCATCAGGTACATGAAGCCGAAGGTGCCGACCAGCGACAGCGGCACGGCGATACTGGGGATGATGGTGGCGGGAATGCTGCGCAGAAAGGCGAAGGTCACCAGTACCACGAGGAAAATCGCGAACAGCAGCTCCTGCTGCACGTCGCGCACCGAGGCGCGGATACTCTGGGTACGGTCGGTGAGCACCATCACGTCCACCGCCGCCGGCAGGGTCGCGGTCAACTGCGGCAACAGCGCCTGCACCCGGTCCGCTACCTCGATGACATTGGCGCCGGGCTGGCGCTGGACATTGAGCAACACCGCTGGCTGAGCATTGGCCCAGGCCGAGAGAAAACGGTCTTCAGCGCCGTCGATGATATTGGCCACATCACCCAGGCGCAGGGCGGCGCCATCCTGCCAGGCGAGGATCAGGTCGTGATAGTCCTGCACCGAGCGGATCTGGTCGTTGGCGTCCAGCATGGTGGTGCGATGCGGGCCGTCGAAGCTGCCCTTGGGCTGGTTGACGTTGGTCGCGGCGATGGCCGCACGCACATCGTCGAGGCTCAGGCCACGGGCGGCCAGCGCCGCCGGATTGGCCTGTACCCGCAGCGCCGGTCGCTGGCCGCCGGCCAGACTGACCATGCCCACCCCGGACAGCTGGGCGAGCTTCTGCGCCATGCGCGTGTCCACCAGATCATGAACCTGCGGCAGCGGCATGGCCTCGGAGGTGATCGCCAGGGTGAGGATGGGCGCATCCGCCGGGTTGACCTTGCGATAGATCGGCGGTGCCGGCAGATCATTGGGCAGCAGGCTGTCAGCGGTATTGATCGCCGCCTGCACTTCCTGCTCCGCTACCCCGAGGTCCACTTCCAGGCCGAACTGCAGGGTGACCACCGAGGCACCGGCGGAACTGGTGGAGGACATCTGCTTGAGCCCTGGAATCTGCCCCAGATGCCGCTCCAGCGGCGCAGTGATGGTGCGGGCGGTGACATTCGGCCCGGCACCCGGCTGGAAGGTGAAGACCTGGATGATCGGATAATCCACCTGTGGCAAGGCCGCCACCGGTAGCATCCGCCAGGCGATGATGCCGGTGATCAGGAACGCCAGCATCAGCAGCGAGGTGGCCACCGGACGCAGGATGAACGGACGCGACAGGCTGTTCATCTGCCGTTGCCCTCAGCCAGCGTCAGCGCAGTTGCGTTCCAGGTCAGCCAGCCCATCAACCGGCGTCCTCGTCGCTGATGACCACTTCGCGGCCCTCACGCAACCGGTCGAGCCCTTCCAGCACCACCAGTTCCCGCTCCTGCAGACCTTCGGTCACCGCCACCTGGCCATCGGCAGCAGTGGCCCCGAGCTTGACCAGTCGGGTGAAGGCCTTGTTCTCCTGTGGGTCGATCACATACACATAGGTGCCCCGGGAACCGAACTGCACCGCATCCGATGGAATGGTCACCACCGACGGCAAGGTTTGCAGGCGCAGGCGCACATTGACGAACTGGTTGGGGAACAGCTGGTCATCCTCGTTCTCGAACAGCGCCTTGACCCGCAGGGTGCCGGTGGCGATATCGATCTGGTTGTCCAGCGTATGCAGGCGGCCGCCGGCGAGCAGCTGCTGCTCACTGCGATCCAGCGCCTGCACCGCCAGTTCCGCACCGCTGGCCACGGCACGGCGCAGGGCCGGCACATCCGGCTCCGGGACGGTGAACTCCACGGCGATCGGACGCATCTGGGTGATGCTCACCAGGCCCTCGGTATCACCGCTGCTCACCAGGTTGCCGGCATCCACCCGGCGTAGCCCGAGCTTGCCGGCGATGGGCGCCTCGATGCGGGTCCAGGACAACTGCAGCCGGGCATCTTCGACCTGGGCCGCGTTGGCCTTGAGGCTGCCACGCAACTCCTCCACCAGGGCACGTTGACTGGTCAGTTGCTGGCGGGCGATGGAGTCCTGCTGGTACAGCCCTTCATATAGTTCCAGGTCCGCCTGGGCGTTGGCCAGTTGTGCCTGGTTCTGCTGGGCCTGACCCTCGGCCTGGGCCAGTTGCGCCCGATAGGGCAGCGGGTCGATCTCGGCCAGCAAGGTGGCCTGTTCCACCTCGCTGCCTTCAGTGAACAGTACCCGGTTCAGTACGCCGTCGACCCGACTGCGAACCGTTACCGTGTTCAGCGGGGTGACCGTGCCGATGGACTTGATCTGCACATCCAGACTGCCCCGTTCGACCGGAACGACACGGACCGGAACCGGCATATTCCAGGCACTGCGCTGCGGCAATGGTGCGGACGGCGGGGTTCTGCCAAGCAGATACCAGATGCCAACCAGTACCAGCAATAACGCGAGGACACCGATCAGACGTTTGTGGCGGGCGGACAGCGGTGAAGAGTCGGTCATGAAAAAGCACAAACCCCTATGTAGACGGACGGGATGACAGGGCTCTGCCATGGCGGCCCGATCGGAGCAGCGGCAACAGTAAAGGATCAAAGTGCCACTTGCAAACGATTATTCTTAACAAAAAGAAACCCCAAAGATCAGCCCTGGGATAAACAAAAAAACCGCGTGCCCTGGGGACACACGGTTTTTCTGCCTGGCCATCCGTGGCCGGGCGTGCGCTACTGGTTCAGGCGATCAGAAGCGCTCGATATCGGCCTTTTCCTGCAGCGCCTGGCGCACCGCCGAGAAGTCCTGTTCACCGGTCTGCCCGGCAATGTAGTTGCCGTACATGGGCGAATCGGCCTCGGCCAGCGCCTCTTCCGGCGTCGACACGCCGCGCAGCTCGACGATCCACTGGCTGCCATCGGGCTGACGGAAGTGGCCGTAGACCGGCGTATCGCCAGGCTTGGGCATGGCAAACACATTACGCAGCAAGGCCTGGGACACATCGCGGTCAGAGCGGCTGATCGCCTCATGGGTGTGCCACTGATGCCCCAACTGCTCGGTCAGTGCCTCGGTTTCCAGTGCCCCTTGCTGCAGCTGGACCACCAGCTCCTGCGCCTGCTCGTCAAGCTGCCGGGCGGCCTGGCGGAATTGCAGCAGGTCGGCGATTTCCGCCCGCACCTGCTCCAGCGGGCGCTGCTCAGGAGTCAGATGCTCCTTGACCCGCACCACCGCCACCGTATCGGCATCCAGCTCGATCAGCGGGCTGTTGCGGCGATCCAGCAGCACCTCTTCGGAGAAGGCGGCAGCCATGACTCGCGGATTGGCGGTGATACCTTCCCCACCACTGCGCTCCAGCGGACCATGGGTCTCGATTTCCACCTCCAGCACCCTGGCCGGCTCTTCCAGGTCTTCGGACTCATAGGCCAGGTTGGCCAGCTCCTGGGATACCTCGACGAAACGGCGCGCCACCTGCTCGTTCTTCAGTTCCCGCTCCAGGCTCGGGCGCATGGATTCCAGACTGGGTACGTCCGCCGACTGCAGGTCGGTCAGCTTGATCAGGTGATAACCGTAGTCGGTGCGTACCGGCGCGGAAACCTCGTTCTCCTGCAGCGCGAACAGCGCCTGCTCGAAATCCGGATCGAAGCTGTCATGCTCGATATAGCCCAGGTCACCCCCGCGGTTCACCGTGCCGGTGTCCTGGGACAGTTCCCTGGCCAGGGTTGCGAAGTCTTCACCGGCATCCAGCCGCGCCTTGGCCGCCTGCGCCTGCTCGAGTGCAGCTGTCTCATCATCGCCATCGATCTCGAACAGGATATGCGCGGCCCGGCGCTGCTCGGCCAGGTTACCGACTTCACGCTGGTACAACGCTTCCAGTGCGGCCTCATCGACCTCGGCCTGGTCAAAGAAGTCGCTGCGCGACAGCGTCAGGGTTTCCAGCACGACCTGTTCCGGACTGAAGAAGTCGGCCTGATTGTCGTTGTAGTACTGCTCTACCTGCTCATCGCTGACCTCGACGGCGCCAGCATCCAGGTCCAGCTCGATCACGGCGAAATCGCGGCTCTGGCTCTCCAGACGCGCCAGCGTCTGGCGTTCCATTGGTGTGGCGAAGGCGCTGGCCTGGTAGGCATTGCGCAGTTGCGCAAGCATCAGCTCCTGGCGCACCAGCTCACGAAACGCCATGCGCGAGCTCATGCCCATGTTGCGGATCACCACGTCGAAACGGTTGGCATCGAACTGGCCATTGACCTGGAAATCCGGCGTATTGAGCAGCATCTGGTCGATCATCTGCTCGGAGATGTTCAGCCTGGCATCCTTGGCGCCTTCCAGCAGCACCGCGCGCTCGATCAGGCCCTGCAGTACGGAGTCGCGCAGCAGTTGCTCATCGATCATGTCCGGGTCAAATTGCTCGCCCATCTGCTGCAGTTGCTGTGTCAGCTGGCGACGCTGCAGGGACACGGCCTGTTCCAGTTCAGCCGTACTGATGACGGTTCCGTTGACCTCCGCCGCTTTCTGATCATTACTGGTGAAACGACTGATGGACTCCCAACCGGTCAACGCGAAAATCAGCACAATGACGCCCACGATCACTTTCGCGACCCAGCTTTGCGCCCTGTCCCTCATATTTTGCAGCATCATGCCCCCAAATCTTCTGGTCAGTCGCCTGTGATTCGGCGACAAGGCCGGTAGATCATGCTCTACCCGCCGATCCTAAATCCTGTACAAACAAAAAAGGCGCACCGGAATGATGCGCCTTTCGGGAACTGACTGAACCTCTGTGTCTTTCCTGCTGACCAGGAGTCCAAACGCATGCGGCACATGGTGCGGTGCCGACATGTCCTGTCAGTTGCGGGACGCTATCAGTTGACGGCGTCCTTGAGTGCCTTACCAGCCTTGAAGCCAGGAATCTTGGCTGCGCTGATTTCAATCGGCTCGCCAGTTTGCGGGTTGCGACCAGTGCGGGCAGCGCGCTCCTTGACAGCAAAGGTACCAAAGCCCACCAGCACAACCGAATCACCTGCCTTCAGAGCACCAGTCACGGACTCGATGACGGCGTCCAGAGCACGACCGGCAGCAGCTTTCGGAATATCGGCAGATGCAGCGATGGCATCGATCAGTTCAGACTTGTTCACTCTAAGTCCCCTTATACATTTCAATGAGTTGATTAGTCGTTATGTAAGCTTGTGGTTCTAGCAACGCTGTAGCCAGTCAGCATACCTGCTTGGGTCGAAGCACGCTTTATATCAAGCGGTCAAAAACCGTGTCAAGGAATGCTTGCGGTAACGGCGGCATCGCCGCTGGATCAGGGTTTACCGCCCTGACCCAATACCGGCTAGCTTACCATCAATGCGTACTGATGCGGCCTTTTGCATCGGCATTATGAGGCTCTTCCTTGGCAACAATCTCATCCCCTTCCTCCTTCAGGGGCTTCGGCATGTATTGCAGCGCAATCTGCAGCACCTCGTCAATCCATTTCGCCGGGATGATTTCGATATCCTGCTTGATATTGTCGGGAATCTCCTTGAGATCCTTGAGATTGTCATGGGGAATCACCACGGTGCGGATGCCGCCACGGTGCGCCGCCAGCAGTTTTTCCTTGAGACCACCGATCGGCAGTACCTGGCCACGCAGAGTGATTTCCCCGGTCATGGCCACATCGGCCCGTACCGGAATCCTGCTCAGCGCCGAGACCAGGGCCGTGCACATACCAATACCGGCACTGGGGCCGTCCTTCGGCGTGGCGCCCTCGGGCACGTGGATATGGATGTCGTGCTTCTCATGGAAGTCGCTGGCAATCCCCAGGCTGGCGGCCCGGCTGCGCACCACGGTCAGCGCCGCACTGATCGACTCCTGCATCACGTCACCCAGCGAGCCGGTCTTGATCTGCCGGCCCTTGCCCGGCATCACCGCCGCCTCGATGCTCAGCAGCTCACCACCGACCTGAGTCCAGGCCAGCCCGGTGACCTGGCCGATCTGGTCGGCCTCCTCGGCCAGCCCGTACTTGAACTTGTGCACGCCCAGATGCTGCTCCAATAGCGCCGCATCCACTACCACCGGGCTACTTTTCGCCTGCTCGGCGTGCTCGCGCACCACCTTGCGGCAGACCTTGGCGATCTGGCGCTCCAAGCCCCGTACGCCGGCTTCGCGGGTGTAGTAGCGGATCAGGTCACGCAGCGACTCGGTACTGAAGGTCAGCTCATCCGGCTTCAGGCCGTTGTTCCTGATCTGCTTGGGCACCAGGTAACGCTGGGCGATATTGATCTTCTCATCCTCGGTGTAGCCCGGAATCCGGATGACCTCCATGCGGTCGAGCAGCGGCGCCGGGATATTCATCGAGTTGGAAGTGCAGATGAACATGACATCCGACAGGTCATAGTCCACTTCCAGATAGTGGTCGCTGAAGGCGTGGTTCTGTTCCGGGTCCAGCACCTCGAGCAGAGCCGAGGACGGATCGCCGCGCATGTCCTGGCCCATCTTGTCGATCTCGTCGAGCAGGAACAGCGGGTTCTTCACCCCGACCTTACTCATCTTCTGGATCAGCTTGCCCGGCAGCGAGCCGATATAGGTACGGCGGTGGCCACGGATCTCCGCCTCGTCGCGCACGCCACCCAGGGCCATGCGTACGAACTTGCGGTTGGTCGCCCGCGCCAGGGACTCACCCAGCGAGGTCTTGCCCACGCCGGGCGGCCCGACCAGGCACAGCACAGGCCCCTTGAGCTTGCGCACGCGCTTCTGCACGGCGAGGTACTCAATGATGCGTTCCTTGACCTCTTCCAGGCCGTAGTGATCGCTCTCCAGCACCTTCTCCGCATGCTTGAGATCATGCCGTACCCGGCTGGACTTGTTCCACGGCACGTTGCACAGCCACTCGATATAGGAACGCACCACAGTGGCCTCGGCGGACATCGGCGACATCATCTTCAGCTTGTTCAGCTCGGTGGTGGCCTTGTCCTTCGCTTCCTTGCTCATGCCGACGTCCTCAATCCGGCGCTGCAGTTCGTCCAGCTCGCTGCCACCCTCGTCGAGACCGCCCATTTCCTTCTGGATGGCCTTCATCTGTTCGTTCAGATAGTACTCGCGCTGGCTGCGCTCCATCTGCTTCTTGACCCGGCCACGGATGCGCTTCTCCACCTGCAGCAGATCGATCTCGGTATCCAGCACGCCCAGCACATGCTCGACCCGTTCACGCAGCGAGGTGATCTCCAGGATCGCCTGCTTCTGCTCGACCTTGAGATTCAGGTGCGCGGCCATGGTATCGACCAGGCGCCGCGGATCATCGATGCCCGCCAGCGAACTGACGGCCTCGGCGGGAATTTTCTTGCCCAGATTGACGAACTGCTCGAACTGGCTCATCAGGGTGCGCACCAGCACCTCGGCCTCGCGCTCGTCCAGCGGCGCCTCGTCGATCAGCGACACGCTGGCCTGCTGGTAGCCGTCCATCTCCTCGATATGCTCGACACGGGCCCGTTGCTCACCCTCGACCAGGACCTTGACCGTACCGTCGGGCAGCTTCAGCAGCTGCAGTATGGTTGCCATGGTGCCCAGGCCGTACAGCGCAGCGGGCGCCGGGTCGTCGTCCGCCGGGTTGCGCTGGGTCAGCAGCAGCACCTGCTTGTCCCCGACCATCGCGGCCTCCAGGGCCTCGATGGACTTGTTGCGACCAACGAACAAGGGAATGACCATGTGGGGGTACACCACCACATCACGCAGTGGCAGTAGCGGAAAAGCGCTGGGAGTCGTCATGCTTTGGGCTCGCTCGCAAGGGGGCACAGCCACAGGCCGCACCCGAAATTGAAAACACTCATGCAGTCAAGATGAGGGCGCGGGGATCAAATTACAAGATGCATTTGGCAGCGAATGTTGCCGTACAGGCCGGTTGATGAACCAGCGAAGGGAACCGCGCCGCCGGAAACGGCGGCGCGGGGAACAGCTCAGTCCTCGGGCATGACCTTGGGCGGTTGCTCGACGGACTCGTACATCAACAGCGGCTTGGCGCTGCCATTGATGACATTCTCGTCGATCACCACCTTGCTGACGTGCTCGGCCGAGGGGATCTCGTACATGGTGTCCAGCAACACGCTTTCCAGGATGGAACGCAGGCCACGGGCACCGGTCTTGCGCTTGAGCGCACGCTGGGCGATCGCTTTCAGTGCATCGGTACGGAACTCCAGCTCCACCCCTTCCATCTCGAACAGCCGGGCATACTGCTTGGTCAGCGAGTTCTTCGGCTCGGTGAGGATCTGGATCAATGCATCCTCGTCCAGCTCGGCCAGCGTCGCGATCACCGGCAGACGACCGACGAACTCGGGAATCAGGCCAAAACGCACCAGATCATCCGGCTCGACGTCCATCAGGGTTTCGCCGATCTTCTTGCCGCCATCCTTGCTGCGCACGCTGGCATTGAAGCCGATGCCGCTCTTCTCGGAACGGTCGCGGATGACTTTCTCCAGACCGGCGAAGGCACCACCGCAGATGAACAGGATGTTGCGCGTATCGACCTGCAGGAACTCCTGCTGCGGATGCTTGCGCCCACCCTGCGGCGGAACCGAGGCCACGGTGCCCTCGATCAGCTTCAGCAGCGCCTGCTGCACGCCCTCGCCCGAGACATCACGGGTGATCGACGGGTTGTCGGACTTGCGCGAGATCTTGTCGATCTCGTCGATGTAGACGATACCCATCTGGGCCTTCTCCACATCGTAGTCGCACTTCTGCAGCAGCTTCTGGATGATGTTCTCGACATCCTCACCGACGTAACCGGCCTCGGTCAGCGTGGTGGCGTCGGCGATGGTGAACGGCACGTTCAGCAATCGCGCCAGGGTTTCGGCCAGCAGGGTCTTGCCCGAACCGGTCGGACCTATGACCAGGATGTTGCTCTTGCCCAGCTCGACGTCATCCTTGCCTTCACGCTGGTTGAGTCGCTTGTAGTGGTTGTATACCGCCACCGACAGCACCTTCTTGGCCTGTTGCTGGCCAATCACGTACTGGTCGAGGATGCCACAGATCTCCATGGGCGAAGGCAGCTTCTGCTCACCGCTGTCGCTCTGGCTTTCCTGCACCTCTTCACGAATGATGTCGTTACACAGATCGACACACTCGTCACAAATAAATACGGAGGGGCCGGCAATCAGCTTGCGCACTTCATGCTGGCTCTTGCCGCAGAAGGAGCAATACAGCAGTTTGCCGTTGTCGTCACCCTTCCCAGTCATATCTGTCATCTAAAACCCCTGCTTGCAGATCACTCTTTGGACAAAGATGAGGGCTGCCAAGCCTCTTTGCAAGTGCAATCCATCCAGCCCGTACCGGCAATGCCTGTCTGGCCGTAGGAACATGGAAGAGCCCGGGCTGTTGCCCGGGCCGTTGAACCGGTGCGTCAGACCGTCATTCGGCGCTCGGACGGCTTTCCAGCATCTGGTCGATCAGACCGTATTCCACCGCTTCGGAGGCGCTCATGAAACGGTCACGATCGGTATCGCGGGCGATCACGTCCAGCGGCTGGCCGGTGTGGTGGGCCAGCACCTTGTTCAGGCGCTCGCGAATGTAGAGGATTTCCCGGGCATGGATCTCGATATCCGAGGCCTGGCCCTGGAAACCACCAAGCGGCTGGTGGATCATCACCCGCGAATGCGGCAGTGCGAAGCGCTTGCCGGCAGCACCACCGGCCAGCAGGAAGGCGCCCATGCTGCACGCCTGACCGATGCACAGGGTACTGACGTTGGGCTTGATGAACTGCATGGTGTCGTAGATCGCCATGCCGGCGGTCACCGAACCACCGGGCGAGTTGATGTACAGGTGAATGTCCTTGTCCGGGTTCTCCGACTCCAGGAACAGCAACTGCGCCACCACCAGATTGGCCATGTAGTCTTCTACCTGACCGACCAGGAAGATCACCCGCTCCTTGAGCAGACGCGAATAGATGTCATAGGAACGCTCACCCCGTGCCGACTGTTCGACGACCATGGGCACAAGGCCGCCTGCGGCCTGGATTTCCGGCGGTAACCCGGTATAGCTGTTATGAATCATGCTCTGGTGTCACTCCAATTTGCCTGTCGCCTGCATAAACACATGAGCCAGCCCGAAGGCTGGCTCAATGCACTGCGTAACATCAGCGAGGATTATTCGTCTGTGCTGCTCTGCGCTTCGTCGTCAGCCTGGGCGGGTTGAGCCGGCTTGACTGCCTCTTCGTAGGCAACCTGCTTGTCGGTCACCTTGGCCTGCTGCAGCACAGTATCCACGACTTGCTCTTCCAGCACAACCGACTGGATCTCGGCCAGCTGTTGCTCGTTCTGCATGTACCAGTTCACCACCTGCTCGGGCTCCTGGTAGGCCGAGGCCAGATCCTCGATCATCGCGCGAACACGGTCGTTGTCCGGCTTGATCTCGTTCTGCTTGACGATCTCGGCGACGATCAGACCCAGGCTCACACGACGCTTGGCCTGCTCTTCAAACAGTTCCGCCGGCAGTTGGCTCGGATCGATGTTGGCACCACCGAACTGCTGCACAGCCTGGACGCGCAGACGATCGATCTCGCTGCTGATCAGCGCCTTGGGCACCTCGATCTCATTGGTGCTCAGCAGGCCATCCATGACCTGGTTCTTGGTCTTGGACTTGATTGCCTGGCGCAGCTCGCGCTCCATGTTCTTGCGCACTTCGGCGCGGAAGCCTTCGACACCACCCTCTTCCACACCGAAGCGGGCGAAGAATTCATCATTCAGCTCGGGCAGCTGGGCAGCAGCCACTTCGTGGACGATGATCTCGAACTCGGCGGCCTTGCCGGCCAGTTCCAGGTTCTGATAGTCCTCGGGGAAGGTGACGCTGACAGTACGGGTTTCGCCTGCCTTGGCGCCGACCAGGCCATCCTCGAAACCGGGGATCATGCGACCGGAGCCCAGCACCAGCTTGCTGTTGCTGGCGGTGCCGCCCTGGAAGGCTTCGCCGTCGATGCGACCGGTGAAGTCGATGGTCAGTTGATCGTCGTTCTCGGCGGCACGCTCTACGGCTTCATAGCTGGTGTGCTGCTTGCGCAGGATTTCCAGCATGTTTTCCAGATCGGCGTCGGTCACTTCGGCATCGATGCGCTCTACGGCGATCTGCGAGAAGTCGCCCAGGGTCACTTCCGGGTACACTTCGAAAGTGGCGGTATATTCGAAATCCTTGCCTTCGTCGAGCGACTTGGGCTCGACGCTCGGCGCGCCAGCCGGGTTCAGCTTTTCCTGAACGACTGCTTCATAGAACGAAGACTGGATGACTTCGCCGATGACTTCCTGACGTGCGGATGCACCAAAGCGCTTGCGAATCACGCTCATCGGCACCTTGCCCGGACGGAAACCATCAACACGTGCACGGCTAGCTGTCTGCTGCAGGCGCTTGTTGACTTCATTTTCGATGCGCTCGGCAGGAATGCCGACAGTCATACGGCGCTCAAGACCGGAGATGGTTTCAACCGAAACTTGCATGTAGAGTCCTCGTTGAACAGACAATGTATGTGAATAAATAAAAGGCGGACATTCTAGTCGCTCACGCAGCGGAAGTCATCATCCCGACACGCCTTAGACATAGAGTTTTTCCCACGGTTGTCGCACATGGCCGGCATAGACGGCTCCAGCACCAGCCATGCCCCTACCAGCCTATTCATTGAATCTTTGCTCCCGTCCTGGCTCGTAATATCTAGCAACGGCGAAATCACGCCGAGCAGCCGCGAACAGGAAATGGAGCCATGACCATGCTGAGTACGCCAATCCAGCGCCTTGCAACTCCCGACCTGCAAGCCGACCTGGCCGCCTTGTATCATGGCTTGCTGCAGGCACCGCAGCAGCACCTCAGCAGCGCCCGACATTTCATGCGCGGGCAGCTGCAACAGGCGGCAACCCTCCCCTGCGACCTCCCCGCCACTCCCCAACAGCTGGACGAGTGGGTTGTCACCCGGCACACGCATACCGCCCGGGACTACCGGGACTATCTGGCGAGCCGCAGGCAAGGCCAACCACGGCGCTTCTTCAGCAATCGCGCGCACGCGCTGTATTTCCTGCGCCAGGTCGCCCCGACCAAACTGGTGGACGGCGCATGGCTGTATGGCGTGCTGCCCCACTGGCAGGACTGGCGCTTGCACACCCTGGTACGCACCTATCTGGAAGAACTCGGCGATGGCGAGGCGAGCCAGAACCACGTGCTACTCTACAAGCAGCTGCTCGCCAGCCATGACATCGACGATACCGCCCCACTGTCTGCCGCACATTTCGTACAGGGCGCCCAGCAGCTCGCCCTGGCCCGCCTGGCGACGGAATTCCTGCCGGAGCTGATCGGCTACAACCTGGGCTACGAGCAACTGCCCCTGCACCTGCTGATCACCACCTACGAGCTCGGCGAGCTGAATATCGATCCCTACTATTTCCAGCTGCATGTGACCATCGACAATGCCGCCACCGGCCATGCACGCAAGGCCGCCCGGGCCGTACTGGACAACCTGCCAGTCGCAGGCGATCGCCAGGCATACTACGAGCGGGTAAAGCGCGGTTATCAACTGAATGAACTGGGACTGTCCTCGGCAGCAGCCATCGCCGGATTCAAGCTGGAGCAGGAGCTGCACCGGGTCCTCGAGCATAAAGCCCGGATCGCCCGCCACCTGCACTCCGACCACTGCCGCATCGAGGGGCGCACGGTCAACGAGTGGCTGGCCAACAGCGGCCAGATCGGCGACTTTCTCAATGCGCTGCAGCAACGCGGCTGGATTCGCCGCCATCAGAACCCGGCTGACAGTCGTTTCTGGCAACTGATACAGGCCGATCGCGCGCCCATGTTCGGCGTGTTCAGCCGGTATGAGCTGCAACTGCTGCATGACTGGATCGCCGGCGAATGGCAGGAGTCAGCCCGGCCTTCTACGGCAAGGAAATTTGCCGGCCGAAGAAGCCCCGGGAAACGCCCCACCCCGACGGGAGACTTCAACTCGGAACAACACCTGCTGCAGCAGCAACTGCAAGCCCTGCCCGAACCAGACAGAACCCAGCGCCTGATCGAGCTGATGGCACCAGCTCAGCACTTCACACCGGCCGGCCTGATGGCTACCCGCCTGTTCTCCCGCATGGCGCCCTGAGCCCGCAGGCAGGCTCGACTAGAGCCAGTTGAGCGTGATCATCGTCAGCACCAGGTAACGCCCGGTCTTGGCCAGCGTGACCATCAGCAGAAAGCGCCAGAATGGCTCACGCATGACGCCCGCCGCCAGGGTGAGCGGATCGCCAATGACCGGCACCCAGCTCAACAACAGCGACCAGTAGCCGTAACGCTGATAGGCAACCTGGGCCTTCTGCAACTTGTCGGCCGGCACCGGAAACCAGCGCCGGTCCCGCCAGCGCTCGACATAGCGCCCCAGCAGCCAATTTACCACCGACCCAAGCACATTCCCCACCGACGCTACCACGAGCAACGTCATTACCGGCAGCTTGCCGGCCAGCAGCAGCGCCACCAGCACCGCCTCCGACTGCATGGGCAGGAAAGTGGCAGCGATGAAAGAACTGAGAAACAGACCGAGATAACCGGACACTTCCCACATAGGGCCTCCGATAGCCAATCAGGGCCTTGGACATATAACTCAAGATTTTACGGGAGGACTTGAAAGCCGATATTGGTGCGGATGGGGAGACTCGAACTCCCACACCTCGCGGCGCCAGAACCTAAATCTGGTGTGTCTACCAATTCCACCACATCCGCACATCGGTTTCAGATACGAAAACGCCAGGCTAGGCCTGGCGTTTTCGCTGAAATGGGGTGGACGATGGGGATCGAACCCACGACACCAGGAGCCACAATCCTGTGCTCTACCGACTGAGCTACGCCCACCATTACAGCAGCAACACTAACACATCTTCGTCGAATCATACCATTGTGCGCGTGGCGCGCCCGGCAGGACTCGAACCTGCGACCATCCGCTTAGAAGGCGGATGCTCTATCCAGCTGAGCTACGGGCGCCTTGCACATGTTCAATCCCGAAGGCTTGAAATGCTGGAGCCTGATCGCCTTCCAAACCGACTTCGTTGTGTTTGTGAAGCGGGGCGAATAATACTCAGCCCCCACCTCCCCGTCAACGATGAATTAGCATTTTTTTCAAATATTTGAGTAAGTTAAGAATCCGCCCGCCCACGCCCTTTTGCCAAAGCCCCGTCACATGCGACAATCGCCCCATTCTATGTACTGCCCAGGAACATCATGAAAGCCCAACTGATCGATGGCAAACAGATTGCCGCCAATCTCCGGCGCGAGATCGCCGACAAGGTCGCCCAACGCAAACAGCAAGGCCTGCGCATTCCAGGTCTTGCTGTCATTCTGGTGGGTAGCGACCCCGCCTCCCAGGTCTATGTGGCGCACAAGCGCAAGGACTGCGAGGAGGTCGGTTTCATCTCCAGCTCGCACGACCTGCCGGCCGACACCAGCCAGGAAGACCTGCTCAACCTGATCGATCAGCTCAATGAAGACCCAACCGTCGACGGTATTCTGGTCCAGCTGCCACTCCCGGCCCACCTGGACTCCTCGCTGCTGCTGGAACGGATTCGCCCGGACAAGGACGTCGACGGCTTCCACCCCTACAATATCGGTCGCCTGGCCCAGCGCATGCCGTTGCTGCGCCCGTGCACGCCACTGGGCATCATCCGCCTGCTGAAAAGCACGGGCGTCAGCCCTTATGGGTTGAATGCCACCGTGGTCGGCGCCTCCAATATCGTCGGACGACCAATGGCTCTGGAACTGCTGCTGGCCGGCTGCACCACCACAGTGGCACACCGCTTCACCAATGATCTGGAACAGCATGTGCGCCGCTCCGACCTGGTGGTGGTGGCCGTCGGCAAACCCGGCCTGGTCAAGGGCGAGTGGATCAAGCCCGGCGCCATCGTCATCGATGTCGGTATAAACCGCATGGAAGACGGCCGTCTGCGTGGCGACGTGGACTTCGACGCCGCCGCCGAGCGGGCAGCCTGGATCACCCCGGTTCCCGGCGGTGTCGGCCCGATGACCCGCGCCTGCCTGCTGGAAAACACCCTCATCGCCTGCGAGAAGCTGCACAGCTGATACAGGCGTGGGCAGCCAGCACCCGGCTGGCTGCTTTCCCCTTCCCGTTACAGACTGGCGGTGGCCCCGCCATCGACCGGCAGGTTGATGCCGTTGATGAAGGCTGCTGCCGGTGATGCGAGAAAGCCCACCGCGTTGGCGAACTCCTCCGGCTCGGCGAAGCGCCGGGCCGGAATGCTCTGCAACAGCTCCTGCTCGGCCTCCTGTCCGGTCTTGCCGGCCGCCTGCGCACGATAGGCCACCAGGCTTTCCAGGCGCGCGGTACGGGTCAGGCCCGGCAATACGTTATTCACCGTGATACCGCTGGCCGCCAGCTCATTGGCCAGTGTCTTGGCCCAGCTGGCCATGGCTGCGCGAATGCTGTTGGACACCCCCAGATTGGGCAACGGCCCCTTCACCGAGGTCGACAGCACATTGATGATGCGCCCATAGCCGAACTCACGCATGCCCGGCAGCAGCAACTGCAGGATCGTCTGGCTGCTCAACAGGTGCTGCTGGAAGGCGATGGCATAGCTTTCCGGCGCCGCCAGGTGCGCCGGCCCGGGCGCCGGGCCGCCGGTATTGTTGAGCCACACAGCAATAGCGCCACCCTGTTCGATCTCCGTCTGCAGCGCTACCGTCAGCGCCGGCAGATCGGTGGAGTCGACACAGATGTAGCCATGCTTCTGGCCCTCGGCCGCAGGCAGTTGCGCGACCAGCTCCGCGAGCTTGTCCTCGCTGCGCGCCAGCGCGATAACCTCCGCCCCCTGCAAGGCCAGCTGCCGGGCACAGGCGGCGCCCAAGCCCTGGCTGGCCCCGCCGACCAGGGCACGCTTACCGGCTAGATTCAGATCCATTATTGCTCTCCACTCGATATGAACACGGGTTTCAGGATGTGGAGTGCAGGTTAGGGTAAATCCCCGGGTCAGTTCAAATGTGATCGGCACGATTGTTCCTGGATCGGCACCGCCCAGGACGTAAAAGGCCCCGCCGAACGAATCTGGCAGGGCCTTTGCGTGAGCTGTCGCGCCTCAGACGGTATCGCCCGGCACGCGCACCCAGCCTTCCATGAGAATCCGCGCGCTGCGACTCATGATCGCCTTGGTCACCTGCCATTCGCCATTCACCTGCCGCGCCTCGGCACCCACCCGCAGGGTCCCGGACGGATGCCCGAAACGCACCGCCTCTCGCTCACCGCCGCCAGCGGCCTGGTTGACCAGAGTGCCGGGAATCGCCGCTGCGGTGCCGATCGCCACCGCAGCGGTACCCATCATGGCGTGATGCAGCTTGCCCATGGACAGTGCACGCACCAGCAGGTCGACCTCACCGGCCTGGATCTGCTTGCCGCTGGAGGCCCGGTAGTTCTTGGGCCGGGAGACGAAGGCGATCTTCGGCGTATGCTGGCGCTTGGCAGCTTCCTCCGGCTTGCTGATCAGCCCCATGCGCAACGCCCCGGCAACGCGGATCGCCTCGAAGCGCGCCAGCGCCTCGACATCGCCGTTGATATCCTCACGCAGTTCAGTGCCCTGGTAGCCGATGTCCTCGGCATTGACGAACACCGTCGGGATACCGGCGGTGATCATGGTCGCCTTCAGCGTGCCCATGCCCGGCACCTCAAGGTCATCGACCAGGTTACCAGTGGGGAACATCGAGCCGCCCTCCTCGCCATCATCGGACGGATCGAGAAACTCCAGCACGATCTCGGCCGCCGGGAAGGTCACCCCGTCCAGCTCGAAATCACCCAGCTCCTGCACCTGGCCATTGATCACCGGAACCTGGGCAATGATGGTCTTGCCGATATTGGCCTGCCACACACGCACTGTGCATACGCCGTTCTCGGGAATGCGCGCCGGATCGACCAGCCCGGCATGGATGGCAAAAGCCCCGGCCGCGGTGGACAGGTTGCCGCAGTTGCCGCTCCAATCGACGAAGGGACTGTCGATCGATACCTGGCCATAGAGGTAGTCGACATCGTGCTCCGGCTGGCTGCTTTTCGACAGGATCACGCACTTGCTGGTGCTGGAGGTTGCGCCGCCCATGCCGTCGATGTGCGCGGCGTAGGGGTCGGGACTGCCGATCACCCGCATGAACAGCCGATCCCGCGCCTCGCCCGGCGCCTGGCAGGATACCGGCAGGTCTTGCAGGCGGAAGAAAACGCCCTTGCTGGTGCCGCCACGCATGTAGGTCGCGGGGATTCTGATTTGTGTTGCCTGGGTCATGTTGTAGTACTCCTGAAGGAGCGGCCCCCTCTCCCCCGGCCCCTCTCCCGCGAGGGGAGAGGGAGCTTGGCCGTGCTTGCTCTGCAGCCAAGCATTGTCTGGCACCACCTGTGTCAGGAGTACGCAGTCACGTCCGCATCAGTCACCCCTCTCCCCTCGTGGGAGAGGGGCCGGGGGAGAGGGGGAACCACCCACCGCCTCAAATATCACCGCCAACACCTCATCCGTGTTCAGCAGTATCTCGTTATTCCAGAACCGCAGAACCCGAAAGCCCTGCGCCTTCAACCATGCATCGCGCTGCGCATCATGCGCGCTGGCGTTGTGTTGCCCGCCATCGGCCTCGACGATCAACCGCGCAGCGAAATGCACAAAATCCACCACATAAGGCCCCAGCGGTTGCTGACGCCGGAATTTCTGTTCCGCCAACCGGTGGCCGCGCAGATGGCGCCAGAGCAGTTGCTCGGCGCCGGTCATGTTGCTGCGCAGGTGTTTGGCGAAGTGTTTCTGGTTCATGCAGACTTGCCCTGTCATCAGGTGATGACTGGAGTCTGCGTTGCCGCTTCACTGGCGTCACATGGGTGAGTGCCAGGACGTGAACCGGTTCAAATTAAAGGGCTGGTCCTTTCCCCCTCTCCCCAGCCCTCTCCCACGAGGGGAGAGGGAGTTGGTCCGAGCCCGCAGAAGTAGCACTGCGTTTCCCCACAGTCACCCCTCTCCCTTTACGGGAGAGGGGCCGGGGGAGAGGGTGAGCCGGGTTCTACACCTTCCCTTCCAGAAAGTCCTGAGCAAACCGCTGCAGCACCCCACCCGCCTCGTACACGGTGACTTCCTCGTCACTGTCCAGTCGGCAGGTCATCGGCACCTCGACCCGCTCGCCGTTCTGACGATTGATCACCAGCGTCAACTCGGCGCGCGGCGCCGGGGTACCCACCACATCGTAGGTCTCGGTCCCATCCAGCCCCAGGGTCTTGCGGGTGGTGCCCGGCTTGAACTCCAGCGGCAACACGCCCATGCCGATCAGGTTGGTACGGTGGATGCGCTCGAAGCCTTCGGCGGCGATCGCTTCCACACCGGCCAGGCGCACGCCCTTGGCCGCCCAGTCACGGGAACTACCCTGGCCGTAGTCGGCGCCGGCGACGATGATCAGCGGCTGCTTGCGGTTCATGTAGGTTTCGATGGCTTCCCACATGCGCATCACCTCGCCTTCCGGCTCGACCCGGGCCAGCGAGCCCTGCTTCACGCTGCCGTCGTCGTTCAACACCATCTCGTTGAACAGTTTCGGGTTGGCGAAGGTGGCGCGCTGGGCGGTCAGGTGGTCGCCGCGGTGGGTGGCGTAGGAGTTGAAGTCCTCCTCCGGCAGGCCCATCTTGTGCAGGTATTCACCAGCGGCGCTGTCCATCAGAATCGCGTTGGACGGCGACAGGTGGTCGGTGGTGATGTTGTCCGGCAGGATCGCCAGCGGGCGCATGCCCTTGAGCGTGCGCTCACCGGCCAGGGCGCCTTCCCAGTACGGCGGGCGACGGATATAGGTGGACATCGGCCGCCAGTCGTACAGCGGGCTTTCCGCTTCCTGGATGGTGCCCAGGTCGAACATCGGGATGTACACCTGCTTGAACTGCTCGGGCTTGACGCTGGAGGCGACGATGGCGTCGATTTCCTCGTCGCTCGGCCACAGGTCCTTCAGGGTCACCGGGTTGCCGTTCTGGTCGCGGGCCAGCACGTCCTGCTCGATATCGAAGCGCACGGTACCGGCAATGGCGTAGGCCACCACCAGCGGCGGCGAGGCGAGGAAGGCCTGCTTGGCGTAGGGGTGGATACGGCCATCGAAGTTGCGGTTACCGGACAGCACCGCGGTAGCGTACAGGTCGCGCTCGATGATTTCCTGCTGGATCACCGGGTCCAGCGCGCCGGACATGCCGTTACAGGTGGTGCAGGCATAGGCGACGATACCGAAGCCGAGCTTCTCCAGCTCCGGCAGCAGTCCGGCCTCTTCCAGGTACAGGCGGGCAACCTTGGAGCCCGGAGCGAAGGAGGTCTTGACCCAGGGCTTGCGCACCAGGCCCAGCTCGTTGGCCTTCTTCGCCACCAGGCCGGCGGCGACCACGTTGCGCGGGTTGGAGGTGTTGGTGCAGCTGGTGATCGCGGCGATGATCACCGCGCCGTCGGGCATCAGGCCTTCGGCCTCCTCCGCCCGGCCGGCTTCCAGCTTGGCTTCGTCGGCGATGCCACGCTCGGCCAGCGCCGAGGTCGGCAGGCGGCGATGCGGGTTGGACGGGCCCGCCAGGTTGCGCACCACGCTGGACAGGTCGAACTCCAGCACTCGCTCGTACTCGGCGGTGGTCAGCGCACTGCTCCACAGGCCCAGCTGTTTGGCATACTGCTCGACCAGCGCGACCTGCTCCGGCTCGCGGCCGGTCAGCTTCAGATAGTCGATGGTCTGACCATCGATGTAGAACATCGCTGCGGTGGCGCCGTACTCCGGGCACATGTTGGAGATGGTCGCGCGGTCACCGATGGTCAGGCTGTCGGCGCCTTCGCCGAAGAACTCGACATAGGCGCCCACCACCCGTTCCTGGCGCAGGAACTCGGTCAGCGCCAGCACGATATCGGTTGCGGTGATACCCGGCTGGCGTTTGCCGGTCAGCTTGACACCGACGATGTCGGGCAGACGCATCATGGAGGGACGGCCGAGCATCACGGTCTCGGCTTCCAGACCGCCGACACCGATGGCGATCACGCCCAGCGCATCGACGTGCGGGGTGTGCGAGTCGGTGCCCACGCAGGTATCCGGGAAGGCCACGCCATCGCGGGCCTGGATCACCGGGCTCATCTTCTCCAGGTTGATCTGGTGCATGATGCCGTTGCCGGCGGGGATCACGTCGACGTTCTTGAACGCGGTCTTGGTCCACTCGATGAAGTGGAAGCGGTCCTCGTTGCGGCGGTCCTCGATGGCACGGTTCTTCTCGAAGGCATCCGCCTCGAAGCCGGCGTGCTCGACGGCCAGCGAGTGGTCGACGATCAGTTGGGTCGGCACCACCGGGTTGACCAGCGACGGGTCCCCGCCCTGCTCGGCGATGGCGTCACGCAGGCCGGCCAGATCGACCAGTGCGGTCTGGCCGAGAATGTCATGGCAGACCACCCGCGCCGGGTACCAGGGGAAGTCCAGGTCGCGCTTGCGCTCGATCAGCTGTTTCAGCGAATCGGTCAGTGCCGTGGGATCGCAGCGGCGCACCAGCTGCTCGGCCAGCACCCGCGAGGTATAGGGCAATTTGGCCCAGGCACCGGGCTGGATGGCATCCACGGCGGCTGGGGCGTTGTAGTAGTCCAGGTTGGTACCTGGCAGGTTTTCACGGTATTGGGTATTCATGGTCGAGCCTGTGTTTTAGTCGGAGTCTGTCTCACCCTCTCCCCAGCCCTCTCCCGTCAAGGGAGAGGGAGCAGGCCATGCAACTGATCAACGCCCTGCACGGTCCAAAGCCCCTCTCCCCTTGCGGGAGAGGGGTTGGGGAGAGGGGGAGCGGCCCCCCAGATAATTACTTACGATCCTTCAACGCCACGAACTGCAGATCTTCCGGCCCGACATAGTTGGCGCTGGGACGGATGATCTTGCCGTCGATACGCTGCTCGATGACGTGCGCCGACCAACCGGCAGTGCGGGCGATGACGAACAGCGGGGTGAACATGGCGGTGGGTACGCCCATCATGTGGTAGCTCACGGCGCTGAACCAGTCGAGGTTGGGGAACATCTTCTTGATTTCCCACATGGTGCTTTCCAGGCGCTCGGCGATGTCATACATCTTGGTATTGCCCTGCTCCTGGGACAGCTCCTCGGCGACCTGCTTGATCACCTGGTTGCGCGGATCGGAGACGGTGTAGACCGGGTGGCCGAAGCCGATGACCACTTCCTTCTTCTCGACCCGGGCGCGGATGTCGGCCTCGGCCTCATCCGGGTTGTCGTAGCGCTTCTGGATCTCGAAGGCCACCTCGTTGGCGCCACCGTGCTTCGGCCCGCGCAGTGCGCCGATGGCGCCGGCGATACAGGAGAACATGTCCGAACCGGTACCGGCGATCACCCGGCTGGTGAAGGTCGAGGCGTTGAACTCATGCTCGGCATACAGGTTCAGCGAGGTGTGCATGGCCCGTACCCAGGACTCACGCGGCTTCTCGCCGTGCAGCAGGTGCAGGAAGTGACCGCCGATGGAGTCGTCGTCGGTTTCCACATCGATGCATTTGCCGTTGTGGCTGTAGTGGTACCAGTACAGCAGCATGGAACCCAGCGAGGCCATCAGCTTGTCGGCGATATCCCGCGCGCCCGGGTGGTTGTGGTCATCCTTCTCCGGGGTCAGGCAGCCGAGCACCGACACACCGGTACGCATCACGTCCATCGGATGGGCCGACGGCGGCAGTTGTTCCAGGGCGCTCATCACCGCTGCCGGCAGGCCACGCAGGGCTTTGAGCTTGGCCTTGTACGCCGCCAGCTCAGCCTCGGTGGGCAGCTTGCCGTGCACCAGCAAGTGGGCGATTTCCTCGAACTCGCAGGTGGTCGCCACATCCAGGATGTCGTAACCACGGTAATGCAGGTCGTTACCGCTGCGACCGACGGTGCACAGCGCGGTATTGCCGGCAGCGGTACCGCTCAGGGCGACCGATTTCTTCGGCTTGAAGGTCGGGGTGGTCGATTCGTTGGCGCTCATGGCGTTCTCCTCACTTGGACCCGGTCGGGTGCTTTTATTGTCTTCAGTGGTTTCACTTCTTGCCGGCGGCAAACAGCGCATCCAGTTTCTGCTCGAAGGCGTGATAGCCGATACGGTCGTACAGCTCCATGCGAGTCTGCATGGTCTCGATGACATTCTGCTGATGGCCTTCGGTGCGGATGGCGTTGTAGACGTTTTCCGCCGCCTTGTTCGCTGCGCGGAAGGCCGACAGCGGGTACAACTGAATGGCCACACCCACCGAGGCCAGCTCCTCGCGGGTGAACAGCGGCGTAGCGCCGAATTCGGTAATGTTGGCCAGCACCGGCACGTTCAGCTCCTTGACGAAGCGCTCGTAGGTCGGCAGGTCGTAGGCGGCCTCGGCGAAAATCGCATCGGCACCCGCTTCAACGTAGCGTTTGCAGCGCTCAAGCGCCGCTTCCACACCCTCAGCCTGGATGGCATCGGTACGGGCGATCAGGAAGAAATCCGGATCGGTCCTGGCGTCCGCCGCCGCCCGCACCCGGTCGACCATCTCCTCGGTGGAGACGATCTCCTTGCCCGGACGGTGACCGCAGCGCTTGGCGCCAACCTGGTCCTCGATGTGCGCGGCAGCGGCACCGGCCTTGATCAGGCTCTTGACCGTGCGCTCGATATTGAAGGCACTGGGGCCGAAGCCGGTGTCGATATCCACCAGCAGCGGCAGGTCGCAAACATCGGTGATGCGGCGCACGTCGATCAGCACATCCTCCAGGGTGTTGATCCCCAGGTCCGGCAGACCCAGCGAGCCGGCGGCCACACCGCCACCGGACAGATAGATGGCCTTGAAGCCGGCACGCTTGGCCAGCAGCGCGTGGTTGGCGTTGATCGCGCCAATCACCTGCAAGGGTTGTTCTTCCGCGAGCGCCTGACGAAAACGTTGGCCTGGGGTCTTGTTCATTGATTGCTCCCTCCTGAGGACGTATTGGCGTCACGCTGTTCCAGCATGCGACGCTCGATATTGCGGCGAGATGCGCTGATATGACGGCGCATCAGCATTTCCGCGAGTTCACCATCGCGATCGGCGATGGCTTCGATGATTCGGTGGTGTTCGGCAAACGCCTGCTGCGGACGCTTGGGCGTGGACGAGAACTTGTAGCGATACATGCGCACCAGGTGGTACAGGTCGCCGCAGAGCATGTCGCTGAGGGTCTGATTCTTGCTGCCCTGGATGATCACGAAGTGGATATCCAGGTCGCCTTCCTGCTGATAGTAGGACTGGTTGGCCTTGAGTCCGGCGTGGCGCTCATGGGTAGCCAGGATATCGCGCAGATTGGCGATTTCCTCGTCGGTCATGTTCTGCGCTGCCAACCGGCAGGCCATGCCCTCCAGTGCTTCGCGCACATGGTACAGCTCGATCAGCTCTTCATAGCTCAGCGAGACCACGCGCACCCCGGCATGCGGCACCCGCACCACCAGGCGCCGCCCTTCCAGACGACGAATGGCCTCGCGCAGTGGGCCGCGGCTGATACCGTAGGTGGTGGACAGAAACTGCTCGCTGATGCGGGTACCCGGCGGGATCTCACCTTTGACAATCGCCGTCTGCAGGCGCTGAAAAGCCCCGTCGGACAATGTTGCAGCAGGAATCACGTTATTGGAATCAGCCAATTGTCGACAACCTTATTGGAGTGAAAGGCAAAATCCGGCTCACTGAGCGAGATAATGCCCTTCACAAACACAGATTGTCAACAATCCCTATTCCCCGCTGATATTTTGATAAACATTCGGGGGAACTTCTGCCTCTGGGTGCCGGTCTGCTTGGCATGCTACTATGCCGCCTGCCTAACGCTGCCTTTTCCATCACATCCAGGGAATGGAGCAGCTGTCTCAAACCGCAGCTGAGAACACTATGCAATCGATCAATACGCATCTGAAAATCCTCATTGCCCTGATGGTCAGTCTGGGCCTGCTGATTACCGGCTATCAGATATATGTACTCGACATCCCCGTACGCGAGGATGAAACCGACGATATCTGGAGCTTGGATGCCAAAGTCGAATTCCGTGCCACCAGCGGAGTACCGGTCAAGGCGCAACTGTTCATCCCGCCGCTGAACCAGAAGTTCGTCAGCCTCAATGAAAGTTTCATCTCCAACAACTATGGCGTCAGCGTCAACCAGCAGAACGGCAACCGCCGGGTAACCTGGTCAGCTCGTCGCGCCAGCGGCTCGCAGACACTCTACTACCGCCTGGTGCTGACCCAGCGCTATGGCGCCGAAGCCATCGAGTCGCCGCCGCCGGCTCCGCGCCAGCCGATCGCCCTGGACGGCCCCGAACAGATTGCCGCCGACGCGCTGATCAACCCGATTCGCCAGCACTCGGCGGATATCGAGACCTTCATCAGCGAGACCATCCGCCGGGTCAACGACATCACCGATGACAATGTACGCCTGCTGCTCGGCAGCCAGAGCAGCCCGATGGACAAGGCGCGGGTGATCGACATCCTGCTGTCCAACGCGCGCATCCCGCTGGAGATGGTGCATACCGTGCGCCTGGAAGCCACTCCCAACCAGGAGCCGGAACTCTGGCTGCGCAGCCACAACGGTGAGCGCTGGTTGTATTTCCATCCGGAAACCGGGCAGCAGGGCATGCCGGAAAACCGTCTGGTTTGGTGGACCGGCAACCTGCCGATGCTGCAGTTGGAAGGCGCTCGCAATGGCAGCGTCAGCATCACTGTCAACAACAGCGAGATGAACGCCCTGCGCCTGGCCAAGATGACCACCGAGAGCAGCCCCTCGGCGCTGCTCGAATACTCGCTGTACGGCCTGCCGCTGCAGGCGCAGCAGGTCTACCAGGTGATGATCATGATCCCGATCGGGGTACTGGTGATCCTGGTACTGCGCAACCTGATCGGTATCCAGACCCTGGGCACCTTCACCCCGGTACTGATCGCCCTGGCCTTCCGCGAGACCCAGGTCGGCTGGGGTATCGTGCTGTTCACCCTGATCACCGCCCTGGGCCTGTCGCTGCGCTCCTATCTGGAACACCTCAAGCTGCAGATGCTGCCGCGCCTGTCCATCGTGCTGACCTTCGTGGTGATCATCATCGCGGTGATCAGCCTGTTCAGCCACAAGCTGGGCATCGAGCGTGCGCTGTCGGTCTCGCTGTTCCCGATGGTGATCCTGACCATGACCATCGAGCGCCTGTCGATCAACTGGGAGGAGCGCGGCGGTGGCCATTCCTTCAAGGTCGCCCTGGGCACGCTGATCGCGGCGACCCTGTCGCACCTGCTGATGACCATCCCGGAGCTGACCTACTTCGTCTTCACCTTCCCGGCCATCCTGCTGGTGCTGGTGGGCTTCATGCTGGCCATGGGTCGCTACCGCGGCTACCGCCTCACCGAACTGATGCGCTTCAAGGCGCTGACCAAGCAGGGTTGAGGAGAGCCGCATGTTCTGGAAGACCTGGAAAGCCCTCAGGGACAATGGCGTCATGGGCATCAATCGGCGCAACGCGGACTATGTGCTGAAGTACAACAAGCGCCACCTGTACCCGGTGGTCGATGACAAGATCCTGACCAAGGAACGTGCCATCACCGCCAATATCAACGTGCCCGACCTGTACGGCATCATCGATACCGAGAAGGACATCGGCAAGTTCAGCAAGCTGGTGGAGAACCACAAGGACTTCGTCATCAAGCCGGCCCAGGGTGCCGGCGGTGACGGCATCATGGTCATCGGTGACCGCTACGAGGGCCGTTACCGCACCGTATCCGGCAAGATCGTCAGTCACGACGAGATCGAGCACCACCTGTCCAACATCATCTCCGGGCTGTACTCCCTGGGCGGCCACCGCGACCGGGCGTTGATCGAATACCGGGTGAAACCGGACCCGATCTTCAAAAGCATCAGCTACGAGGGCGTGCCGGATATCCGCATCATAGTGCTCATGGGCTACCCGGTGATGGCCATGCTGCGCCTGCCGACCCGCCAGTCGGGCGGCAAGGCCAACCTGCACCAGGGCGCAATCGGCGTCGGCGTGGACCTGACCACCGGCGTCACCCTCAAGGGCACCTGGCTGAACAACAAGATCAGCAAGCACCCGGACACCGCCAACGAAGTAGCCGGCGTGCAGTTGCCCGACTGGGACGGTTTCATGCGCCTGGCCACCGCCTGCTACGAGCTGTCCGGGCTGGGCTATATCGGCGTGGACCTGGTGCTGGACCAGAAGAAAGGCCCGCTGATCCTCGAACTCAACGCCCGCCCCGGCCTGAACATCCAGATCGCCAACGATGCCGGCCTGACCCACCGCTGCCACACGGTGGAAAAGCACATCGCCGAACTGAAGAAAGCCGGTAGGACCGAAACCGTCGAGGAGCGCATGGCGTTTTCCCAGAAGCACTTCGGCAAACCGGTATTCCTCAGCGCGGACGAAGCGCCGGCGGAGCCCGAACCCAGCGCATGACCACCCCTTACCAGATTACCGAATTGCCCTGGCAGGCCGATCCGCTGCCAGGGCTTTTTGCCATTCGCGACCTGGGTCACCCGGTGCTGCTCGACTCCGCCGCCAGTGGCGATCCGCTGGGCCGCTACAGCATCCTCGCCGCCGATCCTGTGGCGCTGCTGCGGCCGCAGCCGGATGAGCCCGGCCGGCAGACCATCGAACGCCTGCGCCAGGCCCTCGCCGAACTGGGCCCGGCGCGCTGGCCCGAGCACCTGCAACTGCCGTTCGGCGCCGGTGCGCTGGGCTTCATCAGCTACGACTTCGGCCGGGCGCTGGAAAGCATGCCGGCGCTGGCCCGTGCCGATATCCAGCTGCCCAGCCTGCAGATGGGCATCTACCGCTGGAGCCTGGTCAGCGACAACCAGTTGTGTCGGCGCTGGCTGGTCTGCCACCCGATTGTCGACAAAAGCGAGCAGGCGCAGTTGCTCGCCCGTCTGACCGGTGCCGCGCCGCAACCCGGCCCGTTCGACCTGCTGCAACCGTTCAGTGCGGAGCAGACACCATCAGCCTACCTGCAGGCGTTCGAGCGCATCCAGCGCTACATCCGCGATGGCGACTGCTACCAGGTCAACCTAGCCCAGCGTTTCTCGGCCCCCTGCCAGGGCGACCCGCTGAATGCCTACCAACGTCTGCGCCAGGCCTGCCCCACGCCGTTCGCCGCCTATCTGGAGTTTCCCGGCCAGGCGCTGCTGTGCCTGTCGCCGGAGCGTTTTATCAAGGTCGAGGATGGGCAGGCCGAAACCCGCCCGATCAAGGGTACCCGCCCGCGCGGTGACACGCCGGAGCGGGATCGTGCCCTGGCCGAGGAACTGCAAGGCTGCGCCAAGGATCGCGCGGAGAACCTGATGATCGTCGACCTGCTGCGCAACGACTTCGGTCGCGCCTGCGCCTTTGGCAGCGTGCGGGTGCCGGAGCTGTTCCGGATCGAGAGCTACCCCAACGTGCATCACCTGGTCAGCAGCGTGACCGGTACGCTGAAACCGCAGCTGGACGCCCTGGACCTGCTGGCCGGGGCCTTTCCCGGCGGCTCCATCACCGGCGCGCCGAAGATCCGCGCCATGCAGATCATCGAGGAACTGGAGCCGGTACGCCGCAGCCTGTACTGCGGCAGCATTGGCTATATCGGCTGCGAGGGGCAGATGGACCTGAACATCGCCATCCGCAGCCTGATACACCAGGACGACCGCCTGTACTGTTGGGGCGGCGGCGCCATCGTCGCCGACTCCGAGGGGGAAGCCGAATACCAGGAAAGCCTGACCAAGGTGCGGGTGCTGATGGATAGCCTGGTTTAGGCGCAGCAATCAGCAGAGGAGGCTCAAACCTGGGATTGTCGAGTACCAGCTCGACAGGCGGAGCCAGCCTGCAACCTCATGGCCGCCGGCAAACCCTGGTACGAGCTGGTGCTCGGACAGCGCCCTCAATCCGCCTCCGGTAGCCCCGCCCACTTCGCATACTCGTCCCACGCCCGCATCAGCTCGGCCACCTTGTCCGGATACTCGGCGGCCAGGTCCCGGGTTTCCCCACGATCCTCGGCCAGGTTGAACAGCTGCCATTCATAGGGCTGGCTCAGGCTGGCCGGGCTGCCATCCGGGGCGGCGGCCGAGCGCCACTTCCAGTCACCCAGGCGCACATAGGGCTGGCCGAACATTTCCCCGGCCAGAGGCCTGTCGCGCACCATTCCCCGCCCCTGCCAGGCACCCAGCAGCGACACGCCGGTAACCGGATGCCGGGGCCGGCCCTGGAAGCTGTCACCGGGGTCAGCCTGCCCGGCCAGTTCCAGGAAGGTCGGCAGCAGGTCATCGACCCGCCCGACGTCATGGATCACCTGCCCCGCACCGCCACCAGCCAGGCTGGCCGGCAACCTGACGATGGCCGGTGAGCTGATACCCCCTTCGGCAGCGGTGCCCTTGACCAGGCTGAAGGGCGTCGAGCTGACCTCCGCCCAACGGAAGCCGTAGTTCACATTGGAACCACGCCGGCCGATGTTGGCCAGCGAATCATCGGTCAGCGCGTCGGCCGGGGAATAGCCCTTGGCGTGATCCTCGCCGGCCGCGCCATTGTCGGAAATGAACAGGATCAGCGTGTTGTCGTACTGCCCGCTGCGCTTGAGGTAGTCGATCAGCCGGCCGATATTCATGTCCAGATGATCGACCATGGCCGCATACACTTCCATCCGTCGCGCCTGACGAGCCTGCTCGTGGACGCCGAGCTGATGCCACAGCGGGCTCGGCACATCCGCCGGGGCTGCCGCGGGGAACGCCACCGGAAACAGGCCACTGTCCCGCTGCCGGGCCAGGCGCTGCTCGCGGATGGCCTCATATCCGGCATCGTAGCGCCCACGGTACTTGTCGATATATTCCTGCGGCGCATGCAGCGGCCAGTGCGGCGCCGTATAGGCAGCCCAGGCGAAGAATGGCCGGCCACTGGCCCGTCCCTGTTCCAGGTAGCCGATCAGTTTGTCGGTATAGAAATCCGAGGAGAAGAAATCCGCCGGTACCTCGACCGGCTGGCCATCCTCGCGATAGCTGACGTTCTCCACCCGCACCTGGCTGCCGGCCAGCGGCTGGAAATGACTGGCGCCGCCATCGAGCAGCACGAAGGCGCGGTCGAAGCCCAGGCGCAGCGGGTCCTGCTCCGGCGCCTTGCCCAGGTGCCATTTGCCGCTCAGGTAGGTGTTGTAGCCCGCCTCGCCAAGCAGCGCCGGCAGCGAATGGGCATGCTCATTCAGGTGCCCTTCATAGCCCGGGCGGCCCTGCAGCTGGGGCAGGAACGGCAGCACCTCCGCCATGCTCCCCAGGCCGACCAGATGGTTGTCGGTCCCCGACATCACCATCGCCCGGGTCGGCGAGCAGGTCGGCGCGGTATAGAAGCTGGACATGCGCAGCCCCTCGGCGGCCAGGGCGTCGAGGTTCGGCGTGTCGATCTCACCGCCATAACTGCCCAGGTCGGAGAAGCCCAGGTCATCGGCCATGATCAGCAGGATATTCGGGCGCTCGGCAGCCGCCACGTTACCAAGCCCCAGCGCCAACAGCAGCGCAGCCGTCCCTGCGATCCAGTCAGTCCTGCGCATCATGGTTCCCTCCGTCGGCGGCCACCCGCAGCAGGCGATCCCCGGTGAAGGTGCCAACATACAGTTCGTCGCCAACCTGGGTCGCCACCGAGGCGCCGGACATCACGCCCGGCTCGGCGCTGAACAGCATCTGCTGTTCCAGGCTGTCGGTATCCAGTGCCGACACCCGTACCGCCATCGGGCAGTGCTCGATATGCTGCTCGAAGCAGCGGATAAAGGCCTCGGCATCAGGCACGCCCGCCCCCAGCAGGCGCCCATCGCTGGCCCAATTGAGATTGTCGACCATATAGCCGGTATCCACCTTGGCGGTAATGGCGCCGGTCTCCAGTTCATATCGCCACAGTTGGTTCGCCGTCCAGGAGGCGAACCAGGCGTTCTGCCCATCCGCCGAGACCTGCACGCCGTTGGGAAAAGGCGCATCGGAGCCTTCCAGCTTGCGTAGTGGCTGCGTCGCCGACCAGTGCATCAGGTAGCCGGTATCGCGACCATCGAGCAACTGCTCCAGTGGCAGCGGCGGATGCATGCTCTCGGACACGAACATCACGGTGGCGACGAAGCCCCCGTCCGGCGTGGCCGCCACATCGTTGAACTTGCCCTGCCCCGGGTTCTCCACGCAGCCGCGCCAGACGGCCTGCCAGCCCTGTTCCGCCGGCAGCAACTCGATGAGCTCGATGGCTTCGCGCCCGGCATGGTTGACCACCAGCAACTGCTGGCGACCATCGCTGCGCTCCGACAGGTGGATGCCATGGGCACCGATACCCTGCTCGGGGACCGCACAACCGGCCTCGCCCCATCCGGCTTGCGCCGCGTAACTCACTTCCAGGTCCGCCACGCTGTCACTGGCCAGTTGCATGACCCGCAGCCGTGGGCGGTGCTGACCGGCCAGCCCGGGTGTCACGCTCATGAACAGGTATTGGCCATCGGCGGACAGCTCCAGGTCCTCTGGCGGCGCGATGCCGCACAGCGGCCGATAGTCGGGGCCAGCCTCGCAGGCCGGGGCCTGGTCGGCATGGGCCTGCGCCGTGCAGGCCAACAGGATCAAGGCGAGAGGCGCACAGCGGCGCATCCGGTGCAGGGGCATGGTCATCTGGGGATTCCTATGGTCTTGTCGTTATCAGGGGCTCAAGCCTAGCAACCCCACCCCGTGGCGTCAGTCAACTCAAGCGAACAGCCCATTCAACTTATCGCCAATGACCTCACCCCTGCGCTTGCTAGCATGGAGCCAAGTCCGTACATCGAAGGCTCTGTGGCATGCAGGGCCACTGGAGCCCCATGACAAACGCACAATCCCCCCTCGACCCCCGTCAGTTCCGCCGCGCCTTGGGCAACTTCGCCTGCGGCGTGACCATAGTCACCGCCTGCGATACTACCGGGCGCAAGGCCGGTGTCACCGCCAACAGTTTCAACTCGGTATCGCTGGACCCGCCGCTGATTCTCTGGAGCCTGGACAAGCGTTCCAGCACCTGGGACATCTTCCAGCAGGCCAGCCATTTCGCGGTGAATATCCTGGCCTCCAGCCAGATCGAGCTGTCCAACCACTTCGCCCGGCCCCAGGAAGACAAGTTCGATGGCATCGAGCACCAGCCCGGACTCGGCGGCGCGCCGGTATTTCCAGGCTGCGCCGGCAACTTCCAGTGTTCCACCTTCCAACGGATCGACGCCGGCGACCACTGGCTGATCATCGGCCAGGTCGAGCAATTCGAGGACTTCAGCCAGCCACCGCTGGTCTATCACCAGGGCAGCTATGCCATGGTCCTGCCACACCCGCGCGGGCGCAAGCCGGAGGTCACGGAACAGAACGACTCCGCCGACCTGCTGCACACCCGGCTGGGTGACAACCTGTTCTACCTGATGATCCAGGCAGTCAGTGCCAGTCATCCGCGCTTCGTCCAGCAGCACCTGAAACTTGGCATGCGCAACAGCGAATCGCGCCTGCTGCTGGTACTCGACAGCGCGCCCAACGCGGGCATCGCCGAACTGCAACAGGCCGCCGCCATCCCCGCCCGCGAACTGGCCGACGCCATGGCCAACCTGCAGACCAAGGGCTACCTGGACATCAAGGGCAACCAGCGCTGGGTCACCAGCGCCGGCCACGCCAAGCTGGAGGAACTGTGGAACATGCTGCATCAAGCACAGGACGACATCTTCGCCGAACTCAGCGAGGGTGAACTGGAGGTATTCAGGAAAGCGCTGAAGCTGGTGGTGAGCAAACGCTGACTGGCGTGTAGCGTTTCATCTCGACACAGCGCTGCCTGAGATACCGCAGGCCGGGATGGAACCCGGCCTTCCGTCCAGCAACGCGAATGATGAACCCCACATTTCATAGGATCACGCGGTTTGGAGTGTCGAGTTCCATCTCGACACAGCGCCGCCGGGAACACCCCTGGCTGGGCTCAGTCACAGCGACTCACTCAGCAACGCTTCCCGTTGCCGCACGCTCAGCAGGTGATAGACCAGCAGACCAGCCACGGTGAAACTGAAGATCACCAGCGCCAGCGGGCGCACGCTGCCGTCCTGCAATGCCGCCACCAGCAGGCTGGCGCACATGCCCATGCCGAAGGTCAGGCTCACATGCAGCGCCGAGGCCAGCCCGGCGCGCTCGCCCTGCTCGGCCAGCGCCAGGGCGGTGGCATTGGGACCGACCAGCCCGACGCTGGACACCAGCAGGAAGAACGCCGGCAGGATCAGCCACAACCCGACATGCCCCGCGAGCAGGTCCAGCATCAGCAGCGCCCCGGCCAGCAACGGCAACCACAGCATACGCGCCAGCAGCCGGCGCGGGCTGTGCCGGCGCAGCAGCCAGCGGTTCAACTGGCTGGCGGCGACCAGGCCGATGGCGTTGATGCCGAAGAACCAGCCGAACTGCGCAGCCGGAATGCCGTGCAGCTCGATCAGCACGAACGGCGAACCGACGATATAGGCGAACATCGCCCCGGTGGTGCAGGCCTGGCACAGCGAGAAGCCGATGAAACGGCGATCCCGCAATAGCCCCAGGTAACCGGCGAACACCGGACGCAGCGCCAGCTGCGACGTCGGCCGGGCCAGGCTTTCCGGTAGCAGCAGGCCAATGCCCAGCAGACACGACAACCCAAAGCCGGCCAGCAGCGCGAAGATCGACTGCCAGTACCAGAGCCCCAGCAACGCACCGCCGAGCAGCGGCGCGAAGATAGGCGCAGCCCCCATCACCAGGGTGATCATGCTCATCACCCTGGCTGCCTGCAGTGGCTGGCACAGGTCGCGGACGATGGCCACGGTCAACACCGCCCCGGCACACCCACCCAGCCCCTGCAGGAAGCGCAACAGCACCAAGCCCTCCAGCGACGCGCTGGCGACGATCAACAGCGATGCCAGGCTGTACAGCCCGAGCCCGAACAGCAAGGGTGGACGCCGGCCAAAACGGTCGCTGAGCGGCCCATAGCACAGCATGCCCAGCAGCATGCCGACGAAATAGGCGGAAAAGGTCAGCTCCACCTGCCCCGGCAGCAACCCCAGCTCCAGGGCAATCGCCGGCAGCGCCGGCAGGTACATATCGGTGGACATCGGCGCCACCGCGGTCAGCGCACCGAGCAGCAGCAAGCCGCTGGTACGAAGGTTGTCGGGCATATTCATTCTCTCTGCTATGCGGCGGGTGTCACTGCAGCCCCGCCGCTGGTTCAGGCAGCAACCCGGCCTCGCGCTCGGCCACTTGCCGGTAGGCGTCAGCGTAGCGCAGGTCGATACCATCCTGGTTAGGGTTGTAGATCGATAGGCGGCACGCCCCGCTACGGGGCGGCCCGTGTGCGGCGGGAGATCAGTGTTTGATGAAGTCGATCACCAGGCGGTTGAACTCCTCGGCATGCTCCCACTGCGCCCAGTGCCCGCATTGGCTGAATACGTGCAGGGTCGAGTTGGGGATCATGTTGAGGAACTTCAGGCTCCAGTCGATGGGTACGAAACGGTCGTCGCGGCCCCAGGTAATCAACGTCTTGTTCGGGATGTTCGGCAGGTCGTTGGTGTAGTCACCCATATTGAAGCCGCTCATCTCCACGCTCTTGAGGAAGTTGGGCAGGTGATGGCCGTTCTCCATCATCGACTGGTAGCGTAACTCGATCAGTTCATCGGTCAGCGCACTGGGGTCGTAGACGAACACGTCGAGCATCCGGCGCAGGCTTTGCGGACTGGGATTCTTGTACACATCGAACAGCAGCTTGATGCCTTCCATCGGCAGCGGGGTGAAGATGCTGGTCTTGCCCACCCCGCCAGCGCCCATCAGGATCAGCTTGCCGACCCGTTCAGGGTTGTCCTTGGTGAAGGCCAGTGCACTGCCGCCGCCCATGGAATTGCCCACCAGGTGGGCCTGGTCGATATCCAGAGCATCCATCAACTGGCGGGTGGCGCGGCCGTTGACGTCGAAACGCGGCTCGCCGGTAACGATCGGATCGGATTTGCCCCAGCCCGGGTAGTCCGGCAGGATCACCCGGTAACCGGCCTCGACGAAGGCATCGACGTTGCGGTGGAAGTTGGCCCAGCCGGTAGCGCCGGCACCGGAGCCGTGCAGCATGATGACCACCTCCCCTTCCCCGGCCTCGTTGTAGTGCAGCTTCCAGTCTTCGGTCTGGACGAACTTGCTGGTGTTTTCCTGTGTGAACTGGCTCATTCGGTTTTCCTTCTTGTGGTTATCGCGTATTGGTAACGGGCCCACCATCGGCGTGCCCCGGGTGATTCAGTTGGCCTGGCGCTGCTTGAGCAGATCCAGCGCCACGTCGACGATCATGTCCTCCTGGCCACCAACCATGCGGCGCTTGCCCAGCTCGACCAGGATATCCAGGGTCTTGAGACCGTATTTCTCCGCCGCCACCTCGGCATGCCGCAGGAAACTGGAATACACCCCGGCATAGCCCAGCCCCAGGGTTTCCCGGTCGACCCGCACCGGGCGATCCTGCAGCGGGCGGACGATATCGTCGGCGGCGTTCATCAGCGTGTAGAGATCGGTACCGTGGTTCCAGCCCAGGCGCTCGGCGGCGGCGATAAACACCTCCAGCGGCGCGTTGCCGGCGCCGGCACCCATACCCGCCAGGCTGGCGTCGATGCGGTCGCAGCCCTCTTCCACCGCGGTGATCGAGTTGGCCACCCCCAGGCTGAGGTTGTGGTGGGCATGCATACCGGTGTGGGTAGCCGGATCGAGTGCATCCTTGAACGCACGCATGCGGTCGCGGATATCCTGCATGTTCATCGCCCCGCCGGAGTCGGCCATATAGATGCAGGTGGCGCCGTAGCTTTCCATCAGCTTGCCCTGCTCGGCCAGTTGCTGTGCCGGGATCATGTGGCTCATCATCAGGAAACCGACGGTGTCCATGCCCAGCTCGCGGGCATATTCGATATGCTGCTTCGATACATCGGCTTCGGTGCAATGGGTGGCGACCCGCACCACCCTGGCACCGGCGTCATAGGCGGCTTTCAGATCATGTACAGTGCCGATACCCGGCAGCAGCAAGGTGGCGATTTTCGCGTGCTTGACCACATCGGCCACCGCCTCGATATATTCCAGGTCGGTATGCGCGGCAAAGCCGTAGTTGAAGGAGGAGCCCTGCAGGCCATCCCCGTGGGCCACTTCGATGGAATCGACCTTCGCCTGATCCAGCGCACGAGCGATATCCACCGCATTCTGCAGCGAATACTGGTGGCGGATGGCATGGCTGCCATCGCGCAGGGTCACATCGGAGATATAGAGTTTCTTGCCGGGATCGAAGCTCATGCGGCGTCTCCTGTATTCAACATGGACTGGGCCATGCGCTCGGCAGTGGCCAGCGCCGCCGAGGTCATGATGTCGAGGTTGCCGGCGTAGGCCGGCAGGTAGTGGGCGGCGCCTTCGACTTCGAGGAAGATTGAGGTCTTCAGCCCGCCGATATGTCCTATGCCCGGCACGTTGACCGGCGTGGTATCGGGGATCACATCGAACTGCACTTTCTGTTTCAGGCGGTAACCCGGCACATAGCGCTGCACCGCGGCGGCCATTTCCTCGACCGAGGCGGCGACCTTGTCCTGATCGACCAGCTCCGACAGCACGAACACGGTATCGCGCATGATCAGTGGCGGCTCGGCCGGGTTCATGATGATGATCGCCTTGCCCTTCCGGGCGCCGCCGATCACCTCGATGGCCTTGGAGGTGGTCTCGGTGAACTCGTCGATATTGGCCCGGGTGCCGGGGCCGGCGGACTTGCTGCTGATCGAGGCGACAATCTCGCCGTAATGCACCTTGGCTACCCGCGACACGGCGGCAACCATGGGGATGGTGGCCTGGCCACCGCAGGTGACCATATTGACGTTGGTCTGCTGCAGGTGCTCCTCCAGGTTCACCACCGGCACGCAGTACGGGCCGATGGCCGCCGGCGTCAGGTCGATCATCCGCAGGCCGGGCTTGAGCTGGCGCAGCAGTGCATCGTTACGCACATGCGCGCCGGCGCTGGTGGCATCGAACACGAAGTCGATATCGGCGAACTCCGGCATCTGCGCCAGGCCGTCCACGCCCTGGTGGGTGGTGGCCACGCCCAGGCGCTGGGCACGGGCCAGACCGTCGGATGACGGATCGATACCGACCATCACCGACATCTCGATATGCTGCGCGTTGCGCAGGATCTTGATCATCAGGTCGGTGCCGATATTGCCCGAGCCGATGATCGCGGCTTTGAGTTTCTTGCTCATTGTTGTCATTCCTCAGATGAATCAGGCAAAGCGCACGCTGCAGCTGCCAAGGCCGGCAATGGTCATGTTCAGGTTGTCCCCGGCAGCCACCGGTACCATGCCCGACAGCGCACCGGACAGAATCACCTCGCCCGCCTTGAGGCTCATGCCCAGCCGCCCCAGGGTATTGGCCAGCCAGGCCACGGCGATCGCCGGCGAGCCCATGGTCGCGGCACCGGCACCAGTGCCGACGATGGCGCCGTTCTTTTCCAGCACCATGCCGGTGGTGTACAGGTCCAGTCCTCGCGGGTCGACCAGCCGATCACCCAGCACGAACAGTCCGCAGGAGGCGTTGTCCGCCACGGTGTCCTGAATCCTGATCTGCCAGTCACGGATGCGCGAGTCGACGATCTCGAAGCAGGCCATCACCCCTTCGGTGGCGCGCAGTACATCGGCCACGGTGACGCCGGGACCGGCCAGATCCTGCTTGAGTACGAAGGCGATCTCGCCTTCGGCCTTGGGCTGGATCAGCGTGGTCATGTCCACGCACTGGCCCTGGTTCACCACCATGCGGTCGGTAAGCATGCCGAAATCCGGCTGGTCGACCTTGAGCAGGTCCATCACCGCCTGGCTGGTGACACCGATCTTCTTGCCGATAAGGCGTTCGCCATCCTCCTGGCGCCGGGCGATCAGTTGCTGCTGGATGGCGTAGGCGTCCTCGATGGTCAGCTGCGGATGGCGCTCGGTCAGCGGCGCCACCATGCGCGCCTCGCGCAGGGCGACGAACAGCTCATCGCCGAGCTGGGCATGCAGGGGGTTGTTGCTCATGGTTGGGCTCCTTCGGATTCAAGCGCTGCCTCGGCCTGACGGGCCATCGCCTCGCAGCCGGCCAGCGCGCAGATAATGTCTTCTTCCTCACTGGCACCGGACACACCGATGGCACCGACCATGCGCCCCGCCAACTGGATCGGGAAGGCGCCACCCATGGCGACGATCTCCGGGCGCAGCAACAGGTTCATGCGGATGCGCTCACTGGCGTTGTCGATCATATCGCCCAGGGTGCTGCTGGGCAGGCCGAACGAGGCCGAGGTGCGGGCCTTTTCGGTGGCCAGTTGGATGCTGTGCCAGGGCGTGCCCTCGGTGCGGGCGAAGGCCATCAGGTGGCCGCCGCCATCGACCACGGCGATGCTGACCTGCAGCTGGTTGCGCCGCGCGCAGTCCAGCGCCGCATCGACCCCGACCCGGGCCAGGTCCAGCGCCAGGCCGTCGCCGGGCAGGCGCGGCAGGGGTAATCCATGGCGGCTCATGACAGCACCTCCTCTACAGCGAAGGCGCGGCGCTCGCTCGGATGCAGGGCATCGCCCGACTGCGTCTGCTCAGCCTGCTTCTGCCGCAGTACATATTGCGAGGTAAAATGCTTCGGCTGCAGCAGGAAACACGCCAGCGCCGGCACCAGGATCAGCGCCACCAGCATGTTGCAGAAGAACATGAAGGTCAGCAGCAGGCCCATGTCGGCCTGGAACTTGATCGGCGACAGTATCCAGGTCACCACGCCCAGCGACAGGGTCACGCCGGTGAACACCACCACCCGGCCGGTGAAGTTGAGTGCCTGGAAGTAGGCTTCCGACAGGTTCGAGCCACGCTTGAGCCAGAACAGCATGACGCTGAGGATATACAGCGCATAGTCGACGCCGATCCCCACCCCCAGCGCCACCACCGGCAGAGTGGATACCTTCAGCCCCATGCCCAGCTTGACCATCAGCGCCTCGGCCAGCATCGAGGTCAGCATCAGCGGCAGGATCGCGCAGATGGTCGCCCGCCAGGAACGGAACGCCAGCAGGCACAGCAGACTCACCGCCAGGTACACGCCGATGACCATCTGGGTATTGGCGCGCTTGACCACGATATTGGTGGCGCTTTCGATACCGGCGTTACCGGCGGCCATGATGAAGCGCGCCTGCTCGTCGTTGAACTCCTGGGTGAAGTCCTCCACTGTGGACACCACCCCACTCAGGGTCTGTGCCTTGTGATCCTGCAGGTAGACGAACACCGACAGCAGCTCGCAGGTGGCATTGAACAGGTCACGTGGCGAGCGGTTGGCCGCGGCATTGATCATCGGCTGGTTCGGCGGCAGCTCGTTCCATTTCAGGAAGCCCTCGTTCATCCCGACGTTGACCCGCCGCGCCACCCCGGCGATGGAGCTGGTGCCATCCACGCCCGGCAACTGGCGCAGGCGCCACTCCAGTTCCTCGACCTTGCGCAGGGTCTGGTAGTCGACACACTGCCCGGCAGGGGTCTCGACCATGAACACGAACACATCGCTGCTGGCCTGGTAGTTGCTGATAATGAACTGGTTGTCCTGGTTGTAGCGCGAGTCGGCGCGTAGCTCCGGCGCGCCGGGGTCCAGGTCACCGACCTGCAGGTTACGCGCCTCGAGCACTGCCCAGCCGGCCAGCGCACCGGCACACAGCAAGGCGCTGATGGCGACCCGCGGGCGGGTGAAGGCCAGCAGTCCACGCACTACGGCGGGCTTGCGGTAGTCCGGCTGTTCATGGGCACGCTCGGCGTCCAGCCGGCGCTGCGCGGCACGCGGTGACACACCGGTGTAGGACAGCATGATCGGCAGCAGTGCCAGGTTGGTGAACACCAGCAGCGCCACACCGATGCTGGAGATGATCGCCAGCTCCTTGATCACCGGGATATCGACGATGGTCATCACCGCAAAACCCACCGCGTCGGCCAGCAGTGCGGTCATGCCGGCGGCGAACAGGCGGCGGAAGGTATAGCGTGCGGCGATCAGCTTGTGGGTGCCGCGCCCGATGTCCTGCATGATGCCGTTCATCTTCTGTGCACCATGGCTGACGCCGATGGCGTAGACCAGGAACGGCACCAGGATCGAATAGGGATTGAGCTCGTAGCTCAGCAGCGGCAGCACGCCCAGCAGCCAGACCACACCCACCAGGGTACAGCCCTGTACCACCAGGGTGCTGCGCCAGCAGCGGGTGAAGTACAGTAGGATGGCGCTGGTGATCAGCACTGCGGCGGCGAAGAAGCTGAGCACCGCATACAGACCGGAAATCAGGTCACCCATGACCTTGGCGAAGCCGATGATGTGCAGCGATACACCCTGATCGGCATAACGATCACGGATATCCTCCAGCGCATCGGACAGCTGCTTGTAGTCCAGCGCCTCGCCGGTGGCCGGGTCCACGTCCAGCAGCGGTACCAGGATGATGCTGGAACGGAAGTCCGGCGCCACCAGTTGGCCGATCTCGCCGGACAGTTGCACGTTGCCGCGCAGCACCTCCAGGTCCTCGGCGCTACCGGCGAAGCCGTCGGGAATCACCGTGCCGCCATCGAAGCCATGCTCGGTCACCCCCTGCCAGCGGGTCAGCGGGGTCCACAGCGACTTCATGAAGGAACGGTCCACCCCCGGCAGCAGGAACACCTCGTCGTTGATCTGGCGCAGGGTCTCCATGTACTCGGCGCTGAATATGTCGCCCTCGCCCTCCAGCGCCACGGCGATGCGCAAGGTGTTGGCGGTGCCCTTGAGTTCATCCTGGTGCTTGAGATAGTTGAGGATGAACGGGTGGCTGGTAGGGATGGTCTTGAGGAAGCTGGCGTTCATGCGCACCTGGGTCGCCGACGCGGCAAACAGCACGGTCATCAGCACGCAGAAGGCGATGATCCAGCCCCGGTAGTTGAACAGCAGACGCTCCAGGCCATTGCCCGAGCGCTGGTCGAAATCCTTCAGGTTGGTAATGGTCTGGAAACCGTCTGAAGATGAAATAGCCATATCGAAGAACCTCTGGCGCAGGCCGGTCAGTTGAGCTGCTCGGCGGAGAAACGGGTAACACCATTGGCGCCGACGCCCAGCACGCTGCCATCGGCCAGCGGCAGCAGCTCGGTCAGCGGGAACGGGCGCGCGGCGCGGATGCGCGAAAACGAACGACCGTCATCCCGGCTCAGCCAGCCACCGCCGGCGGCATCGGCCAGCAGCAGTGCGCCATCGCTGAGCAGGGTGCCGGCGGTCAGGCTCTGGCTGGTCGGTACCGGCAGTTGCCGCCAGTGCTGGCCGGCATCGCTGGAAACGAAGGCGTGGCCACGCAGGCCGAAGGCCAGTAACTGGCGGCTGTTGCCCAGCAGGCCGAAGTAGCTGCCCTCGTAGGGCTGCTCCAGGCGCTCGACCTGGCTGACCGCCGCATCGCTGCGATACAGGCCGCCCATCTCGCCGGCCAGGTACAGCGTATCGCCAACCGCCAGCACGGCGTTCACGTGACTCTGCTCGGTGCCTTCCAGCAGCGCCAGCAGCGGCTGCCAACTGGCACCGCCGTCACCGCTGCGCACGCCCAGGCCATAGGCGCCCACCGCCAGCACCGTCCGGTCGCCCAGGCATTGCACGTCCAGGAACGGCTTGTCGGCACCATCCTCGACCAGCATCTCGGCGGTGTATTCCAGTTCCGAGCCCTGCTCCCGGGCAAGCTGCAGGGCGGCCTGGGCGAAGCGCTGGCCATCCAGCTGCAGGCTCCAGCTGGCGCCGGCATCGCTGCTGTGCAGGATCGCGCCGCGATGCCCGACAGCCCAGCCACGCTGGTCGTCGGCGAAACATACGGCGGTCAGGGTCACGCTGACCGGGGATGGCGCCTGGCGCCAGCTCTGGCCCTGGTCATCGGACAGGATGATGTGACCACGCTCGCCCACCGCTACCAGCCGATCCCCGGCCCGGGTCACCGCACTGAGCATGGAACGGGCCGCCAGTTCGGTCTGCATGGCCGGCCGGCTGAGGGTATCCGGCAGCTCCACCGCCAGCGCCAGCGCCGGCAGGCAGGCCAGCGCGGTGGCGGCGAACAGCGGTAGCAGGCTCGTTGTAATCTTGTTCTTCACTTGGGCAACTCCTCGCAAGGCGGATTGCCCCCTGCCATGACTGGCAGGGGGCAACGGGATCGATCAGCGACCACTCATGCGCAGCAGCGATTGCGGCGAGAAGTAGGTCTCCGAACGCTTGTCAGCCATGCTGAACTGACTGCCCTTGACGTCCGTGCCCATGGCGCAGTTGTAGACCCAGGCACGGGTACGGTGGTCATGGAAGAAGCCATTGCAGTAGTTCACCGTCGCCGGGATGTCCGGCGCCACGAACGGCGTGCTCATCGCGGTGCGCCACAGGGTGCCCTCGGCGTCCCAGCCGTCGAAGATCGCCGTGCCCCAGTTGTCCTCGCTGAAGTAGAACTGGCGCTTGGGCACCGCATGGCGGCTGCCCGGCTTCAGGGTCGCCTCCACTTCCCAGACCCGATGCAGCTCCCAACGTACCAGGTCGGGGTTGGCATGCCGCTGGCCGAGCACGTCGGCGTCGCTGTGCGCCATCAGCGCGTTGTTGTTATAGGGAATGATCATTTCCCGCTTGCCGACCAGCTTCCAGTCATAGCGCTCGGGCGAGCCACCGTAGCCGAAGGTTTCGTCGACGAAGTTGGTACCGGAAGCCACCACGTTCGGCGTGTCGAAGTTGATGCTCGGCGCCTGGCGCACACGGCGCTGGCCAACCAGGTACTGCCACAGGGTGCGGCCCTGGTGGTAGTCCAGGGTGTTGTGCACCATCAGTGCCTCACCGGCGCGGAACGCCGGCTCGTAGGCCAGCTGGATGGCCAGCATGTACTTCGGATTGGGCGTCGAGTCCGCCGAGCCACTGGCGTAGTAGTACGGATACTGCGCGTAGTCCTGCGCCGCGGTGGCGAGGATACGACGCCCCTCGCCGGTGGTGGTCCAGACCTGGTACTTGGTGTCGGTGGACTCGCCACGCCACTGCAGCTGGTGGTTCCACACCACCTCGATGCCGCTCTTGGGAATCGGGAACGGCACCCCGCCATAGGCACCGCGCACGGTCAGGCCATTGTTCTCCAGGGTCGCACTGGTGGCGTTTCTGAAGGTATTGTCGTAGATCCACTGCGGCGCCGCAGCGGTACGCCGGGTCGGGTACACGTCGATGCGATAGGTATCCGGGTTGGCCTTGAACAGCTGGACCACACCGGCGGCCAGCTTGTCCTGGTGCTCGCCCAGATTGGCGGCGGTGATCGAGTACAGCGGCTGGTCGTCAGCAAAGGGGTCGAAGTCCCGATTACCGTTCTTGAAGCCGGCCGGCACCGTGGTATAGCCACCGTCCCAGGCCGGGATGCTGCCGTCGGCATTGGCGCCGCGCTCGGCCCCCAGCGGCGTCAGGCTGGACTTGAGCTGGGCCGCTTCCTCGGGGCTGACCGCCGCGCTGGCGCTGCCGACGGCCAGCGCCAGCAGGGAAACGCAGAGAGCGAATTGACGAATGTTCTTGTTATGCATGATCTGGCCTCAGAACGTATAGGATGCATTCAGGGAAATGAAGTCGCGGTCGCCGTTGGTCTGCTTGTAGGTCTTGACGCCCGACACGGCGCCGATCGACTCAACAAACTCCATGCGGTTGACCCGGTCGGTCGGACCGTAGAAGCCGTTGTAACTCAGCGCCACGGTGACACGCTTGAGGTACTCGGCCGACACACCGATGTTGAAGCCACCGCCCTTGGCCTGGCTGAAGCCACCCACCGCCGAGGAACGACCATCGATGCCATAGCTCACGCCCATGGGTACCGACAGGTCGATGCCATCGAACACCTGGAAGTAGGTCGGGGTGAACACCACGCGCATGGCGGTGGCGTCGCGGGTGTTGTTGGGGTCCAGCCACTCGCGGTTCTTGGTCACGCTCAGGGTGCGGTTCCAGGCCAGCTCGCCCATCAGCGCGGCGGTATCCCAGAAGCGGCTCTGGGGCATGATCTGAATCATGCTGATCTGGGCATGCGCGGTATTACCCACGGCGTACAGCGGATTGCGGTCATTGTCGTGGTCGCCGGTGACATCGGCCACCGTCAGGCTGACCAGCGGTGCATTGCGGCGGATCGAGCCCTCGAAGGCGACGTTGGCATCACCGATGCCGGTCGTCGCGCTGAAGCCGTAGGCCCGCACATCCTCGGGAAAGACCAGCATATGCTCGCCAACGACGATGTCATCGGCCACGCCGGGCTGCGGCACGTCGAACGGCCGGGTCTGCACCTGGAAGTTCTTGTCGTGGTAGTTGATCGCGTACAGACCGAAGTCGGTATCGATGCTGTCGGCCCGGTAGCGCAGCTGGAAGCCCCACTGCCCCGAGTCACGCGCCTCGATGTCGCTGGTGCGGTACAGCGATACCCCCGGCGCAGCGAGAATGCGCTCGCCACCGCCATCGAGCAGGTCCGCCGGACTGAAATAGCTGCCGGCCGCCGGAATCCGCGTGCGCTCCCACTCGAACTGGTAATAGGCGCCCAGCGACAGGGCCGGGGTCAGCTGCAGGTCAGCGGAAATCTGCTTGACCGGCAGTACCAGCTCCTTGAACTGCGAGTTGGGCGCCGACAGCGCCTGGATCGCGTTGATCGGCATCATGCCGCCGGCAATGCCGTTGTTGCCGAAGAACAGGCTCTCGCCATACAGCAGCGAGTGCTGGCCGACACGCACCACGCCCCAGACATCATCGGTCAGGCTGAAGTCGGAATAGACGAAGGCGTCACGCAGCTCGGCATCACGGCCGTGCAGGTCGCGGGTCTCCTTGGTGAACTCGTTGTAGGCCACCGACAGGTTGTTGGCGCTGTCCGGGTTGTCATGGTCGTTCTTGCGGTTGTAGACCCGGTCATACCAGGCCGCACCGCTGACACGCACGCCCATGCCACGGTAGTTGACGTCGAACTCGGAGAACAGGTCGACACGGTTGTTGATCATCGACCCCTTGTCGAAGTTACGGTTACCGTCATCCAGGGTGATGTCGGAAAGCAGGCGCTCCTTCTGACCCTGTACCCGCCAGGCCGCGTTGTACTTCACGTTGGTATCCAGACGGATACGCAGGTCGGGATTGGCGGTATCGAACTGGAACGCATGGGCAGGCAATGGGGAACAGAGCAGGATGGCAGCACTCAGGGCTGACAGCTGAAACGTCTTGTTCATCCTTCGGTAAGACATAAGGCACCTCAGATATGGGCGGTACTCCGCCTTTTATTTTTATCCCGCACCGACCACCGTGATGGCCGGTGCGATCCATTCGGGGCAGGCCCCAAATCAGGTCAAGCGTTCAGCGACACCGGCTCCAGGCCGAAGACCATGGGCGGCAGTTGCTGACCGAGCAGGTAGGCTCCCAGCATGCCGGCGGTATCGTCGGCGTTCTGGGTGATATGGTTGGCCGCGGCGATGACGTCGCGCAGGATGCGCTGCAGCGGGTTGTTCAGATAGATACCGCGCGCCGAGGTCGCCTTGAACAGCAGCATCACCGCTTCCTCGCAGTCGCGTCCGACCCGGGCGATATCCAGCATGTGGTGGACCCGGTCGTAGTTCGGCACCAGCTCGCCGCGTTCGACGATCTCGGTGGTCTCGGCCATCATCTGCAACAGCCGTGCCCGCGCCGAACGCACCCGCACCACCGCGTTGCCCAGGCGATCCTTGACGTAGGGGCTGAGGGCAGCGCTGCCGCCATCGGTGGTATTGGTGCGCACGGTCATCTGGCGGATGTACTCATCGATACCGCCCTGGGCCATGCCGACGATCAGCGCCGACACCGAGCCGAAGAAGATCTGATTGAACGGGTACAGGTAATGCGTACCGCGATCATCCTTGTGGTACTGGATCAGGCTGTGGGTACGGTGATAGGGAACGAAGGTCTCGCGGACCACCAAGCTCTTGCTGCCGGTGCCGGCCAGGCCGAACACGTGCCAGTCATCCTCGATCTCGTAGTCGGTGGCCGGTACCAGCATGGACAGGCGATCGATCACATTGCCCTGGGCATCACGGCGCAGCCCACCGAGGAAAGCCCACTTGCCATGGTCGCAGCCGCTGGAGGTCTTCCAGGTGCCGCTGATCCGGTAGCCGCCTTCGACTTCCTCGACCTTGCCGAAGGGCGGGTAGGAGGACGCGATGATGGTCTTGTCATCCTCACCCCAGACATCTTCGCAGGCCTGATCCGGCAGACTGCCGAACTCCCACTGGTGCACCCCGAGGATCATCATGTTCCAGGCGCTGCTGCAGCAACCGCGCCCCAGCTCCATCAATACCTTGTAGAACACCGCCGGGTTCATCTCGTAGCCACCGAACTTGGCCGGCTGCAGGATCTTGAAGAACCCTGCATCGACGAAGGCCTGGATGGTTTCCGGCGATACCATGCGGTTCTTCTCGACCGAGTCGGCCTTCTCGATAAGCATGGGAATCAGGTCACGGGCACGCTGGATCAGTTCGGCCTCGGAGGGCACACAACTGGCTTGGTCGGCAGTCTTTTTCAGCACACTAGTCATATCGGTTCTCACTTTGTTGTTATCCGGGCAGCAACCTCGCGGCTCAGGCAAGCGCCGCGAATCGTCCGTTGAAATAGATAAGGGGATCTTCTTCACTCATCTGTCCGGTCACCTGGATGACCTCGCAGAGAAACATGTCATGGGTACTGGCCGGCACCGCCTCGACCACCCGGCACTCGAAACTGACCAGCGCATCGCTGAGCACCGGCACCTGGCTGATGCCCGGCACCCAGGCGCCGTCATCGAAACGCTGTTCACCGGCGACCCCGTCGACCATGCCGGCGAAGCGCCGGGCGATCGATTCCTGCCGGCAGCCAAGCACGTTCACACTCAGGTGACGGCTGGCGGTAATCACCCCGTGGGCATAGACGTTACGGTTCACGCATACCAGCAGGCGTGGCGGCTCGGCGGTGATCGAGCACACCGCGGTGGCGGTCAGCCCGGCACGTTGCTGATCATCACCGCTGGCGATCACCACGCAGTGGCCGGCCAGGTTGCGCATGGCCTTGCAGAAATCGGGCGTGGCGACCGGTAGGTGTTCGCGTGAGGGTTTCATCATGGCGACCTGGGCATTCATGCACCTACCCGCCCGGTCGACAGGAACTCGACCATCACCTGGTTGAACTCCTCGGGCGACTCGTACTGCGGCCAGTGCCCGGCCAGTTTCTTCATCACATACAGCTGCCCCCTGGCCAGGCGCGGCAGCGCCGACTCGGCGGCGGCCACGTCATGGATCGGGTTGTGGCTGGTCCACAGCAGCAGCGATTCGCACTGCACCTTCTCCAGCTCGATCATGTCCGGCGTGCCGCCCTCGTTGACCTTGCGCAGGCGGCCGTACACCAGCGGCGCACTGGCCTGGAAATCGGGCCGCGAATAGATCGCCAGGCGCGAGCCGACCAGCTCCTCGTTGAGCAGATCCCAGTTGCCCTCGTACAGCAGCCATTGCATGCGCGCCAGCACGCTGTCATAGGTAGGCTGCTGGCCGGAGCTGCGGGCCGACAGCTCGGCCAGGTTCTTCAGGTCCTGGCGGCCCTGGTCACTGACGATCGGAATGCCGCCGGTGGTGTTGAACACCGCACGCAGGATGCGCTCGGGATAGCGCACCGCGAAACCACCAGTGACCACGCCGCCCAGCGACTCGCCGGAGATATGCGCCCGCTCGATGCCCAGCACGTCCATCAGTTCACGCAGTTGCTCGACGTAGTCGCTGATCGAGTACTCGATATCCAGCTTCTTGGCCGACAGGCCATGACCGACGTAATCGAAGGCGATCACGTGGTAATGCTCGCCGAGAGCGACCACGTTCCTGGCATAGGCCTCCAGGTGACCACCGATGCCATGCATCAGGATCAGCGCCTCGGGCTTGCCCTGCCCGGCTTCGGCAATGCGCGTACGGCCATAGGTGGGCAGATCGACAAAACGTATCTCTGCGCCGAGAAAATCCAACCAGATACTCATGTTCTTGTTCTCCAGGTAAGGCCGCGATCAGGACAGGGGGTGCTCTTCGGTTTCCGGAACCGGGATCAGGTTGCGCTTGTGCCCCCAGTCGCTCATCTGGTGGAAGGTCTTGACCTCCCAGTCGTTCTCGTCGATGACGATCCCGCCCCAGCCGAACTCGAAGTTGAAGCCCGACGGGGTCTGCGCGTAGAAGGAGAACATCCTGTCGTTCGGGTGATGGCCCAGCTCCAGCACGATCGGGATACCGGCATTGACGGCGCGGTCATAGGCCAGGCCGACATCGTCCATGTCTTCCAGCTGCACCATGAAATGGTTGAGTACCTTGTTGGTAGGCGCCTCGGCGGTGGCGATCGAGTGGTGACGGCCGGTCTTGGTATGGAAGAAGGTCGCCTCGACCATCATCCCCGGTTGTACTTCCTGGCGGATGTAGTCGCTGATGCGGAACTTGAGCACGTTCTTGTAGAAGTCCACGGTCTCGGCACCGTTGCCACGGTTGGCGAACGGCAGGATGTGCCCTACCCCCAGGTTGCCGGTGACGAAGCCGCCCTTGAGCACCTTGGAACGGAACTGGTCCTTGAGCAGCACCACGCCGTGGCCGAAGAAGAACTCATGGTCGAAACCATTGGGGTCCTTGCAGCTGTAGCCCTTCTCGATATGCCGCCGGGCGCACTGCTCGGCACTCAGGGTGTGCAGCTCGACGCCCTTGTCGCGCAGCCCGGCGACGTACTCCTCCAGCTCCCGCTCGCTGGTAAACTCCCAGCCGGCGGCGATGATGTCATCGGCGGCGTTCTGTTCGAGGAAGAAACGCTGGCAGTATTCGTCCATGCGCAGGGTCATGCTGGTGGCATCGCGCCGGCCGACCTGCATGCCGAGGATGTCGGTGGCGAACACCTGCCACTTGTCGAGGTCGCTGACGCCGAAACCGACGTAGCCCAAAGAAGAAATCTCAGCCACTGTGCTATCTCCGTTATTCTTGTTTTCCAGTCCAACCAAGGGTGACCAGAACGTCTCTTGCGTTGTACAAGAGCAATAGCAACGGCTGTGCCAGATAGCGCGCCAACGGCTCTAAATATATTTTTCTCCTTCAATAACAACAAGATAGGGACAAAAGCAGGGAGCCTTCACGGTTTACTGGTACAGGGCCGGAAAAATATGCACTTCATATTTTTCGGGAACCTCGAAATTTTCCGCATGAAAAATCCGCACACCTTTCGAACAAGCTGAAAAGCCCATTCGCTCCCCGCTATCCACCACTGCCGGGGCGACGCATCTGTTAGACTTTTTCCCATGGCAGATCGATATCCCTGCGGTCTGCTACAACAACAATATGCATGGTGAACACATGTCCTCCTCTTCCGACAACAACCACGGCCGCCCGCACTCGCTCAAGGACGTGATCACCGACCTGCGCTTTCCGGACATGCAGGACCTGGCCGAGCATCTGTATTTCAACCCGGAAGAGGGCATGATCTGGCTGGGCGAGAAACGCATGCTGCTGTTGCACGCCGAAGCCTTCGGCGCCCTGCGCCAGGAGTTGCTGGAAACCATCGGCGTGGAACAGACCCGCGGCCTGCTGACCCGCATCGGTTATCTGAGCGGCACCCGCGATGCGGAACTGGCAATCAAGGCCCGGCAGAACGGTAGCCAGCTCGATATCCTCGCCGCCGGCGCGCAGATCCATGCGCTGTGCGGCACCATCAAGGTTGAGCCTGTGCGTATCGAGGTCGACCAGCACCAGGGTTACCTGTACGGCGAGTTCATCTGGAAGCACTCGATCGAGAGCGACCTGCACCTGGCCAGCCACGGCCAGAGCCACGACCCGGTATGCTGGATGGCCTCGGGCTACGGCTCCGGCTTCCTGACCCGGCTGATGGGCAAGCGCATCCTGGTACGCGAGGCCGAATGCGTAGCCCGCGGCGATGATGCCTGCCGGGCGGTGGCCCGACCGGTGGAAGACTGGGAGGATGCCGAGGACGACCTGCAATACTTCCAGCCCCGCCTGTCCGGCCAACAGCGCCGCAAGGCCCCGGCGCGCAGCGAGTTCGCCGGCATGCAGCCGGGCAAGGCCCCCTTCGGGCTGGCCTTCCAGCAGCAGGACGTGGTCGAGCTGGACCGGCCGGTGGGCAGCTCGGCGGCCTACCACGCGGTGCTGCACAAGATCCTGCGGGTCGCCTCGACCAATGCCACCGTTCTGCTGCTGGGCGAAAGCGGCGTCGGCAAGACCATGTTCGCCCATGAAGTGCATGCCAACAGCCGGCGCGCCGAGGCGCCCTTCATCGAGATCAACTGCGCGGCGATTCCCGATACCCTGATCGAGTCCGAGCTGTTCGGCGTGCAGCGCGGCGCCTATTCCGGCGCCACCGAAGCGCGCCCCGGACGCTTCGAGATCGCCGATGGCGGCACCATCTTCCTCGACGAGATCGGCACCCTGAGCATGACCGCCCAGGGCAAGCTGCTGCGTGTGCTGCAGAGTGGCGAGCTGGAGCGCCTGGGCAGCACCAAGACCCTGAAGATCGATGTGCGGGTCATTGCCGCGACCAACGAGGACCTGTCCGAAGCGGTCAAGCAGGGGCGTTTTCGCAGTGACCTGTTCTACCGCCTGAATGTGTTCCCGGTGACCATCGCGCCGCTGCGCGAACGCAAGGACGACCTGCCGCTGCTGCTGGAGCGCTTCGTCAACCAGTTGTGCCAGCAACACGGCCGACAACTGGCCGGCATCACTCCCAGGGCGTTGCAGCGCATCCTGGACTACCCCTGGCCGGGCAATATCCGCGAGTTCGAGAATGTCATCGAGCGGGCGGTGATCCTCGCCGACGACGGCGAAACCATCGACCTGCGGCACCTCTCCGGCCTGGAGGACAACCAGCGCGAACGCCAGCACGGCACCGTCAGCTGGGACCAGGCGCCCGGTATCGGCATCCGCCTGCCGGAACCCACCACCCGCCCGGCTGGAGGCACCGAGGCCGCTGCCGGCCCCTCGCTCGATCACACCGCCCTGCGCCTGCTGCAACAGCAGCCGCTCAGCCTCAACGATATCGAGGACGCCTTCGTACGTGCCGCCATGCAGCTGGCCCAACAGAACATCACCCGCGCCGCCGCCCTGCTCGGCCTGACCCGGGCGCAGATGGATTATCGCCTGAAGAAGATGGCCAACAGCGACGGCTAGCCCGCCTGCCGGCTGGCGTGCCGTGCAGCCGCGGCGGCCAGCAACATGCCGGCGAAAACCAGGCACAGGCCCAGCACGAACAACGGCGACAAGCGATTGTCCAGCAACAGTACCGAGGCCAGGATACCGATCAACGGCACGCCCAGCGTGAAGTTGGACATGGCGAAGGTACTGATGCGGCGACCGTGCTCGGCGGAAATCACGAAGCAGGCCGAGGTCGCCACCGGGCCGATGAAGAACAGCAACTCGAGTAATCTCCGGTCGAACGCGATCGCGGTTGGCGGGCCCTCCAGCAATGCAGCGAACGCCACCAGCGGCACGCTGGCCAACAACATCTGCCAGGGCGCCAACGACAGGGGTGATGCCGTCCACCGATGGCGCTTGATATGCAGGATCACCAGCGACCAGCTTATGGCGGCGATGATCAGGAAGGCCGAGCCCATCACCACGCCCGGAGCGGACCAGTCCATCTCCCAGGGCGAGCAGATCAGTCCGACACCACCCAGGCCCAGTGCCAGGGCAAGAAGCTGCCAGCGGGTAGGTGTATCGCGAAACAGCAGCCAGCCGACCAGCATGCCCCACAGCGGTGTGGTATAGGCCAGGAGTACCGCGCGGCTGGTATCCACATGGGTCATGGCGATCAGACCCAGGCCGGTGAACGCCATCATCTGCAGCAGCCCGATACTGAACACTATCGGCCAGTCGCGCCGGGGCGGGAACGCCAGCGAGCCGCGGATCGCCAGCAGCACGAACAGGCACAGCGCGGCGCTGCCAAAGCGGATGGCGGCCAACCACAGGGGCGGCACCGCATCCAGCGCGAGCTTGGTGGCGGGCCAGCTCAGCCCCCAGAGCAACACCATGACGCCAAGCCAGACCAGGGTGCTGACGCTGGCGAAGGGAGCGGCTTGGGCGCGGGACAGATGGGCAGAGGTTCTTGAGCTGTTCATCAGAGTATCGATCCAGAAGACGAAAGATCATGCTACCCTTGCCCCGGCGGAATTAATTATCTATATATCCCAATAACCAGCCAAAACAGAATCAACTTTCCCGATTACACGAACAAACAGAAGAGATTATCCTTGAGCAAGGTCGACCTGGATGAAGCCAGCCTCCGTATCCTGGATGAGCTGCAGAAGAACGCTGAACTGAGCAATGCCGAACTGGCGGAACGGGTGGGCCTGTCACCCTCGCCCTGCTGGCGGCGGGTCTCGGAAATGAAGCAGAACGGGGTGCTGCGCGGCTCGGTCTCGCTGGTCGACCCACTGAAGCTGGGGCTGGCAGTCAACGTATTCGTCCACGTCGTACTCAAGCAGCAGGACAAGGAATCGCTGGAGGTGTTTACCCAGGCCATTGCCAACCGAGCGGAAATCATGGAGTGCTACCTCATGAGCGGCGAGGCGGACTTCATGCTGCGCGTGGTGATCGAAGACCTGGCCAAGTACCAGGTCCTGCTGCTCGACTGCCTGACCCAGATCCCGGTAGTGGCCAGCATCCGGTCCAGCTTTACGCTGAACCAGGTCAAGTACACTACCGCATTGCCAACCGGGCATCTGCGTGGCAGGGCAAGCCCGTGATGAGAGCAAGCGGCAGCGACCGGGAACAGGCAGAATTCGACCGCAAGAATCGGAGTTCCCGCGATGGCAGGCTGGCTTAAGCTGACAACCAATGCCCAAGCCAGAGATGATGCCATGAACGCTCATACCACCATGCTGCCCGCCTACGACACCGACGAGGCGCGCTGGCAGGCCGTGCAGACCAGGGATGCCCGGGCCGATGGGCATTTCGTCTATGCCGTGCGCACCACCGGTGTGTACTGCCGTCCCAGTTCGTCGGCTCGCCTGCCGAACCGTGAAAACGTCGAGTTCTTCCCCTCGCCGGCCGCGGCCGAAGCCGCCGGCTACCGCCCCAGCCGCCGCGCCCAGGGCGACCGCACCGCCGCTACCGCGGAACGCAGCGCGCTAGTGGCACAGGCCTGTCGCCTGATCGAGTCTTCGCAAACCCCACCCGGGCTGAGTGAACTGGCAGCCCATGCCGGCCTCAGCCAATCGCACTTTCATCGTGTTTTCAAGGCCGAGACAGGCTTGACGCCCAAGGCCTATGCCACGGCCTACCGCGCTCGCAAACTGCAGGAGGAGTTGAACGCCAGTGGTAGCATCACCGACGCGATCTACGGTGCGGGATTCAATTCCAACAGCCGCTTCTACGAGACCGCCGGTCAGGTGCTGGGCATGCACGCCAGGGAATATCGCGCTGGCGGCGCCGGTGCGGTGGTCCGCTTCGCCGTCGCCGAATGCTCGCTGGGCGCCATTCTCGTCGCGCAAAGCCAGCGCGGTATCTGCGCCATCCTGCTGGGTGACGATCCCGAGCGCCTGGTACAGGATCTGCAGGACCAGTTTCCCAGCGCCGAGTTGATTGGCGGCGACAACGACTTCGAACGGCTGGTCGCCCAGGTGGTCGGCTTTATCGAGGCACCCGCCGTCGGACTGAACCTGCCCCTGGACGTACGCGGCACCGCGTTCCAGCAACGGGTCTGGCAAGCGCTACGCGAAATCCCACCGGGATCGCGGGCGAGTTACACCGACATCGCCGAGCGCATTGGCGCGCCCAGGGCCGTACGCGCAGTCGCCCGGGCCTGCGCGGCCAACCACATTGCCGTTGCCATTCCCTGCCACCGTGTCGTGCGCCGCGATGGCGACCTCTCCGGCTACCGCTGGGGCGTGGAACGCAAGCGTGAACTGCTGCGGCGCGAAGCGCAGGATTGAAGCTCACCGGCCAGGCTGCTGGAAGAAAAAAAGCCCGGTCTCATCAAGGGACCGGGCTGCACATCACCACCTCGGGGCAGGCAGTGAGTTACGCAAAGGCCGACTCGGAAGTGGCCACGGAGCAAAAACGGGCAATGCTGGCCAGCGAGTTGGCGTGTTCCTGTTCGTTGGGGCCGGCACAGCAATCCTCGAGAACCACCACATCGAAATCACGGTCATGGGCGTCACGCACGGTGGCCTGGACCACCGCCTGGGTACTCACGCCGCTGCAGTAGATACGCTCAATCCCTTCACGCTTGAGCAGCAGTTCCAGCCTGGTCTGGTAGAAAGGCGAGACCCGGTGCTTGACGATATCCCAATCGCCGGCCTGCGGTGCCAGCGCCTCGTGCACCTGGCCGCCCCAGGCATTCATCTTCAGGATGCCGTTCCTGGCGATCGGGCCGAATACCTGGGAGTCGGGGTTGGCCTCGCGATGATCATCGGAGAACGCCACCCGTACGTAGGCCACCGGAATACCCTTGGCCCGCGCCCTGGCGATGGCGTTGGCGGTGCGCTGGATCACCTCGCGGGCCTGGATGTCGGCCTGCATCGGCGCCTTGCCGCTGGCGCCATCGGCGTGTACCAGGTCGTTCTGCATGTCCAGAACCAGGTAAATACTCTTCATTGAAATCGTCCTTATGGTTGGTGAACTCAGTCGCACCAGAGTGCGCCGTTGACATCGAGAATCTCGCCACTGATAAAGCCGGAACGCTCATCGAGCAGAAAGTGGATCGCATGGGCCACCTCCTCCGGCGTGCCCATGCGCCCCGCCGGCACCAGCGCCCGCAGGCTCTCGGGAAAACTGTCGGTCATCTGCGTGGCAATCGGACCAGGAGCCACCGCATTGACCCGTACGCCCTGGGGCGCCAGTTCCTTGGCCAGGAACCCGGTCAGGGTATGAATGGCCGATTTGGACATGCCGTAGGCGATGTTGCCGGCCCGCTCCAGCTCGCCCGGGTCCAGCCAGGGCCGCGCATTACCGGCATTCTTGCCGACCACCGAGCCGATATTGACGATGGCCCCGCCTCCCCGCGCTGCCATGCGCCGCCCCACCTGCTGGCAGACGATCAGCGTACCCAGCACATTGATGCGCCAGACCCGCTCGACCTCGGCCAGCGGCAGGTCCATGGCCCGCCCCCGGGACACCACGCCGGCCACATTGACCAGCGCGGTGATCTGCCCGTAGCGCTGCTCGCCCTCCTCGACCAGCTGGCTCACCGCCTGCTCGTCGGTCACATCCAGGCCGCGAAACGACACTGCAGCGGGCAAGGAAGAGCCCGGCTGCATGTCGGTGGCCAGTACCTTGTAACCCTCGGCCAGCAAGCGCTCGCAGGTGGCCTTGCCGATGGCGCCACAGGCACCGGTCACCAGCGCCAGCCCCTTGCCTGCGCTCATGCCGTCACCTGCGCCGCGGTCTGGCCAGCGCGGCGACCATAGACCAGGCCACGCAGCACCGAGGTACCGCCACAGTAGTTGTTGAAATACATGGCGGCGGCTTCACCGGCGGCGTACAGGTTGTCGATCGGCGCGCCGTCGATATTGATCACCCTGGCCTGCTCGTCGATCTTCAGGCCACCGAAGGTGAATACGTTGGCGGAGATGATCGGATAGGCGAAATAGGGGCCGGCATCCAGCGGCAGCGCCCAGTTGCTCTTCGGCGGCTGCAGGCCCTCAGTGGCCACGCCATCCAGCTCCAGTGGCTTCCAGTTGCCGGGGCGGCAGGCAGCGTTGTACTCGGCAATGCTGCGCTCGACCTGCTGCACCGGCAATTCCAGCTTGCGCGCCAACTCGGCCAGGGTCGCGCCCTCGATGGCGGGCTGGTCGGTGCGGATGCCCAGTTTGTAGTTGGGAATATCCTTGACCTTCTGGTCGAGAATCACCCAGGCGATGCCCTCGGTCTGGGCCAGGATCTGCCGGGTCACCCGCTCGTACCAGGCATCCACCGTGCCGGGTGCCTCGTCCGTGAAGCGCTTGCCTTCCTTGTTCAGCAATACACCGTAGGGAAAGATGAAGATCGACGGCTCGGAAATCCCCGAGCGCGGATCGACCGGCTCGGCGTGGAAGTTGCCGTACTCGCCGGCGGCGGCCGCACCGATATCCAGCGCCATCTGGATGCCCTCGCCACGGTTGAAGTAGCCACCCTTGCATACCGGGCGAATGAACGCCGCCTTGGGTCCGAGATAACGGCTGAGCATTTCCAGGTTGCCCTGGAAGCCACCGCAGGCCAGCATCACCGCGCCATTGAACTGCAGCGCGCCACGCTCCACCGACCAGGCCCGCAGACCGGCGACCCGGTTCAGCTCATGGCTGACCAGGCCACGGGCGGTGGTCTGGTAGAAGAACGCCACGCCCAATGCCTCGGCACGCGCCGCCAGGCACTCGACGATGGCCTCGCCGCCACCCACCGGCAACAGGCGCGGCTGGGTGCTGGTCAGGAACTGGGTCGGCAGGAAATCGAAACGCACGCCCTGCTCCTTCAACCAGGCGATGGTGCCGGGTACATTCTCGGCGAAGGTGCCGATCAGGCTGGCGTCGATGAACGCCTGGTTGCGCGCCTGGGTCGACCAGGCGGAGCGGTCGCTCAGGGTCTCGGCGACAAAGTCCGGGTCCTGGTAGAAACCGGCGTTTTCAGCGAGGAAGAGATCGAAGTCGTCGGTGACCTCGTCGTGGCTCTGCATGCGCAGGTAGGCTTCGGTCCAGCGCGTCTGTCCACCGCGCTCCTCACGCAGCGAACGCTCCAGCACCGCGACCTTCAAGCCCCGCTCCGCTGCCGATACCGCCGTTGACAGGCCGGCTGCGCCACAACCCACCACAATGAGATCAAAATTCAGTTCAGTCATTTTTGTGCCTCCCTCAGGTGGTTGCTACTATAGGAACCCGCTCGAATGGGTTCGAGGCTGGCTGGGCTAATGGGGTTTTAGAAAAACATGAAGAACCGAATGGACAAACTCTGGGCCATGCAGGTGTTTACCAGGGTGGTTGAATGCGGCAGTTTCAGCCGCGCCGCGGAATCCCTGGACATCGCCAACGCCACCGTCACCGCCAGCGTGCGCAACCTGGAAACCTACCTGGGCGTCACCCTGCTCAGCCGCAACACCCGCACCCTGCGCCTGACCGATCCGGGGGAGCGTTTCTTTCAGCATTGTGTGGCTCTGTTGCGCCATGTCGCCGAGGCCGAGGCCGAGGTGATGGAGCAGACCGGCAATATCAGCGGCCAGCTGCGTATCGAATCCCCCGCCGCCTTCGGCAAGGAAGTCATCGCCCCGTTGCTGGCCGACTTCGGTCAGCAGCACCCGGAACTGCAGGTCGCCCTGCGTCTGACCGACCACCCCGAAGGCTTGATCGAGAGCGGCACGGATGTGGCGATTCGCATCGACTCGGTGAATGACGCCGACCTGGTAGCCCGCCCGCTGTACCAGGCGCACTACGTGGCCTGCGCCACGCCCAGCTTCCTGCAACTGGCCGGCACCCCGCAGCACCCCGGCGACCTGCGCGCCGCACGCTGCCTCGGCCTGTTCCGCAAGGCCAGCTACAGCCCGGCGGTATGGTCGTTCAGCCGTAACGGAGAACACCACGAGTTGCTGCCGGAAGGGCCGGTGCACTTCAATAGCACCGATGCGCTGATCGATGCCGCACTGGCTGACCGGGGGTATATCTATGTGCTGGATGTATTCGTCAACCCGCTGATTTCAAAGGGATTGCTGGTGGAACTGTTGCCCGACTGGAGCACCTACGGCCGCACCTTCTTCAGCGTCACCCCCAAGTCACGCTTCGTCGCGCCACGTACCCGGGCGTTCATCGACTATATGGCCAGCTGCCTGGACGCCCAGCGGCGAATACCCGTCGGCGTGCAGGTGAGCCTGGAGCATGGGCGCAAGTAGCGAGAGGTCAGGAGCGTCGCGCACTCACAGGAAATACTGCCTGGCCCTGGGAGGTTCGTATATGGTCTCCTCCCTCATTGCAAGGCCTTCAACGTTCAATGACAAGAGCAGGTTGTCTGTCGTATATCCGGCCTCTGTATGCAGCTTGAACTGCGGGCCCCGATGAGATCTGCAAGTGTATCGTCCTGATCGAGCACACAGCCTGTGATGGCTTTGAACCTCCGAAGGTTTTCGATACACCGGTTTACCTGTGTTGTCATCGTTTGCTGATTGCCTTCGCAACCTGGGGTGTGCCTCTTGTTAACCTTGTTTAACTGCTTTGATGTCTTTACGCACAGGGCGCGGCTTGGTAGCGCTCGGATCGGGTAATGACTGCCCAGCCTATACGGGCCATCTTGTTTGCCAGGGCGACGGTGGCTTTGTTGTAACCTCGCCGCTCCACGAGGCTGAGAACCCACTGTCGGAGCCTGTCATTGTGCTTGTGCGCATAACGTATGGCTGACCGGGCCCCATGGATCAGCAAGGCGCGCAGATACTTGTCCCCGGACTTGGTAATGCGGCCCAGGATGGACTTGCCTCCCGTACTATGCTGTCTGGGGACCAGGCCCAGAGCTGCTGCCGCATCGCGACCACACTTGAACTGTTGACCGTTGCCCATCCAGCTACGGAAGGCGCTGCTGCTGATAGGGCCGAAGCCGGGAATGCTGATCAGGTTCTGACAGACTTCATCCTGCTTGGCTTGGCTCTCGATCTCCTGGGTGTACCATGCGAGTTCCTCCTCCCAGAGGCGGTACTGCTGGTATTGACGATCCAGTAGTTGCCGCAAGCGCCAGGGCAGGCTGTTCTCACCCTCTTCCAGCAGGGCCGCGACCGTGCTGCCAAAGCGTGCCTTGCCTTCGGGTATGACCACGCCATGCTCGGCCAGCAGTGCTCTGGTACGGTTGATCAGGCGCGTCTGATCGGCCACCAGAGCCTTGCGTATGCGGTGCAGGTTCTGGTTCAGCACCTGCTCCACCGTCTTCGGTGCCACAGGACGAATGCGTCCGTGCTGAGCCGCCTCGGCAATGGCTTCGGCATCGTTATAGTCATTCTTCTGTCGGCGCAGGTAGGCCTTGATGTGCTGCGGCGGCAGCAGCTTCACCTCGTGGCCCAGTGCCTGGATCTCTCTGGCCCAATAATGGGCGCCGGAGCAGGCTTCCAAAGCCACGACACATTGTGGCTGATTTGCCAGATAGGACAGCACCTGTGCTCGCCGCAGCTTCTTGCGTTGCAACTGTTTGCCTGAAGGACTCAAAGCCACAACGAAGAAAATGCTCTTTGCCAGATCGATGCCGATAGTCATACTTGAGTTCATGGTCTCCTCCCGACTCCTCGTTTCTCTCAATAGATGTTTAGCATCTATTTCCTGGCGCATCACGACGCCGTAAGGGGGGAGGGAGGAGACCATCTCATCGAGCACCAGCTCGTACCAAGGCGCGCCGGCAGCCAGGGTGTTACCGGCTGGCCCCATTCATCGAGCTGGTGCTCGACGTGCCCAGAAACGGTCCAGCGTTACCTGACGGGGCCATACGAGGCGCGCCCCCATCAGCATCAGCCCGGCAACTGCTCCAACAACACAGGCAGCAGTTGCTCCCACTCGGCCACCACCCCCACATTGGCGACCTTGAAGATGTCCGCCGCCGGGTCCTTGTTGACCGCCAGGATGCAGGTCTCGCTGCTGATCCCGGCCAGATGCTGCGGGGTGCCAGAGATACCGACCGCCAGATACACCCCGGCAGTGACGAAGTTGCCGGAAATACCCACCTGCCGGGCCACCGGCACCAGCCCGGCATCCACCGCCGGCAGGCTGCCGCCAAGCGCGCCATCGAGTCTGGCCGCCAGCTCCTCGAGCAGGGCAAAGCCCTGCTCATTGACCCCGCGCCCACCAGCTACCACCAGCCGCGCGCCCTGTACCGGTGCCAGGCGTTGCTCGCTCCGGCTCTGCTCGATAAGCATGGCCGGCGGCAGCGGTTGTGACAGCGCTACTCTCTGCGGCTCGGCCAGCTCCCCCGCGGCCACCGCCTGTGCCTTGCCCAGCCGCAGGCAGGCCACGCCCAGCGGCGCGTCCAGGCGCAGTTCCAGGGTCTTGCGCCCGCCCCATACCGCCCGCTCGGCAAGCCAGCCGGCGTCATCCCACAGCAACTGCTGGCAGCGGCCGAGCAAAGGCGCATCCAGTTGCGCCGCCAGGTGGCCGGCCAGCTCCTCACCGTCGGCGCCCGGCGGCACCAGCAGAACCTGTTGACCGCTCAGGTCCCCCAGCACCTGCGCCGTGGCGGCGGCCAGTGCCGGCTGGTTCTGCGCATCGGCCAGGGCACTGTGCTGCGCCAGCCGTACCGCACCTGCGCCCGCCGAAGCCAGCCGCTGCAACACCTGCGCGGGCACGTCTTCGCCCAGCAGCAGCACGTCGAAGCCGCAGCCGGCACTGGCGCTGACCTGTTGCGCCGTGCCCAGGGTAGCGACCAGTGCGTCCTCGCCCCAGGCCAGTGGAATCACCGCTACTATGCCATGCGTCGCGCTCATGCCTGTCCCTCCCCTTGCAGATACGCCAGCAAGACCATCGCCTGGCTGGTCACGTCGCCCTCCAGCATCCGGCAGTTGCCGCCACGCTGGACCTCCCGCGCCGGCAGCAACCGCCCCAACGGCAGCCAGCTGCTGGCCTCGCTGTGGGCGACGACCGTCTCGAAGCTCATCTTCCTGGCCATCATCACGTTCTTCATCAGTGGATGACGCAACTTGTTGCGCCGGTCATTGGTCACCGTCGCCAGCAACGCCGCCCGCGGACGATGCCACTGCTGGCTGGTAGCCCGCTCGCGCAGCAGGCTGAGCTGGCCGTCCTGCCACTCGGCATACTGGACCAGGGCGAACAGCGGCAGGTGCAGGCGAGCCGCCAGCATCACCGGCAGGCCACCTTCGTCCAGGTCACCGAACTCGCGGCCGATCAGCAGCAGGTCCGGCTGCAGCCCTTCATCCGCCAACAGCTGGGCGATCTGCCCACTACTCAGCCGCGCATCCCAGGGGCAGTACGGCTGCAGCTGCAGGCAGCGCAGGCGATCGGGCTTGAACGCGGCCACGGCACGCAACAGGTTGTCCTCGTTGCTGCCACCCAGCACCAGTACCTCGATACGGCAGTCGTCGCGCTGGTCGCGCAGTTTCAGTGCCAGCTCCAGCGCACCCTCGTCGAACGGACTGAGAATGCGCCGCGACTGGCCACTTTCAGCAATCCGGCCATTGTCCAGGCCGATGTCATGCAGCGGGTAGCGGTTGTCCGCCACCCCCGCCAGCAATACCAGGATATTCATCGCGCCCTCCCCGCCTCAGCCATTGACCGCAGTGGCCGCGGCCAGCCGACCGAAGATCGCCGCCTTGCCCAGCGCCGAGCCGGTCATATAGGCCGCGCCATGCAGCCCGCCGACCATTTCCCCGGCAGCCAGCAGGCCCTCGATCGGCTCGCCGAACACATCCTGTACGCGCATCCGCGCATCCACCCGCACCCCGCAATAGGTGCCGAATACCGCCGCGGTGGAGGGATAGGCATAGAATGGCGGACGCAGGATCGGGCGCAGCTCGCCGAACTGGTGCACCAGATGCTGACGGCCGAATTCGGGGGTATGCCCCTCGCTGACTGCGGCGTTGTAGGCATTTACCTCATCGACCAAGGTCTGCTCCGGTAGCTCCAGCAAGCGGGCCAGTTGCTCCAGGCTGTCGGCCTCGACGAACAGGCCCTCTTCCAGGCGCCGCTCGAAATCGAGAATGCGCACCCGATTGTCGCCACTGCGCATGATGTCCTGATCGAGAATCTGGTAGGTCACCCCATAGGGCTGCTGCATGCAGGCATCGCCCAACAGCTTGTAGGACAGCGACTCATCGACATAGCGCCGACCATCCTGATTGACTGCGATCGCGCCCTTGTACACCGCCAGGCAGGCATGGTGGTTGTGCTCATCCATCGGGTGCTTGCCGAAGGTGCCCTTGATATGCACCATGTCGCGCACATCGGCGCCCAGCGCCCAGGCCATGCGCAGACCATCGCCTTCGTTGCCCTCGCCGCCGATAAAGACCGCCTCGTCATACAACGGGGCGAAGCGGTGGATCATCTCGCGATCATGCACGAAGCCGCCGCAGGCCAGGATCACGCCCCGCTCGGCATGGATCTCCAGGGTCTGCCCGGCCTGCTCGGCAGTCACGCCGATCACCCGCCCGCCGATATCACGCAGCAGCCGACGGGCACGGGTCTGGTAGAGGACCTCCACCCTGCCGCTGCTGCGCGCCGCCTGTTCCAGTTGCCGTACCATGTCCGCCGGATCGACGTTATGCACCCGTGGTACCGATTGCCCGGAAGCCGTTTCGATCACCGGCTGGAAGCTCACGCCGTGGTGTTTCAGCCATTCGTAGGTGGCCAGCTGGTTGTCGGCGTAGGCCCTGACCAGCGCCTCGTCGCACTCGCCCTTGCCCACGTCCACCAGATCGCGGAACAGCAGCTCGGCCGAATCCTCGATGCCGCGCTCCTGTTGCAGGTCGGTGCCGGCAAACGCCAGGCAGCCGCCGCTCATGGCCGAGGAACCACCGCTGGCTGCGGTCTTTTCCAGCAGCAGCACCTGCAGTCCCGCCTCGGCAGCGCTCAAGGCAGCGGCGAAACCAGCCAGGCCGCCGCCAATGACCAACAGTTGGGTGTTCAGGTAATTGCTCATCTCAGTGTTCCTCAGCGCGGGTCGAGCAGACGCTCGCCCAGGCCATAAAATTCAAGAATCTCACGTACCCGCAGCGGATCAGGCCGGGCAGAAAAGTAGTTGCGGTCGCAGCTGGCGGTACCGTTGGCACGCTGCAGATCGACCATGCTTTCCGCCTGCTTGATCCAGGCGCCCAGCGAGTCCAGCACCGGCACCCCGTCCACCTGGTTGATGCCGTGGGTGGCCAGCAGCACGTTCAGCGGTGCTTCGCCGGGAATGATCACCTCGGCACCGGCCTCGATCAGGCCATGGGCTGCGGCCTGGAAACGCTCGATCAGCCTGTCCGGCTGCTCGAAGGCCGCCAGCACATCGTTGAAGCCGAAGCCGACATGCCGCACGCCGCTCAGGCGCTGGCCCAGACCATGGCGCTCGGCGTTGTCGGCGACCAACTCGGCCAGCTCGTCGATGAACACCAGCACACCGAACTTGCGCCCCAGCATGCAGGCGGTCAGCATCGCCGACTCGCCATACCCCACCACCGGAATCCGCAGCAGGCTACGAATCTCGCGCAGCGCCGGCTCCGGCAGCGTGCTGATGGCGTAGGCGTCATAGCCCTGGGCCTCGGCATTGATGCCATTGGCCATGAACTGCAGGCCATGCAGGTACTGCAGCGCGGCATGCTTGATATCGGTGCCCGGATAGTTGCTGCGGTAGGTGCCCGGTTGCATGCCATGCATGTCGATCACCGTATCCGGACGGGCGACCTTGCGGAAATGCGCACGCAGCGCGGCGTCATAGGCGCCCAGGTCACTGAGAACGGTAAAGCTCTGGTGCCAGATACGAATACTCATGGTTGGTCCTTGTCGATATGGTTGTCGGAACGGTTGGCCTCCATGACCAGGCCGGGTTCGGCCGGCTGGCTGGCCCGGGCGCGATCCCGGATGAACTGCTGCAGCGCCTGCAGCTGCGCCTGGTCGAAATCATCGAACACCGGCATGCCGCGCAGTTGCAGAGCACCACCGCGCACCACCTGATCGAAGCCTTCCGGGCTCAGCGCCAGGGCCGAGGCGCGCAGGTCCGGGGCGCCGCCACCGCTGATCACATCGTTGCCATGGCAGGTCTGGCAATTGCGCACATACAGATCCCGCCCCCGCTGCACGTGCTCGGCATCCAGTTGCAGATCGGGGTTATCCAGCAGTTGCAGCGCTGCGCTGGTTACCGGCGGCAATGCGGCCTCGCCGCCAATACGGAAGGTCAGCAGGCGTCTGGTCTGGTCGCGATAGCCCCAGCCGTGCTGGGCGAACAACGAGCCTCCGACCAGCGGACCTCCGCCACCCCAGCCGACCAGCACGGAAATCTGCTGCACACCATCAACGCTGTAGCTCACCGGCGGTGCACTGATGCCACGCTGGGCCTGGAACTGCCACAGCGGCGCACCGCTGGCGGCATCGAAGGCCTTCAGATAGCCATCGGCCTGGCCCTGGAATACCAGGTTGCCGGCGGTGGTCAGGGTACCGCCCGGCCAGGCACCGGCGGTGGGCTGCGACCAGACCTCGCGCTGGGCCAGCGGGTCCCACGCGATCAGCGATGAACTACCCGCCTCGCGCGGCGCATCACCGGCGCCGAGATTGAGACCGAAGGCATAGGTATGGCTGCGATGCAGCCACTTCTTCGGATCGATACCCATGTCGTTGTAGTAACCGGGAATGTGCAGCGCCGGCACGTACACCAGCCCGGTCTGTGGGTTGAACGACATCGGATGCCAGCTATGACGCCCCGGTGGCCCCGGCCAGATGAACGCCTCGCCGCTTTCATAACGCGCGCCGGGCACCTCCACCGGGCGGCCGGTGGCCAGATCGACGCGTTCGGCCCAGGTCACCTCGCCCAGTTTCTCGGCGGAGATCAGCTTGCCGCTGGCCCGGTCGATCACATAGAAGAAACCGTTCTTCGGCGCATGCAACAGCACCTGGCGCGGCTCGCCGTCAATCTCCAGTTCGGCCAGCACCATGTCCATCGAGGAGTTGAAATCCCAGGTCTCGCCGGGCGTGGTCTGGTAGTGCCACTGGTACTCGCCGCTGTCGGCATCCAGCGCGACGATGGATGAGAGGAACAGGTTGTCGCCCCCTTCCGGGCTGCGTATCTTGCGGTTCCACGGCGCGCCATTGCCGGTACCCAGGTACACCCGGTTGAACTGCGGATCGTAGGTCATCGAGTTCCACACGGTGCCGCCACCGCCGTGCTTCCACCACTCGCCACTCCAGGTCTCGGCGGCCATGCGCATGGCCTCGTTCTCGAAACCCTCTGCCGGGTTGCCGGGTACGGTATGGAAGCGCCAGGACAACTCGCCAGTCTTGGCGTCATAGGCGCTCACATAGCCACGCAACGGGCCATTATCGGCACCGCCGAAACCAATCAGCACCTTGCCGTTGAATGCCAGCGGCATGCCGGTGATGATCGCACTGCTCTGCGGGTCGGTGGTCTGCACCGACCATTGCGGTTCGCCGCTGGCCATGTCCAGCGCGATCAACCGGCCATCACCGGTGCCGACAAAGAGACTGTTCCCCCACATCGCCAGGCCACGGTTCATGCCCCAGTACATGCGCTGGCGACGCGGGTTATTGTCGCGAAAGGCTTCGGTGACCTTGGGGTCGTAGCGCCACAGCGGCTTGCCGCTGCGCGCATCCACCGCGTGTACCACGCTGTGCGTGGCGCTGAAGTAGATCACGCCCTCCTTCACCAGCGGCGTCGATACCAGCGAGGTCGCTTCGGGCAGGTCCAGTGCCCAGGCCAACCCCAGCTCCGAGATGTTCTGGCTATTGATCTGCTGCAACGGGCTGAAGCGCTGCTCCGAGTAGTTGCGCCCGTAGGCCAGCCAATCGTTGCCTGGCAGCTCGGCACTGATGGCCGCGCGGTCGACCGGGGCGGCAGCAGCCGGCAGCGAGCAGCTCATGCCCAGCCCGCACAGCAAGGCCCAACTCAGCGCCTGGCGCCGCAGCGCCCAGGGTCCTTGGGGATATCGCATAGTGCAATCTCTTGTTGTCATTATTGTTGTTCCGTTCAGGCCCGCTGCCACTCATCGCTACGGGCTGCCGCCCCGGCACCGGCCAGCCGCCCCAGCACCGAGCCGGAGGTCAGGCCCGCGCCACCGGCGTACTTGACGTAATAGAGGTTGCCGACCAGTTCGCCGGCGGCGTACAGGCCGTCGATCGGCTGTCCCTGCTCATCCAGCACCTGCGCCTGGCTGTCGACCTGCAAACCGCCAAAGGTAAAGGTGATGCCGCAGGTCACCGCATAGGCAACGAAGGGCGGCTTGATCAGCGGATTGGCCCAATTGGACTTGGGCAGGGCCAGGCCTTCGGTACAGCGACCGTCGCGGATCGCCGGGTTGAAGGGAATGTCGCTACGCACCGCCGCGTTGTATTCCTCCAAGGTCTGCAGCAACGCCCGGGTATTGACACCCTCCAGCTTGCCAGCCAGCTCTTCGAGGCTATCGGCCTGAATGCGGGTCGCCTGGCGCACCCGGTATTCGTCGGGCAACAGTGACTCGCTATGCTGGTCGAAGATCTGCCAGGCCACCCCGCCCGGCTGACGCAGCACCTTCTCGCCCATGCCGGAATAGGTGTAGTTGCGAAAGTCCTCGCCCTCATCGACGAAGCGCCGCCCCTCGGCATTCACCACCACCCCCAGGTGGAAGTAGTTCTTCTGCATGTTGAGCAGGTCGATATCACCCATCGCCGGGGCGTTGAGGTCGTAGAACACCGCATGGCAACCGGACCAGTTGCCATGCGCGGCGGCGCCGATATCCAGCGCCATCTGGATGCCATCACCGGTATTGAAGCGCGAACCCCGCACCTTGGCCAGATCCCAGCCTGGGCCCAGGTACTGGGCGCGCCAGCGCAGGTTGGCATGGAAACCACCGGTGGCGACGATCACCGCCGGCGCGGCGAACACCTCACCATCGGCGGCCAGCACCTGCCAGCGACCATCGCCACAGCGGTTCAGGCGCTTGGCACGCGCCCCATAGAAGACCTCCACGCCCTCGCGCTGTGCCCGGTTGCTCAGCGCCTCGACCAGCCCGAGGCCACCGCCGGATACCTCCACGGTAAGACCACCCCAGAACTTGTACTTGCCATCCACCTTGAACGCCTGGCGCCCGTAGATCGGCATGAAACGCACGCCCTTGGTGGTCATCCAGCGCAGCGTATCCAGGCTCTGGGTGACCACGGTGTCGAGCACCTCCGGGTCGGCCCGGTACTGGCTCATGGCAGCCAGTTCACCGAAGAAATCATCCTCGCTGTAGCTGCCGAAGTCGCTGGTCTCCAGCTCGCTGTCGAGCAGATCGGGCATCAGCACCCGCAGGTCGTCATTGCCACGGTAGGCCACGCGAAAGGCGCCACCGGTATGTGCCGAGTTGCCACCTTTCTGCTCCTCAGGCGCGCGCTCCACCAGCGCCACTCGGGCCCCAGTCTCCCGCGCCGCCAGCGCGGCACAGAGCCCGGCATTACCGCCGCCAAGAACGATTACATCGAATGAATGCATGCAGCCCCCTGTTATGGCCGGCGCAATGGGAGGCCGGCTGTGAACATGGCTGCATTATCCGGGGAGCCCGGAGGAGGTAGGAGTCTTCGGGATCGAAGGGGGTTTTCAGGTTAGCTGTAAAATCGGGAGGAGCTAACATCAGGCCAGGGAAGGCCGGGTTCCATCCCGGCCAGCGGTGTTTCTATGAACGGCACTGGTCGAGGTGGAACTCGACCTTCCATGGAACCAGCCTTACAACACCAGCGAACGATTCGACGCCTTGATGAATTCCTGCTTCAGGTCCTCGAAGGTATGCACCGCCGGGAACTGCGGAAATTCAGCAATGACGTTGTCTGGTGCATGGAACAGGATGCCGGCATGCGCCTCGGACAGCATGGTGGTGTCATTGTAGGAATCGCCAGCGGCGATCACCCGGTAGTACAGACTCTTGAATGCCAGCACCGACTGGCGCTTGGGATCCTTCTGGCGCAGCTGATAGTCCACTACCCGGCCGCTGTCATCGGTCACCAGCTTGTGGCACAGCAGGGTCGGAAAGCCCAACTGACGCATCAGCGGCTGGGAGAATTCATAGAAGGTATCGGACAGGATCACCACCTGGAAGCGCTCACGCAGCCAGTTGACGAACTCCACCGCGCCGTCCAGCGGCTTCAGCGTGCCGATGACTTCCTGGATGTCCGTCAGCTTCAGGCCATGCTCATCGAGAATGCGCAGGCGCTGCTTCATCAGCACGTCGTAATCCGGGATATCCCTGGTGGTCGCACGCAGCTCGGCGATACCGGTTTTCTCGGCAAAGGCAATCCAGATTTCGGGGACCAGAACACCTTCGAGGTCAAGGCAGGCGATTTCCACAGAGTACTCCTGAAGCAGTGATTGAACTGGCGCAACAATCTACCGGCTCCGCTTGCGGGGCGCAACGGCGAGCCGACCGAACACCGGATATTGATAGCCAAAGAGCATAAAACTATAACCAAATAAAAGCAGAAGTGCTAAGCGGCGCTTGTTAAAATGCCGCGATTAAAGATGGCCCGCATGCAGGGCCGCATTGCGGGAGAGCCTGATGTCCACCAATCTGTTCGATGTAGAAACCCTGGCCGCGGAATATGCCAGCAAGTCGCCGCAGGATATTCTCAAGCTGGCCATACAGCAATTCGATGATCTGTGGCTGTCGTTCAGCGGCGCCGACGATATCGTCGTGCTCGACATGGCCTGGAAGATCAACCCGAACATCAAGGTCTTCACCCTGGACACCGGCCGCCTGCACCCGGAAACCTATCGTTTCCTCGAAGAAGTGCGCAAGCACTACGGCATCCAGCTGGAGGTACTGTCCCCGGACCAGCGGTCACTGGAAGCCTATGTGAAGGAAAAGGGCCTGTTCGACTTCTACGAAAGCGGTCACGGCGAGTGCTGCGGCATCCGCAAGATCGCCCCGCTACGCCGCAAGCTGGCTACCGTCGACGCCTGGATCACCGGCCAGCGCCGCGACCAGAGCCCCGGCACCCGCAGTCATGTACCGGTCATCGAACAGGACCTGAGCTTCGGCAGTATCGAACGCCCGCTGATCAAGTTCAACCCGCTGGCCAACTACAGCAGCGAGGATGTATGGAACTACATCCGCATGCTGGAGATTCCCTACAACAAGCTGCATGAGCGCGGTTTCATCAGCATCGGCTGCGAACCCTGCACCCGCCCGGTGCTGCCCAACCAGCATGAACGCGAAGGCCGCTGGTGGTGGGAAGAAGCCACCCAGAAGGAATGTGGCCTGCACGCGGGTAACCTGATCGCAAAGAACTGACAAGCTCGCCAGGGTTGGCGAGCACCTGCTCGCCGACAGCCATCAGCGGCTCGAAATTGCAGGCGTAGCGCAGGTGCGCTACACCCCAAGACTGCAGGCCGCTGGTGTGTGGATTGATTATATGCGTGCTGCAAACCGGCAAGCCCGCCAGGGTTGGCGAGTGCCTGCTCGATGAAAAACCACCGCGACCTTTCCCTCAAAAGCTACGCCGCAACATCAAACTCACCTCGGTCTGCTCAAACCCGAACGCCCAATCCAGATTGCTGTGATTGATGCTATGCCGCAACCGGATCTCCGGCGTCAGTCCCGCAACCTTCCAGCCATTGACCCCGGCGCTGAGGATATACACCTGCTGCCGGTCCCGCCGCCGGTCACCGAGAAAGAAGTCATGGGCATCATTGCGGCTGTCGCGGTAGATAGCCATGCCGTTGACAAACAAACCGGCTGGCCCGGGAAAGCCGTGGTACACCCCTGCCCTCGCCGCCCAATCCTTGCTGCTGGCCTGCTCTATCTCGTATTTGCGGCGACTCACAGTTAACCCGCCATACAGACTGGTATTGACTTGCGGCATATAAGCCGCCGTCGCGCCCCACTGATACAACTCATAATCCGCGCCGAGACGCTGGCCCTTGCTGGTATATTCGTAGCGGCGGGCGTCCAGGTTAGTGCTGATCTGCCACTTGCGGCCCAGGGTATGCCGCCACTCCAGTTGCAGCCCGTGGGCCAGATACTCACTGGCACGGTTGCGGTAATAATGCTCGACGTAGGGCATGGCGCTGATGCTGTTGCGCGCATTCAGATACTGATAGCCCACCTGCAACTGGGCCAGGTTGGTGCTGTAGTCCTGCATGGTCGCGGTGCTCAACGGATTGGTTTTGTCGTAATAGGTGCCGTAGCTCATCGGCCGCAGTTGCAGGTTGTGATTGCCTGACAGGTTATAGCGCCGTTGCAACGACAGCTCATAATTAACCAGCCCGGACTCGATGGGATCAGGCATCTGCCGTTCAAAAAAGCAGATACCGGCAAAATAGTTCAGGCAGCTGTAATAGCCATTGCCCTGGTTGATATTGTCGTTATACCCCACCCCGACCGCCGCGCTGCCATGCCAACGGTCACGGATGGCCATGGCCTGCTGGTATTGCGCTACCAGCATCTGCACCTCTGCGGGCAGCCCCATGGCCAGCACCTTGTCAAAACCCTGCGCGGCACGTTGCTCCTGATGATCTTCAAACCACAGACGGGCCAGCTCCAACTGGATCCTTGCATCCTGCGGCTCCTGCTCGTTGGCTTGCTCCATCAGCCGCAGTGCCTGCGGATACTTGCCCTGAAAACGGGCATACAGGCTTTCCGCCATATTCGCCAGCGCGGGCCGATGCCCCGGCAGCTCGCGATAACGGGCGATAAAGTCCGGCAACTGTGTCCACTGCTGGGTATTGATCGCCACATAGATCGCCGGAGTAAGCGCCTCCAGGGTACTCGGCACCTGGTAGCGCTGGCCCTCATACATCAGCGTACCAGGCGGCGGTGCCAGCTCCTCCTCGGCCTGGGATCGCTGCTCAAGACTGCGGCGGGTCTGCTCCTGCAAAAAGCGCGTATCGTCGTCATCGGCCCAGATTGCGGGCGCAACAAGGCACGCCATAAACGACAGCCAGAGGGCTGTGGAACGGCAAGACATAGAAATTTTTCCATTCTGAGTGATGGCGTCATAGAATGGAGGCCGGCGAACCGGCCTCCATCAGGTACTACAGGTACTCTCCGTACAAGCAATGCCAAGTGGAAACCACCCGGATTGCCCTGTTTGACGCTCTTCACTGGTGGCCGCCAGTGGAGAGTGGTCAAACCTTAGGGAGCGATTTTACTGCCACCGAAGGCGACATGATCTGCCGCGCTTGCACCGCCGGTATAGATACCGGCCAGGGCATCAGCATTGTTATAGAAGCGACCTTCGATAGTGCTGCCATTATTGAAGGTGCCATCGCTGCCAATGCTGGTACCAGCAAAGTTAATGCTGCTACTACCCCGATCGATGGTGCCGGTAATACCACCTGCACCCGAGGCATAGTTAGCGGTCAGCTCGCCAGTATAGAAGCTCTGGTTACCCGGCAGGCCACCAGGCAGAACATTACCCACGGCGTCTGTACCCGTCTGATTGATACCGATCACACCGTAAACCGCATTGACCAGTGTTGGCATGCTGTTATTCGCAACAGGGTTATCGCCCACATACCAGACAGTGCGACCAGTATCGGTCATATTGAGGTTGGTGCTGTTGGCTGGCGGAGTACCCACAGCGCGAGGTGCCCACTCGCCGAAGTACACACCATTGCCCACGGCCAGCGGAACGACAGGGCTGGCCGGAGTGCCCGAACTATTGGCCGCTACCTGCCCGATCACCAGGCCACCGAACTGCGGCGCGATGGACAGGGTGGTGATCTGACGAATGCTGTTGACGGCGAAGTTGGCATAAGTGCTACCCGCGCCATTCACCGACCCGGTATCTTTCCACACTTGGGCGACGTTGATCGGCAAGGCAGGCATGCCCATATCGGAAGGCGTCATGATCGCGCCATTGCCATGGTCGGCAATGGCGTTATTCGAGCCATTGATCGGGCCACCTGCCAGGTCGATACGGGTGCTCGCCCCATTCAGCGCCACACCGGAGTTACCGCCACCGAACAGGATGTGGTTCGACGCCCCCACAGCCACGCCCGCACTATTCGAGGTTCCCCCCAGAGGGACAGCCAGTGCAGCACCACTACCTATCAGCGCCATGATGGCCAGAGCCAATGTTGATTTTTTCATTTTCATATCCTCTTGATTGAGTTTAAAAACGGCTGGTTTTTTACAAAAAACCAGCAAAAAACTAGAAATTAATTTTTAGTCCTGCTGTAAGAGTGCGTCCCGGTCCCGGCAACAGGGTCTTGGCCATCGGGTCCAGATAATATTCATCGGTCAGGTTGGTCACGCCCAGGTTCAAGGCCACCTGCTTATTCACCTCGAAATTGGCATACAGGTCATGCAGTAGAACCGAGCGCCAGTAGAAGCCATCCTGATTACCGTCTCTGAACCACATATCCCGACTGGTCAAGCTGTTGCCAGCAGAGAGTTCCGAGGCCAGCAGGCTATCCAGTTGGCTGTTTTCCGCACCCGCGTGGTATACGCTGCGCCAGCCCAATTCCAGCCGCTCATTGAACAGACGAGTGCCCAGCAATAGATCGATGGAGTATTTGGGTTGCAGGCTGTTGCCGCTGTAAGTACCGGGAAAACCGCCGGTCATGCAGCTGGGAATTCTGTTGTAATACGGGTCAAGGCTCGATGCGTAATCCTTGTCACAGAGTTTCTGGTTCAGCCGGTAGGTGCCCCCCAGGCTGCCAAACATACGCCCCGTATCGAAACGTGACTGTAACTCCACTCCACTGGTTTTTTTCTTGTCGAACTGAATGCTGTCGTAGAATGAACCCCGGTCGATAAAATTCTTGATCTCGGTGTTGTAGTAACTCAGGCGCACATCGGCAAATCCCAGACTCGGGAAGAACTGGGTCAGGTCATGGGCATAACCCACCTCCCAGTTGTTACTGCGTTCCGGCTTGCTGGCACCCGCCGCCAGGGTTCCCACCGTGCCGGCACCGTCGAGGATGGCACTGGAGGTCAGCTCGTTGATACTGGGAAAGCGAGTGGTTTGTGCATAACGGGCAAAGACGGTACCAAAAGGGGTAATGCGGGCGGTGGCGCTAAGCACCGGACTAAAGGCATCACCGGACTGCTCTTCTGGAGCCTCCCATCCTTGGCTGGCATCCAGCGTTTCATAAATATCCGTGCCATATAAAGAATTTGTTGGGTAAATTACGGGCACACTGATCTCTGTCGCATTACCACTTTGATCCAAAGCGTTTTCTACGACTTCATATAGCTTCGAAGTGTCAACGTCACCATTGGCGAATGGGTTTTGCGAAGAGTCCGGCTTGCCATCCTTATAGGGAATAAATGCTGTTTTCTTCCAGAATACGTATCTATAGCCATTAACGTTTGCTCCGACAACCTCTCCGTGTTCCTCATAGAACTGCCATATTGTTCCATTTTGTATTGCTTCTTGACGGGCCATGTTTTCTTCAGGAGTCAGCAACTCTCCCCATTCCAGCTCCACACCGGTTTTGCGCCGTGTTGCCTTATAAAACTCACTCTGCTGGCGGCGAAGCCTGGCCGTGCCGGTATCCTTACCGGTGTAATGCAGATAGCGGGTGCCTGCCGTTACAGTGAGCCAATCGGTGGCCTGCCAGGCCAGGTTCATCATGGCCGAGTATTCCTTGCGTTCACCCGAACGCGGGCCGAAACGGTCGGTCCCGGTATTCAGATAAACGCCATCCGGCAGCATGCTGTTGGTGTTTCTATTACTCTGCTGTACCCGCTCATCCAGTTTCTCCTGCTGGTAACTGCCGCCAAGGGTCAGTTGCAGGTTGCTGGCCAGGATCATCTGGTTGCTGAAATCAAAGCCAGTGCGGTCATGAGTGGTCCATTGCCGGCCAAGGGGAACAATGGTGCCGTCGTGGTCTGGCTCAGGCCAGATCCCAGTACAGGTACCTTCCCACGGCCCAGTACAGAAACTATCCCAAAGTCCCAATTCATCCCTTTTGGCATCATCAAGATCGAGGCCCCAGGGTGACGCACCCGTTTGATAGCGGGTGCCCTTCGCCTTGGTCTGCCACAGACTGGTTTCCAGATCCAGCCATCTGGAGTCCATGGGCTTTATGTCGTAACTCAGCTTGTAACTGTCGAGCCTCAGTTCCGAGCGCGGATCTTCATAGACGAAGTTGCGAATGTTCGCCCAGTCAAGATCCGGCTGGGCTTGCTCCGCGCCCTCTCGATAGGCATACATCAGCATCGAGCGACCGGGCGTGGTTTCACCGAAGGTCGTATCGGTACGCATGAATTGCAGACCCAGCCTTTGTTCGTTGGGCAGGTACCAATTGTTCTTGATCAGGGTGGTTTCGGTTTCACTGGAGGTATTGAACACCTCGCTGCCCGCAGCGTATACCTTGGTCAGGTTAGGGAGGTAGACGTCAGTGCTACTGGTATCCCATACATCGTGTCCCTGATATCTGCCGGCATTGTTTTTCCCGGCATAGTAGTTCCCCGAAGTACGCTCGCTGCGCGACAGCAGGATATCGACGAACTCATTGCGCCCGGCAATGGCCAGCATTTCCGAGTGGTCCTCGAAGTTGAGTGCCTGACTATCGCTTCTGGTACGTGCAGGTGGCGTATCGATCGTTATGCCATCCGTGTTAGCCCGCGCTGCACCGGGTATGCTGCGATAGTCCTGACCATACACCGAGGCGGCATCGAACCGGGGCTTGCTGGTATTGCCCGAGGTTTTCAGGTTAGCTTCGATACCCCAGCTATCGCCTTCGGGGATGATGTCGCCGGCTTCGATGGTGCGGATGTTCACCGCCCCGCCCACGCCGCTCTTGATACCCCGGCTCAGCGACGGGCCTTTCTCCACTTCGATGCTGCGGAACAGCGCCGGGTCGACATAGCTGCGGTTGCCCGCCCCCACGAAATGTAGCCAGACGTTGGTCGATTGCTCGGTACCATCGATGGTCAGCGGCGTGCGCCCCTCGCCGGTAATGCCGCGGATATTCGGGGTGATGGCCTGGCTGCTGCGCGTGTCCATGCTGTAGACGCCGTTCATGCCCTTGAACACGTCGCCGGGATTGGTGACCTGGAAGCGCTGCAGTTCCTCGCGGCCCTGGTAAACGCTGGTGACGTTTTCCTGGTAGACGTTCAGATGCCCCACTTCGTCCTGGGTCAGCCGCTGGCCGCGAACGTTGATCGGCGGCAGCGTCAGCGCCTCGTCCTGCCGTGCGGCCTCCTCCGTTGATACCTTATCCGTGTTATTCGTATTTTCCTGGCCGTGTACCAGCGTCGCTGGTCCCGCCAGACATAGCGCCGATATGATGAGCGCCAGTTTTTTCTGCTTGAATGGCATTACCGCTTCCCTCCCCCTGTCCCTGGAAACGCCCTGCCAGAGGCTTCCGAGGACTGTCAATGACTATAAACAAAGCCCACCACAAATGCGAATCATTATTATTAGCAGGAAGAGATCAGAAACCCTCTTGATAAATGTCAAGAGAGCAGGAAAAAATTGGCGGGGATTTATGGGGTATGGCGGCTCTTACGAGAAGTTGCCGACGGGCTCCGCTTACCGGAACGCTCGATATTCTGGAGAAAGGGAGAACTGCATTTCAAGCGATGGGCCGGCCCGCGATGGCGCCGGCCGAGGTGAAACCCGACCGGGCCGCGATCAGCCTTCCAGTTCAGTGCAGGGTAAAAACGTCTTCCAGGGTTCGGGCTTCGAGGATGTTGTCGGCCCAGCGTTCCAGCTCGGCGGCCGTTGCCTTTTGCAGGCGAGCTTCGGTAGGTTCGTCCAGCGGGCCGAAGCGGCGGGTCAACAGGCGATACAGCAGGCTGCGTTCGCCTTTTTCTATGCCTTGCGCAATTCCCTGCTCTTTCCCCTCGCTCAACCAACGCTCTCGCAATCCACTCATCTTGTTTGTCTCCTGCGGGTAACGCTCTTGATATTCACGCATTTCATTATCATCCAGGGCGGTGTAGATGTCGATGAAGTCCAGATATTTGACCTGTTTGTCCAGATCCGGCTCCATTTCCTGTAATCCACGTACAGCACTGGCGTAGATGTCGATCTTCTGTTCCGGCAGCCAGTGCATATTGGGCAGGTTAAGGCGGGCTACCAGGTTGCTGCTCCGTAGCCAATCTCCTGCTTCCAGCCTGGCCAGGTCACAGCCCAGGTACCGGAAGGATAGGTAGGTGTGGCGGTCACCACCCAGTTTCAATTGCGTGGGAATCCGCTTGCCGGGTCGCAGAAAAATCACCACCGGTACTACCCGGTCGGTTTTCATTAGCTCGGTCAGGTCCAGGCAGTAGCGGGCAAGTCTGCGGATGGAAAAGCGCGTGGGATCGGTTTCTTCTTCGATGACGAACAGCAGTGTCTCCCGACGTCCGTCGGGCCACTCTACCAGTAGCGGTACATCGAGTTCGCGAAAATGGTCGCCGAGACGCTCCTTGAGTTGTTCCTGGCGGATCGGGGTAATCCGCACCTGTTGATCCAGACCAACTGCTTCCTGCTCGGCGAAGAACTCCAGCGCCTGCCGGGGATAGTCCAGGATCAGGTTCTTGAAATTCTGATCGTGGCTGTGGGCCATATCGCTTCCTTGATGGCGGTATGTGGCAACAGGATTACAGAGGGGGCTGGGACATGGACAGGAGCAATGCGACAGACTGTGATGAGCTTGGCAAGCTGGCTTTTGCTTTTACGCCTTGATATTTGTCATGTCGTTTCGACGACGAAGAAAATATACTCGGCGTATGCGAATCATTATCAAGCCCATCCTGAACTGCACCCTGGGTGCCCTATTCACCGCTCTGCTGTCATTGCCGGTAGCCGCTGAGTCATTGCTCCGTGACAAGCTGGTGCTGGCCGGACCGCCGACGACGGTGTCCTATCCTCTTCTGCATATGCTGGAAAGCGGCGCCCTCGACGCGGTGGCCGGGCAGGTACAGTTTCGCCTGTGGAGCAACCCCGATCAGTTGCGTGCGCTGACCCTGGAGGGTGGGGCCGATTTCACCGCGATGCCGACCAATGTGGCGGCCAACTTGTATAACCGCAAGGTGCCGCTGCGGCTGAGCAACGTCTCAGTGTGGGGCATGTTGTGGCTGGTGTCGCGCAATCCCGAATTGAAGACGCTGGCGGACTTCAAGGGCGAGGAAATCGCCGTGCCCTTCCGGGCCGATATGCCGGATATCGTCTTCACCTTCCTCGCCGAACGGGCCGGGCTGGACCCACGCAGGGACTTTACCCTGCGCTATATGGCGACGCCGATGGATGCCATGCAGTTGCTGGTGATGCGCCGGTTGGATCATGCCCTGCTGGCCGAGCCGGCGGTGTCCATGGCGCTGCGCAAGACCCGCTCGTTCCCGGTGTCGGTGGTGGCGCCTGAGCTGTATCGCAGCGTCGATCTGCAGGCGGAATGGGGTCGCCTGCTGCAGACCGAGGCACGCATTCCCCAGGCCGGCATGGTGGTGCTGGGCGAGGCGCGACAGGATGAGCGACTGGTACAACAGCTGGAAGCTGCCTACGCCGCCTCGCACCAGTGGTGCCTGGCTCAAGCAGTGGAGTGTGGCGAACTGGCGGCACGGCATATCGACATACTGACCGCCGAAGCCGCCACCGACTCGATCAACAGCCTGCCCCGGCATTACGCCAGTGCCGCCGAGGCCCGCCCGGAGCTGGAGCGCTTTCTGCAATTGCTGCTGGAGCGCCAACCGGCCAGTGTCGGCGGTAAACTCCCGGATGCGGCCTTCTACGGATTGCAGCCATGAGTCCATTGCGGTCACTGCACAATGCGCTGGGGGCCACCCTCGCCTATCTGTGGAGCGGCTGGGGCGCAGTGGCCAGCATCCTGTTGTTCTGTGCCCTGTGGGAACTGGGTGGGCGGGTCTATGGTGATCTGGTGTTGCCTGGCCCGGTGGCGACCCTGCAGCAACTGTCGGGCATGTTCGACAGTGGCCAGGCGTTGCCGGAGCTGATCATTTCCGCCCGCCGGGCGCTGTACGGGCTGGGGCTGGCGCTGGGCATAGGTACCCTGCTGGGCCTGCTGGCCGGCCGCTCGATGACCGCAGCGATGATGTCCCGCCCACTGGTGACCCTGCTGCTGGGCATGCCACCGATCGCCTGGCTGGTGCTGGCCATGCTGTGGTTCGGCATGGGCGATGCCACACCGGTATTCACCGTGTTCATCGCCTGCTTCCCGATTGCCTTTGCCGGGGCCATGCAGGGCGGTCGCACACTGGACAACAAGCTCAAGGATGTGGCCCTGGCCTACCGCCTGCCCTGGCGCATGCTGTTGACCGACCTCTACCTGCCGCATATCACCTCCTATCTGTTTCCGGCCTGGATCACCGCGCTGGGCACCTCCTGGAAGGTCGTGGTGATGGCCGAACTGCTGACTACCGTGGACGGGGTCGGCGCGGCGCTGGCGGTCTCCCGCGCGCAACTGGACACCGCCTCGTCGCTGGGCTGGATCGTTGCGGTACTGGGGCTGCTGCTGGCCTTCGAGTACCTGCTGCTGGAGCCGATCAAGCGGCGGGTGGAACGCTGGCGTACGGAGCCCGGACCATGAGTGAATTGCATATCCGCCATCTGTATCACCGCTACGGCGTGACCGAGGTACTGGCTGATGTCGGGCTGGACCTGTACGCCGGGGAAACCCTGGCGCTGGTCGGTCCCTCGGGCTGCGGCAAGAGTACCCTGCTGCATATCATCGCCGGGCTGCTGACGCCGTCGGAGGTGGTCATGCAGTCGACCTTTCGTGGCCTTGCCTGTGTTTTCCAGGAGCCGCGGCTGATGCCATGGAAAACCACGGCAGACAATATCGCTCTCGGGCTCAAGGCACTGGGCGTACCCAAGACCGCCCGGCAACGCCAGGCGGCGGCTCTGGCCCAGCGCATGGGCCTGGCGCCCGAGGATCTGGCCAAGTACCCGCATGAGCTGTCCGGCGGCATGCAGAGCCGGGTATCGCTGGCCCGGGCGCTGGCGATCAAGCCCGACCTGCTATTGCTGGATGAGCCCTTCTCCGCGCTGGATATCGGTCTCAAGGCCGAACTCTATCGACAGCTGGAGGAGCAAGTACAGCAACAGGGCACCGCGGTGCTGATGATCACCCATGACCTGATGGAGGCGGTACGCCTGGCCGACCGTATATTGATGATGGTGCCGGACCCTGGTCGCATGGTCTACGAGTTCACCCTGCAGCAACCGCAGGCCGAGCGCAGCAGTACCTGGGTCTACCAGACCACCGCTGAACTGATGCAGGTGCGGGAGGTACGGATCGGTTTCGGGCTGGACGAAGGCGAACTACCGGTCCAGATCAGCCACCATGAGCAACATTCGGGGTGCAGTGTATGAGCAGCATACCCGGCGGATTGAAGGGCGCATTGCGCGGCGACTGGCCGGTGTTCATGTGCGGCTTCCGGCCTTTCTTTATTCTCACTGGCGCCAGTGCAGTGGTGATGGTCCTCGCCTGGCTGCTGATGCTGCGCGGGCTGGTACCCGCTGGCATGCCCGGCGGCAGCCTGCTATGGCACGGCCATGAGCTACTGTTCGGCTTCGTTACCGCGGCCATTGCCGGGTTTGTGCTGACCGCCGTGCCGGAGTTTACCCGCACCCCGATTCCGTCGCGCCGAGCGCTAGTGCAGATGACCCTGCTGTGGCTGGCAGCCCGACTGGCCTACCTGCTGGCCGGTGCCTGGCCTGCGCTGATCGGGCTCTGGCCAGCGGCGCTGCTGAATCTGGCGCTATGGGTGTTGCTGCTGCGGGAGGTGTTGCCCCGGGTGTGGAATGCACCGGAGCGTCGGCATGTCAGCTTTGCCTGGGCCATCGCCGCACTGGCGTTGCTGCAACTGGGCTTCTTTGTCGCCGCAGGTGCCGGCGGTAATCCCTTGGCCTGGCTGTACCTGAGTGTGGGCATGGTGATGGTGCTGATCATCATCGCCACCAGCCGGGTATCCATGAGTGTGGTCAATGGGCTGGTTGAACACGGTCATCCGGATCGACAGCAGACTGAAGAGGTCGGCTACCTGGCCCGCCCGCCCCGACGCAACCTGGCGATTGTCACCATCCTGATCTGCAGCATGACCGAGTTCATCTTCGGGCATGACGTCATCACCGGCTGGACGGCCCTGGCCGCCGCTGCGGCCATGCTCAACCTGCTCAACGACTGGCATATCGGCCGTGCCCTGTTCACCCGCTGGGCGCTGATGCTCTATGCCAGTTACTGGCTGATTGCGCTGGGCTACGCTCTGATGGGTGCTGCCTGGCTCGGTGCGCCACTGCTGCCATCCTCCGGGCGACATCTGCTGATGGCCGGAGCCATGGGCCTGTCGATCTTTGCCATCATGATGGTTGCCGGACGCATTCACGCCGGACTCTGGCTCGATCGCCGCCCCTGGCAGCCGATCACCGCCACCCTGCTGGTGCTGGCTGCCCTGCTGCGGGCGGCCTCCGGCATGCATCTGTTCCTGCCCTGGATGAGCCAATTGCAAGCCATCTCCGGTCTGCTGTGGGCCGGGTGTTTCGCGGCCTACCTGGCAATGAACTGGTCAGCCCTCAGTGGGCCACGCACGGATGGTCAAGAGGGGTGTGCCGAGCCGTTGGCAGCAGGAGAAGAGCATCAGGGTGGGTGTTCGGTGTAGTCCCCCTCGCCCCGAGTGTGGGGCTCCCACACAGGTCCAGGGGCTCAGCGCTTGCCCAGCACCTGGCTGGCGTAGTTGCAGCAGTCGAACAGGCTGCTGCCCAGGCGCTGGGCGGCCGATACCCTTTCGAACTGCGGGTTCGGTGGCGGCAGGCCGACCGACTCGCATAACCCTTTGATATCCAGCAGTACCACCTCGGGATGGTTGTCACCGATCAGGCCACTGCGGCGGAAGGTGCTCATCTGCCGCGACAGGGTTTCCGGGGTGATATTGAGCTGGCGCGCCAGCAGGCTCTGCGCCACTGGCAGCACCAGCCAGGCGCTGCGCTGCTGCATGTACAGGTCCATCAGGTACATCACCAGGCGCTGGGCGGCGTTACCGATGGTCAGCAGGTCGATACGGTTGAGCGACTGGGAGATACGCTCGGCCATACCGCCGAGCATCGCCAGGCTGAAATCCGGATTCTCGCGGCACAGCTGCAGCAGATTATTACGCGGTATGCGATAGACCACGGCGTCCGTCGCCGCCTGGGCCGATAGCGGATATTCCGGCTGGCCGAGGAACATGGCGGTCTCTACCAGCAGGTCGCCCTGCTCCACGGTACGAAACACCTTGTTGTCGCCGGTATAGCTGGGCCGGTACAGGGTCAGCGTGCCGCTCTGGACCAGATAGAAATGCGTTGCCTGCTGGCCCATGTAGAACAGGTGCTGACGGTTGCTCAAGCGCAGAGGGTCGGCATCGGCCAGCAGGCTGCAGAGGATGTCACGGTCAACGCTGGCGAACAGGGAGGAACGCTCGAGCATGCCGATGAGCGCAGAGGTCCGCCCCTCCGGCTCACAACCCGCATCATGAAGACGCATGCTCCTCTCCCTCCGGACTTTATGATAATCGTTCTCAACATTATCACAGCCCACTCGCTCGCATCAAATGGCGATGCGATGGCACCCGCTCAATAGACCGGCAACTCCACCGACTCGAACAGCGCCTCGACTTCCATGCGGTTCTGGCATTGCAGCACTTCCTCGATACGCTCGCGGGTCAGGTGCGGTGCAAAGGTCTCGATGAAGTCGTACATGAACCCGCGCAGGAAAGTTCCCTTGCGAAATCCCAGGTGGGTGACACTGGACTCGAACAGGTGGCCGGCGTCGATGACCACCAGATCATCGTCCAGTTCGGGATCGACAGCCATCTTGGCCACGATACCTACCCCCAGTCCCAGCCGTACGTAGGTCTTGATCACGTCCGCATCGGCGGCGGTGAATACCACCTTCGGCTGCAGCCCATGGTGGCTGAAAGCGTCGTCCAACTTGGAGCGGCCGGTGAAGCCGAACACATAGGTCACCAGCGGCTGCTCGCTGAGCAGTTCCAGGGTCAACGGGCCGGCCTCCAGCAGCGGATGGCCCTTGGGCACGATCACGCAACGGTTCCAGCGGTAACAGGGCATCATGATCAGTTCGTTGAACAGCTCCATGCCCTCGGTGGCGATGGCGAAGTCGGCGGTGCCATCCACCGCCATCTCGCTGATCTGGGTCGGTGTGCCCTGGTGCATGTGCAGGGACACCTCGGGATAGTTCTGGATGAAACGGCGGATCACCGGCGGCAAGGCATAGCGCGCCTGGGTATGGGTGGTGGCCAGGGTCAGTGTGCCCTTGCGCTCATGGCTGAACTCCTGGGCGATCTGCTTGATGTTCTCGCACTTGCGCAGGATCTCGCCGGCGGTCTGGATAATGCGTTCTCCAGCGGGGGTGATGCGCGTCAGATGCTTGCCGCTGCGGGAGAAGACCTCGACACCCAGCTCGTCCTCAAGCAGGCGGATCTGCTTGCTGATGCCCGGCTGGGAAGTGTACAGGCTCTGTGCCGTGGCCGAGACGTTCAGACCATGGTGAGCCACCTCCCAGATATAGCGCAGCTGCTGCAATTTCATCGATGTCATCTCCCCGTTCTAGACAAGCGATACATCATGGACCGTTTATAACCAAATTCATAGGTACAACGGTGAGGTTAGACGAAGAATGATAAAAGCGAAGAGGCAGCAGGGAATTTACGGTGCCGCTGGTCGGTTAGTGAACTGCTGTGCGACCTCAAAGCGTAGCGCAGGCGCGCTACACCCCCTCGGGTTGTCGAGCGCCTCGGGCCGCGATCGGACCGGGTCGCGATCGACTCGACGACAGCAGGGTCTCAGACCGTCCCTGGGTCGAGATGGACCTCGACCCTCCATTGGCCAGAGTAGAGCCCGGCCATCGATACTCAGGCGTCAGCCAGATAACCATCCTGGATGAACTGCAGCATGTTTCGCAGCGCCTCGGTGCGGGGCATGCTGCAGCCGGCAGCGGCGGCCAGTTGCAGCGCTTCGCCGTACAGGTTGTCCAGCTCCATCGGGCGCTTGTGCAGCCAGTCGTGATACATGCTCGGCAGATAGTCGGGCATGCGCTGGGTCCCTACCAGGAGCTTGTCAGCCAGCGACTCGGGCATGCTGTGGCCACAGGCCTCGGCGGCATCGACCACCTCCTGCATCAGGTCACGGATCAACTGGCGGCTCGCCGGATTGGCCAGCAGCGTTTCGGTACCGGCATTGAGAATCACCGACACACCATTGAACGGCGCATTCCATACCAGTTTCTGCCAGCGCGCGCCCTCCAGATTGTCCTGCTCCCGCGCCTTCAGCCCGGCTTCGCGGAACATGGCCGCGCCGTCGGCGATCATCTGCTGCTGTTCCTCGACGCTCGCCGGGCCGGAATGGTAGGCCAGGTCGATCATGCCATTGTCCTGATGCACCACCACGCCCGGCCCCTTGCGGTACAGGCAGACGTAGCACAGGCCACCGATCAGATGCAGGTCCGCCGGCAACTGGTCACGCAGGTGCGCCTCGTTGTTCAGTCCGTTCTGCAGCAGTATCACCCGCGCGCCCGGCGCGGCGGCGCGCGCGATGAGCGGTGCCAGCGAATCATTGCTGGTGGACTTGGCCCCGACCAGTAGCCAGTCGCAGGCCGGCATGGCCTCCACATCGTCATAGGCCTGCACCGGCGCGAGGTTCAGCTCACCATGCACCCGGCTCTCCACGGTAATGCCGTGCTGCTGGACCGCGGCATACTCGCTGCGCAGCAGAAAATGCACATCGTAGCCCGCACGGGCCAGCATCACGCCATAGAAGCCGCCAATGGCGCCAGTGCCGATCACGCCAATACGTGGTTTTGTCATTCGCCTTTCCTCTCTTGTTTGAACGATGCGCAATAAACCGCTCCATGGTAATCGCTGTGCACGACGGGCAACAGTCAACCTGGCGACAAAGCTGCCGATATACCGGCTCAATCCCCCCGATAGCACCTGACAGGGTAGCCGGAGCCGGCATGCATGCTTTAAGCTGTCGCCCATTATTGACAGGCTGGCAGGTTGCCGGCCTTGCAGACTCGCTGGGAAGGAAGATGGCCGATTTACCTATCAATGATCTGAACGTTGCTTCCAACGAAGTGATGATTACCCCTGCCCAACTCAAGGCCAGGATCCCCATGAGCCCGGCAGCGGAGGCTACCGTGGTCGACAGCCGCCAGGTGATTCGCGACATCCTGGATGGCAAGGACCAGCGCCTGTTCATCGTCATAGGCCCCTGCTCCATCCATGATGTGGAAGCGGCCAAGGACTACGCCCAGCGTCTCAAGACCCTGGCTGCCGAAGTGGGCGACACCCTGTACCTGGTGATGCGCGTGTACTTCGAGAAGCCGCGCACCACCGTGGGCTGGAAAGGGCTGATCAACGATCCCTACCTGGATGACACCTTCAAGATCGAGGATGGCCTGCATATCGGTCGCCAACTGCTCTGCGACCTGACCGACATGGGCCTGCCCACCGCCACCGAGGCGCTGGACCCGATCTCGCCGCAGTACCTGCAGGACCTGATTTCCTGGTCGGCGATCGGTGCGCGCACCACCGAGTCCCAGACCCACCGGGAACTGGCTTCGGGGCTGTCCTCGGCGGTCGGCTTCAAGAACGGCACCGACGGCAACCTCGGCGTGGCGATCAACGCGCTGCAGTCCACCGCCAGTCCGCACCGCTTCATGGGCATCAATGCCGAAGGTCAGGTGTCCATCGTCACCACCCGCGGCAACCAGTACGGCCATGTGGTGCTGCGCGGCGGTAACGGCAAGCCGAACTATGATTCAGTCAGCGTCGCCCTGTGCGAGAAGGAACTGGAGAAGGCCGGCGTCAAACCGAACATCATGATCGACTGCAGCCACGCCAACTCCAACAAGGACCCGGCCCTGCAACCACTGGTCATGGACAACGTCGCCAACCAGATCGTCGAGGGCAACAGCTCGATCGTCGGCCTGATGGTCGAAAGCCATATCGGCTGGGGCAACCAGGCAATCAACAAGGACCTGACGCAACTGGAGTACGGCGTATCCATCACCGATGCCTGCATCGACTGGGACACCACGGTCCAGGCCGTGCGCAGCATGCATGCCAAGCTCAAGGATGTATTGCCGGCGCGCAAGCGCGGCCAGTGATTCCAGAGTATTGAAAACCCCGCTGCGGCGGGGTTTTTCATATCTTCAGCCAGGCTCCTGCTGACGCTGCATATAGCGCTCGACATAAGAGCATGAGGCAATCACCGTATAGCCCTGCTGCTGCGCGTAACACAGTGCCTCCGCCGCCAGCCGGGCCGCCAGCCCATGCCCACGCAGGGCGTCGGGCACGAAGGTACGATAGATATCCATGGTCTGCTTGCCGAGGTCCATGTAGCTGAGACAGGCCCGGCCACCATCACCATCGATATAGAACATATTGTTTGCAGGGTCGTGCCGAACCGCAACATCAGACATCATTGCTGCCTCCCATCCAGGGGTTGCTGGAACATCAATTGACCTGCGGCCAGGGCAGAAGATTCCGCTCCTGGCCATTCCTTCATCATGCCGGTGGCGTGACACCCACGCCCAGCGCCATCAACAGGGCGACGGACAACAGGCAGGCCGCTACCGGTACCGCCACGGTCACCATGAACATGTCCTTGTATGCCTCGCGGTGAGTCAGGCCCATGATCATGAAAGTGGCGATGACCGCGCCACAGTGCGGCAGCGAGTCCAGGCCACCGGAGGCGATCGCCGCGATACGGTGCAGGATCTCCGGCTGTATACCCATCTCCAGGTAGCTCGGTGCCAGGGTCTGCATGAATATCTGCAGTCCGCCCGAGGACGAGCCGACAATCGCCGACAGCGTACTGATCGAGGCGAATACCGACAGCAGCGGCGGCATGTTCACCCCCAGTATCCACTGGGCAAACTCGCCGAAGCCGGCGGTCTGGGTAACCACCCCACCGAAACCGATCACCGCGGCGGTATTGAGCAACGGCATGACCGAGTCCTCGGCGCCCTGACCGAACACCTGGCCGATCTTGCGCCGCGCATTGGCGAACAGCGCGGCGCAGGCCAGCGAGCCGACGATCAGCGCAATACTCGGCCAGACGATCGGCTGGCTGGCACTGAAGCGCAGTATCTGGGCCAACAGCCCTTCGGTTTCCGACCAGTCGGCCAGCCCCAGGATGAGACGCGGCAACATGATCACCGCCAGCACCAGTATCAACGGAATCAGCGCCAGGCCCCACGGCGGCGCCTCGTTCGGGTCACCGATCAATTGTTCCATGCGCAGGTCCTGGGCATTCTCGACAAAACCCTCACCCCGGGCCCGGGCCACACGCCATTCCCGCTCCACATACCACATGCCGAGCACGGCCATGATCGCGGCGGCGAACAGACCGATCCAGCCACCAGCAAACAGGTCGGTACCCAGGGCGCTGGCAGAAATCACGTTATGAATCGAGGGCGAGCCAGGCAAAGCGGTCATGGTGAAGGTACCAGCGCCAATCGCGGTAGCCGCACACCAGATGCGCTTCGGCAGGTTGGCTTCGCGCATCAGCGTGATACCCAGCGGATACATGGTGAACACCACCACGAACACCACCACCCCGCCGTAGGTCAGTAGCGCGCAGACCACCATCCCGACCAGCAGCGTATGCCGGGTCCCCAGCCCCCGGGTAATGGCAACGGCGATGCTCTTGGCTGCCTGGCTGGTGGCCATGGCCTTACCGAAGATCGCACCACAGAGAAACAACAGGAAGAACTTACCGGCGAAGGTGAAAGCCCCCAGCGGACCAAATGGATAATGCTCGAGCAGCGCCGCCGGCAGCAGAATGCCGTTGGGAATCGCCACCACCAACGCGCAGACGACCGACGCCAGAAAGATATTCACACCCCTGAGCGCAAACCAGATCAGCAGCGCGAGCCCCGCGAACAACCCCAGGTATCCCAACATGTGATGCAATCCTTTTATATTTATGATTTTGCACCAACTACATTAGCTCAGCCCCGGCCGGGAACAAACCTGCCCGGCCATCAGTCATTGAGCTGAATGTCGACAAACGCACAGGGGTTATGACGCTAGTCAATCGCCATCCGTCTGAAAACTGCTAGGATTCATATGTCGGCAAAACGACACTATCGTCAACAAAGGGGTATCAAGATGAATACTGCACTGAAACTTTCGGCATTGTCTCTGGCAGCGCTGCTGGCAGTGGGCTGCAGCAGCAACCAGTACCAGGAAGAAACCACTTCCCGCCTGTCTGCCAACGAAAATGCCGCGGCCCGTGCGCAATCCACCGCTGACGAGGCCAACCGCAAGGCCGAGGAAGCCCTGGCTGCCGCACAGCGTGCCCAGCAAACGGCTGACGAAGCCAACGAGCGTGCCCTGCGTATGCTCGAAAGAGCCAGTCGCAAGTAAGCCAGCGTCAACTGTGAAGGCGTCCAGCTACGGCCCGGACGCCTTCACAGTCTCTCAGAACGTACCGAACTCGTTGTACGGCGTGCCGATCACCCCGGCGACACCCTCTTCGGCAAACACCATGTCCCGTATCTTCTGCCAGTCCAGCCGGTAGCCGGCGACCAGCTCGCTGCGCGCCTGCAACAACGCCTGGATCGCCGCCAGCTTGTCCAGCGACGAAGGGAAGCCATGCTCGTCGAGCGGCGTGTGCACTTCCAGATACAGCTCGCCGTCCAGCACGCCCAGCTTGTAGGGCTGGTTGACAATGGTCACCGGCGTGCCCACCGGCACCTGGGGGAACAACTCGGTGACATCCCGGTTGTTCATGCGGAAGCAACCGTGGCTGACCCGCATGCCGATGCCGAACGACTTGTTGGTGCCATGGATCACATAACCACTCATGGCCAGGTTCATCTTGAACGGCCCCATGGGGTTGTCCGGGCCCGGCGGCACCACGGCCGGCAAGGGATCACCCGCCGCGGCATGTTCCTCGCGGATCGACTGTGGCGGGTACCAGGACGGATTGGCCTCCTTGCGCGCCACCCGGGTCTCGCCGATCGGCGACGACCAGCCCTCGCGCCCGATGCCCACCGGCCAGGTGCTGACCCGGTTGCCATCCTGCGGATAGTAGTAGAGACGGTATTCCGGCAGGTTGATCACGATACCGTTGCGCGGGGCATCGGGCAGGATGTGCTGCCCGGGCAGGCGGATGCTGGTGCCGGCGCCGGGCAACCAGGGGTCCACCCCGGGGTTGGCCGCCTGCATTTCCAGGAAACCGAAGCCGTAGGTATCGGCCAGGTCGGCGAAGGTATCCTCATACACCGCCGTCACGCTGGACAGCGAGCCGATCACCTGCTGCCCCGGCTCGAGCGGATAGTCGGCCGCCAGCGCCGTGGCCGTCAGCCACAGCGCCAGTGCGCCACCTGCCACCCTGCCTAGCAACCTCATGCCCTCACCCTCCGACCGCTGCATACAGATCAAACTGTTGAACCATGGGCGCCACCACCGTTCCCCGCCGTGCCGCCGGACGCCGGCCGGCCTCGCGCAATGTCTGCGCCATATCCATGCACTGCGGGCACAGATTCTTCAGCAACTTGCGCTGCACCTCCCGGTATACCGGCTTCGATGGCAACAGATCACCACACAACGAGCGCTCCAGCGGCGCATCCAGACGCAGATTGATATCCACCAGATGCACATGCCATGGATCTCCCACGAACAGGTCTTGCTGCTCGTCCTGCTCAACTACACACCAACGTCTGGCCATCCAGGACACTGTCACCAACCTGCTCCTTACACTGAATCAATGCCGCTCTCAATGCCATCAGCGTGACTCGAGCCACTGGCTGATGGCCGGCCAGGCATTATCCAGCAAAACCGCCTGGGCTGCAGCGGTAGGATGCACCCCATCGTCCTGCATCTTGCCTTCGACCCCGCCCACGCCCTCCAGCAGGAAGGGAATCAGCGCCACCTCATGCTCCTCGGCCACCGAAGTGAAAGCCTGTTCGAAGGCATCCGAGTAGCGCGGACCATAATTCGGCGGAATCCGCATACCCAGCAGGATCACATCGGCATCGGCCTCCCGGGCCAGCCGAACCATGCTGGAAAGATTCTGTTGCATATTGGCTACCGGCAATGCCCGCAGCCCATCGTTGCCACCCAGTTCGATCACCACCAGTTCCGGCTCGACCTCCGCCAGCAGCGCGGGCAGCCTGGCCAGGCCGCCTGCGGTGGTGTCGCCACTGACCGAGGCGTTGACCACCCTGTAGGGCTGGTTTTCCTCCGCCAGACGCTGCTCCAGCAGCCTTACCCAGCCCTGCTCGATTTCCAGACCGAAGGCGGCGCTGATACTATCGCCGACCAGCAGAATGTTCTGTGCCAGTGCCGGCCATGCCAGCACCCAACAGAACACCCCGGCAGCGCATTTTTTCCAGACATTCATCAAGGCCGATACCCATGTCAGACAGCGTTATCATCGCCCGTCACCTTAGCAAAGTCGTCGATGCCCCGGAAGCGAAGCTGACCATTCTCGATGATGTCAGCTTGAGCATCGCCCGCGGCGGCAGCGTAGCCATCGTCGGCGCTTCCGGCTCGGGCAAGTCCACGCTGCTCAGCCTGCTCGCCGGGCTGGATCTGCCGAGCAGTGGCGAAGTCATTCTGGCCGGGCAATCACTCGCCACCCTGGACGAGGACCAGCGTGCCGCGTTGCGCGCTGAGCAGGTGGGCTTCGTGTTCCAGTCCTTCCAGTTGCTGGACAGCCTCAACGCCCTGGAGAACGTCATGCTACCGCTGGAGCTGGAGGGTCGTCGCGACGCCGCGGAGCGCTCGCGGCAGTTGCTCGAACGGGTCGGCCTGGGCCATCGCCTGAGCCACTACCCGCGACAGTTGTCCGGCGGCGAGCAGCAACGGGTGGCAATCGCCCGGGCCTTCGCCAGCGAACCGGCTATCCTGTTCGCCGACGAGCCCACCGGCAACCTCGACGCGGTGACCGGCGCCCATATCACCGACCTGCTGTTCGAACTCAACCGCGAACAGGGCACCACCCTGGTCATGGTCACCCATGACGCACGCCTGGCCGAACGTTGCGCCGCTGCACTGCATCTGGAAGCCGGCCGCCTCAAGGAAGACCAGCCATGATCGGACGCGACCTGCCCCTGGCTTCGCGCCTGCTGCTGCGCGAGTGGCGCGCCGGCGAGCTGCGGGTAATGCTGTTGGCACTGCTGATAGCGGTACTGGTCAGCACCGCCATCAGCTTCTTTACCGACCGTCTGCAGCGCGGCATGGCGACCCGCGCCGCCGAGTTCCTGGGTGCCGACATGCGCATCTCGTCGCGGGAACCACTGCCGCAGGAGTTCCTCCAGGAAGCTATCAACAATAGCCTTCAACATACTGATATGGTTGATTTTTCCAGCGTCACTTCAAGTGACATGGAGATGCAGCTGTCCAGCATCAAGGCCGTGGGTCCCGACTATCCGCTGCGCGGCGAGGTGCGTATCGCCCAGCAGGCCTTCGGCGCCGAACAGGTTGCCACCGACATTCCCGATGCCGGCAGCGTCTGGATTGAGCCACGCCTGCTCAATGTGCTGGGGCTGGAGGTCGGCGATACGCTGGAAATCGGCTATGCACAGCTGCGCATCAGCGCGCTGCTGACCCATGAACCGGATCGCGCCGGCGACTTCTACAGCCTTACTCCCAGGGTACTGATGAACCTCGCCGACCTGCCCGCCACCCGCGTCGTGCAACCGGGCAGCCGGGTCCGCTATCGCCTGCTGGTCAGTGGCAGCGAAGCAGATCTGCAACGCTACCGCCAATGGCTGGAACCACGCCTGGAAAGCCACCAGCGGCTGACCTCGGTCGCCGATGACAACCGCCAGATTGGCAGCGCGCTGCAGCGCGCCAACCAGTTCCTGGGCCTGGCCAGCATTGCTGCGGTAGTGTTGGCCGGCGTTGCCGTGGCACTCTCGGCCAGCCGCTTCGCCAGCCGCCACTACGACACCAGCGCGCTGCTGCGCTGTCTCGGCGCCAGCCGCCAACGTACCCTGCGTCTGTTCCTGCTACAGCTGCTGGGGCTCGGCATCATTGCCACCCTGCTCGGCCTGTTCGCCGGCTGGCTGATGCAATGGGGGCTGATCCACCTGCTGCGCGACTTGCTGCCGCCGGACCTGCCCGCCGCCGGCCCCAAACCGCTGCTGGTGGGTTCGGCCACGGGCCTGGTCGGTCTGCTTGGCTTCGGCCTGCCGCCGCTGCTGCGCCTGGGCCGGGTCTCACCGCTGCGGGTATTGCGCCGCGAGCTGACTCCGCTGCCTGGTAGCGCCTGGCTGATCTACGGCCTGGCCCTGTCCGGCCTGAGCCTGCTGATGTGGCAATTCACCGGCAACCTGCCGATGACCCTGGCGGTGATCTTCGGTGGCGCCCTTGCCGCACTGCTGCTCGGTTCACTGGCCTGGCTGCTGTTGCGCGCCAGTGGCAATCGCCTGCGCAATGCCGGGCTGGCCTGGCGCCTGGGTAGCGGCCAACTGCTCAAGCAACCTGCCGCGGCCGCCGGACAGATACTGGCCTTCGGGCTGATCCTGATGTCGATGGTGGTGATCTTCATCCTGCGCACCGAACTGCTCGACGCCTGGCAGGCGCAGTTGCCGGAAGACGCACCCAACCACTTCGCCCTGAACATCCTGCCCGCCGAGGAGCCGGCATTTCGCCAGGCCCTGGATGATATCGGCGCCCGCAGCGCACCGCTGTATCCGGTCACCCCGGGCCGGCTGACCGCGATCAATGGCGAGCCGGTACGTGAGCACGTCACCAAGGACAGCCCTGGGGAACGCGCCATCAACCGCGACCTGAGTCTGACCTGGGCCAGCGAACTGGCACCCGACAACCTGCTGCGTGAAGGCCTATGGTGGGAGCAACTACCGCCCAGCGACGAGCACCGGGTATCGGTCGAGGCGGAGCTGGCCGACAGTCTCGGCGTGGGGCTCGGTGACCAGCTCAGCTTCGTCATCGGCGGTGCCACAGTGGAGGCCGAAGTCAGCAGCATCCGCGAGGTCAACTGGGACAACTTCACCCCCAACTTCTACATGGTGTTCTCTCCCGGCGCACTGGAAGGCCAGCCCAGCACCCTGCTGACCAGCTTCCACCTGCCCGCCGACCAGCGCGACGGCCTGCGTGAACTGACCAGAGCCTTCCCGGCAATGACGCTGCTGGAAGTCGAAGCCATACTGCAGCAACTGCGCGACATCCTCGACCAGGTCACCCTGGCCGTGGAGTATGTGCTGATATTCGTATTGCTGGCCGGCTTTACCGTATTGTTCGCCTCACTGCAGGCCACCCTGGACACCCGCCTGTACGAAGGCGCGTTGCTGCGTACCCTGGGCGCCCGTCGGCAACTGCTGCGCCAGGCCAACCGGCTGGAATTCAGCCTGCTCGGAGCGCTGGCCGGCCTGCTGGCGATCGTTGCCGCCGAACTGGTGACCTGGTTGCTGTATCGCTTTGCCCTGGACCTGGCCTGGCAACCGCACTTTTCGCTGTGGCTGCTGGTACCGCTGGCCGGCGCCCTGCTGATTGGCTTCGCTGGCGCCCTCGGCACCCGCGCCGTGGTCAACCAGAGCCCCATGAAACTGATCAACCGGGGAGCCTGAGCATGAGCCGCTACCGCCCTCCACGTTCCGCTGGCACACCACTGATCACCGCCGAAGGCGCCCAGCGCCTGCGTGACGAGTTGCATCAGCTATGGAATGTACAACGCCCGGAAGTCACCCGCGCGGTCAGCGAAGCCGCTGCCCAGGGCGACCGTTCGGAAAATGCCGAATACACCTACGGCAAGAAGATGCTGCGCCAGATCGACAGCCGCGTACGCTTTCTGCGCAAGCGGCTGGAAAACCTGAAGGTCATCGACCAGCCACCCAGCGACCCACAGAAGATCTTCTTCAGTGCCCGGGTCGAACTGGAGGATGAAGACGGCCAGCCACTGAAGGTCCGCATCGTCGGCCCGGATGAGATCGACCCCAAGCAGCAGCACATCAGCATCGACAGCCCCCTGGCCCGCGCATTGCTCGGCAAGCGGGTGGATGACGAGGTGGTGGTGCAGGCGCCGGTGGGTGAGCGGGTGTATTGGGTGGTGGATATACAGTATTGAGGCTGCCCCTGCGCGCCCCCTCTCCCCAGCCCTCTCCCACCAGGGGAGAGGGAGTTAGTTTGTGCGTTCTGGTTGTTTTGGGTATGTCTGATGTAATCTCATTGCAGAATGACTGAGCTGTTTCGATCAGCACCGTTCTGCTCCCTCTCCCCTGGTGGGGCGAAAGCGGAATAAGCGAAGCATTGCTTCGCCCGCTTGAGCGCCCTGAGCTCTGCGAAGGGCCGGGGCGCGGAGCGGGGCTTGGGAGAGGGGGAAAACAGCCTACCCGCAGGCACAACCTCAAAGCCCCAACCACTCCGCCGGTCGTACCCCGCGCCCATGCGGCAACATCAGATCCGGCCCCTCGCCCAGGGGCACAATCCGCGTCGGATTGATGGTCTCGTGGCTGTAGTAGTAATGCTGCTTGATATGGTGAAAGTCGACCGTCCCCGCCACACCGGGCCACTGATACAACTCGCGCAGAAAGCCGGACAGATTCGGATAATCCTGAATGCGTCGGATATTGCACTTGAAGTGGCCATGGTACACCGGGTCGAAACGCACCAGCGTGGTGAACAGCCGCCAGTCCGCCTCGGTGATGCGATCGCCGGCCAGATAGCGGCGCTCCGCGAGCAGGCCGTCCAGCCAATCCAGTGCGCTGAACAGCGTTGCACATTCCTTTGCATACACCTCCTGCGCGGTGGCGAAACCGGCCTTGTACACGCCGTTGTTCACCTCGTTGTAGACCCGCTCGTTCAACCGGTCGATCTCCCCACGCAACGCCTCGGGATAATAGTCGTCGGTATTGCCGGTCAGCTCGTTGAATGCACTGTTGAAGATGCGCACGATCTCCGCCGACTCGTTGTTGACGATGGTCTGCTCCTGCTTGTCCCACAATACCGGCACCGTCACCCGCCCGCTGTAGTCCGGCTTGGCCAGGGTGTAGAGCTGATAGTGGAATTCGAAGCCATACAACGGCTCGACCGGATCGTAGACCCAGCCCTTGTCGAGCATGTGCGGATGCACCACGGTCACATCGATGTGCGGTTCCAGCCCCTTGAGCTTACGCAGGATCAGCGTGCGGTGGGCCCAGGGGCAGGCCAGCGACACGTACAGATGGTAGCGGCCACTGTCCGGGGTGAAGCGCCCACCCGGCTCGATCCGGTTGCGATAACCGGCATCCTCACGCACGAAGGCACCACCGGTGGAGCCCGTGTCATACCACTCGTCGTGCCATATCCCCTTTACCAGGCGACCCATAACCTTCCTCCTGCATCGTTGATCGGGAGTGCGGCGAGCACTGCGCCACGGCATGAAAATCCTTGCGGCAATTTGTGCCGAATACGCGTATACTACGCGATCTTCAATCCCCCAAGGTTTACTTCCCGTATGTCCGATACCGCTCCGGCGGCACCGCAGTTTGCCGATCTCGGCTTGCCTGCACCGCTTCTTGAGGCTCTGAACAGCCTCGGCTATGAAACACCCTCTCCTATCCAGGCCGAGGCTATTCCGACCCTGTTGGCCGGTGATGATCTGCTGGGACTGGCCCAGACCGGCACCGGCAAGACCGCCGCTTTCGCGCTGCCGCTGCTGGCGAGCATCGATGTGAGCGTGCGCGCCACCCAGGCACTGATCCTGACCCCTACCCGGGAATTGGCACTGCAGGTCGCCGAAGCGCTGCAGCGCTATGCCCAGTTCCTGCCCGGCTTTTCCGTGCTGGCGCTGTACGGCGGCTCCCCTTTTGCTCCTCAGTTCAAGGCGCTGGAGCGCGGCGCGCATGTCGTCGTGGCCACCCCCGGCCGACTGACCGACCACATGCGCCGGGGCAGCATCAAGTTCGACAACATGCGTTTCCTGGTGCTCGACGAAGCCGATGAGATGCTCAAGATGGGCTTTGCCGACGACCTCGACGCGGTATTCGAAAAGGTCCCGGAGCAAACCCAGAAGGCACTGTTCTCCGCCACCATGCCCGCCGGCGTACGTACCGTGGCGCGCAAGCACATGCGCGAGCCAAAGGAAATCCGCCTGCACAGTGGCAAGAGTAGCAGCCTGGACACCATTACCCAGAAAGTCTGGGAAGTGGCCAACCACCACAAGCTGGATGCCATGACCCGCCTGCTCGAAGTCGAGCCGGTCGAGGCGATGATCGTCTTCGTACGCACCAAGACCGCCAGCCTGGAACTGTCCGAGCGCCTGGAAGCCCGTGGCTTCGCCGCCGCGGCGCTGAACGGCGACCTCAGCCAGCAATTGCGCGAGCAGGTGGTCGACCGCCTCAAGCGCGGCCTGCTGGACATCGTGGTCGCCACCGACGTCGCCGCCCGTGGTCTGGATGTTGAGCGTATTTCCCACGTGCTCAACTACGACCTTCCGCATGACAGCGAGTCCTATGTGCACCGCATCGGTCGTACCGGCCGCGCCGGTCGCTCCGGCACCGCGATCCTGTTCGTCACCCCGCGTGAGCGGCGCATGCTGCACGTGCTGGAAAAGGCCACCGGCCAGAAGATCGAACAGCAGGCCCTGCCCAGCGCCGACGCAGTCCGCAGTGGTCGCCTGAGCAAACTGGCTACCCGCCTGCAGAACGCCGCCGAAAGCACTGGCTCGCTGCATCACCAACTGGTCGACGACCTGCTGCAACTGACCAGCATGGACCCGCTGGAGCTGGCCGCCAGCCTGCTGGCCATCCTGCCCGGCGCGAAAACCCTGGTCGAACCCGTTGCCGACCTGCCCGTCGCCCCACCGCGCCGTGAAGCGGCCGATGACCGCGACAGCGGCCTGGTGCGCTACAAGGTGCAGGGCGGTCGCTCCAACAACCTGATGCCCAAGCCGCTGGTGGATGCACTGGTCAAGCACGGCGGCCTGCGTCGCCAGCAGATCGGTCACATCAAGATGTTCACCGAGCATACCGGGGTCTATCTGCCGCAGCTGGATCAGTCGGTGCTCAGCAAGCTGGCCGGGATCGAGGTCAATGGAGTCGCCCTGCAGATCCGCGAATGGCCGCTGCCGCCCGGTGAAACCGAGCGTCCCCGCAGCCCCCGCCCGCCGCGCAAGGACTTTGCCGGCAAACCCCGCTCAGCCAAGCCGCCACGGCGCAGCTGAGCGAGGCACCTCCTCATGGAATGGGTCGATATCGGCGTCAACCTGCTTGACGCCGCCTTTGACAAGGACCGTGAAGCCGTTCTCGAACGAGCCTGGGCGGCCGGTATCAGCCAGATGATACTGACCGCCACCGGCCTCGATGAGTGCACCGCCATCCAGGCGCAGTGCGCGACAGACCCGCAACGACTGTTCTGCACCGCTGGCGTCCACCCGCATGGCGCGCGCCACTGGAACAGCGAGTCCGCCAACGACCTGCGCCTGCTGGCCCAGGCCGATTGCGTACGCGCCATCGGTGAATGCGGCCTGGACTTCAACCGCGACTTTTCCCCCCGCCCCCAACAGCTCAAGGCGCTCGAACAGCAGCTGGAGCTGGCGGTGGAGCTGGGCTACCCGGTATTCCTGCACGAGCGCGAAGCCAGCGACACTCTGGTCGGCATCCTGCGCGATTTCCGCGATCGACTGCCAGCCGCCGTGGTGCACTGCTTCACCGCCGACCGCCAGGCACTGTATGGCTACCTGGATCTGGACCTGCACATCGGCATTACTGGCTGGATCTGTGATGAACGACGCGGCACCCACCTGCAACCGCTGGTCAGGGATATTCCCGCCGGACGCCTGATGCTGGAAACCGACGCCCCCTGGCTGCTGCCCCGCACCCTGTCACCAAAGCCGAAGAACCGCCGCAACGAACCGGCCTGGCTGCCGGAAGTGGCGAGCATGGTGGCGGCCTGTCGCGGGGAAAGCCTGGAGCTGTTGGCTGAACATACCACGGCGACGGCTCGGGAGTTTTTTCGGTTGGTGTAGGCTGCCTTCCCCCTCTCCCCCGGCCCCTCTCCCGCAAGGGGCGAGGGGTGACTCGCGGCGGTGGTTGCGGAGTGATCCTGGGTTGCCGAGTTTCTGGTCAAGGTCTTGGAATATCAAACCCGAGAATATTGATGTTCCCCGAGGATACTGTCCGGCAGGTATGTTCTCTCAGGATGGTATGGCCAACCAGACGCGAGTCACCCCTCGCCCCTTGCGGGGCGAAAGCGGGAAAAGCGAAGCACTGCTTCGCCCGCT
>NZ_JACLGO010000040.1 GCF_014219065.1 Halopseudomonas xiamenensis
CATCTATCCTCTGGCGCATCGCGACGCCGTAGAGGGAGAGGGAGGAGACCATCTTATCGAGCGCCTGCTCGACGACGGGGTTGCTCGGAGGCCACAGGCGCAGCGCGGGAGCGCTACGCCCCTGGGGTTGTCGAGCGCTTGCTCGACGACAGCTGCCTGCCCCGGATGCACTGCCTCTAGAGGTTGCGCAGGATCGCCAGGCTCGGTTCGGCCTGGTTCAGCGTATAGAAATGCAGGCTTGGCGCGCCGCCATCGAGCAGCCGGCGGCACATGTCGCTGATCACCTCGGTACCGAAGGCACTGATGCTGCGGCTGTCGTCGCCATAGGACTCCAGCTGCTTGCGGATCCAGCGCGGGATTTCCGCGCCGCAGGCGTCGGAGAAGCGCGACAGGCTGCTGTAGTTGGTGATCGGCATGATGCCCGGCACGATCGGTGTCTCCACGCCGGCCTTGCGTACCCGCTCGACGAAGTAGAAATAGCAGTCGGCGTTGAAGAAGTACTGGGTGATGGCGCTGTCGGCGCCGGCGCGGGCCTTGCGGATGAAGTTCTGCAGGTCGTCCTCGAAGTTGCGCGCCTGCGGGTGCGCCTCGGGGTAGGCGGCCACTTCGATGGTGAAATGGTCGCCGGTTTCCTCGCGGATGAACTCCACCAGCTCGTTGGCATAGCGCAGCTCGCCGGACGCCCGGCCCATGCCCGAGGGCAGGTCGCCACGCAGGGCGACGATGCGGCGGATGCCGGCCTCGCGGTACTGGTTGAGCAACTGGCGCAGGTCGTCCTTGCTGTCGCCGACACAGGACAGGTGCGGCGCGGTGGGGATCTTCACCTGCTGGTCCAGTTGCAGCACGGTATTCAGGGTGCGGTCGCGGGTGGAGCCGCCGGCACCGTAGGTCACCGAGAAAAACTCGGGCTGCTGCCCGGCCAGTACATGGGCCGCAGCGATCAATTTCTCATGGCCGGCTTCAGTCTTGGTCGGGAAGAACTCGAAGCTGACGGGAATGCTTTTATTGGTCGTCATGACGTGTCTCTCAAACTCATCTCGTAGGAGCCCCGCCTCGGGGCGATAGCGGATCTGCAGATCGTGGCGAGGCGCCGCTCCTACACAGCACCTCGCAGCTTATCGCTATCAATCAGTAGCGGTAGGTATCGGGCTTGAACGGGCCGTTCACCGGCACGCCGATGTAGTCTGCCTGGTCCTGGGTCAGGCGGGTGATGACGCCGCCGAAGCCCTTGACCATTTCCAGCGCGACTTCCTCGTCCAGCTCCTTGGGCAGCACTTCTACACGCAGCAGTTCGGCCTTGGCGCTGGCATCCAGGTTGGCGTAGCCCTGCTTGAACAGGTGGATCTGCGCCAGTACCTGGTTGGCGAAGGAGCCATCCATGATGCGGCTGGGGTGGCCGGTGGCGTTGCCCAGGTTGACCAGACGGCCCTCGGCCAGCAGGATCAGGTAGTCATCGTTGGCCGGATCGAAGTTGTCCTTGCCGGTGCGATGGATCTTGTGCACCTGCGGCTTGACCTCTTCCCAGTGCCAGTGCTGGCGGGTGTAGGCGGTATCGATCTCGTTGTCGAAGTGGCCGATATTGCACACTACGGCGCGCTTCTTCAGCGCCTTGAGCATGTTGGCGTCACACACGTTGACGTTGCCGGTGGTGGTGACGATCAGGTCGGTGTTGCCCAGCAGCTCGCGGTTGATGCAGGCTTCGCTGCCGTCGTTGATGCCGTTGAGGTAGGGCGATACCACCTCGAAGCCATCCATGCAGGCCTGCATGGCGCAGATCGGGTCGGCCTCGGCCACGCGCACGATCATGCCTTCCTGGCGCAGCGACTGGGACGAGCCCTTGCCTACGTCACCATAGCCGATGACCAGCGCCTTCTTGCCGGACAGCAGGTGGTCGGTGGCGCGCTTGATGGCGTCGTTGAGGCTGTGGCGGCAGCCGTACTTGTTGTCGTTCTTGCTCTTGGTCACCGAGTCGTTGACGTTGATCGCCGGCACCTTGAGCGTGCCTTTCTTCAACATGTCCAGCAGGCGGTGTACCCCGGTGGTGGTTTCCTCGGTGACGCCGTGCACCGCGTCGAGCACCTGGGGGTATTTCTCATGCAGGATCTGGGTCAGGTCGCCGCCGTCGTCCAGCACCATGTTGGCGTTCCACGGCTGGCCATCCTTGAGGATGGTCTGCTCGATGCACCATTCGTATTCTTCTTCGGTTTCACCCTTCCAGGCGAACACCGGAACGCCCGCTGCGGCGATCGCGGCGGCGGCATGGTCCTGGGTGGAGAAGATGTTGCACGAGGACCAGCGCACTTCGGCGCCCAGCTCGACCAGGGTCTCGATCAGTACCGCGGTCTGGATGGTCATGTGGATGCAGCCGAGGATACGCGCGCCCTTGAGTGGCTGCTCGCCGGCGTACTTGCGGCGCATGGCCATCAGCGCCGGCATTTCCGATTCGGCGATGATGATCTCGCGGCGGCCGTAATCGGCCAGGTTGATGTCGGCGACCTTGTAGTCGGTAAAATCTGCTTGCATGACTGCGCTCATAACTCTCTCCAAATGGATGTAAGCTGGCGGGCGCCTGTAACATGCGCCCTTTCATTTTCAGCCAGGGAGGAAACCTGTTGTCTGTTCCATACCCCCGAATTCTGTTGCTCGCGACCCTCGCGCTGACCCTGGTCGGCTGCGGTGGTCCTGCCGACCCCGACTCGCCCGAAGGCAAGCGCCAGGCCGTATTCAAGCAGTTCCTGCACCACAGCGAGCCGATGGGCGGCATGCTCGGTGAGCGTCTGCCGTTCGACGGCGAATCCTTCGCCGCCCATGCCGAGGGCCTGGTCGAACTGGTCGAAGCACCGTGGCAGTACTTCCCCGAACCCGGCGACTCGAAGCAGCGCAATGCCGCCCTGCCTACCGTCTGGTCCGAGCCGGCCGAGTGGCAGCGAGCCATCGACCAGTACCGCAATGCCGTGACCGACCTGGTCGCCATCACCCGCCAGGGCGTCGAAACGCCGGAGCAGGTGGCCGAGTCCATGGCCGCTGTGCAGCAGGGCTGCCGCAGCTGCCATGAGGGCTTCCGGCGCTAGCTGATCGCTGGGTCCTACACAGCTGTTGCGCCTATTGTGGGTGTACCCATTGTGGGAGCGGCGCCCCGCCGCGACGCTGGCCGCAAGGCCAGCCAGGAGTGCCAGGTCCAGATCCCGGGCGCGCTGTGCGCGCCGATCGCCCCGGGGCGGGGCTCCTACAGTTGAAATCAGGTGTCCAGTTAAGGTGAAACCTGATGCCCCGTCAAAGCCCGGCGTCCGCCTGTAACGCCTCGGCCCGGTCGGTCTTTTCCCACGGGAAGGCGGTGAAGGTTTCGCCTTTTACCGTCATCTCGAAGGGGCTGCGGCCAAAGTGGCCGTAGGCCGCGGTGGCGCGGTACATCGGGTGCAGCAGGTCGAGCATACGGGTAATGGCGTAAGGCCGCAGGTCGAAGTGCTCGCGTACCAGCCTGATGATCTGCTCATCACTGATCCTGCCGGTGCCGAAGGTATTGACCGAAACCGAGGTCGGCTGGGCCACGCCGATGGCGTAGGACACCTGGATCTCGCAGCGCTCGGCCAGGCCGGCGGCGACGATGTTCTTGGCCACGTAGCGGCCGGCGTAGGCGGCGCTGCGGTCGACCTTGGACGGGTCCTTGCCGGAGAAGGCACCGCCACCGTGGCGGGCCATGCCGCCGTAGGTATCGACGATGATCTTGCGTCCGGTCAGGCCGCAGTCGCCGACCGGGCCGCCGATGACGAACTTGCCGGTCGGGTTGATGTGGTACTGGGTGTCGGCATGCAGCAGTTCGGCCGGGATCACCTGCTTGATGATGGTTTCCATCACCGCTTCGCGCAGATCGGACTGTTCGATTTCCGGGTTGTGCTGGGTCGACAGCACGATGGCGTCGATGCCGACCACCTTGCCATTGTCGTAGCGGCAGGTGACCTGCGACTTGGCGTCCGGACGCAGCCAGTTCAGCGTGCCATTCTTGCGCACTTCCGCCTGGCGCTCGACCAGCCGGTGGGCGAAGGTGATCGGCGCCGGCATTAGCACGTCGGTCTCGTTGCTGGCGTAGCCGAACATCAGGCCCTGGTCACCGGCGCCCTGGTCTTCCGGCTTCTGCCGATCGACACCCTGGGCGATATCCGGGGACTGCTTGCCGATGATGTTGATCACCCCGCAGGTGTCGGCGTCGTAGCCGACATTCGACGAGGTATAGCCGATGTCCTTGATCACCCCGCGCACCAGGTCCTCCAGATCGACCCAGGCGCTGGTGGTGATTTCGCCGCCGACGATGGCGACCCCGGTTTTCACCATGGTTTCACAGGCCACGCGGGCAAACTTGTCCTCGGCGAGAATGGCATCCAGTACCGCGTCGGAGATCTGGTCGGCCAGCTTGTCCGGGTGGCCTTCGGAGACCGATTCGGAGGTGAAGATCGAGTATTCGCTCATAGTCATAGCCCTTTGGTTAACCGGGTTCGGGTGCTGCGGTGAAGGGTCACCGGTCGCCGCCCTTGGCAAATTGTTGAAGCTGAATCTGAAAACCGTTGCGCAGTCCCATATACAGGCTGCCGCCGGCGATGAGTCCGGCATTGCTGGCCCAGCGGGCCAGGTCATCCTGATCGAAGCCCAGCCACAGATCGCCGCAGGTATCCCTGACCCAGCTCTGATCGTGGCTGCACAGCTCGGTCAATACCAGGCTGCCGCCGGGCTTGAGGCGCTCGGCGAAGCGTTGCAGCGCCTCGGCCGGTGCCGGCATGTGGTGCAGCACCATGTTGCATACCAGGCAGTCGGCGGCCGGCAGCTGCAGCGGTTGCAGGGCGTCGGCCAGCAGGCAGTCGACATTCCCCAGGCCCGCCTCGGCACATTGCTGCTGCGCCCGTTCCAGCATAGCCGGTGCGTTGTCCAGTGCCAGCACCCGATCGAAACGGCTGGCCAGGTCCGGTAGAAAACCACCTTCGCCGGGCCCTACCTCGATCACCAGGGCATTGGCCGGCAGCGCCAGGCTGTCGATCAGGTCCAGCAGCGGCTCGCGGTACAGGCCGAAGTGCGCAATCAGGTCCTGCTGTGCCGGGGTGCCATCGGCGAAGCGGGCGAAGAACTGGCGGGAGATCTCGCCGCGCTGGCCATGCACCTCGGCGATCGCCTGCGCCATTGGCGCGTCCAGCGGCAGAGCGTCCAGGTCACTGAGCAATTGCTCATGCAGGTGCCGCCAGTGGCTGCTGGCATCTGCCAGGCTGCGCCGGTAGAAGATCGAATTGCCTTCGCGCCGGGTGCACACCAGCCCGGCATTGGCCAGCACCTTGAGGTGGTGGCTCATGCCCGACTGGCGAATGCCGAAGATCTGCGCCAGCTCCAGCACGCCGAAGGAGTCGCTACGCAGTACCCGCAGGATGTCCAGGCGCAGCTTGTCGCCCGTCGCCTTGCAGAAGGCGGCAAGCTGCTCGGTGGCGCTGTCGTCGAGGGCGCCGGGGAGTGTCGGGCTGCTGGTCATGGTCGGCAAGTGTAGTGAAGCGTCCGGGTAATCGCAATATCTATATCAAAATATTTTGATATAGGGTGGCAGCAGTCCCCCATTCGTCACGTAACCACAGCCTTTGTGCAACGCCGCCGGGGTTTTCATTGCCCACTGTCGCAGTTTGGGCGAAAATGCCGACCTTTATTTTCCGGCTGGCCGGTCCTGACCCGGTTTGCCCTCTGTCTTGCTTGCCAAATCACAGGAGTAGTTCATGCCCAGTCGTCGTGACCGAGCCAATGCCATTCGTGCCCTGAGCATGGATGCCGTGCAGAAAGCCAACAGTGGTCATCCGGGTGCGCCAATGGGTATGGCGGATATCGCCGAGGTGCTCTGGCGGGATTTCCTCAAGCACAACCCGACCAACCCGCAGTGGGCCGACCGCGACCGCTTCGTGCTGTCCAACGGCCACGGCTCGATGCTGATCTACTCTCTGCTGCACCTGAGCGGCTACGACCTGTCGATCGACGATCTGAAGAACTTCCGCCAGTTGCACAGCAAGACCCCGGGCCACCCGGAGCTGGGCTACACCCCAGGCGTGGAAACCACCACCGGCCCGCTGGGGCAGGGCATCGCCAACGCCGTGGGTTTCGCCCTGGCGGAGAAGATCATGGCCGCCCAGTTCAACAAACCCGGGCACAACATCGTCGATCACGACACCTATGTGTTCCTCGGCGACGGCTGCATGATGGAAGGTATCTCCCACGAGGTCTGCTCGCTGGCCGGTACCCTGGGCCTGAACAAGCTGACCGCCTTCTATGATGACAACGGCATCTCCATCGATGGCGAGGTGCATGGCTGGTTCACCGACGACACCCCGCGCCGCTTCGAGTCCTACGGCTGGCAGGTGATCCGCAACGTCGACGGCCACGATGCCGACGAGATCAAGACCGCCATCGAGACCGCCCGCAAGAGCGACAAGCCGACGCTGATCTGCTGCAAGACCATCATCGGCTTCGGTTCGCCGAACAAGCAGGGCAAGGAATCCTCCCACGGCGCTGCGCTGGGTGATGCGGAAATCGCCCTGACCCGCGAAGCACTGGGCTGGAACCACGGTCCGTTCGAGATTCCCGCTGATATCTATGCCGAGTGGGATGCCAGGGACGCCGGCAACCAGGCCGAGCAGCAGTGGAACGACAGGTTCGCTGCCTACCAGGCCGAATTCCCGGAACTGGCCGCCGAGTTCACCCGGCGCATGGCCGGCGAGCTGCCGGCCGACTTCGACGAGAAGACCTCGGCCTACATTCGCGCGGTGGCCGAGAAGGGCGAGAACATCGCCAGCCGCAAGGCCAGCCAGAACTGCCTGAACGCCTTCGGCCCGATGCTGCCGGAGCTGCTCGGCGGCTCGGCCGACCTGGCCGGCTCCAACCTGACCCTGTGGGATGGCTGCAAGCCGGTGGTGCAGGAAGATGCCTCGGGCAACTACATGTACTACGGTGTACGTGAATTCGGCATGGCCGCGATCATGAACGGCGTCGCCCTGCACGGCGGCCTGATCCCCTACGGCGCGACCTTCCTGATGTTCATGGAATACGCGCGCAACGCGGTACGCATGTCGGCGTTGATGAAGCAGCGGGTGATCTATGTGTTCACCCATGACTCCATCGGCCTGGGTGAGGACGGCCCGACCCACCAGCCGGTCGAACAGCTGACCAGCCTGCGCACTACACCTAACCTGGATACCTGGCGTCCGGCCGATACCGTCGAGTCGGCGGTGGCCTGGAAGCACGCGGTGCAGCGCAAGGATGGTCCCAGCGCGCTGATTTTCTCGCGGCAGAACCTGCCGTGCCATATCCGCGACAACGAGACCGAGGCGGCCATCGCCCGTGGCGGCTATGTGCTCAAGGACTGTGCGGGCGAGCCGCAACTGATCCTCATCGCCACCGGCTCGGAAGTTGGCCTGGCGGTACAGGCCTGGGAGAAACTCACCGAGCAGGGTCACCAGGTGCGTGTGGTCTCCATGCCCTGTACCAGCGTGTTCGACCAGCAGGATGCCGAATACCGCCAGGCGGTGCTGCCGCTGGAAGTCGGCGCGCGTATCGCCATCGAGGCGGCGCATGCCGACTACTGGTACAAGTACGTGGGCCTGGACGGTCGCATCATCGGCATGCACAGCTACGGTGAGTCGGCTCCGGCGGGTGCACTGTTCGAGGAATTCGGCTTCACCCTCGACAACCTGCTGCAGGTGGCTGACGAGCTGCTGGAAGACTGACCATCAGCATGTCCTCGAGCCGGCGTCCCTATCGCATCGCCCTGAACGGCTACGGCCGTATCGGGCGCTGTGTGCTGCGCGCACTGCATGAACGTGGCGGTGACGGCATGCAGATCATCGCGCTGAACGATCTGGCCGACCAGGCCAGTGTCGAATATCTGACCCGCTTCGACTCGACCCACGGCCGCTTCCCCGGCGAGGTGCGGGTGGATGGCGACTGCCTGCATATCAACGGCCACTGCGTGCAGGTGCTGTGCGCACCGCAGCCCGAGGATATCGACTGGGCTGCGCTGGATCTCGACCTGCTGCTGGAATGCTCAGGCCAGTACACCAGCCGCGCCGATGCCGAGCGCTTCGTGCAGGCCGGGGCGCCGCGGGTGCTGTTCTCCCAGCCGATGGCCAACGCCGAGGCGGTGGACACCACCCTGGTCTATGGCATCAACCAGCACACCCTGGACCCGCAGGCGCGGTTGGTATCCAACGCCTCCTGCACCACCAATGCCAGCGTCCCGGTGCTGGACCTGCTCAATCGGCAGCTGGGCCTGGAGCAGGTATCCATCACCACCATTCACTCGGCGATGAACGACCAGCCGGTGATCGACGCCTACCATCACACCGACCTGCGCCGCACCCGCTCGGCGTTCCAGTCGGTGATCCCGGTATCCACCGGCCTGGCGCGGGGGATTGAGCGCCTGCTGCCGGAACTGGCCGGGCGGGTGCAGGCCAAGGCCATGCGGGTGCCGACGGTCAACGTATCGGCGCTGGACATTACTCTGCAGACATCGCGCGATACCAGTGCCGAGGAAGTGAACCGCCTGCTGAAAAACGCGTCAGAGACTGAGTATTTCGGTCTGCTGGGCTACACCGAGCTGCAGCACGCCAGTTGTGATTTCAACCACGATCCGCATTCGGCGATCGTCGACGGCAGCCTGACCCGTGTGTCCGGCCCGCGACTGGTCAACCTGCTGGTGTGGTTCGATAACGAGTGGGGCTTTGCCAACCGCATGCTGGATGTGGCGCAGTACTGGCTGCAACAGCTGGATGCCGGAAAATAGCGGTTCGCCCCGGAACATCGTTCAACCTAATTCATAGCATTCGACAAGGAGCCATACATGCCCGTACTGACCATGAGTGAGCTGGATCTCAAAGGCCTGCGGGTCTTGATCCGCGAAGACCTCAATGTCCCGATCAAGAACGGCCAGGTCAGCAGCGATGCCCGTATCCTCGCCTCCCTGCCGACCATCCGCCTGGCCCTGGAAAAGGGTGCCGCGGTCATGGTCTGCTCGCACCTGGGCCGCCCCGAAGAAGGCGTGTTCAGTGAGGAGAACAGCCTGGCACCGGTGGCCGACTACCTGAGCAAGGCGCTGGGCCGCGCGGTACCGCTGGTGCGTGACTACCTGGATGGCGTCCAGGTGCAGCCGGGTGAGGTGGTGCTGCTGGAGAACGTGCGCTTCAATCCGGGTGAGAAGAAGAACACCGATGAACTGGCCAGGCAATACGCCGCGCTGTGCGATGTGTTCGTGATGGACGCCTTCGGCACCGCCCACCGTGCCCAGGGCTCGACCCATGGCGTGGCCAGGTTTGCCAAGACCGCCTGCGCCGGTCCCTTGCTGGCCGCCGAGCTGGAAGCGCTGGGCAAGGCGCTGGACAGGCCGGCCAAGCCGATGGCGGCGATCGTTGCCGGCTCCAAGGTCTCGACCAAGCTGGATGTGCTCAATGCCCTGGCGCAGAAGTGCGATCAACTGATCGTCGGTGGCGGCATTGCCAATACCTTCCTTGCCGCGGCCGGCTTGCCGGTTGGCAAGTCGCTGTACGAGGCCGACCTGGTGGATACCGCCCGTTCGATCGCCGAGCGCGTCAGCGTACCGCTGCCGGTGGACGTGGTGGTGGCCAAGGCGTTTGCCGAGGATGCCGAGGCGACCGTCAAGCTGGTCGCCGATGTGGCCGAGGACGACATGATCCTCGATATCGGCCCGCAGACCGCCGCGCAGTTCGCCGAGCTGCTGAAGACCTCCGGCACCATCCTGTGGAACGGCCCGGTCGGGGTGTTCGAGTTCGACCAGTTCGGTGAAGGCACCAAGGCCCTGGCCCTGGCGATTGCCGACAGCCCGGCGTTCTCCATCGCCGGTGGGGGCGACACCCTGGCGGCGATCGACAAGTACGGCGTGGCCGAGCGTATTTCCTATATCTCCACCGGTGGCGGCGCCTTCCTCGAGTTCGTCGAGGGCAAGGTACTGCCGGCGGTCGAGATACTGCAGCAGCGCGGTTGATATTGTATCGTCATCCCCGCGAAGGCGGGGATCCATGTGGCCGACAGCACGGTGCATCCCTGGATTCCCGCCTTCGCGGGAATGACGGAGCAGGGGCCGGAGTAACGAGTAGAGACGGAGCACTTGTGCTCCGTGTCGCTCTGCGACAGGCTACACCACAGTTTCATGAACTTTGATTATCGGAGAATAGAATCATGGCTTTGATCAGCATGCGTCAGATGCTGGACCACGCCGCCGAGTACGGCTACGGCGTCCCGGCGTTCAACGTCAACAATCTGGAACAGATGCGGGCGATCATGGAAGCGGCTGACAAGACCGACTCGCCGGTGATCGTGCAGGCCTCCGCCGGTGCGCGCAAGTACGCCGGTGCACCCTTCCTGCGCCACCTGATCCTGGCTGCCATCGAAGAGTTTCCGCACATCCCGGTGTGCATGCACCAGGACCATGGCACCAGCCCGGATGTCTGCCAGCGCTCCATCCAGCTGGGTTTTTCCTCGGTGATGATGGATGGCTCGCTGAAGGAAGACGGCAAGACCCCGGCTGACTATGACTACAACGTACAGGTCACCCGCCAGACCGTCTCCTTCGCCCACGCCTGCGGCGTCTCGGTGGAAGGTGAGCTGGGTTGCCTGGGCAGCCTGGAGACCGGCATGGCTGGTGAAGAGGACGGTGTCGGCGCCGAAGGTGTACTGGATCACAGCCAATTGCTGACCGATCCGGAAGAGGCCGCGCAGTTCGTCAAGGAAACCCAGGTCGATGCCCTGGCCATCGCCATCGGTACCAGCCACGGCGCCTACAAGTTCACCAAGCCGCCGACCGGTGATGTGCTGTCGATCGAGCGCATCAAGGAAATCCACAAGCGCATTCCCAACACCCACCTGGTGATGCACGGCTCCAGCTCGGTGCCGCAGGAATGGCTGAAGGTCATCAACGAGTTCGGTGGTGATATCAAGGAAACCTACGGCGTGCCGGTCGAGGAAATCGTCGAGGGCATCAAGCACGGCGTGCGCAAGGTCAATATCGATACCGATCTGCGTCTGGCCTCCACCGGTGCCATCCGCCGGATGATGGCCGAGCACCCCAGCGAGTTCGACCCGCGCAAGTTCTTCGCCAAGACCATCGAGGCCATGCGCGATATCTGTATCGCCCGCTACGAAGCCTTCGGCACCGCCGGCAATGCCTCGAAGATCAAGCCGATCTCGCTGGAAGGCATGTACCAGCGTTACGCCAGTGGTGAGCTGGCGGCCAAGGTCAACTGATCAGGCCCATTGCATCCCGGGGTTGGCGAGCGCCTGCTCGCCGACAGCCCTCAGCTGCTGTGCTGTCGCTGGCGTAGCGCCCGACCGCGGACCGGGACGCCACACCCCGGGACACCTGGACCGGAATAACAACGAGACCCTGTATGTCCCAAGCTGATAACGAAGCCGATGAGGCCTTCACCCACGAAAAACTGCTGGAAGCGGTGGAGAACCAACTGGCCGACGGCTCCCCGGCGGCGGCCCAGGCTACCCTGAACAAACTTACCCTGGTGGGTTATGAGCGTGCCGACAGTCTGGACCTGATGGCCCAGGTGCTCGCTTACCATATTGGCCAGATGCTGGAGCAGGATACGCCCTTCGATCTCGCGGCGTACGAGCAGTCCCTGCGCAATCTGCCGGACCTGCCCTGACAAGGAACGAGTGATGTCATTGATTGCGGTATTGCGCGTGATCGCCTTCTATCTGTTGGCCGTCCTGGTGGCGACCATTCTCGGTGGCCTGGTCCAGGCCCAGCTCAATCTGCTGGCGCTGGCTGAACCGCCGACTGACCTGGCTGGCCGGTTGGCGGCCAGCTGGCAACTCCTGCCCGGCCTGCTGCCGGTGGTGGCCGCCATGGTGGCGGTGGCGCTGCTGATCACCTTGCCGATAGCCGAAGCGCTGTCACGTATCTTCCGGCCCTGGCGCTGGCTGCTGTTTGCCCTGGCCGGGGCGGGCGGCATCTGGGCGGCATTCAAGGTCGCGGCGCTCTATCCGGCCCTGCCGGCCGGCATCACGGTGCCCGCCGGCAACTGGCAATGGATCGCCATGCTGCTGGCGGTCGCCATCGGCAGCTGGCTGTTCGGGCTGCTGACCCGTCCCAAGGCCCGGCGCGGGTTGCGCGTACTGGGCTGAGCAGCAAGCCGGAGTATCTCCCCCCACCTCGTCCATTCGGGGTGTAGCGCGCCTGCGCTACGCTGGGGGGAGTGGATTGCCGCCAGGCAGCAGGCGCGCTACACCCCATGGTTCCTGCCCGGTCGGCGCCTCGCCGCGATAAGTGCTCGGGACTACAACAACCGCACCTTGAACCGCCGCCCCTTGATCCTGCCTTCTTCCAGCCGCTCCAGCGCGGTATTGGCCAGATCCCAGCGCACCGCCACCAACGCCTGAAAATCGCTGATGCTGATCTTGCCGATGGCGTCGCCCGGCAGGCCTGCCTCGCCGGTCAGCGCGCCGAGCAAATCGCCGGGGCGTACCTTGTCCTTGCGCCCGCCGGCCACCGCCAGGGTGCGCATGGGTGCCAGCAGTGGCGGGTCCAGCCGTTCCGGCAATTTATCCACGGCATGCCAGGCCAGCGGCTCGCCCAGTTGCTGTTCGATGCTGCGCGCGCGCCCCTGTTCGGCGGGCGCCACCAGGCTCAGTGCCAGGCCCGGCTGGCCGGCGCGACCGCTGCGCCCGATGCGGTGAGTATGCACCGCTGGATCGGGTGACAGCTCGGCATTGATCACCGCGGCGACACCCTCGATATCGATGCCGCGCGCCGCGACGTCGGTGGCTACCAGTACGCTGCAACTCTGGTTGGCGAACAGTGCCAGCACCTGATCGCGCTCGCGTTGTTCCATGTCGCCATGCAGTGCCTGTGCGCTGACCCGGTTGCTGGCCAGTAACTGCTGCAGCTGCTGGCACTGCTGGCGGGTGTGGCAGAACACGATGCAGGGTTGCGGGCGCTCGGCCGCGAGCAGGCGCAGCACCGCGTCCAGGCGCTCATCGGCGCTGATCTCGTAGAAGCGCTGGGTGATCGGATTGCGCACCTCGGTTTCCTCGATCGTCACCTGTTGTGGCTGGCGCAGGAAGCGCGCGGCCAGGGCCTCGATGCCGGGCGGGTAGGTGGCGGAGAACAGCAGGGTCTGACGGCGCTCGGGGGTAGCGGCGATGATCTCGCTGATGCTGTCGATGAAGCCCATGTCGAGCATGCGGTCGGCTTCGTCGAGAACCAGGCAGTTGAGCCGGTCCAACACCAGGGTGCCGCGTTGCAGGTGGTCCCTGACCCGCCCTGGGGTGCCGACGATGATATGCGCACCCTGTTCCAGCGAGGCGGCCTGCGGACCGAAGGGGGTACCGCCGCACAGGGTGATGATCTTGATATTGGGGATGTTGCGCGCCAGCGCCCGCAGCGCCGTCGCGCTCTGCCCGGCCAGCTCGCGGGTCGGGCTGAGTACCAGCGCCTGACAGCCGAAGAATGCCGGGTTCAGCGGTGCCAGCAGGCCAATACCGAAGGCCGCGGTCTTGCCGCTGCCGGTCCGCGAGCGGGCGATCAGATCCTGCCCTGCCAGAATCACCGGCAGCGCAGCGGCCTGCACCGGCGTCATGTGCTGATAACCCAGTTGTTCTATGCTGGCCAGCAGGGAGGAGGGCAGCGCAAGGGAAGAAAAGGAGGTTGTGCTCACGGCGGCGACCTGCGGATGAAAGGCGCCACAGTGTAACAGATGCATCGCCGTACCATCAGCACGGCAAGGGCGGCTCAGCTTCTGATACGTGACTTGCGGAAGCCGCCATGGGAGGTGAAAGATCCGGTATCACCGAACAGCCAGAAGCGCGTGGCCCGATAACACGCCTTCAGCGGCGAGACGTGATAACTGCGTACCTTCTGATAGGCCCAGCCCCAACTTCGTCTTGAATTGCTCATAATCGCTACTGCCATTTCCATGATCGATGGGTTCGATGCAACCTGGTGACATGACGTAGGCAGGTTTGCCCCAGTCCCGACAATGGGCTTTGAGGCGATTTGGCAGTAATGGTTCCCGTTTTTATTCGTTCCGGCACAAGGCCATATGCTGGCTCTATGGCACGTTGCAGGGGGCTGCGCGCTATGGAAAAGGCGAAAGCCGGGTGCGCTGCTGGTAGTCAGCCGTGCAGGTGCTGCTGAACGAATTCGGCACGCAGCAGGCCGATGCGCTCATCCTTTTCCAGCCATAGCTGGTTCACCCAGTCCTGGAAGCGCTCGCGAAATACCGGATCATCGCTGTAGTTGCCGCTGAACAACTCGGCTGGCAGCGTGCATGAGCGGATATCCACCACCACCCGCGGCACCCGGCCACTGACCAGCGCCCAGAAACCCGGCGGCTGCGCCTGCGGATAGACGATGGTGACATCCAGCAGCGAGCGCATCTGTTCGCCCAGCGCCGCAGTGACGAAGGCGATGCCGCCGGACTTGGGGCGCAGCAGGTGGCGATAGGGTGAGGCCTGGGCCTGGTGTTTCTGGGGGGTGAAGCGGGTGCCTTCGAGGAAGTTCACCACGGTCACCGGCAGGTCCCTGAATTTTTCGCAGGCGCGACGGGTGATCTCCAGATCCTTGCCACGATCCTCCGGGTGACGGGCCAGGTGCGCCTTGCTGTAGCGCTTCATGAACGGGTAGTCCAGCGCCCAGAAGGCCAGCCCGAGGAAAGGCACCCAGATCAGTTCCTTCTTCAGGAAGAACTTGAAGTAGGGCGTCTTGCGGTTGAAAGCCTGGACCAGCGCCGGGATATCCACCCAGGACTGGTGATTGCTGACCACCAGGTAGGAATGGTCACCACGCAGCCGGGTATCGCAGCGGATATCCCAGACGGTGGGTGTCATCAGTCGGAAGATCGCCTTGTTGATTTCCGCCCAGGTCTCGGCGATCCACATCACCCAGCGGGAACTCCAGCGCCGGAAGCCGGCATGCGGAATCAGGACCTTGAGGATGCCGAGCACCAGCATGGGTCCGATGCCGACCAGGGTATTGAGCAGGATCAGCAGGCAGGTGAGCGTGCCGGTCAGCCAGTGGGGCATGTGTGTCTTCCTTTGCAAATCAGGTCCAAGCATAGCGACTTTACCTGAGGATGTGACAGAGATCACACAGACAGGGGATTGCACCGGCGTCCTGAGCTTCTAGGATGGATACACGTCCATTGTCCTGAACAGCCTCTCATGTCCCGCCCTTCCTCCCGCCTGCTCGCTGTGCCTGTACCTGCCGGTCAACTGGCGGACAGCCAGCCCCGGTGGCTGCCGCGTTTGTCGCTCGCCGGGCTCAGTGGCTTCCTGCTGTGCGTGCCCTGGTTGCATGACAATCTGTATTGGGTCGGCTGGTTCGCCTGGGTGCCGCTGCTGTGTGCACTGCGCGGTAGCGGTCCGTTGGCCGCGTTGCTGCTGGGCTGGTTCGCCGGCGCCCTGTGCTTTGCCGGCGGCAGCTACTGGCTGGCGGACTTCATCGTCAATCTCAAACAGACCAGTGCGGCCGTGAGCTGGCTGTTGGCACTGCTGTTCTGGTGCTATCTCGGTCTGGTCATCGGGCTTGGCTGCATGCTGTACCGCTGGCTGGTATCTCGCCTGGGTGGCTGGGAGCTGCTGGTCTTTCCGGTGTCGGTGGTGGCGCTCATGGCCTGGTATCCGATGCTGTTCAAGACCCATTTCGCCGATGGGCAGGTCAGTTTCCTGCCGGCGCTGCAGGCTATCGATATCACCGGTGCGCCGGGGCTGGATGCCATGATGCTGCTGTTCAGCGTGCTGGTGTTCCGGCTGTTGACGCGGCATCCGGCGCAGCGGGGGCGGCACTTTCTGGTGGCCAACTGGCTGGCCTGGGGAGTATTGCTCGGCTGGCTGGGCTACGGCCTGGTCAGCCTGCAGGGCTGGGACCTGCGCATGCAGCAGTGGCAGGCGCGGCACATCGGCCTGGTGCAGCCCAACGACGCCATCACCCTGGCCATTCCCGAGCCGGCGGCCGGCTTCAGCCGTGAATATCCCCAGGAAATGCAGGCCACCCGGCGCCTGATCGCTGCCGGTGCGCAGTGGGTGGCCTGGCCCGAGGCGCGCTACAAGGGTTACTTCGACCACTTCAGCGTGCGTGCCCGCTACGCCGAGGAAGTGGCGCGCAGCGGCGTGCCGCTGATATTTCACGATGTCGAGCGGCATTGGCTGGACGCGCAGCAGGTCAGCTTCAATACCGTGGCGCTGCTCGATGGTCGGGGTGAACTGGCTGCGCGGTACCGCAAGATGCTGCGCATGCCGTTTGGCGAATACCTGCCGCCGCCCTGGTCATGGCCGGTGCTCAAGGGCTTGAGCGACCGGGTGTTCGGCGAGTTCCTGCGCCCGCTGGGGGCTGGGCAGGAACATGTGTCGTTCGAGTTGGACGGCATGCGGGTGGTGCCCAAGGTGTGCTACGAGGCGGCGTTTCCCCGGTTTGTCGCTGCGGCGGTGAACAGTGATGGTGCCGGCAAGATGTTGCTGTTCCTGTCCCAGGACAACTGGTTCGGTGAGACCTCGCAACCCTTCCAGCACCGCAACATGTCGATTCTGCGCGGGGTCGAGAACCGCCTGCCGATGGCGCACCTGATCAACAATGGCCCTTCGGTAGTGACCGCGCCCAATGGCCGGGTACTGGCTGACAGCGCTGCGTTCAACCGCGCCGAGCTGCTGGTGCGGGTACCCTTCGACGCGGATACGGGGGGCAGTTTCTACAGCCGGCATCCGCAGCTGTTCCTCAACCTGGTGTATGGCCTGCTGGCCGCGCTGATCGGGTTGGCGCTGTGGCGCGGACGCCGCCGGCCGGCTCAGACCGCCAGCCCGGCACTGTAGCCTGACGACCAGGCCCACTGGAAATTGAAACCGCCAAGGTGACCGCTGACATCCAGCACCTCACCGACGAAGTACAACCCCGGGCGGTCCCTGGCTTCCATGGTCTTGGAGCTGATGGCGTCGGTATCCACCCCGCCCAGGGTCACTTCCGCGGTGCGATAGCCCTCGGTGGCCGAGGGTTTCAACTGCCACTGGTTGAGCTGGCTGGCGATGGTCTGCAACTGCCGGTCGGTGAATTCGGCCAGCGGCTGCTGCGCCGCCTCTGGCCACCACAGCTGCTGCAGTTCGCCGGCCAGGGCGCGACCGAGCTTCTGTGCCAGCAGGGTTTTCAGCAACTGCCGGCCCTGTTGCTGCTTGGCTTCGCGCAGCCAGGGCAGGGCATCCAGGCCCGGCAACAGGTCGATGCTCAGCACATCACCGGGCTGCCAATAGCTGGAGATCTGCAGAATCGCCGGCCCGCTTATGCCACGGTGAGTGAACAGCATGTTCTCGGTGAAGCTCTGCCCATTGCAACTGGCCCGGACTTCCAGGGCCAGCCCCGACAGGCGCTCGCACACCGCCTTCATGCCGTCGCTGAACATGAAGGGCACCAGTCCGGCGCGGCGCGGGGTGACGGCCAGGCCGAACTGCGCGGCAATCTCGTAGCCAATGCCACTGCCGCCCAGGGTTGGGATCGACAGCGCACCGCTGGCCACCACCAGAGACTGGCAGTCGAGCCGCAGTGCCTGCTGGCCCTGGCGACCGGCGACCCGGTAGCGCAGGTGTTGCGAATCCAGCGCCTGGACCTCGGTGATCTCGCAATGGGTGCGGATTTCTACACCGGCCTGGGCGCACTCGTCGAGCAGCATATTGAGAATGTCTCTCGCCGAGTGCCGGCAGAACAACTGGCTGTGCTTGCGCTCCTCGTATTCGATCGCATAGCGCTCGACCAGCCCGATGAAATCCCACTGCGTGTAGCGCTTCAGCGCCGCCTTGCAGAAGTGCGGGTTGGTGGAGATGAAGTTGTCCGCCTCCACCAGATAGTTGGTGAAGTTGCAGCGGCCACCACCGGACATGAGGATCTTCTTGCCAGGCTTGTTGGCTTTCTCCAGTACCAGTACCCGGCGCCCGCGCTGGGCGGCGGTGGCGGCACACATCAGGCCGGAGGCGCCGGCACCGAGAATGATCACATCGAAGTTATGGGAGGAGTGCACGGGTTTCTGTGGCCTGCATCAGCGGTCGGGTAACGGTGACGCAGTGGCCTCACCGGCGCGCAATGGTAGCACGCCGGCGCGCATGGTGATGCAGCGGTCCTGCTCGCTAAAGCAGGGCCTTGCGTCGCCAGGCCGGCAGCGGCTGGCGGCGTTGCACCGGCGCCACGGGCGCCTGCGGGGCGGCAAAGGGACGACACCACCAGAAGGTCGAGCTGGTGGAGGGGGACTGCAAACGTGATGGGGTGGGGGTCCACATCTCTCGGGTCTCCTGTTCATGGCTGCCGGGACTCATGTAGATGGGGCCGATACCGTTGCGGGTCCTGCCGGGTGAACAGAAAACGCTCCAGCTCCATCAGCAGCGCATTCTCGCCGGGGGTGCTGAGCATGACGTGATCAGCCAGTGCGCCGGGTTGGCTGTGCTCGCTGAAGTAGACGAAGGTCTGCGCCACCTCGGCCTGCCAGGGGTTGGCTGCGCTAAAGCCGCCGATCAGCAGGTCCAGTTCGAAGTTCTTCAGCGCCTCTATCTGCTGTTCCACGCCATCGCGGTGCCAGTCGACATCGACGCCCAACTGCCCGGCGAACTCGGCAACCAGCTGGCCCTCCAGCCCTCCGGGGGCGGTGTCATCGCCGAGGGTGACCCAGGGCACATGCTCGACCACACCGACCCGCAGCGTGCCACGCTCATGGATGTTGGCCAGAGAAGCGCGGGGGTCGGCCGGCCACTGCTCGCAACCCGCCAGCATGAACAGCAGCAGGCCGGCGATCGGCACTGCCGTGAGTACACGAAACAAGCGCGCCATGGCTGAAGGTATCTCGCAACAGGGTGTATCGATTCAGACCGGGTCGCTTATCGGAGAGTTCAGCCTAAAAGATCCTGTGGCAACGCGGGGCACGTGCGGTGAACTAAAAAATGGGCACCCTGGTGGCCAACTGGCGTAAAATCGGCGTTTTCTGAATTTGAACGGGACCGCACGATGGGACGCGCTTATCAAAACCGCAAAGAATCCATGGCCAAGACGGCTGACGCCAAGACCAAGATCTACAGCAAGTACGCTCGCGAGATCTATGTGTGTGCCAAGTCCGGCGGCGTCGATCCCGGCGGCAACCTGGCACTGCGCGGGCTGATCGAGCGGGCGAAGAAGGATCAGGTGCCAGGCCATGTGATCGACAAGGCCATCGACAAGGCCAAGGGCGGTGGGGGCGAGGATTTCGCCGTGGCCCGTTACGAAGGTTTCGGTCCGGGCAACTGCATCGTCATCGTCGACTGCCTGACTGACAACCCCAACCGCACCATCGCCGATGTGCGCCATTGCTTCACCAAGACCAAGTGCAAGATGGGCACCCCGGGCAGTGTCAGCCACATGTTCGATCATTGCGCGATCCTGGCATTCAAGGGCGATGACGAGGAAGCGGTGCTCGAAGCGCTGATGATGGCAGATGTGGATGTGACCGATATCGAGAACGAGAACGGGCTGATCACCGTATTCACGCCCAACACCGAATACGCCAAGGCGCGCCAGGCACTGACCGAGGCGCTGGGTGAAGTCGATTTCGAAGTAGATGAGATCCAGTTCCTGCCGCAGACCTCGACGCAGATCAGCGAGGAAGACATGCCGATGTTCGAGCGCTTCATCGATATGCTCAACGATCTGGACGATGTGCAGAACATCTATCACAACGCCGAAGTCTAGGTGTCAGCCGCTGCGGCCAAGCTGCAGCGCGGTTTTCCTGACCTGTACGAAACGCTGCTGCTCGCGCGCATGATCCCAGCGCGCTATGCTGCATTGGCGCTGGCCGGCGTTCGATTGGTATTCGATCAGATTGACCGAGTTGGGGATGGCGCCGCGCACCCGTTGCGAGATGCCGGTGCCGGCCTGTACCGACCATGCTCGCTGGCGGCCGCTGCTGTCTTCCAGCGGCACCATGTACGGCAGATGGATATGCCCGGCCAGCAGCAGGTCCATGCCGGCGTCGACCCAGGCGGGTACCGCCTGCTCATGGCCGACCAGCAGGTTGGCCACATCCGAGCCCTGTACCGCCCGCACCGGATGGTGCACCATCACCACCCGCAACTGATCCGCCTGCGCCTGCTCCAGGCGCTGCGCCACCCGTTGTACCTGTGCGGCCGACACCTCGCCATTCTTGTGCCGTGCGGCGCGGGTGGTGTTGACGCCGACCACCAGTAGCTTCTCATCCTCGAACTCTGGCTCCAGCGCCTGGCCGAACACCCGGCGATAGTTGCCATAGGGGTTCAGCAGCCGCGCCGGCAGGTTGAACAGCGGCAGGTCATGGTTGCCGGGTACCGCCAGCACCGGTGCCGACAAGCGGGTGAGGAAGGTTGCCGCGGCGGCGAACTGGCTACGTCGGGCGCGCTGGGTGATATCGCCGCTGAGCAGGCACAGGTCCGGTTGCTGCTGTTCGGCCAGTTGCAACAGCGCCTGCATCACCGCTGCATCCTCGGTGCCGAAGTGCAGGTCCGACAGGTGCAGGATCAGGCTCATGGATGCTCCGGTGGTGGAGCGCTGCGCGGCACCAGCAGCGACAGCGCACCCGGCGCGACGCTGAACTCCAGGGGGGTGCGCATACGGAAGATTTCGCCGTCCATGGCCACCTTGACCAGTCGTGGTCGCTGGCCCAGGCGCACCGACATGCTCTCGAAGCCGATGCTGACCAGTTGCTCCGCCTCGCCCAGCCGGCTCATCAGCCCCCGCAGCAGCAGGCCATACAGCGCCAGGGTGCCCACCGGCCGGGCGGCGAGCGCCACCAGGTGATCGACATCATCCGGCAGCTGCGGATCGATGCCGATCTGTTCCAGCTGCAGCGGGTTGTTGCACACCACCAGCGTCGGCGTACGCATCTGCTGCCGTTGGCCGGCGAAATCGAGCTGGACCTGCAACTGCCGGTGTGCCCGGGTCAGCGTCACCAGGGCCGACCACAGTGCCACCAGGCGGCTGCGCCCATAGCGCTGCTTGAAGGCTTCGCGATCCTCCAGCAGACGAGGGTAGAGGCCGAGGCTGGCATTGACCAGGAAATAGCGGCCATTGAGTCGGCCCAGGCTGACCTGCTCCAGGCGTGCATCCAGCAGGCCACGCACCGCCTGCTCGGTATCCTGGGAAATGCCATGGGCGCGGCCGAAATAGTTGAAGGTACCCTGCGGCAGAACACCGAAGGCTACGCCCTGGCCGACCACTGCCTGGCAGACCGCATGCAAGGTACCGTCGCCACCCACAGCGACCACCACCCCGCCATGCTCTCGGGCCAGCTGCACCGCCCGCTCGGCGGCCCCCTGCAATTGGCTGCCATGATCCACCGTGAGCAGTTGGCATGGGCGATCCGCAGCCTTGCAGGCCGCCTCTATGGTCGCCTGGATCGAGGTGCTGTCATGCTTGCCCGAGCCGGCATTCATCACCATGTACAGCGGTTCGCTGCCGGTCAGGGCAGGCACTGGTCGATTGTCGCGCGCATGATTCACGAGTGTTCCCCTCAGCGCAACTGGCTGTCCTTGCTACCGCGGCGGTTGTAGCCGCTGGCCTGCTGTTGCTCACGATCATGCGCTTCCTGGCAGACGATGCACAGCCGCACCCCTGGTACCGCCCGACGCCGCGCCTCGGGGATCGGCGCATCGCATTCCTCGCAGTGCAGGAGGCTGTCGCCGGCCGGCAGTTGGCTGCGCGCCCGTTCGACCGCATCCTTGATGGTGTCATCTATCTGTTCCTGAACTGCCCCATCCTGTGCCCAGCCCGTTGCCATAAGCGCCTCCGGATCTCAGCCGTTGTACATCAACTGGTAATACTCGTCGGCCAGCCGGTCAGAGTCGAAGCGCGGCAGCACATCGCCCATGCCATGCTTGACCAGTCGCAGCCAACGATCGTGTTGCAGGTAATACAATGGCAGCACCTGCTGCTGGATGATCTGCATCAGATTCCGGTAGTCCGCGGCGGTTTGCGCGGCGGCATCCAACTGCTCGTCCGCCGGTGGTATCAATAGACAATTGTAGCCATCCCGGGCGAACTCCGGGACCCAGCCATCGCTGATCGACAGGTTCACCGCGCCATTCATGGCGGCGCTCATGCCGCTGGTGCCGGAGGCTTCGTGCAACCGCTGCGGGGTGTTCAGCCAGACGTCGGCGCCCTGTTTCAGCAGCCGTGACAGCTGCATCTCGTAACCGGTCAGCACGGCGAAGCGGGCGGTCTTATAGGAATGCAGCACCAACTGGTTGAACATGTCGATGGCGGTCTGATCGAAGGGGAACGGCTTGCCGGCCCAGATCACCTGTACCGGCTGTTCGTACTGTTCGATCAGCCGGCAGAAACGATAGAGGTCATGCAGCAGCAGGTCGGCGCGCTTGTAGGCGGCAAAGCGCCGGGCCCAGACGATGGTCAGTACCTCGGGGTCGAACAGCTTGCCGGTCTGGTCGGCCACCACCTGGAACAGCTGGCGTTTCATCTCCCGCTTGCGGCTGACCAGCCGCGCATCGTCATCCTCCTGCAGCGCCTGGCGCATGATCGGGTCCTGCCAGAAACGCGCATTCTGCGCATTGGTGATCGAGGTGATCGGGCAGATGCCGGGTTGCTCGCCCCACATGGCATTGGCCACCTGCCCATGCAGGCGCGATACGCCATTGGCCCGCCCGGCGACGCGCAAAGCCGCCAGGGTATGGCTGAAGGTGCCGCTGCGCATGCCGGTCAGCTCGGCGGCGGTATCCAGCGACAGTTTGCCGAAATAACCCATGTCATGCAGGAACGCCAGCGGGTTCTCCTCGTTGCCGGCCTTTTCCGGGGTGTGGGTGGTGAACACGATATGCCGGCGCACCGCCTGGCTGTCCTGCAGCCGGTCCATCAGCTCGAAGGCCAGGGGCAGGGCATGGGCCTCGTTGAGGTGGTAGATGTCCGCTCCGCCGAGCTGCTGCACCAGCCGTGCGCCGCCCAGGCCGAGCACGATGCTCTGGGCGATGCGGGTCGATGGCTCGGTATCGTACAGCCGGTGGGTGATGGTCTGCGCCAGGTAGTCGTTTTTCGGAATATCGGTGGTCAGCAGGTAGATCGGCGCGGTGCCGAATACCCCGGCCGGCAGCAGCAGGGCCTTGATATGCACCGGATGCCCATTGACGGTGACCTCGGTGCGCAGGCCGCTATCGACCAGGAACGGGTAGTACTTCTTCTGGAATTGCACACGCATGCGCTGGTCGTCATGGCGTACCTGGTCGTAGTAACCGTACTTCCACAGGATACCGATGCCGATCAGGTTCTGGCGCAGGTCGTGGGCGCTGCGCATATGCGAGCCAGCGAGAAAGCCCAGGCCGCCGGAGTAGATCTTCAGTGCCTGGTCGATGGCGTATTCCATGGAGAAATAGGCCACGCGGGTGTTGTATTGAGGGTCGGGCTTCCAGGGAAGCGGCCAGCTTCGCGACATGAGGGTGATCCCGTAACGAGCGGTGGATTCCTCATACTGACAACGGTCGTGGTCCTTTGGTTGCCCCAATCAGAGCATGACGCGTTCCACCTGGCCGGCCAGCAGTCGGGCGTCGGCCAGCGCATGGTGCGGCGCTTGTGCCAGTTCGCTCCAGTCATGCACGCTGTTGGGCAGCGCCCGTGTGCGTACCCCTCGCGGCAGGCCATCGCTGCCGGCCAGCCAGTGCAGCAGCGGCCAATCCCAGTGCGGGGTGTCGGTGATGATTTCGGCCGGGGCTATGGTGGCGAGAAAGTCCTGCAGACGGTGGCGTGCCAGCGAGGTAGTCAGCCCGTGGGACTGCAGGTCGAGTTGCGGTAGTACGGTATCCTGCACGAACCCGGAGCAGTCATCGACCTGCCAGTTGTCGACCAGTTCCAGATAGAGCTCCCGCCCATCGCTGGTGACCAGCGCCAGGCTGATGAGCCGGGCGTGGCTGGCCAGGCTGGTGAATTCCGTATCCAGATATGCTCTGAGCATATTCTTGTTCTCCCTGTGATGTCGCCGTAATGGCGTTCCCGGCAACGCTGACCGAGAGAATCAGGCATCTGGTGGCGAAACACAATATACCGTTTATCGGATCGACGACAACTCTGCACGCAGGCGGGCGTCACGAGTAAAACTGTTCACTGAATCTGTGCTCCGCCGCAAATTCCGCAACCTCTGTAACCTCCGTCATCCTTCGCGCAGGCGAAGGATCCACCGGCCACTCCGAGTCAGCCGGCACCCTGGATCCTTCGCCTGCGCGAAGGATGACGAGCTTCAAGGAAGGATGACGACATTAAGTGAGCAGCATCCAGTATCGGGGAGACTCATTGCCTTCGCCGGATCAGGCCTGCTGGTGTTCGAACGCCTGCATGATCTGGCCGACGATGCGCATGACCTCCAGATTGGCCTCCTCCATCTCGCCCAGGTGGCGTATTGCATCGGCCAGTTGCTGCTGCTCGAAGGCCTGCATGGCGGCCTGGCCCTCACGGTGTACGGCGGTATGCGGCCGCTCTATCTCGCGAAAATGCGCCAGCTGTTGCAGGTTCTGGCTGCCGTCGCCGTAGTACCAGCGACCGAAGCGGCACTCACGCTCGCTGGGCAGCGCCGGAATGGGGCTGCCGCGGCGGCCGAGTACATGGTTGTAGACCACGAACTTGAGCGACAGCTCATCCAGGTTGGCCAGTTCGACCCCGGCGCGGAAGGCCGACTTCTCGATGCCCCGGCGCATCTCCCCGGCCAGGCTGTGCAGCACCTGCATACCGGCTACCGCGTCCTCGGTGGTGCGGCTGAAGTCCTCGGCCAGGGTGCCCTGGGACTGGATGTAGGCCTGTACCGCCGCGGTGATCTGCTGCAGTTCCTCGATCTTGCCGACGATCTCGCTGGTGGCCTGGGCGGTGCGCTCGGCCAGTTGGCGGATCTCACCGGCGACCACGGCAAAGCCGCGCCCGGCCTCACCGGCGCGGGCAGCTTCGATGGCAGCATTGAGTGCCAGCAGGTTGGTCTGGCTGGCGATACCGCCGATCAGATCGACGATGCCATTGATTTCGCCGGAATGCCCGGACAGCGTCTCGACCTGGCGCGAAGCCTCGATCAGACCGCTCTCCATGGCATTGGCCTTGCCCTGCAGCGCGTCGAAGCGTTGCTGGTTGTTCAGCGCGGCGCTGGATACCTGGGCAGCATGCTGCTTGTCCTGACCCAACTGGCCGGCAAGATATTCGAAGGAGTCGCCAAGCTGGGTGATGGAGGTACTGAAGCGCACCAGCTTGCCGGCCACCTCGCGATAGTAGTCCAGCTGTTGCTGGCTATTCCGTTCACGCTCGGCCAGCTCGCCCTCCAGCTGCCGTATCCGCTCGGCCTGACTGGCCAGCTGGGCCTCGAGCTGCTGTTTCTCCTGTTGCAGTGCCTGGATTGCCTTGCTACCGCCGCGCCACATGGTTACCTCGGACTTGCAGATATATAGCTGCTATATCGGCCGGGGCAACCGGGACATGAGCTTTTTTACTACGCCATCCCACACCCACTACTCCCTCTCCCTGACCGGCGTGCGCGCCGACTACAGCAGCACCCCGGCCAAACGCGTTGCCGAAGTCACCTCCACCACCAGCTACGACACCACCCTGCGGTTGTTCCCGGTCACCGAGACCAACGCCCTGGGCCACACCCTGACCCGCAGCTATGACCTGAGCACCGGCAACCTGCTCAGCGAGACCGGCCCAATGGCCTGACCAGCTACAACCAGTACGACATCTTCGGCCGGGTCGTGGCCAGCATGAGCGCCGATGGCACCAAGACCCTGACCACCTACGCCCATTGCACCGGCGACACCTACTGCCTTCCTCACGCTCGCTTTTCGGTCAAGACCCAGGTGGTCAAGGACCCCAACAACGTCCTGCCGCCGGGCGGCGCCCCGGACCTGGCCGGCACGCCGATCACCCCGGAAAGCTATACCTACTTCGACAGCCTGCGCCGCGAACTGTACAGCCGTACTCAGTCGCTCGATGGCCGCTGGGTGATCAACGGGCGCAAGGAATTCAACTACCATGGCGAGGTCACCCGCAGCGCCGAGCCCTACTTCCATGGCGCCACGGACATCAAGTGGACCACCTACACTTACGACGCGTTCAGTCGCGTGACGCAGGTCCGCAATCCGGCCAACAAAACCTCCAAAATTGCTTACGACGGACTGCGCACCACCTACACCAACGAACTGAACCAGCAGCGCACCGAGGAGTTTGGCCTGCAGGGCCAACCGGTACGGGTGGTCGATGCGGTCGGCACCTCCGAAGCCGCGACCAACCTGTATGAATACGACGCCCTGGGGCGGCTGCTCAAGGTCACCGACGCCAACGGCAAGCTGCGCCAATACACCTATGACCTGGCCGGTAATAAACTCACCGACCAGGATCCCAACCAAGGCACCTGGAGCTACCAGTACAACAGCCTTGGGCAACTGATCAGCCAGACCGATGCCAAAGGCCAGACCACCCAGATCAGCTACGACGTACTGGGCCGGGTGACCCAGCGCCAGGCGCCGGACTTCAACAGCCAATGGGTGTATGACACCGCCAACAAAGGGCTCGGCAAACTGGCCCAGGTCACCGCCAGCAACGGCTATAGTCGCACCCACGTGTACGACAACCTGGGCCGCCCGACCCAGACCACCACCCGGGTCGACAACCAGGACTACACCCTCAGCACCGGTTACGACAGCCTCGGCCGAGTGCAGTCACTGACCTATCCCACCGGCATCAGCTACCACAACGTCTACAGCAGCCGTGGCTTCCTGACCAAGGTACAGAACGCCGATGGCCAGCGGGTCTACTGGCAGATCAGCGACACCGCCACCAACACCGCCGATGCCCATGGCCGCCTGCTCAGAACCACCCTGGGCAACGGCGTACAGACCCTGCGCAGCTATGATCCGCTCACCGGGCACCTGACCAGCCTGGCCGCCGGCACCAACAGCGCACGCAACAACGTACAGAATGACAGCTACCTGCACGATGACCTGGGCAACCTGCTCAGCCGCAGCGAGCATCGCAGCAACCTGACCGAAACCTTCCAGTACGATGCGCATAACCGCCTGACCAGTGCCACCGTGGTCGGCCAGACCGCCCGTACCGTGACCTACGACAAGGTCGGCAACATCACCTACAAGAGCGATATCGGCTACTACCGCTATCACAGCAACCGCCCGCAGGCGGTGGCTGAAGTGTGTCGCAACAGCTCCATGGCCACCGGCAACTGCAACCAGAGTTATGCCACCTACGCCTACGATGCCAACGGCAACGTCAGCAGCGGCGGTGGCCGCACCTTCACCTGGACCGCCTTCAACAAACCGCTGAGCATCAGCCGCAGCAGCACCGGCAAGACCGAGAGCTTCGCCTACGATGCCGACTACCAGCGTATCAAACACGTCCACACCGACGGCGCCACCACCCTGTACATCAACCCGCGCCTGGACTCAGGCGCCCACTTCGAGATCAAACGCAAAGGCAGCATCACCGAGTACACCCACCACGTCTATGCCAATGGGGAGGCCGTCGCCGCCCTGGTCACCTTGAGCACCGGCGCTGCGGTCAACAAGCTCAACCAGACCTTCGCCGCCAACACCACCGGACTGGTCCTGCCAAGCGCCAGTGCCGACCCCGCCGGCGCGGTTAAATACGATGCGGCGGGCCAACGCCTGACCCTGCATACCCTGCAAACCGCCGAAGGTACTACGGCCAAAGCACCGCCTATTACTCTGCCAGTGAAGGCGTCAAACTCAGCGTCGATGTCAACCTGGCCAGCAGCAGTGGCACCGGGCGGCTCATCCATATCGGCCTGAACAATACCGGCAGTACCACCGCCGCCGAGACCGGCAATCGTGACCTGCGGGCCTATATCACCGGCAACAAGCTCTATGCCCGGGTCATCAG
>NZ_JACLGO010000041.1 GCF_014219065.1 Halopseudomonas xiamenensis
GCTGATGCAGAACCAGACAACCTACCAGCCAAAAACAGCAGAATAAGGGGTTGCCTGGAACCATAGAATCTCCCACAACAAGCTGGGGCGCTGCCTGCCATTTGCAGCAGCGGCGCTGCGCTGGGTGGGACCATGAAGCCTCTCACATCCCACAGACTTCCTGCAGCGTCACAGACGTCGTGCATGGCTGGTAATGGTGGTTACTTCACCACCTTCAACGCCGGCCTGCCGCTCGGCTTGGGCGCCTCGTCGGTGGGACCATTGTCATCCGGTGGCGGCGTCTCGGTCTCGATCTCGAAGACCATGCCCTGGCCATTCTCCCGCGCATAGATCGCCATGATTGCGCCTGCGGGAATCCACACCTGCTGCGCCACGCCACCAAAGCGACCATCGAAGCAGACCCGCTCGTTATCCATTTCCAGGCCGCGGATGGCGCTCGGCGACAGGTTCAGCACGATCTGCCCGCCCTCGACGAAGCCGTCCGGTACAGTGGTGCCCGGATAAGCCGCATTGACCAGGACATAGGGTGTGCAGTCGTTATCCAGGATCCATTCATACAGTGCCCGGATAAGGTAAGGGCGGCTTGAGCTCATCTGCATCGTGCTCGTCTCCTCAACGGCAAATGAATGGCAATCTATTGCATGTTCCGTTCGGCTGCCGACAGGCTGCCGATAAAGCCTTCGCGCTCGAAGATCCGCTCCATGTACTCCTGCAGCGGTTGCGCCTGGCGAGGAAGCTCCACACCCAGTTGCCGCAGACGCCACAGGATGGGGGCCAGGCAACAGTCCACCAGGCTGAACTCCTCGCTCATGAAGAACGGCATTTCGGCAAACACCGGCGCCACCCCCACCAGACTCTCGCGCAGCTCCTTGCGCGCCTTGGTAACCGCGGCGGCGGGACTGCGGGGGTTGGTGATGATATCCACCAGTACGCACCAGTCACGCTGGATGCGGTACATCAACAGCCGACTGTTGGCACGAGCCACCGGGTAAACCGGCAGCAACGGCGGATGCGGAAAACGCTCATCCAGGTATTCCATCATGATGTTCGGCTCGTACAGCACCAGATCGCGGTCGAGCAGGGTGGGAACGGTATTGTAGGGGTTGACCTCGGCCAGTTCCTGCGGATGGTTGTCCGGTTCGACATTGACGATGTCGACGGTCACGCCCTTTTCAGCCAGGACAATGCGCACACGATGACAATAGTGGTCAGTCGGGTCGGAAAAGAAAGCCATCGAAGAACGCTTGTTGGCGGTAACACTCATATATCAACCCTCATCCCGTAGCGGACTGCAATCCGGCAACCACACTCCTCACAGAGCGCAATATGCCGCTCGGCCGTGTCCTACGGCCTGATCGAAAGCGAATATTATACCCCAGAAACAAGTGCGCGCCCCAAAGGGCGCGCATTTCATCCAGAACCGGCAACGGATCAGTGGATGTCTCTCCAGTATTCACGCTTGAGCAGATAGGCGAATACGAAGAAGAAGGCCAGGTACAGCAGCACGTAGACACCGATGCGATGACGCGTTTCCTTGATCGGATCAGCCGAGTAGCTGAGGAAGGCGACCAGGTTGCGCACCGTAGTATCGAACTCCTCTTCGGTCTGCGTACCGGTGCCTTCGATCACGGTCAGCACATCGCACTGCTCTTCCAGCATGGCCTCGCCAGTCAGACTGTCACGCACGATCTTGCCGTTCTCGTGAACCGGCATCGGCTTGCAGCCCTTGACCTGACGCCCCTGCAGTTCGCCCAGCACGTTCGGCATACCGACGTTGGCAAAGACCGTGTTGTTCCAGCCCAGCGGGCGGGACGGGTCTTCATAGAAAGTACGCAGGTAGCTGTACAGCCAGTCCTCGCCACGCACCCGGGAAACCAGGGTCAGATCCGGCGGAGCGGCACCGAACCATACCTTGGAATCTTCGGGACGCATACCGATCGTCATGTGCTCGCCGTACAGCGTGCCTTCGGTGAACACCAGGTTTTCCATCATCAGCTCTTCCGGAATACCCAGGTCGGTGGCCACACGCTCGTACCGCTGATACTGGGCCGAGTGGCAGCCCATGCAGTAGTTGACGAAGGTACGGGCACCATCCTGCAGGGAGGCCTTGTCGGACAGGTCGATATTGGCCTTGTCCAGCGGTACGCTCGGGCCGGCGGCCAGAGCAAAACCAGGCAGCAGTGCGAACATCAATGCAATAAGTTGTTTTTTCATCAGCCAGTAACCCTCTCCGGAACCGGTTTGGTCTTCTCCATACGGGTGTAGAACGGCATCAGGATGAAGAAGGCAAAATACAGAACGGTGCACACCTGGGACAGCAAGGTACGACCCGGTGTCGCCGGGATCGCGCCCAGTACACCCAGAATCACGAAGCTGACACAGAAGATCACCAGCCACAGCTTGCTCATCCAACCCTTGTAGCGAATGGACTTGACCGGGCTACGGTCGAGCCAGGGCAATACGAACAGCACGGCAATCGCACCCCCCATCGCCAGTACGCCGGGGAACGCGGAACCGGCAATCGCAGGCACGGCGCGCAGAATCGCGTAGAAAGGCGTGAAGTACCAAACCGGCGCAATATGGTCAGGGGTTTTCAGGGCATTGGAGATTTCGAAGTTCGGTTTCTCCAGGAAGTAACCACCCATTTCCGGGAAGAAGAACACCACAGTGCAGAACACGAACAGGAACACCGCCACACCGACGATATCCTTGACGGTGTAGTACGGGTGGAACGGGATGCCATCCAGCGGCACACCGTTTTCATCCTTCAGCTTCTTGATCTCGATGCCATCGGGGTTGTTGGAACCGACTTCGTGCAAGGCGATGATGTGCAGCACGACAAGGCCCAGCAGAACGATCGGCACAGCGATAACGTGCAGTGCGAAGAAGCGGTTCAGGGTAATGCCGGAGATCAGGTAGTCACCACGTACCCACTGCGCCAGATCCGGACCAATTACCGGAATCGCACCGAACAGCGAGATGATCACCTGGGCACCCCAGTAGGACATCTGGCCCCAGGGCAGCAGGTAGCCCATGAATGCCTCGGCCATCAGCGCCAGGTAGATCAGCATGCCGAAGGTCCAGACCAGCTCGCGAGGCTTGCGGTAGGAACCATACATGATGCCACGCAGCATGTGCAGGTAGATCACCACGAAGAACGCGGAAGCGCCGGTGGAGTGCAGGTAACGCAGCAGCCAGCCGTACTCCACATCACGCATGATGTACTCGACCGAAGCAAAGGCGCCGGTGCCGGAGGGCTCGTAGCTCATGGTCAGCCAGATGCCGGTGATGATCTGGTTGACCAGAACCAGCAGCGCCAGCGAGCCGAAGAAATAGAAGAAGTTGAAGTTCTTCGGTGCGTAATACTTGCTCAGGTGATCTTCCCATACCTGAGTGACGGCCATACGTTCGTTGACCCAGTTAAGCAGTTTGCTCATCAGGCTGTCTCCTGATCCACACCGATGATGATGACGTCATCGGACTCGTAGGTATGCGGGGGTACGGGAAGGTTCAGCGGAGCCGGCATGCTCTTGAACACACGACCGGACATGTCGTAGAAGGAACCGTGGCAAGGACAGAAATAGCCACCCTTCCAGTCGGCGCCCATATCCGCTGATGCCACTTCCGGCTTGAACAGCGGTGAACAGCCCAGGTGGGTGCAGATGCCCAGCACCACCAGGATTTCGGGCTTGATGGCGCGCGTCTTGCCGTCAACGTAATCCGGCTGGTCGGAGGCCTCGGATTGAGGGTCGGCAACGACACTGTCCATTTGATCAAGAAGGGCCAGCGCTTCCGGTGTCCGGCGCGAGATGAAGATCGGCTGACCACGCCACTCGGCAACGATCTGCTGCCCCGGCTCGATCTTGCTGATATTCACCTTAACCGGCGCACCTGCCGCCTTGGCTCTTGCGCTTGGGAACCATGACCCCACGAAGGGCACAGCAACCCCCACTACACCAGCAGCACCCACCACACTCGTGGCTGCCACCAGGAAGCGACGCCGGCCGTTATTTACGCCGTCATTACTCATCCAGTCGTCTCCCATCAGCTAATCAGACCTCTGTAACAAGGCCTTTTTCAAGTTTTGAACTGCCTGCACAAAATGAAACAGATGGTAATGAAAAAGCCCTATGATGACAAGGCGATCTCAATTATCCGGGAACCTGCAAAGTGTACCTGAAGCGGCGTATTTCGGGCGCTACAGAAGACCATCGAATCGCGCGACACCTTGTCGCAGATACAAGAACGCCCGGACTCCTGCGAAGGAAACCGGGCGCTTTTGACGCTGAGCCTGACGGCTTAACGCTTGGAGTATTGCGGACGCTTACGCGCTTTACGCAGACCCACTTTCTTACGCTCGACTTCACGAGCATCACGGGTCACGAAGCCGGCACGGCGCAGTTCGCCACGCAGGGTTTCGTCGTATTCCATCAGGGCACGGGTGATACCGTGACGGATGGCACCAGCCTGGCCGGAGATACCGCCGCCCTGCACGGTGACGTAGACGTCGAACTTCTCGGTGCTGCCGGTCAGCTCGAGCGGCTGACGAACGACCATGCGAGCAGTTTCGCGACCGAAGAAGGTCTCGATGCTACGGTTGTTGATGGAAATATTGCCAGTACCCGGACGCAGGAACACCCGAGCGGTGGCGGTTTTACGACGGCCAGTACCGTAGTTTTGTGTCACCGACATAGTGAGCTCCTGTTAGACCTTGAGTTCTTGGGGTTGCTGAGCGGCATGCGGATGAGTTGCACCGGAGTACACCTTCATCTTGCGATACATTGCCCGACCCAGGGGGTTCTTGGGCAGCATGCCCTTGACCGCGATCTCGATGATACGCTCAGGAGCACGGGCATTGAGCTTCTCGAAATTGATCGACTTGATGCCGCCCGGGAAACCGGTGTGGCTGTAGTACATCTTGTCCTGGGCCTTGTTGCCGGTCACGTGAATCTTTTCGGCATTGACGATTACGATGTAATCACCGGTATCCACGTGCGGGGTGTACTCGGGCTTGTGCTTGCCGCGCAGGCGGGAAGCAACTTCGGTAGCCAGACGACCAAGGGTCAGACCAGTGGCATCTACTACGTACCAGTCGCGTTTTACTGTTTCCGGTTTGGCGCTGAAGGTTTTCATTAAATCCTAGCCTCAGAGGCCGCTCTATGATTTCAAAGAGGGCGAATCTTACAGAATGATATGTGTTTTTACAAGCCAACAAAGCCTAGACAGACACTCAGTGGGGGCTCTGTGGGTCTGGGTGGCATCTGCGCTGTAACAACAACGACAGGCTAGGCATCCTGTCGAGAGTGGCGGGCATTATGCCAATGGGACGAAAAAATACAACCATTATTTGGCCCATGGACGATAATGGCTGTTCATTTCCTAATTGGGAGCCTGTCATGCTATACCGCCCCCTCGGCCACAGCCCTCTGAAAGTCAGCGCCCTGTGCCTCGGCACCATGACCTGGGGTGAACAGAACACCCAGCGCGACGCCTTCGCCCAGATCGACCGGGCACGGGATGCCGGCGTCAACTTCATCGACTGCGCCGAAATGTACCCGGTACCGCCACGCGGGGAGACCTATGGTTCCACCGAGCAGATCATCGGCCAGTACTTCCAGCAGCGCGGCGGCCGCGACAACTGGGTGCTGGCAAGCAAGATCGCCGGGGCCAGCCGCGACATGCAGCATATTCGCGGCGGCACGACGCGCTTCAATCGCGAACACATCACCAGCGCCCTGGACGCCAGCCTGAAACGCCTGAACACCGACCATGTCGATCTCTATCAACTGCACTGGCCGGACCGCAACACCAACTTCTTCGGCCACCTCGGCTACCAGCACAACGCCGAGGAGCAGATCACCCCAATCGAGGACACCCTGGAGGTGCTGGACGACCTGGTACGCTCGGGCAAGATTCGCTATATCGGCCTGTCCAACGAGACGCCTTGGGGCACCAGTCGCTTCCTGCAACTGGCCGAAGCACGGGGCTGGCCGCGCATCGTCAGCATCCAGAACCCCTACAACCTGCTCAACCGCAGCTACGAGGTGGGCATGGCAGAGATCTCGATACGCGAGCAGGTCGGCCTGCTGGCCTATTCACCGCTGGCCTTCGGCACCCTGACCGGCAAGTACCTGAACGGGCTGCGCCCGGAAAAGGCCCGGCTGACACTGTTCAGCCGCTTCAGCCGCTATACCAACCCGCAGGCGCAGAAGGCCTGCGCCCGCTACGTGCAACTGGCCCGCGACCATGGCATGGACCCGGCGCAGATGGCACTGGCCTTCGTCACGCGCCAGCCGTTCGTCACCAGCAATATCATCGGTGCGACCAATATGGACCAACTCAATCGCAACCTCACCAGCATCAACATGGGGCTGACCGACAAGATCCTGGAGGGCATCGCCGAGATTCACCGCAGCCAGCCCAACCCGGCGCCCTGATATTCGGCTCAGCGCGCCCTGCCGGAGGGGGCGCAGCCGCCCCGTGGGAGCCGCGCCTCGCGGCGATGCGGCCTTGCAGATAACCGACCGCGCTACCCGCTGACAGCCCGCTTCGCGCCGAGGCGGCGCTCCTACCGGGCAATCTGGATAACGATGCCGGATGAGTACCACCCATCAGGGAGGAATTACGGCTTGTGCGGCCGAGCCAGGAACTCGTGCGACTGCATTTCCAGCAGCCGGCTCAGGGTCCGCTGGAATTCGAACTCCAGCCGGCCGCCTATATACAGGTCCTTGAGCGCCACTTCGGCCGAGACGATCAGCTTGACGTTGCGGTCGTAGAACTCGTCCACCAGGTTGATGAAGCGCCGCGCCATGTCATCCTTGGCCAGGCCCATCTGCTCGACATTGGATAGCAGCACGGCCTGGAATATCTTCGCCAGGGCGATATAGTCGTTCTGGCTGCGCGGGCCATCGCACAGTTCGCGGAACTCGAACCAGGCCACGTTCTCGTACAGGCGCACCGCCTTGACCATGCGATTCTCGATGCTCAGCTCGGCGTCGACCTGGATATGCTCCGGCTCCAGCACCAGACTCTTGAAACTGCGCTGCAGACTGGCATCGGCTTCCGACCCCAGTGGCCAGTGATACAGGTCTGCCTGCTCCAGCGCACGCAGACGGTAGTCGACGCCATTATCGACGTTGACCACCTCGGTGTGCTGGTTCAGCAGGGCAATCGCCGGCAGGAAGCGCGCCCGCTGCAGACCATCCTTGTACAACCCGTCAGGCACGATATTCGAGGTCGCCACCAGGATCACGCCGTTCTCGAACAGCTCTTCCATCAGGGTGCCGAGGATCATCGCATCGGTGATATCGGAAACGAAGAATTCATCGAAGCAGATCACCCGCGCCTCATCGGCGAACTTGCGGGCGATGATCTTCAGCGGGTTCTTCTCTCCCTTGAGCTCACGCAACTCCTGGTGCACGCGCTGCATGAAACGGTGGAAGTGGGTGCGCATCTTGCGCTTGATCGGCAGCGCATCGAAGAAGGTATCGACCAGGTAGGTCTTGCCGCGGCCTACCCCACCCCAGAAATACAGTCCCTTGACCGGCTTGCTCCGCTTCGGACGAAACCTGCCGAACAGGCCGACGCTGCGCGGCGGTCCCGCTTCGAGGATATCGTCATAGAGCCGCTGCAGGTGCTTGACGGCATTTTCCTGCGCGGGATCATGAAAGAAGTCCGGACGCTTGAGGTCCGCCTGATAGCGTTCAAGGGGCGTCATGCTGGGGGTCCAGTGGAAAACAGGGGCCGATACTCTACCCGCCGCGCCCCCGCTTGGCAATCAAAGCGCCTGGAGTGCCTGCTCGGTCGCCGTCTTCAATTCCACCAATTTGCCGTGGAAGAAATGACTGGTCTCGGCAAAACGCACCATGGTCACTCCCGGCTGCCCCTCCAGCAGTTCGAACACCGACTCCGGCGCCACCACCTCGTCGTCCTCGCCCATCATTACTGTTGCCGGCCCCGGTAGCGGCAGCAGGTCGGCAAATGGCATGCGTTCGACCGACGGCGCCACCAGTATCAGCGCCTGCGGCCAGTCCTGCTGTTCCCGCGCCGCAGCTGCGGCGACATAGCCACCGAAGGAAAAGCCCATCAGCCACAGCGGCAGGCCAGCGAATTCCCGAGCCGCCCAGTCGATGATCGCCTGACAGTCCTGCACCTCGCCGATCCCACCGCCGTGTTCGCCGGCACTCTGGCCGACACCGCGGAAATTGAAACGCACGGTGCTGGCCCCCAGGTCCCGGGCCGCACGCATCAGCGTGGAGACCACCTTGTTCTGCATGGTCCCGCCATGCAGCGGATGCGGATGGCAGATCACCGCCACCGCATGGGCCGCCTCGGCTCGGGTGACCAGCACCTCGAGCGCGCCGGCCGGGCCATCAACGAGCAATTTTTCTTCGGTATTGCGATTCATTCGATTTCTCCGTGACCGCTGTATTCCCACCTGCGTCGCATGCCATACACTAGCCTTGTTTGTGAAATGCCGTTACCGTAACAGCAGACCAGAGCGGCGCAACAGTGCCGCACGTTTCAGATCAATGAGGGACCCAAGGTGGAAACAAGCGAAAACCTGTGGATTGCAGTCGTCATCGCCCTGGCTGTGGGCTTTGTCGTGGGCATCATTGTAGCGCGTCTGGCGCCACGCATCAGCGGCGGACAGCCATCCAGCACCCAGGCCCAGTTGGAAAGTCTGCAGTTGCGCTTCGAGGAATATCAGCAGGAAGTGGCCAGCCACTTCAATACCACCGCCAATCTAGTCACCCGTCTGAACCGCAGCTATCAGGATATCCAGGAGCACCTGGGCCAGGCTGCGGTGGATCTCGCTCCCGACGACATGACCCGGCAGCGGCTGCTGGCCGCCCTGGAGCAGGAAAACGAGCCGCAGTCCTCCCGTGAGCGCATCGAACCGGTATTCGACACCCTCGAGCCGCCCCGTGACTACGCCACCAAATCCGAAGACGGGCCCGGTATGCTGTCGGAGGAGTTCGGCGTAAAACGTAAATGACACTCCCGCTCCGCCCTGCCCCGGCGGAGCATGACGGACCCAGCCCATGCCGGACGCAATCGATAACCGCTTCGTCAGTCCCGCGCCGGACAACCCGGCACACCTGGTCATTCAGGGCGACTGGGTACTGGAGCATTACGCCGAACTACGGCGATTGGTCCAGCGGTTGCGCGGCACCGGCACCCGCTACGCCGAGGCGAACCTGCAACAGATCGGCAAACTGGATACCGCTGGCGGCCAGTTGCTCACCGAGTTGCTGGGTAGCGAGCTGATCCAGCAACTGGCGACCGACGCCGATGCCCTACCCGAAGAACGACGGGTACTGCTGCAGCGTATCGCCACCAGCCTGCAGGAAGATCCACCCGCGCATCCGCGCCACAACGCCGTGTTCGAGCTGCTGGGCAACGTCGGCAAGCATACGCTGACACTGTATGAACATGTCCGCACCCTGCTGGGCTTCATCGGCCTGACCCTGGTCGGCATGCTCGGTGGCCTGCTGCGCCCCGGCACCTGGCGGTTGACCTCGATCGTCGCACAGATAGAACAGATCGCGCTGAACGCCGTGGCCATCGTCGCGCTGCTGACCTTCATGGTCGGTGCGGTGATCGCCTTTCTCGGCGCCACGGTGCTGGCCGACTTCGGGGCGACCATCTATACAGTCGACCTGATCGCCTTCTCCTTCCTGCGCGAATTCGCCGTGCTGCTGACTGCGATCCTGATGGCCGGGCGTACCGCCAGTGCCTTCACCGCGCAGATCGGTTCGATGAAGGCCAACGAGGAGATCGACGCCATCCGCACGCTGGGGCTGAACCCGCTGCATATCCTGGTGATCCCGCGGGTCATCGCCATGATGATCTCGCTGCCGGCGCTGACCTTCATCGGCATGCTCTCGGGCATGTTCGGCGGCGCCGTGGTCTGCTCGCTGGCGCTGGATATCTCGCCGACCATGTTCCTCAACATCCTGCAGCAGAACGTTGCGGTGCAGCACTTCTACCTGGGCATGGCCAAGGCCCCGCTGTTCGCCTTCCTGATCGCCATCATCGGCTGCATGGAAGGCTTCAAGGTCAGCGGCAGCGCCGAGTCGGTCGGTGAGCACACCACCTCGGCGGTGGTGCAGTCGATCTTCATCGTCATCCTGGTCGATGCCCTGGCGGCGCTGTTCTTCATGGAGATGGACTGGTGACCGACAAGCAAGCGCCACTGGTGGAAATCCGCGGGCTGGTCAACCGTTTCGGCAGCCAGACGGTGCATGACAACCTGGACCTGGACATCCACCCCGGCGAGATTCTCGGCGTGGTCGGCGGCTCCGGCACCGGCAAGTCGGTACTGCTGCGCTCGATCGTCGGGCTGCGCCGGCCCAATGCCGGCAGCGTCAAGGTCTTCGGTGAGGACATCCAGCGCCTGGACGAACGCCGCCGCTCCGAAGTCGAGCGGCGCTTCGGTGTGCTGTTCCAGCGTGGGGCGCTGTTCTCCTCGCTGACCGTCACCGAGAATGTCGCCCTGCCACTGATCGAGCATGCCGGCCTGAGCCGCGCCGACGCCGAGCACCTGGCCTGCATGAAGCTGGCACTGGCCGGCCTGCCGCGCAACGCCGGCGACAAGTTTCCCTCCGAGCTGTCCGGCGGCATGGTCAAGCGCGCCGCGCTGGCCCGTGCCCTGGCGCTGGACCCGGACATCCTGTTCCTCGACGAGCCCACCGCCGGTCTCGACCCTATCGGTGCCGCGGCCTTCGACCAGTTGATCCTGACCCTGCGCGACGCCCTCGGGCTGAGCGTATTCCTGGTCACCCATGATCTCGACACCCTGTACGCCATCTGCGACCGGATCGCCGTGCTGGCGCAGAAGCGCGTACTGGTCGCCGACACCCTGGAGCGCGTCGCTGCCACGGACGACGCCTGGATCCAGGAATACTTTCATGGCCCCCGGGGACGCGCCGCCGCACTCGCCAGCCAACCCCATCACCAGCCGGAGAGCAACCACTGATGGAAACCCGCGCTCACCATGTCATCATCGGATTGTTCACCCTGCTGGCCGGTGCCGGTGCGGTGTTCTTCGCCATCTGGATCAGCAATGCCAGCACCAGCAAGGACTACCAGCATTACACGGTGGTGTTCCGCGAGGCGGTCACCGGCCTGTCTCGGGGCAGCGCCGTGCAGTTTCGCGGCATCCCGGTAGGTGACATCACTGAATTGAGCCTCGATCCGGCGGACCCCGCCCAGGTGCTGGCCCGTATCCGCCTCAGCAACACCGCCCCGGTCACCCGCGACACCAAGGCCCGCCTGACCTTCACCGGGATCACCGGCAACTCGGTCATCGAACTGGTCCCCGGCGACCCCCGCAGCCCGCTGCTACAGGCCGAGGGCAGCGAAGAGCCACGCATCTACGCCATTCCTTCACCCATTTCCAGCCTGCTGGCCAACGGCGAGGACTTGATGACCAACATCAACCAACTGGTCAGCAGCGCCCGCAACATGCTCTCGGATGAGAATGCCGAACGTATCGCCGGCACCCTGGAGTCGGTCGAGCAGGCCGCCAGCAGCCTGGCCAGCCAGGGCGACGACATCAAGGTCCTGGTCGGCGAACTCAGCCGCGCCAGCCAGCAGGCCGGCGAACTGATGACCAGCATCAACTCGCTGGTCAAGGAAGACGGTCCACGCACCATGCGCAACGCCGAGGCAGCCTTGCAGTCCATCGCCCGCACCAGCGAAACCCTGGAGCACATGCTCAGCGACAACAGCGAAGCCTTTGCCAATGGCATACAGGGCCTCGGCCAGCTGGAGCCGGCGATCAGCGAATTGCGCGGCAGCCTGGGTGCGCTGCGTTCGATCACCCGCCGTCTGGAAGACAATCCCGCGCGCTTCCTGCTGGGCCGTGACACCTTTGAGGAGTATGAGCCATGATCCGTCTGACACTCGCTACCGGCCTGCTGGCCGGCCTGCTCAGCCTGGGTGCCTGTACCATGTTTCCGGAGTCGGAGGCGCTCGGTGTCTACCAGTTCCCGCAGCCTCCGGCGGCCACGTCCAACAACGCCAGCCAGCGCCTACCACTGGCGCTGCGTGTCAATACGCCACAGACCGGTTACGCCTACAGCGGGCCACGGATCATGGTGCAGACCGCCGACAACCAGTTGCTCAGCTACAAGGGAGTGCGCTGGAGCGATCCGGTGCCGGTGCTGCTGCGCGAGTATCTGTCGCTATCCTTCCAGCGCCAGGGTCAGTTGAGCAGCGTCACCACCGATGAACATGCGCTGTACGCCGATGTACACCTGGGCACCAATCTGCGACGCTTCCAGCTGGTCGATGCCGGCGCTCCACAGGTGCTGATCGAGCTGGATGCCCGCCTGGTCAACCCCGACAGCCGGCGCATCTACGTCAGCCACAGCTTCCTGATCCAGCAACCGGTAACCAGCACCCAGATCGCCGATGTGGTCGAAGGCTACGGCCAGGCGACCGAGGAACTGGCCAGTCAACTGTTGAGCTGGACCAGACAGCAGCTGGCGGCGATTCCCAACAAGTAGCGCACCAACCTCGTTGGCATCGACGCTGGGCAGACTCACAGCAACAGATACAGCCAGACCGGCAGGAACACCATCGCCAACAGGGTCTGCAAGGTGATGATACCCGCCATCAGTTGCCCGTTCCCACCCAGCTGGCGCGTCAGCACATAAGCCGTTGGTGCGCAGGGCAAGGCGAAGAACAGCACCAGGATCGCCGTTTCCATGGTTGGCATACCGAGCAGGCTGATCAATAGCCAGGCACAGGCTGGCATCAACAGCAGGCGCACCAGGCTGTTGACCAGCAGGGTACCGGTTTCACCCAGCAGGTTCCGTGGCTCCAGCGCCGCCCCCACGCACAGCAGGCCCAACGGCAGGCTGGCTGACGCGAGCAGACCCAGCAAGCCGTCCAGCCCACCCCGCAGACTACCGCCGGCCAGATTGAACGCAGCGCCCAGCAGGCAGGCCAGGATCAGCGGGTTCTTCAACAGGGCGAACAGCCAGGAACGGGCCGACACCGCGCCCTGCGCTGTCAGAGCATGCACCGACAGGATATTCACCAGCGGCACGCTGATGGCCAGCAGCACCGCAAACAGCGCCAGCCCCTCACTACCGAAGATGGCGGCCACCGCAGCCAGCCCGATATAGGTATTGAAGCGCAAGGAGCCCTGCACCAATACCCCGAAGCGTGATGCCGGCCAGCCACGCAGGCGCCGCAGCAGCAACAGGGCAATCCATGCTGCAGCGAATACCACTCCCAGCCCGAGCATCAACCGGGGCAAGGCGGCACTGTCCAGCGGGGCATTGGCCAGGCTGTTGAACAGCAGCGCCGGGAACAGGATGAAGTAGTTGATCCGCTCCGCTCCCGGCCAGAATTCGGCATTCGGAAAACCCCAGCGGCGCAACACATGACCAGCGAGGATCAGGGCGAACAACGGCCAGAGGGAGGCTAGTAGTTGACTCATGGGGTATCCATTTCAGGAAGGCAGCCGAAGGTTACCCGAGGGGCATCGATGCTGCCAGCCTGGCAGTAGCTTGCAACAGCCTCTCAGAAGAATGGCCGCAAGCTCAACTCGGTACCGAGCACCATGAGCAGCAGCAGAAAACACTGGCGGAAACGCTGGGGGCTGATCCGCATACGGATTTGCTGGCCGAGCCACATGCCGACTACCGAGGGAATCACGGCCAACAGCGACAGGCCCACCTGATCGAGATGAAATACGCCATGGACGAACAGACCACCCGCGAGCGCAAGAGTGGAGATAGTGAAAGACAGCCCCAGCGCCTGCACCAGCTCATCCCTGTCCAACCGCAGCGCTTGCAGATAGGGAACCGCTGGCATGACGAAGACCCCAGTGGCACCGGTAATGATGCCAGTGAGCAGCCCCACCACGGGGGATAACCAGGGTTCGATACGCGGCGATACCGCCAGTGTCGGCGAGACCAGGGCATATCCGGCATAGAGTACCAGCGCGAGACCCAGGGCAAATCCAGACCAGAGCGGATCGACCCGCGCCAGCAATGCCGTACCCCCTACCGTGCCCAGCACGATACCCAACATCATTGACCATAGCCGGCGCAGCAGGCCCGACATGAACGAGCCGGAAAACATCTGCCATACGTTGGTCACCAGCGAAGGGATCACCAGCGTCGCCGCGGCCATTGCCGGCGCCATGAAAGATCCCAACAGTCCCATGGCGACGGTCGGCAGGCCCATACCCGTGACCCCCTTGACCAGACCTGCACCGAGGAAGATGGACAGCACCAGCGAGAAAAACAGAAAGGATTCATGCATGGCCGTATTGAAGCCACCTGCCTGCCCAAGCACAATAGGGTTTTTCCGGCCTAGCCTTCGGTCTGCCCGAAGGGTCAAGAAAGGGTGATGCCATGCGGCCAGATCTTGCCGACCTCCGGCAGTTTCTCTGTATTGTGGACGCTGGCAGCATTACCCAGGGCGCCGCACGCGCCAATCTGGCGCTGGCTTCGGCCAGCGAACGCCTGCGCAATATCGAAGCAGATGCAGGCGTGGCCCTGGTGAAGCGCCAACCCCGGGGCGTCGTCACTACCGAGGCAGGCGAAGCGCTGGCTCACCATGCACGTCTGATCCTGAGTCAACAGCAGGTGCTCAAAGGCGAGCTCAGGGACTTTGCCCTGGGCACCCAGGGCACACTGCAGCTGTATGCCAACACCGCCGCACTGACAACCTTCCTGCCAGCCCGGCTCGCGCCCTGGCTGGCCGAACGGCCAGACCTGCATGTCAGACTGCATGAACGCACCAGTGCTGAAATCGTGCACCTCATTACCGCGGGGCAGGCCGAGGCGGGACTCGTCTCCAATGCTGTCCATGCACAGGATCTGCAATTGCATCCGCTCGCAAAAGACCATCTGGTGCTGATCGTCCCCCCACACCACCGCCTTGCATCGCGCAACGAGGTACAGCTGACCGACGTCCTCCATGAGCCCTTCATCGGCCTGGCGTCCGGAAACGCACTGCAGGATCACATCGACCAGCATGCCCGCACCGCCGGCCATGCGTTGACGCTGCGTATCCGCATGAAAACCTTCGAAGGACTATGCAACATGGTTGCACATGGCGTCGGCTTGGGTATCTTGCCGCAGCGCATGGCGACCCGCTACCGGCGGCGGCACGGCTATCACATGGTGACCTTGGCCGATGATTGGGCGCGCCGGCAACTTTGCGCCTGCTTCCGTGATTGGCAGGCGCTTTCGCCGCCGCTGCGGAGTCTGCTGGAACACCTGGGAGTCGATGCCGGCACGGATTGTGGGAGCCGCGCCTCGCGGCGATGAGGGCTTGCCGAACACTCTGGCGGCTGGCCGACCGCTTCGCGCCGAGGCGGCGCTCCCACCGTTGTCCCTACCAGTGGTGTTGCCAGAGCATCAGTCGGGGACGCCCCAGGCTGCGTCCGCATCCGCCTGCATCAGCGCCCGGCCCTGCTCCTGGAAGCGCTGGTGCTCTGCTGCCGGCACCAGCGAACCGCCGGTACTCCACAGTACGTGGGTAGCCTCGGCGAGATTGCGGTCCAGGCCGTGGCGGGCCAGAAAGGCCTGTCCGGCCTCGCTGCGCAGCAGCCAGTTCGGCCCACTGAAGCCTGCGGCAGCGGACGGCTCAATCAACACACCCTCAGTCTCATGAAAGCGCAAAGCATCAACGAACAACCTCTCGTCCGCCACGCTGAACACCCCTGCCAGCATGTCGCGCATCAGCGGCGCCACCAGTGGCGAAGCCAGGCCAACCGCCAGACCATCCGCCTCAGTGCGATTATCCAGGCCGATATCGTAGACCGACAATGGCGTACTCCTATCGCTGGCCAATTGCACCAGCATGCAGGGCGAGGCCACGGGCTCGGCGAAGAAGCAGTGAACATGCTCGCCAAACTGGTGCTTCAAACCGTAGCTGATGCCACCCGGGGCACCACCTACTCCGCAGGGCAGATAGACGAATAACGGGTGCTTCGCATCGACCGGCCTGCCGGCCTGAGCCAATTGCATGGCCAGCTCTTGAGCGCTGGCCGCATAACCCATGAACAGCGCCGCCGAGTGCTCGTCATCGACGAAATAGCCATAGGGGTCCTGCTCGGCCTGCTCGCGCCCGGCCTGCACGGCCCTGGCATAATCGCCGGCATGCTCGATGACCTCGATGCCACGGGCACGCAGGCGATCCTTCTTCCACTGCTTGGCATCGGCGGACATATGCACAACCGCGTGGAAGCCCAGCGCTTTGGCGATCTGTCCTATCGACAACCCCAGATTGCCGGTACTGCCTACCGCAACGGTGTAGCGGGAGAAAATGTCGTGGGCTTGCGCACTATCCAGAGCCGGCAAGGACGACCCGGGTTTGCGGTTCTCCTGCAGCAGGCGCTCGGCAAGACAGAGCACTTCGTGAAAGCCACCGCGCGCCTTGACCGAGCCCGCTACCGGCAGATCGTGGTCGGCCTTGACGAACCAGCTACCCGCATCATCACCTTCCGGTAACAGCACCTCGCGCAAGCGCGGCACGGACAACAGCGGAGAACTGACCTGGCCGTGGGAACGGGAAAGCTCGCTGAACAGGTTGCCCAGTACCTTTGCATGACGCACCAGACGATCGTGCGCCTGCGCGGGAGAGCCAGCCTCCTCGGGCAAGACCACAGCAGACCTGAGCTGATAGTATGGGTTGCACCACAAGGTGGGCGTACGATCCTGCAATGCCTGCAGAAGTTGGCCAGAAATACCGCTGGCACTAGAATTATTCATACTGATTCCTCGTATAGTCGGCTGAAGTAGTCGCTTTACTGGGCCCATTATTTTTTATGACCCCAGGCGGAACAAGCAATGATTACTCACCAACCCATTAGCCAGGCTTAATGCTCATGACCCTATCGACACCTTTATTGGGCGCCCTGCGCTGCTTTGACGTGGCCGCGCGGCACTGCAATTTCACCCACGCCTCCACTGAGCTGCACTTGACGCCCAGCGCGGTCAGCCAGCAGATCCGCCAGCTCGAACAGAATCTCGGACAGGCCCTGTTCGTACGTCAGGCGCGTGGCCTAGCCCTGACACCCTTCGGGCTACGCTTGCAGCAGGTCACCAGCGAACCACTCTCGCGCCTGGCTCAGGGAATAGAGGCGCTGCGCCATGCTACAGACCCGCTGCAGGTGACCTGCTCCTCTTCTTTCGCCATGCTCTGGTTGATGCCCCGGCTGCCACGCCTGCATCGCAGCCACCCCGAACTGGAAATCAAGCTGATCGCCGAGTTCCAGAGTGTAGACCGGCACGGCCTGCAGGCCAGCGGGACACACTGCGCTATCCGCTACGACCCGATGGCCTACCGCGACCTGCAGGCCGTGGACCTCATGCCGGAAATGCTGATGCCGGTCGCCAGCCCAGGCTACCTGTCAAGCCACGGCAGTCTGGACACACCAGCGCAGCTTGCAGGCCATACACTGCTGCACGATGCCAATGCGTGGGATGACGCCGCCCCAGGGGTGGAATGGCAACTGTGGCTGGATGAAGTGTGGGGCGCAGCGCCAGGCCAACCGGCGGCAGGTCAGCAGCATTTCAATCTATCCACACTGGCACTGGCCGCAGCACGCAACCATCAAGGTGTTGCCATGGGCCGAGCGGCGCTGATAAGTGAGGATCTGCAGGCTGGCACGCTGGTAGCTGCACACCCACGCCAGATACGCTCATCAGCGCGTTATGTCTTCCTCAGCACTCACGGGCAGGACCCGCGGGTGAAAGTTCTGCTGGATTGGCTGATCGAGGAGTGTCATCAGTTTCAGGCCACGGCATAGCAGGCTGCGGCAAGTACCAGAATCTTCATGTGCCCTCCTCGATGAAGCGGCTAGAAATCGAATCTCAGGGAAGCGGTGGCGTTGCGTGGCGTGCCATACCACCCGCGCGCACTGATCGCGGTGTAGTAATGCTCATCGAAGATATTGTTGAGGTTCAGCGCCGCCGTCACATTCGGTGTCACAGCGTACTGCGCCATCAGATCCACCAGGGTGTAGTCGTCCTGCCTGAAGGTCTCACCGTTGGGACCGGCGCTCCGGTAGTATTCCGCCCCCTGCCAGCGCACGCTGCCACCCACTTTCAGGTTATCGAGCGATGCAATGCGGTAACTGGTGAACAGCTTGAACGTATCGCGTGGTACTTCCGTCAGCATCCGAACATCATTCGAGTCCTCGATCTCGGCATAGGTATAACTTGCCGCCACTTGCCAGGCTGGCAATACTTCCCCAGCCACTTCAACCTCGAACCCACGTGTTTTCGTCCCGGACTCGGCGCGGTAAGCCTGGCTTCCGTCCGGCGCCGGATTATCACCATCCGGCACAGCCAGATTGTCCTGGCGAACTTCAAAGATGCTGAAGGCGGTTGTCAGGCGCTTGTCCCACAATTCACCCTTGATCCCCAGCTCGTAGTTCTCGCCCTCTTCCGGATCGAGATAACTCCCATTACGGTCTATACGGTCCGACGGATTGAATATCGTGGTGTAGCTCGCATACGCCGACCAGTCCTCCGACAGGTCATATACCAAGCCAATATATGGCGTCACCACGCCATTCTTTTCCCGCACCGTGCGGCTGACATCGCCTGTTGACAGGCTGCGTGACACTTCATCACTCTGCCAGTCGATAACACGTACCCCGGTAATCAACGAGGCGGCATCCGACAGGCTCCATCGGGTGGAGGCAAGCAACGCGGTCTGCCTTTCATCGAGAGCGCTCACACTGGAGCGGGTGTAGATTGCACTTGGGATGGGCAGCGAGCCGTCCCAGGTATGGATGTTATCGATGGACTGTATCGTCCATAGTGGATAACCGTAACTCCTGTGATACGCCTTGTAATGACTGGCCCCCAGGTACAGATCGTGCTCCCGACCCAACAGGGTGAAGCCATTTGATGCCGACAGGTCGAAGGAGGTCTGCCTCGGCTCACCTGCCCAGCGGCCACTCCAGGTGGAAATCCCGCTACCATCCGGGTTGACGGTGCCACTGGCGGCCGTGGCGAACGCATCATCGTACGAACGACGGCTGTGCTCAGCATTGAGTTTTACCAACCAACCGTTATCAAAGGCATGTTCCAGGCCGGCGAACAGTGTTTTGCCGTCCCGTTTGTGATAACTCCAGTCGGCGGCCGAATTGAATGAACGCGACGGCTTGAAATGGCTGCCGTCGGAATTGAACATGGGGAAGCCGTGGTTACCCGCCTCGTCATTGTTCATGTCCTGGTACTCCGCGCCCAGGGTCAGCATGGTCTGCTCGGTGATATCCCATTCCAGGATACCGTAGGCCACCTGCCGATCCAGGGATTGGCGGTCGATATGGCTGTGGCCTTCCTGATAGGCCGTGACAAACCGGCCACGTACATTGCCACTGTCCGACAGGCTGGAGGACACATCCAGTTCGGCGCGATAGTTGTCCCATGAGCCCGCTTTCAGGGTGATGGAGCGCCGTGTCTCGCGGGTGGGCTTCTTGCGTATCAGGTTGATTGTCGCTCCGGGATCACCCACGCCAGACATCAGCCCTGTCGCACCCCGTACGACTTCAACCCGGTCATAGGTCACCGTATCGGCCAGATCTTCCCGGAAACCATAGCTATCGGCGCGGTTCACCCCATCGACCTGAATGCTTCTGACAGCGAAACCACGCACATAGATGCTGTTGCTGTCGCTGCCCGCCGGCCCCATGCTGTTGACGACGACACCGGGGGTTCGCTCCATCACCTCGGTGATGTCATTCAGGTTGCCGTCTTCTATCTGCTGCCGGGTGATCACGCTCACCGACTGCGGGGTTTCACGCAGAGTCAGGTTCAGGCCCGTCGCGCTTCGGCCCGGGCCGGTTGCCGCATAGGAATCCACCCCTTCGGTCGTTGCCGCTGACGAACTCGCCAGCACCGTCACCGATGGCAGTGTCTTCACGTCCTCATGGCTGGCCAGCTCGATCGTCACCGAATTGGCGCCGGTGAAGCGCATCGCCAGGCCACTGCCTGCCAGCAGGTGCTGCAGGGCCTCGGCAACGGTGTAGCTGCCCCGCAGGACCGGTGCCGTATGAGCAAAGGTGGACTGTTCGGTATAGAGCACCTGCAGGCCGGTCACAGCGGAAAGGTCGGCAATCGCCTGGGGCAGCGGCTTGGCCGGAATGTCGAATCGATAGATCTGCTGCGCCTGCTCCGCAGCCTGACTGGCATCCGCTGCCTGCGCCAACGCAGGTGTTGCAGGTGTCATCATCAACGGCAGTGCCAAGGTGATGGCCGTGGCCAGGATGCTGTGTGGAGCAAATCCCCTGATCGTCCGAATATCTGCTTTATTCACGCTGTCAGTGCCTCGTCTCATTGGGTTCCCCGAACCAGCCTGATAACGCTTCTGGTTCGCATCTATGGGTAAGACGTAACGGCACGCAACAATCCCCCCGTCGGGATCGAGATTTTTTTGCCATCGATCAGCGGAGCAGAACCAGGTAATCGGTCAGGCGGATACGCTGAATGGGCAGGGTGCTGGCAATGACCTCCAGAGCGGCATCGGGGTCATCGGTAGAGAAGATACCGCTGACCTTGAGACTATTCAGCTCCTGGCTGGTGATCAGAATCCGGCCCTGTCGATGGCGGTTGAGGGTACTCACCACCTCCGCCAGCGGCGTGTTGTAGAACACCAGTTGCCCGCGCAGCCAGGCAGCGACCGAAGTGCGATCGAAAGACGCCGGGGCGCTGATGTGGTCAGCAGCCAGCGCGGCCTGCTGGCCGGGCTCAAGCACCACCGGCGCATCATCCGACGTCCCCGGCAGCCGCAGCTCCACCCGGCCTTCATCCAGGCTGACAATGGCGGCATCCGCGGCCAGGCGCAGGTTGAACCGGGTACCAGTCACCCTCACCACACCGGCGCGGGTACTGACGATGAAGGGCCGTTTATCGGTGGATGCCACATCGAACCAGGCCTCCCCTTTCAACAAGCGCACCCGGCGCTCCCGGGCATCGTATTCCATGACCAGGGCACTGTCGGTGTTAAGGGTAATGGAGCTGCCATCATCCATGTCGATGATCGCCTCTTCACCCACGGCCGTAATGTAGTCGCTTTGCCACTGGGTGACCCAGTCCTGCTGCCAGCCGAGGATGGCGAATACCGCCAGCACCAGGCAGGCAGCCGTGGCCAGATTCCTTGCAGCCCTGCGGAAACGGCGTTTTGCCAGTTGCTCCGGGACGGCGGACTCTGCAATCGTCTGCTCCACCGGAACTTGCAGCGCGCCCCAAAGCGCCTCCATCTCGGCAAATGCCTGCCGATGGCGGGCATCGCTCAACAACCACTGGCTGAAGTCCGCGCGCAATCTGCGTTCACCGGCCGATCCGGGCGCCGCCTCACGCAGCCGCGCCTGCCAGATGGCGGCATCTTCGAGTAGAGCTTCGGGCAGTTCATCCATTGGATTACAGGTATCACTGGTCATGAGTTTTCTGCCTCCCAGAAACAGGGCGGCAGTGGCAGACTCTGAAAAATACTGGCCGTTGTGAAATAAGACGAGTTGGGGAAGCCTTTTCCCCCAGTCTGTTTGCAAACCACCGCATCAGAGTCCGCGCCCCACTTCCCTCAGACGCGTCCGGCAATGCAGCATGGCCCTGGCGATGTGCTTTTCGACGGTTTTGCTGGAGATCGACAGTTGCACGGCAATCTCCCGCATGGTCAGGCCGTGCCCGCGGTAGAGCAGGAACACCTCCCGACACCTGTCCGGTAACTCGCGCACCGCAGCGTTGAGTGCAAGCAGCTCCTGCTGGGAAATAACGCTTTCCAGGGGATCGGGAGCCTGGCCGACCAGCTCCGCTTCCTGAGCTGCAGTGCCATCCCCCGGTTCACCTTCGGCGCAGCGCTGCACCCGCTCCCAGACCTGGTGACGGCGCACATGATCGACCGCCAGGTTGCCCGCCATGCGGTAGAGATAGGCGCGGGGGTTGTCCGGCAGTGCAGTGCTGGTGGCATTGGCACGAATCCAGGTTTCCTGCACCACGTCTTCAGCCAACGAGGACGAGCCGGTCCGCCGGCGAATAAACTGCCGGAGATCCTCGTAATAGGCCTCCACGGCTTGGGATAATGAGGTGAACCTGGGTCTTGTCATTGTTCCAGCTTCGAACGACGAGCCTGCCGCCATGCACCGCCCCTATGGAAAGCATGTGCAGGCGCACCCTCGCAAATGAGAATGCATATACTTTATATTGAGAGGCAACTTCCGGGCAAGCAGGCAAGGCCACGCTTGTCATGTCACCCATCAGAATCGACAATGCCCACGCCGCTGCTGCGGCTCTCTGCTTCTTGCCCTGAAAAAGGAATAGCCATGAAAAAGATTCTAGCGCTGACAATCGGCATGACGGCCGTGATCGGTCTGGCGGCCTGCAGTACACCTCAGACCACTTCTCATACTTCCGCACAGCAGGGCTCTATGAACGACACAAGCACACTGCAGGCCTATCACTGGACACTGTCCACGGTCACCAGCAAGGACCAGCCTGCTGCTGCAGCCCCGACCGCTGGGAACGGCAAGCCCCTGGGACTCGACTTCTCCAATCAACGGATATCGGTCAACGGTCTGTGCAACCTGCTCAGCGGCAGCTATGCACTTGAGGATGGCCGTATGACCATCAGCCACATGGTCAGTACGCTCAAGGCCTGCCCGGACAGCCAACTGATGCGCTACGAGCAGCACATTGGCCAACACCTGCCCACTGTGACCAACTGGACCCTCGATAACAGCGCAGCCTCCCCTACCCTGGTCCTGAGCTTCCAAGACGGTACGCAATGGAGCATGCTGGGCGAACCTACCGCCGCCACCCTTTATGGCGGTGACCCCGAACGTATTTTCCTGGAAGTCGCGCCGCAGCGTGTGGCCTGCTCTCATCCGCTGATCCCGGATTACCAGTGCCTGCATGTGCGTGAAATCACCTATGATGACCGTGGCATCAAGGTCGATACCGGTGACTGGCAGTATTACTACGGCAGTATCCAGGGCTATGAGCACCAGGCCGGCGTGCGCAACGTGCTGCGCATCGACCGTCACACCCGGAAAAACCCACCGGCAGATGCCTCCGCCACAGTGGATATCCTGGATATGGTGGTCGAAACCGAAACTGTCACACAGCAGTAACCGGTCAGTGCGCCGGAGTCCTGTGGACTCCGGCGCACTGACCGCTCTAGAGCCGGGCTTCCTGCAGGTCGAGCTTGCGCACCATGTCGCGGGCCAGTTCATCCGGGATGTGACGGTGACGGGCCAGCCGATACAGTTCATCGCGGGAGGCGCTCAACGCCGCCAGGCGTATCTCACGCTCGATGGACTCCTGCTTTCTCACCAGGCTGGCGTCCACCTCCGGTTGCAGACCACCAGCCGAACGCAACTGGTAGCTTTCCATGACCCGCGCCGCCACGTCGGTATACACCTGCGGATCATCATGCGTTTTATCCCGGGTGTACTCATGCAGGCTCTTCTCGATACCCCGCAGCGCCGCCTGGCGCGCCGCCTCATTGGCCAGATCCTCCTTGCGCTGGACCTCAGTTTCCGGCGCGATTTCCAACCCCTGCAATACCCGTGGTAAGACGATACTGGCCGCCAGCAGCGAAATGATGATCACCGATGCGGCCAGAAAGATCGCCAGGTCGCGCGCCGGAAACGGGCTGCCATCGGCCAGCATCAGCGGCAGGGTCAGAACGCCAGCCATGGTGATGGCGCCACGCACTCCCGCCAGAGACATCGCCGCAATCAGCCGGGCACTGGTCTCGGTCACCGGCCGCTTGCGCAGCCGCGCATAGAAGCGGTCGGCCTTCACCCAGACCCACACCCAGGCAAATCGTAGCGCGGCCAATGCCAGGCTGATCGCCAGAGCATAGACAATCAGCCAGGATGGATTATGGTGCCCGGTTTCCTGCACCACCCGCACAGCACCCTCGAGGATCGCCGGCAGTTGCTCACCCAGCAGCACGAACATGATGCCGTTGAGCGTGAACTGCACGGTGTTCCACACCGCGGTACGCTGCATCCGCGTGGTCGCCATCGCCTTGCCGGACATCTCCACATAACTCATGGTCACCCCGGCGGATACCGCTGCCAGAATGCCCGAGGCCTGCAGGTGCTCGGCAACGATGTAAGCGCCGAAAGGGATCAACAGGCTGAATAGAATCTGCGCACTGGGCTCCTCACCGAAACGGCGACTGAAGATACTCTTGGCCCAGGTTACCAGCAGGGTAAAGGCAATACCGATCAACAATCCGGCCGTTGCCACCCAGAGGAACGAGGTCATGGCCGCGGTCATGGAAAACACCCCGGTGACCGTGGCAGCCACCGCAAAGCGGAAGGCCACCAGGCCACTGGCATCATTGAGCAGCGACTCGCCCTCCAGGATGTGCATGATGCGCTTGGGCATCGGCACCCGCTGGGTAATCGCCGACACCGCCACAGGGTCGGTTGGCGAGACAATGGCGGCCAGCGCGAAAGCCACCGGCAATGGCATGGAGGGGATCATCCAGTGAATCAGGAAACCCAGGCCGATGACGGTAAAGAACACCAGGCCGAACGCGAGGTGGATGATGGAAAAACGGTCCCTGAGCAAACCATCCTTGGGTATCCGCCAGCCATCCAGAAACAGCAAGGGGGGCAAGAACAGCAGGAAGAAGACTTCCGGATTGAGTACCACCCCATGGTCAAAAACCCCGGCAATCAACGCGCCGAGGGCAATCTGCACCAGAGGTAAGGGAATCGCCAGGGGTAACGCACGAATGATCAGGCCGCTGGCCATGACCGCCATCAGCATGGCAAGGGATATACCTACCGCATTCACTACCGCTTCTCCGAGCCCTCAGGGAGGACGTGCAATCTACTGAAACATGGGCCGGGCGGGTTCGCTCCTCACCCTGCAGACCCCGGACCAGCTGCCTGCACGGATAGTTACGTGCCAACTCCCACTCCAGCCCTGAGTCTAGCCCCGACTCTGATTCTGGAGCAGTGTCAACCATGTCCTTGGGGTAAGCAAAATGGAAAATGACCCAATGACAGGAACTGAAAAGGGCGGCCAATGGCCGCCCTTTCAGGTCGCTAACAAACCCCGTCCATTCCGGATGGGGTTTGTCAGCAGTCCAAAGCCCGCAGTGTCGCGGGCTTGCGGTATGTCGTACTGGCCGTTATGCCCCACTACCCTGGTGGATCAGCTTGTCGTACAGCACCCCGTGTTCCAGCACCTTGTCCGCGTCGTCCATGACCCGCATCGCATCCGCGGAGACTTCGTCGATGACCACCACCTCGCCGTCGACGAAGCCGATTTCGATCTTCATGTCGATCAGGCTGAGCCCCTTGCCCGCCAGGTCCGACTCGACGATACGGCACACCCGGCGGGTGAGTTCCTTGGCCTGTTCCAGGTGCTGAAGGGTAAGGAGGCCAAGGGCAACGATGGTGTCGTCGTTGATCAGCGGATCACCGCGTTCGTCGTCCTTGATGGTGATCTCGACCAGGTAGTCGAGGGTACTCACGGTGTCGCCGATATAGTTCTGGTAACGGCGCTGGAAGCTGCCCCAGGGCCGGGTGCGGCAGATGAACTCGAGGCCACCCTTGCCGCTGATATCCTTGCCCAGGGGCTCGGCGCGACGGACTTCCATGCTGGCCTGCTCAAGGTCGAGACGCACCAGGTGAGTAGGGATGCCGGCGGCGTGGAGGCACTTGAAGAAATGGTCGGTCATGGCGAGAGACTTGCGGCCCTTGCCTTCGACCTGACCGATGACGGTGTTGGCACCCGGGTCGATGACGCCGTCCTCGCCGGTGACATCGTCCTTGAAAACGAGGAGGATATTGTCATTCGGCAGGGCGTACAGGTCCTTGGTCTTGCCGGAATAGATCTTTTCGCTAGCGGTCATCGGTTTACTCGCTGTTGGTTCCAATATCCCCTTCGGGGCCAAAGACGGGGCACCAGAGCGCCCCGTGACTGCAACTCACTCCCACTCTATTGTAAACAAGACATTTTTATCTTTTATATTCAATGGCTTATTTTCCTGCTAATTGGTAATACCATGAAAAATACCATGCTCAGAAAAGGCTTAACAATATTTTGAAAAATTGCCTACTGAGCGCTGCCGCACAGCTCCATAGGCCGCTTTCCTGGCTTTGCTTCCAGATGTATGCTCTTCTGCTCCTGCAGCTAATGGATCACCGCAAACAGGTTACTCGCCTGGGGATTCCCTTTCGACCCGAGCATCCGTATGAGACTCATGCTCGATTATTATTATTATAGAAGCCCCCATGAATAAATCGCTCATCATTTTCGGCATCGTCAACATAACCTCGGACAGTTTCTCCGATGGAGGCCGGTATCTGGCGCCAGACGCAGCCATTGCGCAGGCGCGTAAGCTGATGGCCGAGGGGGCAGATGTGATCGACCTCGGTCCGGCATCCAGCAATCCCGACGCCGCGCCTGTTTCGTCCGACACAGAAATCGCGCGTATCGCGCCGGTGCTGGACGCGCTCAAGGCAGATGGCATTCCCGTCTCGCTCGACAGTTATCAACCCGCGACGCAAGCCTATGCCTTGTCGCGTGGTGTGGCCTATCTCAATGATATTCGCGGTTTTCCAGACGCTGCGTTCTATCCGCAATTGGCGAAATCATCTGCCAAACTCGTCGTTATGCATTCGGTGCAAGACGGGCAGGCAGATCGGCGCGAGGCACCCGCTGGCGACATCATGGATCACATTGCGGCGTTCTTTGACGCGCGCATCGCGGCGCTGACGGGTGCCGGTATCAAACGCAACCGCCTTGTCCTTGATCCCGGCATGGGGTTTTTTCTGGGGGCTGCTCCCGAAACCTCGCTCTCGGTGCTGGCGCGGTTCGATGAATTGCGGCTGCGCTTCGATTTGCCGGTGCTTCTGTCTGTTTCGCGCAAATCCTTTCTGCGCGCGCTCACAGGCCGTGGTCCGGGGGATGTCGGGGCCGCGACACTCGCTGCAGAGCTTGCCGCCGCCGCAGGTGGAGCTGACTTCATCCGCACACACGAGCCGCGCCCCTTGCGCGACGGGCTGGCGGTATTGGCGGCGCTGAAAGAAACCGCAAGAATTCGTTAACTGCACATTCGGGATATTTCTCTATATTCGCGGTTCAGCAGGCATGTCCCCTTTGAGGGCGACCCGACGACAGGATAATCGACCTTATGGTGCGCAAATATTTCGGCACAGACGGTATTCGTGGCAAAGCCAACGAAGGCGCGATGACGGCGGAAACCGCCTTGCGCGTCGGCATGGCGGCTGGCCGTGTCTTTCGTCGCGGTGACCACCGCCATCGTGTCGTGATCGGCAAGGATACGCGCCTGTCGGGCTATATGCTTGAACCCGCGCTCACAGCCGGTTTCACCTCGATGGGCATGGACGTATTCCTTTTTGGCCCGCTGCCGACAACGTATAGGAAGAATAAACGCCCTTTTCACCCAAGTCCAACAGCTTTGGACCGCAGTTGACTCTTTCGACACCCCTG
>NZ_JACLGO010000042.1 GCF_014219065.1 Halopseudomonas xiamenensis
GGCGAGCGCCGGGAGGGCGCGAGTCAATGTAGGTCATCGTCAAGCTTCAAACAGAAAACCCCGATCTGGATACAGGTCGGGGTTTTTTATTGCCTGGGCGCAGGGAAAACCGCAAGCCCTGGCGTTGAGCAGGCACCCACCTGGGGGGTAGCGCCCCTGCGCTACGCCGCGACCGGCACGGCAGCTGTCTCCCCCTGGCTCAGCGGGTTTGGCGTGGCTGGCAGACTGCAGGCGTAGCGCGGGGGCGCTACACCCCGGGAGACGGGTGACGGGTTGTCGAGCGGCGGCTCGACACTACACCCCGATCTACAATGCTTCCTCAGAGCAGCGGACTCATGAAGAACATCAGGCGCTCCAGCACACGGGCAGGTTTGCTGCGCTGGGCCCAGCGCTCTGGCTGGAGTAGTTCGCTCCCGGCTTCGTAGCTGCGCAGCAGTTCGCCGATAGCGGTACAGCTCTCGGGAGTGAACAGTGCCACGGTCAGCTCGAAGTTGAGCTGGAAGCTGCGGATATCCAGGTTGACGCTGCCAACCAGTGCCAGCTGATCGTCCATCAGCATGGCTTTGGTATGCAACAGGCCGCCATCAAACAGCAGAATCTGTACACCGGACTCCAACAGCAGGTCGAAATAGGAACGGCTGGCCCAGCCCACCATCAATGAATCGTTCTTGCGTGGCAGTAGCAGCTTGACCTGGACCCCCCGGTTGGCCGCTTGGCAGAGCGCCTCCAGTACCGACTCCGAAGGGACAAAGTAGGGTGTGCTGATGGTGATGCTCTCATTGGCGCGGTAGATGCTGGCCAGCACGGTCTGGTTGATCAGGTCGCCCAGCCCTGGACCGGAGGGGATGATCGACAGCCAGTGGCGTGGTAGACCGTCGGGCTCGGTTACGCTAGGGAAGCAGCGTTCGCCGGTCTCTACCTCCCAGTCCCAGGCGAATACCTTCGCCAGCCCTGCGGCAGCTTCCCCTTCCAGACGCAGCATCATGTCGACCCATTGGCCAACCTGGGCTTCGACCTTGAAGTAGGCGGGGTCGGCGATGTTCATCGAGCCGGTATAGGCTATCCGGTCGTCGACCACCAGCAGCTTGCGATGCAGGCGCAGGTCGATGCGTTGCGCCAGTGCTCGAAACAGCCGTACGGGCAGGGCAGCGACAACCTTGATGCCCGCCTCCCGCATAGACTTGCACCAGGCCGAACGGAAGAAGCGGCGGCTGCCGGCATGATCAATCAGCAGTTTTACTGCAACCCCGCGTTGGCTGGCGGCGATCAGTTCGCCGGTGAGCTGGTCCACCTGCCCACCCGGGTGCCAGATATAGGTCTCCAGTACCACGCTATGCTGGGCGTTGCGGATATCGTTGATCAGTCGCTCGAATATCTGCTGTGGTGCGTTGAGCACTTCCAGTTCACCGTAGTTCAGCGCGCCGATGCCTACTTGAGCAGTCATCAAGCGGTTGATCGCCAGACTCAGGTCGCCGCCGGGGAGGGGATGGCTGTTGTCCTGGAACTGGGTGGTGAGGTTGGTCAGATAAGGTTCGACCATCTCGCCCGAGCGCGCTGCGCGATTGCGTCCGAGATTCAGCTCACCGATCAGCAGATACAGCGCTGCACCGACAATGGGGACGATATAGATGATCAGTAGCCAGGCCAGCGTTACGCTGACCGGTCGGCGCTGAGCGATGATGCGAATGGTGACCGAGGCGGTCAGCAGCCAGTAGAACCCCGCAAAGGTCCAACCGAGAATACTGTGCACGTAGTCCATGGCAGCCCGTTAGTCATGTTATTAGAGGCAATTGTCCGGTTTTGGCAGCCCGGCCAGCTTGCTGGCAAGTTTGGCTGGGCTGCCTGGGAACAGCGAGAGCAGATACAGGCTGCTGCCCTTGTCCTTGCCCAACTGCTGCCCGATATATTTCACCAGTGGACGCATGGCGGGTGACAGTTGGTACTGGGCATGGAACTGGCGCAGGGCATGGATCACCTCGAAATGCGCGTCCGTCAAGGAAAGCCCTTCATGTTCGGCCAGTGCGATGGCAACGGCATCGGACCAGTCGCCCAGGTCAATCAGGAATCCCTCCTGGTCCAGTTCGATCTCGCGTCCATCGACCCACAGCGTACTCACCAGCTCACCACCTTGGCATGTTCGGTGCAGAGCGCGACCATCATCGGATAATTGATGATCCGAATGCGCGAAGACAGATCGTCCAACGCCAGGCCGCGTGCCTGGAGATCGGCTTCCATGGCGTACAGATTCACGCTCGACGGAAGGTACTCCAGTGCATTGCGGGTAGTGGTGCCGGGTTGCAGACAGTACACCGCATCCTCTATCAGCAGCAGGCTCTGGCTGGCGTTGATGGCGCGCAGGCAACTGGCGAAGCGCGATTCGGAGTGGGGGGAGTGACGCAGGATATGTAGCATGGTGGTCATCCGTCCTGTGGCTCAGAGCGTAACGATCTGGTCATAATGTTCCAGCAGCGTGGCGATCTCCGCGTTATTCACTACCTGGGCATCCAGCAGGCACTGGCTGGCCTGCAAGCCCCGTTCACCAAGGGAGTGCTGGCACACGAGGATGTCCTCGACACCGAACAGCGGTAATGCCTGGAGGTTGGCGGCCAGGGACTTCTGCCCTATCTGTGCGGCGTCCTGGCCTTTCATCAGCTGAAACACCCCGTCATCCATGAACAGGATGCCACAAGGCACGCCAAATGCCGCGGCGGCGAGCGCAACGTCCAGCGCTTCACGGGCCGGTTGGCGGGCCGGTGGGTGACGGCTGATGATCAACAGGCTTTTCATGTCAGGTTCCAAAGGTAACGGCGCGGTCAGCACTTTGCAGCGCATCGACCCACTGTCCGAGGCCGGATAGTGTCCAGGGTGTAGCGGTATTGGCTACCGGGCGGCTCCAGCGCTTGGCTTCCGCCGCATCGAGAACACCACGGCGTAGCGCGGCGGCAATGCAGACAACCGCATCGAGCTGGTGCTCGGCGATGAACTGCCGCCATTCCGCGGCGATGTCGCTCTCGTCCTGTGGTTGTACGCCCAGCTGTGATGCCAGGTGCACGGCATCACGGTAGAAGAACAGGCGACTGATCTGATGTCCGGAAGACAACACGGCTTTGGCGAATTCGAGCGCGCTTCGAGCCGCTGGATCTTGCGGTCCGGCGAGCAGGGCAATGGCAAAATTCATGGATGTGACCAGTAAAAACAAGGAAGGCCCGCCATGTGACGAGCCTTCGGAGTATAACCAAAACCGTCGAGTCAGTCGTTGCTGAAAATGCCGAGCAGTTGCAGCAGGCTCAGGAACAGGTTGTAGATCGACACGAACAGGGTGATGGTGGCCATGATGTAGTTATCCTCGCCGCCATGGATGATGGCGCTGGTCTGGAACAGGATGACCGCGGAGGAGAACAGGACGAAACCTGCGGAAATGGCCAGGTGCAGACCGCTCATCTGGACGAAGAAGCTGGCTACCACGGCGCACAACAGGACCACGAAACCGGCCATGATGAAACCGGACAGGAAGCTGAAGTCCTTGCGGGTCAGGATCGCATAGGCGGACAGACCGAAGAACACCAGCGCAGTCATGCCCAGCGCCATGGTGACCAATTGGCCGCCGTTATTCAGCGAGAGGTAGTAGTTCAGCAGTGGCCCGAGGGTATAGCCCATGAAGCCGGTCAAGGCGAAAGCCAGCACCAGGCCCCAACCGGAGTTGCGTGCCTTGTGGATGGCGAACAGCAGTCCGTAGAAGCCCACCAGCGTGATGATCAGGCCCGGGCGGGGCAGGTTCAGGGTCATCGAGACGAAGGCGACCAGGGCACTGAATGTCAGGGTCATGGCCAGCAGTGAGTAGGTGTTGCGAAACAGCTTGCTGACTTCAGCTTCGCTCACACCGGAATGTTGCAATGTATTGTGGCGTTCTTGCATTTGCATGGTTCATGGCTCCAATGGTTGCAATACGGACGGTCCTTCCTGATTTCCCGATCATACCCGCTAACCCCCAACGATCAAAACCGGCAGTTCACAAAAACGTTACCTGATGCGTCATTAATGCATTGACTGCGCATGAGTTTCCGGTAGTATTGCCCGCCGTGGAGGGATGGCAGAGCGGTTGAATGCACCGGTCTTGAAAACCGGCAAGGGTTAACGCCCTTCCAGGGTTCGAATCCCTGTCCCTCCGCCACTATATATCCTCAAGGCCCCGTATTCCGGGGCTTTGTCGTATCTGGCCCGTGGGTTGCTCCAGTTCCGTCGAGTTCTGTCACAGCCTGGTTCGGCAAACAAATCGGCACTTCTTTCTCTCGCTCCGGTCAAACCCTGGGCAACTCACCAAGAAGGAAGATCCTATGCGACTGACATATTTACTCGTGCCTGTCTTTGCCCTGATGCTGGCCGGCTGTGGGCCGGACGAGGGCGATCGTATCGACGAGGGCAATGCGATGCCGCCTTCGGCCGAGCCGCAGAGCAATATGCCACAACCCGGTGATCCGACCGATACCAATGAAACAACGCCTGCGCCTGGAACCGGTATGGATCTGGACCAGTAGCTCATTGGCCGGGGCGTGATGAGCGTTCCGGACTGAGGGGATGCCGAGGCGTCACTGATCCTTAACCGGATGTTTTTTCAGCGTCATCGGCACGTCATGCGGGGCTCCTAGTTTTAAGTGCCTATCACTTAACAGGGAAGCCCCGTAATGCGTCATACCCATTGGACAAGTCTCACCTTGCTGGCGGCCTGTGTGTCGCTGGTTGCATGCAACAGCGATAGTGACAGCAAGAAGGATGACGGCCAGGCTGGCGGCACGCCGCTGGTATTGAATATCGCCCACGTCAACGACCATCATTCCAATCTGGAGCCCTTTGCCGGCACGGCGATGGAATTCAATGGTCAGCAGACCCTGGTCGAGCTGGGTGGCTTTCCGCGGCTTACCAGCCTGTTTGCCGAGGCAGAGGCGCAGTTGCCGAATCTGCTGAAACTGCATGCCGGCGATGCGATCACTGGAACCCTGTACTACACCTTCTACCAGGGCGAAGCCGATGCGGACCTGATGAATACCGTGTGCTTTGACGCTTTCGCTCTGGGCAATCACGAGTTCGATGGCGGTGACGAGGGGCTGGTGACCTTTCTCGAGCATCTGAACGGCGGCTCCTGCGATACTCCGGCTCTGGCCGCCAACATCAAGCCGCAGATCGGTACACCACTGGCTCCTGCGGCACAGGATGACTACATCAAGCCCTATGTGGTGAAGGAGGTGGACGGGGTCAAGGTGGGTATCGTTGGTATCGATATTGCCGGCAAGACCCAGAATTCCTCTCGCCCACTGCCGACCACTGTCTTCGAGGATGAGGTCAGTGCGGCGCAGAGCGCCATCGATGAACTGCGGGCTGATGATATTGAACATATCGTACTGCTGACGCACCAGGGCTACGAGAATGACAAGGCCATGGCTGCGCAGCTGACTGGCGTGGATGTGATCATCGGTGGAGACTCGCATACCTTGCTCGGTGACTTTCAGAGCGTGGGCTTCACTTCTGCGGGTCCTTATCCGACCGTGACCCGCAACCGGGATGGAGACACCGTTTGCATCGGTCAGGCTTGGGAGTATTCCAAGGTTTTCGGTCATATGACCGTCAACTTCGCGGCTGATGGCACTGTCGCCAGCTGCGAGGGGCAAGCCTCGTTGGTGATCGGCGATCGTTTCTCACGCAACGTCGATGGTGTCGAGGTGGCACTGAGCGAGGAGGAGACCGCCGATCTGCTGGCCCAGCTGGATGATATGCCGGAAGTCGTGGTGATCCAGCCGGACCCGCAGGCCCAGGCAATACTCGATCAGTACAAAGGACAGATCGACGACAGGAAAACTGAGCGGATCGGGACCGCATCGGATGCTTTCTGCCTGGTGCGGGTACCGGGCGAAGTGACTAACCGCAGTGCCGGTACCGCAGGTTGCGAAGAGGCCAACCTGTTGGCCAGGGGCAGCGACGCGGCACAATTGGTGGCCGAGGCTTTTCTGGATGCCAGCCTGCGTGCCGATTTTGCCCTGCAGAATGCCGGTGGAGTAAGGGTGCCGATGCCCGCTGGGGAGATCACTTTCAACACCGCTGCCATCATGCTGCCATTCACCAACGTACTGGTGGAACTGGATATCACCGGGGTTGAGGTGGTGGCCGCGTTGGAGGATGCGGTTGCCAACCATCGCGATGGTAGCGGTTCCGATGGCTCCCAGCCCTATGCCGCAGGGCTGCGTTGGGATCTGGACCTGTCCCGTGCCAAGGGAGAGCGCTTCAGCAATGTAGAGGTGAAGAGCGACGATGGCAGCTGGGCTGCGATCGATCCGGCCCAGACCTACGTGATGGTGACCAATGACTTCATCGCCGAGGGGCGTGATGGTTATGACACCCTGGGCCTGGTGACGGCCGATGGGCGCAGCGTCAATACCTTCCTGCTGTATACCCAGAGCCTGGTGGATTACTTCGGCAAGGTAGGGACGGTGAACCTGCCACAGCGCAGTGATTACTCTCACCAGCGGGTTGTCGATAGGGATGGGAATATGCTGCGCGATTGACAGGTGCAAGAGACGATTGAAGGAAAGGCGCCATTCGGCGCCTTTTCGCATTTTTATACCAAAGTCGTAGTCTCGTTCTGGCAAATCACCTGCTAGTTTTTATTTGCAACATCCACACAACATTGGCGACATAAAAACAACAATAGGAGATGCACATGTCTTTATCCAAAGAAGACGCAGCCCGGGCCTACTGGAAAGAGAACCTGCGGTTGATGCTGATCTTGCTGGCCGTCTGGTTCCTCGTGTCCTTCTGCGCTGGCATTCTGTTTGTCGATCTGCTCAACCAGATCCAGTTCTTCGGTTTCCCCCTCGGTTTCTGGTTTGCCCAGCAGGGTTCCATCTACGGTTTTCTGCTGCTCATCCTGGTGTATGTACTGAGGATGAATACCCTCGATCGCAAGTACGACGTTCACGAAGACTGACCACCAGGAGTCTTGCATATGGAAACCTCGACGCTTATCTATCTGGTGGTTGGCGCTACCTTTGCGCTGTATATCGGTATCGCCATCTGGACCCGGGCTGGCAGCACCAGCGAGTACTATGTCGCCAGCAAGGGCGTGCATCCGGTGGCCAACGGCATGGCCACCGGCGCCGACTGGATGTCGGCGGCATCCTTCATCTCCATGGCCGGCATCATCTCGTTCACCGGGTACGACGGTAGTGTGTACCTGATGGGCTGGACCGGTGGCTATGTGCTGCTGGCGATGTGCCTGGCGCCCTACCTGCGCAAGTTCGGGCGCTATACGGTGCCGGAGTTCGTAGGTACCCGTTACTACTCGCAAACGGCGCGGGTGGTGGCAGTGATCTGTGTGATCTTCATCTCCTTCACCTATGTCGCCGGGCAGATGCGGGGCGTCGGTATCGTTTTCTCCCGCTATCTGGAGATCGATATCAATATGGGTGTCATCATCGGCATGGCTATCGTGTTCTTCTACTCGGTGCTGGGCGGCATGAAGGGCATCACCTACACCCAGGTGGCGCAGTACTGCGTGATGATCTTCGCCTACATGGTGCCGGCCATCTACATTTCAATTCTGATTACCGGCAACCCCATTCCCCAGTTGGGTTTCGGCAGTACGGTCAGCGGCACCGATATCTCGGTTCTGGATCGTCTCAATGGGTTGGGCGCGGAGTTGGGCTTCACCGCCTATACCGATGGTACCAAGTCGACCATTGATGTGTTCGCCATTACCATGGCGCTGATGGTGGGTACCGCCGGTTTGCCTCATGTGATTGTTCGTTTCTTCACTACGCCAACGGTAAGGGATGCAAGGAAATCAGCGGGTTACGCGCTGTTATTCATTGCAATTCTTTATACTACCGCGCCGGCCGTGGCAGCTTTTGCCCGCACCAACCTGCTGACCAGCATTCCCAATGTGAGCTATGAACAGGCACCGCAGTGGTTCAAGACATGGGAGAATGCCGGTCTCATCGCCTGGCAGGACAAGAATGGCGACGGCATCATCCAGTACGGCGTCGGTGCTCCCTTTGCCGGTGCTCCGCAGTTCACCAATGAGCGTGGTGAGCACAATGAGCGTCTGGTAAGCAATGCGCCCACGGCTGATGAAACCGAGCTGTATGTGGACCGCGATATCATCGTCCTGGCCAACCCCGAGATCGCCAATCTGCCGGGGTGGGTCGTTGCGTTGATCGCGGCCGGCGGGCTGGCGGCGGCATTGTCCACGGCGGCGGGCCTACTACTGGTGATCTCGACATCGATATCCCATGACTTGCTCAAGAGTAACTTCAAGAAGGACATCAGCGAGAAGGGCGAACTATTGGCCGCGCGGATTGCTGCTGGGGTGGCGGTGATTGTCGCTGGCCTGTTCGGCATCTATCCACCGGCCTTCGTGGCACAGGTGGTAGCCTTTGCCTTCGGCCTGGCGGCGGCCTCCTTCTTCCCGGTGATCGTGATGGGCATTTTCTCCAAGAAGATGAACAAGGAAGGTGCCATTGCCGGCATGGCGGTGGGTCTGATCTTCACCTTCAGCTATATCGTTTTCTTCAAGTTCATCAGTCCCGAACTGGATAATGCGGAACACTGGTGGTTCGGTATTTCTCCGGAGGGTATCGGTACCCTGGGGATGATCCTCAACTTCGTGGTCTCGGTTGCGGTGGCCTCGGTGACCAAGGCGCCGCCGGAGGAGATCCAGCATCTGATCGAGGATATCCGTGTGCCGCGTGGTGCGGGTGGGGCCATTGCCCACTGAGTATTGAAACCGGTAGTACGCAAGCAGAACGCCCCGGCTTGACCGGGGCGTTCTGCTTCGTGGGTTCGGCTGATCAGAATCGATGAGTCAACTGCACGCCGGCGCCATGGGCGCTGTTGCGGTAGTCGGCGGAGTACTGGGTACCGGTCGAATGATTGACCTGGCTCACGCTTCCCTTGCTCTCACGCAGATAGGCATAGGCGACGTCGACAGTCCAGTCACGGCTGATATTCCAGCCGGCACCCAGGGAAACGATCTTGCGATTGCTCACCGGGATACGTACGGTCCGGTCGGCGTTGCTGGTGGGGGACTCGTCCAGGGTGAAGCCGCCACGCAGCACCCACGACGGGTTCACCTGATAGGCCATGCCGATGGCATAGGACCAGGTATCTTCCCAATTCAGCTCTTCTCTGGGATCGAGCGGACCGTTGTTTATCGCATGGATTTCTTGGAGTCGGCTCCAGCGGGTCCATGTTGCACCACCGTACAGGGTCCACTTGTCGTTGGCCTTATAGGTGATGGAGGTGTCCGCCGATTCCGGCGAAGTGAAGTCCAGTGTGGCCTTGTAGCTGCCATTGACCGGTCTCTGGGCGGGGAAGTCCGTGGCACGGACCCGGCCTTCCAGCTCGTAGTCGACCTTGGAGTGATAGGTCAGGCCCCAGGCCAGACGATCGGTCACGTCCACCAGTACGCCCAGGTTGAAGCCATAGCCGATATCGTCGCCCTTGATGTTGACCTCCGCAGGCGAACCCATGGCGGCGAGGGGATTATTGGTCAGCTTGCCGTCGATCTTGTTGATGGTCGGGCCAAAACCGATGGCGACGCGGTCATTAAGCTTGTAGCTCAGGGTCGGCTGCAGGGTCATGACCTGTACCTTGCTGTACAGGCCGAGGTCACGACCCTGGAAGCTGCTCTCATAATCGCTGATCACGCCGAACGGCACGTAGAAGCCCAGGCCAACATGCCATTTATCGTTCAGCGGGCGCACGTAATAACCGAAGGGTACCGCTGCCTCGGGAGCGATATCGCCCTTGTTAGTCCCGGCAACAGGCGAGGTGCCATTGCTGATATCGGTATTGGCCTTGATCGCGGCCACACCACCACTGACTTCCGCACGCTCCAGGCGCGACATGCCAGCTGGATTGCCAAAAACGGTGCTGGCATCCTGCGCGGAAGAAGAGCGACCGGCAAAGCCAGTACCCATGCTGCTGACGCTCTGTTCGTTGATGGCCAGGCCGTTTGCCATCAGCTGGCATGAGGCGCTGGCGACAGCGATTGCTAGGGTGGTCTGGAACCAGGCGTGTCTGATCATCAAGCTGCTCCTGTTGCAGGGGGTCGGGGCGCGCAAACTAACAGGAATACCTGGGCGGCGCCATGATATAGAGCGGAAATGCCGCGTAATTTACGTTAAAAAACGTAATCGTCGGCGAAGACTGCATAGTCATTTTATGGTTTGGCGTCCTGCGGGGCTGCCGAGGTAATTCTTGCCGTTACAACCGACCCGAGCGCGCATGTTGCAGTCGCCGCCACAGGGTCAGACGGTTGTTCAGTTCCGCCAGAGTATTAGTGCCCTGTCTGGCCAGGCGGTTCAGTAAAATCAGCAGTATCTCCGCCGTGGCCTGAGCGTCTGCCGCTGCGTTATGGCGTTCGCTGTTGGCCAGATGGAAGTACTGCTGCCAATCATCCAGCGATGAGCAACGTTCGGCGGCATCGGGAAAAAGCATCGGGGCGATTTCCGCTACATCGAGGAAACGGTGTTGCAGTCGGTGGTTCAGGTCCTGGCGCAGCCCACGGGCCAGCATGCGCTGGTCGAAACCGGCATGAAAGGCCAGGAACACACTGCACCCGGCAAAAGCCATGAAATCCAGCAGCGCTGCATCGGCGGGCCGACCTGACTGGACGTGGCTGGGGCTGATCTCGTGCAGCAGTGTGGATTGGTTGGCGCGGTGTTCACGGCGATACAGCGTGCACTCGAACTGGTCGGCCATGTGCAGTACGCCGGCATCGATGGCGACCGCACCGATGGACAGGATGTCGTCACGCTGGGTATCCAGGCCGGTGGTCTCCAGGTCCAGTACCACCAGGCGCGCGCGGTTCAGGGGTGTGCTGTCGAGTGGTTGCGGCTCGGGCAGGGGCCGATGTGCGGGACGTGGAGCGGAGCGGCTGAACAGGCTGCGCAGCTTCACAGCTGATATCTCAATGCCAGGCTGGACTGCAAGCGCTGGGCCTGGCGAAAGGATTCACGCAGGATGCGCTGATCCAGGTGGTTCAGGGTGTCGGGGGCCACCCGGTTGCTGAATGCGCGTTGTTCCCGATCCTGATGCTGGTGCTGCTGCATGCGCAGCAACTGGATGTACTGGTAGGCCTCTTCATAGGCGTCGGCGTCCAGCGCGTTGAGCACGCCGCGCTGCTTGAGCTGCTGCAGGCGCCGCACGGTGCTGGTATCGCTGATGCCATTGGCCAGGGCAAGGATGCGTGCCCCATCGACGAAGGGCGTGAGCCCCTGGATCTTCAGGTCCAGGGTATGCTTCTCCTGGCCACTGCCCGAGACCAGGAAGTTGCGGAAAAAGCCCAGCGGTGGCCGGTTGGCCAACGCGTTGCGGGCCAGCAGGTGCTGGAAGGTAGGGTTGTCGGCGACCATCTTCAGCACCGACTGGAACAGCTCCTGGGCTCCATCAGGCTCGCCCCAGACCACGCGAAAGTCGAAGAAGATAGAGGAAGCCAGCAGGTTCTCCGGCGTGGCGGAACGAATGCACTGGGCGAAGCGCTGGTGCCATTCCCGACGTGACAGGCACAGCTCGGGATTGCTGGCCATGATGTTGCCCTTGCACAGAGTGAAGCCGCATTCGGCCAGCGCCTGATTGATCTGTCGCGCCAGTGGCAACAGACGCTGGCGCGATTGCTGCGCCTGTTCATCGCTCTGCGCTTCGAACAGGATGCCATTGTCCTGGTCGGTCTTCAGCGTTTGTTCGCCTCGCGCCTCGCTGCCGAAGCACAGCCAGGTGAAAGGTACGCCCGGGTCACCATGCTGGCGCAGGCAAAGCTCTATGACCCGGCCGGTGGTGTGATCGTTGAGCAGGGTGATGATGTGCGTTATCTGGGCGGCGGAAGCGCCATGGGCGAGCATGTTGTCGACCAGGCGGTGGATATCCGTGCGCAGAGCGACCAGGGCCTGCACATCGGCCGCCTGGCTGATGGTACGTGCCAAGTGCACCAGGTCCACGCGCTGCAGTGAGAACAGGTCCCGTTCGGAGACCACTCCGACCAGCTGCCGGCCATCTACCACGCACAGGTGACCGATATGCTCGCGGGTCATGCTGATGGCGGCGTCGAAGGCGCTGGCCGAGGAAGTCAGGCGGCTGGGGGAGGGTGTCATTACCGCGGACATGGGCTGCTGCAGGTCGGTTTCACCTTCGGCGACGATGCGCCGAAGATCGCGCAGGGTGAAGATGCCCAGCGGGGTGGCCTGGGCGTCGGTGATGATGATGCTGCCGACGCTGGACTCGTGCATGAGTCTCACGGCTACGCCGATCGGAGTGTCCGGCGAGCAGATGATGGGCTGGCGAATGGCGATCTTCGACAGAGGGGTATCCAGTGAGTACTGGGCGCCCACCATTTCGGCTGCCTGGCGCTGCACCTGCTGGTTGACCTGCTCCAGCAGACTGCTGACCCCACGCAGGGCGAAGTCGCGAAACTCCGCCGACATGCTGACCAACTGGCGAAAGTCATCACGTTGCAGCAGCAGGCAGAAGGTATCCTCGCTGGCGACATGCTCGGTACGGGTGGCGCGGTCGCCGACCAGAGCTGCCAGCGGAAAGCATTCGCCTGCGCTGATCTCGAAGGTGGTGTCGGGACTCGCCTGGCCGGCGAGCAGGCGTTCACCGCGCACGCGACCCTGCTTGACGACGTGGAAGTGCTGCACCGGCCCGTCCTGCGGCCGGATGATGCTGTCACCCTGGGCATAGAAGCGCAGTTGGCAATGTTCGACCATCCACGCCAGGTGATTGGTTTCCATCTGGTTGAACGGCGGATAGCCGAGCAGAAAACTCATGGTGCCGTGAATATTCTGCTTCACCGCGGTTCTGCCGATCTGCTCGAAGGAGTCGTCTCTACTCATGGGCGCCTCGTGAAAAGGACAGTTCAGCTCAGTTGGCGGCGGCTGCCTATCCGACGTAAGTGTAGTGCCAGCTGCGACCGATCGACATGGTCTTTCCGAGCTGCGGCCCCCGACATAAGTACTAGTTTCGTCTGCATCTTGTTGGGCTAGGCTGTCGGGTATAACAATAAAGGAGTCAGCCATGTCCAACCTGTCCAACTATCAGAACGCCTGGCAACGGGCCGCGCATGATGCCGAGCTGTTCTGGACCGAGCATGCCGCGCAGCTCAAATGGCACACCCCGCCCACCTCCAGCGGCAGACCATCAGCCACCGCCGAAGGCCTGGTCGAATGGTTCCCGGATGGCAAGTTGAACACCTCCTGGCTGGCGCTCGATGCACATATCGAGGACGGCCGTGGCGAGCAGACCGCGATCATCTACGACTCGCCGGTGACCGACAGCAAGGCGCGGATCAGTTATCGCGAGCTGCACCAGCAGGTCAGCCAGTGCGCCGGCATGCTGCGTGATCTGCAGGTACAGCAGGGTGATCGGGTGATCATCTACATGCCCATGGTGCCGCAGGCGATTGTCGCGATGCTCGCCTGTGCCCGTATCGGCGCGGTGCACTGCGTGGTGTTCGGCGGTTTTGCCGCCAACGAGCTGGCGGTACGCATCGATGATGCCGGTGCCGATATCATCCTGACCGCCTCCTGTGGCATCGAGGTTGACCGGGTCATCGAATACAAGCCGCTGGTCGATCAGGCTATTGCCCGCGCCACACACAAGGTGCGCCACTGTGTGGTACTGCAGAGGCCGCAGGCCATCGCCGCCATGCAGCCGGGGCGTGATCTGGACTGGCAGGAGCAGATGGCCGGGGCCAAGCCCGCCGATGCGGTGCCGGTGCCCGCCACTCATCCGCTGTATATCCTGTATACCTCCGGTACCACCGGCAAACCCAAGGGCGTGGTGCGTGATCATGGTGGGCATGCCGTGGCCATGCGCTACAGTATGGCCACGGTATATGGCATGCAGCCGGGCGAGGTGTTCTGGGCCGCGTCGGATGTCGGTTGGGTGGTGGGACACTCCTATATCGTCTACGGTCCGCTGCTGACCGGTTGCACCACGGTGATGTTCGAGGGCAAGCCGGTGCGTACCCCGGACGCCGGCGCTGTGTGGCGAGTCTGTGCCGAATACGGGGTCAAGGCGCTGTTCACCGCACCGACCGCCTTTCGTGCCATTCGCAAGGAAGATCCCGAGGCAGCCCTGGCCGGGAAATACGATCTGCGCCGGCTGGAGCGCCTGTATCTGGCCGGCGAGCGTCTTGATCCGCCGACCTGGGCCTGGCTGCAGGAGCATATTCAACGGCCGATCCTGGACCACTGGTGGCAGACCGAAACCGGCTGGGCGATCGCGGCCAACCCGGTGGGCTATGGGCTCGAACAGGTGCGTCCCGGCTCGGCGACCTTCCCACTGCCAGGCTATCAACTGGATGTTCTCGACGACGAAGGGCGGCCTGTTGCAGCAGGTGAGCAGGGCAATATCGTCATTCGCCTGCCGCTGCCGCCGGGCTGTCTGACCTCCATCTGGGGCAACGCCGAGCGCCTGCGGGCCGGCTACCTGAGTCAGTTTCCCGGCTATTACCAGACCGGTGATGCCGGCTATGTCGATGCCGATGGCTACGTCTTCGTCATGGGGCGCACCGACGATATCATCAACGTCGCAGGCCACCGCCTGTCGACTGGGGAGATGGAGGAGGTGATAGGTTCGCACCCGGCAGTGGCCGAGTGCGCTGTCATCGGCGTACCCGATGCCATCAAGGGCGAGCTGCCGATGGGGCTGGTGGTGCTGAAGAACGATGCCCAAGCCCAGCTGCAACAATTGAATGGGGAGCTGTCCGCACTGTTGCGTGCGGAGATCGGTGCCCTGGCCTGTTACCAGCAGACCCTGATCGTCAATCGTTTGCCGAAAACACGCTCCGGCAAGATCCTGCGCCGTATCCTGCGGCAGATGGCCCGCGGCGAGGAATGGACGGTACCCTCCACCATTGAAGACCCCGGTTGCCTGGAGGAGCTGGCAGGGCAACTGGATGCGTCGGTTGCTGTGCGGTATGTCGCAGACAAAGTGTGATCGATTTCACAAAAACCACCGATTTGCTATCGTGACGCCATTGCGAGATGTTGCAGGCTGTATCCTGTTGCCCGTTGTGCTCACGAAAGGGGTTGGAATTGATCAAGGTATTGGTGGTCGACGACCATGATCTGGTGCGTATGGGGATCACCCGCATGCTCGGTGATGTGCCGGGCCTGTCGATTGTCGGTGAAGCGGACAGCGGCGAATCAGCCATCACTCAGGCCCGGGCATTGAAGCCGGACGTGGTCTTGATGGATGTGCGCATGCCGGGGATTGGCGGTCTCGAGGCGACCCGCAAGCTGTTGCAACATGACCGCAGCATCAGGGTCATCGCGGTGACGGCCTGTGATGAGGAACCGTTTCCGACCAGGCTGATGCAGGCCGGAGCCGTGGGATATGTCACCAAGGGCGCTGCGCTGGAAGAGATGGTTAGCGCCATCCGCAAGGTTGCCGCCGGCCAGCGCCATATCAGTCCGGATATCGCCCAGCTGCTGCTGGCGCGCATGTATGAACCCGGCAATGTCGGCCCCTTCGATGCCCTGTCGGAGCGGGAGATGCAGATCGCGTTGATGATCGTCGGCTGTGAGAAGGTCCAGAGCATTTCCGAAAAGCTGCACCTCAGTCCCAAGACAGTGAACACCTATCGATACCGTATTTTCGAGAAGCTCGGCATCACCAGTGACGTGGAGCTTACCCTGTTGGCAGTGCGTCACGGCATGATTGACGCCTCCCTGAACCAGGTATGAACACAGCGCCTTTCGACGCCTCTGCCTTCCTGTCAGCGGTTACTGCCAAGCCCGGTGTCTACCGGATGTTCGATGCCGGCGGCGAACTGCTCTATGTCGGCAAGGCGAACAACCTCAAGAAGCGCCTGTCCAGCTACTTCCGCAAGAGCGGCCTGAGCCCCAAGACCGCTGCGCTGGTGGCGCGTATCCAGCATATAGACACCACCATCACCGCCAACGAGACCGAAGCGCTGCTGCTCGAGCAGAGCCTGATCAAGGTTTCGCGGCCGCCTTACAACATCCTGTTGCGCGACGACAAGTCCTACCCCTACGTGTACCTATCCAGTCTGGACGCCTATCCCAGGCTGGGCTTGCACCGGGGCTCGAAGAAGGCCAAAGGGCGCTATTTCGGACCGTATCCCAGCGCCGGGGCGATTCGTGAAAGCCTGGGGCTGCTGCAGAAGACCTTCAAGGTCCGCCAGTGCGAGGACAGCTACTTCCGCAACCGTACCCGGCCCTGCCTGCAATACCAGATCAAGCGTTGCAAGGCGCCCTGCGTGGGCTTTGTCAGCGAGGAGGAGTATGCCGAGGATGTGCGCCACTCGGTCATGTTCCTCGAAGGGCGCAGCAATGCTCTGACCGACGAGCTGAGCCAGGCCATGGAGGCCGCGGCGCAGAACCTGCAGTTCGAGCGGGCGGCCGAGCTGCGTGACCAGATCAGCCAGCTGCGCCGGGTGCAGGACCAGCAGAACATCGATACCGAGTATGGCAATGTGGACATCGTTGCCGCCGCGGTGATGCCCGGTGGCGCCTGCGTGCATGTGATCATGGTGCGCCAGGGCAGGGTGCTCGGCAGCCGCAATCACTTTCCCCGGGTGCCGATCGAGCAGACCCCGGGCGAGGTGCTGGCCGCCTTCCTGCCGCAGTACTATCTCGGCGGTGCCGAGCGGGAGCTGCCGGGTGAGATCATCGTCAATGCCGTGCACGAGGACCTGCCGGTCATTGCCGATGCGCTGGCGCAGGCGCGCGGCTTCTCGGTGAGTTTCAGCCACAAGGTACGCGGCACGCGCAGCCGCTGGCAGAGCATGGCGGTGACCAATGCCGAGCAGGCGCTGGCCTCCATGCTGAGCAACCGGCAGAACGTCCAGGCACGCTTCGAGGCGCTGCAGGAGGCGCTGGGGCTGGAGGAAATGCCCACCCGCCTGGAGTGCTATGACATCAGTCATACCAGCGGCGAGTCGACGGTGGCCTCCTGCGTGGTATTCGGTCCGGAAGGGCCCTTGAAAAGCGATTACCGCCGCTACAACATCGAAGGCGTTACCGCCGGTGATGATTATGCGGCAATGCACCAGGCGTTGATGCGGCGTTTCACCAGGCTGCGCGACGGTGAAGGCAAGATGCCGGATATCCTGCTGGTGGATGGCGGCAAGGGGCAGATGAAGATGGCCCGCGAAGTGCTCCAGGAGCTGGCCATCCATGACCTGACGCTGCTTGGCGTGGCCAAGGGGGTGACCCGCAAGGCCGGACTGGAGACCCTGTATCTGAATGAGCCGAGCCACGAACTGGTGCTGCCCGGGCACTCACCGGCACTGCACCTGATCCAGCATATCCGTGACGAGGCGCACCGCTTCGCCATTACCGGCCACCGCCAGCGCCGCGGCAAGACACGCAATACCTCGACCCTGGAAGGCATTGCCGGTGTTGGCCCCAAGCGGCGCCGGGAGTTGCTCAAGCACTTCGGCGGCCTGCAGGAGTTGACCCGTGCCAGCGGTGCGGAAATCGCCAAAGTACCCGGTATCAGCAAAAAACTGGCGGAACAGATTTATACTGCCCTGCATAGCGACTAGAATGCTGACAAACCCGTTTCCAGAGACGTCATGAACATTCCCAATATTCTCACGCTGATGCGGGTCGCCTTGATCCCGATCTTCATCCTGCTGTACTACCTTCCATTCCACTGGAGTTATCTTGCCGCCGCCGTGATATTCACCCTGGCCAGTATCACCGACTGGCTGGATGGTTATCTGGCACGCAAGTGGGAGCAGAGTACGCCCTTTGGCGCCTTCCTCGATCCGGTGGCCGACAAGCTCATGGTCGCCGTGGCGCTGGTCCTGCTGGTGCAGAGCCATGGCAACTTCTGGGTCACCGCACCGGCAGTGGTGATCATCGGGCGCGAGATCGTGATTTCCGCGCTGCGCGAATGGATGGCGGAAATCGGTGCTCGCTCGCAGGTCGCGGTATCGAACCTGGGCAAGTACAAGACCACCGCGCAGATGGTCGCGCTGGTGGTGCTATTAGCCAACCCGGCGCTTCCGGTAAGCGCCTGGGTCATCGTGGGCTATGTACTGCTGATGATCTCCGCTGTGCTCACCCTGTGGTCAATGGTGGTATATCTGCGCGCTGCGTGGCCGCATCTGCGTCCTGACAGCGGTGAAGAAAATAATAGATAAACTTTTCGAATCAACGACTTGACAGGGCGCCGCAGCACGATAGAATAGGCGCCGTTCCAAAGCGGGAATAGCTCAGTTGGTAGAGCACGACCTTGCCAAGGTCGGGGTCGCGAGTTCGAGTCTCGTTTCCCGCTCCAATTCTTCATCTATAGACGTCCACCAAAGTCTATAGGTTCTTGATTCAACAGGGTTTCAGCCCTGGGGAATGTCTAGCGAAAGCTACTCAATTCCACTGTCAACCACGCCCGATCAGTACACGAAACAGTACATGAAATCCGGGCGGTTGCTGGTGCGGATTGTTTGCTGAGTCACTGCCCCTGAGCACGGTACACCTCTCCTCAACCCGAGAAGGAGGCGTACCCATGGCGTTAACCGATGCCGTCGTCCGGCAGGCCAAGACCACCGGCAAAGACTACACCCTCAACGATACGGACGGCCTGGTGCTGTTCGTCACCGCCCGAGGGGCCAAGAAGTGGCACTTCCGCTTCACTTGGCTGGGCAAGCAACAGCGCGTTGCCGTTGGCAGTTACCCGGAAATGTCCCTCAAGGAGGCGCGCGAGCAGCGCGACGACCTGCGAGCGCAGGTTGCCCGTGGCGTTGATCCGCGTGTTCACCGTCTGCAGGTCAAAGCGGCGGAGCTGGCCGCCCCCCTGAACACCTTTGCATCTGTCTTCAAGGCCTGGCGCGACTTCAAGGCGCTGAGCCTGAAAACCGGCCGCCAGAGCACCTTGTCGCAGATCGACCGCATTTTTGCCAAGGACGTGCTGCCCTGGCTGGGCAAGCTGTCCATCTTCGATATCGACAATCCGCACCTGCTGGATGTACTGCGTCGCATTGAGCGGCGCAAGGCGTTCACTACCGCCGAGAAGGTGCGCATCTGGTTCAATCAGTTGTTCCGCTATGCGATGGTCGAAAAGGGTCTGCGCTACAACCCGGCCAGCGACCTCGATATCGTGGCCGCACCCAAACCGCCCGTATCGCACAACCCGTTTCTGCGCATGGACGAGCTGCCGGCCTTCCTGCAGACCTTGCGCAATTATGGCGGCCAGGAAGTCACCAGGATGGGCCTGCGCCTGTTGCTGCTGACCGGCGTGCGTACTGGGGAGCTGCGCCAGGCGGTGCCCGAGCAGTTCGACCTGGAGCGTGGGCTGTGGATCATCCCGCCCGTTATCGTCAAGCAGTTACAGGTCAAGCTGCGCCGAGAAGGCAAAACCATTCCGCCCTACATCGTGCCGCTGCCCCAGCAGGCCATCGACATCGTGCGTGTGCTGCTCGACGAGCACGCCCGTCGCCCCGCGCAGCACTACCTGCTGTCGCATCGCAGCCGCCTCAAGGAACGCATCAGTGAAAACACGCTCAATGGCGCACTGCATCGCATGGGTTATGCCGACCTGCTGACCGGGCATGGTATCCGTGCGACGATCTCCACGGCGCTCAATGAACTGGGCTACCCGAAGGAATGGATCGAGGTGCAGTTGTCACATGCCGACCCCAACAAGATCCGCGCGGCCTACAACCATGCGGACTATGTGGAGCAGCGCCGGATGATGATGCAGGACTGGGCCGACCGGCTCGATGCCTGCGAGCGTGGCGAGCCGATCGCTCAGCCTGTGCTCCCGCAGGCGGCGCCGCACAGCATGGCGGGGATCGAAAGCTATCTGCGTCTGCTGGCGCAGGGGCGTTTGCCGCAGCCGGTGGACGGCGTGCTGCAGCGTCATATCGTGGGCTGATGCAGGGGCTTCGGGGTGGCTTGCCAGTGGCATGGAAATCTGGTAATCGGATTTCGCTTGATGTACAATGAGCTGTACATATGAAAGAGAGGTTGCCATGCGCACTATCAGCTATACCGAAGCCCGGCAGAACCTGTCGGCCACCATGGTGCAGACCGTCGAGGATCGCGTGCCTACCCTCATTACCCGCCAGAACGGCGAGGCGTGCGTGCTGATGTCGCTGGAGGAGTACAACGCGCTGGAGGAAACGGCTTACCTGCTGCGCTCGCCGGCCAACGCGCGCCGCCTGATGGATTCGATTGACAGCCTCAAGCGTGGCCAGGGTGTCGAGCGGGATATCGCCGAGTGAAGCTGATCTGGTCTGAGCAAGCCTGGGACGATTATCTGTACTGGCAAGAGGCGGATAAGCGTATGGTCAAGAAGCTCAACGAGCTGATCAAGGAGACCCGCCGCACCCCTTTCGAGGGCAAGGGCAAGCCGGAGCCGCTTCGCCACAACCTGGCGGGCTTCTGGTCGAGGCGGATCACCGCCGAGCACCGGTTTGTGTATTCGGTGACGGACGAGGCGCTGCTGATTGCCGCCTGCCGTTATCACTATTGATGGCCGGAGACAGCCGGCCCGGTGAAGGAGCTGCACCGGTTGTGCCGGCTCCATGCGGGAGGAAGGCTTTTGTGCCTTTTGGCCTTTTCGGATAGGGCCTTTGACCCTTGAGCCTCTTCCCTTGTCGCAACCCCTTGAGGCCCTTTGCCGTTTCCCTTTGAAGGCAGAGGCAGCAAAGGCCCAGGGCAAGGTTGCTGAGCCAGCGAGGTATCCATCATGCCGCAGCACGACACACAGAGGCCGCGCACTGCCTGGAAACTGGGCCAGTGGCTGGGGAGCGGCTACCGGGCGTTCCTGCGCCAGGAGGCCCGTTTTGTGGCCTGGCTGACCGGGCATGGCGTGCCGCGGACGCTTGCTCGTATCCTGCCCTGGGCATTCAGGATCGTCGCCGTGCTGGTGCTGCTGTACCTTGCGTTCTGGGTGGCCCTGGTGTTCCTGGGCGCTGCGGTGTTGGCGCATGCAGGCCGTAGCACTGGTGCCGATCATGATCAGGACTGGGTAATTCCAGACCCTGACGAGCACATGAAGAATCCGGGCTACGACCCGAATCTCTACAACGACCCGCCAGATCCCAGCTACTACGATCCCCGATACGACAAGGACTAGATGCGGGCTATTTCAGCGTACCGCCAGACATTGCTGAGGCCCCCTTCGCGCCGGCCTGCCCGGCACCGCTGGTTCCGTCATTCAGTCCTTTCAAGGCTCCACCTGCGCGTACGCCCACCCAGCCCAATGCGGCAACCCAAAACGTCGGCAGCACAATGAACATGGTGCCCATGACGAAATTCAGCAGCATGTCGCCGAAGGTGTTATCCAGCCCCATCATGATGTTGAAGTTCATGTGCGGCCGGTTGAATCCCATGCCCCAGCCATACAGGGCATCGAGGATGGTCGAGTCGACCCAGCGGGCCAGCTCGAACCAGAAATCGACGAAGTACAGCGCGAAGTAGACGCAACTGATCGTGACGAAGGCGCGGATATCGTAGGTGGCCAGGGTGAACAGCAGTGGCGTGCTGATGATCAGCGCCATCTTGAGCAGCGACATCACCATCGGCAACGCCTGGCGCACCACGTCCATCGCCGGGAAATAGGCCAGGCTGCCCACCGCCATCCCCACATCGCCGGCGGCGCGGGTGACGATGTTCGGCAGCGTCTTCTCAATTTGTCCGCCGTAATCGGCGTAGACGTTGCCCAGATTCATTTTCTGTCGACCCGGGGCGGCAATGGCACGCACCACCGAGTCATCTACTTCGGTGCGGCTCAGAAAACCGGCCCAGCCCGCAATCCGGCTGAGCAGGCCGGGCTCAACCTGCTGCAGCAGGCGGGCTCGCAGGCCGTTGCCGGCATCGTTCCACCACTGGCTGCAGGTGGGGTAGCCGGCACCGCTTGGCACCTGGGCCAGGCCAGCGTCCCGGTCACTGTCGTAGGTCCAGCCGTCGCGTGGGGTCTGGGCGCGATAGGTGTCGTAATAGCCTGCAGTGTCGGTGAAGAAGCGCGAGCCAATCCAGGTCACGTCGTGCATCTGGTTGTCGTCGAGATCGGGGCGGCTCATGAACAGTTTGGCGCGTGCCGGGCCGTAGCAGTCGTGGGTGAAGTCGGCCACTTCCTGCGCGAGAACCGGGTCGGCGATGCGAGTGGCGTTGATCTCCATGCGCATTTGCCGCAGGTCAGTACCACAGGGAATTGCGGCCACTGAGGCGCCGGTCACCGCCCGCGACAATGCGTGCATGAATACCCACCACACCGGAACCTTCGCGCTCTGGTTGTTGAGGGTCGTGAAGGACTGGCTCCAGCCGGTATCGGTGGGCAGCGGCACGTTCACCTGGCACTGGGCCGAACGACTGGTATCGAACTTGATAGTCGCCAGATCTACGTCGATGGTCGGCACGCAGGCGAACATCACCACGACGATGGCGACCCAGATACGGTTCTCGATGCGTTGAGACGACAGGATGCCCTTGTTGCCCTCGTCGGCACCCTCGGTTCGCACGTTCAGCCACTCGCCGAGGATGATGGCCAGGAACGGCAGCGCGATCACTCCGCTGGTCACCACGATGGCCCAGATGCCGTTGTGCACGATCCAGGCGACGAGCGTCAGGTAATACTCCAGATAATCGGTTGTCAGCAATGTCATGGCTCGTCACCAGCCTTAGTGCAGTCGCAGCCAGTTGCTGGCTTCGGACAGGACGATGGCGAGCACGCCCAGCACCTCGACCCGGCGCAATTGCCGGTGTGATTGCGGATCGCGCGCCAGGCGGCGCCGACGTACCCAGGGCCAGACGGCAAGGACGGCGGCGTACAGGCACAGGCGCCAGACAAAGAAGTGCCCGGCGTGATCGTCGAGCCACTGTTGCCAGTTCTCGATACCGCCCAGTAAATGGATGCCGGCAAAGGCGACCACGAAGGCCAGGACGAACAGGCTGGCGACCAGCAGCGCCATGATGATGAGCAAGCGACGCAATGGCCGATCAGGCTTGGTGGGTGAGAACGGCGAGGGCATGACAGTTTCTCCGGAGCAAAGGAACGCTCCGGGCAGTTCATGACAAACCGCCGTGTTCTTCGACAAACAATGCGGCATTCACCCTCACCGCATTGCCGCCCAGGATCTGTCATGCCTTGCGGTGAAACTCAATGGCATGGTGGCGCAGTTCAAGGTGTAATGCTCGCTTTGCGATTTAATCTGTATAAAAATACAGAGAATTGCAGCAGGCCCGATAAGCAAGCCGTCTTCGGAGTGAGTTGTCATTTAATGGCAGCGTTGCTCTTCAGGCGGCTTTTCTTTCGGGTCGGTATAACATGTAAAGGAGCATTGATTGGACGCGTTTGTTACCTGGGTCAATAACCCACTTGTACAAAGTGCCGTTATTTCCCCACTTGTGGGCGCCATATTGGGGCTGCTATTTGGCGGATTCAACAACACCCCTTCGCCTGCGGCACCTGTCACAGTGCAGCAGACCGTTATCACCTTCAGGCAAACGGTCGTGGTGAATCAAGGCCGGGGAACATCCTCTTCTTCGGACGACGTGTGGGCTTACCTTGGCGCACTATTTCTGGTCGTGGCCGTTGTCATCTGGGGATATAGCCGTTACGCCAGTGACATCCTGCACTATTGGCTGAGTGGGGTGTTTTCCTGCACGGCGTTTATCCTGGCAGCTGGTTTGGCCTCTGCCATCCGGGGGCAATACAACAGCGCGGAATGGGGCTGGTACATCTTCACGCCCCTGGTTGCCGTGGGCGCCTCCATCTACCTGACCGAACTGGCGCAAGCAGGCATTATTGCCGGCGCCCGTGAGGCGGCTTTCCGCTACGGGATCATTGATTACTATTTTGATGTACTGGAGGACGAGCACCGGATCTGGATACTGTCTCAGCTCTTCGGGGTCGTGATGGGGATCGGCGCAACGCTTGCTGCGGCACTCCGATCGCTACATTACCTCGCCCTGATGAACCAGCGGGCCAGCGGCACGCTGTCCTCGCTCTGGTTTGCCCTGGCCCGGTACACCCGGTTTTCCGCTCGTATCAGCGGTGTCGTGCTGCTGATCATGCTGCTCGGTGCGGCCTACTTCATGCTCTCGGGCCAGGCGTATGAACTGTGGATGCGACGAGGCTAGCCGGCGACTAGCGCCCCACATACAGCGTGACGATCTGGGGCCGTTCATGGCCGAGTTCATGGCTGATAATCTGGCGAGCCTGCGCATCGACCTGGCGCTGGGCCGGGGTCAGGTCGCGCGCCGTCGGCCCGCCCGCAGCCGGCGCCTGCCAGCCGGTCAGTGCCTCATATCTTGCCTGGGCATACTGATGACGTAGGCCGTGCATATTGCTCAGTCCTGCCGCCTTGCACTGGCCGTCATACACGTGCTGCTGCTGGATATAGGACTTGTGCGCCGGGATCAGCGAACCGGCGCCCGCCAGCGTCCGGGCCGCATCGAGCACCGTCCGTTGCTGCGGCGTGGTGATGGGCACACTGCGTGGTTTACCGCCCTTCGTCCATGATCCTTTTAGCGCTATGTGGTCGCCCCGGTCTGCCCAGGCCGGCTGGAACTTGATGCACTCCTGGCGGCGCAGCCCGAAGGCGGCCTGTAGGCGCAGGCTCATCTGCACATGCGCATCGCGGATGGCCTCCAGGCGCTCGTCCAGGGTCTGTGCCTTACTCTGGTTGGTGCTGTACTGGCGCTCAGGAATGCCGAGCTGGCGGTTGTCGGCAGGCAGAAGCCCCCCTTTGCCGATCTTCTCGGCCCACCAGCGCAGATGGCTCAGGCGGTTTTTCAGGGTGCCGGTCGACAGCCCCTGTGCCTGCCACTGGTTGAGCAGCGCATCGACGTGCTTGCCCTTGAGCGAGCGAGCCTGCATCTGGTTGAACCCCGCGTCACGCAACTGGCGGGCCATCAGCGTCAGGGAGCGCTGCCGGTCGGCCTGTGTGGCGAAGCTGCCGTCACGGTTGCGTCGGCACAGCTGTTTCAGCGTCCAGGTCAAATCATCCACCGCCTGCCTCCTGTGTCCTGGGTGTAGCGTCATGCTGAGAACTTGATCGGTTAGTGTTATTGCCAACTCGCTATGGCGAGATCCCCGAAGGGCGAAGGGTCTGGGTGCTCAGCACACCCGTTGCCTCGGTATGAGGCGTCCGCCTTGCTTCCTGTGGGAAGACCGGGCAGCCAGTCATGGTGCGTAGTGCATGGATAAACCTCCTGTGGATGGGATAAGGGACAGCTCCCGGCTGATGACGACAGCGGGCATGGGACAAACAGGCAGCAGGACGCTGCGGCGGATGGGACGACGCCGGATGGCTTGATGAGAACGGTGGCTCACCCTGTTGCAGGGCGGCGCGCGAACGAGCCTGGCGCACCTGGGGTGGCTTCATCCTTGCGGACAGGCACTTGCAGAAGCCGGTGCCTTTGGGGTGGCCGGATGGGTACGGCCCGCGCAATGACGGCGCATGGAAACTGCGCCAGCATGTCCGGCGTTGTACCTGCCGGTAGGTCACTGCCGGGACAGTATCGCCCGGCCATCATCATGTGCGACAGAGACAATGCGATGCTGCGCCAGCCCGTATTGTTGCTGCAGTTCGCCGTGTCGTCACTGCGGTGTGCAGTGACGACCCGGCAGCCGTACGTTGCCCGATCTGGCGCAGGCAATGAGCGTTCATGTGACCGCCGTCTTGCTCGGTTAGTCGCGGCGCGGGGCCTGTTCCCGATGGCTGTGCCACTGACGCGGCCTGCGGCCTTGTCGGCTGCCCGACCCGTCAGGCCATCAGGCCGCCCTGCCTGGTCAGGCAGCGCCAGGGTTTGCGCCTGCTCATGCTGGATCAGGCTGCCACCCTTTGTCCTGCATGAGCCGGGCGGCAAGCTCACTGGCATCCGTGGGCTTGCCCAGCATGCTGCGAATGTTGGCGAGGTGTGCCCTGACGACTTCCGGGGCTGCGGGCTTGAACGCGGGGGACGGTGGTGCAGTCGGCTGAGTGGCGACCACGGCGGGCTTTGCCGGGGCGGGAGGGCTGGCAGGCTGACGCAGCCTGCGACCCGCCCAAAAACGGAATTCTCCGGCCAGTACCCGCTTGATCAACCCGAAGAAATAGGCGATGGCATTGCGTACCACGCCGCTCTGACTGCGGGCCTGCAATTCATCGAGGACATCCTGACGCTGTTGCTCAGGCAACTGACGCAGCGCCGCCTGAATATCCTGTTGCTGCCTGGGCTTGACGCCGATCAGGCAGGGTGGCAACTGCACGGAACTGGATTTTTCGTTTTCGCCCGCGCAGTACGTACTTTTTCTCCAATGCGGGCGGCTGGAGCATGGCTTTCTACGGGTTCGCTGCGAGTCTTGCCACGCCGAGCACCTGGTCGCTTTCAGCTGTAAGCGTCGCGGTTTCTGCCCGAGCTGTGGGGCGCGGCGGATGGCCGAAAGTGCCGCCTTGCTGGTTGATGAAGTACTGCCTGAACAACCCATGCGTCAGTGGGTGTTGAGCTTCCCGTTTCAGCTGCGTTTCCTGTTTGCCAGCCGGCCCGAGATCATGGGGTGGGTGCTGGGCATCGTTTACCGCGTCATTGCCACGCACCTGGTCAAGAAAGCGGGCCATACCCACCAAGTGGCCAAGACGGGCGCGGTCACCCTGATCCAGCGTTTTGGATC
>NZ_JACLGO010000043.1 GCF_014219065.1 Halopseudomonas xiamenensis
CTATACGCACGCATCGGCTTTATGTTTTTCAACCATCGGAGCTTGCAACCGGGGAGGAGTCCCTATACGCAATGACGCAATGCAAATGCGGCCCAGGTTACGCCCAACCGTCATTGCGAACCGCAGGTGAAGCAATCCATGCGGGGGACAGGGCATGTGTCGGCCCATGGATTGCCGCGCCCTTGTTCGACCCGCAATGACGAACTTCAGATATCCTCGAATTTCCCCGCCAACCGATTCTTGGTTACCTGATCCGCCGCAAACACCTTGCCGCTCATGGCGATATACACTCCCGGTTGGCAGACATTCAGTGCGCCAATGGCCAGCCCCAGGTTGAACAGCGCATCCGAGTCGCGAAAGCGGGCTGGTTGCATGGCGCCGGTGAGGACGATTATCTTGTTCTCGATGTCGGCCAGCGCTGCGGCGGTGACGGTCATGGTGTCGGTGCCGTGGGTGATCAGGATGTGCTCATGGGGGCAGGCGGCGACCTTGCTGTGGATCAGCTCGCGGTCGGCGTCATTCAGTTCCAGGCTGTCCTTTTTTACCAGCGACTCGATGGCATAATCGAAGCCGACCCGGGCCTGCTCCAGCAGTTCGCCGGCCATGGGCTCGCCGATCTGGTATTCGCTGAGCGCGTCGAAGTACACCTTGTCGAGGGTGCCGCCGGTGCTGAAGATCTGTACGAACATGACTTTCTCCCAGGATGATTGCCACCAGTATGCCGTCTGACACCGCCGAACACAGCCCCGCCACCGCCACGCCGACGAAAACCTGGTGGGTCTACATGGTGCGCGCCGAGAATGGCCATCTGTACACCGGCATCAGCACCGACCCCGAGCGGCGCTTCCAGGAACATGTCGGTGGCAAGCGTGGCGCGCGCTTCTTCAATCGCAGCCCGGCACGGGCGCTGGTCTGGCGGCAGAGTTGCGCCGACCACTCCGACGCGCTGCGGCGGGAGATCGCGCTGAAACGGCTGGTGAAGAAAGCCAAGGAAGCGCTGATCAATGGCGATTGCCCCCTCCCGAAACTGGAAAGGACGACCTGACCGTAATGCTGTTCACTTAACGCCGTCATCCTCCCCCAACCCCATCATCCTTCCGCCCAATCCCGTCATCCTTCGCGAAGGCGAAGGATCCAGGGTACCGGCTGACTCAGAGCGCCTGTGGATCCTTCGCCTTCGCGAAGGATGACGAGGTGGTAGAGAGCAATCCCGTATTATTTCAGATCAGCTCAGCAGTGGGGAAACTCCTTGAGTGAACAGCATTAACGACCTGATCGGGACTTCCTCACCATTCCCATTGGATCTGGATCTTCAGCGGTGCAGAATCGAGCGTCAGCAGCTAAGCTGAATCCACTTCGAGTATTGAACCGAGGCTGTCATGAACGAGTTGATTCTGCATCACTATCCGCAATCACCCTTCGCCGAGAAAGCCCGGCTGATGCTGGGGCTCAAGGGGCTGTCCTGGCATTCGGTGCTGATTCCGCCGGTCATGCCCAAACCCGATCTGATCGCCCTGACCGGTGGCTACCGGCGCACCCCTGTGCTGCAGATCGGTGCGGATATCTATTGCGATACGGCCCTGATCGCGCACCGTCTGGAGCGCGAGAAGGCGGTGCCGGCGCTGTTCCCGGAGGGGCAGGAGGCGGTGGCGGCGGCGCTGGCGCAGTTTGGTGACCAGGTGCTGTTCCAGAATTCCATCGCCATCAACTTCCAGCCCCACGCCCTGGAGGCGCGCTTCACCGGTCTGCCCCCGGAGGTGGTCAAGGGCTTCGTCAGGGATCGCAAGGCGCTGTTCGAGGGTGGCTCGGCCAGCCGTCCCGAGCCCGAGGTGGCGCTGGCGCAGTGGCCGGTGCTGATGGGCCGGCTGGAGACCCAGCTCGACCGCAACGGCGAGTACCTGCTGGGCGATGAGCCGAGCATCGCCGACCTGGCCTGGTATCACCCGCTGTGGTTCATGGCGGCCAATGCCGCAGTGTCGATCCTGCTGGATGACTATCCGAACATTCGTGCGTGGATGGCGCGGGTCAATGACTTCGGTGCCGGCGCCTCGGTACGCATGGAGCCGGAGGAGGCCATCCGCATCGCCCATGACGCCACGCCGGAAGATCTGCCCGAACATGGCTTTGTCAGTACCCGCGGATTGACTCTGGGCCAGGCGGTAACCGTGCAGGCGGTGGATTACGGCTGCGATCCGGTGGCCGGCAGCCTGGTCCATGAGGAGCAGGACGAGGTGGTGATCGCCCGGGAAGATGAGCGGGCCGGCCTGGTTCACGTGCATTTCCCGCGGCTGGGCTATCGGGTCGACGCAGCCTGATGCCGGGTTCGGCAGAGGTCGTCGATGCGGTGATTCGCGTCGCGGGCCTGAGCAAGACCTACGCCTCGGGGTTCCAGGCGCTGAAGTCGGTCGATCTGCAGATCCGCCGGGGCGAGATTCTCGCCCTGCTGGGCCCCAACGGGGCGGGCAAGACCACGCTGATCAGCATCATCTGCGGTATCGTCAATCCCAGCGGCGGGGTGGTGATGGTCGATGGTCACGACATAGTGCGCGACTATCGCCAGGCGCGCAGCCGCATCGGGCTGGTACCGCAGGAGCTGACCAACAACCTGTTCGATACCGTATGGGCGACGGTGAGCCTGAGCCGCGGGCTGTTCGGCAAGGCGCCGGACCGCGCCTATCTGGAGCAGTTGTTGCGCGACTTGTCGTTGTGGGACAAACGCCGCGAGAAGATGATGGCGCTGTCCGGTGGCATGAAGCGCCGGGTGCTGATCGCCAAGGCGCTGGCCCATGAGCCGCAGATCCTGTTTCTCGACGAGCCGACCGCCGGGGTCGATGTGGAGCTGCGCCGGGACATGTGGAACATGGTACGCGGGCTGCGTGAGCGCGGGGTGACCATCATCCTCACCACTCACTACATCGAGGAGGCGGAGGAGATGGCCGATCGCATCGGCATCGTCAACCACGGCCAGTTGATCCTGGTGGAGGACAAGGCGCTGCTGATGCGCAAGCTGGGCAAGCGCCGGCTGACCATCCAGTTGCAGCAGCCGCTGCATGAGCTGCCGGCGAGCCTGGCCAGCCAGGCGCTGGAACTGAGCGCGGACCGCTGCAGCCTGGTCTACAGCTTCGATGCCCAGGGCGAACAGACCGGGGTGGCCGATCTGCTGCGCAGCCTGGCGCGCGAGGGTATCGAGTTCAAGGACGTGAACTCCAGCCAGAGTTCGCTGGAGGAGATCTTCGTTGGGCTGGTACATGGCAGCAATCAGCAGCGGGAGCAGGCATGAATCTGCATGGCATGTGGGCGATCTACTACTCGGAGCTGTCGCGCATGTGGCGCACGTTGTTCCAGAGCATCGCCTCACCGGTGATTTCCACCTCGCTGTACTTCATCGTGTTCGGCGCGGCGATCGGCGCGCGCATGGAGCAGGTCGACGGGGTCAGCTACGGCGCCTTCATCATTCCCGGGTTGATCATGCTGATGCTGCTCAACGAGAGCATCGCCAACGCTTCCTTCGGCATCTACATGCCCAAGTTCACCGGCACCCTGTACGAGGTGCTGTCGGCGCCGGTCTCGCCGATCGAGATCGTCATCGGCTATGTCGGTGCGGCGGCCACCAAGTCGGTGCTGCTGGGGCTGCTGATCCTGCTCACCGCGCGGCTGTTCGTCAGCTACCAGATCGAGCATCCGCTGTGGATGCTGTCATTCCTGATTCTCACCGCAGTGACCTTCAGCCTGTTCGGCTTCATCATCGGCGTCTGGGCCGATGGCTTCGAGAAGCTGCAGATCATCCCGATGATGATAGTCACGCCGCTGGCCTTTCTCGGCGGCAGCTTCTATTCGATCAGCATGCTGCCGCCGCTGTGGCAGACCATCACCCTGTTCAATCCGGTGGTCTATCTGATCAGCGGCTTTCGCTGGAGCTTCTATGGCCAGGCCGATGTGCATATCGCCGTCAGCCTGGGCATGACCCTGGTATTTTTGCTGGTCTGCCTGACCCTGGTCTGGTGGATCTTCCGCACCGGCTACAAGCTCAAGCCCTGACCGGGGAAAAGGGTTGAACAGTCACCTGCCACGCCGGTCTCTGTAGCAAGAGGGCGAGCAAAGGCGGGTGAGCAGATGATCTATTCCGATCGTACCCAGGCCGGCCAGGAGCTGGCCGAGGCGCTGGGCGACTATGCCGGCCGCGGCGATGTGCGGCTGCTGGCGTTGCCGCGTGGTGGCGTACCGGTGGCGGCGCAGATCGCCAGTGCCCTGCGTTTGCCGCTGGACATCCTGCTGGTGCGCAAGCTCGGCATACCCGGGCAGGAGGAGTACGCGATGGGCGCGATCGCCAGCGGTGGTAGCGTCTATCTGGACCAGCAGCTGATCGCCGGGCTGGGCATCAGTGCCGGGCAGGTCGAAGCCGTGCTGGAACGTGAACAGGCCGAGCTGCAGCGCCGCAGCCAGGTCTACCGGGGCAATCGCGCCGAGCCGGACCTGCAGGGCTGCAGTGTGATCCTGGTGGACGATGGCCTGGCCACCGGAGCGACCATGCGCGCGGCGATCGAGGCGGTGCGGGTACGCGGTGCGCAAGCGGTGGTGGTGGCGGTACCGGTCGGCGCCGCCGAGACCTGCCGCCAGCTCGAAGCCATGGTGGACCGGCTGGTGTGCCCGCACCAGCTCGAATTCCTGCGCGGGGTTGGCCTGTGGTATGCGGATTTTCGCCAGGTCAGCGATGCCGAGGTCATCGAGCTGCTGCAGCGGCACCGCCAGGAGCAGAGCTGATGAACAGCACTGATATCGCCCTGAGCCGGGCCATCGAGCGTCAGGCTCAGCCATTGACCGGCGCGCTGAGTGACTTCGACAGCCTGGTCGAGGCGGCGCGCGGCAAGCAACTGGTGCTGATCGGTGAGGCTTCCCACGGCACCAGCGAATTCTACCGGGCCCGGGCGCAACTGACGCGCCGTCTGATCAGCGAGCTGGGTTTTGCAGGGGTGGCGGTTGAAGCCGATTGGCCCGATGCCTACGCAGTCAACCGCCATGTATGGAATCTCGACCCGCAGCAGCGTGCCGAGCAGGCATTGCAGGTGTTCGAGCGCTTCCCGGTATGGATGTGGGCCAATACCGATGTGCTGGATTTCATCCGCTGGCTGGCCGAATTCAACGCCATGCCGACGCGGGCCGAAGCCGGATTGCGTCCGGTCGGCTTCTATGGCCTGGATCTGTACAGCCTGCACAGTTCCACCCGGGCGGTGATCGGTTACCTGGAAAGGCAGGACCCGCCGGCTGCGGCGCGGGCACGGGAGCGTTATGCCTGCCTGGATCAGTTCCTGCACGAGCCGCACCTGTATGGCCAGTCGGTGGAGTTCGGCCTCAGTGCCTCCTGTGAACAGGTGATTACCGATCAATTGCGGGAAATGCAGACCCGGGCCTTCCAGCGCCTGGAGGGGCTGGGACTGGTGGCCGATGAGCAGCGTTTCTGCGCCGAGCAGAATGCCCGGCTGGTGCGCAATGCGGAGCAATACTACCGGGCGATGTTCCGCGGCCGGCCCAGCTCCTGGAACCTGCGCGACAGCCACATGTTCGAGACCCTGGAGGCACTGCGTGGTCACCTCACGCACCAGCTCGGCGAGCCGGCGCCCCTGTTGGTATGGGCGCACAACTCCCATGTGGGCAATGCCGCGGCGACCGAGATGGGCGCCAGGGGTGAGCTGAATATCGGTCAACTGGTCCGCCAGCAATATGGCGATCAGGCCCTGCTGATCGGTTTTTCCACTGCCACCGGCGAGGTCACCGCCGCCTCGGACTGGGATGGACCGGCGCAGACCAAGGTGGTCCGCCCGCCACTGCCCGGCAGCTACGAGGCGCTGTTCCAGGCGGTGGGGCGGGAGGCTTTCCTGCTCGATCTGCGCGGCAGCGGCGTGCTCTCCAGCGGGCTGGCCGAGGCTCGCCTGCAGCGGGCGATCGGGGTCATCTACCGGCCGCAGACCGAACGTCACAGTCACTATTACTACAGTCACCTGCCGCAGCAGTTCGATTTCATGCTGCATTACCAACACACCCACGCGCTGCAGCCTTTGGCTCGTGACTCGCTCGCCAGTGGTGAGCTGGGCGAGACCTGGCCCAGCGGGTTGTAACAGGTTTCAGTCCACCGGCCGGTAGGAATGCCGCTCGGGACCGCCACCATGGTGTACCTGCTCGCAGGCCTGCATCAGATAGGCGGTCTTGACCAGCGCCAGGTGCGATAGTGCCTGGGGGAAGTTGCCCAGCAGGCCGTGCGAGGGGTGGTATTCCTCGGCCAGCAGGCCGACATCGTTGCGCAGTGCCAGCAGGCGGGCGAACAGGGCTTCGGCCTGTTCCTCGCGCTGGTCCATGATCAGGTTGTCGACCATCCAGAACGAGCAGGCGAGAAAGGCGCCTTCCCAACCCGCCTCGCTGTCCTGGGGATGGAACCGATACACCAGGCCGTCGCGCAGCAGCTCCTGTTCGATCCAGGCTATGGTGGCGCGTACCCGCGGGTCCTCCACCGGCAGAAAGCCCAGCAGCGGAATCATCAGCAGGCTGGCATCCGGCTCGGCGTCCTCGTAGCTCTGCTTGAAGGCGCCGCGCCGCGGATCCACCCCCAGCTCGCAAACCTGCGCATGGATCTCGTCGCGTACTGCCCGCCAGTGCTCCAGAGGTGCATGCAGTCCATATTCCTCGGCATCGCGGATGGAGCGGTCGAAGGCTACCCAGGCATAGACCTTGGAATGGACATAGTTGCGCCGGCGCCCGCGTAGTTCCCAAATACCTTCGTCCGGTTGGTGCCAGCAGCCGGCGATCCTGTCCAGCAGCCGGCACTGGCGGTGCCAGCTGTGCTGGTTGGGGCGCATGCCGCTGCGCCGGCCGATATGCAGCAGGTCGATCAACTGGCCATAGACATCCAGCTGGTGCTGGTCGCGAGCGGCGTTGCCTATGCGCACCGGACGCGAGTCGAGGTGGCCGGGTAGCCAGTTGAGTTCACGCTCATCCATTGACGCTTCGCCGTGGAGATCGTAGAGCACGCGCAGGTCACCGTGCTTGTCCATCACATGCATCAGCCAGTCACGCCAGGCATGCACTTCATCCAGGTAGTTGGAGTCGATCAGGATATCCAGCGCCCAGACCGCATCGCGAATCCAGCAGAAGCGGTAGTCCCAGTTGGCTCCGGCGCCGGGGGCTTCCGGCAGCGAGGTGGTCGGCGCCGCGACCATGCTGCCGGTCGGCAGATAGGTCAGCGCCTTGAGCGTGATCAGCGAGCGGATCACCGCATCGCGCCAGCGGCCATGGTAGGTGGACTGGCTGACCCAGCTGCGCCACCAGCGGCGGCAGTCGTCGAGCAGCTGCAGGGCATCGCCTGCCGGCGTCGGCGCCTGGTCGGGTGGCAGGTGCTGGAGGATAAAGCAGGCGGTCTGCCCGGCCTGCATCTCGAATCGGGCAACGGCGTGGTCGGCGGCCAGTTCCAGCGGCAACGTACTGTGCAGCAGCAGGCGTTGCCGATCCTCGGCCCACAGGCTGCAGCCCCCGGCCTCCGGTTCGCAGCATGCTGGCCTGGCGCCATAGCCGAAGCGTGGCGAGAGTTGCATATGCATGGCCAGGCTGCCAGCCAGACCCTCGACACAACGCACGATCAGGCTGGCGTCGCCCACCGGCATGTGATCGGTCACCCGTACCCGTGCGCCCTGGCAATCGAACTCGGTGCACAGCACCAGGGTGTCCTGCTCGTAATAGCGATGTATCCGGGTCGGCGTGTGCGTGGGGGCGATCTGCCAGAAGCCGTGCTGCTCGGTGCCGAGCAGTTTGCTGAAGCAGGCGGGTGCATCGAAGCGCGGCGGGCAGAACCAGTCGATGCTGCCGTTGCGCCCGACCAGGGCGGCGCAGCGCAGATTGCCGATCAGGGCATAGTCCTTGATGGATTGTGTCATGGGCCAGCTCCCTACAGGTTGGGCGTCAACGCTTTTTCAGCAGCAACAGCGCCAATGGCAGCAGCACGGCGCCGGCGATGACCCCGGTGAGGGTCTTCCTGTGCATGGTCAACCACAGTTGACCGCTGTAATCACGTGCCTCGCTGTCGAATCGGCCATGACTGCTCATGTCCCGGTCCACTGGCTGGAACAGGTTGTCCGGCCGGTTCGGTACCAGCGGTCGGTCGTCTTGCTGGCCTGCATAGCCCCGTTTCTGCAGGAGACGGTCGGCGAAGGCGGGCAGGAGCTTGTTGCCCCAGATAGTCTTGACGGCGGGGAAGCCGACGCAGACTTCCCGGCGCCGCTGGCCTGCCGCCCAGACGATGGCACGTGCCGCCACTTCGGGCTGAAAGATCGGTGGCAGTGGCTGTGGTTCACACTCCAGGCGCGCGCGTGCCCAGTCGAACTGCGGTGTATTGAATGCGGACAGGTGCACGCTGGTGAGGTGGATGGCGCTGTTCTCGTGCTGCAGCTCGACGCGTAGCGCATCGGTGAAGCCACGGCAGGCGAATTTCGCGGCGCAGTAGGCTGACTGCAGAGGAATGGCGCGATAGGCCAGCGCCGAGCCGATCTGGAGAATGGCGCCGCGATTGCGGGGCCGCATGTGGCGCAGGGCGGCGCAGGTGCCGTGGACCGTGCCCAGATAGGTTACCTCCGTCACCCGGCGGTATTCCTCGGCGCTCATCTGACTGACCGGGGACAGCACGGTGACCATGGCGTTGTTGACCCAGACATCGATCGGACCAAGCTCGGCTTCGATAGCATCGGCGGCGGCGTCCACCTGCTGCGCGTCGGCTACATCCAGGGTGCGAACCCAGGCCTTGCCGCCGACCGCCTCGACCTCGGCCCGGGCACCTTCCAGGCCCTTGGCGCCGCGCGCCAGCAGCGCCACGCTGGCACCCTGGCGGGCGAATTCGATCGCCGTGGCCCGGCCGACACCGGCAGAGGCCCCGCTGATCACCACGATCTTGTTGGAAAGACTGGCCATGGCCGCTCCGGGTTCGTCATTTGCCTAAAGCAAGTGACTCCCCGGTGGGCTGTGTCGTTCAGGGAAATCCCCGGACGAAAAACAATCAAAATGTATCCGCGCTACTTTCTCTTGTTGCGCAACTGCTGGATCAGCCCCTTCGGCGGATGCTTGATCACCAGCGAATCCTCGCTCTCGTCGTACTCGACCCGGTCACCGAGCAGGTGCGCCTCGAAGCTGATCGACAGGCCATCGGCCTTGCCATAGAACTTCAGGAAGTTGTTCAGGGTGCGCTTGTCCGGTGGGATCTCCGGGGACAGGCCGTAATCCTTGTTGCGGATGTAGTCGTAGAAGGCACGCGGCTGCTCCTCGTCGATCAGCCCGGACAGCTCCTCCAGCGCCACCTGCTCGCCCTGGCGCGCCTGGCCGCTGACATAGCCGCTCATGGCCTTGGTCTTGTCCTTGAGCTCGTCGACCGGCATATCGGCTTCACCGACATAATCCTGGAACGCCTGCAGCAGGGTGGAGGTTTCCTGCTCGGGGTTGGCGCCTTCGATGCAGCCGATGAAGTCGCGGAAATAGTCCGATACCCGCTTGCCGCTGCGCCCGCGGATGAAGGAGATGTACTGCTTGGAATTGGCGTTCTGCTTCCACTCGGTGAGGTTGATGCGCGCCGCCATGTTCAGGCTGGACAGATCCAGGTGCCGCGCCGCCGCCACGTTGAGGTCGTCGGTCACGGTCACGCCCTCGGTATGGTGCAGCAGGGCGATGACCAGGAAGGCCGTCATGCCCTGGCGGTAGCGGATGAACAGTACGTGCCCGCCGAGTGCCAGGTTGGAGCCTTCCATCAGGGTCTTCAGGTGCTCGGCCGAGCGCTTGGAGAAGCCGACGAAATCCGTTTCCTCGTCCAGCAACTGCTGCAGCCAGCCGCTGAACGGGTAGGCGCCGCTTTCCTCGTGGAAATAACCCCAGGCCTTGTTCGGCTTGCTGTTGTAGGCCTCGATCAGGCCGGCCAGCAACTGTTCCAGCGCCTCGGAGCTGGCCAGCTCGGCATCGCGCAAGGTCAGGCTGGCGGGCTGGCCGTCAGGCTTCTTGTGGATCTGATGAACAATACTGTTGTCGATGGGCATGGATTATCCGCAACGGTAAAACAAAGGGCATGATGTCGGCGGTGCCGAAAGTCTGCAGCACGTTACTCCAGTTCACGGCGCGTCGCAAACCACCGATACTGCGTGTGGGATGCATTGTACAAGGGGGCCTCATGAAACGGGGAATACTGGCCGGCCTGCTGGCCGTGTGGGTATCAGTGAGCGCGGCCGAGCCGCTGCCGGCTTGGCAGAACGCAGTGCCGGAGCAGGCCGACAGGCTGGGCCAGGCACTGGACACCGCCAGCGGCCAGTGGCTGAGCGCGGAGCAACTGGTGCAGCGCCTGGCGGGTGCCGACCGGGTGCTGCTGGGCGAGCAGCACGACAATGACGATCATCACCGCCTGCAGCTGTGGCTGTTGCAACGCCTGCACCAGCAGCGCCCGCAGGCCAGCCTGTTGCTGGAGATGCTCACGCCCGCGCAGCAACCGGCGCTGGACGAGCTGCAGAATGGCACCGCAGACCTGCAATCCGACCAGTTGCCCGAGCAACTGCAATGGAATCCTGGCTGGCCCTGGGACGCCTACGGCCCCATCGTCAGTTGGGCGCTGGACAGCGGCATCCGTCTGGGCGCGGCCAATCTGGATCGGGATGAGATCGGCGCCCTGTACCACGACCCGGTGATGATATCGCCGCATTACCCGGAACCGGTACTGGCCGAACTGCGGCAGACCATCGAGGCGTCCCACTGCGGGCAGATAGCCGAGCCGCAACTGAGCGCCATGCTCGGCATCCAGCAGCAGCGCGATGTGCGCATGGGCGAGGAGCTGGTTGCCGCAGCTGTTCCGACGCTGCTGCTGGCCGGCAATTTTCACGTGCGCAAGGACCTGGGCGTGCCGCTGCACATGGAGGCAGCTGCACCCGTGGTGGTCATGCTGCACGAAGCCGGCAAGCCGCTGCCGGGAGCAGAGCAGGCGGATTACCTCTGGCTGACCCCGGCGGCGCCGGAGCAGGACCATTGTGCGCAGTGGCGGCAGGGTGGGGACTGAAGTGCCTGGGCTTATCGAGCGCCTGCTCGACGAGACGGAGTCGCCCGCAGACCAGATAATCAACCAACATGCTGGCGTTATCCCGCCGCCTATACGCGTAGCGCAGGCGCGCTACACGCCGGGACTGGTGTGCGGGTTCGTTCCTTCAACTACAACGGAAAGATCACCGGCACCAGCAGCACGGTAATGAGCAACACCAGAACGGTGAAAGGCACGCCGATCTTCAGGAAATCACTGAACCTGTAGCCGCCCGGGTCCAGCACCAGGGTATTGACCGGCGAGGACACCGGCGTCATGAACGCCGCCGAGGCGGCCAGCGCCACGGTCATCACGAAGGGGTAGGGCGAAGCGCCCAGCGCCTGTGCAGTGGCCACCGCCACCGGCGCCATCAATACCGCGGTGGCGGTATTGGAAATGAACAGCCCGGTGACTGCTGTGGCGATGAACAGCGTGGCCAGCAGCGCGCGCGGCCCGGCATCACCGAACAGGTTCATCAGCCCGCCCACTGCCAGGTCGATACCCCCGGTCTTCTGCAGCGCCAGGGCAAACGGCAGCATGCCGACGATCAGGATCAGGCTAGGCCAGTGAATGGATTTGTATGCGGAATCCATGGTGATGCACTTGAACGCCCCCATCAGCAGGCAACCGATCAGCGCCGCCATCAGGTTGGACACCACCCCCGAGACCATCAGCACGACCATGACGCCAAGGCTGAGCAGGGCGTAGGGCGCCTTGCGTGCCGCCGGCACCACTTCTTTGATCTCGCTCGGCAGGCTGAGCAGCACGAAATCCCGGGTCAGCAGATGCAGACGGTCGATATCCTTCCAGCTACCGGCCACCAGCAGGGTATCACCGGCCTTGAGCTTTTCATCCACCAACAGGCCGGGCAACGCCTTGCCGTTGCGGCGCAGGCCGACCACATTGAGCCGGTGCCGGCTGCGGAACGCCAGCTCCTGGATGGTCCGCCCCGGCAGCCGTGATTCAGGCGGCAGCGCCACCTCGGCCAGCCCCAACTGGTGTGAGTGCTCGCTGTAGTAGGAATGCTCCAGCGCCAGAGGCGTGACGCCGATTTCCTGGTAGGCGCCAAGCAGGGCGATGGCCGGGCTGGCCAGGTCCACCAGCAGTATGTCTCCCGGCTGCGCCACGGTATTGCCGGTGGCCACCTGCAGCAGGTTGCGAAAGCGCCGCTGGCGCTCGATGGCGATCACATTGATGCCGTACTCGCTGCGCAGCTCCAGCTCGTTCAGCGGGCGACCGATCAAGGGCGAGTCGGCATTGAGCCGCAAGCGCCGTTCGCGCTCGGTCAGCCGGTACAGTGCGGCCAGGTCCTGCATGGTCTGGCGTTCCGGCTCATCCTTGCCGGCACCGCTGCCGCCCAGCCAGCGGCGCACCAGCAACATATAGCCGATACCGCACAGCAGCACCACCAGCCCGATCGGGGTGAAACTGAAGAAGGAGAAACTGTCCAGACCGTGGCGCATCAGCTCGCTGCTGACCACCAGGTTGGGTGGGGTGGCGACCAGGGTCAGCATGCCGCTGATCAGCCCGGCAAAGCTCAGCGGCATCATCAGTCGGGAGGCGGGAATACCCATGCGCACGGTGATGCTCATCACCACCGGGATGAAGATCGCCACCACCCCGGTGGAACTCATCACCGAGCCCAGCGCGGCCACGGTTAGCATCAGCAGCAGGATCAGCCGGGTTTCACTGCTGCCGGCCTGCTGCGCCATCCAGTCGCCGAGCTTGTAGGCAATGCCGGTGCGCACCAGCCCATCCCCGATCACGAACAGCGCCGCGATCAGCAACACGCTGGGGTCGCTGAAGCCGGCAATCGCCTCCTCCACGCTGAGCACACCGGTCAGCGGCAACGCCACTATCACCAGCAGCGCGACCACATCCATGCGCGGCTTGTTGCGAATGAACAGCACCATGCTGCCCAACAGCAATGCCAGTACGATAGTCAACTCGGTACTCATGAATCCCTGTCCGCAAGGCTGAGGTTAAGTGGTACTCAGATTCCAGTAATCAGCAGATCGAGAGCGGCGATGATGTCGTCACGACGCCCGGACAAATCGGCAACGGCTGGACCGAGCAGTTTCTTCTGAATACCTGCCAACTGGGGCGTCATCATCACGTATCGCTTGGCATCGATATCGAAGACGGGTGTCAGAATGCGCATCATCTTTCCCGGTATATCGCCGACGGGGTAGAGCGGCACCACTACCCGTGTGCCCAGTTCTTCAATCAGATCGCTCTGGACGTTCAGCAGCAGAGGAACGGCAGCTCTGGTGGCAGGATTGGTATTTTCATGCACTGTGAACTGGGACATCAGAAGCTCCGCAGTCCATCGCTGAACACACCGTGCCCCTCCACATACTCGTTATAGGCTTGCATGGCAGCCTTGTTTTCCGCCAGCCAGGCTGCGCGTTGCTTCTCCTTCAGAGCGGAGGCCAACGCCTGCTCCAGAGTGGCGGAAAGATTGATGTTCTGCTCCCTGGCCTTGTTGAGCAGATCCTCATTGACACTGAGATTGGCTGACCGTTTGGGTGCGCGAATATCGTAGGTAGCTGGCATATGCATACTCCTTGAGCATGATGCGCATATTTTATGCGCATCACGGTGTTCACGCCAGCGTGAGCCGTATCCAGTTGCTACCCTTCATCTATCGTCCGCTCATTTTCCGTACAGGACATTCCCATGATTACCTGCGATCAGTCGGATTACCTGGAAATCGCCTGCCTTTACCGTATCCCCATTGCCCTGAGCTGGGCGGATGGGCGTCGAGTTGAAGGCACGCCGCTGGATACAGGCTACAACGAGCAGAGGCAGGAGTGCCTGTTGATGGTGGTGGGTGACAGAGAGGAGTGGGTGGTGCTGGATGGGGTACAGAGCATGACGGCGCTGGTGGAAAATCCGCATTTTGCGCAGATTCGGTTTGGCGAAGCGTTTTAATTGCGCCCTGCGGCGGGGTAGCATGTCCCCGTTGCGTCGTTCGGCGCTCTGCAAATGAGGAAGTCACCTGTGGCCGCTGTGCATGCTCCGATCTTCTGGCGTGATACGCGCATGCCCCATGTGGAGCTGCGCAAGGTCGCTGATGGTCGGCAGGTATGTTACGCCCTGCACAGCCACACCCATTGGTCGGTCGGGGCAATTACGGCCGGGCAGAGCACCTTTGTCTATCGGGATGACCGTCATCAGGTGCACCAGGGCACGCTGGTGTTGATGAACCCCGAGGCGGCGCACGCTTGCAACCCCATCGACAACCAGGCCTGGGCCTATCTGATGCTGTACGTGGATCTCGATTGGCTCACCCGGCTGCGGCATGAGCTGGGGTTGCTGGACGAGCCCCGCTGGCAGGATATCGATGTTGCGGTGGTGACCGACAAGGTGTTGTATGGCGGTTATTGCGCCATGGCGCATTGCCTGCTGGATGGCGGGCGCGAGCTGCTGGATAAGCAGACCGAGGTGATCGAGTACCTATCGGCCCTGATGCAGGCATTGTCCGGCCAATCGATTCAGGCTCGGCCGCCGGCACCTGACAGGTTGCAGGAACTGGCAGCCCATATGGACCGCCATTGCACTGCGGAGCTGTCGCTGGATGAGCTGTGTGCCCACAGTGGCTACAGCCCCGGCCATCTGATCCGCGCCTTCAGGCAGCACTTCGGCATGACACCCCACGCCTGGCTGATCAACCGGCGCATTCAATACAGCCAGCGGCAATTGAAAGCGGGCGTCGCCCTGGCTGAGGTCGCACTGAGTGCCGGGTTTGCAGATCAGGCGCATTTCCAGCGTACCTTCAAACGGCTGGTGGCCGCGACACCGAAACAGTACCTGCAGGTATCAGTCGAGCAAGAATAAGCTGCAGCTCGCCGCGAGCAGGGCCGCCAGGGTGCGGTTGATGCCGCGCAATATGGCCGGGCGTCGCACCAGATGCCGCAGGAACGCACCGGCGTACACCCAGCAGCTCAGCGATAGCCAGCAGATGGGCAGGTACAGCGCAGCGAACAGCCAGACCAGCGAGGCGTCGCCACCATTGGTATAGGCACCGATGCCGGCAATGGAGGCCAGCCAGGCCTTGGGATTGAGCCATTGCATCAATGCGCCGGTGGCAAAGCCGGCGGCCTCATGCCGCGCATCATCGGGAATCCTGCCATCATCACGGGCAAGCCGGTAGCTGAGAAACAGCAGAAAGGCGATAGCGGCCCCGTTCAGCCAGCGTTCGAAGCCCGGCAGGCTGGTCAGTAATGAATTCAGGCCGAATCCGATACCCAGGAACAGGACAACGAAGCCCAGCGTGGCACCGGTGACGAAGACCAGCCCCTGGGGGATGGAGCGGCGGATACCGGTGCTTAGGCAAACTAGGTTCACCGGCCCTGGGGAAATGGATGCCGCCAGGGCAAAGATGGACATGGGCAAGACTATCGACAGCATATGCAGACTCCTGGGGTAAAGCATGGAGTCTGCAGGTGAGGCGCTGCTCGGGTATTGAAGGAAATTGCGCTGCCGCGATCAGCTCAACAGCAAGGCATCATCGGCCAGCTTTTCCCCACGTACCTTCTCGAACATCTGCAACAGGTCCGGCACATCCAGCCCCTTGCGTTCATCCCCGGCCACGTCCAGCACCACCTGGCCCTGGTGCAGCATCACCGTGCGGTCGCCGACATCCAGTGCCTGGCGCATGCTGTGGGTGACCATCATGGTGGTGAGCTGTTTTTCCGCGACGATGCGCGCGGTCAGTTGCAGGACGAAGTCGGCGGTGCGTGGGTCGAGGGCGGCGGTGTGCTCGTCCAGCAGCAGGATACGGGATGGCTGCAGGGCGGCCATCAGCAGGCTGACTGCCTGACGCTGGCCGCCGGAAAGCAGGCCGATACGGTCGGTGAGGCGGTTTTCCAGTCCCAGGCCGAGGGTCGCCAGGTGGCTGCGGAACTCGTCGCGCATGGATGTCTGCACCGCCTTGCCCAGCCCGCGACGTTGGCCGCGCTGGTGGGCCAGGGCCATGTTTTCCTCGATGGTCAGGTCTTCGCAGGTGCCCGCCATGGGGTCCTGGAATACCCGTGCCACGCGGGTGGCTCGGCTCCATACCGGCAGTCGCGTCACATCATCGCCGTCGATCAGGATCTTGCCGCTGTCCACCGACAGGTCGCCGGAAACCGCATTGAGAAAGGTCGATTTGCCTGCACCGTTGGTACCGATCACGGTAACGAACTGGCCGGTGGGGATCTCCAGCGACAGCCCCTGCAGTGCCTTGGTCTCGATCGGCGTGCCGGGGTTGAAGGTGATTTTCAGGTTCTGGGCGCTGAGCATCAGGCGTGCCTCCTGCGGGTCAGACGTTGCTTGATCAGCGGAATGACCAGGGCGATAACCACCAGTACCGCGGTGATCAGGTTCAGGTCCTGGGCCTGCAGGCCAATGAAGTCGCTGTTCAGGGCCAGGGCGATGAAGAAGCGATAGATCACCGCACCGATGACCACGGCCAGGGTCAGGAAGATGATCCGCCGGGCCGGCAGGATGCTTTCACCGATGATCACCGCCGCCAGGCCGATAACGATGGTGCCGATGCCCATGGAGATATCGGCACCGCCCTGGGTCTGCACGAACATGGCGCCGGCCAGGCCGACCAATGCATTGGAAATGGCCATGCCGAGAATCACCATGGCGCCGGTATTCACACCCTGGGCGCGGCTCATGCGCGGGTTGGAGCCGGTGGCGCGGATCGCCAGGCCCTGGCGGGTGGAGAAGTAGGCATCCAGCAGCACCTTGGCCACCAGCACCACCATCAGCAGGATCAGCGGGCGGGCGATGTAGTCGGCCAGCCACTGCGGCTGCAGGATGCTGAACATGGTCGGTTCCATGATCAGCGGAATGTTCGGCCGGCCCATGATGCGCAGGTTGATCGAGTACAGCGCGATCATCATCAGGATACTGGCCAGCAGATCCATGATCTTCAGGTGCACGTTGAGCACCGCGGTGACCATGCCGGCCAGCGCCCCGGCCAGGGTGGCGATCAGGGTGGCGAGAAAAGGATCCATGCCGTTGGCAATCAGAACGGCGCAAACGGCGCCGCCCAGCGGGAAACTGCCGTCTACCGTGAGATCGGGAAAACGCAGCAGACGAAAGGAAATGAATACACCAAGCGCCACCAGACTGAAGATCAGGCCGACTTCGAGGGCGCCAAACAGGGAGAACAATGACATGGGATGTTGTGCCTATGGTGAGCGTCTGCGCCGGTGCGGGTGCACCGGCGCAGGTTGGATCAGTCGATGATCTCGGCGGCCGAGTCCAGCAGCTCCTGGGACAGGGTAACGCCCTGGGCGGCAGCGGCGGAGCGGTTGAGATACAGGCTCAGCTCGCCGGTCTTCTGCGGCGCGATGCTGCCGGGGGCTTCACCCTGGAGTACGCGCACGGCCACTTTACCGGCCTGGACGCCGTGCTGGTAATAGTCGATGCCCAGAGCGGCGATGGCACCACGGGCCACGCTGTCGGTATCGGAGGCGACCAGCGGGGTCTTGGTGTCGGTGCCGACCTTGACCAGCGACTCGTAGGCCGAGACCACGTTGTTGTCGGTGTTGGTGTAGATCACGTCCACCTTGCCGACCAGGCTGCGGGCGGCGGAACCCACGTCCACGGTACGCGGGGCAGCGGCTTCGACCAGGGTCATGCCCATGGTCGGCAGCAGCTCGCGCAGGCGCTCGACCACCACCACAGAGTTGGCTTCACCGGGGTTGTAGACCATGCCCACGCGGGTGGCGTTGGGGACGACCTGCTTGACCAGCTCCATCTGCCGGTCCAGCTCCAGCTCGTCGGATACCCCGGTCACGTTGGTGCCGGAGGCGTCCCAGTTACGTACCAGCTGGGCGGCCAGCGGGTCGGTAACAGCGGCGAATACCACCGGCACCGACTTGGTGCTGGCAACCACGGCCTGGGCCGAGGGGGTGGCAATGGCAACGATCACATCCGGGCGGTCACCGACGAACTTGCGGGCGATCTGCGCCGCAGTGGCGGTATTGCCCTGGGCGGTCTGATACTGCCATTTCAGCTTGTTTCCGCTGTAGCCTGCCTCTTCCAGAGCGGCACGCACGCCGTCACGCACCGAGTCCAGCGCCGGGTGTTCGACGATGGCGGTAGCCGCTACCGACTTGGTCTCGGCAACCACGGTGGAGAACGGAGTAGCCAGCGCCACGGCCAGCGCTCCCAGGGACAGCCATTTACTGATGGGTGACTTCATTGTATTTCCTTGTGGGCAGGCAGAGGCCCTTTCTGGTTATTGTTTCCGTGTCACGGAGCACGGCGGGACATTATCCCGCCTCTGCTACATATTGGCGATATGTGTCCGTTGCTCGCTCAGCTGGGCCAGGGCTTTTTCGGCCTCGTCCAGCTTGGCGCGTTCCTTGTCGATCACCGCCGGCGGTGCCTTGGCAACGAAGCCTTCATTGCCCAGTTTGCCACCGATGCGCTTGACCTCACCCTGCAGACGACCGATCTCCTTGTCCAGGCGCGCCAGCTCGGCGTCCTTGTCGATCAGGCCGGCCATGGGTACCAGCACCTCCAGCTCACCGACCAGTGCGGTGGCGGACAGCGGCGCTTCTTCACCGTCGGCGAGGACAGTGATGGAAGCCAGCTTGGCCAGCTTGCGCAGGAAGGCGTCGTTCTCGCCCAGGCGACGGCGGTCCTCGTCACCCGCCTTGCGCAGCAGCAGCTCCAGTTCCTTGCCCGGGGCGATGTTCATCTCGCCGCGGATATTGCGCACGCCGAGGATCAGGCCCTTGAGCCATTCGATATCACCTTCGGCGGCGGCATCAATGCGGTCATCGGCGGCAACCGGCCAGGGCTGCAGCATGATGGTGGCCCCGGCCTTGCCGGCCAGCGGTGCGATGCGCTGCCAGATTTCCTCGGTGATGAAGGGCATGAACGGATGCGCCAGGCGCAGGGCGGTTTCCAGCACGCGCACCAGGGTACGACGGGTGCCGCGCTGGCGCTCGGCGGGGGCGTTTTCATCCCACAGCACCGGCTTGGACAGCTCCAGGTACCAGTCGCAGTACTGGTTCCAGATGAATTCGTACAGCGCGTTGGCGGCCAGGTCGAAACGGAACTGGTCGAGCTGACGGGTCACTTCCGCCTCGGTGCGCTGCAGTTGGGAAATGATCCAGCGGTCGGCCAGGGTCAGTTCCACCTCCTCACCATTCACGCCGGTATCCTGGCCCTCGCACTGCATCATCACATAGCGGGTGGCGTTCCAGATCTTGTTGCAGAAATTGCGGTAACCCTCGACCCGACCCATATCGAACTTGATGTCACGCCCGGTGGAGGCCAGCGACAGGTTGGTGAAACGCAGCGCATCGGTGCCGTAGGCGGCGATGCCCTCGGGGAATTCGGAGCGGGTCTGCTTCTCGATCTTTTCCGCCAGCTTGGGCTGCATCATGCCGCTGGTGCGCTTGGTCACCAGCGATTCCAGGTCGATACCGTCGATGATATCCAGCGGGTCGAGCACGTTGCCCTTGGACTTGGACATCTTCTGACCCTGGCCATCGCGCACCAGGCCGTGTACGTACACGGTCTTGAACGGAATCTGCGCACTGCCGTCGTCATGCTTCATCAGGTGCATGGTCAGCATGATCATGCGCGCCACCCAGAAGAAGATGATGTCGAAACCGGTCACTAGCACATCGGTCGGGTGGAAGGTCTTCAGCGCCTCGGTCTGCTCCGGCCAGCCCAGGGTCGAGAAAGTCCACAGGCCCGAGCTGAACCAGGTGTCGAGCACGTCTTCGTCCTGGCGCAGGGCTATATCACCCAGACTGTGCTTGGCGCGTACTTCCGCCTCGTCGCGACCGACGTAGACATTGCCGGCCTCGTCATACCAGGCTGGAATACGGTGGCCCCACCACAGCTGGCGGGAGATGCACCAGTCCTGAATGTCGCGCATCCAGGAGAAATACATGTTCTCGTACTGCTTGGGCACGAACTGGATGCGGCCATCTTCCACTGCGGCAATCGCCGGCTCGGCAAGCGGCTTGGTGGAAACGTACCACTGGTCGGTCAACCAGGGCTCGATCGCCACGCCGGAACGGTCGCCCTTGGGCGTCTTCAGGCTGTGTGGCTCGATCTTCTCCAGCAGGCCAGCAGCGTCGAACTCCTCGACAATCTTCTTGCGCGCATCGAAGCGGTCCAGCCCTGCGTAGGCCGCGGGCAGGGTGGCATCGATCTCGGCATTCACGCTGCCATCAATATTGAACACCTGGGCGGTGGCCAGAATGGCCGCGTTCTTGTCCAGCACGTTGATCAGCGGCAGGCCGTGGCGCTTGCCCACTTCATAGTCATTGAAGTCGTGGGCCGGAGTGATCTTCACGCAACCGGTACCGAACTCCGGATCGCAGTAATCATCACCGACAATCGGAATGCGCCGGCCAACCAAAGGCAGTTCGACGAACTTGCCGATCAGCGCCTTGTAGCGTTCGTCTTCCGGGTTAACGGCAACGGCGGTATCACCCAGCATGGTCTCGGGTCGGGTGGTGGCAACGATCAGATAGTCCTTGCCCTCAGCGGTTTTAGCGCCATCAGCCAGCGGATACCGCAGATGCCACAGCGAACCGGTCTCGTCGTGGTTCTCCACTTCCAGGTCGGAAATGGCGGTGTGGAAGGCCGGGTCCCAGTTCACCAGACGCTTGCCGCGGTAGATCAGCCCGTCCTCGTGCAGGCGCACAAAGGCTTCCTTCACCGCCTCGGACAGACCTTCGTCCATGGTGAAGCGCTCACGGCTCCAGTCCACCGAGCTGCCCAGCCGCCGGATCTGGCTGGTAATGGTGCCGCCGGACTGCTCCTTCCACTCCCAGACCTTCTCCAGAAACTTGTCCCGGCCCAGATCATGCCGGCTCACACCCTGCGCACCCAGCTGACGCTCCACCACCATCTGCGTGGCAATACCCGCGTGGTCGGTGCCCGGCTGCCACAGGGTATTGCGGCCCTGCATACGGCGGAAACGGATCAGCGCATCCATGATCGAGTTATTGAAGCCATGGCCCATGTGCAGGCTGCCCGTCACGTTCGGCGGCGGCAGGGCAATGGTGTAGGACTCACCAGAACCCTGGGGCGCAAAATAACCATTCTGCTCCCAGGTCTGGTACCAGGAGGATTCGATAGCGTGGGGCTGGTAGGTTTTATCCATGGGTGTTTTGGCTGTCCGGTATATGGCTGGCGACGGTAAAGGGTGCCACGGCAGCTTACAGGAGTCCCGCCTGGCCCGCCGATCGATTGGGGCTATATATAAAGCAGGAACTCCGCGCGCCGTGAGACAGAGTCGCAAAAACGGCCATTATAGCGAGGAGGGAGGGTGGTCGCATCCTTGTTTGCATGGCGTGCAGGGGTGTATTGAACGCCGGTCGTACGCCGCCCCGACACCTGCCTTCACCCTCTATGACTTTCCGACTATGGCCAAGCGCCATTCTCTGGGCTATGTTGACCTCAAAGCATGGCTCGCAGCCGTTCCCGCCCAAGGGGCAAGGACTGCCACCTTCCATACCCGAATTGAGAGCGTACTGGCTTGCCTGCCTGTTGAGGGTTGGGCGGTAGCGTGGCTGGAGGGCTGGCTTTATCTAGTAGTAATGGATTCATGAAAAGACGCAGTCAAGCGAATACGGGGTGGGCTGTGGTGTGATCTGTAAGTTGTTGTTTTTTGTGTATTTATGGTGGCGTGATTTCGGTGAAGCGGAGTTATGTCGAACAAACGATTATGTATTAGTGCCGCATGCGGTCTAATCACTGTTATGTTTCTTGGAGATCTATATCGTGAAGTTTAGCGAAAGAATGGGCATCACTCGGGCGAGCGCTGTTCTTCAAACCGAGTCAATGACCGATGAATTGAGAAATTCCTTGTGGAATATCCTCGATATCCATATCTGGAGCGCTCGAGGTTTTCAGGAATCTCGAGGTGGAAAGTTCGGTGGTATCAGTAACTTCAGCAGAACTCTTTGGCTTAACTACTTTAAACTTAGGATAGATTCGATTCCAGATTACTCATTTCAAATCATGGATTTCATTCGGAATCAATTTTATTTTAGAGCTTGGTATGGGGTTTACGATTTCATCGAGTTTATTGTCGAAATGGAGGAGGATGAGAAGTTAGTCCAAGATCTAAATATCATGCTCGAACGAGAACTTGCAGGGTATCGCATTATTAGCGGCCAAATTGTCCAGATCACCGATGATATGGAAAAGGAGGCGGTAGAGAAAGCACTTGAGCCTGGGCATTTCGAAGGTGCCAGAATCCACCTCCAGAAAGCGTTAGAGCATCTCGCAAATCGGGCGAAGCCCGACTACCGAAATTCGATTAAGGAGTCCATTTCCGCCGTAGAAAGCATCGCCTGCGAATTGAGCGGAAAGAAAGACGCCACGCTCGGTGACGCACTCAAGACACTTGAGCGTGAGGGGCAACTACACGGTGCACTAAAGAGTGGATTCTCTGCAATATATGGTTATACAAGCGACGCGGATGGGATCAGACACGCAATCATGGCGGAATCGAATATTGATGCGGATGATGCTAAATATTTCTTGGTTTCATGTGCTACTTTCATTAATTATCTAAAAGCCAAACATGCGAAATCAACATAGCAAGCGGCAGCACGATGGCCGATTTTCCGCCGCTTTTCGGCTCCAAATCGGCACGTGTGCCGTGCGTTAGGTCGCAGGAGAAGGATCGTGCAGGGGATCAGATAGGAGCATATCTGCAGATGTGCTATTTTTTTTGTATCCTTCACCGCATTTGGATGAATCAACAGAAATATATTTCATAAAGCTTATGAAGCGGTAATGTCTAATGGGAAGAATATCTAAAGTGCTATTTGCATGGACTGCAATGCTGTCAGCGATTTTTTTATTTATAACATGGCCTTGGTCAAGTGGAGAAAATGGAAAAACTCAAGAAGAACATTCTAGGATCTCAATGCTTGAAGAAGAATATGTTAATAGCGAAAATCTTGATTCAGCCATACGGGAAATGGCTTCAAAGGCAAAGTCGGATCTGGAGTCAAGTACAGGCCGTAATGGGAACTATTGGGCTGCTAGTGAATACTTAGAAGCTTATGATAAAAAACAACACTTTTTAGCAGCAATGTACGCCCTTTATGGCGCAGCACAAGGTGTTTCTGAAGCTCAGGCGTATTCGGGACGTATATTTTTAGAGGGTAACGGAGTCGGAATTGATTATATGGAGGCTGCATATTGGTTTAAAAAATCCTCTGATCAGAATAATAGGCTTGGCCAGCATCTGCTTGGGTATTTGTACTTAAATGGGCTTGGGGTTGCTAAAGACCTAAATAACGCTAACGAGCTTTTCCGGAAATCATGTGAAGCTGCGGACTCGAAGTCAGATCCAAGCTGCAAATCTTATGAGAAATTACTCAGAATATTGAGGCACCTTTAGGTGTAGAAGTTCAGACTTGATCTGACAGTTACCGAGTTTTCTGGCTGCGACTGTCAGGTCAAATTCAGCCTATCGATT
>NZ_JACLGO010000044.1 GCF_014219065.1 Halopseudomonas xiamenensis
CTGATGACCCGGGCATAGAGCTTGTTGCCGGTGATATAGGCCCGCAGGTCACGATTGCCGGTCTCGGCGGCGGTGGTGCTGCCGGTATTGTTCAGGCCGATATGGATGATGCCTTGATGCTACGCCGCTGGTCATATCAGATGGGTATCGGCGCAATGGCCAGCAGCACGCTGGATTTCGAGTTGGTGACCAAGCCATGATTTCCCGCAAATTGCTGGCCTTGTTAGTTGGCAGTGCAGTATTGGCCTGGCTGACCAGTGGACCCGATACTGCACCTTCGCCAGGTGCTGTTTTTCCCGAAGTTTTACCCCGAGAGACATTGGCGAGGCCCTCCCCTGTACTTGAGGGAGAGCCTTGGCGACGGGTGATTGAACTGCCCGCAGAACCCGTACCGGAGCCTGTTCCTGAGCCAATGCCCGAATTGGTTTTTGAACCGGTTCCCATGCCGATCATGGAGCCACCGCCGCCACCCCCGCCCACTGCGCCACTATTACCGATTGAGTATCTGGGGCAACTTGGGAAGCCGGATCAGGTGGTGCTCTATCTTCGTTATCAGAATCGAGCGCAGAGCATGGTAGCAGGGGAGGAGTTGGACAACCTGTACCGCTTGGAACAAATAGAACGAGGGCGTGCTCTATTCCGCTACCTGCCCATGGATATCCAACAAGAGTTACGCTGGGATGCCGAGCTGTAAATTCACCCGCTTACATGGATTCACCTATGTTGAGATGCTCGCATCGCTGGCAATCATAAGTCTGATTGCCAGCATCAGCTTTCCGCTATGGGTGGTTCAGCAGGAGAGGGAAAAGGAGCATGACCTGCGCTTGGCTTTACGCGAGATCCGGACTGCCATTGATGCTTACAAGCAAGCTTACGATGAGCATCGGATTGAACAACGTGAAGGTTCCTATGGCTATCCCAGGAGTCTGGAGGAGTTGGTGGAAGGTGTAGAAGATGTGTCCACTCCAGATAGGCGAAAGCTATATTTTTTGCGCAGGATTCCTTTGAATCCGTATATCGCTGCTACTGTGCCGCGAGAAAAACACTGGATATCATTGGGCTATCGAGAGCTGGGCAAGGAGCAGCGAGGTGGGGATGAAGTGTTTGATATCAAACCCAGTAAAGCACCTGACTCTTGATCAGGAAGTGTTCGCTGTATTACCTGGCATGACGCAGCTCAGCCTTCTGCTAGCACTGGCTACGCCTTGTAGGTGAGAGTACTCAGGAGTTCTGCTGACTCTTGAGCTTCTCCGCTTCCAGCGCCTGCGGGTTGCTTTCGCCCTCGTTGACCGCCTTGCGGAAGCCGCTGATGGCGCTGCCAACATCGTTACCCAGGCCGCGCAGGCGCTTGGTGCCGAACAGCATTACCACGATCAGCAGGATGATCAGAAGTTGCCAGATACTGATGCCCATCATGTTGTGTTACTCCGTTGCTATCCAGCCTCAGTGGCCGGAGTGATTATCATGTGAATGGTGTGCTGCACCGCCGTGCTGTGCTGCTGCGGCCCGCTGCAGGAACTCCTGGTCTATTTCATCGAAATGCACCACCGTTGCACCTTCGTATTCTGCCGCCAGCGCTTCGGCTGCCTGCTGGTCGGCAAACGAGGCCAGCGAAGCGCCCATGGCTCCTTCCAGAGCGGTGCCGGCCACATACCAGGCCTGGGTGGCATCGACCAGATGACCATCATCCGGATGATCCCAGTGACTCTGGGCCATGTCATGTACATACAGCCGTGCCTGCAGGATGCGGTTTTCCGGTTGCAGCCACCAGCTGAGCATTTCTGCAGTGGAACAGAACTTCTTCACATCGCCGCGTTCCACCTCCTGGCCCTTGGGTCCGGGAAAGTCCATGACAATCATGCCGCAGACGTGGCACTCATCGGTGTCGTGGAAGGCTACCGGGTCAAGCGTGAGCGGTGCCTGTTCCTGTTCACCACAGGCTGCCAGGGTCAGGCCGAGCAGTAAGACCAGCAGGGTGCGCATGGCAAGGTTGTAACGGATATTCATGACAGTTTTCCTATTCCATTGATTTCAGGCGGCGCGCCGGCGGAACGCCGCGTAGGCCAGTGCCAGGGCCAGGCCGGCCCAGGCCAGCAGGCACAGCCACAGCAGCAGGCCCTGCACCGGCAGGTCGTCACCCAGCGACAGCACGCCCATGGCGCTGGCACCGTCGAAGCCGGAGAGGTTGATCAGCCGGTAGATGTCGGTCGGGTTGAGCAGCAGCAGCCAGGGCAGCAGTTCTGGGTTGAACTTGCCTTCGCTGAACACCAGCAGGGCCAGCAGCACCAGGTCGAACACCAGTACGAACAGGAACCAGACGCCGAGTGCCAGGCCGGCGGCGCTGGACTTCTCGCTGACCAGGCTGCTGAGCAGGTACGCCAGGGCCAGGAAGGCCCAGCCCAGCAGCGTGGAGGACAGCATGAAGCGACCGAACGCCCAGACCAGCAGGTTCAGCTCGATGCCGTCGACCAGCAGGCCGATGGCCAGCGCTGCGCAGCCGAAGCCGATCAGTACCGCCAGCGCCAGGATCAGGCCATGACCGACGAACTTGCCCAGCAGGATCTGGCCGCGGCCGATGGGGTAGGTCATCAGCAGCATCAGGGTGCCGCCCTCGTCCTCACCGACGATGGCGTCATAGGCCAGCAGCAGGGCGATCAGTGGCATCAGGAAGGTTGCCAGGCTGGCCAGGCTGGCGACGGTGGCCGGGATCGAGGTGAAGCCCAGCTGCCCGGAGGCGGCGGCACCGAGCCAGGCGATACCTACCGCCATGGCGGCGAACAGCAGGCTGATGGCGACCAGCCAGCGGTTGCGCAGACCGTCGCTGAGTTCCTTGCGGGCGATGTTCCAGATCTGGTTCATGCCTTGTCCTCCGCAGCATGCGCATTGCCGGCGCGTTCGGTGTAGTAGCGGTACAGGTCCTCCAGCGATGGCTGGAATATCTCGATGTCGTTTGGCTGGTCCTGGCTCAGCACCTGGCGCAGCAGTTCCATTTTGCCGCGACTGCTGCCGGTGACCTCGATGCCATCGGTGCCGAGCAGGCGGGTCTGGTTGCCATTGACGTTCAGGTGCTGCAGCAGTTGCTCGCGTTGCTGCAGACCGCTGGCGCGGATGCGCGACGGCAGACCGGCCTCGGCGCGCAGGCTGGTCAGCGTGCCGATGGCCTCCAGCTGGCCGCCGGCGAGAATCGCCGCACGGTTGATATGCGCTTCGACACCTGGCAGCACGTGGGAGCAGAGGATCACGCTGGTGCCCTGCTGGCGCAGTCGGTCGATCAGTATGTACAGGTCCTGGGTGGCGATCGGGTCGAGGCCCACGGTTGGTTCGTCGAGCAGCAGCAGCTGCGGCGCGCCGAGCAGTGCCTGGGCCAGGCCCAGGCGCTGGCGCATGCCCTTGGAGTAGGTCTTGACCCGGCGATCGGCGGCGTGGGCCAGGCCGACCTGCCCCAGCAGCTCGTCGGCCTGCTGCAGTGCGGCACCCTTGATGCGGGCGAAGTGATGCAGGGTCTCGCGGCCGGTGAGCTGCGGGTAGAACATGACGTTCTCCGGCAGGTAGCCGAGCTGGCGGCGCACGGCCGGGTCGTTCGGCGCCTGGCCGAGTACCCGTACCTGGCCTTCGCTGGGCGTGAGCAGACCGAGGATCAGCTTCATGGTGGTGGTCTTGCCGGCGCCATTGTGGCCGAACAGGCCGAGTACTTCGCCCGGCTCCAGGTGCAAGTCCAGCTGTCGCAGCGCGGTCATGCTGCCGTAGCGCTGGCTGACGCCTTGAATATCAACAGCATTCATCAATGGGATTCCTGTTTGCGTTGGATCAGGTGGTCGGTGGGCAGGTGCATCAGCGGATGGCTGTCCTGCACGCCCTGCATCTTGATGACCGGGAAGGCCCGCTGCACCCAGCGCAGCACCTGGATGGCCGGGCTGTTCATCAGCAGGCGGACCTGCGGATACATCCACAGCAGCCGGTCGACGTTGTCGTTGGGCTCGTAGGGCACATCGCCCAGGCCGTCATCGTTGCGGTCCCAGCCCAGGTAGTCGCTCCAGTAGTTGCCGCGGCCTTCCACCGACCATTCCTGGGTGCGGGTGGCGACGTACTTGACCTGCTGCTCGTTGCCGAGGAAGGCGTTGCTGCTGATCTTGTTGTCCTCGGAGCCGGCGGTGAGGTGGATGCCCAGGTTGCTGCGTTCGAAATGGTTGTTCTCTATGGTGTTGAACAGCGAGTTGTAGATGAACAGCGCCTTGCCTTCGCCCCCCTTGATCATGCTGTCGTCGCCGGTCTGGCCGCGCTGCACGTTGGAGACGAAGTTGTTGCGGAGACTGGAGTAGGTGATGAAGTTCATCAGGATGCCGTAGTTGCGGTCATCCTCGGAGCGGTTGTCCTCGACCGTCAGCATGCGGCTCTGCATCAGGGCATAGCCGGTGCGGGTGCGGCGGGTGGTATTGCCGACCACCCGGTTGCTCTGGGAAAACATGTAATGGATGCCGAAGCGCAGGTCCTCCATCAGGTTGCCCTGGATCAGGTTGTTGTTGGAGTTGCCCAGGTAGATGCCGTCGCGGGTATGCACTACATGGTTGTTGACGACACTGGCATTGCTGGTGTTGATCAGGTGAATACCGTTGCCGCGATCCTGGGAGCGTAACTCGGGATTGCCTTCGACCAGATTGTCCTCGACCACCAGGTTGCGGGTATTGTCCGACCAGATGCCGAAGCCCTGGCTCTGCAGGTGGTTACCCCGCAGCACCACATCGCTGCCGCTGGGCTCGACGAAGATCGCCGAGTTCATGTCGGTCAGGTTCTTGCCCCCGTCGCGCAGGGTGCAGTTCTCGACAGTGACGTCGCTGGCGCGGATGGTCAGCACATTGCCGCGACCACCGGCCTGGAGTATGGCGCCGGGTTCGCAGCGCAGGGTAATGGGAGCGTCGATGATGAACTGGCCGGTGTATTCCCCTGCGGGAAGCAGCCATTGATCGTCACCAGTGGGTTGCAGCGGCAATTCGGTAATGGATTGCGATTGCGCCGCAGCGAAACTGCAAAAGACCAGGGGTAGCCAAGGGGCCAGACGGCAAAACTGTCTGATTGCCTGAAATTGCATTTATGCCTCGTTGATCATCCAGACCAGACTTCTTTACCGGTATGCACTTCCCGGGGGTGCCGGGAAGTGCATTGCTGGTGGTTTGCGTGACGGGTTATGCCGGCTCGACCAGCATACGCCCGCACATTTCCATGTGCAGAGCATGGCAGAACCAGCTGCAGTAGTACCAGTAGGCACCGGCCTTGTCTGCGGTGAAGGTGATCGAGGAGGTCTGCTGCGGGCTGATCTCCATGCTCACCCCGTGGTTGACCATGACGAAGCCGTGGGAAACGTCCTCGATCTGGTCGATGTTGGTAATGATTACCGTGACCTCATCGCCCTGCTTGACGGTGAACTCGTTGATGCCGAAGGACGGCGCCATGGAGATCATGTACACCCGGACCTTGTTGCCGTCACGGATGATCTTGCTGTCGCTGGTCAGGTTGATGCCATCGGCTTCTGCCATCTTCACTGTTTCAGCGAAGTAGGGGTCGTTGCGATCCCAGATCTTCTTGGTGCGGATCTGGTCGCGGCGGGCCATGATGCAGTCATGCGGTTCGGCGAAGGTCGGGCCGTCGTGCACCAGGATCATTTCCTCGCCGGAGATGTCGATCAACTGGTCGTTCTCCGGGTGCAGCGGGCCGACCGGCAGGAAGCGGTCCTTGGAGAACTTGGACAGCACCACCAGCCACTGGCCATCGGCTTCGCTGGTTTCGCACAGCGAGGCGTGGGTGTGGCCTGGTTGGTAATGCACATCGAGCTTCTGTTTGATGTAGTTGACGTTTTCGCCCTTGTAGGCGCGCACCGCGTCCTCGATGTTCCACTTGACCACCTGGCTGTCGATGAACAGCGTGGTGTAGCCATTACCGCGACCGTCGAAGGTGGTATGCAGCGGCCCCAGGCCCAGTTCCGGCTCGGCGACGATGACCTCGCGCGGGTCCTCGAATTTGTTGGCGAACAGGTCGGGCAGCTTGTCGATGGCAATCACCGAGACGGTGGGCGACAGCTTGCCCGCGGCGATGAAGTATTTGCCATCCGGTGAGGTGTTGCAGCCGTGGGGGTTCTTCGGCACCGGGATGTAGCGGGTGACCTTGCTGTCCTTGCCATCCTTCTTGCGGCCATCGATCACCGGCACCTTGGAGTCGCCCAGGGTGATGAAGTTGCCGGCCTTGACCTCGGCTTCGATGGCGTGCACGTCGAAGATCACCACCCAGTCGCGCTCGTTGCGCATGGTGCCGCCCAGATCCAGCGCCTTCTCCGAGTTGTAGCAGGTGGAGGCGGTAAAACGGCCGGTATAGTCCATGTCGGTATTGTCGAGGTTACCGTCGACGATCACCTGCCAGGCCACTTCCATGGTCTCGGCATCCACCGCGTTGTACATGGTGAAGCTGTTCTCGTCCTGCATGTCGAAGTTGGTGCCATCGTTCGGATGCGGGATGATGAACTCGGCGTTGCAGAACACGTACTTGGTGTGCGGCACCTTCTGCAGGCGCAGGCCGTGGATGGCCTGGACGTTGGGGATGGTGGTGATCTTGTCCGTCTTCATGATGTCCAGACGGATGCGCGCCACGCGGCTGTTGGCCTTGTCGTTGATGAACAGGTATTTGCCGTCGTACTTGCCGTCGGTCATCGACAGGTGCGGGTGGTGACAGTCGCCGTTGGCGAACCGGGCGCTGTCACCCATGATCGCCTTGCTCTCGTTGGTCAGGCCCCAGCCAGTGGCCGAATCGACGTTGAACACCGGGATGCGCATCAGTTCGCGCATCGAGGGCACACCGAATACCCGTACCTCGCCCTGGTGGCCGCCGGACCAGAAGCCGTAGTAGGTATCCAGCTCGCCGGGACCGACGTGGATCTTCGCTTGTGCCTTCTTCTGGGCGTCGCTGACTGCCTGGGCCCAGGTTTCACGGCTCATCACCGCGCCGCCGAAGGCAGTGGCCGCCACGGCGGCACCGGTCATCGCGCTGGCGCCGAGAAAACCGCGCCGGCTCAGGCCCTTGGATTCCGGAATGGCCGGAGGGTTGTTGGGTTTATCGCTCATGTTCAGCTCCTTGTTGGGCAAATCTTGGTTGACCGCTCGGGTCAGGGTTCGACTACTTGCACTACCGGAATCAACTGCTCGTCCGGCGATTTCTTGCCACGTGTCTTGCGCTTGTTCTTGAGGATCAGCGGAGGACACTTGTTCTCGTTGTGATAGGTCATCTGGCAATCGAGGCAGTAGTGGCACTCGTTGTGGTTGATGTGCCCATCGGGGTGAATGGCCTGGATCTCGCATTCCTTGGCGCACAGCTGGCAGGGGTTGCCACATTCCTTGCGGCGCTTGAGCCAGTCGAACAGGCGCACGCGGCTGGACACCGAAAGGGCTGCACCCAGCGGGCACATATAGCGGCAGAACACCTTGCGGGTGAAGATGTTGACCACCAGCAGGATCACCGCGTACAGCACGAACCACCACTGGCGATCGAACTTGAGCATGATGGCGGTCTTGAACGGCTCCACCTCGGCGGCCTTCTCGGCCAGCATCATCGATTCCAGCGAGATGCCGAACAGCACCAGCAGGATGATGTACTTGATTGCCCACAGCCGCTCATGCACGACGAAGGGCAGCTCATACTGGGGAATCCGCAGCTTGCGGGCGATCTCGTTGATCAGCTCCTGCAGTGCGCCGAACGGACACAGCCAGCCGCAGAACACGCCGCGGCCCCAGAGCAGGATGCTGGCGGCGGTGAAGGTCCAGAGGATGAAGATCACCGGGTCGCTGAGGAACAGCTCCCAGCGGAACTCGGTCACCAGCGCATGGACGAAGGTCAGCACGTTGACGATCGACAGCTGCCCCAGCGCATACCAGCCGATGAACACCACGGTGAAGGTCAGGTAGCCGTGGCGCAGCCAGCGCAGGAAGTTCGGGTGCCGGGCGAAGTTGTCCTGGAAGAACAGGATGATGGTCAGCAGCAGCAGCGCGACCAGGATCACCCCCACCTGGAAGCTCTTCTGGTACCAGATGTTGACCCACATCGGGCGGTTGGCTTCCTCGATGGCGCGCAGTTCCTCGGGGGTCGGAATCGGGCGCTCGATGTATTGCTCGGGCGTCTCGTAGGGCAGCTCGAAGCTGGTGAAGATACTGTCCACCGGGCCGGTCTGGCGGCGCACCAGCAACTCCAGGGTCCAGGGCGCGCCGGGGTCGAAACGGGCCTCCTCGCGCAGGATGAAGATGGCCATCTCCTGGAAGCGCGGTGCGCCCTCGGCCATGAGGTCATACAGGCGGATGTGGTCCAGGTCGCGGAAGCTGAGGATATTGCCGAACTGGCGGATCTGCACCCGGTCGAAGATGCCGCCGCGCACGTAGCCCGAGCCCTTGAACGAATAGCCATTGCCGAGCACGGCAACGGCATGCTCACCGGGCTTGAGCTCCTCCATGAGAAAGCGGTACTGGTTGTCGCCGAGCAGGTTGCGGCCCACGGTCGGGGCGTTCAGCCAGGCGGCGTACAGGTCGATGAAGGTGTCATCCGCCCGGTCGGCCGGGACCTCGTCGATGCCCTCGGCCTCGGTGCCACGGAATGCGCGACTGATATCGGCGTTGCTCAGCAGCAGGCGGCGGACCGAGCCATCGCCGGTCAGCTCGCTCCAGTTGGCCGGCTGGTAAACATCTTCGCGTACCGTCGAGGGCCGTCCGCGGGCGCCACTATGGGCTTGCACCAGGCCCAGCGAGGCGCCCACTTCCTGGGCCGCGCGCATGACGATCTCGTTGATCACCATTACCGTCACGGTGGCGCCGGACACCGCATCCACGGTGATGGCGTTGGGGTCGCTGGAACGGCCCACTACTACCCGCTGATCGGCCTTGATGCCGGCATAGCGGGCATTGAAATCGTGCAGGCGCTGTTCGGGAATGCCGATCAGCAGGATGGGTTCATGGTGTTCCAGCACGTAGGCGTCGACGATCACGCCCTCGGTATCCAGCAGTATGCCCATGTTGACCGGCTTGCCGGAATAGGCCGGGATATTGAACACGTCGATGCTTTCGAAGGCATAGCCGTAGACGGTGCCTTCGGCATCGCTCAGGGTACGCACCCGGTATTCGCCCTCGGGCTCGGAGATGACCGTGGCCTCGGGAAAGAACTGCTCGATGCGTTGTTCCAGCAGGGTAGGGGTTGCGGCGAACGCCGGGGACAATGACAGCATGCCGAACAATAGCGCGACGGCCAGCAGTAACCTGCTGCCGATCACAGCAATCAACGACTTCATAGCGAGGCGTTCCGTTTCGTAAGTGGGGTCATTCTAGTTTCTTCCAGCTCCATCAAGACTTGATCAACATCAAGCACCTGTCAAATCAATGCAAAACATGGGGGTATTGGGTCATCCCGGGGCGATCGGTCTTCCCCTGGCGGTGCAGCGCAATCCCAGTCGGCGGGTAAGGCGATGCAGATTGCCGCGGTCGATCTGCAGGACGCGCGCGGTAGCGGACAGATTGCCTTGGTGCTGCGCCATTACCGCTTCGATAAGCTGGCGCTGAAAGCCGTCCACCGCCTCGCGCAGACCGCAGGTCAGGAAGGCAGGTTCGATGGATTCGGTCGTCAGCACGCTGGCTGCATCATTGCTCAGACCCAGGTCGGCCGCCGACAGCTGCAGCAACTGCGAGTTGGGTAGACCCCGGGCCCGGGCCTTGAGTACGGCGCGTCCTATCAGGTGTTCGAGCTCGCGCACATTGCCTGGCCAGTCGTAGGCCAGTAGAGCCTGGCGCGCATCGTTGCCGAGGGCGACATTGCGGACCTGCAGCCGGGTGCGGCACTGTTCGAGAAAGTAGCCGGCCAACAGCAGTACATCCTGCTGGCGCTGGCGCAGCGGCGGCACGTGCAGCGGGTAGGCACCGAGGCGATGATAGAGATCGGCGCGGAAGCGCCCGGCGCGCACCGCAGCAGCCAGATCGCGGTTGGTGGCGGCAAGGATGCGCACATCGACATGATGCTCCCGGTCGGAGCCCAGGCGTTGCAGCTGGCCGCTCTGCAATACCCGCAACAGCTTGGCCTGTACGCTCAGCGGCAGCTCGCCAACCTCATCGAGAAACAGTGTGCCGCCATCGGCCAGTTCGAACTTGCCGGCGCGCGCTGCGGTCGCTCCGGAGAAGGCGCCGCGCACATGGCCGAACAGTTCGCTTTCTACCAGGGATTCGGGCAGCGCCGCGCAATTGAGGCTGATCAGCGGCTGCTGCCAGCGTTCGGACTGGCGGTGCACCGCCTGGGCGACCAGCTCCTTGCCGGTACCGGTCTCGCCGCTGATCAGCACTGCCAGCGGGCTCCTGGCCACCAGTGCGATCTCCTCCAGAAGGTGCCGATGAGCGTCGCTCTGGCCGATCAGTTCCCGGGCCGGTAGCTGGTTGGCAGCCTGGCGCCAGGTCTCCGCCAGCCGCCGCTCGTGCTCGGCCTGGCGTGCCAGGCCGAGCATGCGCTCGCAGGCCTTGACCGTGGCGGCGGCGAGGTGGGTGAAGGCTTCCAGGCTGTCCAGGTCGATACAGCCGAAGCGCGACGGGTCCAGCGAGTCCAGCGTCAGCAAGCCCCAGGGCTGGCCATCGATATACAAGGGGCAACCCAGGCAATCATGCACCTGCAGCCGGCCCGGCGTGCCTTCGACCAGTCCGTCATAGGGATCGGGCAACTCGCAGTCGGCGGCAAAGCGGGTGGCGCCGTGATTGGCCAGTATCGCCCGCAGCCGGGGATGTTCGTCCAGCCGGAAGCGCCGGCCCAGGGTCTCCGGGCTCAGGCCCTGCACCGCCACCGGCACCAGCCTGTCACCTTCCAGCCGCAACAACGCCAGGGCGTCGCAGGGCAGGCAGCTCTGTATCGCCAGCAGCAGGCGCCGGTAGCGTTCGGTCTGCGGCAGGTCGCGACTGAGGTCATCGAGCAGCGGCAGCAGGGCGGTTAGGGGTGACTGGGTCATGAATCGTCTTTTTGACAACGCTGGGGTTTTTCAACCAGGAATCGAGTTGTAAATATGACGACTGTGGCGGGGTAAGTCCTTGATTCAGGTCAATTCGGTGGTTGGCACGTTTCATGACTGTGTAACAAGGAGAACAGGGAAGACCTACCCCTGTGCAATCCGAGGAGAAGTACATGAAACATATCGTGATTATCGGCCTGGCACTGAGTCTGACCGCGTTGAGCGCGTCGACACTGGCCGGCGAGGTCATCGCCGAAACCACCGACAGGACTGCTGGTGGAGCTCTCGGTGCGACCACCGGAGTAATGATCGGCGCCATCGGCGGCCCGCTGGGGGCGCTGGTCGGTGGCGGGGTGGGCCTGCTGCTCGGCAAGGGCGTGCAGCAGGCCGCCGGCCTTGAGGAGCGTGCCTATACCGTACGCACCGACGCGGGCGAGACGCAGGTGGTGCGCTCACCGAACGCCGAGTTCGCCATCGGCCAGCAGGTCGAGCGGCGCGGCAACCGCCTGCAGGCCGCGACGAGCTTGAACCAATGAAGGGGCTGCTGATAGGACAGAGGTTGCATCCGCCACCTCGTCATCCTTCACCTCTCCCCGTCATCCTTCACTTCTCCCCCGTCATCCTTCGCGAAGGCGAAGGATCCATCGGCCACTCTGGGGCAGCCGGCACCATGGATCCTCGGCCTGCGCCGAGGATGACGGTACATACCGAGGATGACGGTGTAGGCCGAGGATGAGGATGACGGTGTGAGGGCGACAAAGGGCCATTAGGGTCGGACCTGGGATTCGCTCTCGTCGACGCGGAACCAGGCAGCGTAGAGCGCTGGCAGGAACAGCAGCGTGAGCGCCGTGGCCACCGTCAGGCCGCCCATGATGGCTACCGCCATTGGTCCGAAGAACACGCTGCGTGACAGCGGGATCATCGCCAGGATCGCCGCCAGTGCGGTCAGCACTATGGGCCGGAAGCGGCGCACGGTGGCGTCGATGATGGCGTGCCAGCGGTCGTGCCCGGCGGCGATGTCCTGTTCGATCTGATCGACCAGGATCACCGAGTTGCGCATGATCATGCCCGACAGCGCGATGCTGCCGAGCATGGCGACGAAGCCGAAGGGTTCGCCGAAGGCCAGCAGGAACAGGGTCACACCGATCAGCCCCAGCGGCGCGGTGAGAAACACCATGATCGAGCGCGAGATGCTGCGCAGCTGCACCATCAGCAGGGTCATCACCACCAGCCCGAGCAACGGCAGGCCCTTGATGATGGATTTCTGGCCGCGGGTCGAATCCTCCATCGTGCCACCGGTCTCCAGGCGGTAGCCATCGGGCAATTGCGCGCGGATCGGCTGCAGCGCCGGCATGATCTGTTGCATCAGGGTGGCGGGCTGTTCCGGGCCGTGGATATCGCCGCGCACGGTTACCGTCGGCAGCCGGTCACGGCGCCAGATGACACCTTCCTCGAAGCCGTACTCCAGGGTGACGACCTGCTCCAGCGCCACGCTGCGCCCGTCGCCGGTGGGAATCGCCAGGCTCGGCAGTTGCTGCAGCGCCTCGCGCTCCTGGGGCGTGCCGCGTAACAGGATCTCGATCAGTTCATCACCCTCGCGGAACTGGCTGACCGAGCTGCCGGTCAGCTGGCTGGCGAGAAAGCCCGATACGTCACTGGTGCTCAGGCCCATGGCCCGGGCGCGTTCCTGGTCGATATCCAGATACACTACCTTGCTCGGTTCCTCCCAGTTCAGGTGCACATTGCTCACCGCCGGGTTGTCGCGCACCTGGCTGGCAATCTCGCGGGCGATGCGGCGCACTTCGTCGATATGCTCGCCGGAGACGCGGAACTGGATCGGATAGCCCACCGGTGGGCCGTTCTCCAGGCGCGAGATGCGCGCGCGCAGTTCGGGGAACTCGTTGTCCAGCATCTCCATCAACCATGAGCGTATCTGCTCGCGATCGGCGATGGATTTGGCCTTGACCACGAACTGGCTGAAGTTGGTCGCCGGCAGTTGCTGGTCCAGCGGCAGGTAGAAGCGCGGCGAACCGGTGCCGACATAGGCGACGAAGTTGTCGACCCCCGGATGCTCACGCAGGCGCTGTTCCAGACGCAGCGCCTGGGCTTCGGTGGCCTTGAGCGACGAGCCTTCGGCGAGGGTCAGATCGACCATCAGCTCCAGCCGGCCGGACGGCGGGAAGAACTGCTGGGGTACCAGCCGGAACAGCAACAGTGAGCCGATGAACAGCGCCAGGGTCATGCCGATCACCAGCCAGTGGTGCGCCACGCACCATTGCACGGTACGGCGCACCCGCTGGTAGAAGAGCGTGGCATAGGGATCATGACCGCCGGGGTCGCCGCCGTGCTTTTTCGCATGCAGCCTGGCCATGTCCGGCAGCAGGTTGTAGCCAAGCCAGGGCACGAAGATCACTGCGGCGATCCAGGACACCAGCAGGGCGATGGTCACCACCTGGAAGATCGACCGGGTGTACTCGCCGACCCCGGAGGCGGCGGTGGCGATCGGCAGGAAACCGGCGGCGGTGATCAGCGTGCCGGTGAGCATCGGGAAGGCGGTGCTGGTCCAGGCGAAGCTGGCCGCCTTTATTCGGTCGAAGCCCTGCTCCATCTTGATCACCATCATCTCCACCGCGATGATCGCATCGTCCACCATCAGCCCCAGTGCCAGCACCAGTGCACCCAGGGAAATCTTGTGCAGGCCGATGTCGAAATAGTTCATCACCGTGAAGGTCATCGCCAGCACCAGCGGGATCGACAGGGCGACCACCAGGCCGGTGCGCAGGCCGAGGGAGAAGAAGCTGACCAGCAGCACAATGGTTACCGCTTCGGCCAACACCTTGACGAACTCGCCGACGCTGTCGCGTACCGCCTCGGGCTGGTCGGACACCTTGTGCAGCTGCATGCCCACCGGCAGCGTCTGGCTCATGCGTTCGAATTCAGCTTCAAGGGTATCGCCCAGAGCGAGTATGTCGCCACCGGGTTTCATCGATACCGCCAGCCCCAGCGCGTCCTGCTCCATGAAACGCATGCGGGGTGACATGGGATCGTTGAAGCCGCGGTAGACGTCGGCCACATCACCGATGCGGAAGGTGCGGTCGCCGACGCGGATCGGGAAGGCGCGGATCTGCTCGACGCTCTCGAACTGACCGGAGACGCGCAGGCGTATCCGTTCCTTCGGTGTTTCGAAGAAGCCCGCCTCGCGCAGGCTGTTCTGCTCCTGCAGTGCCTGTTGCACCGCGGCCAGCGGCAGTCCCAGGGTGGCCAGCTTGAGGTTGGATATCTCGACCCAGATCTTCTCGTCCTGTACGCCGATCAATTCCACCTTGCCGACGTCCCTGATGCGTTGCAATTGCAGTTGCAGGCGCTCGGCATAGTCCTTGAGCACGGCGTAGTCGAAGCCGTCGCCGGTCAGCGCGTAGATGTTGCCGAAGGTGGTGCCGAACTCGTCGTTATAGAAAGGCCCGACGATGTCCGGTGGCAGGGTGTGGCGGATATCGCCGACCTTCTTGCGTACCTGGTACCACAGTTCGGGTATCTCTTGTGCCTTCATGCTGTCCAGGGCGACGAAGGTAATGGTCGATTCGCCAGGGCGGGAGTAGGACACCACCTGTTGGTAGGCACCGGTCTCCATGACCTTCTGCTCGATGCGATCGGATACCTGGCGCGCGACCTCCTCGGCGGTGGCGCCAGGCCAGACGGTGTTGATGACCATGACCTTGAAGGTGAACGGTGGGTCCTCGCTCTGGCCCAATTGACCGTAGGACAGGATGCCGGCAACCGACAGCACCAGCATGAAATACAGCACTATCTGGCGATTGCGCAGCGCCCAGGCGGAGAGGTTGAAAGCCATGCGTCATTCTCCGCCGAGTGCGATGCTGCGATTGTCACGATCCACCGGTTGTACCTGCTGGCCTTCAAGCAGCATGTGCACCCCGGCGGCAACTACCCAGTCATCAGCGGCCAGGCCATCGAGGATGCTGACCCGTTCATGCTGATAGCTGCCCATGCGCACCGGGCGGCGCTGTACCCTGCTGGTCTGTGGGTCTATGACCCAGACGAAGCTCTGCTCGGCCTCCGAACTGACCGCCGACAGCGGTACCGCGAGCGCAACCTGGTCGGGGTTGTGAATGAACACCCTGGCGCTCTGGCCGATTTCGACGCCCTTGTCGGGGCTGGCGAAGCTGACCCGTGCGGCGAAGGTCCGCGACTGCGGATCGGCGGCCGGCGACAGTTCGCGCAGGCTGCCGGCAAAGCGCTCTTCGGGGCGTGACCACAGCTGTACCTCCACCGGCTGGCCGACCACCAGCTGGCCGAGGCTGTTCTCCGGCAGGCTGATCAGCACCTCACGCTCGCCATCGGCGGCCAGCACCAGCACCGTCTGACCGGCGGATACCACCTGGCCGACCTCCAGCGCGCGGCGAGCGATCACCCCATCCTGCGGGGCACGCAGCACACTGTAGGTCGCCTGGTTGTCGGCCACGTCGAACTCGGCACGGGCCTGCTTCAACCGCGCCGCCGCCGAGCGATAGCTGTTCTCGGCATTGTCATATTGCGAGGAGCTGATCATCTGCCGCTCCAGCAGGGTGCGGTAGCGGTCGCGTTCGGCCTGTGCCAGGGTCAGGTTGGCCTGCGCCGCGGCCACCTGGGCGCGCGCCGCTTCCAGCTGCAGACGCACATCCTCAGCATCCAGTTCAGCCAGCGGTTGATCCTTGCGCACCCGCTCGCCGATGTCGACCAGCCGCTTGCTGACCTTGCCGCCGATACGGAACGCCAGCTCCGGCTCGAAGCGCGCCCGCACCTCGCCGGGATAGCTCTGCACCTGGGCGGCTGCTGGCTCGGGCTGGGTCACCAGCGCCGGGCGCGGTGATGAGGTAACCGGTTCGGGGTCGCTGCAGGCCGTCAGCAGGGCGCCGAAGCTGAATACAAGGGCGAGGGAAAGAACAGGACGGAGCATGATCGGAAGCCTGTCGCAAGGGGTTGGGAATAATTGAACTGATGGGTATAGTAGAAATAGCAAACCCGCCAGTCCAGTATTAAAAGCCTGATGTCAGATAAAATTGTTCAGAACGCCGGTCCCGGGCGCCCCAAGGACCCTGCCAAACGTGAAGCCATCCTGCAGGCAGCCCAGCAGCTGTTCCTGCGCAGTGGCTACGAAGGCACCAGCATGGACGCCATCGCCACCGAGGCCGGGGTTTCCAAGCTCACCGTGTACAGCCATTTCACCGACAAGGAAACCCTGTATGCCGCGGCGATCAGGGCGGTCTGCGAGGCCCAGTTGCCGGATCTGTTTTTCGACTATCCCCAGCAGGGCGAGATTCGTCAGGCGCTGCGGCGCATCGGCGATGCCTTCTGCCGGCTGATCAACAGCGCCGAATCCATTGCCCTGCATCGGCTGCTGGTAAGCATGGCCGGGCAGGACTTCAAGCTGGCACAGCTGTTCTACGAGGTGGGACCGCAGCGGGTATGCGACGGCCTGGCGCAGTTTCTGCGCCAGGCTGACCGGCGCGGCGAGCTGTGTATCGACGATCCGCTGGAGACAGCCAGGCAGTTCTTCACCCTGCTCAAGGGCGATCATCACTTCCGTCTGCTGATCGGTTATGGCGAGGTCATGTCCGAGCAGGAGCGCCAGCAGCATGTCGCGGTCATCGTTGAGCTGTTTCTGCACCTGTACACGCCGACCGCGAGGTGAGCCGCAACAGGCTGGCAGAGTGCCGCGGCTGGCCGTGGCCTGCGCTTTGCTATATGCTCTGCGGCTTTTTCCAGGGGGTACGGCATGCTTGAAACTACGCTCACTCAGCTTGAACGACTGGTTGGCGAACTGCTGCAGCAGAATCAGTCACAGACCGAGAGCATCAGTCGTCTCGAACAGGAGCTGCGCCAACTCAAGGAAGAGAATGACAGCCTGCAACTGGCCGCCATGGAACAGGAGGAGCAGCTGGGCTCCACGCTGAACCGTCTGCAGGCCATCCTCCAGCGTAGCGGCGTCAGCAGCGACGCATGAGCAGCGTTCGGGTAGCCAGTTTTCTCGGCCAGGAATATTCGTTTCGCATCAGCGAAGACGAAGAACCGCTATTCCAGCAGGCCACAGCGTTGCTGCAGCAGAAACTGGCCGAGTCCCGCACCCGCTACCCGACCAGTGATGCACAGGAACTGCTGCTGATGACCGCGCTGGCACTGTGCGTGCCGCAGGCTGAGCAGGCCGAGCAGTTGCACCAGACGCAGCAGCGCCTGGCTGCATTGATAGACAGCTTGCAGCATCCGGCAGACTGAGTGGTCTGCCGGCCTCACTCGCGATTCTCACTCTCCTCTCACTGAATGTCTGACCACTAGGGCTGCTGATCTGTCCGTCAATCCCGCTAATGAGTGAATATTCATTCCATTCATGTATGCTTTTGTGAAGCAGTTCGTGGTTATGATTCTTTTCGGTGCAATGTCGTAAAGTGTCTTTTTCTGCGCAATGCCAGTTCCGGTGGGTACCGCAAAGACTGGCTGGCATGTCACCGACAACCGTTTCACCAATAACAACAAGCATTGAAAGGTATGCAATGGATAGAAATAAGAGGGTTTTGGCTGCGCGGGATCTGCGGACACCCGCCATGGGTATCGCACTGACCTTGCTGGCTGGTTGTTTCTCCGGCTCGGGCTCCAGCTCCCGCCCGGCTGAGCTGAGCCAGGGGGTATTTGTCGACAGCCCGGTAACTGGATTGAGCTTTGCCACTGCCAGCCAGCAGGGTAATACCGATGCCAGGGGAACATTCAACTACCGGCCGGGCGAGAGCGTCAGTTTCGCTGTTGGCGGCATCAGTTTGGGCTCGGCTGCCGGCCAGGAGGTCATCACACCGGTGCAGCTGGTGGCGGGTGCCGACCTGGCGGATACGGCTGTGGTGAATATTGCCCGACTGCTGCAGAGCCTGGATGCGGATGGCAACCTGGTCAACGGCATCCAGATCACCGAGCAGATCGACCAGGCGATGACCGCCTATGTCCAGCAACAGCGTCTGGAGGATCTGGATTTCAATGACAACAGTGCCTTCGAGGAGGCCATGGCTGGGTTGCTCGGCGAGCTCAATCAGGCGGGGGTGTTCGCCGAAAATGCTGAGGCCCGACAGCGTGCACTGCGCGACCGCCTGCAGGCCTGGCAGCATTTGCAGGACTCGCTGGCGCAGCTGGATGGTGCCGAGTTGCGGCATGACAGGTTGCCCGTGCTGTTCATCCACGGCGGTGCCGGCTCGGCTTCCCAGTTCGAGTCCCAGGCCCAGCGCCTGCGCGCCAACGGCTATCCGCTGGGGCATGTCGCGGTCTATGAATACAGCACGGCAACCGGGCAGGACCCCTTCGACCCCGAGCAGGCGGCGGTCCGCAACGCCAGCATCAATGCCATTATCGACCAGCTGCTGCTCAGCACCGGAGCACCACAGGTCAATCTGATCGGCCACTCCATGGGTACCCGGGTCAGCCTGGTGTATCTCTCCGAGGCGGAAAATGCCGCCAAGGTCGCGCGTTACGTCAGCGTGGATGGTACCGAGGTGGATCATCTGCCGGGCAAGGTGCCGACCCTGGCACTCTGGGGGCAGTATGTCGACCGCAGCGTGGTCGGAGCGCAGAATGTCTATCCTCCCGAGGAGGCGCCGGTGGGCCATATCGAGGTGGCCACCTCGGCGGAATCCTTCGAGCGGATATATAGCTTCTTCAATGGCCAGGCGCCCGCGCGCAGCAGCATCCCGCAAGCCGAAGGCGAGCGGGTGTGGATCGCCGGCAAGACCCATATCTTCCCGGAGAATATCGGCGCTGCGGGTACTACCCTGGAAATCTACCAGACCGATCCGAATACCGGCCTGCGGCTCAGCGACGTCCCACTGCATCGCCAGCAGATCGGCGCCAGCGGCGACTGGGGGCCGGTGCGCATCGAGCGCGATGCCACCCACGAATACGCCCTGCTGCATCCGGAGCCGGGTAACGATCAGCACTTCTACCGCGAAGGCTATGGGCAGGACAGCTTGCTGGTGCGTCTGAACACCTCATTGCCGGGGACCGGGGTCGGCCAGTATCTGCATCGCAGTGCCGCGCACACCAACATCATTATCGCTCGGGACAAGGAATTGTGGGGTGACCAGGGCGATAACAACGATCGCTTGACGGTGAACGAGGTGGAAGTGGTGACGGAACTCACGGCGCCACTGCTGCAGCGCCTGAGCAGTCTGTTCCTGCATGACCGTGACCTCGACCAGCGCAGCAACCTGAGCGTTGCGGACCCGTTTTTCCACAGGTTGCCCTTCATGTCCGGCCTGGACCTGTTCCTGGCTGCCTCGCCGCAGGCCAGCCAGAGCATCGAGATCCGGTTGAGCCCGCGCGGTGGCGGGGCCGATCAGGTCATCAATGTGCCGAACTGGCCATCGGACAAGGTGCGTTCGCTTTCGGTACAGTTCAAGGACTACGCCGCGGCCGCCGGAGACTGAGGCACGAACCAGACCAGCCACGGGCGTCATCCTTGACGCCCGTTCCGTCATGCCGGTCAGCTGTAGTCAGCTCTTGGCCGGCACCGCATTCTTGCGGGTACCGCGCAGGTTCATCAGAAACAGCCCCAGCTGCAGTACGATCAGCGCCCAGGCATGGGAGTGCCAACCCCAGATCACCCACAGAATATTGCTCAGGATAAAGCAGATGAAGCCGGCGCAGCGTTTGCCGCGGGTGCGCGAGCCGACCAGCCAGGCGGCGATCAGGGTGACCAGCATGGCTGGCCACTGCAGCAGGTCGATCAGGTTGTCGATGTCCATAGCCTGTCTGACCGGGGCGGTTGAAACATGTTCCACCTGCTTTGTCCTGGCCGGAAACGCAGAACCCCGGCCGGAGCCGGGGTTCTGGAGGGGCGCAGCGGGTATCAGCGACCGTACTTGGCCTTGTACTCGCGGCGACGGCGGTGCAGGACCGGCTCGGTGTAGCCGTTGGGCTGCTTGGTGCCTTCGAGGATCAGTTCCAGTGAGGCCTGGAAGGCGACGCTGTCATCGAAGTTCGGCGCCATCGGACGGTAGGCGGGATCGCCGGCATTCTGCCGGTCGACCACTGCGGCCATGCGCTGCAGGCTTTCCAGTACCTGTTCCTTGGTGATGACGTCGTGGCGCAGCCAGTTGGCCAGCAGCTGGCTGGAGATACGCAGGGTGGCGCGGTCTTCCATGAGGCCGACATCGTTGATGTCCGGCACCTTGGAGCAGCCGACACCCTGGTCGATCCAGCGCACGACGTAGCCGAGGATACCCTGGACGTTGTTGTCGATCTCGTTCTGCTTCTCTTCCGCGCTCCAGTTGGTGTCCTTGGCCAGCGGGATGGTCAGGATGTCGTCTACCGAGGCGAAGGTACGCTTGGCCAACTCCTGCTGGCGCTGGAACACGTTGACCTTGTGGTAGTGCAGGGCGTGCAGGGTGGCGGCGGTGGGCGAGGGGACCCAGGCGGTATTGGCGCCGGCCATCGGATGACCGATCTTCTGCTCCAGCATGTCGGCCATCAGGTCAGGCATGGCCCACATGCCCTTGCCGATCTGCGCGCGACCGGACAGGCCACAGTTCAGGCCATGGTCGACGTTCCAGTTTTCATAGGCGCCGATCCACTTCTCGGCCTTCATCGCCGCCTTGCGCACGACCGGGCCGGCTTCCATGGAGGTGTGGATCTCGTCACCGGTACGGTCGAGGAAGCCGGTATTGATGAATACCACGCGCTCGCTGGCCGCCTGGATGCAGGCTTTCAGGTTGACGGTGGTGCGGCGCTCCTCGTCCATGATGCCGACCTTGAGGGTGTTGCGCTCCAGGCCCAGCACGTCTTCGATGCGGTTGAACAGTTCGTTGGCGAAGGCCACTTCCTCGGGACCGTGCATCTTCGGCTTGACGATGTAGACCGAGCCGGTGCGGGTGTTCTTGCGGCTGGTGTTGCCGTTGAGGTTGTGCATGGCGCCCAGGCTGGTGATCAGCCCGTCGAGGATGCCTTCGGGCACCTCGTTGCCATCCTTGTCCAGCACCGCGTCATTGGTCATCAGGTGGCCGACGTTGCGCACGAACAGCATGGAACGGCCGTGCAGGGTCAGCTCGGAGCCATCAGCGCCGGTGTAGTTGCGGTCCGGGTTCATGGCGCGGGTGAAGGTGCTGCCGTCCTTGGATACCGCTTCGACCAGGTCGCCTTTCATCAGGCCCAGCCAGTTCTTGTAGGCCAGCACCTTGTCTTCAGCATCGACTGCGGCGACCGAGTCCTCACAGTCCATGATGGTGGTGAGGGCCGCTTCCATCAGTATGTCCTTGACGCCAGCGGCATCGGTCTGGCCGATGGGGCTGGAACGGTCGATCTGGATCTCGAAGTGCAGGCCGTTGTTCTTCAGCAGCACGGCCTTGGGTTCTGCCGCATCGCCCTGGTAACCGACGAAACGGGAGGCATCCTTCAGGCCGGTCTGGCTGCCATCCTTGAGCGCAACGGCCAGTTGGCCATCGGCGATGCTATAGGCCACAGCATCAGTGTGGGAACCTTTGGCCAGCGGTGCTGCCTCATCAAGGAATGCGCGGGCGAAGGCAATGACCTTGTCGCCACGGACCTGGTTGTATCCCGGACCTTTTTCGGCGCCGTCGGCCTCGCTGATGGCATCGGTGCCATACAGGGCGTCATACAGCGAGCCCCAGCGGGCGTTGGCTGCGTTCAGGGCGAAGCGGGCGTTCATGATCGGCACTACCAGCTGCGGGCCGGCCATGGTGGCGATCTCTTCATCGACATTGGCGGTGGTGACCTTGAAGTCGGCCGGTTCCGGCAGCAGATAGCCGATTTCCTGGAGGAAGCTCTTGTAGGCGGCAGCATCATGGGGCTGGCCTGCACGCTGTTGGTGCCAGCCGTCGATCTGGGCTTGCAGCTCGTCACGTTTGTTCAGCAGGGCGCGGTTCTTCGGGGCCAGATCATGGATCAGCGCATCCACGCCGGACCAGAAGGCGTCGGCTTGCACACCGGTGCCAGGGATGGCTTGCTCATTGATGAAATCGTAAAGAACCTTGGCAACCTGGAGATCACCGACTTGGATGCGTTCGCTCATGAAAACCCCTCACTCTAATGAGAACTGCGCCTGGCGCATAAGGACGTGGCATTTGGAGACGCAGCATGTTACACGATGATCACTTGCAAAGCATGTTCAAAACATGGAATTGTTCCGATTTCAGATCAAAGCGGCAGACTTTTACCCGTCTGCTGCCCCAAGGCGCACCGGGATGTTAATGGACCAGAGATTTCTAGATTCGCTGGTAGCACAGTTGCCTGAACTTGAATTGGGCCAGCCATTCAATCCGGCCGCCAGGCAGTATGCCGCCTACTACGGCATCGACTTCAGTGCCGAGGTTGACCAGCACCTGGGGCATATCGCGGTGGATGGTTTCGATCTGGCGGTGCAGGTATGGCGCCCCTCCGCTGCGCGCGGCACTTTGGTCATCCTGCATGGTTACTATGATCACATGGGGCTGTATCGCCATCTGATTCGCTGGGCGCTGGGGCATCGGCTGGCGGTGCTGGCTTTCGATCTGCCCGGGCATGGCCTGTCCAGCGGCGAGCGCGCCAGCATCGACTGCTTTCTACGTTATCAGCAGGTGCTTGACGGGGTATTCGAGCAGGCGCGCCAGTGGCGGTTGCCGGCTCCCTGGCATTTCCTCGGCCAGAGTACCGGTGGCGCCATCATGATCGACCGACTGCTGCACGGTCCGCTACCGGAACAGACCGGGCAGACCATTCTCATGGCGCCGCTGGTACGACCGAAGCAATGGGGCGTTTCCCAATTCAGTCTCAAGCTGCTGGGTGGTTTCATCCAGCAGCTGGGCCGGCGCTTCACCGACAACTCCACGGATGCCGATTTCCTCGAGTTCATTCGCCAGCACGATCCACTTCAGCCGCAGGTGCTGCCGGTGGCCTGGGTGCAGGCGCTGGACAAGTGGATTCCGCGTATCGAGACCGCACTGCCGACCGGTCACAAGCCGCTCATCGTACAGGGCCAGGCGGATGGAACGGTGGATTGGCAGCACAATATCAAGGTGCTGCAGGAGAAGTTCGAAGGGCCGGAGCTGTTCTATCTGCCCGAGGCGCGCCACCACCTGGCCAATGAGCAGGCTGGGTTGCGGCAGCAGTACCTCGATTGGCTGGGTGACCGGCTGGGGTATTGACGTTCGTTGCACGCCCCCGGTCATTGCGAGCCGCGTAGCGGAGAAGCAATCCAGTTGCACGGCATATCCACCGCGCTCCGTACCCGTGGATTGCCGCGCCCTTCGGGCTCAATGAAAGGGACTCCTCCCCTCCCGATGCCTCATTGGGCAGAATTGGTAGTTAGCGAAAAAACC
>NZ_JACLGO010000045.1 GCF_014219065.1 Halopseudomonas xiamenensis
TAACTACCAATTCTGCCCAATGAGGCATCGGGAGGGGAGGAGTCCCTTTCATTGAGCCCGAAGGGCGCGGCAATCCATGGGTGCCGGCGACGCCGTACCTGTGGATTGCTTCACCGCGTTGCGGTTCGCAATGACGGGGGAGTGGGGGCGCGCGCAGCTGAGCGGGCTATGGAAGCTCCCACGGCTCCCGCAGGTAGCGTGAAGTCGCCATTCGATTACCTATCTGATTTATAGATATATTCCACCCAGTATTTCCCCTTTTTGTTTTCCTGAACCGATGTATGATCTTTCCATCATCCAATACAGGACGTATTCCAATGCACCTGAAAAACACGGGAAACAGCTACGGGCTGGTGTCCATCCTGCTGCACTGGCTGGTGGCGCTGACGGTGATCGGCCTGGCCATTCTCGGTCTGTGGATGGTCGACCTGAGCTACTACAGCCCGTACTACCGCAGCGCGCCGTTCTGGCACAAGAGCATTGGCCTGACGCTGCTGGCGGTACTGGTAGCGCGTCTGCTGTGGCGCTGGATCAACCCGCGCCCGGCGCACCTGCCCAACCACAAGCGCTGGGAAACAAGCGTGGCGGGAGTGGTGCATGGGCTGCTATACCTGATGTTGTTCGTGATCATCATCAGCGGTTACCTGATCTCCACGGCCAAGGGCCAGGGCATCAGCGTGTTCGGCTGGTTCGAGGTGCCGGCGTTGGTGACCGGACTGAGCAATCAGGCCGATCGGGCCGGGGCAGTGCATTACTGGGTGGCGATAGGGGTATTGGGGCTGGCCGCGCTGCACGCGCTGGGTGCCTTCAAGCATCATTTCATTGATCGTGACGACACGTTGCGTCGCATGCTCGGCATGCGGGCGCGGCATTTGACTGACTCCAAGGAGAAACAAGCATGAAAAAGACCTTTGCAGGTATCGCACTGGGTGGTTTGATGGCGCTGTCCGGCTCGCTGTATGCCGCCGATTACGCTATCGACAAGGAAGGTCAGCACGCCTTCATCAACTTCAAGACCGGCCACATGGGCTTCAGCATGCTGCATGGCCGTTTCAATGACTTTGACGGCAGCTTCAGCTGGGACGCGGACAACCCGGAGAACAGCAAGGTCAGCGTGACCATCAACACCGCCAGCGTGGACTCCAACCACGCCGAGCGTGACAAGCACCTGCGCAGCGATGACTTCCTCAACGTGGGCAAGCATCCCCAGGCCACCTTCGTTTCCACCGCGGTGGAAGTGACCGGCGAGAATACCGCCAAGGTCACCGGCGACTTCACCCTCAATGGAGTGACCAAGCCGGTGGTGATCGATGCACGCTTCATCGGTGAGGGGGAGGATCCCTGGGGTGGCTACCGCGCCGGTTTCGAAGGCACCACCAGCATCAAGCTGGCCGACTACGATATCTCCATGGACCTGGGTCCGGCCTCTGCGGTGGTCGAGCTTGACCTGACCATCGAAGGTATCCGCAAGTAACGGCGAAACGGGAAGTAACAAAGGCGAGCCTGCGTGCTCGCCTTTTTCATGGGTGGCCGATTGTACCGGTCCGGCGGTTTTGCTAGGCTCGCAAACAATAATTATTCGCAGGTATTCCCCTGTTTTTCTGCTGCTGTCGGTAGCGCTTGGTCGCTGCTGCTGGAGACGGCTGCGGGTATCGAAAAGGAGTTGTCATGTTGTCAGGTCTTACCCGTTTTGCTGCTCTGTCCGGCGTCTGTCTGGCTCTCACGCTGGGCGCTGGTGCTGCTGTGGCTCAGGCAGAGAACATCGCTATCAACCACTCCAGTGGCCAGACCCAGGTACCGCTGCAGCCGCAGAAGGTGGTGGTGCTGGACTGGTCGACGCTCGATACCCTGGCGCAGCTCGGGGTAACGGTCAGCGGCATTCCTTCCTCCAATCCGCCGGAGGTGCTCAAGCAGTACCGTGACGGTGAGCATATCCGCGCCGGCAGCCTGTTCGAGCCGGACTTCGAGGTGCTGAAGAATGCCGAGCCGGACCTGATCATCCTCGGCCGCCGGGCCCAGGGCCAGTATGACGAGGTGTCCAGGTTCGGCACCACCATCGACCTGACCCCGGATCCGAACGACCTGCTGGGCAGCGTCGAGCGCAATACCCTGCTGCTGGGTGAGATCTTCGGTCGGCAGGAGCGGGCGGCGGAGCTGGTCGCCCGGCTGAAGAGTTCCGTGGCCGAGTTGCGCAGCCTGACCGTAGGGCAGGGCGATGGCCTGTTGATCCTCACCACCGGTGGCAAGATGGCAGCGTTCGGCAAGGGCACCCGCTTTGGCCTGATTCATGATGTATTCGGCGTCGAGCAGGCGGTGGATGAACTGAAGGCCGGTCGGCATGGCCAGTCGGTATCCTTCGAGTTCCTGCTGGAGGCCGACCCGGACTGGCTGTTCGTCATGGACCGCGATGCCGCCATCGGTCGTGAGGGTACCGCCGCTGCCCAGCTGATGGACAACGAGCTGGTGGCGGCCACCAGCGCCGGCAGCAAGGGCCAGATCGTCTATCTGGACCCGGCCAGCTGGTACCTGCTGGACAACAGCGGGATCGGCGTGATGCAGAACAGCGTCGATGAACTGATCAAGGTATTTTCCGCTGCTCGCTGAGCGCGAGTGACTGTTGCTTCGTTGTTCAGGCCGGATGCATGACCGATTCCATTTCCTCCCCGCAGAGGGCGTCCCGTTCGGGCGCCCTCTGGTTGTTTCTGTTGCTGGTACTGGTTGTCGTGCTCGGGCTGTGCAGCCTGAACGTCGGTGCCAGCCGCATGAACCTGCTCAATGTGCTGACCGCCGACCCGGATGACCGGGTCTCGAAGATCCTCTTCGCCAGTCGCCTGCCACGCACCCTGGCGCTGATCCTGGCCGGTGCCGCGCTGGCGGTGGCCGGCGCCATCCTGCAGATGATGGCGCGCAACCGCCTGGTGGATACCTCCACCACCGGGCCGATGGCCGCGGCGGCGCTGGGCATGCTGGTGGTGGCGATAATATTGCCCAACGGTGTGCCATTGTGGGCGCGCTTTCTGCTGGTCAGCGCCTTTGCCGCAGGCGGCATCCTGCTGTTTCTCGGCGTGCTGCAGCGCATGCCGTTGCGTTCGGCGCTGATCGTACCGCTGGTCGGACTGGTCATGGCCGGGGTGATCCACGCCGGTGGTGGCTTGCTGGCACATCATTTCGATCTGTCGCAGTCGCTGCGGGCGTGGAACAGTGGTGATTTCTCCGCGGTACTGCGTGGTCGCTACGAGCTGTTGTGGGTTGCCGCAGCACTGACCGTGGCGGCCATGCTGCTGGCTGACCGTTTCACCGTGATCGGCATGGGACGGGACTTCGCCACCAATATCGGGGTGAACTACTCGCTGTTGATGGCCATTGGCGTGCTGCTGGTGGCGATGATCGTCGGCAGCGTGGTAGTGACCGCCGGGGTGATTCCCTTCATCGGTCTGGTGGCGCCGAACCTGGTGCGCCTGGTGGTGGGTGACAACCTGCGCCGGGCGATCCCCATGGTGGCGCTGCTGGGGGCGGCGTTGCTGCTGGCTGCCGATCTGCTCGGGCGGCTGCTGATCCATCCCTACGAGGTGCCGTCCTCCAACCTGCTGTCGATTGCCGGCTGTGCGGTGTTCCTTGTGGTGCTGCTGCACGGGAGGGCGAAATGGTCCTGAACTCCTGGCGCAGTCCGGCACTGCGGGTGTTGCTACTGACCGTGCTGGCGCTGCTGTGCGTGGTCGGTTTCATGACGCTGAATGTGCAGACCGACTGGGCCTTCATTCTCGAATACCGCGGCAGCCGGCTGCTGGCGTTGCTGCTCACCGCCTGCGCCATTGGCATTTCCACGGTGCTGTTCCAGACCATCACTCACAGCCGGCTGCTGACCCCGGCGCTGATGGGCTTCGATGTGCTCTATGTACTGGTCAATACCCTGGTGCTGCTGGTGTGGGGTGGCAGCGAGCTGGCCGCCTGGCCACCGGCGCTGCGCTTTGCGCTGCAGGTGTTGGTGATGGTCGGCCTGGCGCTGTTGCTGTTCCGCCTGCTGTTTTCCGGCTCGGTGCGCAGCCTGCACCTGATGATCCTGCTCGGCATGCTGGCCGGCATGTTGTTCCGCGAATTGTCCGAGCTGGCCGCAAGGGTGCTCGACCCGAGCGAGTTCGGCATCAGCACCGGGGTGCCCCAAGCCAGTTTCCGCCGGATCAATACGCAGTTGCTCGGTGCCGCCGCCGCTGGCCTGGCGGTCGCCGGGCTGTTGCTGCTGCGTTGGCGGCGTTGCCTGGATGTGCTGTCGCTGGGACGGGATATCGCCATCAACCTCGGCGTGGCCCACGGCCGGGTGGTGCTCGGCATCATGGCGGTGGTGGCGATCCTGGTCTCGGTGGCCACTGTGCTGGTCGGCCCGACGCTGTTCTTTGGCCTGCTGATCGCCAACCTGGCCTACTGGTTCACCGGTTCCCAGCGCCATTGCTGGACCCTGCCGGCCAGCGTGCTGGCCGGCATCATCTGCCTGGTCGGTGGTCAGTTGCTGCTGGAGCACGTGCTGGCCTCAACCCTGCCGCTGGCGCTGGTCATCGAACTGGCCGGCGGCCTGCTGTTCATTGCGCTGCTGATGCGCGGAGTCAGACAATGATTGAAACCCAAGGTGTATCCAAGCGCTATGGTGATGCGCTGGTGGTCGATGACGTCAGCCTGAGTATCCCCAAGGGTGGTTTCACCTCGATCATCGGGCCGAACGGTGCCGGCAAGTCGACGCTGCTGTCGATGATCAGCCGGCTGACGCCGATGAGCGCCGGCAGCGTGCTGGTCGATGGCATGGACGTGACCCGCACGCCGGGCAACGTGCTGGCCCGGCGCCTGTCCATCCTGCGCCAGGACAACCAGACCTCGCTGCGCCTGACCGTGCGCGACCTGGTCGCCTTCGGGCGCTTCCCGCATTCCGGCGGACGCCTGACTGCCGAGGACCTGCGCCATGTCGACGAGGCCATGGACTACCTGCGGCTGAATGAGTACCGCGACCGGCCGATCGACGAGCTGTCCGGCGGCCAGCGCCAGCGCGCCTATGTGGCCATGGTCATGTGCCAGGACACCGAGTACGTGCTGCTGGACGAGCCGCTGAACAACATCGACATGCGCTTTGCCGTGGACATGATGCAGCTGCTGCGCCGCGCCGCCGACGAGAAGGGCAAGACCGTGGTGGTGGTGCTGCACGACATCAACTTCGCTTCCTGCTATTCCGATCACATCATCGCCATGCGCCAGGGCAAACCAGCCTACCAGGGCACGCCGCAGCAGATCATCCGCGATGAGGTGCTGCGCGATCTGTACCAGATGGATATCCGCGTGCATGAGGTGGATGGGCAGCGGATCTGCGTGTATTTCCGCATGGCCTGATGGCTGGGCTGGCCGGGGCGTTGAGCCAGGCCAGTTCCTGCTCGCGGGGCATCGAGTCCGCTCCGTCTACCTTCGCTTCTCCCCTGTCATCCTTCACTTCTCCCCGTCATCCCTCGTTTCCCCCGTCATCCTTCGCGAAGGCGAAGGATCCAGGGTGCCGGCTGACTCCGAGTGTTCGGTGGATCCTTCGCCTTCGCGAAGGATGACGAGGTTTAGGAAAAGCGACGAGGTTGACGAGGTTTATGAAAAATGACGAGGTTCAGAAGGAATAACGATAGATGGATGAAGAGGCTCTGAAGGACGACGAAGCTCAGGAAGGGTAGGAGGCAAGGAATGGCGGGGTCAGGTGGGCTGCAGCGGGGTGTTACCTACTTTGCCGCTGTATCCCGGTATGTTTCTGCCTCGGCGATCAACCAGTCACGAAACCCCTGCAGTGTCGCCGATTCGGCCTTGCGTTCGGGAATCACCAGATAATAGGCATTGCTGCTGTCGAAGCTGCGCGGGCAGGCTACTACCAGCCGGCCACTGCTCAGCTCGTCGCGGATCAGGAACGGCGGGATCAGGGCTACGCCCATGCCGTGCATGGCCGCCTGGGACAGCATCGAGAACAGTTCCAGCCGGGTGCCGTTGAGGTCATGCTCGATACGCATGTCGCAGGAGGCGAACCACTGGCGCCAGGCGTAGGGTCGGGTCGATTGCTGCAACAGCGGCAGCTGGCTGATCTGCTCTGGGGTCAGCCGTGCCTGGCCTGCCAGCAGCGCGGGGCTGCATACCGGCACCGGCGACTCGTTCATCAGGAAGTGCACCTCGGTTCCGGACCACTCGCCGTCACCGAAATAGATTGCCGCATCGAACTCGGTATCGGCGAACAGGAAGGGCCGGGTACGGTTGGTCATGTTGATGGTGACGTGCGGATGTTGCACAAGGAAGTCGCCCAGCCGTGGTAGCAGCCATTGCGTGCCGAAGGTCGGCACCAGGGCCAGTTCCAGGGTCGCGGTACCCTGGTTGCCCATCACCGACAGGGTATCGCGCTCCACCGCATCCAGGCGGTTGGCGATGCGCCGGCTGTAGGTCTGGCCGGCTTCGGTAAGGCGTACGCCCCGGCGCGTGCGACGGAACAGCTGGATGTCGAGAAAGCTCTCCAGGTTGGCGATCTGTCGGCAGACCGCGCTCTGCGTCAGAGCCAGTTCCTCGGCGGCCTTGGTGAAGCTTTCGTGGCGGGCGGCGGACTCGAAGCAGATCAGTGCCTGGGTCGGTGGAATCTTGCGGCGCATGGGAACTCCAGGGGATGCATTCCTGCGATGTGATACGGAGTTCCAATTTAGCACAAGAGGCTGAAGAAAATACGCTTGCCGGCTTCCCTGTGCAAAGCTAGCCTTGTCTCAGTTTCAGCCCCAACCATTTTCCACGGAGTACCCATGGCCAATAACAAAGCAAGTTTCAACTGGGCAGACCCGCTGCTGCTGGACCAACAGCTGACTGAAGAAGAGCGCATGGTGCGTGACTCGGCAGCGCAGTACTGTCAGGACAAACTGATGCCGCGGGTGCTGGAATCCTTCCGCCATGAACAGACCGATGCGGCGATCTTCCGCGAGATGGGTGAACTCGGCTTGCTGGGGGCGACCATTCCCAGTGAGTACGGTGGCAGCGGCCTGAACTACGTGTGCTATGGCCTGATCGCCCGGGAAGTCGAGCGGGTCGATTCGGGCTACCGTTCGATGATGAGCGTGCAGTCCTCGCTGGTGATGGTGCCGATCAACGAGTTCGGCAGCGAAGAGCAGAAGCGCAAGTACCTGCCGAAACTGGCCACTGGCGAATTCATCGGCTGCTTTGGCCTGACCGAGCCGAACCACGGTTCCGATCCGGGCTCCATGGTCACCCGGGCGAAGAAGGTCGATGGTGGCTATCTGCTCAACGGCGCCAAGATGTGGATCACCAACAGCCCGATAGCCGACGTGTTCGTGGTCTGGGCCAAGACCGAGGATGACCTGATTCGCGGCTTCATCCTGGAAAAGGGCTGGAAGGGCCTGAGCGCGCCGGCGATCAAGGGCAAGGTCGGCCTGCGTACCTCGATCACCGGTGAGATCGTGCTGGAAGACGTGTTCGTTCCGGAAGAGAACCTGATGCCCGGTGTTACCGGCCTGCGCGGCCCGTTCACCTGCCTCAACTCGGCCCGCTACGGCATCGCCTGGGGTGCGTTGGGCGCCGCCGAGTTCTGCTGGCACACCGCCCGCCAGTACACCCTGGACCGCCTGCAGTTCGGTCGTCCGCTGGCGCAGACCCAGCTGGTGCAGAAGAAGCTGGCCGACATGCAGACCGAGATCACCCTGGCCCTGCAGGGCTGCCTGCGCCTGGGCCGGATGAAGGACGAAGGCACCGCGGCGGTGGAAATCACTTCGATCATGAAGCGCAATTCCTGCGGCAAGTCGCTGGACATTGCCCGCGTGGCCCGCGACATGCTCGGTGGCAACGGTATTTCCGACGAGTTCGGGGTGATCCGCCACGTGGTCAACCTGGAAGTGGTCAACACCTACGAAGGTACCCATGACGTGCATGCGCTGATCCTGGGTCGGGCACAGACCGGCCTGCAGGCCTTCTTCTGAGGCGACCGCCCAACGCGTCAGGCCAACGGCCCCGATAGCACTGCTACCGGGGCCGTTGGCGTCTGGACATCAGAACTCGGTGTTGGCGGGAATCAGCAGCACCGGCTGATGGCTTTCACGGGCCACGCCCTCAGCGGTACTGCCGATCATCAGATCCTGGATCGGCGTGGTGCCGCGTTTGCCGAGGATGACCAGCGCGACCTGCTCGGTCTCGGCGGTCTTGACGATTTCCCGTACCGCTGAACCCTTGACGTGACGCGAGATCACCTGCTCATGGCGACTGGTGATATCCGCCACCTGCTCATTGATGGTGGCGACGTTGTCCAGTTCTTCGGTTTCCACCCAGAGCACCAGTCCGTGTCGGCCGCCGCTGAGGAAATGCTCGAAGGCGCGTTGCGCGACCCGTGCCGGGCGCGAGCCATCGGTGGCCAGCAGCACCGGGGCGCTGGGTTCCATGACCGGACCGCTGGCTGGCAGGATCAACAGCGGCAGGCGGGTCAGCCGCGCCAGGTTCAGGGTGATGTTGCCGTAGAACAGCGCGTGCCCAGCCGAATGGCTCTGGTTCAGGACGATCAGACCATCAGCCTTGTGTCGCCGCGCCGCCTCGTGCAGTTCGCTGGCAGCGAAACCCTGGCGCACCTCGTAGTCCACGGTGATGCCCAGTTCCGCGCCGAGGCTCGCGGACAGCTCCTTGAGGTGGCTGGCGGCCGCAGCGGCACTGTCCTCTACGTTCAGGCGCCGGGTGGTATCCAGCACGTGCACCAGCGTCAGCCGCTGCACTCCGGCCAACTGCAGCACCGAGGGTAGCCGGTCGCAGGTCTTCTGCCAGCTTTCCGAGTAGTCGAAACCGAGAATACAGTGTTTCAGCATGGGGCGGCCTCCTGTTGTCATAGGGAAAGTCTAGCCCATGCTTGGCGCAGCGGTACTGTCCCGGGTTCTACTCTATGGCTTGGGCTGCAGAGGGGAACTGCGCGGCCAGGTCTTGCGGCGAGAAACACGATGAGACGTTGAATCGCCAGTGGGGCTCGCCAGCCTCACGGACGCCGTAGATGCGGTTATGGGCTGCAACCGGCTTGGCTGGAGAAAGGGGGTGAGTGAACAGGCGTGTCACCTCCAGTATGGCGAGCTGGCGATCTCGCTCCTGATAGAGGGCCACGCTGTCAACACGTTCCGATTGCAGGCGAATGCCTGTGCGTCGGTCGGACTGCTTATAGGCAATGGCGGCTGCGGCGGCCTCCGGGTCGGTGCCGATCTCACCATCACCGATGGTGTTCCACATATACTGCTGATAAAGCGCCCAGTTTTCATCCAATTCGGCCTGCACTACGTTGGCCCTGTCATTGTGCAGCCCGAAGTCTTCCTCGCCTACTGCCACTGGCGTCTGCGCAAGGAGCGTCGCAAAGATCGCTGCAATGCCAAATGACGATGCTCTCATTGCTCACTCCTCTGTGTCGGAGTTCGCTGGCGACCAATCCTGCGCGGTCCAATCTGTCACCTGCCAGAAGCCACCGCTGCCAGCCTCCTGCCATACCATGGTCACGGTAATGTCCGGGTACAGCTGAGCAACTTCCTCATTTGACCCGTTGAGCAGTCGGTGTGAAAAAGCAATCGACGAGCGTTTCGGTCGCTTTGTGAAAGACCAGCGTGTGTTCGAGTAGCCTTGCTCGCCGGTAATTTTGCGCAGTTTTCGATCATGCTGGATGTCATCCAGATAGGGTTCCACATCCATTGTTTCTAGGGAGGCGGAGGTTGCCATCTCAACCGCTTGTAGGGTGAAAAGTTTGGGGCTTGCGGTATTGCCGGTGGTGGGGACAGGTATGTCTACTGTCTTGGAATGTTCGGACATGATGAACAGCGTCATCGCTGCGTCCGGGTTGATTTCACTGATCGCATGGATGATCCTGGCATTCGCCTGAACGATCAGACGCATTTCCGCGTCAAGATCTTCCTGGGTATTGCCGCTGGCGCGGAATATGAAGCCGCAGGTGCCCCCGCATGCGGTGCAAGAGCTGCCGTGGCCTCGATAAGATGGCATGCCGGGGCCGCAGATACCGCATCGGCCGGCGCCAATTGCGGTACTGAAGCAGCCATTGGCGGAAGCAAGGGTGGGGAAGAGTAATGTCGGTAGAACAATGAAAGCTAGAAGAAGACGTTTCATTCGATTCATGGTCCCTGGATCTGGAATTGCACTTATATGAGAATGCATCTCATTGCAATTGTTGCAGAGAGCTCATGATTCGACAAGCTGTAACGTCAGTGGGCACCAGGGTCAGAATGACAGGCGTTCCGGAGGGGTGACGTCACCGCAATCCTCGGCGGTCCAGCGGGAGATTTCCTGCAGCTGGATGCTGCTCGTCGTCTCGCTGCCCGTCGCCCCGCGCTCCCGACCACGACCCAGATAGGATGCGCGGATCTCGTAGCTGCTGATGATCTCCAGGTGACCTTGCATCTCGCCGTTGAAGCCTTGTTCGCCATGGCAGTGACCGAGCACGCTCAGCGTCGAACGATCCACCGGGTGTACGGTCAACTCGCATTCCGGCACGCTACGCTGGATTTCCCGCTGCAGGGCATCGATCTGCATCAGCTCCTCGGCGCGCTGTGCAGTGAGGCACCTCATGCGGATCTGCGGGGTGCTCCGGCTGATGGCATCATCCATTGCTGCCCGGCGCTCTCCAGGCAACTGCTCGAACATTTGCTGTTGGGCCTGTTGCAGTGCATGGATACGCTCCTCATCCGCAACCAGGATACGTATTTCGCTGCGCCACAGACCGGTCTCGGGCTTGGGGCTCAATTGATAGGCATGAACAGGCAGGGTGAACGCAACGAGCAGTGGGAGCGCGAGTAGGGCGCCTTTCATTATCGAAGCCTCCTGTTGATACGCATGACCCCGCCCTGGGGAAATAATGACTATAGCCGCTGCGTTTGAATGTGCCTTGAATTTGACACATAAAAGCGTCAACAGACCCTAGCGTTGCTGCGGTGTTTCCCGGCGCCTGGCCCGGCTGCGACGCTGTTCCTCCTGGCGACGCTCGGCCAGCACCTCCTGCACATAGCCGATATGTTCGCCGGCATGGCGCCGGGCATCCTCGGCGCGGCCCTCGATGATGGCTTCGAACAATTGCTGATGCTGGCGCATCAGCATGCTGCGAGTCTCCTGGCGCAGCGCGTACATGCCGCCGATATTGGTCACCACATTGCGCCTGAGCAGGTCGAACAGGCCGCGGATGGTGTGCAGCAGGATGATGTTGTGGCTGGCTTCGGCAATGGCCAGGTGGAAGCGTGCATCGGCTGCGCCTTCCTCGGCGCGGCTGGTGGTGTCACCGCTTGCATAGTAGGTCTGCAGCGCCTCGTAGGCTTCGCGCAGATGCTGATGATCGACTTCGGTAGCGCGCAGTGCGGCATAGTAGGCGCAGTCGGCTTCCAGGGTATGGCGGAACTCCAGCAGGTCACGGTGGGCATCCGGGCGGCCCTCAAGCAGGCCCAGCAACGGATCGCTGAAGCTCGAACCCAGGGACTCGCTGACATAATTGCCGCCACCCTGACGACTGACCAGCAGGCCACGGGCAGCCAGCTTCTGGATGGCCTCGCGCAATGACGGTCGGGAGACTCCGAACTGCTCCGCCAGCAGCCGTTCGGCTGGCAGGCGCTGGCCCGGTTTGAGCGCGCCGTCGAGCATCATCAATTCCAGCTGTTCGACGATATTGTCCGACAGCCGGCGTTGCTGGATCTGACCAACTTCCATTCATTCGCTCCTATTGGTCTGACCAATGATTCCGGAAGTATGCCGGCTAAAACCGGCTGCGGGAAGTTTTTCTCCGGTAATAAGACCAATGTCTAGCAAATTCCGTTTGACATGGCGATACGGCTTTTTTACGCTGATCATCGTTTTCGGTAAATTGGTATTACCAATTTACCTGAAGTTTTCCAATAACAATACGGAGCGCTGTATGTCCTCTGCCCTTCTCGCTGTGCTGGCGTTTGCCCCCATTCTCCTGGCTGGTGTGCTACTGATCGGTCTGCGCTGGCCAGCCAAGACCGCGATGCCGGTGGTATACGGTGTTACCGTGCTGATCGCATTGTTCGCCTGGGACATGAGTTTCAACCGGGTGCTGTCCTCGACCCTGCAAGGGCTGGTGATCACCCTCAGCCTGCTGTGGATCATCTTCGGCGCCATCCTGCTGCTCAATACCCTGAAATATTCCGGTGGCATCGCCGCTATCCGTTCCGGTTTCGCCGCCATCAGTCCCGACCCGCGTATCCAGGTGGTGATCATCTGCTGGCTGTTCGGCTGCTTCATCGAGGGTGCTTCCGGGTTCGGTACGCCAGCAGCGATCGTCGCGCCGCTGCTGGTAGCGATGGGTTTTCCGGCCATGGCCGCGGTACTCATGGGTATGCTGTTGCAGAGCACACCGGTGTCCTTCGGTGCGGTGGGTACGCCGATCATCGTTGGCGTCAGCGCCGGGGTCGACAACGCCGCCATCAGCGAAACTCTGGTTGCCCATGGCTATGCCTGGACTGACTATCTGAGCTGGGTCTCCATGCAGGTGGCCATCATTCACGCCCTGGTCGGTACCATCATCCCGGCGCTCATGGTGCTGATGCTCACCCGGTTCTTCGGCAAGGATAAAAGCTGGAAGGCGGGTTGGGAGGCGGTACCTTTCGCTCTCTTCGGTGGCCTGGCCTTTACCCTGCCGTATGTTCTGACTGGCATTTTCCTCGGGCCGGAATTCCCTTCGCTGCTGGGCGGTCTGGTTGGCCTGGCGGTGGTTACCCTGGCTGCCCGGGCGGGGTTCCTGGTGCCGAAAACTGTCTGGCAGTTCGCTGATCGCAAGGATTGGCCGCTGAGCTGGATGGGCACCATCGAGATGCGCGCCGAAGATATCGGCAATCGCCCGATGAGCAGCCTGCGCGCCTGGATTCCCTATGTGCTGGTCGGCGCCCTACTGGTGGTCAGCCGGATATTCCCGGAGGTCACCGCGGCGCTGAAAAGCGTGGCGCTCAACTTCACCGGTATCCTCGGCGAGACGGGGATCAACGCTGGCCTCGACCCACTATATCTGCCCGGTGGCGTGCTGGTGGCGGTGGTGCTGATCACCTTCTTTATCCATCGCATGCGACTCAGTGAGGTCAACCGGGCGGTGCGCGAGTCCAGTGGCGTGCTGTTCAGTGCTGGCTTCGTGCTGCTGTTCACCGTGCCCATGGTGCGCATCCTGATCAACTCGGGGGTCAACGCTGCCGAACTGCCGAGCATGCCGGTGGCCATGGCGCATTTCGTCGCCGACAGCGTGGGCGGTATCTACCCGCTGTTCGCGCCGGCAGTCGGCGCGCTGGGTGCCTTCCTGGCCGGCTCCAATACCGTTTCCAACATGATGTTCAGCCAGTTCCAGTTTGGTGTGGCGAACAGCCTGGGGCTGTCCACGGTACTGGTGATCTCCGCCCAGGCGGTGGGTGCCGCCGCCGGTAACATGATCGCCATCCACAACGTGGTAGCGGCTTCGGCTACAGTGGGTATGCTGGGCCGTGAGGGGCTTACCCTGCGCAAGACCATCTGGCCGACGCTCTACTATGTGACGCTGGCCGGGATCATCACCTTGGTCGGCTGCTATGTGCTGGGTCTGGCCGACCCGGTGGCGCTGGGCTGAGCGCCTGGGCGCGCTGCACCATGACCGGCCGTTGATATCCACGACAATAGGGAATCAGTTCAATGATCATTTCCGCCTCTACCGACTATCGTGCCGCCGCCGAGCGCCGGCTGCCGCCATTCCTGTTCCACTACATCGATGGTGGCGCCTACGCCGAGCATACCCTCAAGCGCAACGTCGAGGACCTGGCAGGTATCGCCCTGCGCCAGCGCGTGCTGAACAACATGTCCGAGCTGAGCCTGGAAACCCGGTTGTTCGACGAGACCCTGGCCATGCCGGTGGCGCTGGCACCGGTGGGGCTGACCGGCATGTATGCGCGCCGGGGTGAGGTACAGGCGGCCCGTGCCGCCGCGTCCAAGGGCGTGCCCTTCACCCTGTCCACGGTGTCGGTGTGCGCCATCGAGGAGGTGGCGCCGGCCATCGACCGGCCCATGTGGTTCCAGCTGTACGTGCTGCGTGATCGTGGCTTCATGAAGAACGCCCTGGAGCGGGCCAAGGCCGCCGGTGTGACCACCCTGGTGTTCACCGTCGATATGCCGGTACCGGGCGCCCGCTACCGTGATGCCCATTCCGGCATGAGCGGCGCCAACGCGGCGATGCGGCGCATGCTGCAGGCGGTGACCCATCCGCGCTGGGCCTGGGATGTGGGCCTGCTGGGCAAGCCGCATGACCTGGGCAACATCTCCACCTACCGTGGCAATCCGACCGGGCTGGCCGATTATATCGGCTGGCTGGGCGCCAACTTCGACCCCTCCATCAGCTGGAAGGACCTGGAGTGGATTCGCGATTTCTGGGACGGTCCCATGGTGATCAAGGGCATTCTCGATCCCGAGGACGCCAGGGATGCGGTGAGCTTCGGTGCTGACGGTATTGTGGTGTCCAACCATGGTGGTCGCCAGCTCGATGGGGTGCTGTCCAGCGCCCGGGCATTGCCGGCGATCGCCGATGCGGTGAAGGGGCAGATCAAGATCCTCGCCGACTCCGGTATCCGCACCGGCCTGGACGTGGTGCGCATGCTGGCCCTCGGCGCTGACTGCGCCATGCTCGGGCGTGCCTTCATCTATGCCCTGGCGGTGCACGGCGAGGCTGGCGTGAGCAATCTGCTGGAGCTGATCGAGAAGGAAATGCGTGTGGCCATGGTGCTGACCGGGGCCAAATCCATCAGCGACATCACCCCCGATCTGCTGGTGCGGGAGCTTTGAACATGCCGGTTGCCGATGATCGCCGGCATGCCGCGCTGCTGGCGCAACTGCAGGATGTGGTCGGCAACGCCCACGTGCTTACCGGTGAGCAGAGCACGCGGCGTTTCCGCAAGGGGCACCGTACTGGGGAAGGCAGGGTACTGGCAGTGGTGCGCCCCGGTACGCTGCTGGAACAATGGCAGGTGATGCAGGCCGCAGTGGCGGCTGGCTGCATCGTCATCATGCAGGCGGCCAATACCGGCCTGACCGGCGGCTCCACGCCGGATGGCGACGACTACGACCGCGATATCGTGCTGGTCAGCACCCTGCGCATCAGCGGCGTGCAACTGATCAACGACGGCCAGCAGGTGGTCTGCCTGCCCGGCGCCACCCTCGACCGTCTCGAGCAGGCGCTGGCGCCGCTGGGCCGCGAGCCGCATTCGGTGATCGGTTCCTCGTGCATCGGTGCCTCGGTGCTTGGCGGTATCTGCAACAACTCCGGCGGCGCGCTGGTGCGCCGTGGTCCGGCCTATACCGAGCTGGCGCTGTACGCCCAGGTGCGGGACGACGGCTCGCTGGCGCTGGTCAATCACCTGGGGATCGACCTGGGCGACAGCCCCGAGGATATCCTCACCCGTCTGCAAAACGCGGACTACGGTCCCCAGCACATCCACAATGACGACGGCGCCAAGGCCTCGGATGCGCGCTATGGCGAGTACGTGCGCGAGGTGGATGCCGATACCCCGGCGCGTTTCAACGCCGACCCGTCGCGGTTGTTCGAGGCCTCCGGTTCGGCCGGCAAGCTGTGCCTGTTCGCCGTGCGCCTGGATACCTTCCCCAAGGAGCCGAGCACGGTGTTCTACATCGGCAGCAACGCCCCCGACGATCTCACTGCCGTGCGCCGTCACCTGCTCGCCCACCTGCCGCGTCTGCCGATTGCCGGTGAGTACATCCACCGTACCGCCTTCGACATCGGCGAGAAGTACGGCAAGGACAGCTTCCTGCTGATCGACAAGCTCGGTACCGCCCGGGTACCGGCGGCCTTCGCCATGAAAAGCCGGGTCGATGGCTTCTTCGAGCGCTTCGGCCTGCGTGGTGTTACCGATCGGCTGCTCCAGACACTGATGAACCTGCTGCCCAGCCACCTGCCGCCGCGCATGCGCGAGTACCGCGAGCGCTTTGAGCACCACCTGCTGCTCCGGGTCTCCGACGACACCCTGGAGCAGACCCGCGCCTTCCTTGCCGAATATTTCGGCGGGCGCGAGAGCGGCGGCTATTTCGAGTGCGACGCCGAGGAAGGGCGCAAGGCCTTCCTGCACCGTTTCGCCATCGCCGGCGCGGCGATCCGCTACCGTGAGGTACACCGTCAGCAGGTCGAGGATATCGTCGCGCTGGACATCGCCCTGCGCCGCAACGACCGCGAGTGGGTCGAACGGTTACCGCCGGAGATGGAAAAGGAGATGATCCACAAGCTTTATTACGGGCATTTCTTCTGCCACGTGTTCCACCAGGACTATATCGTCAGGAAGGGCGTGGATCCGCTGGACATGGAACACCGCATGTGGGCGCTGCTGGATCAACGCCGTGCCGAGTACCCGGCCGAGCACAATGTCGGCCACCTGTACGTGGCCAAGCCGGCGCTGGCCGGTTTCTATCGTGAACTGGACCCGACCAACACCTTCAACCCAGGTATCGGCCACACCTCGAAGAAACGCGGCTGGGGTGAGTGTTGCTAGCGTTAGGGCAGCCAACACCGTCATTGCGAGTCGCAAAGCGACGTGGCAATCCAGAGCTCGCCGGCTGCTCCGAAGTCATGGATTGCCACGCCCTACGGGCTCGCAATGACAGTATTCGATGAGTTCCGGACGCAGGGTGCGCCCGGAGTGTGTTGATCAACTACCCAGCAGCGCCGGCTTTTCCCGCTGGCCGCGTTGACGGTTGCCTTTGGGAGTAGGGGTTTCCGGTACCACCCGGTTGCCCATGGCCTGCAGGCGGCGTTCGCGGGTGACCGCATCTTCCGGCTCGGCGATACCCGGGCGGGCCTGCTGCGGGCGACGCGGCTTCTGGTTGCTGTTGCTGTTGCTGCGCGGCTTGTCGTTACGGGCGCCATGGCTGCGCGGCTGGGCACCGGCCGCCGGGCGACGCTGGTTGCGGCCGTTGGAGGGCGCCGCGCCACGTGGTCGCTCCGGGCGGTCGCTGTTGAGTTCGGCCTGGGCCGGCGGGACGAAGCCCTGCAGGTCGCCTTCCTCGAACTTCTGGCGGGTCAGGCGTTCGATACCCTTGAGCAGTTTTTCCTCGTCAGGGCTGACCAGCGATACTGCCTCGCCACTGCGACCGGCACGACCGGTACGGCCGATACGGTGCACGTAATCTTCCGATACGTTGGGCAATTCGAAGTTGACCACATGCGGCAACTGGTCGATATCCAGGCCGCGAGCGGCGATATCGGTAGCGACCAGCACGCGGATCTTGTTGGCCTTGAAGTCGGCCAGCGCCTTGGTGCGGGCACTCTGGCTCTTGTTGCCGTGGATCGCGGCGGCTGGCAGGCCGTTCTTCTCCAGGTATTCGGCCAGGCGGTTGGCACCATGCTTGGTGCGGGTGAACACCAGCACCTGCTCCCAGGCGCCCATGGTGATCAGGTGCGCGATCAGCGCCCGCTTGTGCCCGGCCTGGACCCGGTAGACCCGCTGATCGATGCGCTCGACCGTGGTGTTCGGCGGAGTCACCTCGATGCGCGCCGGGTTGTGCAGCAGACGGTTGGCCAGCTCGGTGATTTCCTTGGAGAAGGTCGCCGAGAACAGCAGGTTCTGGCGCTTGGCCGGCAGTTTGGCGATGACCTTCTTCACGTCATGGATAAAGCCCATGTCGAGCATGCGGTCGGCTTCGTCGAGCACGAAATACTCGACGGCGGACAGGTCCACGGCGCGCTGGCCGACCAGGTCCAGCAGCCGGCCGGGGCAGGCCACCAGGATATCCAGGCCCGGAGCGAGGGCTTTCATCTGCGGGTTGGCACCAACGCCGCCGAAGATGCAGGCACTGTGCAGCGAAAGCTCGGTGGCATAGGAGCGGATATTGTCGTGCACCTGGGCCGCCAGTTCACGGGTCGGCGTCAGCACCAGCGCACGGACCTGCTTGGGTACGCGCTTGTAGTCAGCCGGGCGCTGGCCGTTGGGGAACAGCCGCTCGAGGATCGGCAGGGAGAAGCCGGCGGTCTTGCCGGTGCCGGTTTGCGCGGCGACCATCAGGTCGCGACCTTCCAGTACCGCCGGGATGGCCTGGGTCTGGACGGGAGTGGGAGTGGTATAACCAGTGGCAGCCACGGCACGCATCAGCGCGTCGGACAGGCCGAGAGAGGCAAAGGACATTCAGATAAACCCTGTGATGGCCGTTTGCGAACAGGGGCTGTCCGTGCGGCCGATAATGAAGATGAAGAGGCGCGATTGTAACAGAAACCAACACGCCTCGCAGGAAAAATACAGCTTCTGCACGAAACCAGGGGAGGGGCGCTACGCCCCTGGGGTTGTCGGGCGCCTGCTCGACGACGGGGTTGCTCGGAGGCCGCTGGCGTAGCGCGGGGGCGCTACACCCCGGGATGTTGAGCTGCTGCTCGGCGATGCGTTTTGCGCGGATATCGCAGGCGTAGCGCGGGGGCGCTACACCCCCGGGGTTTCGAGCCGCTGCTCGGCGATGCGTTTTGCGCGGATACCGCTGGCGTAGCGCGGGAGCGCCACACCCCCTGGGGTTGTCGTATATGGTCTCCTCCCTCATTGCAAGGCTTTCAACATTCAATGACAAGAGCAGGTTGTCTGT
>NZ_JACLGO010000046.1 GCF_014219065.1 Halopseudomonas xiamenensis
AATAGATGTTTAGCATCTATCCTCTGGCGCATCGCGACGCCGTAGAGGGAGAGGGAGGAGACCATCTTATCGAGCCCCCGCTCGACGACGGGGTTGCTCGAAGGCCACAGGCGTAGCGCGGGGGCGCTACACCCCCAGGATCGTCGAGCCCTTCCCGTCTCAACAACCCCTACCCTTCCTGCCACCGCTCCACATCGATATCCACCAACAACAGGTGCCGGCTGTCATCGATGAACAATCCGGAGGTCATGCAATACTGGTTGGTGGTGGCGTCGCGGTAGCGGCTGGACAGGATCACTCGGCTGTCCTCCCCCGACTCGGCCAGGATGCGGTAGAAATACGGCCGCCAGGACCAGTTATGGTCGAGGTAGCGCGGGTCCTGCTGCCAGCGCTTGCCAGTCCATTCGTAGTTCGGTGAGATCTGCGTGCCATAGGCGTCACACAGGAAGAAGCGCAGCAGCCAGGGGTACTCCGTCGGCGCCGGCAGCGCATTCGGCTTGGCGCCCTTCTCCAGCCAATGGCGCAACTGCTCGAACAGCTTGGCCAGTGAGGTCCGCAGCTCCAGCAGTCGCGTGCGCTCGGCCAGTTTGCCCTGCACATAGTGATCGCGCAGTTGCGAAAACACCGGCTGTACCGCCTCTGCCGGCAGAAAGTTCTCCTGCGCCGCACCAAAAAGGAACCCCTGCACATAGCGCGCGCCACAATCCAGTGCAAAGTGCAGGTGCTCTTCGGTCTCGATGCCCTCGGCCATGATCCAGCAGCCACTCTTCTCGGCCATCAGTGCCAGCGACTTGACGAACTCCGAGCTGCCGCGGTTACCCCGGGTGGCCTGGTGCAGCAACTGGATATCCAACTTGAGAAAATCCGGCGCCAGGGCAATGACCTGGTCGAGCATTGAGTACCCCGCACCAAAGTCGTCCACCGCCACGCGAATCCCCGCTTCACGATAGCGCGCCACCACCTCCTGCAACTGCTGCAGATCTCCGCGCAGGTCGGTCAGCTCGAATACCACCTGCTCGGCGTCCAGGCCGATCTCCTCCAGCAGCACCAGGCTCGGCAGCGGTTCGTGCGGGTCCACCTGGCTGAGCCACAGCGGCGAGATATTCAGCGTGATGAAGCCCTGGGGCGTATCCCGGAAACGCTCCAGGGCCATGCGTCGGACCGTACGATCGAGTTCCAGCAAGGCCACCTGATCCACCTGCGGGTCGGCGAACAGCGGTCCGGCACTGACCACCTCGCCGTCTTCATGGCGCAGACGCGCCAGGGCTTCGTAACCGGCGATGCGGCCGGTCGCGGTATCGATCAGTGGCTGGTAATACGGCAGCGGTTGTCCTTCGAACACGGCAAAGTCTCCAGGTCAGGTAACTGCCTCAGATTATGCAAGATTGCCGCCAGAAAGATACCGAGGGCGGCTCCGCATGGCACCTTGTCGCTCTTTGCCTGCGGCCCGGAAATTTTGACAGCCAAGCTACCATCCGGCAGAGTACGCGCCCTTCTTCTATCGTTCTGTGCAAGCGTCATTTTCAAACAGGAAGTAACCATGAACGCAGTGGTCGTTGCAGTTGCAGTAATGCTGATCCTCAGTCTGTGCCGCGTGCACGTAGTCGTAGCGCTGATCCTCGGTGCGGTGGCCGGTGGTTTGCTCGGCGGGCTGAGCCTGGCTGATACCCTGCAGGCTTTCCAGGATGGACTCGGCAAAGGCGCCACGGTAGCACTGAGCTATGCCCTGCTCGGCGCCTTCGCCGTGGCCATCGCCAAGTCCGGTACCGCACATGCCCTGGCCGACCGCGCCCTGCGCATGATCGAGGGCCAACGCGGAGGCAACACCGGCAAACTGCGCCTGATGCTGTTGCTGATGCTGCTGGCAGCAGCCATGGCCTCACAGAACATCCTGCCGATCCACATTGCCTTCATTCCGCTGCTGATCCCACCCCTGCTGCTGGTCATGGGCAAACTGCACCTGGACCGCCGGCTGGTTGCCTGCATCCTGACCTTCGGCCTGATTACCCCCTACATGTTCCTGCCGGTGGGTTTCGGGGCCATCTTCCTCAACAATATCCTGCTGGCCAATGTCAGCGATGGCGGCCTGGATACCACCGGGATCAATGTCATGCACGCCATGGCGCTGCCCGCGCTGGGCATGCTGTTCGGTCTGCTGGTCGCCTTCTTCAGCTATCGCAAGCGCCGCGACTACGCGGTCGCTGGGGTGGGCGGCGGCGAAGCCCCGGAAAAGGTGGCCTATACACCGAAGACCTTGCTGGTAGCGCTGGTGGCAGTGGTGACCGCCTTCGGCATCCAGCTGTGGCTGGACTCGATGATCATGGGCGCGCTGGCCGGGTTCGTGGTGTTCTCCCTGTCCGGCGTGGTGCGCTGGCGTGAAACCGACGACCTGTTCACCGAAGGCATGAAGATGATGGCCATGATCGGCTTCATCATGATTGCCGCCAACGGCTTCGCATCCGTGATGCAGGCCACCGGCCATATCGAGACCATGGTCATCAGCTCGGCGGAATACATCGGCGACAACAAGGCGCTGGCGGCACTGCTGATGCTGGTGGTCGGCCTGCTGATCACCCTGGGTATCGGCTCCTCGTTCTCCACCGTACCCATCATCGCCGCCATCTACGTGCCGCTGGCCATGCACCTGGGCTTCAGCCCATTGGCCATCGTCTCGCTGGTCGGCACCGCCGCCGCCCTCGGCGACGCCGGCTCGCCCGCCTCCGACTCGACCCTGGGGCCGACCGCCGGGCTGAACGTCGACGGCCAGCACAACCACATCTGGGATACCGTGGTGCCGACCTTCCTGCACTACAACCTGCCGCTGATCGCCTTTGGTTGGGCCGCGGCGATGGTGCTCTGACGGCGCACCAGCGCTGTCTCCAGGGTTGTCGAGCGCCCCATGCGCTCGACGCCCCCAGGGGGCCGAGACCAACCCGACCTAACGCCGCGCCACCGGCAACCTCACCTGCACCGCCAACCCGCCCAGCTCGCTGTCCTGCAACTCCAGCTCCCCCCCGTAGACCTCGACCAGATCACCAACGATAGCCAACCCCAATCCGTGGCCAGTCACGCTTTCATCCAGCCGGGTGCCGCGGCGCAGTACCTTCTCCCGATCCTCGCGGGTTATCCCCGGCCCATCATCCTCCACCCGCAGCCATAGCGCCTCGGCGCTGAGCTGCCAATCCAGGCGCACCCGGGCGGTGGCCCATTTGCAGGCGTTATCCAGCAGGTTACCCAGCAGCTCGAGCATATCTTCACGCTCGAAGGGCCAGTCCTGCGCCTGCGGCTGGGGATGCTCGATGCGTACCCGCTGGCCGTGAATCTGACGCAGGGAGTCGAGCAGCCAGGGCAGGTCCTGCTGCGCATTGAAGCGCTTGCCGGACTGGCTTTCCGGCGCCAGGCGCGAGCGCTGCAGGGCGCGTTCCAGCTGGGAGCGAATCTCCTGCAGCTGGGCGGCAATGGCCGCCTTGCCGGCCTGGTCGAACTCGGCCCGGGCCAACAGGCTCTCGCTGACCGCCAGTGGTGTTTTCAGGGCATGCCCCAGATCGCCGACACCCTTGCGCGAGCGCTGGATGATCTGTTCGACCTGGGCACCCAGGCGGTTGATCTCCAGCACCAGCGGCAGCAGCTCCTGGGGCACATCGTCGCTGAGCACCAGGCGCTGCCCGGCATGCCACTCTGCCAGTTCATCCCGCGCCCGGTACAACGGACGCAGGGCACGGCGCAACAGACCCTGCTGGAGCAACAGACTGACCAGCACCGCCACCCCGCCCAGCCCCCAGAGCCACAGGCGTGCCCGCTCGAATGCCTGCAGCAGCGGCTGGTAATCCATCGCTACGCTGATGCGCACCGGCTCGCCGAGCTTGTCGAAGGTGCCGGAACGCACCAGCAACTGCTGCCCGACCGGACCCGGCACCAGGGTGTTGTGCAGGTCCTCGGCGTCCAATGGCAGACGCTGGTCCCACAGTGAACGCGAGCGCCAGCGTTCGCTGGTCTGCACCACGAAATAGCGACCCGAGAAAGGCCGTTGGTAATCCGGGCTGACCCGCCGCAGGTCCAGGTACAGCCCCGTCGGCGCCGGCGTCAATGCCGCCAGCAGCGCATCGGTTTCCCGCTGCAGGTCGGTACTCAGGTAATCACGCAACGCCCGGTCGAACAGCCAGATACCGCCCTGACCAACCAGTACCACGGTCGCCAGCAGCACCACCAGCAGACCACCGCCGAGCTGGCGGGCAATGGAATTCACGATGGCCGGCCCACCAGCACGTAGCCCTGGCCACGGCGGGTCTCGATTGCCTGCTTGCCCAGCTTGCGGCGCAGATGGTTGATCTGCACCTCGATCACATTGGAGTCCCGCTCGGCCTCGTAATCGTACAGATGCTCGGCCAGTCGCGCCTTGGACACCAGTTTGCCGGCATGCAGCATGAAGCAGCGCAGCAGGCGGAACTCGCTGGCTGACAGCTGCACCGCCTCCAGCCCCGGACCGGACACCTGCTGACTGGCTTCGTCGAGGATCAGCCCTGCTGCGTGCAACTGGTTCTGTGGCTCGCGACCGTGGCTGCGGCGCAGCAGGCCCTGGATGCGCAGCAGCAGTTCCTCCGGATGGAACGGCTTGCTCAGGTAGTCGTCGGCCCCGGCGCGCAGCCCCTCGACCCGCTCGGCCCAACTGCCACGCGCGGTAAGAATCAGCACCGGCATGCCCAGCCCCTGCGCACGCCAGCTCTGCAACACCTCCAGCCCGCCGCGCCCGGGCAGGCCCAGATCGAGAATGCACAGGTCATAGGATTCCTGTTCGCCCAGCAGTTGCACATCCCGGCCATCGGTACGCCAGTCCACCACATAACCGGCCTGGCGCAGGTCGGCGCACAGGGTATCGGCCAGGTCGATATTGTCTTCGGCAAGCAACAGCCGCATCAGTCATCCTCGTCCACATCGAGTAACGCACCGGTCACTGCGTCATACTCCAGATCCAGTACCCGTCGGTCGTGGGTGACTATTTCCAGCTCGTATACATAGCGGCCATCATCATATTCCAGTTCGGCCTCGAGAAAACGCCCGGGATAACGCCGCAGCGCATCCTTGATGAAAAACTGCAGCGGCCGGATCACCCCGCGCTCAGTCAACGCCAGGGCCTCGTCCTGATCGACATCATCGGCCACCACCGGCAGGCCCCAGCCCAACAGCAGGCCAAAGCACAGCCAGCCGCACAAGGCGGCTGGCTTCAGGGCCGAGCGCAGGTCAGTCATCCTGCTCGGTTTTGAGGACTTCACCGGTAGCGGCATCGAGGGCGATATCCCAGTCGGTACCATCAGCGGCGCGGATATCCAGCTTGTAGATGTAACGTCCATATTCGTGCTCCAGGTCACGATCGGTGATCTGACCGGACTTGACCGACAGGGCCTTTTCTTCCAGGCTCTGCAGCGACTGGATCTTGCCCTCTTCGACCAGTCGGGCCGCTTCGGCGGAACTGACATCATCGTCAGCGAAGACCGCCGCCGAACCCATACTCAGAAGCGCAGCGCAGGACAGTGCAATAAGTTTTTTCATATCATGAAGCTCCGTTGTTTGAACACAATTGAATGGTAGACCGGGAAACTGAATTCAACCTTAAAACAAGCTGAATCGAAACTTAACCAGCCTCGACTGGCTTTCCGTTGGTCTCCTGATTCACCTTTTGGAACACCATGACCGCAATTCATATTCACGAGCCGGCCCTCACTGTTCGCGCCGGCACCAGAGCACTGCAGCATATCCGCGACGCCGGCCTGCAACCAGCCGACGTTCACCTGGTTCCCGGTGCGGCAGGTGGCCCCAAGGCGTTGGGCATCCAGGGCCTGGACATGGCCCTGTTCGGCGACTGGCTGCCCCGGGCGCCGCAACCGCGCAGCCTGATCGGCGCCTCCATCGGCAGTTGGCGATTCGCCAGTGTCTGCCTGCCGGACCCGGTCGCCGGCCTGCAGCGTCTGGGTGAACTCTATACCCAGCAACGCTTTCCCAAGGGCATCAGCGTGGCGGAGATCAGTCGGCGCTGCGCGCAGATGCTCGATCAACTGCTGCAGGACCAGGACCGGCATATCCTCGACAACCCGCTGTATCACCTCAACATCATGGTGGTGAAAAGCCTGCGCCTGCTGCAGCATGACCAGCCGTCGCGCCTCGGGCTGGGCCTGGGTGGGGTGATCGGCAGCAACCTGCTCGGCCGGCGCCACCTCAAGCGCTGGTTCGAGCGGGTCATCCTGCATGATGAACGCCTGCGCCCACCGTTGGCCGAACTGCAGGACTTCGTCACCAGCTATGTCGGCCTGAGTACCGACAACCTGCGCCCGGCGCTGCTGGCATCCGGCTCAATCCCTATGGTGATGCAGGCGGTAACCGATATTCCCGGCGCCAGCCAGGGCGTCTACCGCGACGGCGGCCTGCTCGACTACCACCTTGACCTACCCTGGCAGGCGCCCGGGGTGGTGCTGTACCCACATTTCATCGACCGGGTGGTGCCAGGCTGGTTCGACAAGGCACTGCCCTGGCGCAAGGCCAATGCCGCACAGATTGCCGACGTACTGCTGCTGGCCCCCTCCCCGGCCTACCTCGCCCGCCTGCCCCACGGCAAACTACCGGACCGGCGCGACTACCGCCGCTTTGTCGGCGACGACCCGGCCCGGGAAAACTACTGGCGCCGGGCGATGGCCGAGAGCCAACGCCTGGGTGACGAGTTTCTGGAATTGGTCGAGAGTGGACGATTGCAGGAGCAGGTGCAGGCGATGTGACAGCCCCCGCTGTCCCTCCCCACACCGTCATCTTTCCCAAAACCCCGGATCCTTCGCGAAACTCCGTCATTCTTCGCAAGACTCCATTCTTCGCAAGACTCCGTCATCCTTCGCGAAGGCGAAGGATCCAGGGTGCCGGTTACCTCGGAGTGGCCAGTGGATCCTTCGCCTTCGCGAAGGATGACGAGGGGGGAGAGCGAAGAATGACGAGAGAGAGCGAAGAATGACGAGAGAGAGCGAAGAATGACGAGAGAGAGCGAAGGATGACGAGGGAGAGCAAGAGATGGCGTTGAGAATAGTGCGAACGGACCTACCGTAGGAGCGGCGCCTCGCCGCGATGGCATGCGCAGCATGCTGCTGTCCCGGATCACTCAGTGATCAAGCACCCGACGGGCGCTGTTGAAGCTGCGTTGCCAATAACTCGCCTGCAGGTCATCTATCCGCACCCTGCCCCCCGTGCTGGGAGCATGCAGGAAGCGTCCATCCCCGACATAGATACCCGCGTGATCGACCTGCTTGCCACGGGTGGCGAACAATAGCAGATCGCCGGGGCGCAGGGCCTTGTCCGGTGCCTTGTCCGGCAGCTGGGACAGCCCGGCAGTGGTGCGCGGCAGGCTCAAGCCGGCGGTTTCCCGAAACACATAGTTGATCAGGCCGCTGCAGTCGAAGCCCATCTCCGGGCTATTGCCGCCCCAGCGATAGGGCGTACCAACCAGGGTGAAGGCATGGAACAGCAGGTCATCGTTATAGGAGGAGGTGGCAGCGGCAGGCGGTGCCGGTAGCGGAGCCTGGGCTGGCGGCGATTGCGGCGCACTGGCACACCCGGCCAGTACAGCCAGGGACAATACCAGAAGCAGGTGAATAGCACGCATGCCACAGCCTCAACGAAAAGACCTGCTAACCTTGCCCGGACAAGGGGTTGAGGTCAAGTCTTGAGGTGACAGTTAAGACTTCGCGTGTAACCTAATGATTCACCGTAAAGGCCAACATTGCCGACAACTGGCTCAACGGACGCCCACTGTCAGCAGACAGTTGGTTGAATGCCTCCTGCACCAGCGCCAGGTCGCGCTGGCTGGTCGCCACGGGCCGGTCCAGCAAACCCATACCCTTGAGCGCCGCCAGCACATCCCCGGTGGTGACGAAGGTATCCTTGCCAACCATGCGCAGAAAGCGCGGTACAGACAAGCCACCGAGCTGGTTGCCGCGCTTGGCCATCAGTCGCCACAGACCGACGATGTCCTGCGTCGGCCAGTCGGCGATCAGATTGCCCATGCTGCCGTACTCGCGACTCAGGTCCAGCACCATCTGGGCATTGCGCGGCACGCTGCGCAGCTTGGCCAGGTGGCGGATCAACCGCGTATCCTGCATCAGGCGCTCGATATGCTCGGCGCTCATCAGCACCACCTTGTGCGGATCGAAACCGAAGAACACCTCCTCGAATGCCGGCCAGCGAGCATCCACCACGCTGTGCTTGAGGCCGGCACGGAACACCCGCAGGGCGATGGTCGACAGATAGCGATCATCGCTCAGCGCGCGCAACTCCTCGACCGGGCGCGGCTGCGGCAGCCGCGCCTCCAGTGCCTGGCGTGAGCCGAAACGGTTGAGGCAGTACTCTTCAAGCCAGGGGTAGTCGCGCATGGTCGCCTTCCAGGTTGTCGAAGCGGTTCAGAGATTCATGACATTGACGAAACGGGGCGTGGCGCTGTCGTCCACCGTCAGGCTGGCAAAATCGAACAGCGCGGTATCCGCCAGTTGCGAGGGCTGCACGTTACGCAGCGCACGGAAGATGTTCTCCACCCGCCCCGGTGCGTCCCGCTCCCAGCCCTGCAGCATCTGCTTGACCACCTGACGCTGCAGGTTCTCCTGCGAGCCGCACAGGTTGCAGGGGATGATCGGGAACTCGCGCAGCCGGGCATACACCTCGATATCGCTCTCGCTGCAATAGGCCAGCGGGCGGATGACCACATTGCGGCCATCGTCGGAGCGCAGCTTCGGCGGCATGGCCTTGAGGTTGCCGCCATGGAACATGTTCAGGAAGAAGGTCTCGACGATATCGTCACGGTGGTGCCCCAGCGCCATCTTGGTCGCACCGATCTCGTCGGCGAAGGTGTACAGGTTACCCCGGCGCAGGCGCGAGCACAGCGAGCAGGTGGTCTTGCCCTCCGGCACCTTCTCCTTGACGATGGAATAGGTATCGCGTTCGAGGATATGGTAGGGGATGCCCAGCTGTTCCAGATAGGCCGGCAACACTTCCTCGGGGAATCCAGGCTGCTTCTGGTCCATGTTCACCGCGACGATCTCGAAGCGGATCGGCGCCACCTTCTGCAGGTGCAGCAGCATGTCCAGCAAGGTATAGCTGTCCTTGCCACCCGACAGGCACACCATGACCTTGTCGCCATCCTCGATCATGTTGTAATCGGTGACCGCTTCGGCGGTCAGGCGGCGCAGGCGCTTTTGCAGTTTGTTCTGGCTGACACTCAGGCTGGACATGATGGAATCCGGGATGCTCAAAACGCCGCATTCTACCGTAATGCTGTTCATTTAAGGAGCTTTGCCCATGCCAGAGTTGAGCTGCAGCGATGTGGGATTACTCTCCACCCCGTCACCTCTTCATCCCCTCACCCCGTCATCCCGTGACCCCGTCATCCTTCGCGCAGGCGAAGGATCCAGAGTGCGGGCTGGGTCCGGAGTGGCCGGTGGATCCTTCGCCTACGCGAAGGATGACGAGGAAAGAGCGAAGGATGGCGGGAGGACGGTCCAGTTACGGATCAGTCCCCCGCGCAAACAGCTACCGAAGATAGATAGGCCCGATACCCATTCCCCAGAAGATCACGGCGGTGGCCATCATGCCCACCAGGACCACCAGGCCCACGGCCAGGATGGAGCTGGAGAACAGAAAGCCCTCTTCCTTGGGAATGCCCATGAAGATCGGAATGCCCTGGTAGAGCAGGTACACCGTGTAGCAGATCGCCGCCGTGCCCACCGTCATGGCCAACCACAGGTTCGGATAGAGCGCCGACAGGCCGGCGATGAACAAGGGCGTGGCGGTATAGGCGGCGAAGATCACGCATTCGCTCAGGGTCGGGCTGGAATCGTAGGTGCGCGACATCCAGTGGATGAATGCCCCCATCACGGCAACCCCGGCGAGCATCGCCAGCCAGGTCAGGAAGGTCATCTGCAGGGCGCTGGCCTGGGTCAGCTTGACCGGTTCCAGCGTGCCTATGGTCCAGCCAACCTGGGTGGTGCCGATATAGGCGGAAACGGCGGGAATCGCCGCCAGCACCAGCACGTGCGCCAGGTACATCGGCCCGATACTGGCCTCCCGGGCCTTGATGGTTCGCCAGGCGCGGTCGGGATTGATGAAAAGCCCCACTACATTCTGGATCATGGTCTACCCTCCTGATTTGTTATTGTCCTGCGCCGGTCGAGCTGTCGCAGGCAGAAGGTGCGACATACTGTCGCAGCGATCTTGTCCTTGACTATAGTTAAATCCGCATTAAATAAAACCTACCTGCTTAGAACCATTGGCAACTTTGGTTCGCGCCATGATCGCCATTCAGAATTAAAGACACGCACCCTCGGCTCAAGCCGACGCGAAAACGTCACTGCCCAGCAAACAAACTGCAACACCACCGTCACCACCCCTCCGTATAAAAGAGCCACCCAAGCCAACACACTATAAAGGACGGATGCATGAGCAAGTGGTTTGCAGTCAGCACCCTGGCGCTGTCGGTAGCTCTGGCTGGTTGCCTGAGCAATAGCAGTAGCAGTCGTAGCAACAATGGCAACCAGCCCGAACCCACCCCCACCCCGCAGAATATTTCCCTGAGCAAGCTGGGTAGTTATTCCAGCGGACAGTACGGTGTCAGCGCAGCAGAGATCCCTGCCTTCGACCCGGTCAACAAACGCATCTTCATCGTCAATGCCCAGTCCGGCAAGGTCGATGTGCTGGACGCAGCAGACCCGCAGAACCTGGCACGGGCTGGCGAGTTGGCCACCGGTGTCTTGAACGCCACCATCAACAGCATCTCCTATCATGACGGGCTGCTGGCGGTAGCCGTTGAGTCATCGCCCAAGACCGCGAATGGCTTTGTCGAGCTATACGACGCCACCACCCTGGAACTGCTCGACAGCACAGGTGTCGGCGCCCTTCCGGACATGCTCACCTTTACTCCCGATGGCAAATACGTGCTGGTAGCCAACGAAGGGGAACCGAATGACGACTACTCCGTCGATCCGGAAGGTTCCGTCAGTGTCGTTGAAGTAGTGAAGGCAGCAGACGGCACATCCAGCTTCGGTGCCAACCGTACCGCCGGCTTCGAGGCCTTCAACGCTGACAAGGACGACCTGATCGCAAAGGGCGTGCGCATCTACGGGCCAGCTGACAACACCCAGCCTTACGGCCCGGCCAATACGACCACCGTCGCCAGGGACATGGAACCGGAATACATCACGGTCTCCGAGGACGGCACTACCGCCTGGGTAGCCCTGCAGGAAAACAACGCCTTCGCCAAGCTGGATATCGCCAGCGCCACCATCACCGAGATCCTGCCCCTGGGTTACAAGGACTACGGTGTGGAAGGCAACGCCATCGATGCCAGTGATGAAGATGGTCTTGATCCGGAAGGCGAAGCCACTACCCTGCTCAACTTCCAGCTGTGGCCCGGCGTGGTCGGCATGTACCACCCTGACGCCATCAGCAGCTACAGCGCGAATGGCAAGACCTATATCGTCTCGGCCAACGAGGGTGATGCCCGTGCCTGGGGTGAGGACGATGACGCCTATTGGGGTGGTGACCGCAGCAAGGGCTTCGTCGAAGAGTTTCGCCTCAAGCACCTGGTTCACCACAATGCGGATGGCTTCGAACGTCGTGCTGGCAATGATATGCCCCAGCAACTGCGCGACCTGGCCAAGGGTGCCATGCTCGATCCGGCGGTATTCGACTACTGTGGTGCAGGGGAAACCGCCGGCAGATCCGGTGGCTGCCGCGAAGACTTCGCCGCCGCAGACGGCACCAACGCCAGTGGCCTGGGCCGCCTGAACATCAGTTGGGTGCAGGGCTACCATACCCATGCCGATGGCAGCCCAAAATACTACACCCGGGCCGGCGTGGAAGATGCTTCGCTGACCTCCGCCGACGGCTACCTGATGTACCACACGCTGTACTCCTACGGTGCCCGCTCCTTCTCCATATGGGATGAGAATGGCGACCAGGTGTGGGATTCGGGTGACTTCTTCGAGAAGTTCCTCGCTGACCAGACCGACTTCGAATGCGGGCTTGGCGCCGAGCGCAAAATCAACTGCCTCGACTTCTTCAACTCCGGCCACGATGAAGGTAGCGCCTTCGACAGCCGCAGCGACGCCAAGGGTCCTGAGCCGGAAGGTATCGCCGTGGGCAAGATCGGCGAGCAGACCTTTGCCTTTATCGGTCTCGAGCGCATGGGTGGTGTGATGGTATTCGATATCACCGATCCGCAGCAGCCGCTGTTCCAGGACTACCTGAACGCCCGTGAAAACTGGGTTGACGAGCCGGAAGACCTGTTCGATGAAGACCGCCTGGAGGAAGCCGGTGATCTTGGACCGGAAGGCCTGGTGTTCGTCTCCGCAGAGGACTCGCCCACCGAGCAGCCGCTGCTGATCGTGGGTAACGAAGTCAGCGGTACCACCACAGTCTTCCAGATAGACCTGGCAGATCGTACCGAGTAACGCCTGGCAGCATGGATCGGAGGGGGCTGTCATTGGCAGTTCCCTCCCTTCACTCCCCTACCCGCTTCCCCACCGCTCCGGCCCTGATCTCGCCAAGGGATGGTATAAGCCCCTACACTGACAGCAATCCATCATCGCCGCTGTCAAGAGGATGCCATGGCCAGAAAACACCTGCTGGTGGTCGCCCACGCCCCATCGGACAATACCCGCAAGTTGGTCGACGCGGTACTGCAGGGCGCACACCACCCCGACATCGACAATGTCAGCACCCGCTGGGTGCCACCATTGCAGGCCACCCCGGAGGATGTGCTGCAGGCCGACGCCATCATCCTCGGCACCACGGAAAACCTCGGCTACATGAGTGGCGCGCTCAAGGACTTCTTCGATCGTTGCTATTACCCGGTGCTGGAGGAAAAACAGGGCCTGCCCTGCGCCCTGTACATCCGCGCCGGCATGGACGGCACCGGCACCCGCCGCGCCATCGAAAGCATAGTCACCGGCCTGCGCTGGAACTGGGCCCGCGATCCACTGGTGCTGCGTGGGGAGTGGCAGCCCGGGTTCGTCGACGAGGCCGAGGAGCTGGGACTGTACATGGCTGCCGGGCTGGATAGTGGCATATTCTGAACCGCCCCCTGGGGGTGTAGCGCGCCTGCGCTACGCCTGCAGGCTCCGAGCAACCGCGTCGTCGTGTCCGACAACCCAGAGGAAGTCACACCCAGGCCAACCCCACACCCCCAGCCACCAGCGCCAGCAACAGGATCGAACTGGCCCAACGTGCCAGCGGCCAACCGCCGACCACCAGCACGATACCCGCCTTGACCGCGGTATTGGTCAGCGCCGCCAATAGAATGCCGCGTACCGCCACTTCGTCGGCCAGCTCACCCCGGGCCTGCTGCGCCAGAGCGATGGCCACCGCATCGACATCGGCGATACCGGCCAGCAGCGCCAGCACGTACACCCCCTCGCTGCCGAACCACTGCTCGGCGCCGCGCGACAGCATGAATACCAGTGTCAGCAGCGCCGCCATGATCAATGCCTGCTGCAGATCCATCGGGTTACTGAGCGGTGGACTGTTGCGCACCACCTGCTCACCCCGATGCCGATGGATGATCCAGACCACCGCCAGCAAGGGTACCAATGCCAGGCCGACGATCCCTGGCAACAAGGGCAGTACCAGCGCGCGGTTGACCACCGCCACCTCCAGCAGCAGGCGCGGCGCCATGGTGCCGCACGCCAGCGCAATACCGGCACCCAGCAGCGCATTCCGGGATGCATCGGCCCGCGCCATCCGGGAAAATGACAGTGTCAGTGCCGTGCTGGAGGTCAACCCACCGAGCAACGCCGTGAGCACCAGGCCGACGCGATCGCCCAGCAGCTTCACCGCGAAATAACCGATAAAGCTGATGCCGGCGATCAACAACACCAACCAGCCGATCACCTGGGGATTCAGGCTGTCCCATGGGCCCATGGGTTCGTTTGGCAGCAGTGGCAGCACCACCAGCACGATGACCAGCAACTGCAGCGAGGCATTCAGCTCCAGGCGCGACAGGCTGCGCAGCAGGCTGTGTATCCGCTCCTTGGCGCCCAGCAGCACTGCGGTGATGACCGCTGCGGTAGCCGCCTCCAGATGCAACCCGTAGACCGCCAGCGCGCCCAGCAGGAACGCCAGCAACGCGGCCACTTCCGTCGTCGCGCCGAGATCACCGGTGGCCTTGCTGCTGTGCACGTAGCCCACGATCAGCAGCGCGGCCACGCCGATCAGGCCCGCCGCCAACAGCAGCTCCGAGGACAGCATCGCCAGGTAGGCCACCACACCGCCGGACAGCCCCAGCAGACCGAAGGTGCGGATGCCGGTCACCGTCTGGTCGTCGATTTCCTCATGCCGGGTGCCATCCAGGTTCTGCGACCGCCAGCCCCGCTCGAAGCCGATGATCAACCCCACCGCCAACGCGATCAGCAATCCCACCAATTCACTGCCGTAGCTCAATGCATTCATCCGTTCCCGATTCCTTTACCTGTCCCGCATCCGCGCCCCTATAATGTCGCATGGATCAGATACTGCATCACCTGGAACACTGCTATCAACGCGCCGAGCAACACTTCGGCAGACGCTTCGAGCGCCCCCGCGTGACCCTCGACCTGCGTGGCCAGAAAGCCGGCGTGGCCTATCTGTATCGCAACCTGTTGCGTTTCAATGCTCAGATGTACCGCGATCATCGTGATGACTTCCTGCAGCAGACGGTCCCCCACGAAGCCGCCCACCTGATCGCCCACGCCCTGTATGGCGAACGTATCCGCCCGCATGGGCCTGAATGGCAAGGCCTGATGACCGGGCTGTTCGGCCTGCCCGCCCGGCGCTGTCATGACTACCCGGTGCCACAACGGCGCGGCACCCGTTACCTGTACCGCTGCGGCTGCCCCGAGCACATTCCCTTCACGCCCCAGCGTCATGCCCTGGTACGCCGGGGCCGGCGCTATCAGTGCCGGCGTTGCGGTGACCTGCTGCACTTCACTGGCCAGCAGCAGAGCATTGGTTGAACCGAATAACTCCAGGGGTGTAGCGCCCCCGCGCTACGCCTGCGGACTCCGAGCAACCCCGTCGTCGCGCAGGCGCGCGACAACCCCAGGGGCGCTGCGCCTGCAATCTCTCAGGGGGCAACGCCCCAGCACTGCACCTGCAACCTCCTGGGGGTGTAGCGCCCCCGCGCTACGCCTGCGTTCTTCCAGCCACTGAATCGTCCAGCAGATGCTCGTCATCCCAGGCTGCGGCTAGCCGGTCATCACCTCGCCAGCCCGGCACAGATCATTGATATAGGGCTGCAACGAATAACCCAGCTGCGCCTGCAGGCCAGCCGCCCAGGCATGCATCGCCGGCCGGTCCAGTGACAGCGGCGGATCGCCCGCCGCCGGTACGAACAGGATGATATTGCCCTCGTCCACCTGCACCTGCAGGTACTGCTCACCGAACAGCTCGCCGAGCATGGCCGCCGCGTAGGGCAAACCACTGTCGCCCATCTGCCACTGATTGATCACCAGCACGCCACCAGGGCGCAGCGCCCGCTGGCAGGCGGCAAAGAAGTTCGCCTGCAACTGCAGGCGCGACAGGCCGCCTTCCATGTACAGGTCCACGAACAACAGGTCACAACTGGCGGGAGCAGCGGTGATATACCGCTCGGCGCAACCGATCCGCACTTCCAGACGCGGGTCGTCGGACAAGCCCAGCCACTCCCGAGCCACTGCCACTACACCGGTACGCAGCTCGACCGCCAGCACCTGGCTCGGCGCAAAATGCCGGACCAGGCAGTTGGCCAGGGCACCACCACCCAGGCCCAGCAGCGTCATCTGCGCAGTCGGAGCGGCCCAGTAGTTGCCCAGCAGCATGGCCCGGGTGTAGTCATACTCCAGCCAGGCAGGATCGGCATGAAAAATACAGCTCTGTTCAGTCTGCTCACCGAAATACAGAAACCGATACCCTTCCCTGTTCTCGGTGATCCGCAGCGAACCATAAGCATCGCGGCGGCGCTCCAGCAAGGTTTCCCGATCACTCATCAACCACCTTCCCAACAATGTTTTCCACCAGGACATGGATCACCTATGGCCTGCATCACTCATATCATTGTGGAGCACCGCACCACTAAAGTCTTCACAGACCGGCAATTGAGCAGCCCAGCACTCGCGTTGAGACTTCCTCTCACTTGAGCCGGACGCCCCTCAACGCGCATAATGCCCAGCCTTCGCTGTTGCCATAGGCTGTCCTCATGTTCCGCTGGTTTGAACAACGTCTCGATCCCTTCCCCGCCGAAGAACCCACCCAGCCGCCACGCCAGCTGCTGGCCTTCTGTCTGCACTACACCCGCGGCTCCTGGCCTTTCCTGATCGTCGCCGCCCTGCTGATGGCCGGGATCGCCATCACCGAGGTGTGGCTGTTCAGCTTTCTCGGCAATATCGTCGACTGGCTGTCGAACCAGGATCGCAGCACCTTCGTGCAGAACGAAGGCTGGAAGCTGACCGGCATGTTCCTGGTGGTCGTTGGCCTGCTACCGCTGTTGATCCTGGTCAACTCGCTGTTCAGCTACCAGACGCTGATGGGCAACTATCCGATGCGCATCCGCTGGCTGGTGCACCGTTACCTGCTGCGCCAGTCGATGGCCTTCTACCAGGACGAGTTCGCCGGGCGCATCGCCACCAAGATGATGCAGACCGCCCTGGCAGTGCGCGAGTGCGTGATCAAGCTGATCGACGTACTCAACTACGTCGCCGTGTATTTCCTCGGCACGCTGCTGGTAATGGGGCTGGCCGACTGGCGGTTGATCGTGCCGATGCTCGCCTGGGCCACCGGCTATCTACTGATGATGCGCCACTTCATTCCCAGGCTCGGCAAGGTCGCCGAGCAGCAGGCCGACGCCCGTTCAGTGATGACCGGCAGCGTGGTCGACAGCTACACCAACATCCAGACCGTCAAGCTGTTCTCCCACGCCCAGCGTGAAGCCGTGCATGCCCGTGAAGGCATGACCGGGTTCATGGACACGGTCTACCGGCAGATGCGCCTGGTCACCCTGGTCAACCTGTCGCTCTATGCACTCAACGGCCTGCTGCTGAGCAGCGTCACCGGGCTGGCCATCTGGCTGTGGCTGCAGGAAACCATCGGCGTTGGCGCGGTGGCAGTGGCGGTCGGCCTGGTGCTGCGCCTGTGGGGTATGTCGCAGTGGATCATGTGGGAGATCTCCGCGCTGTTCGAGAACATCGGTACCGTGCAGGACGGCATCAACTCCATCTCCCGCCCGCAGCTGGTCACCGACCGCCCCGCCGCGCCGCGCCTGGAGGTCAGCCAGGGCGATATCCGCTTCGAGCGGGTGCAGTTCCACTATGGCAAGGGCCATGGCGTGATGGATGATCTGAACCTGCATATCCGCCCCGGCGAGAAGATCGGCCTGGTCGGCCGCTCCGGTGCCGGCAAGTCGACGCTGGTGAACCTGTTGCTACGCTTCTACGACGTCGAGGGCGGACGGGTTCTGATCGATGGGCAGAATATCGCCGAGGTCAGCCAGGACTCACTGCGCGAACATATCGGCATGGTCACCCAGGACACCTCCCTGCTGCACCGTTCGGTGCGCGACAACATCAGCTATGGCCGTCCCGACGCGACCGAGGAGATGATCCGGCAAGCCGCGCGCGACGCCCATGCCGATGGTTTCATTCCCGGCCTGGGCGATGCCAGGGGCCGGCGCGGCTATGATGCCCACGTCGGTGAACGCGGCGTGAAGCTGTCCGGCGGCCAGCGCCAGCGCATCGCCATCGCCCGGGTCATGCTCAAGGACGCCCCCATCCTGATCCTCGACGAGGCCACCTCGGCGCTGGACTCGGAAGTCGAAGCAGCGATCCAGGAAAACCTCAACCAGCTGATGCAGGGCAAGACCGTGATCGCCATCGCCCACCGCCTATCGACCATCGCCGAGATGGACCGGCTGATCGTCATGGACCAGGGGCGGATTGTCGAGGACGGCAGCCACAGCGAACTGATCGCCCTTGGCGGCTTGTATGCCAAGCTGTGGGCACGACAGTCGGGTGGGTTTCTGGGCGAATAAGGCACGGGGTGTAGCCCTCTACACTACGCCAACCCTGGGGGTGTAGCGCGCCTGCGCTACGCCTGCGGCCTCGCCGCCGCTGCATGCTGTCGTCGAGCAGGCGCTCGACAACCCTGGGGGTGTAGCGCGCCTGCGCTACGCCTGCGGCCTCGCCGCCACTGCACGCTGTCGGCGAGCAAGGGCTCGATAAGATGGTCTCCTCCCTCTCCCTCTACGGCGTCGCGATGCGCCAGAGGATAGATGCTAAACATCTATT
>NZ_JACLGO010000047.1 GCF_014219065.1 Halopseudomonas xiamenensis
ATAGATGTTTAGCATCTATCCTCTGGCGCATCGCGACGCCGTAGAGGGGGAGGGAGGAGACCATCTTATCGAGCGCCCGCTCGACGACAGAGGTCTGCCAGCCACGCTGATACCGCCGGCCAGCTCGCAGGTGTAGCGCTCGAACGCGGACCGGGGCGTTACACCCCGAGGGGCAGTGTATGCGGCTGCTGCGCCTCGACGCGCAATTGCAGCTTGCCCTCGCCCAGGCGTGCTTCCAGTTGCTGGCCGGGTTGGGTTTCGTGCTGGCTGCGAATGGCCTTGCCCTGCTGGTCCAGCAAAATGCTGTAGCCGCGCCCCAGGGTTGCCAGCGGGCTGATCAGGTGCAGACTCTGAACGGCGCTTTCCAGGCGTTGCCGGCGCTGTTGCATCTGCACCTCGATAGCCCGGGGCAGGCGCTGCTGCAACTGGCCGAGGCGTTCCTGCAGCATGCCCAGCAGCCGCTCCGGGTGCTGATGCTGCAGACGAGCGCGCAGATGGGCCAGCCGCTGTTGGCGCTGCTCCAGGCGATGCCGCCAGGCGCGTTGCAGGCGCATCTCCAGCTCATCCAGCCGCTGTGCCTGCTGGGCCAGTCGCTCGCCCGGGTGGCGCAGGCGGCGGCGCAGGTTGTCCAGACGCAGGTGCTCGCGTCCCAGGCGCACCTTCATGCATTGCTGCAGCTGCCGGTGATAGCGCTGCAACTGAGCCAGCATGGCCTGGGTGTCCGGGCTGAGCAGCTCGGCGGCGGCCGAGGGCGTGGGCGCGCGCACGTCGGCGACGAAATCGCTGATCGAGACATCGGTCTCATGGCCGACGGCGCTGATGATCGGTGTGCGGCAGGCGGCCACGGCGCGGGCCACCTGCTCCTCGTTGAACGGCCACAGATCCTCCAGAGAACCACCGCCACGGGCCAGGATCAGGGCATCGAAACCGGCCCGGTCGGCGCGCTCCAGGGCTCGTACTATCTGTGGTGCGGCCTCGCGGCCCTGTACCGCGGTCGGGCTGATGACCAGCTCGATGAAGGGCGCGCGGCGGCCGAATACGCTGATGATGTCGCGCACTGCCGCGCCGCTGGGCGAGGTGATCACGCCGATACGGGTCGGGTGCGAGGGCAGCGCCCGCTTGCGCTCGGTGGCGAACAGCCCCTCGGCCTGCAGCCTGGCCTTGAGCGCTTCAAAGGCCTGGCGTAGGGCGCCATCGCCGGCTGGCTCCAGGGCATCGAGGATCATCTGGTAGTCGCCGCGCCCCTCATACAGGCTGACCCGCCCCCGGGCCCGGACCAGCAGGCCGTCGCGCAACTGCAGGCGAATGCGCGCGGCATGTTGCCGGAACAGCGCGCAGCGCACCTGGGCGCCACTGTCCTTGAGGGTGAAATACAGGTGCCCGGAGGAGGGCCGCGCCAGGTTGGACAGCTCGCCCTCCACCCAGACCCGCGGGAAGACTTCCTCCAGCAGGTTGCGTGCCCGCGCATTGAGCTGGCTCACGGTGAGCACTTCGCGTTCCGCGCCCAGTCGTTGAAAGATGGTGTCGTCGTTGTTCATGCGCGCATGGTAGCAGTTCGCAGCCGCGGGAATAATTCCCTTGTTCGATTGATTCCAATTGAGTACCGCCCGCTGGATGGGTATAATGGCGCGCTTCCATTTTTCCCGCTCGGGAGCTCCCGCTATGCTGCGTATTCGCCAAGAAGCCCTTACTTTCGATGACATTCTGCTGGTGCCCGGTTATTCCGATGTGCTGCCCAAGGACGTCTGTCTCAACACTCGCCTGACCCGCGGAATCGAGTTGAGCATGCCCCTGGTCTCGGCGGCGATGGACACCGTGACTGAAGCCCGTCTGGCCATTTCCATGGCCCAGGAAGGTGGTATCGGCATCATTCACAAGAATATGACCATCGAGCAGCAGGCCAACGAAGTACGCAAGGTCAAGAAGTTCGAGTCCGGCGTGGTCAAGGACCCGATCACCATCGAGGCCGATGCGACGGTTGCCGAGCTGTTCGAGCTGACCCACCAGAACAACATTTCCGGTGTGCCGGTGCTGTACAACGACGACCTGGTGGGTATCGTCACCTCCCGCGACATCCGTTTCGAGACCCGTATGGATGCCCGCGTGCGCGACGTGATGACCCCCAAGGAGCGCCTGGTCACGGTCAAGGAAGGTTCCTCCACCAGCGAAGTACGCAAGCTGCTGCACAAGCACCGCATCGAGCGGGTTCTGGTGGTGGATGACAATTTCCGCCTCAAGGGCATGATGACCGTCAACGACATCGAGAAGGCCAAGGCCTATCCGCTGGCCAGCAAGGACGAGCAGGGCCGTCTGCGCGTGGGCGCGGCAGTGGGCACCGGTGCGGAAACCGAGGAGCGGGTCACCGCGCTGGTCAAGGCCGGCGTCGATGTGGTCATCGTGGATACCGCACACGGTCACTCCAAGGGCGTGATCGACCGGGTACGCTGGGTCAAGCAGACCTTCCCGCAGATCCAGGTGGTGGGTGGCAACATCGCCACTGGCGCCGCCGCGCTGGCGCTGGTTGCCGCCGGTGCCGACGCGGTCAAGGTCGGGATCGGCCCGGGCTCCATCTGCACCACCCGTATCGTTGCCGGTGTCGGTGTACCGCAGATTTCCGCGATCGCCGATGTGGCCGCGGCACTCAAGGATACCGGCGTACCGCTGATCGCCGATGGTGGCATCCGCTTCTCCGGTGACCTGGCCAAGGCGATTGCCGCTGGTGCCTCGGTGGTGATGATGGGCTCCATGTTCGCCGGTACCGAAGAGGCACCAGGTGAGATCGAACTGTTCCAGGGCCGCTCCTACAAGGCCTATCGGGGCATGGGTTCGCTGGGTGCCATGGCCAATGCCGGCGGCGGTTCGGCCGACCGTTACTTCCAGGACTCCACCGGCGGTGCCGAGAAACTGGTGCCCGAGGGTATCGAAGGGCGGGTGGCCTACAAGGGTGCTCTGGCGGCGATCATCCACCAGTTGATGGGCGGCCTGCGGGCGGCCATGGGCTACACCGGCTGCGCCAGCATCGATGAAATGCGCACCAAGCCCGAGTTCGTTCGCATCACCGGTGCCGGCATGAGTGAATCGCACGTGCATGACGTGCAGATCACCAAGGAAGCGCCGAACTACCGGGTCGGCTGAGCGACCCTCTGAACAGGTGCCGGGAGCTGGAGGCTGGAAGCTGGAAGTGCAAACTTCGGGCTTCTGCTTCCAGCTTCCGGCTTTCAACTTCAAGCTCTTTCCGAAGGAAAGTCCATGTCCCATGACATTCACGCTCACCGCATCCTGATCCTGGACTTCGGTTCCCAGTACACCCAACTGATTGCCCGGCGGGTCCGGGAAATCGGCGTCTATTGCGAGATTCACGCCTGGGATATGGAGCCGGAAGCGATCCGCGCCTTCGCGCCTAGGGGCATCATCCTCGCCGGTGGCCCGGAGTCGGTCACCGAGCACGGCAGCCCGCGGGCGCCGCAACTGGTGTTCGAACTGGATGTGCCGGTACTGGGCATCTGCTACGGCATGCAGACCATGGCCACCCAGTTGGGCGGCAAGGTGCAGGGTAGCGACGAGCGCGAATTCGGCTATGCCTGCGTCGACCTGGTCGGCAAGAGCAGCTTCCTCGACGGTATCGAGGATGCGGTCGCCGACGACGGTGTGATGACCCTGGATGTATGGATGAGCCACGGTGACAAGGTCATCGAGCTGCCGGAGGGCTTCAAGGTCCTGGCCAGTACGCCGAGCTGTGCCATCGCCGCCATGGGCGACGACGCCCGGCGCTTCTATGGCGTGCAGTTCCACCCCGAGGTGACGCACACCAAGCAAGGGCTGCGTATCCTGTCGCGCTTCCTGCTCGAACTGTGTGGCTGCCAGGCACTGTGGACCCCGGCCAACATCGTCGAGGACGCCATCGCCAACGTGCGCGTCCAGGTTGGCGATGCCAAGGTACTGCTGGGGCTGTCCGGTGGCGTCGACTCCTCGGTGGTCGCCGCGCTGCTGCACCGCGCCATCGGCGACCAGCTGACCTGCGTGTTCGTCGACAACGGCCTGCTGCGTCTGCACGAAGGGGAGCAGGTGATGGCCATGTTCGCCGAGAACATGGGCGTCAAGGTGATCCGCGCCAACGCCGAAGACAAGTTCCTCTCGCGCCTGCTCGGCGTCACCGACCCGGAAGCCAAGCGCAAGATCATCGGCCGCACCTTCATCGAGGTGTTCGACGAGGAAGCCACCAAGTTGCAGGATGTCAGATTCCTCGCCCAGGGCACCATTTACCCCGACGTGATCGAATCGGCCGGCGCCAAGACCGGCAAGGCCCACGTGATCAAGTCGCACCACAACGTCGGCGGCCTGCCGGAAGACCTGGCCTTCGAGCTGGTCGAACCGCTGCGCGAGCTGTTCAAGGATGAAGTACGCAAGATCGGTCTGGAGCTGGGTCTGCCCTACGACATGGTCTACCGCCACCCGTTCCCCGGCCCGGGCCTGGGCGTGCGTATCCTCGCCGAAGTGCGCAAGGAATATGCCGACATTCTGCGCCGCGCCGATCATATCTTCATCGAGGAGCTGCGCAAGGCCGACCTGTACCACAAGACCAGCCAGGCCTTCGCCGTGTTCCTGCCGATCAAGTCGGTCGGCGTGGTCGGTGACGCCCGCCGCTACGAGTGGGTCATCGCCCTGCGCGCGGTGGAAACCATCGATTTCATGACCGCCCGCTGGGCACACCTGCCCTACGAGTTCCTGGAGCTGGTATCCAACCGGATCATCAATGAAATAAGTGGGGTGTCACGGGTTACCTACGATATCTCGAGCAAGCCGCCGGCGACCATTGAGTGGGAATGATTCCGCGTCTGGCACAGCCAGGCACCTGATGGCATGAAATGCCGCTAAGCCCGCGTAATTGCGGGCTTTTTTTTGTTTGTGTTTGGCACGATCTGGCAACGGGAGGAAGCGCCAAGCACCGTTTGAGCATGGCATTAAAGCTGGTATTATGGTTTGGCGATGCCATGATTGATGCCGATACCATGCTGCGTTCTTTTGTGTGTTCATGGTATTAATATTCTATAAGTTACTGTTTCGTAAGAAAAAATACGATAAATTCGAGATTTTTTCAGCATGGTATCGGAGACGAAGAAGGACAAGGTACATGCTGACCGATACCAAGCTGCGCAATCTCAAGCCCAGGGACAAACTCTACAAAGTGAATGACCGGGAAGGTCTCTATGTGGCAGTGACTCCAGCCGGCTCCATCTCGTTCCGTTACAACTACTCAATCAACGGTCGGCAGGAGACCATCACCTTTGGGCGTTATGGTGTCGGTGGCATCACCCTGGCCGAAGCCCGCGAGCTGTTGGGTGACGCCAAGAAGATGGTTGCGGCGGGCAAGTCGCCGGCCAAGGAGAAAGCCCGAGACAAGGCGCGGGTGAAAGATGCAGAGACGTTCGGTGCCTGGGCGGAGAAGTGGCTGCGTGGCTACCAGATGGCCGACTCCACCCGCGATATGCGCCGCTCGGTTTATGAGCGTGAGCTGAAGCCGAAATTCAGCAATCAGAAGCTGGTGGAGATCACCCACGAAGACTTGCGGGCGCTGGCTGATGCCATTGTTGAGCGAGGCGCACCGGCCACCGCCGTTCATGTGCGTGAAATCGTGTTGCAGGTATTTCGCTGGGCCATCGAGCGTGGGCAGAAGGTCGAAAACCCGGCAGAACTGGTGCGCCCAACAAGCATCGCTCGATTCGAGCCACGTGACCGAGCGTTGACGCCAGAAGAAATTGGGCTGATGTACCAGTACATGGAGCGAGTGGGCACAAGCCCAACAAACCGTGCGGCGGCCAAGCTGTTATTGCTGACGATGGTGCGCAAGAGCGAGCTGACCAATGCGACCTGGAGCGAGATCAATTTCAGCGAAGCGTTGTGGACGATTCCAAAGGAGCGGATGAAACGCCGTAACCCGCACCTGGTATTTCTGTCCCAGCAGGCTCTGGATATTTTCATTGCCATGAAAACCTTTGCCGGTGGTTCCGACTTCGTTTTGCCATCACGGTACGACTCGGATGCGCCGATGAGCGCTGCCACACTTAACCAGGTGCTGACGCTGACTTACAAGGCGGCGCAGAAAGATGGGAAGTCACTTACCAAGTTCGGACCGCATGATTTGCGGCGCACAGCCAGCACGCTGTTGCATGAGGCCGGCTACAACACCGACTGGATCGAGAAGTGCCTGGCGCACGAGCAGAAGGGCGTGAGGGCTGTCTACAACAAGGCTGAGTACCGCGAGCAGCGGGCGGCGATGTTGCAGGATTGGGCCGATATGATTGATGAGTGGACTTCGGGAGGCAGTAAGGGTTGATGTTTTTGCTATCTTTGATAGCATTGAAGTTGATGCCGTGAATTTATAAATAAGGCCGCCATTGGCATCGGGCAGGTCAATTACCGATTAGCTGCTTCGCGCAGCTACTCGATGAATAGCAACTATTCATTTGAGAGGTATTGACCCATGCAAAATATAAAGACCCTCATCAACAGGAAGAAGCTCCTGGAGATGATCCCGCTTTCGACACGAACAATTTATAACCTGGAGCAGCGAGGGGATTTTCCACGCCGTATCGCGTTAACCAGTAGAAATGTCGCCTGGGATTTGTCAGAGGTCGAAGAGTGGATTGAGGCACGTAAATCATCGGGTGATCAAGCTGCGCGACCTGGCCCTATAGAGGGCTAGTTATATGGCTCTTGATCTTATGGCGGCTTTCACGGAATTGCCGCCACCCATTGATTATGTTCTGCCTAATATGGTTGCTGGCACTGTTGGTGCTCTTGTGTCGCCTGGTGGGGCTGGTAAATCCATGTTGGCCCTTCAATTGGCTGCACAGATTGCAGGCGGGCCTGATTTACTTGAAATAGGCGAGTTTCCCACCGGGCAAGTGGTCTATCTGCCTGCTGAAGATCCACCGGCCGCTATTCACCATCGTCTGCACGCCCTTGGGGCACACCTCAGCGCAGCGGAACGGCAAGCCGTGGCTGATGGTTTGCTCATTGAACCCTTGATCGGTAAATGCCCAAACATCATGGCTGCTAGCTGGTTCGATGCTCTCAAACGAGCCGCTGAAGGTCGTCGCTTGATGATCTTGGACACTTTGCGGCGCTTCCACATTGAGGAGGAGAACGCTAGCGGGCCGATGGCGCAGGTTGTTGGGCACATGGAGGCCATAGCCGCTGATACAGGCTGCTCCATTGTGTTTCTGCACCACGCGAGTAAAAGCGCAGCCATGATGGGGTCGGGCGATCAACAGCAGGCCAGTCGTGGATCGTCCGTACTGGTTGATAACATCCGTTGGCAATCGTACCTATCCGGCATGACGCAAGGCGAGGCCGAGATACTGGGGGTCGATGATTGTCAGCGTGGGTATTTTGTCCGCTTTGGCGTCAGCAAGGCCAACTATGGCGCACCTTTTCAAGAACTCTGGTTTAGACGGCACGACGGCGGCGTGTTGAAGCCTGCTGTACTGGAGCGGCAGTGCAAGGTGAAAAGGAGACAGCGTGAAGAAGCCTAAGCATGACCTGACCCACGTCCGACATGATCCCGCGCACTGTTTGGCACCTGGCCTGTTCCGCAGCCTCAAGCGTGGCGATCGCAAACGCTGCAAGCTGGACGTGACCTACACCTTTGGCGAGGACGAATCCATGCGTTTCGTCGGATTCGAACCTCTCGGGGCCGATGATATGCGTCTTTTGCAAGGCATCGTGGCCCTTGGCGGCCCGAACGGCATCTTGCTAACCCCGGAACCGACCAGTGAGACGGGGCGACAGCTACGGCTATTCCTTGAACCCCGTTTCGAAGCCATTGAGCAAGACGGCTTGGTGGTTCGTGAGAGCCTGACCAAACTGCTCTCAGAAACGGGCATGACGGATAGCGGCGACAACATCAAGGCGCTCAAAGCCAGCCTGCTGCGCATGTCGAACGTCACCATCCTTGTGACGAAGGGACGGCGGCAAGCCGCGTTCCACCTGATGAGTCATGCTTTTGACGAGACGGACGGCAGGCTATGGGTTGCCCTGAATCCGCGTATTGCCGAAGCGATCCTGGGGCATCGTCCATATGCCCGTATCGACATGGCGGAAGTGCGGGTGCTACAGACTGATCCGGCACGGCTGATGCACCAACGGCTATGCGGCTGGATCGACCCCGGCAAATCCGGGCGCGTGGAACTGGACACGCTTTGCGGCTATGTCTGGCCAGATGAAGCCAATGCCGAAGCTATGAAAAAACGCCGTCAGACTGCCCGGAAGGCACTGGCCGAACTTGCCGCCGTGGGTTGGGTAGTGAACGAATACGCCAAGGGAAAATGGGAGATCAAGAGGCCTGGCCCCACGGCAACTGCACCCGTTTACCGTCGTAACGTTCCCTTGTTACCGTCGTAACGCTCCCCTTCTGCCGTCGTAACGTTCCCCGTCCCAATTTGGAAAACCCAGACGGTGCGCTGCTTTGCGGGCAGTTTGGGAAATCCATCCAAGATTATCTAAAGATAATCCATCATGCGCGGTGCAGCTCGCGCCTTGAGGGCGCGTTCTGACCTTGCCAATAAAGCCCTGGCGGGCTTTATCAATCGGCCATAGGCCGATGGTTTAACGCCAAGAAGAGAAGGCGGCTTCAGTGGCCGCTGAAACGCCTTGTGAGAGGGGAAAACAACCCGGAGTCCCTTATTCCATGAGCTGAAGCAGAATCTGCGTCTAACGGTGCTGGAGGGCCGCTGTGTGCACTTGTAGTTATCTGTACTGAAACCTTGGCTCGAAACGTGAAATGGCTAAGCAGTGCCCATTCGTTCGGTAAGAATAATAAGAAGATTATTATTCTTATTATTACCAAGCAGGAATGAGCCGTGTGTGTTGGACGCCCATAACCAGTAACCTGCGTGAAGGTGTCAACATCAGGAAAGGTTGCCCCTCAAGTATCAATACGTCGCCTTAGTGGTATGACGGGAGGGGAGGCAAATTTCTTGTGTTCATTGACACTTGAGGGGCGGGTTATGCCCTTCTTTTTTGGCGTCCAACTCGCCCCATCGGGGCGAATGGTTTGTGTCGATTGTTGGCATTTTAGGTTCCGATTTAAAGCCGATTGAGCAGCGATTTTGAAGCGACTATGTCGATTGCAGGCCGATTTGGTGACGATTACGGTTATGTTGCCAAGAATCGGTGTTTGTTTGACGATAAAACGCTTTACGTTCGATATGCGCTAGATTTTCAATAGTGGGTGAAATGCGGGCAGGATGGGTGAAGTTAGCTAACCGGCAAGCCGGTTATCTATCTTCACTGTCCCTTATTCGCGCCGGGGGCACTCAACGGGAATCCTGCCCTGCGGGGCTGATCGGCTACCGCCGGTTGCAAGAGTATAGGTCTTGCTATTTTTAATATCTTTGATAGCATGGTTGTCGGGTACACCAAAAGGGTATTGATATGGCAAATGTGCTTATCAGGAATTTACCCGCCGAGGTGCACCGTGCGTTGAAAGTTCGAGCAGCGCTCAACGATAGGAGCACCGACGCGGAAATACGCGAAATACTGACGGCGGCAGTACAGCCGCTAGAGCTTGAAGAGATTGGCCGGGAAGTTGGCTTGTCCGAAAGCGATAAAAAAACAGAGTAGTTTTACGTTTGTAAGTCCGGGCCTCAGCGCCAAGGGCAATACCGATCAGCTAGTGGCGTAGCTCTTCGATGAAACGTTGCCGAGAACAAGCACAACGCTTGGTCAAGGCAATGCCTTCTTTTCATCGACGGAGTACGACCATGAAGTCCAAAATTTTAGCGGCTAAAAAAACCGCTCTAGCCGTTGCACTCGCAACCGGCTTTATCACCACTACCACCGCCCCTGTGCAAGCTGGTATCCCCGTCATCGACGGCGGCAACCTGGCCCAGAACATCATGACGGCCATCGAGTCGGTGGCGCAGACGCTCAAGCAGATTGAGCAGTACCAGACCCAGTTGCAGCAGTACGAAAATCAGCTCCAGAACACGATGGCCCCAGCCGCGTATATCTGGGATCAGGCGCAGACTACGATCAACCGGCTGATTGCCGCGCAAAACACGCTGGCCTATTACGAGAACCAGCTAGGCAGCCTGGATCGTTACCTGGCCAAGTTTCAGGACGTGGCCTATTACCGCAGCTCGCCATGCTTCAACGGCAGCGGCGGATGCACGCCGGCCGAAAAGGCAGCGATGGAAGAGAACCGCCGCCTGGCGTCAGAGTCGCAAAAGAAGGCCAACGATGCCCTGTTCCAGACCGTTGCCGACCAGCAAAAGGCTTTGAAGGATGACGCCCGTACCCTGGAGCGGCTGCAAGGCGCGGCCCAGGGTGCAACTGGCCAGCTACAGGCCATCGGCTACGCCAACCAGCTCGCCAGCCAGCAGGCCAATCAGCTCTTGCAGATTCGCACCATGTTGACCGCCCAACACAACGCGGAGGCAGCCCGGATTGCAGCAGAACTCGATGCCGAGGCGCGAGGTGATGCCAGGGCCGAGCAAATGCGTACCTGGACGTTTCGCCCGAGTCCGGCAGACAACTACTAGGGAGGCGGTGAGATGAAAAAAATCTTTTTTACTACCGCGGCTACGTTGCTGTTGTTGGCTGGATGTGAACAGGAAAGGATGCCCGAACCAAATGCGGCGACGTGTGCCCCCGATGCGTTCCAGGCAGCACTGAATGAAATGCGCAGCGAAGCGAACCGAGAGGCCTTTACCGAGGAATGCAGAGCATTCCAGAAGGCCAAGCAGATGCGTCAGTGGGAGTTCAAGCCCAGCCCTAAAGATGATTATTGAGGTGGTCGCCATGAGAAAGAAAATTGCTCTAGGTGGCTTGATGATGGTCGCCACAATGGTGCTGGCTGAACCTGCAATGGCGCAGGAGCTAAGTAGCAGCGGTGTTATGAATGATGTGCTCAAGCGTTTTCATGATGCTGCCGCAACATGGGGGCCAGCTATTGAGTCCGCTGCATCGCGTTTGTTCTGGACGCTGGTTGTGATTTCGATGGTCTGGACATTCGGCATGATGGCTTTGCGCAAGGCCGACATTGGCGAGTTCTTCGCGGAGTTCGTTCGCTTCACGATCTTCACCGGCTTTTTCTGGTGGTTGCTGACGAATGCGAACCAGGGCATGAATATCGCCGGTACGATTGTTCAGTCATTGCAAACTCTGGGCGCGCAGGCGGGGGGACTTTCCAATAGCAATCTTGGGCCCTCCAGCATCCTTGATCTTGGTTTCGAGTTATACAACCGCACAGTACAGGCCACCTCGGAGCTGGGATGGCGGCAGATGGCAACTGCTCTGGTCATGGAGCTAATGGCCCTGGCTGTTTTGTTTGTCCTGGCGTTGATTGCGGTCAACCTGTTGCTGTTGCTCGCATCAGCCTGGATTCTGTTGTATGCCGGTGTGTTCTTCCTTGGCTTTGGTGGAAGTCGTTGGACTTCCGACATGGCGATCAATTACTACAAGACCGTGCTGGGCCTGGCCGCACAGCTTATGGCAATGGTGCTTCTGGTTGCGATTGGCAAAGAGTTCATCAATCACTACTACACGCAAATCAGCGAGAACATGGCATCCCAGGAACTGGCCGTGATGTTGGTTATATCGGTCATCTTGCTTTTCTTGGTCAACAAAGTTCCGCCGATGATTTCTGGTCTTGTGTCTGGTGGTGGTATTGGCGCAGCCGGTGGAATTGGAAACTTCGGTGCGGGTGCGGCAGTTGGGGCGGCGGTGACGGCGGCCAGTATGGCAACTGGCGGCGCTGCCCTGGCAGGTAAAGCGGTTATGGGTGCCGCAGCCGGTGCAGCCGGAGGTGCAAGTGCACTCCAAGCGGCTTTTCAGAAAGCATCAGCGAGTATGGAAACCGGCGGTGACATGTCCAGCATGGGGTCAGTTGTCAGCAGTGGCGGAAACGGTGGTGGTGAAGCGGGTACTGCTGGCAGTAGCCCATTCGCCCAAGCGGCTGGCTTTGGTGACAGCGGCAGTAGCTCAAGCGGTGGCGGCTTTGCCAAGGCCGCGAAGCTGGCCACAGGCACGGCCTCCGAGTTAGCCAAGGGTGTCGGCTCTCAAGTGAAGCAGGGATTCCAGGAGCGAGTGAGCGAAACCACAGGCGGAAAACTGGCTGCTTCGATACGCGAAAGCATGGAGCCGAAAGAAGCAAGCCAATCTGGCCAGTTCGAGGGCAATAGCTTGGGCGCCGATTCTGGCCCAGATAGTAACGAAGTCAGGAGTTAGCACGATGACGACATCAACATACATGGCCGCATTGGCGGCCCTGGATGAAGCGCCAAGGGAAGAAGTCAGCCAGGTATTTATTTCGCCGCTGGGTGATCAATCGACCGAGGTCGATGCAGAGACAGAAACAGCCGCTTTTGTATCACGGCCAGACCCTATGAGAGAGAGCGAAACTAAGCCGATAAGTATTGAGGTTAATGGCGGCAGGAATGAGCGGTCAGCATTCGCGGAGGCGGCGGGGCTGTACCTGTAGGCGCACCGGGCTGGCCACAACCAGCCCGGCACTTTCAATCAACACCTACTGGAGAGGTGAATTATGACAACACAACATATTATCGAACCAGGGCAAGCAGTGCATCAAGCAGCGGCTATTCTTTCTTCTTTGGAGTACATCAACCAAGCGGAAGCGCGGAGCCTTGGGCCATTGGCCGAAGCCGTCGCTAATGCTTTTATGGTGGTGTACTACCAAGCTGAAACGGGCCGGGCGACACAGGCTGATTTTCAAGAAGCAATGAACGCCTTGCGCCAAGCGTGCAGCTAATGACGAAAGGGCGGCCACTCGAACTGGCCGCCTTTTTCAATCTTCACTGTTTGGCCATTCCCGACCCACAGACGGCGCATCCATCCATTCGCGTTCCTCCGGCGGCAGCGGGTAAGCCCCGGATGCTTCCGCGTCGGCCAGTAGTTCGGCCAGTGTGTAGCGCACCCGACCAGTGGAAACGGCGCGGGCCGGGTCGGCCTTCTCATGCAGCCTGTTCTCTAGGTTCTTTGGGTCTGTCATCGGGCGACCTCAGCAAGCATGGATACTAGGTGTTCCAGGTCAGTGATCGAATGCGCCAGGAAGCGGCCGGCGCGGCAATCTGCAATCATTTCCTCAGTTTTTTCCTACTCATGTTCAACCTCGTTCGTACCAGCTCTTCGAGCGATTCACCACGCGCACGACCAGCAGCATCACCGGCACTTCGACCAGGACGCCGACCACGGTTGCCAATGCAGCGCCGGAGTGCAGACCGAACAAGCTGATGGCGGCCGCCACGGCCAGCTCGAAGAAGTTGCTGGCACCGATCAGGGCCGAAGGACAGGCGACAGAGTGCTTTTCCCCCGCCCGCTTGTTCAGCCAGTAGGCTAACCCGGAATTGAAGAACACTTGAATCAAGATCGGCACGGCTAGCATGGCGATCACTAACGGCTGCCGGATGATGGCCTCGCCCTGGAAGGCGAACAGTAGAACCAACGTCAGCAGCAGCGCGGCCATCGACCACGGCCCGATCTTCTGCATGGCCCGTTCAAAGGCGGCCTGTCCTTGCTTGAGCAGATGCCGCCGCAAGAGCTGCGCCAGGATCACCGGCACGATGATGTAGAGCACGACCGAAATCAGCAGCGTGTCCCAAGGCACCGAGATCGAGGACATGCCCAGCAGCAGGCCGACGATGGGCGCGAAGGCCACGATCATGATGGCGTCGTTCAGAGCCACTTGCGAGAGCGTGAAAAGCGGGTCGCCGTTGGTAAGGCGGCTCCACACGAACACCATTGCCGTGCAGGGCGCGGCGGCCAGCAAGATCAAGCCCGCGATGTAGCTGTCCAGTTGATCGGCCGGCAGGAACGGAGCGAACACTTGTCGGATGAACAGCCACCCCAGCAGGGCCATCGAGAATGGCTTGACGGCCCAATTCACGAACAGCGTGACGCCGATGCCGCGCCAATGCTCTTTGACCTGGTGCAGCGCCCCGAAGTCGATCTTGACCAGCATCGGGACGATCATTACCCAAATCAGCAGGCCCACCGGCAAATTGACCTGGGCCACTTCCATGCGGCCTATGGCCTGGAACACGTCAGGAAGGCCCTGGCCGAGCGCAACACCGGCGACGATGCACAGGGCCACCCACAGCGTCAGGTAACGCTCGAAGCCGCTCATCGGGGCCTGGCGCGGCTTCGCGGCGATGGCCTGTGCGCCGGCGCTCATGCTTCCTGCTCGGTCTTGCCGATGTTCGCCAGCTCGCGCTTGATGGCCGTCTGGTCAAGCATTTTGAGAGGCAGATTCACGAACAGGCGGACGCGGTTCATCATGTGCCGGAAGGTTTGTTCGAAGGCCCGGCGCTTCTCGGCGTCAGTGCCTTCGACGGCGGCCGGGTCTTCAAATCCCCAATGCGCCGAGATCGGCTGACCAGGCCACACCGGACACATTTCGCCGGCGGCGTTGTCGCAGACGGTGATGATGAAGTCCATCTTCGGTGCGTCGGGCGTGGCGTACTCGTCCCAGCTCTTGCTGCGCAGATTCTCGGTCGGGTAATTCACCGACTCCACCTTTTCGACGGCGAAGGGATTGACCTTGCCGGTTGGGTGACTGCCGGCGCTGTAGGCGCGGAAGCGCCCTTGCCCCATCGTGTTGATGAGAGCTTCGGCCATGATGCTGCGCGCCGAATTGCCGGTGCAGAGGATGAGGACGTTATAGATTCTTTCGGTCATGATGTTTCGCTTTCTGGTAGTGGCTGGGGAGCAATGGCGATGGATGAAAGATCGGTGGCCTCGTCGATGACGTGGCCGGCCGCTTTCCGTTCGGAATAGCGGTCTGTCAGTGCTTCACGGTGCGGCCGTACCAGCGCCGTGAAGCGCACCAGTTCTTCCATCACATCGGCTATTCGGTCGTAGTACGGCGAGGGCTTCATGCGGCCCGCCGCGTCGAACTCTTGGAACGCTTTGGCGATACTCGACTGGTTCGGAATGGTGAACATTCGCATCCAGCGGCCGAGCAGACGCAAGGTGTTCACGGCGTTGAAGCTCTGCGAGCCGCCGGATACCTGCATCACGGCCAGGGTGCGGCCTTGGGTCGGCCGGATGCCGGCCATTTCAAGCGGCAGATGGTCAATCTGCGCCTTCATGACACTGGTAATCTGACCGTGGCGTTCCGGGCTGCACCAGACTTGTCCCTCTGACCACTCGGACAGGGCGCGCAGCTCCTTGACGGCCGGGTGATCGTCGCTTTGCACTTGATCGGGCAACGGCAAATCGGACGGGTCGAAGATGCGTGTTTCTGCGCCAAAGAATTGCAGCAGCCGGGCCGCTTCCTCGACGGCCAGCCGTGAGAACGAGCGGGCGCGCAGCGAGCCATACAGCAGCAGGATACGCACCGGCGGGGCGTCGGGTGCCAGCCCGAGCGCCGGGCGCTCGATGGCAAAGGATTTGTCCAAAGCGGGCAAAGAATCGGGGTCGGAAAGATGGCGAAGTCTCATGCCAACACCTTCCCGGCTTCCGTGGTGCAAGACAGGTTGCACACCTGGCCGCCGCAGCAGTTTTCCGTGAGAAAGGCCACCAGGTTAGTGGCCGTCGAAAAGTTCGCCTCGTAGATCACAAATCGGCCTTCTTGCCGCGACGTGACCATGCCGGCGTGTGCCAGCTCTTTCAGGTGGAAGGATAGCGAAGACGGCGGGATGCCGGCCGCTTCGCTGATTTTTCCGGCGGCCATGCCGGCGGGGCCGGCCTGGACGAGAAGCCGGAACACCGCGAGGCGCGATTCTTGAGCGATGGCCGCCAGGGCGGCTACAGCATTTATCGTTTCCATGTTTCAATAATAGTCGAAATATGGAGTGTGCTCAATAGCTCATTTAAGCTGTAAAAATGAGCTAGGCGCATTTAGATCGATATGTGATAAATTGGCCTGCCAGTTTAAGATGGGTGCATTTGAGTATGCCCAAAGGAGCCCGCAAGTATGCGCAGGACGAAGCCAGTAGCCGCGCCGATGGTGGCGCGGGTCTATCTGCGCGTCAGCACCGACGCGCAGGACTTGGAACGCCAAGAGGCGATCACTACGGCCGCGAAGGCCGCCGGCTACTACGTCGCCGGCATCTACCGTGAGAAGGCATCCGGCGCACGCGCCGACCGGCCTGAGCTGCTGCGCATGATCGGCGACCTACAGCCCGGCGAGGTGGTCATTGCCGAGAAGATCGACCGCATCAGCCGCCTACCTTTGCCCGAGGCCGAGCGCCTGGTGGCCTCGATACAGGCCAAAGGCGCACGCCTGGCCGTCCCTGGCGTGGTCGATCTATCCGACCTGGCGGCCGAGGCCCAGGGCGTCGCCAAGATCGTGCTGGAAGCCGTGCAGATCATGCTTTTTCGCCTGGCCTTGCAGATGGCCCGCGACGACTACGAGGACAGGCGCGAACGCCAGCGCCAAGGCATTGAGTTGGCCCGCCAGGCCGGGCGGTACAAGGGCCGCCGTGCTGATCCGAAGCGCCGCGCCCAAGTTGTCGCGCTGCGCAAGTCCGGCTACAGCATCAACAAGACCGCCGAGCTGGCCGGGTACAGTGCGGCCCAGGTGAAACGGATATGGGCCGAGGTCAGCCAGGCCGAAGCGAAGCAGCACGGCGCGTTCGTGGAGGACGCATTGACGGAAGCCGATGCCCTGGCCGCTGTCGGCCAGGATGAGCGCCAGGAGGAAAGGGCATGAAGAAGCCGAACCAAGACGACGAGCCGTTTTTCATCACCGAGGAGATTGCGGCCGAAATGATCGCCGGCGGCTATGAGTTCGAGCTGCCGCCCATTCCTTGCACCATCCGCCTACGCGACGTGCTGGAGCGCATGACCGATGCTGAGCTAGCATTGCAGCCGGGCGAGATCGCCGACCAGGAGCGTGAACGCTGCCGGCGCAAGCCGTGTTCAACCTCATGATCTGGTCATGGTATTTTTCATGGCACTGAGCCTGATAGTTCTTGCAAATTGTTGTCACTAAAGGGTTTTGTGTGCTTGTTTACAATCGAGTGGGAGTGACGGGCACTGGCTGGCAATGTCTAGCAACGGCAGGCATTTCGGCTGAGGGTAAAAGAACTTTCCGCTAAGCGATAGACTGTATGTAAACACAGTATTGCAAGGACGCGGAACATGCCTCATGTGGCGGCCAGGACGGCCAGCCGGGATCGGGATACTGGTCGTTACCAGAGCCACCGACCCGAGCAAACCCTTCTCTATCAGATCGTTGACGAGTATTACCCGGCATTCGCTGCGCTTATGGCAGAGCAGGGAAAGGAATTGCCGGGCTATGTGCAACGGGAATTTGAAGAATTTCTCCAATGCGGGCGGCTGGAGCATGGCTTTCTACGGGTTCGCTGCGAGTCTTGCCACGCCGAGCACCTGGTCGC
>NZ_JACLGO010000048.1 GCF_014219065.1 Halopseudomonas xiamenensis
TTGCGCTGATGCAGAACCAGACAACCTACCAGCCAAAAACAGCAGAATAAGGGGTTGCCTGGAACCATAGAATCTCCTACAATAACTTCACGTCATTGCGAACCGCGAAGCGGTGAAGCAATCCATGGGCACGGAATCACCGGCTCGCTGTACTATGGCATGCACCTCTTCAGAGCATGACCCGTACCACCGACACGTCCGGGTCACGACTGGCACCGGCGGCGCGCAGCTGTTCCAGATAGTCCTGCCACAATGACTCCTGCCGCTCGCCCAACTGGTACAGGTAGTCCCAGCTGTACAGGCCGCTGTCGTGGCCATCATCGAATATCAGCTTGAGCGCATAGTTGCCGGCCGGCTCGACACCGACCAGCGCCACGTTCTGCTTGCCGGTCTGTAGCACCGGCCGGCCATGGCCCTGTACCTCCGCCGACGGCGAGTGCACGCGCAGGAACTCGGCCGGCAGCTCGAAACCGCGGCCATCGGCATAGCGCAGTTCCAGGATGCGGGAGGCCTTGTGCAGTTTGATCTTGCTCGGTATCGGTGTGCTCATGGCGGGCCTGCCTAGTGGTTACAGAATATAGCGTGACAGGTCTTCATTGACCGCCAGCTCGCCCAGATGCTGGTTCACATAGGCCGCATCGATGACCAGTTTCTCACCATCCTGCCTGGACGCCAGGTCGCCGGCGCTGAACGACACCTCCTCCAGCAGTCGCTCGAGCACCGTGTGCAGGCGACGGGCACCGATATTCTCGGTTTTCTCGTTGACCTGCCAGGCGATCTCCGCCAGCCGGGCAATGGCGTCATCGGCGAATTCCAGCTCCAGACCCTCGGTCTGCAGCAGCGCGCGATACTGCTCGGTGAGCGAGGCATCGGGTTCGGTCAGGATGCGCTTGAAGTCGTCCGGTGACAGCGACTTGAGTTCCACGCGGATCGGCAATCGCCCCTGCAGCTCGGGGATCAGGTCCGACGGCTTGGTCAGGTGGAAGGCGCCGGAGGCGATGAACAGGATGTGGTCGGTGCGTACCATGCCGAACTTGGTATTGACTGTGCAGCCTTCGATCAGCGGCAGCAGGTCACGCTGCACGCCCTCGCGAGAGACGTCGGCGCCGCTGCCGCTGTTGGCGCGCTTGCTGACCTTGTCGATCTCGTCGAGGAACACGATACCGTTCTGCTCGACCGCCTCGATGGCGCGGCCCTTGAGGTCCTCCTCGTTGACCAGGCGTGCCGCTTCCTCGTCACGGATCAGCTTGAAGGCTTCGCTGACCTTGAGCGTGCGGGTCTTGCGCTTGTTCTTGCCGAAGCTGGAGAACATGTTCTGCAGCTGGCTGGTCATCTCCTCCATGCCGGGCGGTGCCATGATCTCCACGCCCACCGGTGTGTCGGCCACGTCGATCTCGATTTCCTTGTCATCCAGCTGGCCTTCGCGCAGGCGCTTGCGGAACAGCTGGCGGGTGCTGCTGTCTTCCCGTGCCGGTTGCTCGCTGGCGCCCTGGCGGGGTGGCGGCAGCAGGGCATCGAGAATGCGCTCTTCGGCGGCATCCTCGGCGCGGTGGCCCATCTTGGTCATTTCCTGCTGGCGCAGCATCTTCAATGCGGCGTCGACCAGATCGCGGATGATCGACTCGACATCGCGACCGACGTAGCCGACCTCGGTGAACTTGGTCGCCTCGACCTTGATGAAGGGCGCCTGCGCCAGGCGGGCCAGGCGGCGGGCGATTTCGGTCTTGCCGACGCCGGTGGGGCCGATCATCAGGATATTCTTCGGCGTCACTTCGTGGCGCAGCGCCTCGGGCAGCTGCTGGCGCCGCCAGCGGTTGCGCAGGGCGATGGCCACGGCGCGCTTGGCATCCTGCTGACCAATGATGTGACGGTCCAGTTCATGGACGATTTCGCGGGGTGTCATGGACATGTGCTTGCTTCCGAACGCCTCAGGAGTTGGCGTCCAGCTCCTCGATGGTCTGATTCTGGTTGGTGTAGATGCAGATCTCGCCGGCGATGTTCAGTGCCGATTCGACGATCTCCCGGGCTGACAGCTCGGTATGCCGCAACAGCGCGCGGGCGGCCGACTGGGCGTAGGCGCCGCCGGAGCCGATGGCGATCAGGCCCTCCTCGGGCTCGAGCACATCGCCGTTGCCGGTGATGATCAGCGAGGCATCCTTGTTGGCCACGGCCAGCAGTGCTTCGAGGCGGCGCAGGGTGCGGTCGGTCCGCCACTCCTTGGCCATTTCCACGGCGGCACGCACCAGGTGCCCCTGGTGTTTTTCCAGTTGCGCCTCGAAGTGCTCGAACAGGGTGAAGGCGTCGGCGGTGCCACCGGCGAATCCGGCGATCACCTGGTCATGGTACAGGCGGCGGACCTTGCGGGCATTGCCCTTCATGACGGTATTGCCCAGCGAGACCTGGCCATCACCACCGATTACCACTTTGCCGTGGCGGCGTACTGAAACGATTGTAGTCACGCGCAGCTCCTGTTGGCTGTTCTGAATGGCGGGCAGCACGTCATGCGTGCTGTCTGTCGTAGCTGTTATCTGGGGATGGGGCGGGGAGAATTCAAGATCCCGGAGCGGGCCGGGAGGTTCGTGCCGACGGCTGGTCGCCGGCGGCACGGATGGAGGTCTTCAGGGCGTGGTGCGTTGCTGGCGCAGCAGGTTGCTGAAGCCGTTGCCGGCCAGGGTCTGCTCGGCCTGGGTCAGCTTGCCCTGGTCGGCGAAGGGCCCGACCTGGACCCGGTGCCAGACTTCGCCATTGGCCAGCTTGGCGTCTTCCAGGCGCGCATCCAGTCCCATCAGGATGATCTGCGCGCGCACCCGGTCCGCCTCGCTGCGCTGGCGGAACGACCCGGCCTGCAGATAGTAGCGGGTGCGCGGCTCGGCCTTGGCGGCGGGCTCGGGCTTGGCTGCCGGAGGGGGCGGCGGTGGCGGCGTGGGACGCGGCCTCGGGGTGACCACTTCCGACTCGGGCAGCAGGGTATAGAAGTCGTAGCTGGGGTTCTGCTCCCTGGGTTTGGCCGGCGGCGGGGTCACTGGCTGCGGCACAGCAGTGTCGCGCTTGACGCTGTCGCGGCCCGGTTCCAGCTGGAACAGGAAAGCGATGAACAGGCCGGCGACGGCCCCGCATACGGCAATCAGCCAGGCGGGAATGCGACGGCTGGTCTTCGGTCGGGCGCGGCTGGCGCCGCGGCGGGGGGCTTTGCGTGCTTTGGCCATGCGACTTACATGCGCTCCAGGGTAGTGATGCCCAGCAGGTTAAGGCCTTGGCGCAGGGTGCGTCCAGTCAGTGCCGCCAGGCGCAGACGACTGTCACGCTGCTGCGGCTGCTCGGCCGCCAGGATCGGGCAGTTCTCGTAGAAGCTGGAGAAGCGTCCGGCCAGCTCGTACAGGTAATGGCACAGTGAATGCGGCGTGCCTTCCCGGGCCACGTACTGCAGCAGGCTGCCGAACTGCGCCAGGTGCGCGGCCAGGTCGATCTCCGGCTCCTCCTGCAGCACCAATGGGGCCAGGTCATCCAGTTGTGCCATGTCCCGGTCGATCTTGCGGAACACGCTGGCCACCCGGGTATAGGCGTACATCAGGTAGGGCGCGGTATTACCCTCGAAGCTGAGCATCTGTTCGAAGTTGAAGTTGTAGTCGCTGCTGCGGTGCTTGGACAGGTCGGCGTACTTGACCGCGCCGATGCCCACTGCCCGGGCAATCTGCTGCAGCTCGTCACTGCCCAGCTCCGGGTTCTTCTGCCTGACCAGCTCATAGGCGCGCTGTTCGGCCTCGTCGAGCAGGTCGATCAGCTTCACGGTGCCGCCGTCGCGGGTCTTGAACGGCTTGCCATCGGCGCCGTTCATGGTGCCGAAGCCCATGTGCTCGAGCTGCATGTCCGCCGAGACGAAGCCGGCCTTGCGCGCGACCGCGAACACCTGCTGGAAGTGCAGGGCCTGGCGCTGGTCGACGAAATACAGCACGCGATCGGCGTGCAGTACCTGGTGACGATAGCGCATGGCGGCCAGGTCGGTGGTGGCGTACAGATAGCCGCCGCCGGCCTTCTGCACGATCACCGGCAGGGGCTTGTCCTCGCTGTTTCTGAATTCATCGAGAAACACGCAGCGCGCCCCTTCGCTTTCGGTCAGCAGGCCGGCCTGCTGCAGGCTGTCGACCACATCGGCAAGCTGGTCGTTGTAGGCGCTTTCGCCGCGTACATCGGCCGGAGTCAGGCTGACGCCTAGGCGGTCGTACACGGCCTGGCAGTGCCCCAGGGAAATACTGTTGAAGCGGTTCCACAGCGCCAGGCACTCGGCATCACCGGCCTGCAGCTGCACCACCCGCTGGCGCGCCCGGTCGGCGAACTCGGGGCTTTCGTCGAAACGCTTCTTGGCCTGGCGGTAGAAGTTCTCCAGGTCGCCCAGTTCGGCCTCGGCGGCAACGCTGTTCTCTTCCAGGTAGGCCAGCAGCATGCCGAACTGGGTGCCCCAGTCGCCGACATGGTTCTGGCGGATCACCTCATGCCCGAGAAACTCCAGCAGCCGTGCCACGGCGTCGCCGATGATGGTCGAGCGCAGGTGGCCGACGTGCATCTCCTTGGCCAGGTTGGGTGAGGAGTAGTCCACCACCACGCGCTGCGCCGGATCGGCCCGGGGGACGTTCAGCTGCGGGTCATCCAGCGCCTGCTGCAACTGGGCGGCCAGCCACTCGCGGTCCTGGAAGAAGTTGATGAAGCCGGGACCGGCAATGCTCACCTGGGCCACGGCCTCGCTCGGCGGCAGGGCGGCGATGATCTGTTCGGCCAGGTCGCGTGGCTTCATGCCGGAGGGCTTGGCCAGGGTCATCGCCAGGTTGCTGGCGAAGTCGCCATGGCTTTTGTCGCGGGCGGTCTCCACCTGGATGTTCGGGCTGATATCGGTGGGGAGCACACCGCGGGTCTGCAGGGTGCTGATGGCGCTGGCGAGCAACTGGCTGATCAGGTTTTTCATGGGTAGTGAGGATTCCGGCAACGGCCTGTGGAAAACCCGGCATTATCCGACTTAACAGCCGGCTTGCCAAATCCCTCTGTCAGAACATGTCCAGCGGGTCGACGTCGATCGACCAGCGCACGCGGCGGGCCAGCGGGTGCTGCTCCAGTGCCGGCAGCCACATATGCAGCAACTGGTGCAGGCCTGAGCGTTGTCCGGCCATCACCAGCAGTTGCGCGCGATAGCGCCCGGCGCGGCGCTCCATGGGCGAGGGTACCGGGCCGAGCAGCTCGACACCGTCGAGTTGATGCCCGGCAGCGATCTGTTCGGCCAGCTCGCAGGCGGCGTCGAGAAACTGGTTGGTCTGCGCCGCGGCGTTGGACTCGGCACGCAGCAGCGCCATGAAGCTGTAGGGCGGCAGTTGCGCCGCCTGGCGTGCGGCCAGTTCGCGTTCGGCGAAGCGGCTGTAGTCGTGCTCGGTCAGGTCCAGCAGCAGCTGATGCTCGGCCATGTGGGTCTGGATCATCACCTGCCCCGGCTTGTCCGCCCGGCCGGCGCGCCCGGCCACCTGGATGATCATCTGGGCCATGCGTTCGGGGCCGCGAAAGTCGGCGGAGAACAGCCCGCCGTCGGCATCCAGGATGGCGACCAGGGTGACGTCAGGGAAGTGATGCCCCTTGGCGAGCATCTGCGTGCCGACCAGTAGGCACGGCTCGCCGCTCTGGATGCGCGCCAGCATGTTCTGCATGGCCTGCTTGCGCGCCATGCTGTCACGATCGATACGCAGCACCGGGAAGTCCGGAAAACAGCTCAGCAGGTGCTCCTCGGTGCGCTCGGTGCCGGCGCCGATGGGGCGTAGGTCCTGGCCCTGGCACTTCGGGCAGCTGCGGTCCACGCTGCGCTGGCTGCCGCAGTGGTGGCAATGCAGTTGCGCCGGCGACTGGTGCAGGGTCATGCGCGCGTCACAGCGCCGGCACTCGGCCATCCAGCCGCAGTCGTGGCACATCAGCGTCGGCGCGAAACCGCGCCGGTTGATGAACACCAGCACCTGGTTGCCCTGGCGCAGGTGCTCGCCCATCAGCTGGATCAGCGGGCGCGACATGCCACCCTCCAGCGGGCGGCTGCGGATATCCAGGCACTGGAAGCGCGGCGGGCTGGCGTTGCCGGCGCGCTGGGTCAGGCGCAGGCGCTGGTAGCGTCCACGCTGCACGTTGTGCAGGCTCTCGAAGGACGGTGTGGCTGAGCCGAGAATGATGCCGACCTGCTCCAGGTGGGCACGATATACCGCCAGATCCCGGGCGTTGTAGCGCAGGCCGTCCTGCTGTTTATAGGACAGGTCATGTTCTTCATCGACGATGATCAGGCCCGGGCGTGCCAGTGGCGTGAAAATCGCCGAGCGCGTGCCTATGACGATGCTCGCCTCGCCGTCGCGGGCGGCGATCCAGGCATCCAGTCGTTCGCGGTCATTCAGGCCCGAGTGCAGGATCACCACAGGTACGTTGAAGCGGCGGCGGAAGCGTTCCAGCGTCTGCGGTGTCAGGCCGATCTCGGGGATCAGCACCAGGGCCTGGCGCTGCTGCTGCAGGCAATGCTCGATGGCCTGCAGGTAAATCTCGGTCTTGCCGCTGCCGGTCACTCCTTCCAGCAGCCAGGCGTTAAAGCCGTCAGCGGCCAGGATGCGGTCCAGCGCCGCCTGCTGCTCGGTGTTGGGTTGCAGCGGCGGCTCCTTCAATAAAGGCTGCGGCTCGCTGACATGGTGCGGCGACTGGCTGATACGCTGCGCCAGCCCCTTGCGTTCCAGGGCTTCGAGGGCGTCGCGGGTCAGCCCCCACTGGCTGATCAGTGCGTGGGACAGGCCGTGCGGATGCTTGGCCAGGACCTGCACCGCTTCCTTCTGTTTCGGCGCGCGGCCGACCGCCGGATGCTCGGGATAGGCGCCGGGCAGCAGTTGCCAGAGCATATCCTGGCGTGCCAGGGCCGGTTCGCCACGGCGCAGCAGTACCGGCAGTGCGCTGCTCAGGGTATCGCCGAGGCCATGCTGGTAATAGCTGGCGGTCCAGCTGCACAGGCGCCACAGGCTGTCGGGCAGCAAGGGTGTGCGATCCAGCAGTTCGCTGGCGCGTTTGAGCTTGCTGGCCGGTACGCTGGATTGATCGGTGATGCCGGCAATCAGGCCAACCAGCTGCCGGTTGCCAAAGGGCACGCTGACCCGCAGTCCGACCTGCAGCTCATCCGGGTGCGCGCCCGCTGGTGCGCGATAGTCGAACAACCGGCGCAGGGGCGAGGGTAGGGCAACCTGGATAATCGGGGCTGGCACGGCGGGCGATGTCCTTCTCTGGGGGAGCGCTGATGTTAGCATTGGCCGCCTGGATATGCAGTGTCCGGCGGGAACACCCGTAATGCTTGCGTGATGGCGGAATTCTGTTATTATCGCCGGCCTATTTTCCGGTCCATGCGATTGTTTCGGTGCCGGATAGAATCACACAGTGCGGTGCCTGATCAGGTTGGTCCGGTGGCGGCACACAAAACCGAGGAATCACCCATGAAAGCTGATCTGCATCCTGCATACGAAGAAATCGAAGCCACCTGTGGTTGCGGCAACGTCATCAAGACCCGCTCCACCCTGGGCAAGAGCATCTATCTGGACGTTTGCTCCGCTTGCCACCCGTTCTACACCGGCAAGCAGAAGGTGCTCGACACCGGCGGCCGTATCGAGCGCTTCAACCAGCGTTTCGGTGCTGTCAGCAGCAAGAAGTAAGATCAGGCAGGCCGTTGATGGCACTGTCCGGTTCGAAGAAGGCGCTCCTCTGGGGCGCCTTTTTTATTGTCTGCCTGTTGAACACGGCGGCGCTTGCCGACAGCTGTTCGCTGCCCGATATCGGCGAGCGGGTGGTCAGCAGTCGCGTGATCGATGGCGATACGCTGGAGTTGGTCGATGGCCGGCGGGTACGCCTGATCGGTGTCAATACACCGGAAATCGGACGCCGGGGAGCGCCTTCCGAGCCCTATGCGCAAAAGGCCAGGAGCGAATTGCAGCGCCTGGTCGGCAAGACCGGGCTGCGTTTGCTGGTCGGCGAGGATGCCAGGGACAACTATGGCCGCACGCTGGGACACCTGTTCGATGCCCAGGGCGCCAATATCGAAGCCCAGTTGCTGCGCCAGGGGTTGGGTTTCGCCGTGGGTATCCCGCCCAATGTGACACTGCTCGACTGCCATCTGCAGCAGGAAAGACAGGCGCGCCGCCAGCGCCTGGGCGTCTGGCAACAGGCACCGGTCAAGCGTGCGGCCGAGGTGAGCCAGGGTGGATTCCAGCTGATCCGTGGGTGCATCGTGACGGTGCAGACCCAGGGTCGTCATATCTGGGTCGAGCTGGACGGGCCGCTGGTGCTGCGTCTGCCCGTCGATCTTCCCGGGGCTGCCGGCATTGCCAGCTGGCGCGGGCGGGAGCTGGAGGTGCGTGGCTGGGTGGTGGATCGGGGGTCGTCTCGCCGTGGACACAAGCGTTTCATGTTGCCGCTGCTGGAATGGCGGCTGGCCCATCTTGAATGATCGGAGCGAATCGCCGAAAAAGCCCTTGAATCGCTACAACTGGCCGGCTGGCAAGATGGCATGAATCATCTTGTGAGGGGTGGGGCTTTTCTGTATTCTCGATCGTTCGCAATAAGCCACTTGACCGGAAGATGTAATCATGTCTGATCTGAGAACTGATGCGCTCGAATACCATGCCAACCCGCGTCCGGGTAAGCTGAGCGTCGAGCTGACCAAGCCTACTGCCACTGCGCGTGATCTGGCGCTGGCTTACAGTCCGGGTGTTGCAGAACCTGTGCGTGAAATCGCCAAGGATCCGGACAATGCCTTCAAATACACCGGCAAGGGCAATCTGGTGGCGGTGATTTCCGACGGCACCGCGATTCTCGGTCTGGGCAACCTGGGACCGCTGGCCTCCAAGCCGGTCATGGAAGGCAAGGGCGTGCTGTTCAAGCGCTTTGCCGGGGTCGATGTCTTCGATATCGAAGTCGAGGCAGAAAGTCCGCAGGCCTTCATCGATACCGTCAAACGCATTTCCTGCACCTTCGGTGGTATCAACCTCGAGGATATCAAGGCGCCGGAGTGCTTCGAGATCGAGCGTGCGCTGATCGAGCAGTGCGATATCCCGGTATTCCATGACGACCAGCATGGTACTGCCATCGTGACCGCGGCAGCCATGATCAACGCCCTGGAACTGGCCGACAAGAAGCTGGAAGATGCCAGGATCGTCTGCCTGGGTGCCGGTGCGGCAGCGATTGCCTGCATGAAGCTGCTGGTCAGCCTGGGTGCGGCCATCGAGAACATCTTCATGGTCGACCGCAAGGGCGTGATTCATGCCGGGCGCGACGACCTGAATGAGCACAAGGCGATCTTCGCCTCCGAAACCGACAAGCGGACCCTGTCCGACGCGATGAAAGGGGCGGATGTATTCGTTGGTCTGTCCGGTCCGAACCTGTTGCAACCGGCCGAGCTGAAGCTGATGGCGGAAAACCCCGTGGTGTTCGCCTGCTCCAACCCGGACCCGGAGATCAGCCCTGAGCTGGCTCACGCTTCTCGTCCCGACGTGATCATGGCTACCGGCCGCTCCGACTACCCGAACCAGGTCAACAACGTGCTGGGCTTCCCGTTCATCTTCCGCGGTGCGCTGGACGTCCGTGCCACACGCATCAATGAGGAAATGAAGATGGCTGCGGTGCACGCCATTCGCGAACTGGCCAAGGAGCCGGTGCCGGACTATGTTTCCCAGGCCTACGGCGGCATCAACCTGGAGTTCGGTCGCGACTACATCATTCCCAAGCCGATGGATGTGCGCCTGATCGAGAAGGTACCGGCAGCAGTGGCCCAGGCGGCGGTCGACAGTGGTGTCGCGCAGTTGCCGTACCCGGCACACTATCCGCTGAAGTCGGTCGAAGACTGCTTCTGAGTGCGGATGTAATAAGAACCCTGCTTTCGAGCAGGGTTTTTTATGGCAAAAATGTTGCAATGGGTCTTGACGGTGAATCTGGCCGGCCTATAATGCGCACCTCTTCACCGCCAGGGTGGTTCGGACACGGTTTCGAACAGCCAGTGACCGGTGAGAACAGATTGAACGGAAGGCGTTGACACAGGGGTTTAGTCCTGTAGAATGCGCCTCCCTGGCCCGGAACGGCAAGATGGTTT
>NZ_JACLGO010000049.1:0-3184 GCF_014219065.1 Halopseudomonas xiamenensis
GCTTGACGATGACCTACTCTCACATGGGGAAGCCCCACACTACCATCGGCGATGCATCGTTTCACTGCTGAGTTCGGAATGGGATCAGGTGGTTCCAATGCTCTATGGTCGTCAAGCAATTCGGTTGTCGGGTGGGGTTGAATCCACACAACGAAAAGGTCGGAAAAGTGATAGTCGTGTAACAAGGGGCAACCGCAATCTCGTGCCGTTCCAGCTTGTCGTTTCTCTTTGCTACATCATGTGCAGACCACGACCCAAATTGTTTGGGCGTTATATGGTCAAGCCACACGGGCAATTAGTACTGGTTAGCTCAACGCCTCACAACGCTTACACACCCAGCCTATCAACGTCGTAGTCTTCGACGGCCCTTCAGGGGGATCAAGTCCCCGGTGAGATCTCATCTTGAGGCAAGTTTCCCGCTTAGATGCTTTCAGCGGTTATCTTTTCCGAACGTAGCTACCCGGCAATGCGTCTGGCGACACAACCGGAACACCAGAGGTTCGTCCACTCCGGTCCTCTCGTACTAGGAGCAGCCCCTCTCAAATCTCAAACGTCCACGGCAGATAGGGACCGAACTGTCTCACGACGTTCTAAACCCAGCTCGCGTACCACTTTAAATGGCGAACAGCCATACCCTTGGGACCGGCTTCAGCCCCAGGATGTGATGAGCCGACATCGAGGTGCCAAACACCGCCGTCGATATGAACTCTTGGGCGGTATCAGCCTGTTATCCCCGGAGTACCTTTTATCCGTTGAGCGATGGCCCTTCCATACAGAACCACCGGATCACTAAGACCTACTTTCGTACCTGCTCGACGTGTTGGTCTCGCAGTCAAGCGCGCTTTTGCCTTTATACTCTACGCACGATTTCCGACCGTGCTGAGCGCACCTTCGTACTCCTCCGTTACTCTTTAGGAGGAGACCGCCCCAGTCAAACTACCCACCATACACTGTCCTCGATCCGGATAACGGACCAGAGTTAGAACCTCAAAGTTGCCAGGGTGGTATTTCAAGGTTGGCTCCACGCGAACTGGCGTCCACGTTTCACAGCCTCCCACCTATCCTACACAAGCAAGTTCAAAGTCCAGTGCAAAGCTATAGTAAAGGTTCACGGGGTCTTTCCGTCTAGCCGCGGATACACTGCATCTTCACAGCGATTTCAATTTCACTGAGTCTCGGGTGGAGACAGCGCCGCCATCATTACGCCATTCGTGCAGGTCGGAACTTACCCGACAAGGAATTTCGCTACCTTAGGACCGTTATAGTTACGGCCGCCGTTTACCGGGGCTTCGATCAAGAGCTTCGCCGAAGCTAACCCCATCAATTAACCTTCCGGCACCGGGCAGGCGTCACACCCTATACGTCCACTTTCGTGTTTGCAGAGTGCTATGTTTTTAATAAACAGTTGCAGCGGCCTGGTATCTTCGACCAGCCAGAGCTTACGGAGCAAGTCCTTCACCCTAGCCGGCGCACCTTCTCCCGAAGTTACGGTGCCATTTTGCCTAGTTCCTTCACCCGAGTTCTCTCAAGCGCCTTGGTATTCTCTACCTGACCACCTGTGTCGGTTTGGGGTACGATTTCTAGTTACCTGAAGCTTAGAGGCTTTTCCTGGAAGCTTGGCATCAACCACTTCGCGTCCTAAAAGGACACTCGTCATCAGCTCTCGGCCTTGAGATCCCGGATTTGCCTGAGATCCCAGCCTACCACCTTAAACACGGACAACCAACGCCGTGCTGGCCTAGCCTTCTCCGTCCCCCCATCGCAGTAACCAGAAGTACGGGAATATTAACCCGTTTCCCATCGACTACACCTTTCGGTCTCGCCTTAGGGGTCGACTCACCCTGCGTCGATTAACGTTGCGCAGGAACCCTTGGTCTTCCGGCGAGGGAGTTTTTCACTCCCTTTGTCGTTACTCATGTCAGCATTCGCACTTCTGATACCTCCAGCCAACTTCTCAATTGACCTTCACAGGCTTACAGAACGCTCCTCTACCGCACATCCTAAGATGCACCCGTAGCTTCGGTGTATGGTTTGAGCCCCGTTACATCTTCCGCGCAGGCCGACTCGACTAGTGAGCTATTACGCTTTCTTTAAAGGATGGCTGCTTCTAAGCCAACCTCCTAGCTGTCTAAGCCTTCCCACATCGTTTCCCACTTAACCATAACTTTGGGACCTTAGCTGACGGTCTGGGTTGTTTCCCTTTTCACGACGGACGTTAGCACCCGCCGTGTGTCTCCCGTGCTCGCACTCACTGGTATTCGGAGTTTGCATGGGGTTGGTAAGTCGGGATGACCCCCTAGCCCAAACAGTGCTCTACCCCCAGTGGTGATACACGAGGCGCTACCTAAATAGCTTTCGAGGAGAACCAGCTATCTCCGAGCTTGATTAGCCTTTCACTCCTATCCACAAGTCATCCGCTAACTTTTCAACGGTAGTCGGTTCGGTCCTCCAGTGCCTGTTACGGCACCTTCAACCTGCCCATGGATAGATCGCCCGGTTTCGGGTCTATACCCAGCGACTAAACGCCCTATTAAGACTCGGTTTCCCTACGCCTCCCCTAGACGGTTAAGCTCGCCACTGAATATAAGTCGCTGACCCATTATACAAAAGGTACGCAGTCACCCAACAAGTGGGCTCCCACTGCTTGTACGCATACGGTTTCAGGTTCTATTTCACTCCCCTCACAGGGGTTCTTTTCGCCTTTCCCTCACGGTACTGGTTCACTATCGGTCAGTCAGGAGTATTTAGCCTTGGAGGATGGTCCCCCCATGTTCAGTCAACGTTTCACGTGCGCCGACCTACTCGATTTCACGGCTAGGAGTCTTTCGTGTACGGGGCTATCACCCACTATGGCCGCCATTTCCACAGCGTTCCACTAAACTCCAAACCGCTTAAGGGCTGCTCCCCGTTCGCTCGCCACTACTTGGGGAATCTCGGTTGATTTCTTTTCCTCCGGGTACTTAGATGTTTCAGTTCCCCGGGTTCGCCTCACATACCTATGTATTCAGTATGTGATACCTGCCTTATGACAGGTGGGTTTCCCCATTCAGACATCTCCGGATCAAAGGTCGTTTGCCACCTCCCCGAAGCTTTTCGCAGGCTACCACGTCTTTCATCGCCTCTGACTGCCAAGGCATCCACCGTATGCGCTTATTCACTTGACCATATAACCCCAAACAATCTG